>OZ242312.1:2150000-4016061 GCA_965207805.1 Gemmatimonadota bacterium
CGGTGAAGAAGCGCTCCTGTGCCACGCTTGTCGTCTGAGATACGAAGTCGACGACGGGATTCCGATCATGCTCATCGACGAGGCGAAGCCTCTCTGACCCCCCGCGGACGCGACCGGGGCCGCCGCCGATCCCGGGGCCCCCGCCGATCGCGAGGTGGCCGGCGAATCAGCGGACGGTTGCAACGGATCGAGAGCGGCGCGGCCTTCGTCATTCCGGACGAGGGGGACGAGGACATCTTCGTCCGCGCCCGCGATCTCGGCACGGCCGTGGACGGCGACCGCGTCACGGTGCGGATCGAAGACCGCGGACGGCGCGGACCCCGGGGAACCATCATCGAGGTCCTCGACCGCGCTCGATCGCACGTTGTCGGTGTCTTCCACCGCGAACGCGGGCATGGCTGGCTCGGCTCGACCCAGCCGAAGCTCGGGATCGACGTGTTCATCCCGGCGCGCGAGCGCGGAGAGGCCGAGTCCGGCGACCTCGTGGTCGTCAAAGTCACGGACTGGGGGGAAGAGGGTCCGGGCCCCGCGGGCCGCGTCGAGCGCGTGCTCGGGCCGTCCGGGGATCCCGCCGTGGCGGTGCTCGCGATCCAGGCGGCGTACGGGATCCAGGATGCGTTCCCTGAAGCTGTCGAGAAGGCGGCGGCGGCGCTGGCCGCGCGGGGGATCCGGCCGGCCGATCTCGCCGGGCGCGAGGATTGTCGGAGCGACCGTGTGATCACGATCGATCCCGGGGACGCCCGCGACCACGATGACGCGATCTCCATCGAGCGGCTCGCGGGGGGCGTGGCGCGGATCGGGATTCACATCGCGGACGTATCGCACTACGTGCGGGAGGGCGACGGGCTCGACACGGAAGCCTGGGAGCGCGGCACGAGCGTCTACCTCGTGGATCGTGTGCTGCCCATGCTGCCCCATGCCCTGTCGAGCGACCTCTGCTCGCTCGTGCCCGGCGAAGATCGGCTGACGCTGGCCGCTTTCCTCACTGTCGATCGCCGGGGAGCGCTCCACGGGACGCGCTTCGCCCGGGCCGTCATCCGAAGCGCCCATCGGCTCTCCTACGAAGAGGCGCAGGATGCGATCGACGGCAGGAACACTCCGGCGACGGAGCGGGATCCGGCCCTGTCCGAAGATCTTCGGGCGTTGCTGGAGGTGAGCCGAAGCTTCCGTCGGCGGCGCAGGGCGCGCGGCAGCCTCGACTTCGACCTGCCGGAGTCCAGGGTCGTACTCGACGAGGAGGGGGCTCCCGTCGATGTACGGCGGCGCGAGCGGCTCGATTCGCACCGGCTCATCGAAGATCTGATGATCGCCGCGAACGAAGCGGTGGCGAGCTGGGCGATCGAGCAGGGGGTGCCCGTACTCTACCGAATACACGAGGAACCGAACCCCGAGAAGCTCGACACGCTGCGCCTCCTCGCCGGCGAATTCGGGCTCTCCTTCCCGGAGCGGAACCCGCGCCCGCGCGACTTCCAGCGCCTGCTCGACGCGGTGAAGGGCAGGGTGGAGGAGCCGATCATCTCGGTCCAGGTGCTGCGAAGTCTCGCCAAGGCCCGCTACGAGACGCGCAACGAGGGCCATTACGGCCTCGCTTCGCCGGCGTACCTCCACTTCACCTCGCCCATCCGGCGGTACCCGGACCTCGTCGTCCACCGGCAACTGGCTCGCTGGCTGACGGACGCCGGCAGCGTTCGCGACATCAGCCCCGACTGGCTCTCGGCGACCGCCCGGCACGCCTCGGCACGCGAAGAGAACGCGGCCCGCGCGGAGCGGGACTCGGTGGAACTCAAGAAGGTCGAGTTCATGGAACGGCATGTCGGCGATCACTTCGACGGGACGATCAGCGCCACAGCCCGCTTCGGCTTCTTCGTCCGGCTCGACGCGTATGACGTCGAAGGGCTCGTCCATGTGAGCCGCCTCGCGGGAGACCACTACGTACACGACCGGAAGAAGCACGCCCTCCGCGGCCGTCGCACGCGGAGGAGTTACCGGCTCGGGGACGCGGTGGCGGTCCAGGTCGTCCGCGTGGATCGCGACGCACGGCGGGTCGATTTCGCCCTCGTGTAACGCGGCTCTCGAAAGTTCGCCTTCCGCGGGGAAACGTGGTCTATTTACGCCCGGCGTGGTTCGGAGACACCACGGCATCACACCCCATACGGACTTGGCGTCGCGCGGAGGGACTGGAGCCGGAATGACGGAGTTGGTGAGACAGAAGGAACGCGCCGAAGCGCTGCGCGGCCGGCTCGATGAGCTACGGGGGTATCTTTGAGATCTCCGCGAAGCTGATCCGCATCGCGGAACTCGAGAAGAAGATGGCGGCCCCCGACTTCTGGAACGACCGCGACGGCGCGAAAGAGGTCATCGGCGAGGCGAACCTTCTCAAGGGCTGGACCCGTCCATGGGCGGACTGCTCCGCCCGGGTGGACGATCTGTTCGAGATGGCGCTTCTGCTCGAGGACGAGGACGACGCCGAGCTGCAGGCGGAACTCGAAGCGGGACTCGAGCAGTCGGAGATGGAGGCCGCCCGCCTGGAGTCGCGGAACATGCTGCGCGGGGAGGACGCCCACCGCAGCGCGCTCGTCACGATCAACCCGGGCGCCGGCGGGACCGAGTCGCAGGACTGGGCGGAGATGCTCATGCGCATGTACCTGCGCTGGGCCGAACAGCACGACTACGATGTCGAGGTCATGGATCTCCTTCCGGCCGAGGAAGCGGGGATCAAGTCGGCCACGCTCGATGTGGAAGGACAGTTCGCCTACGGGTATCTCTCGGCCGAACGGGGTGTCCACCGCCTCGTGCGCATCTCCCCCTTCGACTCGCAGGGGCGCCGCCACACCTCTTTCGCCTCCGTCTTCGTCTACCCGGTCGTGGATGAGGACATCGAGATCGAGGTCAACGACGACGATCTCAGGATCGACACCTTCCGCGCGTCCGGGGCGGGCGGCCAACACGTGAACAAGACGGACTCCGCGGTGCGGATCACGCACCTCCCGACGGGCATCGTCGTCTCGTGCCAGCAGGAGCGCAGCCAGCACAAGAACAAGTCCAAGGCGATGAAGATGCTGCAGGCCGCCCTCTACCAGCGGGCCGTCGAGGAACGGGAGGCGCGCCGGGCCGAACTGGAGGGGGCCAAGACGCGGATCGAGTGGGGGCGACAGATCCGATCCTACGTCCTGCAGCCCTACAAGATGGTCAAGGACCACCGGACGAATCTCGAGGTCGGAAACGTCGACGCCGTGCTGGACGGCGAGATCGACGGGTTCATCCAGGCGTTTCTCCAGGAATCCGGCAAGACGAGCGCATGAACTGCCCTTCCTGCGGCTCCGAACCCCCCGGACTCCGGGACGGCATCTGTACCTCCTGCTGGTACGGGTCGGAGGAGCGGCCGAAGCCCGTAAGGGACCGCTTCGCGAAACTCGCCCGGCTGCGCGAACTCGGCGTCGACCCCTACGGCCGCGCCTTCGACCGTTCCCACGAACTGGGCGAGGCCTTCGCGACGTTCGAGGAGGTGGAGGCCGCGGCTCAAGGGGCAACGGACGGCGGGGATCCTCCCGAGCTCGAAGGGGTCCGGGTTGCGGGCCGCATCCTCTCCTACCGCGATCTGGGAGGGAGCGCCTTCGCGCACATCGGCGACCGCGACGGGCGGCTGCAGATCCATCTGCGGCGCAACCTCCTGGGCGACGAGGGTTCGGCGCTCATGGATCTGCTCGACCTCGGGGACTGGGTCGGGGTCGAGGGGACCGTCTTTCGGACCCGGCGCGGCGAGGTCACGGTTCGCGCGAAGTCCCTGGTCCTCCTGACCAAGACCCTCCGTCCGCTCCCGTTCGGGAAGGAGGAGGTCGCCGAGGATGGGCGGCGCGTCGTGCACAGCGGATTCAGCGATCAGGCCTCGCGCTACCGGCAGCGGTATGCGGACCTGGCGGTGAACCCGGATGTCCGCGACGTGTTCCGGATCCGGGGCAGGGTCGTCACGGAGCTCCGCCGCTGGCTCGACGCGCGCGGCTTCCTCGAAGTGGAGACTCCGATCCTGCAGCCGCTCTACGGGGGCGCGCTCGCAAGGCCGTTCTCCACGCACCACCACCGGCTCGACCGGAAGATGTTTCTGCGGATCGCGGACGAACTCTATCTGAAGCGGCTCATCGTCGGGAACCTCGACCGCGTGTACGAGATCGGACACGACTTCCGGAACGAGGGGATCGACCGCACGCACAACCCCGAGTTCACGATGCTCGAGCTGTACTTCGCGTTCGCCGACTACGAGGACGTGATGAGCCTCACCGAGACGATGATCGGCGACGTCGCGCGCGAAGTGATGGGGACGACGCGTTTCGAGTACGATGGGGCGGTCGTCGACCTCGCCGCGCCCTGGACCCGGATCCGCTGGGATGAGGCGTTCGCGGAGGCCACCGGACTCGATCCGCGGAAGGCGGGAGAGAAGGATCTCCGCGCGCTGGCCAAAGAGACGGGGCGCGCCGACGCGGATGAACTCTCCCGCATCCAGATCCTGGACACGCTGTTCTCGGAGCTCGTCGAGCAGCGGATCACGGATCCGGTCTTCGTGTACGGTCACCCGATCGAGATGAGCCCGCTCGCGAAGCGGAAGCGGGGAGAGCCGGAGTTCGCGGAGCGCTTCGAGGTCATCGTGTGCGGCTTCGAGCTCGTGAACGCGTTCAGCGAACTCAACGACCCGGCGGACCAGTGGAACCGGTTCGCGGCGCAACAGCGCCTCAGGGAAGCGGGCGACCGGGAGGCGATGGAAATCGACGAGGACTACGTGCGGGCGCTGGAATACGGGTTGCCTCCGACCGGCGGGTTCGGGCTCGGGGTCGACCGCCTCGTGATGCTGTTCACCGGTCGGACATCGATTCGCGACGTGGTCCTCTTCCCCATCCTCCGTCCCGAGGAGGGACGCTCATGAGCCGGGGACGGGGGCGTTTCGAACGTTTCGTCGCTCGGCGTTACCTGCGCGGGACCGGACGGCGCACGTCGGTCTTCGGCGTATTCCGCGCTTTCGGCCGCTTCCTGCGGCGGCCGTGGCGGCCCCTGGCGGGCGCCGGCTCCGTGGATGAAAGGGACTCGAGGCTCGTCGCCTTCATCTCGAGTCTCGCCGTGGGGGGCGTCGCGGTCGGCGTGATGGCCCTCATCGTCGTGATCGGCGTCCTCAACGGCCTTCAGGAGAGTCTCAGGGACCGAATCCTGAGCGGCGGGCCGCACGCGCACGTGATGGAACTCGACAGCGGCTTCCAGATGGAGGACTGGGAGACGGTCCTCGACCGGGTCCGACAGGACGACGATGTCGTCGCGGCGGCTCCATTCGCCTTCAACAAGGTCATCCTCACTCAGCAGGGCGATCGCTACAACGAATCCGTCGTGCTGCGCGGGATCCCGGACGACCCGGAGGGGATGCAGATCGCCGGGCTCATGGAGCACCTCATCATCGGGGAGCCGCCCTTCGGCCCGACGGAATCCGGAAACCCGGGCATCGTGGTGGGTCGCGGCCTCGCCCAGAAGATGGGCCTCTATCAGGGCAAGGTCATCATCGCGATGTCCACCCGGGACGCGACGCTCTCGGCCGCGGGACTCTCCGCCGCGCTGCGACGCTTCGAGGTCACGGGGATCTTCCAGACGGGGCTCTACCAGTACGACGATGAACTTGCGATGGCCCCGCTCGCCGAGGCGCAGGTCCTGTTCGGACTCGGCGAGGCCGTGACCGGGATCGAGTTCGACGTGAGCGATCCGTGGGAGGCGACGGAAGTGTCCGCGCGGCTGGAGGAGGCGCTTGGGTGGCCCTACCGGGTGGAGGGCTGGCAGGAACTCAACCGCAGCCTCTTCTCCGCGCTCCGGCTCGAGAAGCTCGGCATGGCCGTCGTCCTCATCCTCATTATCCTCGTCGCTTCCTTCAACATCGTCTCGACGCTGGTGATGATGGTCGCCGACCGGACGCGCGAAATCGGGATCCTCCGCTCGATGGGGGTGACGGCGCGGGGCGTCGGAAGAGTGTTCACGAACATGGGGCTGTTCATCGGTGTCGTCGGCACCACGCTCGGGGCCGCGCTCGGCGCCACCCTCGCCTGGGCGTTGACCCGCTACGAGTTCATCACGCTCCCGAGCGATGTCTACTTCATCGACCGGCTGCCGATCTCGCTCGCGCCGCTCGATGTCACGCTGATCATCGTCGGCTCGCTGCTCATCTCCTATCTCGCGACGATCTATCCGGCGCGAAAGGCCGCGGCGCTCGCGCCGGTCGACGCCATCCGGCACGAATGACGGCGGATCGCGGGGAAGCGGCGCCGGCCGCGGTGCGGGCGGCGGGACTCGAGCGGACCTTTCCGAGCCCCGACGGCGGAGTCCTCCCCGTCCTGAAGGGGATCGACCTGACCGTGGACCCCGGAGACGCCCTGGCCATCGTAGGTCCGAGTGGGTCAGGGAAGTCCACCCTGCTACATTTGCTCGGCGCCCTCGACCGGCCGACGGCGGGAGACGTCTGGCTGGGGGGCGAACGGGTGTCGGAGCTCGGGGCGGAGCGGCTGGCCGAACTCAGGAACCGGTTCGTCGGCTTCGTCTTCCAGTTCCATCACCTGCTGCGCGACTTCACGGCGCTGGAGAACGTGATGCTGCCGCGGCTGATCGCCGGGGCATCGCGGGAGGAAGCTCGGGACCGGGCTGCCGAACTGCTGGCTCAAGTCGGGCTGTCGGAACGGGCCAGCCACCGGCCGCGCCGGCTCTCCGGCGGCGAACAGCAGCGGGTCGCGGTGGCGCGGGCGCTGGCGAACGCGCCCCCGCTCGTGCTCGCGGACGAGCCGTCCGGAAATCTGGACGCCGAGGCGACGCTGCGCCTGCACGACCTGCTGTTCGAGCTGGTGGACGGGCACGGCGCGGCTCTGGTCGTCGTGACGCACAGCCGCGAACTGGCGGCACGCGCGAGTCGGGTGCTCCGCATCGAGACCGGCGGACTCGTCGCCGCGTGATGAAGCGCCGGGCGACGTAACGGAGATACGGGATGGACTGCGAAAACTGCGGAGAGCGCAAGGCGAAGATCACGCTTACGGAGATTGAGAACGACGAGATGCGCACGCTCAATCTCTGCTCGACCTGCGCGACGTTGAAGGGTGTGGCGGCCGGCGGCGGATCCGCGCCCATGGCGGATCTGCTCGCGCACCTCGGCGGGAGTGCCGGGGACAACCTGTTCGACGAGTCCGGCGAGGCTTGCGAGTACTGCGGCACCGGCGCGGGCGACTTCCGCAAATCGGGGAGGCTGGGTTGTCCGCAGTGCTACGCCCAGTTCCACCGCCAGCTCCGCGCGCTCCTCCGCCGCGTGCACGGCTCCTCGCAGCACATGGGGAAGGTGTACGTGAGTACGGCCCCCGACGCGGACCCGGAGCAGGTTCGCCTCTCCACCCTCAGGAGGCGGCTCGAGCGCGCCGTGGAGATCGAGGACTTCGAATCCGCGGCGGACCTCAGAGACGCGATCCACGCGCTGACGGAAGTCTCGTGACGGACGGGCCGGCGGCCGCGCCGCCCATTGGAACGCACGGTCTCGACTGGTTGGATGAAGAGGGTCCCGATGGCGATATCGTCGTCTCGAGTCGCGTACGCCTCGCCCGCAACCTCCAGGGTTACTCGTTCTCCGCGCACGCGACCGGCGACGAGCGCGAGGCCCTGCTCGAGAAGGCGCGGGCGGCGACGGATGCGGCGGGGGTGCTCGAAGAGGTCGATTTCTGGGAGATCTCGCGCCTCGACCCGGTCGATCGCCTGCTCCTGCTCGAGCGACGCCTCGTAAGCAAGGAACTCATCGGCGGGCCGGAAACCGGACCGCGTCGTGGCTCGGGCCTTGCCCTTTCCCGGACGCGCGCGCTCGGGATGATGGTGAACGAGGAGGATCACCTCCGGCTGCAGACGCTGCGCGGGGGCTTCCAGCTCGCGGCCGCCTGGCGCGACCTCGATCAGCTCGACGAGGAGATCGGCGCACGTCTCCCGTACGCCTTCCATCAGGAGTTCGGCTTCCTGACCTCGTGTCCGACCAATGTAGGGACCGGGCTGCGGGCTTCCGTCTTCATCCATCTGCCCGGTCTCGTCCTCACCCGTCAGATCCGCAAGGTGCTGGAGGGGATGGGGCAACTCGGCGTCACCTATCGGGGTCTATACGGAGAGGGTTCGAGGATCGTGGGAAACCTGTTCCAGATCTCGAATCAGACGACACTGGGCAAGACCGAGGAGGATCTGATCGACCAGCTCGAACGCCTGGTCGGCCGCGTCATCGGATACGAGAAGCAGGCGCGGGCCGTCCTGCTGCGCGAGGCGCCGAACGTGCTCGAGGACAAGGTCTGGCGAGCCTACGGGATCCTGTGTCACGCAAGGAGTTTGCCCTTCGAAGAGATGATGAACCTCCTTTCCGGGGTCCGGCTCGGCATCTCGCTGAAACTTCTGAAAACACCCCGGGTAGACGTGATCAGCCGCATGATGATCCACGCCCAGACCGCACATCTCGCGCGCGCGGCGGGGCGCCGGCTCGACGAGGCGGATGCGGACGCGTTCCGCGCGAGCTACGTTCGAAGAGCCTTGAATGGCGCGGGATAGTCACGCTGCCGACCGTCAGGTCGACGCCACATGAGGCTCGGATGAACTACAACTTCACGGATCGTGTTCGGAAAGTGCTCGCCATGGCGCGCGAGGAGGCCATCCGCCTCAAGCACGATTACGTGGGCACGGAGCACATCCTCCTCGGCCTGATTCGTGAAGGCGAGGGCGTCGCGGCCGCGGTTCTGGCCAACCTCTCGGCCGACCTCGACGAGTTGAAGCAGCTCGTGGAGGGGAACATCCGGACGGGGAAGAGCAGTTCGTCGATCGGCGAACTCCCCTACACGACGCAGGCCAAGAACGTGCTCGAGCACGCGATGGCCGAAACGGAGGAACTCAACCACACCTACGTGGGGACGGAGCACCTGTTGCTCGGTCTCCTCCGTCAGGAGAAGGGGCTCGCGGCGAAGGTGCTCGGAGAGGCCGGTATCGGACTCGACAGCGCGCGGGCCGAGACGCTGAAGCTGCTCGGGACGGACATGCCGGCCGGCGGCGCGCCCGCCGCGGCCTCCGTTTCCGATCCCTCAAGTGCGCCGGGCACGAAGGGAGACAAGAAGTCGAAAACCCCGGCGCTGGACCATTTCTGCCGCGATCTCACGCAACTCGCAAAGCAGGGGAAGCTCGATCCCACGATCGGACGGCTGGGCGAGATCGAGCGCATGATGGAGGTCCTCTCGCGCCGCAAGAAGAACAACCCCGTACTCATCGGCGAGCCGGGGGTGGGCAAGACGGCGATCGTCGAAGGGCTTGCCCAGGCGATCCAGCGGGGCGACGTGCCCGATAGCCTGAAGCGGCACCGGGTCCTGGCGCTCGATATGGCCGCGGTCATCGCCGGCACCAAGTACCGGGGTCAGTTCGAGGAACGTCTCAAGGCGATCGTCAACGAGACCTCGCAGGCGAAGGGCGTCATCCTCTTCATCGACGAATTGCACACACTCGTCGGCGCGGGCGCGGCGGAAGGTGCGATCGATGCGTCGAACATGCTCAAGCCGGCCCTCTCGCGGGGGGAGCTTCAGTGCGTGGGCGCCTCCACGCTGAATGAATACCGGAAGTACATCGAGAAGGACGGGGCGCTGGAACGTCGCTTCCAGACCGTGATTGTCGAAGCTCCGACCATCGATGAGACCGTCGAGATCCTCCAGGGTCTGCGGAAGTACTACGAGGACCATCACAACGTGGAGATCCCGGATGCATCGCTCTCCGCGGCCGCCCGGCTGGCGGAACGCTACATCACGGACCGCTTCCTCCCCGACAAGGCCATCGATGTGATCGACGAAGCCGGCGCCCGGTCGAGGCTCGCCGCTCAGGTGCCGCCCGCCGAGGTGCAGGAGTTCCACACGAAGCTCGAGGAACTCGCGGAGTGGAAGGACGCCGCGATCAGCGACCAGGACTTCGAGCGCGCCGCCTACCTGAGGGACCGCGAGAAGGAGGTCCAGGAGGAGATCAAGCGCCGGCGGGACGAATGGGAGCGGGCGCGGGCCGAGTTCCGACCCACGGTGGACGAGGAGGATATCGCCTTCATCGTGGGTCGCTGGACGGGGATTCCCGTGACGCGGCTGAGGGAGGCGGAGACGGATCGCCTGCTTCGCATGGAGGACGAACTGCACGAGAGCGTCGTCGGGCAGGATGAGGCGATCGAGGCGGTGAGCCGCGCCATTCGCCGCGGGCGGGCGGGCCTCAAGGATCCCGACCGGCCCATCGGGAGCTTCATCTTCTGCGGTCCGACGGGGGTGGGGAAAACCGAACTGGCGCGGGCTCTGGCGCGCTTCCTCTTCGCGGAGGACAGCGCGCTCGTACGCGTCGACATGTCGGAGTACATGGAGAAATTCTCGGTGAGCCGTCTCATCGGTGCGCCGCCGGGCTACGTGGGCTACGAGGACTCCGGCGCCCTCACGAAGGCCATCCGGCGACGGCCGTACAGCGTCGTCCTGCTCGACGAGATCGAGAAAGCGCACCCCGACGTCTTCAACATCCTGCTCCAGGTCCTCGACGAGGGCCGGCTCACGGACAACTACGGCCGGGTCATCGACTTCAAGAACACCGTCGTCATCATGACCTCGAACGTCGGGAGCCGTGACATCGGAAGCTCGACCCGCGTGGGCTTCACGGAAGATGCGAGCGGGATCGACTACGACCAGATCCGGGAACGCGTCTCGGATGAGATCGAACGCGTGTTCACGCCCGAGTTCCTGAACCGGGTCGAAGAGACGATCGTCTTCCACCCGCTGTCGAAGGAGCAGTTGGGAGAGATCGTGCATATCCAGCTCCGGGAGGTGCAGAAGCGCCTCGCGGAGGAAAGGCTCGAACTCGAACTTACCGAAGCGGCGATCCGGTTCCTGGTGGACCGCGGCTATGATGAGAAGTTCGGGGCGCGCCCGCTCAAGCGGACGATTCAGCGGCACGTCGAGGATGCGCTCTCCGAGCGGATCCTGATGGCCGATTTCGAGCCCGGCGATCAGATCCGCGTGGATATCGCCGAAGATGAGGACAGCCTGGTGTTTGCCACGCCCACGACTTCTTCGGCGAAATGAACCGCCGGCGGCCGCCTGCCAGCGCGGCGGGCGGACTGGTGCTGACGGGCTTGATCCTCGGGCTCGCCGCGGCGGAGCCGGCCTCGGCGCAGATTCAGCTCGACCAGTCGTCGGTCCGTGTCGATTCGGTCGTGGTAGTGGGGAATCAACGCCACTCCGCGAACATCGTCATCACCCGGAGCGGCCTCCGCCCGGGCAACGTCGTGCGCCAACCCCAGATCCAGGACGCGATCCGCCGCCTCTTCAGTTCCGGGGACTTCTCCGATGTCGAGATCGGGGTGGCGGAGTCGGACGATCCCGAGCGCGGCATCTTCTACATCCGCGTGGAGGAACGGCCCTACATCACACAGTACGCGTTCCGGGGGCTCGAACGGGTGGACGAAGACGTCATCCGCGACACCGTCGGCCTCACAAGCAACAGTCCGCTCGACCCCAGTCGTATCGGGCGGGCGCGCGTCACGATGCTCGAACTGTTGTCGAACGAAGGGTTTCCGACGGCGAGCGTGGATACGCTCATCCGCCCGGACCCGGCGTTTCCTCCGGACCTTCTCGTCGTGTTCGACGTCGACGAAGGGCCGCGGCTCGGGATCACGGCGATCACATTCGCGGGGAACGAAGCGTTCACGGACGGAGAACTCCGGGCGGCGATGGCCACGGATGAGGAGGGGTTCTTCTGGTTCGATTCGGGTGAACTCAAGAGGGATGAATTCCGGCGCGACCTGACGGAGCGGCTCCCGGACTTCTACCGCTCGCACGGCTATCTCGACTTCGAGGTGCTCGGGGACACGGTCATCTCGGACCGCGTCACCGGAAAGGGCCGGATCGAGATCCGCGTCGCGGAGGGCGCCCAGTACCTGCTCGAGGACCTGAGGATCACGGGCAACCGCGCGTTTCCGCTCGCGACGATCGAGCCGATCGTGCGCCGCGACCAGCACGAGGCCGAAGGGGACGAGGCGTATCCTCCCTTCAACTTCACCGCATTCTACGCTTCGCCGGCGGACCTCGGAGACCTCTACCGGAACAACGGATACCTCGGGTCCCGCGTCACGCCGGATGTGCGGCGCGTGGACGTGCCCGAAGGCGAGGCGCCCCGCGTCACGGCCCATCTCGTCATCCAGGAAGGCGCGCGAAGCTATATCCGGGAGATCGCGATCGAGGGGAACACGGCCACGCACGACCGCGTGATTCGGAACCGCCTGCTCATCTTCCCCGGTGACGTGTACTCGCAGGAACGCCTGATCCAGTCGTTCCAGAACATCCAGGGGTTGAACTTCTTCGAGCCGCTGCCGCCGGATGAGGCGATCAACATCCGCCCGCGCCCGGACGGGGACATCGACATCTCGCTGCGCGTGCAGGAGAAGCAGACGGGAACGCTGAACTTCGGGATCACCGCCTCCGGTTATACCGGGCTCGCGGGGTTCATCGGCTACTCGCAGCCGAACCTTTTCGGGCTCGCGAAGACGGGGAGTGTCCGCTGGATCTTCGGCCGCCGGCAGCGGGACCTCGACATCAGCTACTCCGATCCGGAACTCCTGGGCAGCCACTACTCCGGAAACATCATGCTCCGGAGCTCGCGCGATCAGTTCACCGGCTTCAGCCTCGGGGACCGCCGCCAGACGGGCGGCCTGACCGAAGTCGGCATCCCGGTCCTCGGGATACGAAACACGCGCGTCTTCGTGGGCTACTCGCTCTTCGACGACGACGTGCGGGGGTTGGACACGACGAATGTGATCGGACGGCGGTTCTCGCTCTTCTCCGGTCTGCGGTCCACGCTTTCCGGGCGCCTGGTCCAGGACAGCCGGAACAATCCTCTGTTCGCGACGGCGGGTGCCCGGAACCAGCTCGCCTTTCGGCAGACGGGCGGCTTCCTCGGAGGCGATGGGAACTACCAGAAGCTCGATTTGACGAGCGAGTGGTTCGTGCCGGTGGGTCGGCTTGGCGGGGGCCCGGGGAGCACGAGTCCGCCCATCGAACTCACCTTCGGCCTCAGCTTCGAGGCAGGGCTCATCCTGGGCCGGAATCCGTTCTTCACCGAACGCTACTATGCGGGCGGCACGCAGGCGGGGATCCAGTTACGAGGATACGACGAGGCTTCGGTGACTCCGTCGGGGCACATCCCGGACAACGCCCCCTTCAGCGACCTCGACCGCGTGGGGGAATCGTTCTTCCGGACCGGGGTGACTTTCGGGATCAAGCTTACGAGCAGCATCTTCATGAGTGCTTTCATGGACGCCGGGAACGTCTGGCTGGACGCGAGCCAGCTCAACCCGACGGACCTTCTGGTGGGGGCGGGAATCGGCGCGAGTCTGGTGACGCCGTTCGGTCCCCTGGGCCTCGACTACGCATACGGATTCGATCGGCGCGATGTCCTGGGCCGGCCGGATCCGGGTTGGCAACTGCACTTCAAGTTCGGACGTGTGTTCTGAACCGAGAGGGATACCGACATGAACTGGATCCACAGGGGCGCGGGGCCGGCGGCGATGTGCGCGCTCGCACTTGGCTCGCTGCTCGCGGGCCCGCTGGCCGGCCAGGAGCAGCCGGGGGTGCCACCGGTGCTGGAGGCCGTCCCGCTGCCCCCCGAGGGGACGCCGATCGTCTACGTGAACACGCAGGCCATCCTTCCCGTCGCACCCGGCGCCGATTCGGCGGGCGCCGCGTTTCAGCGTTTGTCCCTCGAGTTCGAGGGCGAACTCGAGGCTTTTGCGGCGGAGATCGACTCTCTCATCGCGGCGTACCAGCAGCAGCAGTCGCTGCTCGACCCGGCGGGACGCCAGCAGAAGGAGCAGGAGATCCGCGACAAGCAGCAGGAGGCGGCAGGGCGGCAGCAGGAACTGAACGTGGAACTCGATCGGCGTCGCGCGGAGCTGCTTGAACCCATCGTGGTGCGCGTGAACGAGGTGATCGAGGAGATCCGCGCGGAACGCGGCTACTCGATCGTACTCGACATCGCCGCGGGCGTGGTGGCGGCGGACATCTCCCTCGACATCACGACCGCGGTGCTCGAGCGTCTCGGAGTGGATCTCGCCGCCCTCTCGGCCCAGCCCGTCCCCGGCAGCTAGCCGGTCGAGTCCGGCTGCCACCGGCGCGGCCCAAGCTTCGGCTCCGTTCCGCGAATGACGACGTTCACGGTCTCCGATCTCGCTCGTCGCGTGGGCGCGGATGTCCTGGGTGATCCCGACCGCCGGCTGAGCGGAGTCGCCTCGCTCGATGTCGCCGGCCCCGGAGACCTGGCCTTCTTTGCCCGCGAAGCCATGCGGGAGGCCGTACACGGGACGCGGGCGGGGGCGGTACTGACCCCGCGCAGCTTCGAGCCAAGCGACGTTCGGTTCAGCGTCCTGAAGGTCGACGATCCCCATCTGTCCTTCGCCAGGATCGTGCGGCTGTTCCACCCGGAGCCCTCCCCGCCGCCGGGGATCCACCCGTCCGCCCGGATCGACGAGCGGGCGCGAATCGACGAGGGGGTATCGCTCGGCCCCGGCGTCGTGGTGGAGGACGGGGCCCGGATCGGGCGTGGGACGTGGGTGGGGCCGGGGACGCTGATCGGCCGCGGAGTCCGGATCGGGGTCGACTGCCGGCTCGGCCACGCCGTCTCCGTTCTCCACGGGGTCGAGATGGGCGACCGGGTGCGCGTTCACGCCGGCGCGCGCATCGGAACGGATGGCTTCGGGTACGTGCCGGGGCCGGACGGGGCGCACAAGGTGCCGCAGATCGGCGGCTGCGTGATCGGAGACGACGTCGAGATCGGAGCGAACTGCACGATCGACCGCGGCGCGCTCGACGATACCCGGATCGGCGACCGGACCAAGCTCGACAACCTCGTGCACGTGGGGCACAACGTACGGATCGGGAGCGATTGCCTCATCGCGGCGCACGTCGGCATCGCGGGGAGCTGCGACATCGGCGCCGGAACGCACTTCGGCGGCCAGGCCGGCGTGGCGGGCCACCTGATGATCGGAGCCGGCGCGCGCATCGCGGGCCAGACGGGCGTGGTTCAGGATGTGCCCGCCGGAGCGGAACTGGGAGGGACGCCGGCCCGACCCCAGCGGTCGTGGCTGAAGGAGGCCGCCCACCTGAGCAGGCTGCCGGACCTCTTCCATCGCGTCGCGCGGCTCGAGCGTTGGCTGGGCGCCCGCGGGGGCGATCGGGCCATCCGGCGGGACGGGTCGGGCGAAGAAGGCGCTTGACGGCGAAACAGCGCACGATCGCGCGGGCCGTGGAGGTCCGCGGGTACGGAATACACACGGGGGAGCCCTCCATCGTGCGGCTTCGCCCAGCGCCCGAACACGCCGGTCTGCGCTTCCGTCGCACGGATCTTCCTGATGCGCCGGAGATACCGGCCACGGTGGAGTCCGTGCACTCCGCCTACCGCGAGACCGCCCTCCGACGGGGCGACGCCGTGATTCGCACTGTCGAACACGTCCTCGCCGCGGCGCACGGGCTGGGGCTCGACAATCTCTGGATCGACGTTGCCGGGCCCGAACCTCCCGCTCTCGATGGGAGCGCGGCCGGATGGTGCGACCGGCTGCTGGAAGCCGGACCTGTCGCGCAGGAAGCCGAGGCACCGTGCCTTCGGATCGGCCGGCCCCTGCAGCTGAAGGTCGGCGGGGCCCGGTACGATGTCCTCCCCGCGGAGTCCGGGCGGATTTCGGCGACGATCGACTTCGATCACCCTCTCATCGGGCGGCAGTCCGCGAGCGCGCGGTTGGGGCCTGTGGAGTTCGCACGGGAGATCGCGCCGGCCCGCACCTTCGGTCTGTCCGCATGGGGAGACGCGCTCCGTGAGCGGGGACTCGCGCTCGGAGCGACGCGGGACAACACGCTCGTCCTCTCCGCGGACGGGCTCGAGGCCGGGCAGGAACTCCGTTTCCCCGATGAATTCGTGCGGCACAAGATCCTCGACATCATCGGCGATCTCGCACTCGTGGGCGCGAGACTGCAATGTCATGTGGTCGCGGAACGACCGGGACACCACGGCAATCTGGAACTCGCCCGCCGACTGGCAGCCCGTGGCACGACACAGGGATACGATTGAGGCAGAACGAGACGAACGAGGAAGGGTGATGGACATCACCGAAATACTGAACATCCTCCCGCATCGGTATCCGATGCTCCTGGTGGACCGTGTGCTCGAGATCGAACCGGGGCAACGGATCGTCGGCCTGAAGAACGTGAGCGCGAACGAACCGTTCTTCGCCGGGCATTTTCCCGGCCGTCCCGTGATGCCCGGGGTGCTCATCATCGAGGCGCTCGCCCAGTGCGGGGGAGTCCTCCTGATGAGCGGCCTGCAGAACCCCGAGGACAAGGTCATCTACTTCCTGTCGGTGGATGGCGTGAAGTTCCGGCGGCCCGTCATCCCCGGAGACCAGTTGATCCTCGAACTCGATCTCGTTCAGGGACGGGGCAAGCGTGGAAAGCTGAAGGGGATTGCGCGTGTCGACGGCCGGATCGCGGCAGAAGCCACGATTCTCGGACAGGTCATGGACCGGTGACCTCGGCGGGCTACGCACCGGGACGCCACGCGACGGCGGTCGTGGATGCGTCGGCAAGCATCGCCTCCAGCGCCACCGTGGGGCCGTACACCGTCATCGGCCCCGACGTGGAGGTCGGCGAACGGGTCCGGATTGGCCCGCACGTGCTCATCGAGCGGGATACGCGGGTGGCCGAGGATGTGCGCATCGCGAAGGGTGCCGTCCTGGGCTCGGACCCGCAGGACCTGAAGTACGCGGGCGAACGCACCTTCCTGGAGATTGGACCCCGCACCGTCGTCCGCGAGTTCACGACGCTCAACCGGGGGACGGCCGCGAGCGGTCTGACTTCGGTCGGGGCGGACACGCTCGTGATGGCCTACGTGCACATCGCCCACGACTGCCTCATCGGAGATCACGTCGTACTCGCGAACGGCGTGACCATGGGGGGACACGTCGAGATCGGCGACTGGGGAATCGTCGGAGGGCTGACGGGCATCCACCAGTTCACGCGCATCGGCCGGCACGCGATGGTCGGTGGAGGCGCGCGCGTCTCGCGGGACGTTGCACCGTACACCCTCGTGGGCGGAGGCCGCACCCGCACGTACGGCGTCAACCGTATCGGACTCGAACGCCGCGGATTCGAGCCGGATGCGATCCGTGCCCTGCAGTCCGCCTACCGGACGATCTTCCGGTCGGGTGACCCGCTCCGGGCGAGTCTCGATCGCGTGCGGCAGGGGAACATGACTCCCGAAGTGCGAGAACTCGTGGAGTTCATCCGCGATTCCGAACGTGGCGTGACCGCGACCCGCGTCGGACCGGACGACGACCTCCCGCCGGAGCCGCGAGAGGCGAAGACCCGGCCCGCCGTGTGAGCCGGATCCCGGCCGGCGTCGTTGGCGTCGGAAAGCTGGGCGCCGAGCATGCCCGGCTCCTGGCTCAGAGCGACGCGTTCGAACTGGAGGGGGTCCACGACCGGTCGGCCGCGCGGGCGAATAGGGTCGCGGGTGCGTTGTCCGTACCGGCCTTCGCGGAGGTTGAGGCGCTGCTCGACCGAGTCGAAGCCGTCGTCGTCGCGGTGCCCACCGTGGCGCACCACGAGGCCGCCGCCGCCGCGATCCGGGCGGGTTGCCACGTACTGGTCGAGAAACCGCTCACCACGAGCCTCGGCGAAGCGGATGAGATCCTCGCGCTCGCGGAGGAGCAGGGCGTCGTTCTCGGAGTCGGACACGTCGAGCGCTTCAACGGCATCCTCCTCGCCGCGGATCCGTGGCTGGATCGACCGCGGTTCATCGAGTCGCTGCGCATGGCGCCGTTTCAACCCCGGGGTGCGGACACCACGGTGATCCTGGATCTCATGATCCACGACATCGACCTCGTGCTCACCCTGACGGACGCCCCGCTGACGGACGTGCGGGCGGTGGGCGTGCCCGTCGTTTCCCCCCGGATCGACCTCGCCAACGCCCGCCTGTCGTTCGAGGACGGCACGGTGGCGAACATCACCGCGAGCCGCGTGGCGCTGAAGGCAATGCGGAAGCTGCGGTTGTTCCAGCGCTCCGGGTACTTCAGCTTGGACCTGGCGGCCGAAACGGGACATCACTACAGACGGCGCGATCCGCGGACCGTGACCGCAATCACGGGGGTGGAGGCCCTGGTGGAGCACGTGCCGCTGGAGGCTCGCGGCGGCGAGGCGCTCGCGCGGGAACTCGAGGCCTTTGCCGACGCGATCGCGGGACGCCCGAGCCGCCTGGTATCGGGTCGCGCGGGCAGGGAGGCACTGGAAGTCGCGATCCGAATCACCCGCGAAATCGAGGAGTTCGTACATGTCGTTGCTCAAGATTCGTGAGGAGCGGAAGAAGCTCGGAGGCGCGGTCAAGCGGGGACCCCGGACGCTGGTTCTCCTCATCCTCCTTGCGCTTGTCCTCTTGTTAATGGCCTACCTCGGCCGCCTGTCCTGACCCCACGTCCACGACCGGCGGTCTTCATCTCCGCCGGCGAATCCTCGGGAGACCACCACGGCGCGGCGGTCGCGCGGGAGATCCGCCGGAAGCTGCCCGAGGCGAGGCTGTTCGGCATCGGCGGCCGCGAGATGGACGCGGCGGGCGTGTCGAGGATCGCCGGGCTGGACGAGTTGTCGGTCATGGGCGGGACGGAGGTGCTGCGGCGTCTGCCGGGTTTCCTTCGGCTGGAGCGCAGGATCCGGCGCCTCTTCGTGACGGAGGATGTCCGGCTGTTTCTTCCGATCGACTACCCGGGACTGAATCTGCGGCTTGCCCGAAGCGCGCGGCGGCAGCGACGTCGGGTCCTCTACTACATCGCGCCTCAGGTATGGGCCTGGCGCGAGGGCCGGGCCAGGAAACTGCGGCGCGATTGCGACCGCGTCCTCACCGTGCTGCCGTTCGAAGCGGCGCTGCTCGCACGATACGGCGTGCGCACGGACTTCGTCGGCCACCCCCTACTCGACGCGACGCACGCTCCCGACGGCGGTGCGTGGGCCGGCGCGACGATGGGGGGCCGCCCATCCGATTCGGGGAGGATGATCGGACTCTTCCCGGGATCACGGGAGCAGGAGGTCCGGTGCATGCTTCCCGTCTTCGCGCAGGCCGCGCGGGAACTCGCGGGCCGGCACCGGGATCTCGATTTCATCATCGCGCGCCCACCGCACCTGCCGGAATCGCTCTATGCCGAAGCGGGATTCCCGACCGCCGGCGCGCGCGAGGCCACGGCGCGGTCGTGGGCTGCCCTCACGAAGTCCGGCACGATCACCCTCGAACTCGCGCTCGCGGGGGTGCCGATGGTCGTGGGCTACCGCATGGGCAGGGTGGAGTGGGCCATCGGCCGTCGGCTCGTGCGCGTGCCGTCCATCGTGCTCGTCAATCTCGTAGCCGAGGCCCCGGTCGTGCCGGAGTTCCTTCAGGATGGGCTGACGGCCGAGCGGGCGGCGGCGGCGCTCGAGACGCTCCTCCAGGAAGGGGCGCCGGCCCGGCGCGAGATGTTGCGCGGCTTCGACGTCGTTCGCGAACGGCTCGGGCAGCCCGGCTGCGCGAGGCGCGTGGCGAGGCACGCGATCGAGCTTCTGGCCGACCCCGATTCCGAGCGTCGCCCCGGCCTGCCGTGCTGAGCGCCCGCCGCATCCCGCTGGGCCTCGCGGTCCGACTCGTGCGGGCCGCGCTTCCGGTCAGCCGGACGTGGCGCTTCCGGCACCCCGACGACCCCGGCCGGCCGTATCGGCCTCGGCTGAAGCACGAGGTCCACGCGTGCTGGCACGAACACCTTCTCCCGCTCACATGCCTCTTCGCGGGCCAGGAACTCGCCACGCTCGCGAGCCGTGACCGGGACGGCGAGATCATCTCGCGCGTCCTCCGACGCCTCGGTTATCACGTGGCCCGGGGTTCGAGCACGCGCGGCGGTTCGGCCGGTTTCCGCCAGCTGACCCGCGCGTTCGCCTCGGGGCGCGGCGTGATTCTCACGGGGGATGGACCGCGCGGCCCCCGCCGATCGTTGAAGGAAGGCGCGGCGCGCATCGCGGCCCTGACCGACAGCTCCGTGACGGTGGTGGGGGTCGCGGCCGCTTCGGGCCCGCGGCTCCCGAGCTGGGATCGCTTCCTCATCCCCGCTCCGGGGGCCACCGTGTTCGTGTCGCCCGCTCCGGTCGCCGAGGGATACGCGCCGGACACAGGAGACATCCAGGCGGCGCTCCAACGCGAGGTGGCCCGCTGCGAGCAGGCGGCGCGCGAGGCGCGCTGGACCCGTCCGCCGGGAATCGTACGCAGGGCGGCCGGGCGGGATCGCACGCCTCGGCCGAAGCGCGGGACTCCCGTGCGGCGCTCGCTCGAACTCCGCCTCCGCAGGCAGTGGCGTCGCCCGCGCGCGGCCCTTCCGATGAGAGGGTTGGCCCGCATCTACGCCGGCGTCCACGACGGTCGGCGCCGACTATACGATGTCGGGGTCCTCGCGACGCACTCCGCCGGCATCCCCGTGATCTCGGTCGGCGGCGTCACGGCCGGGGGAAGCGGCAAGACGCCGCTCGCCGCTTGTATCGCCCGCATGCTTCGGGAGGCCGGGCACCGGCCGGCCATCCTCGCGCGGGGATACACCGACGAGCTCGAGTTGCTCGCGCACGAAGCGCCGGGAGCGTCGATCCGAGGTCACCCGGACCGCCTCCGGTCCGGGCGGCGGGCGGCCGCGGAGGGGGCAACCGTCGTCATCGTCGACGATGGCTTTCAGCATCGCCGCCTCTTCCGGGACCTCGACCTCCTCGTCCTCGACCGGGACGCCCTTCGCCGCACGAACCGTGAGCGTCTCCCCGCCGGTCCCTTTCGCGAGCGCTGGAAACGCGCGGTCGTCCGCGCGGACGCGATCCTCAGCACGGGACGGGAGCCCTGGACGGCCGAACTGTCCCGCTTCGACCGCGAACTCCGAATCCGCTGCGGCAGCCTGGCCCCCAACGTTCCGGTGGCGACGGCCGTGTTCGGGCACGGACCCCTCGAAGCCGCCAGCGCGGGAGCGCGCGGTTGGGTCGGGTCGCCGGCCCCCCGTGTCGCCTTGACCGGGATCATGAAGCCCAATCTCTTCTTCGCGCAGGCCGGCGCCGTGTGCGCGTCGGTTCGGGAGCGACTCGCGCTGAGCGATCACGGGATTCCATCGCCGCGAGAGCGGACGGCCGTGGTCGGTGCGGCGGGGCGGGGCGGCGTCCTCACCACCCGCAAGGACCTCTCCCGACTCCGCCCGCTCTTCGACCCGGGCCTGCCGATCTGGGTTCTCCCCGAGACTCTCACATGGAAGGCCGGCTGGGAAGACGTGAGACGCCTGATTCTCGATACGGCATCGGGTCGGACGGACCGTGATCCGGCGGCCGGGAGGTGACGCGGATCCTCGTGGCCGCGGTCGGACGGAACCGGGCCACCGCTCTACAAAGGGCGACGGAGGAGTATGAAAACCGCCTGCGGCGGTACATCCGGTTCGAGGTCGTGGTCGTCGACCCGGCCGGATTTCCGGATGCGCGCGCCACGGAAGCGCGGGAGCGGGAGGCGGCCGCCCTCGAGCGGCGCCTCCCGGACGAACTGGACCTCATCGCTCTCACACGCGAAGGCGAGCGATGGACGACGCGGGCCCTCGCGGATTACCTCGACGACATGCGTACATATGGACGGCCGGGAGCCGCGTTCGCGATCGGAGGGGCGCATGGACTCGCCCCGGGGCTACTCGCCCGCGCGCGGACGCGGCTCGCGCTTTCAGCCATGACGCTCCCACACGAGGTCGCCCGACTCGTCCTCGCGGAGCAACTCTACCGGGCGGCCACGATCCTCCGTGGCGAACCATACCACAAGGGACCCTGAGCGGAACGTGAGCGGATCGACGAGCGCCCCCGCCGAGTGGTTCAGGGACTGGTTCGGCCGAGCCTACCTCGAGCTGTATCCGCATCGGGACGAGGAGGAGGCCGTCCGGGCGGTCGCGCTCTACCGAGAGCGCGCGGGACTCGCGACGGGGGACCGCGTGCTCGACCTCGCCTGCGGCGCGGGCCGGCACCTGCAGCGTCTCCGGGCGGCCGGCCTGCGGGCGGTCGGGATCGACCTCTCCGCCCCGCTCCTGGACGCGGCGCGAACCCGTCCGGGGGTGGACGGATCCCTCGTCCGCGCGGACATGCGCGGGCTCCCCTTCGCCGCCGGGACGTTCGATGGTCTCGTGAACTTCTTCACCTCCTTCGGCTACTTTCTAACGCCGGAGGAAGACATCGAGGTCCTGCGGGAAATCCGGCGCGTGCTGCGGCCCGGGGCCCCCTTCCTGATGGACTATCTGCACGCGGCGTGGGTCATCGACCGCCTCGATCCCGAGTCCGTGGGCGAGATCAACGGGACTCCCGTACGGCAGACGCGGTGGGTGGAAGGAGACCAGGTCTTCAAGCGAATCGAGATCGGAGGGACCGGGGGCGGGGAACCGGAGGTCTACCACGAGCGAGTGCGCCTCTATTCGCCGGAGGCGCTGCGCGGGCTCCTCCGCGAGCACGGACTCGAGGCGACGAACACCTTCGGCAGCTATGACGGGACGCCGTTCCGAGGCGACTCGGCCCGTCTGCTTCTGATGGGACGGACCCTTTGAATCCGGCGGGGAACCCGGAGATCGTCCCCCGGGCCCTGGGCGTCCCCGGCTCCATCGCGCACGCCGTGCTGGACGCCGGAGACGCGGGCTTTCTCCCGCTCGCCAGCCGTCTTGCCAAGACGGCTCCGCCGTCGCCCGGCCGCTCCCGGCTTGGACCCGAGTCGTTCGGCGTGTCCGGACCCGGTGTCCGCGCGCGCCTCGAGGCCGTCCTCCACGGGCAAGGCACCTTCGTCACGACGGGGCACCAGCCGATCCTCCTCCTTGGACCCCTCTACGTTCTCTACAAGGCCCTCACCGCCATCTCGCTCGCAACCCAACTCGAGCAGACCCTCGGTGCCCCCGTCGTCCCGCTGTTCTGGATCGCCTCGGACGACCACGACTGGGATGAAGTCGGGAGCACCGCGATCCTCGACCGTTCGGACGCCACGCGGACGCTCGCGCTTCCGGTGCCGGCCGGCGGCGAGCGGAAATCCGTGGGATCCCACGTTCTCGACGGCCCTGGCTTGGATGTCCTCGACGACCTGCCTGAAATCTTTCCTGAATCGGAGTTTACGGCACATTATCTGAAGTTGATACGAGATGCCTATGCCGAGGGACATCGGGTCTCCGAGGCGTTCGCCCGCTTCCTCGCGGGGGTGCTCGGCGATCGGGGATACGCGTGGATCGATTCCGGGCGCCCGGAGCTCCGTCGCGCCGCGGCCCCCCTCTACCGACGGCTTCTTTCCGACCGGGACGGAGTCGTCGAGGCCGAGGCGGCGGGCGCGCGCGCGTTGGAAGCGGCCGGCTTCGACGCGCCGATCTCGCGCGTCGAGGATGCGCTGCCGCTGTTCTTCGATGAGGGCGGCGGAAGACATCGCGTCCGGCGAGGCGGGGCGGCGCCCCCGGAGCGCTGGCGTGAACGGCTGGAGACTGCGCCCGAGGGCTTTTCGCCGAACGTCGCGTCCCGCCCCGCGCTCGAATCCTTCCTGCTTCCCGTGGCCGCGACCGTGCTCGGACCGGGCGAGATCGCGTACTGGAGCCAACTGCCGCCGCTGTTTCGCGCCCTCGATATCCCGCTGCCGGCCATCCATCCCCGCGCGGCATGGACGCTGGTAGAGGCGCGGACGCGACGGGTGCTCGAGCGGACGGGCCTGTCGCCGCAGGATCTCGCGGCGGGAACGGAGCCGGTCGTCGAACGCCTCATGCGGGAGGCGCGGCCCGAAGCGGTGAAGCGGGCGCTCGGCCGCTTCCGGGAGGGTGCGGAAACCGGCATGGCCGGGATCGAGGCGGCCGTGGCCGAACACTTGCCGGGACTGCGGGGGGCGGCGGGGAAGATGCGGAAAGGCATCCTCGACGCGGCCTCCGAGCTGTCCCGCCAGGTGGACCGCGCGACCCGGGAACGGCTCGACGTCCGGCTGGGCCAGGTGCGCCGCGCGGGCGCGAACCTCTTCCCGCGGCGCCGCCCGCAGGAACGAGTGCTGAATCCGCTCTCCTTCCTCTGCCGCTACGGTCCCGGACTCGTGGAGCGGCTGGCGCACGAGACCGATCGCCAGGTCGCGTCCTTCTTGGCGGGTCGCGCGGAAGATGGATAGCTTGCGGCGTTCGCGGGTATGTCTTTCCGGGCGCACGGTGGGCACACCGCCAGCGGACGTTCTTCCACGGGGGGCGCGACAATGAGCGGCACGGGAGATCCGAGATGACCTTCGCCTTCATGGTCGTCCTCGGGCTTATCGTCCTCATCCCCGTGCTCGCCATCGTGATCGACTCCCCCCTCTCCGAGGCCCTCGCGCGCCGAATCGGGAACACCGAGTCCGGAACGAACCAGTCCGCGCGCATCGACGCGCTGGAGCAGGAAATCCAGTACCTCACGCAGGCGGTCGAGGGCATCCGGGAAGAGACCGCCTTCGTGCGCGCGCTCGTGGAAGGGGACGAAGCCCTCCCGGCGCTCCCCGCCCAAGACGCGGGACGACCGGCCGGAAACGACGCGGAGCGTTGATCTGACCGAGGGGAAGGCGCCGGGACAGGGCCGTTCGGCGACGCGCGTCGCCGCCGGTATTCTCGCCAGCCGCATCACCGGGTTTCTGCGAGACGTGATCATCGCCGCCACTTTCGGCGTCGGGCCGGTCACCGACGCCTACGCGGCGGCGCTCAAGATCCCGAACGCCTTTCGCAACCTCCTCAGCGAGGGGGCTCTCTCCGCCTCCTTCGTGCCGGTGTTCTCCTCGTTGACGGAACGGGGCGACACGGCCGCGGCGCGAAGGCTCGCGCAGGGCGTGCTGGGCGGCCTCCTCGTCCTCTCCGCCTTCGTCGTGGCCGTGGCCGTCGCCGCCGCGCCCTGGCTCCTGTGGATCCTCGCGCCCGGCTACGACGCGGAGTTGAGCGAGCTTACGACGCGCCTCGTCCGCATCCTCTTCCCCATGTCGGGGGTAATGATCGTCGGCGCGTGGTGCCTCGGGGTCCTGACGAGCCACCGCCGTTTCTTCCTCCCCTTCGTCGCGCCCGTCTTCTGGAACCTGTCCCAGATCGCCGGCCTCCTGCTGGGAGCGCGGATGGGTTGGGGGCCGCTCATCGTCGTGCTCACCTGGTCCACCCTCATCGGAAGCGTGCTGCAGGTCGCAATCCAGCTTCCCGCCGTGTACCGCCGACTCGGGACGCTGCGGCCCCGGATCGACCTTCGCTTCGAGCCCACACGCCGCGTCGCGCGCAACGCCATGCCGGTCGCGGCGGGGCAGGGGATCTTCCAGATATCGAGCCTGACCGATGTGTTCGTCGCCAGCCTCCTTGCCGAGGGCGCGCTCACGGGGATCTACTTCGCCCAGCGCATCGCCATGGTGCCGATGGCCCTTTTCGGCGCCTCCGTGGCCGTAGCGGCCCTGCCGGAGATGTCCCGCGAGAAGGGGATCGAAGCCCTGCGATCCCATCTCTCCACCGGCGTGCGGCGCGTCGCCTACTTCATTCTTCCATCCGTCGCCGTGCTCCTCCTGCTCGGGGACCTCGTGACGTCGCTCATCTACGAACGAGGGGCCTTCGACGCCGAACACGTGCCGGTCGTGCGGTGGGCACTGGGCGCGTACGCGCTGGGACTCGTCGCGACGGGCCTCACGAAGCTGTTCGCGAGCGCGTTCCACGCCCTCCAGGACACGCGGACGCCCGTGAAGTACGCCATGGCCGGGGTGGGGATCGGCATCCTCATCGGAGCCGCAACGGCGCTGTGGATGGACGACCGGGGGTTCGGGCTCCGCGCGGCGGCCGGCCTCGTCTTCGGCAGTTCGGTCGGGGCCTGGGTGAACCTCGTCCTCCTCATGCGCGGGCTGCGCCGGCGGGGTGCGGGAGGGTGGCTCGTCCCCGTGCGGCGTTCGCTCGGCCGCATGGCGGTGGGCGCCGTCCTCGCGAGCGTCGCCTTCCTGGTGATGCGCTCCCTGCTCGGGGGCCACCTCCCGGACGGATTCCTCGGCGACGTCACTCTCCTCGCGGCGGCGCTCGTCGCCGGCGGGCTCTGCTACGTGGGGTGCGCCGGCTTCCCGACCGGGCTCCGGACCGTCGGGGCGCTCCCACCGGCGGAGGGGGGAGAGTGAGCCGGGAGCCGGGACCGCGAAGGACGGATCTCGACGCGCTTCGCGAGCAGGCGCGAGGGTTGGATCACGAGCCGGGCGTGTATCTGTTTCGGGATGCCGCGGGTGAAGTCCTTTACGTGGGGAAGGCCAAGTCGCTCCGGTCGCGCGTCGCCTCCTATTTCGGCGCCGAGGCGAGCCGCTCCGTGAAGGTCATCCGCCTCGTGCGGGAGATCGACAGCATCGAGACCTTCCCCGTACGCTCGGAAGCCGAAGCCCTCCTTCTCGAGTGGAATCTCATCCGCGAGTTCGGTCCGCGCTTCAACATCCAGCTCCGCGACGACAAGAGCTACCCGTACATCAAGGTCACGATCACGGAGCCCTTCCCGCGGATCTTCGTGACGCGCCGGCTGAAGGATGACGGCTCGCGGTACCTGGGGCCCTTCACCGACGTCGGGGCGATGCGGCGGGCGCTGCGCACGATAAAGAAGATGTACACGGTGCGGTCGTGCCACTATCGGATGCCGGCGGAGCTTCCGCCCCGACCCTGTCTCGACTATCACATCGGGCGTTGCAAGGCGCCGTGCGCGGGCCTCCAGTCCGAAGCGGACTACCGCAGGATGATCGACGAAATCCTCGAGATCCTGGGCGGACGGACGGGGGCCGTCAGGCGCTCGGTGGAGCGCCGCATGGCGGAGGCCTCCGAAGCGCTGGACTACGAACGGGCGGGGGAGCTGAGGGATGTGCTGCGCGGCCTCGATCAACTGGAGAGCCGGCAGGCCGCGATCGACCCCCGGGGCGGGAGTCGCGACGTGATCGGATTCGCGCGCAGTCCGGCGGACGGGGCGGTGTGCGGCATCGTGCTGAGGGTGCGCGAGGGAAGGCTCGTCGGTCGCCGGATCCACTATCTCGCGAACGTCGGGGACGAACCGGACGAAGCCGTACTCGGGGCCCTCGTGAAGGGGTACTATCTGCGCCAGGCGGACGATGTCCCATCGGAACTGATCGTGCCGGATCCGTTCGACGAGCAGGATCTCGTGGAGGAGTACCTTTCGGGCGTCGCCAACTACCGCTTTCGCATCCAGGTGCCGGCGCGCGGACCCAGGCTCGAACTGACGCGTGCCGCGAGCCGAAACGCGGCGCACGTGCTGGAGCGGGACCGATTGGAGCGGGGAGACGAGGCGGAGGCCCGGGTCGAGGCGTCGGGACCGCCGTTGGCCGCGGCGCGGCTCGCGGAGGCGCTCGCGCTGGAGGCGCCGGCGCGGGACATCGTCTGCTTCGATGTGTCCACGCTCGCGGGCCGGGAGTCGGTCGGGAGTTGCGTCTGGCTCCGGGACGGACGGCCGCACAAGGATGAGTATCGCAAGTTCCGAATCCGGGACTCGGACGAGGGACAGACGGATGATTATGCCATGATGCAGGAGATCGTCTCGCGCTACTTCGACCGTCGGGTCCGGGAGGGACGCGCGCTGCCGGACCTCGTCGTCGTGGACGGCGGCAGGGGACAGCTCTCGGCCGCGCGGCAGGCCATGGATGGCGCGGGCGTCTCCGATCTGCCCACCGTGGCCCTCGCGAAGCGCGACGAGGAGGTATTCCGACCCGGGACTCCGACCCCATTGCGGCTTGCGCGCGCGGACCCGGGTTTGCATTGGCTGCAGCGGGCGCGCGATGAGGCCCATCGCTTTGCCCTCCGGTACAACCGGACGCTGCGCCGCCGCCGCGCCCTCAGATCGAGGCTGAGCGAGATCCCGGGGGTGGGGCCGGAGCGCGAACAGCGTCTGCTGGAGCGATTCGGCAGCCTCGACCTCATCCGGCGGGCCACGCCCGCGCAGCTCGCCCGCACGCCGGGGATCGGCCCTGCGACGGCCACGTCGATCCTCGCCGCGCTCCGCGAGGAGGATCCGGCCCGGGGGGCCGCTTCGTGATGCGGGGCGGACGTCCCCCGGCGGGTCTGTGCGCGCGCTGCCGTCACCGCCGCTGGATCAAGAGCGACCGCGGATCCGCCTTCCTCCTCTGCCGGCTCTCGCGCCGGGACGCGCGTTTTCGGCGCTATCCGACGCTGCCTGTGCTGCGTTGCCGCGGTTTCCAGGCGGAAGAAGAAGCTCCGTGACTTCTCCGGCCGCTTCGACGGCGCCGGTCCGAACCCGGTTCGCCCCGAGCCCGACGGGAGCCCTTCACCTGGGCAACGTGCGCACCGCGATCCTGAATTGGCTCTTCGCTCGACGGCACGGGGGCGCCTTTGTGCTGCGCCTCGAGGACACGGACACGGAGCGCGCGGTACCGGGGGGGGAGGCGATGATCTACGAGGCGCTCGACTGGCTCGGCATCGCCCCGGACGAGGGGCCGCGGGAGGGAGGACCGTTCGCGCCGTACCGCCAGCTGGCGCGCGCCGACCGCCATCGGGCCCGCGCGGCGGAGTTGCTGGAATCGGGGAGGGCGTTCCGCTGCTACTGCCGGCCGGACGAACTCGAGGCGAGGCGGAAGGCCGCGATCGCCGCGGGGGAGCCCACGGGACGCGATGCGCGCTGCCGGGACCTTCCCGCCGGCCGAGCGCGCCGACATGAGACGGAGGGACGGGAGGCCGCCATCCGGCTTCGCGTCGAATCCGGGCCCGTAGAGTTCACGGATCTCCTGAAGGGCACGCTCACCATCGACGGCGACGACCTGGGAGACTTCGTCCTCGTGCGAAGCGACGGGCGGCCCACATACAACTTCGCCGTCGCGGTGGACGACATCGAGATGGAGATCAGTCATGTGATCCGGGGTGTGGGCCATCTCTCGAATACGCCCAAGCAGGTTCTCCTGTACCGGGCCTTCGGGGTCAAGCCGCCCGAATTCGTCCACATCCCGACGGTCCTCGCCCCTGGGGGAGGGAAGCTCTCCAAGCGACGCGGGGCCGCGGGGGTGCTCGACTACCGGGACCGGGGGTTCCATCCGGACGCGGTGCTCAACTACCTGTCGCTCCTCTCGTGGTCTTCGGAGGACGGAGAGGAGTTCCTGAGCCGGAAGGCGCTCGTGGAACGGATCGACCTCGACCGGCTGGGGGCGGCCGATACGGAGGTGGACGAGGAAAAGATGACCTGGCTGTCCGGACAGCACCTGCGGGCGGAACCCGCCGAGCGGCTGGCCCGCGATTGGGCGGCGCGGCTCGATGCGGAACGGCTGGGGCTGACCGACGCCGATCTCCGTCGAGCGGCGGAGGTCTTCGCCAGGCGCACCCGTCTCCTTTCCGACGTCACGTCCGAAGTCGAGCCGATCTACCGAGCGCCGGAGACCGGCGGATCCGCCGCTCGGGAGTTGCTCTCCGACCCCGCGGCCGTGACCGCGATCCGCCTCGCCCGCGCGGCGTGGGCCGGCACGGCGTGGCGACCCGAACCCCTGGCCGCGGCGCTTCGCGGCGCGATGCGCGACGCCGGGCTCGCGGGGCGTACATTCTTTCCGCCCATCCGGGTCGCCCTGACCGGGCAGCTTCACGGACCCGACCTCGGCGACGTCGCCTACGCGCTCGGACGGGAGCGCACCTTGGCTCGGCTCGCGGCGGCGACAGATAAGGAGCGAAGCGTATGAGTTGGCGCCTCGAATGCGGTCTCTGCGAGCGACCCGTCGCCCGGGGGCTGGCCACCGTGTGCCCGGATCCGGACTGCGGGAAGCCGCTGCTGGCCCGGTACGACCTCGGAGCCCTGGACGGCGAAGCGCTGCGGCGGGCATGGGCCGGGCGGCAGGGCGGCATGTGGCGGTTTCGGGAGATCATGCCCGTCGAGCCGAATGAAGATCCGGTAACCCTGGGCGAGGGCGGCACTCCCCTGCTCGAGATCGAGATCGGAGGGGAGTTGGAGGGCCTCACGCTCCTCGTGAAGGACGAAGGCCTCAACCCCACCGGGAGTTTCAAGGACCGCGGCCTGTGTGCCGCCGTCACGCGGGCGGTGCACGAGGGGGCGACGGACCTCGTCATCCCGAGCGCGGGGAACGCCGGAGCGGCCCTCGCGGCCTACGCGGCGCGCGCGGGAGTGCCCTGTCGCCTCTTCATCCCCGAGGACACACCGGAGGGCGTCGCCCGGCGCTGCGAGCACTACGGCGCGGACATCGTCCGGGTCGACGGGCTCATCGACGAATGTGGCCGCCTCTCCGCCGAGTACGGCGCGGAAACGGGCGCGTTCAACATTTCCACGCTCAAGGAGCCGTACCGGATCGAGGGAAAGAAGACGATGATGCTCGAGATCGTCGAAGCGCTCGGCTGGCGGGCGCCCGACGCCATCGTCTACCCCACGGGCGGCGGCACCGGCCTCATCGGCAGCGCCAAGACCCTGGCCGAACTGCGGGAACTGGGCCTGATCGACGGGGACACGCGCCTTTACGCCGTGCAGGGCACGGGCTGCGCACCCATTGTGCGCGCGCACGCGGCGGGCGAGACGTACGCCGAGCCGTGGCGGAACGCCTCCACCGAAGCCTGGGGACTCCGGGTGCCCGGCGCGCTCGGAGACTTCCTGATGCTTGAAGCCATTCGCGAATCCGGCGGCGGCGGCGTCGCCGTTTCCGACGAGGCGATGAAGGATGGAGCCCGCGAACTCGGCGCGGCTGGCGTGGGGGCCGCGATCGAAGGCGGAGCCACGCTCGCCGGGGCGCGCGAACTTCGGCGATCCGGAGAACTGCGCGCTGGGGAGACGGTGGTCCTCTTCAACACCGGGAACCTCCTCACGTATTAGGGCGACAGGTGCTGCCGGATCTTCGCTGCGGGGTTCCGTGCGCCACGGAGGCCTTCCGGCTACTTTGACCGTGTCTGCGACTCAACACAGAAACAGGGGTTCAGAGCGATGTCGAACATGGTGCGTACTGGCGCGAGGGCGGCGACCGCCGCGGCTCTGGCGTCGATCTTCACGTCCGCGGGACTCTTCGGGCAGGAATGCGAGTTCGACCCGAACAGCGCGGCCTCCACGGCTTCCGAAGCACTTCAGGGACTCGCGGAGGCCGCAACGGCCCAGGACAGCCTGACGATCTTCACGGAGGCATGGGGGGCGCTCGGGGCGGATCTGGACAGCGACAATCCGGTGGTCCCCCTGCTGGGCGCCCAGATCCAGATGGGCCTCGGCAACTTCCGGGATGCCGTGGAGTTTCTCGACCGCTACGACGCCACCGCATCTCCCGAGTGCATGATGCACGGCGATGCACAGCGCTATAACGGCTGGGTCCGGCTCTACAACCAGGGAGTGACGGCCTACAGCGCTTCCGACAACCAGGCGGCGCTCGACGCCTTCATGCTTGCGAACGACTTCAAGCCCGACCTCCGCACGTACAATAACGCGGCGCTCCTGCAGTCACAGATGGGAGACAACGGGGGTGCGATCGAGACGTACCGGGCGGCGCTCGCCGCGGACATTCCCGATGCGGACGCGGAGTCGCTGCGCACGGCCGTCGGCGGACTCGGCGATCTGCTGGCGGCCGAAGGCCGGGCGGATGAAGCGACCCAGACGTACGCCGACTACCTCGCCGGGTACCCCGACGATGTCGTGATCCAGATCCGGTATGCGGGCGTCCTGGCCGATCAGGGACAGACCGAGGAGTCGACGGCGATCTACGCCGCAATCCTCGAGCGCACCGACCTGACATACTCGCAGTGGCTCGAGGTCGGGGTGGGGTTCTACAACGCGCAGAACTTCTCGGATGCGGCCACCGCGTTCGGGAAGGCTCGCGAGGGAAATCCCCATAACAAGGAAGCGATGGAGAACTACGTTAACGCTTCCATCCAGTCCGGCCGTCCAGGGCCCGTCATCGCGCTCGCGGACAGCCTTACACAGCGGTATCCCTACGACGCGCTTTCCCACCAGCTGCACTTCCAGGCTCTCGGCCGCGCCGACATGAACGAGCGGGCGATGGAGGTCATGGGCGAGGAGCAGCAGTTGCCGCTCTCCGTCACGTTCGCGCAGATGGCCGCGGCGGCGAATGGCCGGTACATCGTTCAGTTGTCCTTCACGAACCGTACCGCCTCCGGCACGCTGCAGATCACGTTCGAGTTCGTCGATGCGAGTGGACAGGTCGTCATGGAGCAGACGCAAACCTTCGACGCCGACTCCGGCGGCTTCACCTTCGAGGTCCAGTCCGACGTGCCTCTGGCCGGATTCCGGTACGGGACGATCGAGGGCTGACCGCCCGGCAGGCCGTGGTCGGCCGGACCGTAGCCTGCCGGACTGCGCGTTCGGCCGCGGGCCGCTCCCGGGAAGTCGGAGCGGCCCGTCCGCGGTAGCCCCACGCGCCAGCAGTCCGTGGCAAAACCCCGCGTCAGCGCCGAGAGCCGACCATGATTCGAGTTGCCAGCGTCAAGCCGGGGTCGATCGCCGCGGACCTCGAACTACCGGCGGGCCTCGCCGTGCTCGAGATCAACGGCAAGCCCATCCGGGACAGCCTCGACCTGCTCTTTCATCAGGCGGAACCCGCGCTCCGGGTGCTCGCCGAGCGGCAGACGGGCGAGCGGCTTCTGTTCGAGATCGAGAAGCCGGCGGACGAACCCCTCGGGATCGTCCCGGAACCCGACAAGATCCGGCGCTGCACGAACGCGTGCCCGTTCTGCTTCGTGAAGGGAAACCCGAAACTCGACAAGCTTCGGGCGCCCCTCTACGTGAAGGATGACGATTATCGACTTTCCTTCCTTCACGGCCACTACATCACGCTGACGAACCTGCGTCCGGACGACTGGGACCGCATATTCGAACAGCGACTGTCCCCGCTCTATGTGAGCGTCCACTCGACGGACCCTGCGGTCCGGCTCCGGATGCTGAAGAACCCCCGGAGCGCGAATATCGGACAGGATCTCGACCGGCTCGCCGAGGGCCGCATCGTCGTTCACGCGCAGATCGTCCTCTGTCCGGAGGTGAACGACGGCAGACACCTGACGCGAACGATCGAAGACCTCTATCGTCGCGGGGAGGCGATCCGGTCGCTTTCGATCGTACCCGTGGGCCTGACTTCGTGGAACGCGGCGCTCGGCGGGCGGACCCTCGAGCCGGCGGAATGCCGCGCGGCGCTCGACGCGGTCGACGCGATCCGCGAACGGGCGCTGCCGGAGCGGGGGCAAGGGTGGTGCTACGCCGCGGACGAGCTGTACCTGCAGGCGGGACTCGAGCCGCCGGGTGCCGGATACTTCGACGATCATGAACTCGAGAGCAACGGTGTCGGGGCGATTTCCACCCTGACGGATCGCGTGACCGGACAGTTGGAGGCGCTCGGCCCGCTGGAAGGGTGCAGGGTCGTTGCCGTCACGGGGACCTCGATGGGGCCGACCATGACCCGTCTCGCGGATCGCGTCGCGCGGCGCACCGGGGCCGAGGTGTCGACGCTCGCGGTCGAGAACACGCTGTACGGACCGATGGTCACGACGGCCGGCCTGCTGCCGGGCGCGGATCACCGGAACGCGCTCCTCGACGCGGGAGACTTCGACGTGGCCCTCTTCTCGGCGCAGGCGCTGAACGACGGGGATATCTTCCTCGACGACGTGAGCCTCTCCGAGTTGCGGGCGGGCTTTCCCGGCCGTCGCGTCGAACCCTCCCACGACCTCGTCGACGTCCTTTCGCGGCTTTAGCGGCGATGGCTCTGCGCACGGTCGCCATCGTGGGCCGCCCCAATGTCGGCAAGTCGACCCTCTTCAACCGGATCCTGGGGCGGCGCGCCGCGATCGTTGCCGAACGCCCCGGCGTGACCCGGGACCGGCAATTCGCCGAGGCGGAATGGGCGGGACGGCGCTTTCTGCTCGTCGATACGGGGGGGCTCGTCGTACGGCCGGATGAGCACATCGACCTCGAGGTGCGCCGGCAGGCCGAGACCGCGATCGGCCACGCGGACGTCGTGGTCTTCGTCGTGGATGGCCGCGACGGGGTTCAGCCCATGGACCGGCACGTCGCGCAGCTCCTGCGCCGCTCGGCGTTGCCCGTGATCGTTGCCGCGAACAAGCTTGACGAACTCGGAGACGCGATCGAGCACGTCGACTTCTACGAACTCGGACTCGGCGACCCCACGCCGCTCGCGGCCCTCAGCGGCAAGGGATCGGGGGATCTCCTGGACCGCGTGGTTGCGGCCCTTCCCGAATCGGTGGAGACGGAAGAGGGCGACGCCGACATCCGCATCGCGGTCATCGGGCGCCCCAACGTCGGCAAATCCAGCTTCGTGAACCGTCTCGTGGGAGAAGATCGCGTCATCGTCCACGAGGAGGCCGGAACGACCCGCGACGCGATCGACACGGACCTCGTCCTGGAGGGGCGCCGCGTCCGTCTCATCGACACCGCGGGCCTCCGGCGGCGCGCCCGCATCGTGGATGATCTCGAATTCCTCGGGCGGCTGCGAGCCGCCTCGGCGATCGACCGGGCCGATGTGTGCCTCCTCCTCGTGGATACGCGGGCCGGCGCCGCGAACCAGGACTTCCGGATCGGGCACGAGGCGTGGGACGAGGGGAAAGGCCTCGTGTTCGTGGCGAACAAGTGGGACCTGATCGAGGACCGCGGACCCACGGCGATGGCCGGCTTCGAGCGCGAACTCCGCGAGCGCGCGCACTATCTTCGCTGGGTGCCCATCATTACGTGCTCGGCGTTGACCGGGAAGCGGGTGCGGAAGGCCATCGAACTCGCGTTCGAGGTGCAGGAAGCGCGGGCGCGGCGCGTGCCCACCCCGGAGGTGAACCAAGTCCTTCAGCAACTCGTCGCGCGCCGGCAACCGCCCCAGGGCGGGCGGGGGGACGTGCGGTTGCTGTACGGCAGCCAGGTGGCGGCGTCCCCGCCACGGTTCGTACTCTGGTCCAACCGGCCACACGACCTCAAGGAGCACTATGTGAGATACCTCGTCGCCGGCTTCCGGGAGGCCTGGGGATTCGAGGGATCTCCCATTCGGATCAAGCTGAAGAAGCGTTCGGGGCGCGAATGACCGCACCGCTCCTGACGCTCGCCGCCTATCTCATTGGGGCCTTCCCCACGAGCTACCTCGTCGGGCGCGCCTACGGGTACGACCTCCGGCGGGAGGGGAGCGGCAACCTCGGATCCACGAATGCCTATCGGGTGCTCGGGTTCTTCCCGGCGGTGGGCGTGCTCGTCGTGGATCTGCTGAAGGGGTTCGTGCCCGTCTGGTTCTTCCCGCTGTGGGACGGGCGTACCGGCGGCTGGGTACTCGTGTACGGGCTCGCGGCCATTTCCGGGCACGTGTGGCCCGTGTACACGAAATTCAGGGGAGGGAAGGGGGTCGCGACTGCCGCAGGAACGATGGCCGCGCTGGTTCCGGTGGCGGTGATCGTCGCCTTCTTCGTGTGGGTCGTGACGGTGATCCTCACGCGGACCGCCTCCATGGCGTCGCTTCTCTCCGCGGCCCTCGTGCCCATCATGGCGCGCGGTTCGGCGGCGCCGCGGTCCGTCGTGTCCTATGCGCTCCTGCTCGCCATCGCCGTCTGGTGGACGCACCGCTCGAATCTCGCGCGGATCGTGAGGCGCGAGGAGTTCCAGGTGGATTGGCGCCGTGGCCGGCTCCCGCGCCGGGAAAGAACGGCGCAGAAGTCCCGGGAGGAGGAGACGTGAGCGAGCAGAGCGTCGCCGTGCTGGGCGCGGGCAGCTGGGGCACGGCGCTGGCGGACGTCCTCGTGCGGAACGGCCACGACGTGCGGCTCTGGGCGCGGGATGCCGCCCATGCCGCCGCGATGCGCGATACGGGGACGAACGAACGCTATCTACCCGGAATCGAACTGGGCCGCCCCCTCACCGTGACGTCGGATCTGGCGGAGGCGATGGACGACACCGGTTTCGTACTCTCCGTGTGCCCATCGCACGCAGTGCGCGAGGTACTGGGGCACGCCGCACCCCACCTCGGGGATCAGATCCTGGTCTCCGCCTCCAAGGGGATCGAACTCGGGACGCACCGGAGGATGTCGGAGGTCATCGTGGAGACGCTGGGCGAGGCGGCGGGAGCGCGCACCGTGGTCCTTTCGGGCCCCAGCTTCGCGGAGGAACTCCTGCGCGGACTTCCGACGGCGGTCGTCGCCGCGAGCCGGAGCGAAGCCCACGCGCTCGCCGTGCAGAGCCTGTTCCGGAACGGGTACTTTCGGGTGTACACGCAGCCGGATGTGGATGGCGTGGAACTGGGCGGCGCCCTCAAGAACGTGATCGCGCTCGCGGCCGGGATCTCGGACGGGCTGGAGTTGGGGTCGAACGCGCGCGCGGCGCTGATCAACCGCGGGCTGGCGGAGATCGCGCGGCTCGCCCGGCACTTCGGGGCGCGGGAAACGACGCTTGGAGGCCTCGCCGGGCTCGGAGACCTCGTCCTGACCTGTACCGGCCGGCTGAGCCGGAATCGTTCCGCCGGACTCGCAATTGGAGCGGGCCGCCGGCCTTCGGAAGTGATAGGAGAGATGGATCAGGTCGTGGAAGGCGTGCGTACCGCGCGCGCGGCATACGAGCTGAGCCGGGATCTGGACGTGGAGATGCCGATCACGAGCGGTGTATATTCGATTCTGTACGAAGATGTCGCGCCGCGAGAGGCGCTGGCGCGGCTGATGGCCCGGGAGCCGAAACCCGAGCGCTGGGGCTAGCCACCCGTGGCGAAACCCCGCATTTGCGCCGGCGCGGGCTGCTAGCAAGGGAAGGGGAAAGCGTGTCCGACCGCATCGCCCCGAAGGAGTACTACTCGATCGGCGAGGTGTGCGAGATTGCGGATCTCAAGCCGCACGTCCTCCGCTACTGGGAAACGCAGTTCTCGGCGCTGCGGCCGACGAAGAACCGGGCGGGGAACCGGGTGTACCGCCCGAAGCAGATCCAGCTCGTGCAGCTTCTGCGGCATCTCCTCTACACCGAGCGGTACACGATTGAGGGCGCGAAGCGAAAACTCGATCAACTGCGCGCGGGCGGGGACCTCGCGGCAGAGGCGCGCGTGGCCTGGGACCGGGAGACGATCCGCGATCTCCGGAGGGAGGCCGACGAGCTGGTCCAGCTTCTCGAGGACGGCGGGACCGGGTGACCGAAGCGGAAAAACCCGTCCTCCTGTGCACGAACGACGATGGCGTGAAGTCGGTGGGGCTCGCGCTGCTCGCCCGCGTGGCCGACCAGTTCGGAGACGTGTGGACGGTGGCGCCGGACCGGGAACAGAGCGCGACGAGCCATGCGCTCTCGCTGTTCCGCCCGCTCCGTCTGAGCCAACTCGGGCCGCGACGCTACATGGTGGACGGGACGCCGACCGATTGCGTGCTCCTCGCCCTGAAGGAGATCCTCGCGGTACGGCCCCGTTTCGTCCTCTCGGGCGTCAATCACGGCCCCAACATGGGGGAAGACGTGCTCTACTCCGGCACCGTGGCGGCCGCGATGGAGGCGACGATCCTCGGTGTGCCGGCGATCGCCTTCTCGTTCACGGGGAGCGACGACCGCGTCCTCGAAACCTACGAGGAGCTGCTCGGCCGGATCATCGCCGCCTGTCTCGGCCGAGACTCCTTTCCGGATGAGACGTTCTTCAACGTCAACCTTCCGGACCGGGCGGCGGGCGAGGTGAAGGGGATCACGGTGACGGCGCTCGGACGTCGGGTGTACCACGACTCGCTCCGCCGGATTCACGATGAGGAGGGGACCGAATACTTCAAGATCGGAGGAGGACATTCGGCCTGGCGCGGCCGGGAGGACTCGGATTTCCGTGCCGTGCGCGCCGGCTTCGTCTCGGTCACGCCGCTCCACCTCGACCTGACGAATTTCGAGCTGCTGAACGAGGTGAGGTCGTGGCGGCTTGGAAGTTGAGGGGACGGGAACCGGCGGCGGACTTCCGGCGCGACCGCCGTCGTCTCGTGGAGCGGCTCCGGGATCGGGGGGTGAGGGACCTGGCCGTCCTGCACGCGTTCGACAGCGTCCCGCGGCACGCATTCGTGCCTGAAGTGATGCGGGCCCGGGCATACGAGGATGTGCCGCTCCCCATCGGCCGGGGGCAGACGATTTCGAGCCCCACCATCCACGCCCTCAGTCTCGAATATGCCGAAATCCGTCCCGGTCATCGCGTCCTCGAGGTGGGCACGGGAGCCGGGTTTCAGACGGCGCTCCTCGCGGCGCTCGGGGCAGCGGTGTACTCCATCGAGCGCATCGCCCCCCTGTTCGAGGCTGCCGCGCGCAGGCTGGACCGTCTCGGTGTGGAGGCGCGCCTCATGCACGGCGACGGGAGCCGGGGCTGGCCGAAATACGCTCCGTTCCAGGCGATCATCGTGGGCGCGGCCGCCGCCCGTCCGCCCGAAGCGCTGTTCAGGCAGCTCGCCGATGGCGGCCGCCTCATCGTGCCGGTCGGCACCCGGTGGCAGGAGCTGCGCCGCTACACACGGCACGGCGACGATTTCGCAAGGGAGACGATCACGGGCGCCCGCTTCGTCCCGCTCATCGAGCATGAACCGCCCGATGGAGGCCCTGAGCGAAGCCCGTGAGAACCTGGGCCGGAGTGTACGCGAAGGGCCTCGCCATGGGGCTGGCGGATCTCGTGCCCGGGGTTTCGGGCGGGACGATCGCCTTCATCTCGGGCATCTACGACGAACTCGTCGCCACGATCGCGGGTCTCGACCGCCGCCTGCTCGGGGCGTTGCGGGAGGGGGGGGTGCGCGGCGTCTGGCAGGCGGGCAACCTGGGCTTCCTCGCCGTCCTGCTCGCCGGCATCGGCACGAGCGTGTTCGCCTTCGCCGGGTTGCTGCACTGGCTGCTCGCGAACCGGCCCGTGGAGCTGTGGGCCTTCTTCTTCGGCCTCGTGGCGGCGTCGGTGCTGCTCGTCGGGCGGCGCGTCGCGGATCGCCGGGCCGGCATCTGGGCCCTTGCCGCCGCCGGGGCCGCGCTGGCCGCCGTCATCACGTCGCTGCCCCCGCTCGTTCGGTCCGACGCGTCTCTCTTTCTCGCGGCGGCCGCGGCCGTGGCAGCCTGCGCCATGATCCTGCCCGGCATCTCCGGCAGCTTCATCCTCCTCATCCTGGGCGCCTACGCGCCCGTGATCGCCGCCCTCAGCAACCTCGACCTGCTCCGGCTCGCGGCCGTGGGCCTCGGGATCGTCGTCGGCCTGCTGACGTTCAGCCGCGTCCTGCGGCGCCTCCTCGCGCGCCACCGGACGCCGACACTGGCCGTGCTCACGGGGTTCCTCCTCGGCTCGCTCAACGCGCTGTGGCCGTGGAAGGCTCAAATCCGGGAGCTGTACACGCACAGCGACGGCCGCATCGAATGGCTGCTTGCGAACCGTTGGCCCACGGGCGCCGGCGAGATCTGGCCCGCGGCGGCGCTCGCGCTCCTCGGGGCGGTGGCCGTCCTCTCCATCGAGCGCGTCGCCGCGTCGCGCGGATCCGACGGCCTCTGACGGAGCCCAAGTAGCGGCGATCCGCCGGGCCCGGTAGCTTCCACGCCGTTCGACAACCGAGCCGGAAACGAGGAGGCGAAGGCAGATGGCGGACGCGCTCGCCAGCGGAAAGCGACCAGACGACGAGGGCGGCCGGCAGGACGCCTTCGTGCGGTCCACATTCCGCCTGGCCACCTGGGTCAACAAGAACATGCGGGCGGTGCTGGTGGGGGCCGCCGGCGTCGCGATGGTCGTCGTGGGCGTCGTGTACTACACGAACTTCCAGGCTTCGGTGCGCGACCAGGCGGCGTCTGAACTCGCGACGCTGCGGATGGCCGCAACCGACCCCGAAATCCTCATCGCCGATCTCGAAACCTACCTCGAGCGCTTCGATGGCGTCGCGGCGGCGAACGAAGGCCGGCTCCTCCTTGCACGGACGTATCTTGACACGGGGCGGTCCGTAGAGGCCGCGCAGGTGGCAAGTACGATCTCGGAGGCGCCGGATCGCCCGGTCGGACTCGCCGGCCGCACGCTCCTCGCGGCGGCCCAGGAAGCGTCGGGAGATGCGGAGACCGCGCTCGCCACGTGGGAAGCTCTGGGAGAGACGGCGCGCTTCGCCTTCCAGCGCCGCGAGGCGCGCGCTTCCGCCGCGAGAATCCTCGCGTCGCTCGGCCGTCTCGAGGAAGCCGAGACGATTTTCGCGGCCATCGCCGAGGAAGCGGCCGGGGAGGACCCGGTGGAAGCCGGCGTCTACCGCCTCCGGCTCGGAGAACTCAAGGCTCGGCGCGCCGGCAACGGCTGATCCCGCAGCACCCCGCAATATCCCCTGCATTGCCGCACGACCTGCAATGGCACATAAGATATATTATGTAAACTTGTGCGGAGTGTGACCGGCCCGAGAGACTTCCCTCTCGATTCTCTTGTCACGGAACCGGGAGGTCCCGATGCCCAACGGAGGCTCCGATTGCTGCGGCACCTGCTGGTTCAACCGGGCGAACGGCGGCAGGGAAGGCAGCGGGAACCATGACCGGTCGATCGCGAGTCACTGCGAGATTCGGGACCTGCCGATCCGCAACCCGTTCTACACCTACTGCAGCAACCATCCTTATCGGCTCCGCCGGCGCGAGCCGACGCCCCTCGGCCCGGTGTTTGTCGCGCCGGACTCCGAGTCGTCCCGCGAAGTCTGGGTGGAGTCCCCCGACACGGAGGAAATCCGGAGCCGCCTTCTGGAACTGCTCGCCGACGATAATGCGACGGGTGACCACTACCCGTTCTTCGGAGCGCCGATCGCGGGTGTCGTCGTCACACAACTCGCTGAATTCCGCGAGCGCCGTGCGATCCCCATCCTGGAGCGTATCGAGCAGGAACTCGCCGACCAGCCGGGGCAAGCGAGGTTCATCCGGCAGGCGATCGAGCGAATTCGTGGGTCGTTGGGCGAAGACGGTGCCGGCGAGGCCTGACCGCCCCCGCGACGACTAGAAGGCGAAGGTGTGGGAGAACTTCACCATGAGCGCCCGCCCCGCCGACCACGGCCGGACCGGATCGCGGCCGTTCGTCCGCTCCATGAAGTAGCCCTCGTTGTAGACCACCCACAGGTCCACGCCCTCTCGGAAATGGTAACGGAAGCGGGCGTTGACGCTCAGCCGGTCGATCGTCGAGTTGTACTGCGCGAGCGTGCTCAGCGAGAGGTGCGTGTCGAGCGAGAAATCCAGGTTGAGCCGGGCGAGATGCGTGGTCAGGTACTCGCGGCCCGGTAGCTCGAACCGGTTGATGTCGTATCCCGGCCGGATCTCCACATGCCGGGAGATGTTCAACGCCGGGCTCATCCGAAGGCTCACCCTGCGGCCGTCGTAGAAGCTGCCGGCGGAGCCCCCGAGTTCCCCGCGCACGAGGCCGCCGCGCCCAAGCCGGAGCGAGACCTCGGCTTCGTGGAACCAGTACTCGCCCGGATCGATCGTCAGTCCGGCGATCTCGAACGGAGTCCGGATGCTCTCGAAACTCGAGCGGGACGTGAGGGTCATGAACGCGCCCGCCTTCAACCCCGCCATGAGCTGAGGTGCGATAACTCGCGACTCAGGCGAGAGATCCGAGTTCCTGTAGTAGTGCTCCGTCTCGGCGCTCAGGGTAACGGCGCGCAGCTGCGAATCGGCCCCCATGAACCAGGAATAGCCGGCCGATCCACCGAACAGCGTGAATTCGTTTCGCAACTGGAAGCCGAGCCGGGGCTGGTAGTCCGCTCCCACCCGGCGATACCGGGTGCTGTAGGAGAACCCCTCCTGCCTCCGCCGTTCGAACTGCGCGAAGAACGTGCCGGCGTCGAGCACGTTCCGTTCGACCACGTCATCGTCGAGCGTCTGGGCCCACTTCAGCGTCAGGTACTCATCCCCGAACAGGCGGATTTCGCTGTCCGCGCCCCAGGCGATGTTGCGTTTCCCATACGCGTCCACGCGCGTGGTCAGGATTCCGCCGACGGAGGAGTTCGGGTTGAACACCTGCTGCTTGAGGCGCAGCACGCCCATGTTCTCGCCGGGCGCCCCCGCCCGGGGCGCCGTCTGCATGTTCAGCAGGCCGAAGTCCAGCCCGCCGGCCCGCCCCACGACGCGCGCCCCCCCGTAGATGCGCACCAGTTCCCCGCGGTCGAGCCCGATGCGGCGGCTGAAGAACACCCGGTCCGTGATGCCGCCCGTCGCGAAGTCGAACGTCGCCGACCTCTCCTGGAAGAACTGCCGCTTCTCGGGAAAGAACAGGGGGAACCGCGTGAGGTTCAGCTGCTGATCGTCCGCCTCGACCTGGGCGAAGTCGGTGTTCGCGGTGAGGTCGATGGAGAGGTTGGACGAGGGAGAATACCGGACGTCCAGCCCCGGTTCGTGCGTGGGTTCATCGGTCCGGTCCCAGTACGCAGCCTGCACGGCCGGTGGCTCGAGAAGCGTGGGGACCTGTGTCATTCCGCCGAGCACGTAGGGCGTCACGTAGAGTGGCGTCGTGCGGTCCACCTGGGAGAACGTCACGCGCTGCGCGAGCGACGGCTTGCCGAAGCCGAAGAAGCCGTACTCGGGCGAGATGTCCGGATAGACGTGGCGTTCGTTCTTGCGCGAGATGGAGCGGTAGACGATGAGCCCCATCTCCACTTCCCCGCCCGTGTTCTGAAACCCCAGCGACGAGAACGGGATGCGCATTTCGGCCGACCAGCCGTCGTCCGTCTGCTGGGCGAGGCCGTCCCAGTGCGCGTTCCAGTCGCTGTTGAAGGGCCGGGTCCCCGCGGTCCACTCGGCATCACCCCACACGGCGCGGTCCGAACGCGCGCCATTCGGGTTCACCACGAACGCCACGGCCGTCTCGTGGTCGTTGTAGCTGTCGATCACGACGGAGAACTGATCGTCGCCGCTGAACCCGTCGCGGGTGAAGCTGTTCGCGCGGATCCCGCCGAGGTCCGAATCGAACAGCCGGCCCGAGACGTAGAGATACCGCTCGTCGTAGGCGATGCGGATCTCCGTCTCCTCCGTGAGTTCCCCGCCGTACATGGGCGAATACATGACGAGCGGGACGGCTTTGACGTCGTCCCAGGCGGGTTCATCGACGAAGCCGTCGAGGTGGATGTGGCCGTGCCCCTCGAGGCGGTGGAGGGGCACGGAGGGCTTGCCCCGCCCGCCGTTCTGTGCGGCCAGTTCCGCCGGGACCCCGACCGCGAGCATCGCCCACAGGCCGATGACGACCCGTCGCCCGATACCCGGTCGACACATGGTCATCCCGATCTCACCAGATGAACGTGTGAGAGTACTTGATCATGATGTTTCGTCCCGCCGACCACGGCAGCCTCGGATCGAACCCCCGGTCGCGTTCGAAGTTGAACCCTTCATTATACACAATCCAGAGGTCCGTGCCCTCCCTGAAGTGGTAGCGGAAGCGCGCGTTGATGCTCGTCCGCCTGTCGAGGTTGTTGTACTGCGCGAAGGCGCCGAACGAGATGTGGGTGTTGAAGGCGAAGTTCAGCCGCAGCCGGCCCAGGTGCGTCGTCGTCGCCTCGTCCCGGTCGGGGAACTCGAGCCGGTTCACTTCGTAGCCGCCGACGACCTCCAGGTAGCGGGAGATGGTCCACGTGGGGTTGAAGATGAGACCCACGCGCCGCCCATCGTAGAAGCTCCCTGCCGTCGTCCGGATGTCGCCCCGCACAATCGTGCTGCGCGGCAACTGCCAGTCGATGCCGACTTCGTGGAACCGGTACTCGCCCGGCTGGATGGAGACCGCGCCGACGCTGAACGGTCTCCGGATGTCCTCGAGCTGCACGTTCGAGTAGGCGGTGATGTTCGCGGTGGACTTGAAGTCGAGCGACACCGAGGGGCGGATCGAGCGGGATTCGACCGTGAGGTCGGCGTTGCGGTAGTAGTGCTCGCCCATCACGTGCAGGGTGATCGCGTTCAGCTTCGCGTCGGCCCCCCTCAGCCACGTGTGGGCCAACTGGCCGCCGAACAGCGTGAAATCGTTCCGCAGCTGAAAGCCGAGCCGCGGCAGGTAGTCCGGACCCACGCGCCGGTAGAAGAAGTTGTACCAGACGCCGCGGTCCGTCCGCCGCTCCCAGCGCGCCCGCACGAGGCTCGCATCGAGCGCGTTGCGCTCCCTGACCACCTCGTCCTGAGTCTGTGCCCAGGTGACCGTAAGATACTCGTTTCCGAACAGGCGCAGCTGCGAATCCAGGCCGTACGCCACGTTGTTCTGACCGTTGGAGCCATAGCGGGTCGTGAGGATCCCCCCGACGAACGAGTACGGGTTGAGCACCTGCTGCTTGAGGCGCATGACCCCCATGTTCTCGCCGGACCGGCCCGCGGCCGGCGCCGTCTGCATGTTGAGGATCCCGAAGTCCAACCCGGCGAGCCGGCCGACGAGCCGCGCTCCCCCGTAGATGCGGACGAGTTCGCCCCGTTCAAGTCCGATGCGGCGGCTGAAGAACACCCGGTCCGTGAACCCTCCCGTCCCGAAGTCGAACGTCGACGAGCGTTCCTGGAAGAACTGCCGTTTCTCGGGAAAGAAGAGCGAGAACCGGGTGAGGTTCACCTGTTGGTCGTCCGCCTCCACCTGCGCGAAATCGGTATTGACGGTGAGATCGATGGCCAGGTTCGACGAGGGAGAGTACTTGAGGTCGACCCCCGGCTCCGCGACCTGGTCGCGCTCCGTCGCCCAGAAGGAGGCGGCATCCGACGGCTCGCTGAGGACGGGGGTCCGGCTCAGGCCCCCGAGCACGTACGGCGTCAGGTAGACCGGCGTCGTCGGTCGCACCCCGCGCAGCGTCATGCGCTGGCCCTGCGACGGCTTGAGGAAGCCCCCCTGCCCCCATTCGCGCCCGATGAACGGGAAGACGTGGCGCTCGTTCTTTCGGGCGATGAAGCGGTAAACGATGATCCCCATCGTCACCTCGTCCCCCTGCGCCTGGAAGCCGAGCGTGGAGAACGGAATCTGGTATTCCGCGAACCAGCCCTCGTCGTTCCGCGAGGTGATGACGTGCCAGTGGGCGTTCCAGTCGACATTGAACGGCATCACGTCGCCCGTGAAATCGCCGTCATTCGAGAGCGAGCGATCCTGGCGGACACCGGCGGGCGTGGTCCCGAGCCAGACGCCGGTCTCGTAGTCGTTGTAGCTGTCGATCACGAAAGAGAGGAGATCATCCCCGCTGAACGCATCCCGGTAATAGGTATTCGCCCGGATGCCACCGGGGTTCGAGTCGTACATCCGACCGGAGAGGTAGAGGAACTCGTCGTCGTGGGCGATCCGGACCTCCGTCCGCTCCGTCATCTCGCCGCCGTGGGTGGGAGCCCACATGAACATCGGGAGCGGCTCGATCGCGTCCCAGGCGGGCTCGTCGACGACCCCGTCGACGTCGATCTCCCCGGTGAGCCGCGGGATGGGAACGGGAACGGCCGACCGGAGCGCCGCGGCGTCGATGTCGTCCGCGGCCCCGGTCTGGGCCGAGAGCCCGGACGCCGCGAGCAGGCAGACGGACGCGATCCACGCGCACGGAGTCGCAAGTCGCCGACATCGATGGCCGATGTGGGTCAACGGCATGTACCCAGGGTCGGGAGTGGCACCGGGAAGGTCTGCTCGCCGAAAACAACACCCCGGCGAGCCCGGAAGTTCAATCCCGGTGGCGGAGGCGGCAGCCGAGGTGCCGGTGCCCCCCGAACTACCAGCTGAAGGTGTGCGAGTACTTGACCATGACGTTCCGTCCGGCCGACCACGGCAGCCTCGGACCGAACCGTCCATCGCGATCGAAGTTGAGTCCCTCGTTGTACACGATCCAGAGATCCGTTCCCTCTCGGAAGTGGTAACGGAAACGGGCGTTGATGCTCATCCGCTCGTCGAGGTTGTTGTACTGCGCGAACGTGCTGAACGAGATCTGCGGATTGAACGCGAAGGCGAGCCGCACCCGGCCGAGGTGGGTGGTCGCCGCTTCCCCCCGGTCCGGGAACTCGATCCGGTTCACCTCGTAGCCGCCGCCGATCTCGAGGTAGCGGGATACGCTCCACATCGGGTTGAAGATCAGGCCCGCGCGCCGTCCGTCATAGAAGCTTCCGACCGTGGTCTTGATGTCGCCCCGGAAAATCGCGGTGCGGGGCAGCATCCAGTCGATGCCCGCCTCCCGGAACCAGTATTCGCCCGCCGGGATCGACAGGCCCGTGATGCGAAACGGCGTCCGAATGTCCTCGAACTGCGTGTTCGAGTACGCCGTGATCCGTGATCCCGACTTGAATTCGAGCCGCAGTTCCGGGCGGATCGACCGGGACTCCGGGGAAACATCGGCGTTCCGGTAGTAGCTGTCGCTCATCAGGGCCAGCGTGACCGTATTCAGCGAGGCGGTCGGGCCCTGGAGCCAGCCGTGGGCAACCTCGCCGCCGAAGAGCGTGAAGTCGCTTCGCAGCTGGAAGCCGAGCCGCGGCGTGTAGTCGGGCCCCACCCGCCGGTAGTAGAGGTTGTACGACACGCCGCGGTCCGTCCTCCGTTCCCACCGGACGCGGAACAGGCCCGCGTCGAGGGGATTCCGCTCGCGCACCTCCTCGTCGAACGTCTGCGCCCACGTGAGCGTCACCCACTCGTTGCCGAAGGGGCGGATCTGCGTATCCACGCCGTAGGCGACGTTGTCCTGTCCGTTCCCCCCGAGCCGGGTCGCCACGATCCCGCCCACGAAGGAGTACGGATTGAGCACCTGCTGTTTGACCCGCATCACGCCCACGTTCTCGCCCGAGCGGCCGGCGGCGGGAGCCGTCTGCATGTTCAGGAGCCCGTAGTCGAGCCCTCCCATGCGGCCGACGACTCGCGCGCCTCCGTAAATGCGTACGAGTTCCCCGCCCTCGAGACCGACCCTGCGGCTGAAGAACACCCGGTCGGTGAAGCCGCCGGTCCCGAAGTCGAAGGTCGAGGACCGCTCCTGGAAGAACTGGCGTTTCTCGGGGAAGAAGAGTGAGAACCGGGTGAGGTTGACCTGCTGCTCGTCCGCCTCCACCTGGGCGAAGTCGGTGTTGACCGTGAGGTCGATGGCCAGATTGGACGATGGCGAGTACTTGAGATCGACGCCCGGTTCCGTGGTCCGGTCCTGCTCCGTCGCCCAGTAGGCGGCCGCGTCCGCGGGTTCGCGCAGGACGGGCGTCTGGCGCAGGCCTCCGAGCGCGTACGGGGTCACGTAGACCGGCGCCGTGGGCCGGACTTCGCGGAGCGTCACGCGCTGGGTCTGCGACGGTTTCATGAAGGCGAGCCGGCCCCATTCCCGCGCGATCGGCGGGTACACCTGGCGTTCGTTCTTCCGGCCGATGTAGCGATAGATGGTGATCCCCATCGTCACTTCATCGCCCTCCGCCTGGAATCCCAGCGTGGAAAACGGGATCCGGAACTCCGCGAACCACCCTTCCCCGTTGCGGGTCGTGCGAACTTCCCAGTGCGCGTTCCAGTCCTCGTTGAAGGGCGGGAGGTCGCCGCTGAACTCGGCATCGTTGGAAATCGAGCGGTCCTGCCGGACGCCGGCCGGCGTCGTACCGAACCAGAGCGCCGTTTCGTAGTCGTTGTAGCTGTCGATCACGAACGAAAACAGGTCATCGCCGCTGTAACTGTCGCGGTAAAAAGTGTTTACACGGATGCCGTCCGGGTTCGAGTCGTACATTCTCCCGGAGACGTAGAGGTTACCGGTCATCGTGCGCGAGACGAATCTCGGTCCGCTCCGTCTGCTCCCCGCCGTGGGTGGGCGACATGATGAAGAGCGGGAGCGGATCGATCGTCTCCCACACGGGTTCGTTCACGATCCCGTCCATGTCGATCGCCTCGGAGATGCGGGCGATGGGGACCGGAGCGCGGGGCCGCAGCGCCTCGATGTCCACGGCATCCGCGGCGTTAGCCTGGGCCGCGACCCCCGGGACTGCGCACGCGGCCGCCACGACGGCGCCGAACAGGGCGCGCACGAGCCGGTCGGCTCGCGCCGCCGGTCCACTCGACATGCGCGGGGACGACGTGCGGTTCCTCATCGGTCTCGCCGCGTGAGAAGAAAGAACCACTGCGGCCCGCAACGCAGGATCCCGCGCCGCAGCCCGCCCGGGAGTGCCGAGAGGATCCGCCAGGCGGCCCGCCACTTCCCTCCCCCGCCACCGTTCAGCACCGATCGAATCGCGTGTTCCGTCATGTCGGCACGTCGCAGTCCCGGGACATCCATCGCGCGCTGCAGCGAGCGATATCCCAGGAAACGGATTCCGCGGTAGCTCCTTGCGCGCCCTGTCCAGCGAACGTAGCGGTCGGCCAGCCCCCGGGGCAGCCAACTCAGAAAAGGCAGCCGGTAGTGCGGCTCGAGAAACGCCCAGCGGCTTCCCGCGCTCACGTAGGCGGAGCCTCCGGGCTTGAGCACGCGGGACACCTCAGAGAACAGTCGTCGTGGGTCGGCGACGTGTTCATAGAGGTGATTCACGATGAGGAAGTCGAAGCACGCGTCGGAGGTTGGAAGCCGGGTCCCATCGGCCACGCAGGTGCGGCCGCGCTCGATCACGACTCGCCGGTCCAGCTCGAAACCAATGATGGACCGTCCGCTGAGCTTCTCGAGTTCGCGCTTGAGGAGACCCGTGCCGCTCCCGAGATCGCCGACGACGCCGGCCGCGCGGATCCTGTCGCCCACGATCGTGTCCAGCACCGCCGCCTTGCGGAGCCGGCTCTCCCTGTACTCACTGCTCGCCAGGAACTCCTCGTAGTAGTCACTCCCAGCGGAGTCGGCACGCGATGACGAGATGCTCATTCGAGCAGTTCGGTGCCGCAGTGCTTGCAGTGGCGGGCATCCTCGTCGTGGCCGGTCGAGGCGCAGCGCAGGCACATCCGCGCCATCGCGGCGCGCAGTCTCGCTTCACGGCCGCCCGTGATCTCCGCCGTCACGATGCCCGTCGGGACGGCGATTACGCCGTACCCCAGGATCATGAGGAGCGCGGCAAGCAGCTGCCCCGGCGTAGTCTGCGGCGTGATGTCGCCGAACCCCACCGTCGTCACGGTGACAATGGCCCAGTAGACGCCGCGGGGGATGCTGCTGAAGCCCGCCTCCGCGCCCTCGATCACGTACATCGCCGCGCCCACGATCGTGACCACGACGAGCACCGCGACGAGGAAGACGGCGACCTTGTAGGCGCTGGAGCGCAGGGCGCTGATCAGGAGCCGCTCTCCCCCTACGAACTGGGCGAGCTTCAGGACCCTGAACACGCGCAGCACCCGCAGCACGCGGATGACGGCGAGCGCCTGCCCCCCCGGGATCAGCAGCCCCACGAAGTTGGGCAGCACGGCGAGCAGGTCGACGATTCCGAAGAAAGAACGGGCGTACCCGCCGGCCCGCTCCGCGGAAATGAGGCGGAGCACGTATTCGACCGTGAACAGCGCCGTGAACACCCATTCGAGCGTCCAGAGCGCGTCTCCCGCGTGGACGTTGAACTCCTGCACGCTCTCGAGCATCACGACGACGACGCTGGCGAGGATGACCGCAATGAGGATGACGTCGAAGAGCCGGCCGGCCGGGGTGAGGTTGCCGAAGATGATGCGGTGGGCCTCGCACCTCCACCGCGGCCGCTGCGAGAAGACCGGGTGAACCTCGTAGTCGATCGCCGGACGCGGGGGTTCCCGCCGGGACGGGAAGTACGACATCGTGCGGTTCTTGGCCATCACAGCCTCCCGATGAGGGACCGCAGACGCAGCGCCCACACCCTCCACACCGCCTCGCGCACGATCGCCCCGGACATCTTGCTTTGCCCGAGGCGTCGGTCGGTGAACACGATGGGTACTTCCCCTACACGGAACCCCTTCTTCCATGCGCGGAAGTTCATTTCGATCTGGAACGTGTACCCGGTCGACCCTACGCGGTCGAGGTCGATCGTCTCCAGTACGCGGCGCGTGAAGCACTTGAAGCCGCTCGTGGAATCGGCGAGGCCCAGTCCCGTGGCAATGCGCGCGTACTTGTTCGCGTAGTAGCTGAGGAGCAGGCGCGACATGGGCCAGTTGATGACGTTCACCCCCGCAGTATAACGGGAACCGACGACGACATCGAAGCGGGCGGCCGCAGCGATCATGTCGGGAATATACCGCGCGTCGTGCGAGCCGTCCGCGTCCATCTCGAAGATCCACTCGAAATCGCGCTCGAGCGCCCACCGGAAGCCGGCGATGTACGCGGTCCCGAGCCCCAGCTTTCCTTCCCTGTGCAGCACGTGCACGCGCGGTTCCGCCGCGGCGAGGGAGTCCGCGAGGGCTCCCGTTCCGTCGGGAGACGCGTCATCGACGACGAGGACCGAGAGCCGGGCGTCCTGAGCGAGAACGCGCTCGATGATCCCGGCGATGGAATCGACCTCGTTGTACGTCGGCAGGATGACCAGGCCGCGCCCGCTACCTCCAGGAGCGGAAGCAGAGCTATGGTCCCGGTCGGAATCCGGGGGCGAAGCGGCGGATCGTTCTGGGCTCATCAGGCGGGCAACCTATCGATCCTCAGGCGGGTCCCGCATCCGCCGCGTCGTCGGACTTCAAGGATCCCCCATCCCGTGGGACCCGCGCGGATCGCAGCAGAGCCAGGGCCAGGCCGAAGGACACCAACTCCGCGGCAGTCGTCCAGAGGCGGGCGGCCAACGCGAGAGCGGCGGCAGGTCCGGCAGGAACGGCCGTCACCGTGGTCAGCAGCCCGACGATCGCACCCTCCCGTACGACCAACCCGCCGGGCGCCACCAGAGCCAGGTAGCCCACAACGTAGGACCCCGCGAAAACGCCCAGCGCCGCCGCGACGCCGACGGTGTTCTCGAGCACCAATCCCTCGAGCAGCGCCAGGAAACCGAGTCCGTGGAGGGGCCAGATGAGCAAGCTCCCCAGCACGGCGCGGCACAGCATTTTCCCATCCGGCTCGGCATCGCCCGGCTCCCCGGTCTCGCGCAGTACGCGACGCCCCAGCCGCACGACGAAGCGCAGGACAGGCGGAGTGAGCGCGGCGGCGAGAGCGAGGCCGCCCGCGATCAGCGCCCACCGGCCTACACCCTCGAACGCACGGGCGCCGAGTACCGCGAGGGCCAGGGCGACCCCCGTCACCACAATGGCGGCCTGGAAGGCGATCAGCGTGGCCAGCGCCGTCGCACCCGAATCGCCCCGACCCCGGACATAGGCCACCAACCCTGTGACCTGCCAGACCTTCCCGGGGATGTATCGGCCGAGATTGGAGCCGAGCCACATCGCGGCGGCTTCCGGCACCCCTGCCCTGCCGCCCGCCGCCCGGAACATCCAGGCCCAGACCACACCGCTCGCCCAGAGGGCCGCGACTTCGCATCCGACCGCCGCGGCCAGCCAGAGGGGCCGCACCCGCCAGCCGGAGAGGCCCGACGCCTGGAGATCCTCCCACGCCGCCCAACTGCCCGACAGCGCCAGGCCGACCGCGGCCAGGGCGGCGAGGAGAAACACGGCGGTTCCGAGCGCGACCCACCGGCGGCCCGGTGTGGCGCCGGCGCGGTCCCGGTTCACGCTTCCGATCCCCGGGGCCGCCGGCGCCAGGAGATCAGGATGCTCGTCGTCAGCCCGAGGATGGTCAGGAGACTGACCCAAACACCGAGGCTGAAGGGCGGACTTCGATACTCGAAGACCAGTTCATGCCTCCCGGAAGGGACTTCGACGCCGCGGAACGCCGTATTCACCCGCCACACCACCGCTTCTTCACCGTCGAGAAACGCCTTCCAGCGCTCGTGATGGATCTCGCTGACCGCGAGAAGGCCCGCGCGATCCGCCACGACCTCGAGTACGACGCGATCCGGCTCGTAGCGAACGAGCGACGCGCTTCCCTGCCCCGCCACCGGAGCTTCGCCGCCCGACCGGTCTTCCACGATCGTCAATTGCGCGGGATCCGCGACCTCCAGCGTTCGCGCGACGGCGGCCGCGGTATCGCCGACCATCTCGATGGCGGCCGGGAAGTAGGCATACGGAAGCTCCGAGGGGAATTCGTACAGGTGGCGCCCGCCCGCCTCCGCGATCGATTCGGCACTTTCCTGCGCGCCGGGCATGATGAGATAGCGGACGTGCAACAACTCGCGAACGACCGGATTCCGGAGCAACCCCTCATCCGGCGTGATTCCACCCACGAGTCTCGCGTACGGGCGCAGGAGGAACTTCTGAAGTCCGCTCGCCGATGTTACGCCGTAGTAGGCGAGTTCGTTCGGACGATAGTTGGGCGTGGGGCCCGCCAGACTCGGCGCCCAGACGCGTGCTCCCGGCCCCGCGTTCTCGTGCAGCGTCTCGATGACGGGGTCGGCCGCGAGCGCGGCGTCGGCGTCCTGCACCCTCAGGTAGCGCGCGTCCACGCGCCACAGGTCCATGATCCCGAACGCGAGGACAGCGGCCAGCGTCCAGACGCCGACCCTGTGGCGCGCCACTCCCCACGCGGCGCCCCACGCGAGACCGAATCCGGCAAGGAGGAACAGGCCGTTGAGACGCAGCGCATCGATCGAGACCGCCGACGGTTGGCGCGGCCATCCGTCGGGATACCACGAGAGCAGCACGAAGTTGGCCAACCCCCGCGGGTTGAGCACGGCCGCCGCGCCAAGCACGAGGATCGGCCCCCCGAGCAGGAGCACGGGCCAGGACCACCGTCGCGCCGCGTCATTCCGCTCGGACTCGTCGTCCGGTGCCGCTCCGGCGGCGGCGCGGCGGTTCAGCGCCGCCTCCCAGCCGTAGGCGGCGAGCAGCGCGACGAATACCGTCACCGGACCCAGCATCATCGACGGAGCCCGCAGGCTCGACATCATGGGCAGCAGCGCATACGCGATCCGATGCACCGGCGTCGCGGCCCCGAGCGCGAACAGGACGCCCAGCAGGCCGGCGCAGGCGAGGAACCACACGACCCGCCTCTGGTCGCGATCCAGCGCCCGACCGAAGCCTGCCGAGAGTCCGAGAATCGCGAACGCGAGCGGGACGGCGCCGAGGTATTCCGTATGCAGCTTGATCGGGTTTTGTCCCCAGTAGGACCCCGGCAGCGAACCGATGAGGTCCGGCAGGAAGAACGCCGTAAGCTCCTGCGGCGGCAGAGCCCAGGAGGCCGCGAATTCGTACCCGCGCTCCCCCGCCGCGCGCGTGACGTGCTCGAGTACCGTCAGAGTCGGGAAGAACTGGGGCGCGGCGATCAGGACCGCGGCCACGTTCGCGAGCGTGAACCACGCGACCGGACGGACGTACGCCTTCCAGCGCGCCTCGCCCGAGGCCAGCCGGGGGAGCCGAAAGGCCAGGTGATACACGAAGAAGGCCGCGAGAGCGAGGCTGGAGAAGTACATCATCTGCACGTGCGCCGAGAACGTCTGCGCCGCGATCACGAACGCCAGACCGGCGAACCAGCGGAACTCGTTCCTCTCCAGCCCGCGGTTGAGCAGGCCGAGCGCGAGCGGGATGAGCGTCATCGCGAACATCCGCCCATCCTGTCCCCCGAACAGGTGGGACGTGACATAGCCCGCGAGGAGGAACGAAGCTCCGCACACCGCGGCGGAGGCCGGCCGGAGCCGGAAGGAACGCCCGAGGAAGTAGCCGAACGCCCCGCTCAGAAACGTGTGCAGGACGAAGGTCCAGCCGATGGCCCGGTGCAGCGGCAGAAGGAAGTAGAGGATGGTCGACGGATAGAAGATGGGCCCGGGCAGGATCGCCACGAACGGCATCCCTCCGTAGACGTGCGGCACCCACAGCGGGACGCCGCGACCCGCCAGGATCTCGTCCACGTAGAACCGGCGTAGCGAAATCCCCTCGAACAGCATGTCCGAACCGAAGAGGAGCCGCTCCGGATGGAAAACGAAGTCGCGGTAGAAGAACAGCGTGACGAGCGCGGCCCCGCCAAGGAACCACCAGACCGTGTAGTCCCGGCCTCCCGCGGGCTTGGAGGAGTCCATCAGGGTCTGCGAGCGATCGCCATGAGGTTCTTGCCGAGCGGCGGGTTCAGCCAGCGGCCGCAGACGCCGGTGACCGGCATCACGAACCGGTCGTACAGCCCCACCTTTCCGGGACTCAGCTCCTGGCGCAGGAGGCGGCAGACCACGAACCACGCGAGCATTCCGATGATGTCCCGGTACGCGAGACGGACTGGAACAAAACCGGTCCGTTCGAGCTTCTGCAGGACGTCTCGTTTGCGGTATCTCCTGAAGTGCCCCAGCGATCGATCAAAGCGGCTGGTGAGCGCGGGCAACGCCGGGACCCAGAGGCACAGGTAGCCCCCCGGGCGGAGGGCGGTGCGCATCCTCGCCAGCTCTCCGACATCATCCTGAACGTGCTCCAGAACGTTGACGCTCACCACGGAATCCACTCCGGCCGTGTTCTCGGCTTCGAGGAAGTCGGAGAGAAGGGAGTGGTGGACCGTCGCGTTCAGGCTTCCGCGTAATCGTTCGCGGAGAAGCTCATACATCCCGTCGCTCGGCTCCAGCGCGTAGAGGTGAGACGGTTGCCGCTCGAGAATCAACTCCGAGATGTTCCCGCTGCCCGCGCCGACCTCCAGAATCCGGTCTCCGAGATACGGCGAGAAGATGCGGAGAATGTCACGGTGGTAGCGGACGGCCGAGGACATCGCCTCGAGATCTCTGCCGGGATAGTCGTGTATCCCCGCCGCGGTCCCGTCAGGGGTCTCCCACGTGCGCGAACTTCCACTCTCACGCTGCTTCATTCGATGTCCGCCGTAGCCGGCAGCAAGCGCAGGATCACGGTAACGGGCTCCCCTCCCTCATAGACCGCTTCGAAACGGCTCGGAAAAGCGCGAATGGCCGGGATCAGGTATCGCCCGGTCGTCCCGCTCACCTGGTCCACAACCACGTAGCTGGCCCCCATCGCGTCGAGGCCTTCCATGACGGTCGCCGCATCGGCCGAGAACGGATACACATCCCCGCGCCGGCGAGAATACCAATAGAAGAGACGCGGCTTGCGATTGACGATGACCGCTTCGGGCAGCGTGTTCTCTTGAGCCCAGCGCGCCGAGGCGTAAAGGCTCGACGAGGCCGGCACATCGCACGGACGATCCGCCCGGTAGGACGCGATACAGGCAACGCGGCCGGGGATCACGTTCGCGGCCCAGGTGACCCCGAATATCGCGATACCCACGGGGACCGCCAAACGCAGCCACCGGACTTCGGGGCGGAGGGGAAGCCGCCACAGTGCCGAGAGCGCCAGCAACAGGACCACGGGCAGCAGGGGAAGCAGGAAACGCCGGTCCGTCCATACCGACGGCCAGAGAACGATGAGGCCGGCGTACAGGACCGCGAAGATCTCCGGAGCCCCGAGGCGACCGCGGGCTGCGCTCGTCCACCGAAGCAGGGCCGCTGCAGCCGCCGTCACGCCGAGAATGGCTCGGCCGCCGGCCGGGCCCTCTCCCGGGCCCAGCAGGATGTCGGGGAGCACACGGCTCACGTGAGCCCAGAAGTTCTGGGCTGTTCGCTCGATGAGGCCTGCAAAACTCACCGCCCCCGCCTCCGGCGAGTACGGGTCGACAAGAAGGAGAACGGCAAGGTATCCGGGCTGATCCGCGGCCGCCCAGCGCTGATAGAGTGCCCAAGCAGCAAGCGTGCCCACAGCCACAAGCATCGTCCACGCGGCCCTCCGATACTGCCGCGCGAGAAGCCATGCCAACGGCAAGGCCACCAACACTGTCATGCCGGCAGTACGCGTGGCGAAGGCTCCGATGGCGGCACCCATCGCGAGTAACGCCCCTCGCCCATCATCCCGCTGCGATAGCCAGAGAGCCACAACGATCAGCAGCACGAACGGTCCTTCGCTGAGCACATAGTGCCCGTACTCCAGCAAGGTCGGATTCACCGCAAGCAGGCCCGCTGCCGCGAGGGCCGGCCCGCCCCCTATCCATTGCCGCCCGAAATGCGCCGTGGCCCACACGGTCATGGCCGTCGTCAGGAGAATGGCGACCTTGGCCACATGCACGCCTCCGATCCACCCCAGGCCGGCGAGCATCAGCGGCAGCAACGGAGGGTATCTGGCGTGCAGCGGCGTCCCGGGAAGGTGCAGGTCGCGATAACCCTCTCCGCTCCGGAGCGCGTCGCCGAGAATGAGATAGCCCGCGTTGTCTCCACCAGGAAAAAGAGTGGGCTCGAAGACCAACAGGCCAAGCAGCAGGTGGACGAACGCAAATCCAAGCGCCGTGAGCCCGAAGGCGTCCCGAACGAATCCCCTGCCCTCGGTCGTAAGAGGGTCGCTCATCGCCGGATGCCCTGCGAACCCGGGCCACCGCGCCGAGAGAGGGCTGCACCGTAGCACGCCAGGAGGCGGTCCACGATGCCCGGCAGCCCGAAGTGTTCGCGCATGTGCGCCCTTCCCCTCTCGACGCGGGCCCGTGCCGCAGCCGGGTCCTCGACGACCCGCATGATGGCGTCCGCCAGCGCGCCGGCGTCGCCGGGCGGTACGAGCAGGCCCGTCTCGCCGTGCCTTACGATGTCCGGGATGCCGCCGACATCGGACGCGATCAGGGGCAGCCCGAATTCGAGCGCTTCGAGGAGGACCACGCCGAGCCCCTCCGTGTCGCCCTTGCCGTCCACGATCGCCGGCAGGACGAAAAGATCGCTCGTTCGGTACGCCTCGCCCAGCGCTGCCTCATCGACCCGGCCCGCGAAGCGCACGAACGGGTCGACGCCGACGCGGCGAGCCTCGGCTTCCAGCGGGGCGGCCCCGGGCCCATCGCCGACCACCGTGAGGGTCGCGTCGGCGCGCTCCCGAACGCGGGCCAGGGCCCGTATCAGGATATGCACGCCCTTCCGCTCCACAAGGCGGCCCACGAAGAGGAGCCGCACCGGTCCCGCGCGCTCCCTCGGCCGGGCCTCCACGGTGGCGCCGTCGGGTAGCGGCCGGTCGGAAATGGCCGCGCTGAAGGGAATCACGGGCACTTCGCGCGACGTGTACCGGGCCACGGCCGCCGCCGTCGCGGTCGAGATCGCCGTCACGGCGTCGGCACTCTCGATCGACCAGCGCAGGAACGGCACCGCCCAGCGGAGACGACGTTCGATCCAGCGGATCTCGACGGAATAGAAGCTCGAGACGACCGCCGTCCGCTCGGATGACGCTCGCGCCAGGGCGCCGAACCAGCCGTGCGGAACAGGCCAGTGCACATGGATCACGTCGGGGGGCGACGATGCCCCGAGACCGATCGACGCCAGGCTGCCCCCCAGCATATACCCCGGCAGAAGCGCGGCGTAGGCCGGCCGGCGGCGAAGGCGGTCCGGCGCGGTCTCCTCGTGCGTGAGGGTTTCGAGCCGGGCCGGGGCATACCGGAAGCGGTGCACGGGGATCCCCCGCCACTCCGTGGCGCCTCCGCCGCGGTACGCGGGCGCCAGCACGCCGACCTCCAGGCCCCGTTCGCGCAGGCCGAGCAGCAGTCTTCCGAGCCAGGGGGTGATCACGTCGTCATCGTGGCGCGGGAAGGCCGTGACGACATGAACCACCTTCACGGGCTTCCGCCGCGCTTGAGGTCCTCGATCTCGTCCCGCAGTTGCGCCATCGTCTCCGCGAGGAAGCCGAGGACGAAGAGGAGGAGGCCTCCCACGACCAGAAGAAGCACCAGCGTGAGCAGCGGACGATACCCGAGGCCGAACCCGAAGCGCAGCACGAGCGCGGCAAGCCCGGTGACGCAGCCCGCCGCGATCATCGCGAGGCCGCTCGTGCCGAAGAAGAGCAGCGGCTTGCGCCCGAACACGAGCTGGAACCACACGGAGACCATGTCCAGCATCCCGATCAGGATGCGCCGGCGCCCCGAGAACTTGGGCTCGCCGTGCCGCCGCGGGAGGAGGTCGATGTCCAGTTCGCCGAGCCGGTATCCCCGGGCATGGGCGAGCACGACGAAATAGCGGTGCCAGTCGTGCCGCAGCCTCAGCCCCGTGAGGACGTCGGCACGGAACGCCTTCATGGAGTTGAGATCGCGAACGGGCACCTTGAAGATCGCACGCGCGAGCCGGTTGTAGATGGACGACGTGAAGCGTTTCTCGTAGCGCCCCACCTTGCGGCCCGCGACGAGGTCGTACCCCTCGTCCAGCATCGCCGCGAAGCGCGGAATCTCCTCCGTGGAATGCTGCAGATCCGCGTCGAAGAGGACGAGATACTCCCCGCGGGCAGCCGCGGCGGCCGTGAGCATCGCCTCCGTCTTCCCCCGGTTCGCCCGGTGCCGCAGCACGACGGCCCCCCCGCCCAGCCCGGCCCGCGCGGCCGCCTCCTCCGCAGCCTCCGCCGTCCCATCGCCGGAACCATCGTCGACCAGTACGACCTCGGCCGCAAGATCGTGCTCCGTGAACGTCGCCGCGAGTTCCGCGAACAGTTCGGGCATGTTCTCGGCTTCGTCGTACGCCGGAACGATGACCGAGATTCTCGGATCGCTCATACGCGCCTGCGCAACCGCGCCGAGAGGATCCCGAGCTGGTCCCGGTACTTCGCCACCGTGCGGCGGGCGATCCGAACTCCCGCCTTCTGCAGGCGGGCGGTGATCTCGTGATCGCTGAGCGGCGCCGTCGGGTCCTCCTCCGTCACCAGCTTGCGGATCCGGGCGCGCACGCCCTCCGACGACAGGTCCTCTCCCTCGAGCGTCGAATAGCCGCCCGAAAAGAAGAACTTGAGCGGATAGAGTCCGCGCGGCGTCTGAACGTACTTGCCGTTGGTCACGCGCGAGACGGTGGATTCGTGCATCTCGATGTGCTTCGCCACATCGCGCAGCGTGAGCGGCCGCAGGTGTTCGACGCCCTTCTCGAAGAAGTCGTGCTGCCGTTCGACGATAAAATCCATCACCTTCAGCATCGTCTGCCGGCGCTGCTCGATCGCCTGGATCAACCACCGGGCGCTGTTCAGCCTTTCCGAGATGAACGCCTTGTTTTCCCCCTGGAACCGGGCGCGATCCGCAGCCACGTCCCGGTAGACGGGCGAGAGCTTCAACCGCGGCAGCGACGTGTCGCCGTGCGAGACGCGATACCGCCCCTCGACCTTCTCCACCGTCAGATCCGGGATGACATAGGAGTCCGACGTGTCCGCAAACCTGAGACCGGGTTTGGGATCGAGCTTCGCGATCTCGTCCGCCGCCGTCTGCACGGCGCGCGGGGTGATGCCGTACTCTTCCGCCAGTTCGGGCCATCGGCGGTTCGCGAGATCGTCGAAGTGCCCGTCCACGATCCGGTAGGCCAGCGACCGCTCCCGCCCGCGATCCCGCAGCTGCAGCAGGAGCGTCTCGCGCAGGTCCCGGGCCGCAATGCCGCTCGGTTCGAAGGACTGGATCCGGGCGAGCATCTCCTCGACGTCCTCCCGCGAGACCTCCTCCAGCGCCTCGATGATCCGCTCGAGCGGGCATGAGAGGAACCCGTCGCGGTCCACGTTGCCGATGATCTCTTCGCCGATCCGCAGTTGGCGCTCGCCGAGACGGAGGAGGTTCAACTGTTCGTGGAGATGATCCCAGAGACTCCGCGTGGCGGCCGCCGCGGGCGTGTAGGACTCCCGGTCGCCGTATTCCTCCCGCCGCCCGCCCGCATCGAAGTCGTCGAGGAGGATATCCTCCCAGTCTACCTCGTCCGCCTCCTCCACGCGGTCATCTCCCGCATCCTCGGCCAGGGCGTCCTGCAGGTCGTCGCCGGCGTCGTCCGGCTCGTCTCCGGGTTCCACGAGGTCGAGGAACGGGTTGTCGACGAGTGCCTGTCTCAGGTGGCCCTGAAGGTCGAGCAGCGGCATGTGCAGAAGGTCCATCGCCTGGTAGAGACGAGGCTGCGCCTTCTGTTCCTGCCGCAGGTGGAGACCCGCGGCGAGATTCGGCCGTCCCGGTGCCATGTTCAGAGCCTGAAGTCCTCCCCGAGGTACAGTTGCCGGGCTTCCGGATCGTTCACGAGGTGGTCCGCCTCGCCGTGCACCAGGATCTTGCCCTCGAACAGGAGGTACGCGCGGTCCGTGATCGACAGCGTCTCGCGCACGTTGTGGTCGGTGATGAGAACCCCCAGACCCTTGTCCCGCAGGCCCCGCACGATGCGCTGGATGTCGTCGATCGCAATCGGATCGACCCCGGTGAAGGGTTCGTCGAGCAGCAGGAACTTGGGCCGGGTCGCCAATGCCCGAGTGATCTCCAGCCGCCGTCGCTCCCCCCCGGAGAGCGAATAGGCCTTGTTCGCCCGAAGGTGCTTGATGGACAGTTCGTCGAGCAACGCCTCGAGGCGGTCGCGCCGCTCCTGCCGCGACATCTTGATGGTCTCGAGAATCGCCATCACGTTCTGTTCGACGGTGAGTTTCTGGAAGACCGACGCCTCCTGAGGGAGGTAGCCGATGCCGGCTCGCGCCCGCCGGTACATGGGCCAGCTCGTGAGCTCGTCGCGATCGAGGTAGACGCGTCCCTTATCCGCCTTGAGCAGGCCGACGATCATGTAGAAGGTCGTGGTCTTCCCGGCCCCGTTCGGGCCGAGCAGTCCGACGACCTCTCCCTGCCGCACCTCGATCTCCACCTGGTTTACGACGCAGCGCCGCTTGAAGGAGCGGACGAGGCCTTCGGCCCGCAATACACTGCTCAACGGGATCTCCCGGGTCTGAGGGCCGGAAGCGCGCCGGGCGTCGCGCGCCGCTCCCGTCCCGGTTGGCGGTTACGCAAGGCAAGCTGCACATCCGGGCTGCGGGAGTGCCCGCGCCGGCTCACGGTGTCCGGGGGTGCGCCGACCGTATCGGGTGCCGCGGTCGTGCTGTCGGCCACGGCTGCCGTGCTGTCGGCCACTGCCGCGCTATCCGCCACTGCCGCGCTATCCGCCATGGCTGCGCTATCCGCCGGTGACGGCGTCCCGAACGCCTCCCGCGGTTCCAGGTAGGCGCCGATCGCGTGTTCCCCCTCGACCCCCGTGGGTTCTCCCCCCTCGAAGTCCACCTGAATGCGCCGTGCCACGAGGTAGTTCAGCGATGGTCGCGCACTCGTCGTCGAATCCCGAACCATCCTGTAGAAGGCGCTGGCATTCCCATCGAGCACGAGTTGCTGCATGAAAGGGTCGGGCGCGGACACCGAGTCCGTGACCGGGGCAGCAGAGCGCTCGAATACCGCGATGAGCGTATCGCCGCGCGCCCAGTTCGCGGAACCGTCGGTCGGCAGTTCGATCTCCGCGGGCCCGTCGGCCTCCGCCTCCGCTTCGGTTGTGTTCGGGGCGGCGGCTGCGGCGGTGTCCTGGGCGGCGGTTGCGGCGGTGTCCGGGGTGGCGGCTGTGACGGTGTCCTGGGCGGCGGCTGTGACGGTGTCCTGGGCGGCTGCTGCGGCCGTGTCCGGCGCGGGGACCGCGGCGGTGTCCGGGGCGGCGGCTGCCGTGGTGTCCGGGGCGGCGGCCGTCGTATCGGCGGCGGTCGAATCCGGAGTCGTCGTATCGCCAGCGGTTGAGTCGGCGGCGGCGGAATCGCCCGCAGCGGCCTCCGGCTCGGGTGGCACCGCCCATGACGAGTCGCGCTGGACCGCGACCGCGCTGCCCACGGCATATGCAGTGTCGATCTGACCCGCGTACATCACGAAGTGAATCGAATCACCGCGAAGCTCGTGGCTGCCGGAGAGCGCCCGGCTCACTCCCTCCCCGTGCGCCTGCACCTGCTCCACCTCGCGATTCGCCAGATCGATGTCGACCAGCTCCGCCGCCACCTCGAATCTCTCCCCCGACGCGTAGCCGTCGCCGATGGCGTGGATTTCTTCGAGTTCCTGGTTCTGCGAAACGAACCGTATCGAATCGCCCTCCAGCCGGATTCCTTCGGCTTCGATCCACGGCTCGCCCCACAGGACGCCGAGGCCATCGGCGCGCGTGAGCATGGCGCTGTCCGCCTGGGCGTTCAGATCGCTGCGAGCTATGACCGCATCCCCGTAGAAGCGGGCCTCGTCCTCTCCGGCGAAAACGGCCAGTTCCGATTCGATCTCGAACGGCTCCGGCGACTCGGTGTTCGTCGGATAGAACGTAACCGTCGGCCTCCCCGGGGCGGTGGTGACGGCGTCGATGCCGGAGACGGCCCGCAGGAACTCCACGCGGGGACCGAGGAGCGTGGAATGATCCGTCAGACGGACGAGTTCGACGTTTTCCTCGGCGATGATGAAGTCAGAAAGTTGAAAGTAGAGGAGCCGTTCCGACTTCAGCGTCCTTATCGAATCTTCGTAGACGACCCCGCCGAGGAGCTCGACCTGCCGGGGACCGTCGCGCTTTATCGCGCTGTCCGCCTCCATCGTGGCGGTTCCGCAGGTCCACAGATACCGGCCGCTGAGCACCGTGACGTGCGCGCCGGTCACGTCGCGGTTCGTCACGCTCCTCGTGTCGGCTTCGAGTGGGCGCCACCGGAGACTGCACCGGTCGAGCGCCGACCCGACGCCGGCTTCGGGCTCCTGCGCGACGACGGGGCCGGTGAGCAATGCCGCCGCCGCGAGGCAGCTCGCAAACCCGATGCACCCGCGAGTCACCGGCGCGCCGCCGCCGTCGTATCGGGTGGTGTCTCGAGGCTGTCCGGAAGGGTCGCCGCCGAGGTATCGGGCGGTGCCTCCAAGCTGTCCGGCAGGGCCGCCGCCGTATCGGGCAGCGCCGTCACGCTGTCCGCTGCCGCCGCGGAATCCTGCGCGGGGGGCGCCTCCGGGTCGACCTGTGCCGCCGCTGAGTCCGCCGGCGCCGGTTCGTCCGCGACCTCCTCTCCGGCGGCGGGCGCCGCCCCAACTCCCGTCGTGTCCCCAGCCGGAACCGCCGGAAGAGGGACCGCCTCCGAGAAGGTGGCCACGGGGAGCATCTCTCCCTCCTGATTCAGGAGGACGAGCGAGTCGAGCGCGGGGTCCGACTCGAACGCCGTCCCCTCGAGCGTCAGACCCTCGACCGTCTGCAGGAACCGAAACGCAGTATCACCAAGCAGGCGACCATCCAGGTTCCGATATCGGAGGCGCTCCGTCTCTAAACGCTGGTCGTCCACGCGGTCCTCCACCACCACCTGCCGCTCGGCCTCGAGATCGCCGGTGAGTTGATGGAAGATTCCGAACTCGGCGGTCACCTCGGTCGATTCCAATCCGTTCGGATCGAAGAACGTCAACGTCATCCGCCGCAGGTGAATCTCGTTGTCCTCGCGCCATTCCGCCGTGTCGGCTTCCACCACGGCACGCCGGATTCCATCGCGCGTGACAAACGTCCGCATCCCTCGCACGGCGGTATCCACCCCTTCGGGCAGCGGTTCGCTCGCGGTTGGAGGCGCATCGTCGGACCCGCACGCGGCCAGGAGAGGCAGCAGCGAAACCCGGACGAACAGACTGAGCGCGCCGTCGCGGCGCGCGCGGCCCCTCCTTTCAACCCGCAAACCGTCCTCCTTCCCGAAACTCCGTCACCAGGCGGTCCCACTCCCCTCGCGCGACGAGCAGGGCCTCCGCGAATTCGCGCACGGCCCCTTCCCCGCCGGGCACCGTCCCCACCCACGCTGCGCCGGCCCGGACCTCGGGCGCGGCGCCGACGACGGCCGCCGGCAACCCCACCCGTTCCATGACGGCCAGGTCCGTAAGGTCGTCGCCAAGGTGCGCCGCCTGATCCCAAGTGCAACCGCGTCGCGCGAGCATACCCCGAAGGGCCGAAAGCTTTCCCTTTCGGGAACCGAGCGAAACCTCCGCGATGTCCAACTCCCGCGCCCGCAAGCGGACGGCGGCCGATCGCTTGCCGCTGAGGAACGCGACGACGAGTCCGGCTCGCTGCATCATCCGGATCGCCAGGCCATCGAGGGCGTGAAAACGGCGCAGGTCCCGCGGGGCGCTGAGGGCGGAGTCCGTGCCCACCCAGATCGAACCGTCCGTAAGCACGCCGTCGACGTCGAGAGACACGAAGCGAACGGACTCCGCCAGCCGGCGATCCATCGGGGGTCTCGAGTTCACGGGGACAGGGCTCTCAGGCCGCCACGGCCTCGCGGACTCGCATCGCCCCTTCCACGACACGCTCGAGTCCGGCGAGCGGCAGCATGTTGGACCCGTCGGAAGGCGCCGCGGCCGGATCCGGGTGCACCTCGACGAAGAGACCATCGGCCCCGGCCGCCACCGCTGCCGCTGCGAGGTGCCCGATGTGTTCCGGCTCCCCGCCGCTCCGCACCCCTTCTCCGCCCGGCAACTGCACGGCGTGGGACGCGTCGAACACCGTCGGGCAGCCCGTCGCCTCGCGCATGATGGCGAAACTCCGCATGTCCACGATCCAACGCCCGTAGCCGAAGGCGAACCCGCGCTCCGTCACCGCCATCTCCCGTGCGCCCGCCTCGCGGAGCTTCCCGATCACACCACCGACATCTTCCGGGGCCATCCACTGCCCCTTCTTGACGCTCACCGGCCGTCCCGTGGCCGCCGCCGCCCGCAGCAGATCCGTCTGCCGGCAGAGGAACGCGGGAATCTGGAGCGCGTCCACGACCGCCGCCGCGGGCGCGGCCTGCTCGGGAAGGTGAATGTCGGTAAGCAACGGGAGTCCGGAGCGGTCGCGCACCCGGGCGAGCGCGGCCAGCCCTTCCTCGAGACCCGGTCCCCGCGGAGACGAAGCGGAACTCCGGTTCGCCTTGTCGAACGACGCCTTGAACGTCACGGGCAGATCGAGCCGCTCGCCGAGTTCCGCGAGGTGGTCCGCGATCTCGAAGTTCAGGGCGTCGTCCTCGAGCACGCACGGCCCCGCGATGAGAAAAAGCGATGTCCACGCCTTCTTGCGGGTTCCGGGTTCCGTGCGCCGGCGGCCCGAAAAAAACGAGGGACGCCCCGGGTTCATCTCCCGACCGTGACCCCGTTCGTCCGGGCCGATGCCGAGTCCGCCCACTCCTCGCCCGTCTGGTCCCGCCCGGCCGAGTCGCGGGGCCCGTCCTGCAGCGCGTCCCGACGCGTCACCGCCGCCTCGACGAAGGCCGCGAAGAGCGGGTGAGCCTTGGTGGGCCGCGACTTGAGTTCCGGGTGAAACTGCGTGGCGAGGAAGTAGGGGTGCTCGGGAAGTTCGAGCATTTCGACGAGCCCTCCGTCCGGCGACATGCCGCTGAAGACCATCCCCTGCTTTTCCAGCGTCTCTCGATAGGTCGGGTTGACCTCGTACCGGTGGCGGTGCCGCTCGGAGATCTCGTCCGCGCCGTACACCTCGTGCACCTGGGACCCCGGCTGCAGCAGGCACGGGTAGGCTCCGAGCCGCATGGTGCCGCCCATGTCCGTCACCTGGTGCTGTGAGTCCAGAAGCGAGATCACGGGATGGCTCGTTCTCAGATCGAACTCCGATGAGTGGGCCGTGGAGAGACTGCAGACGTTGCGCGCGAACTCGATGATGGCGCACTGCAAACCCAGACAGATCCCGAAATAGGGGACCTCGCGCTCGCGGACGAATTGTATCGTGTCGAGCATCCCGTTGATGCCCCGCTCCCCGAAGCCGCCCGGGATGAGCACGCCGTGGAAGCGTTCGAGGAAATCCGTCCCCCGCGCCTCCACATCCTCTGCGGACCGCCACTCGACATCCACTTCGACATCGTTGACGGCGCCGCCGTGGACGAACGCCTCCGCGATCGACTTGTAGGAGTCCACGAGTTCCGTGTACTTCCCCACCACGCAGATCCGGACCTTCCCGTGCGCCGGGTTCTTGATCCGGTCCACCATGGCCTTCCAACTATCGAGATCGGGTGGAGGCGTGTCGAACCCGAACTGCTCGCAGATGCGGTCGTCCACCTCCTGCGCGCGATAGGCGAGGGGGAGTTCGTAGATCGTCGATACGTCGCGCGATTCGATGACCCGGTTCACCTCGACGTTGCAGAAGCGCGCGATCTTCTTCTTGATCCCGTCGTCGAGGTCGTGTTCGGTCCGGCACACGAGCAGGTCGGGCTGGATTCCGATGCTCAGGAGTTCGCGCACCGAGTGCTGCGTCGGCTTCGTCTTCAGTTCGCCGGACGCGTTGATCCAGGGGACGAGCGTGAGGTGGATGAAGAGGGAGTGCTCACGCCCCACATCCTGCCGGAACTGGCGGATCGCCTCCAGGAAGGGGAGCGACTCGATGTCGCCGACGGTGCCGCCGATCTCGGTGATCACGACGTCGTGGCCCGGCGCCAGGCGCCTCACCGCCATCTTGATCTCGTCCGTCACGTGCGGGATGACCTGCACGGTGGCGCCGAGGAAGTCGCCGCGCCGCTCCTTCGTGATGATGTCCTGGTAGACGCGGCCCGTGGTGACGTTGTTCGCCTGCGAGAGCGACTCGTCGATGAACCGTTCGTAGTGTCCGAGATCGAGGTCGGTCTCCGCCCCGTCGTCCGTCACGTAGACCTCGCCGTGCTGGAACGGCGACATCGTCCCGGGATCGACGTTGAGGTACGGATCGAACTTCTGGATCGTCACGCGCAGGCCGCGCTCGACGAGCAGGCGCCCGATCGAGGCCGCGGTGATCCCTTTCCCGAGCGCGGAGACGACCCCTCCCGTAATGAAGATGTACTTCGTCGGTGACTTGTCGTCCGTCATCCCCGCACCTCCTTGTTGGCCAATACTCTCTCCGCCCGCGCGATGTCGGCGGGAAGATCGACTCCCGGCTCCGTCCACGGACCAAGTTCGACGTGGATCCGCATGCCCGCCTCGAGCGCCCTCAACTGCTCCAGGCGTTCGGCTCGTTCGAGCGTGGATTCGGGCAGCGCCGCCCACCGCTTGAGGGCGGAGCGCCGGCACGCGTACACACCGATGTGGCGCAGCCGCGCGCGGGTGCCGAACTCCGGCGACTCGTCCCGCGAGAACGGGATGGGGCTGCGGCTGAAGTAGAGCGCCCTTCCGTCGGCGGCCCGGGCGACCTTGACCACGGCCGGGGACCGCCACTCATCGTCCGCGCGGATCGGGGCCGCGATCGTCGCGACTTCCTGCGCTTTCCGCACGGCGCCCTCGACCGCTCCCCCGTCCACGAACGGCTCGTCCGCCTGGAAGTTCACGACCACGTCATCCTCCGCCGCGCCGAGCAGATCGGCGGCCTCATCCACGCGGTCCGTGCCGGAGGCGTGGTCGGGCCGGGTGCGGACGACCTCCGCATCGAACTCCCGCGCGCACCCCTCGATCTCGTCGCTGTCCGTCGCGATCACGACCCTGTCGAAGGAGCGAATCGACGATGCGGCGCGCCAGCACCACTCAAGGAGCGTGCGGCCGGCCAGCGGCTGGAGGGGCTTCCTGGAGATACGGGTGCTGGAGATACGGGCGGGAAGGACGCAGATCACGCCCATCGCTGGGGAGGCCGGGAGACGGTCCGGAGCGGCATCGCGAAAAGCTAGGTTCGCGCTCCGGGGTTGTCAAAAGAATCAGCGCGGCGGCGGCATGCGCGTGGGCCGGTGGGATTTGCGCGTCCGGACGTCGATGAAACCGATGAGGCCGGGATCGTCGGGCTCGAGCGTGGAACCCGCCGCGAGCCCGAACTCGAGCTTGAAGTCCCACATGCGGAGGGCCAGCCCGCCCTGGAGCGAACCGTACACGTCGAAGCCATATTCCTCCGAACCGACCGCCCCGCCGCTGCCGCGCGCGAACACATCCAGCCCGCCGAGCGCCACGTCGCCAACGAGGGGGATGCCGTACGCCGCCTCCGCGTAGACCAGGCGGGCATCCCGCAGGCCGCGCAACGGCATGGTCGGCAGCGTTCCGATGCCCCCGATCATCGAGTGGCGCTGCGTGGGCAGGCGACCGGTGACGTCGAGACGCCCGATCCCGAACGCTTCAACCGCATGCCCCGACGCCGTCACCCGACGAGCGGAGAAGCGCCCCTCCACCAGCAGGAAGTCGTACTCCGAAATCGGGCCGATGCCGGCTACGACGCGGCTCAACTCGTCCTCCAACCCGACCTCGACGCCGAGACCCATCGCCGTGTGCCCGTCTCTGCCCTGCGATTCCCACTCGAAGCCGAGGCGCCCGAACCACAGACTGCCGTCGGCAACCTGGAGATGAGGATCGTAATCCGGCAGCGACCGGAGCGGCCCCGGCGGTTCGTCGCCAAAGAGGATCGTGACCCGGCGGACGAGAAAGTCCGCCGCCTCCTCGCGTCCCACCGCGGCGACGACGCGCCAGTGGGGCGCATCCTCCCACACGGGCGGCTCCGGCGACCTCCACTCCACTTCCAGGCCGATCTCCCTCGAGTCGTAGTGGCTGCGGACGTCGTCGCCGGCCACGAAGTGCGCGAGGCTGTTGTACCACGTCGGCCGGATCCATTCCTCGTTGCTGACCACGGCGCTGGTCGCGAACAGGCCCAGCCGGACGCGGTCGCCGAGGCGCCAGGAGTTGTGGAGGCGGTAGTCCACGTCCTCGCGGGCGGGGATCCAGGTGAGGCCGCCGGCGAGTTCGGGCCGGCCGGGGACGGCGGAGAGACGGGCCAGCACGCCGACGGGGATCGAAAGGCCGTTCACGCGGTCGTAGGTGGGGAGATGGAAGCCGTACGTGCCGTCGAACTCGAAGGCGGGCTCGGGCTCGACTTCGGAGATGATCTCGTAACCGCCCCCGGTCGGCCGGACGCGCAGCGGTTCGTTCGGGCGATACGTGATGGCGCCGTCAATCTCGGCCATGTCCGAGTCGTAGAACCCGCCTCCGAGCACCAGCACGTCCCCGGCAATCGACGCGCCGGAGCGAAGGAAGAGGTCGCCGTCGACGACGTAGAGATCGCCCTCGATCCGCCCGGCGATGCGGGCGGTGCCTTCGAGGAGGAGGACGGCCCCCGGCACGGTGTCTCCCCGGGCCAGGACCGTGTCCCTCGTCCACACCGTGAAGCCGCCGGCTTCGAGGAAGGCCTCCAGCGCCTCCTGCGCCTCCGACCGCGGCTCCTCCCCCAGCCGCACCTCCTGCCCGCGTGCCGGGGCCGGCAGCCCGGCGGCCGACGCCGCGGCGAGCGCGACCACAACCGTGAGGCGCCTCATTTGGCGACCCTCGCCGCCGTCCGCCAACGGTCCCAGGCGATGACCTCCTCGCGCGGCAGCCGCTCCGGCAGTTCCGCCAGCCCATCGTGATACCCGAGGCAGAAGAGGGCCACGATCGGGACGTGCTCCGGAACGCCCAGGATCTCCCGGACGTCCCCCTCCCGGAAGCCGTAGATCCAGCTCGACTGCACGCCGAGGTCCGCCGCCGTCAACATCATCGTCTGGGTCGCGGCCGCGAGGTCGATGGCGAAGCTCGGACGCCCCGTACCGCTCACGTGCGAGTGGATCCGGGCGCAGCAGGCGACGACGACGGGCGCCGTCTTCACGTGCGGATGGTTGAACGCCGCCGCCGCGATCCTGTGGCGCGCCAGCGCCTCCTGCACCACGACGAAGCGCCAGGGCTGCGCCTCCCGGGCAGAGGATGCGTAGCGCGCGGCCTCCAGCACCGCTTCCACGACTTCGGGTTCGACGAGCCGGTCGCGGAAGCGCCGGACCGGCCGCCGGTTGCGCGACAGATGGATCAGGCGGGTCAGCCTCATCGACGCCGCTCAGCCACGAGGTCGTCAGCCACGCGGATGGTGGCTGCGGTGCACCTGCCGCAGGAGCGACCGGTCCGCGTGCGTGTAGATCTCGGTCGTCGAGATGTCTGCATGTCCGAGCATCTCCTGGACCGACGCGAGGTCGGCGCCTCCCTCCAGCAGGTGAGTCGCGAAGCTGTGGCGCAGCGTATGGGGCGTCACGCGCTTCAGGATGCCGGCACGCTCGACGCGGCGGCGAAGAATCTTCAAGACGCCCATCCGGCTCAGCGGACGCCCCCGCGCATTGAGGAAAACGCAACCTTCGGAGTGTCCCCGGTCGAGTTCGGGCCTCAGTCCTTGAAGGTATCGGCCCACCGCCGAACATGCATACGCGCCGATCGGAACGATCCGCTCCTTCCCGCCCTTCCCGCGCACGCGCACGAAGGCCTCTTCAAGGTCGACATCTCTCCCCTTCAACGACAGGAGTTCCGACACGCGGAGTCCGCAACCGTAGAGGATCTCGAGCATAGCGTTATCCCGTGGCACCGTGCGACTCTCCGGGTCGCCCGCCCCGATCAGCGCCTCGATCTCGTGGACGGACAGCACGTCCGGGAGAGGGCGCCCCGCGCGCGGCGCTTCGAGGCGCTCGCTCGGGTCGGTGTCGATCGCACCCTCGACGATGAGGAAACGGAAGTAGCCACGCAGCGCGTAAACGCTCCGCGCGACGCTCGATGCCGCCAGCCCCTGGTCGGTCAACCGAGCGACATGGTCGCGCAGCAGCCGATAGGTGACCCCGGTGGGTCCCCTGACGCCCTCCGAGGCCGCGAAGGCCGCGAAGCGCAGGGCTTCGCGCAGGTACGCGTCGATGGTGCGCGGAGAGAGTCCCCGTTCAAAGCCGAGGTGGTCCCGGAAAGGTTCGAGGTGGAAGGCGCGCTCGATGCCCGGACCTTCGCCCGTCACGGCGACGCCTCCGGTCCGACGGGGCCGCCGGCGCCGTCGTCGTCGGACTCGCCGGCGGAATCCGGGACGCGTGGAGCCTCATCGCGCCGACTTCGGATCCACCAGCCGACGATGCCGCCGATGAGGATGGCGGCGACGAGGAGGAGCCACGCGTTGACCTGGCCGAGAAGCGCCATCAAGCGGTCCACGTTGCGCGAGGCGAACATTCCCCCCGCAAGCATGAGTCCGTTCCAGAGCAGCGATGCGGCAACGACCGGGGCCATCGCCCGCACCGCGCCCACTCCCGTGAATCCTGCGAAGGTCGGGACGACGACGCGCAGCACGGGCAGACAGCGGGCGAAGAAGATGGCCCACAACCCGTGCCGCTCGTAGAAACGGGCCAGGCGCCGGAACTGGTGCGGGCGGAGGAGGCGCCGACCCCAGCGGGTCTCGAACGCGCCCCGTCCGTGCCGGCGCGCAAGCCCGAACACGACCATGGCGCCCCCGGAGTTCGCGATCCACGCGCAGAGGAGGACGGGGAGCGGCTGCAACGATCCCCTGTCCGCGAGCACCGCGCCGAGTACGACGAAGGTGTCGGATGGGACGGGCGGAAAGATGTTCTCGAGGGCGGACCCCGCAGTGATGAGCGCGTAGGCCGTGACCGCCGGGAGGGCGAGGAGAAACTCGATGAGGGGTTGGACGCCCGGGACCTCAGTCACCGTCCCCCGCGGCCCGGGTCACCGTGGCGACCGCGATGGCGGCGAGGCCTTCGCCGCGTCCGATCCACCCCATCCCCTCGTTCGATTTTCCCTTCACCGACACACCGGCCGAGCCCGTTCCCAGAGCCTGACCGAGCCGCTCCCGCATGGCAGCGACGTGCGGGGAGATGCGCGGCCGCTCGGCGATGACGGTCGCGTCGACGTTCACCACCCGGAACCCTGCCTCGCGCAGTCGACGCACCGCCGAAGCGAGAAGTTCAATGGAGTCGGCGCCCGCATGCGCGGGATCCGTATCCGGGAAGAGTGCGCCGATGTCCCCGAGGCCCGCCGCACCCAGGATCGCATCCGTGACCGCGTGCGCGATCGCGTCCCCGTCGGAGTGTCCCTTCAGTCCCGGGGCATCGGGTATCTCCACCCCGCCCAGCACGAGCGGCCGCGCCTCATCGAAGCGGTGGGAATCGTATCCGACGCCGGTTCGCACTAACCGAACCTCCCCGGGTGGGCCGGCCTAGCTCGTGCCCAGGATGCGGAGGGCGAGGTGGGCCGCGTTCTTCGCGTTGTCGATGCCCACGGCGGCGACGGGGACGCCCGGCGGCATCTGCGCACACGACAGGAGCGCGTCGAGCCCTCCGAGCGTTCCCGCCGAGACGGGGACGCCGATCACGGGCAGCGATGTGTGCGCCGCGACGACGCCGGGGAGCGCCGCGGACAGCCCCGCCCCGCAGATCACGACGGAATGGCCGGCCGCCGCAGCGCCCTCGGCCAACTCCGCGGTCCGCTTCGGCTGCCGGTGCGCCGAACTCACCTCGACCTGCACGTCGACCCCGTGCTCGCGAAGGATCGCCACGCCCTTCTCCATCGTGGGCATGTCCGACTCCGACCCCATCATCACCAGTACCGAACTCATCACATCCTCCCGGCCGCTCCGTCACGGGCATCGCCCGCGCGGAAGGCCGCTAGTCGCCGTTCCACCGCCGGACGGCCAGACACACGTTGTGACCGCCGAACCCAAAAGAATTCGAGAGCGCGACCTCTACCTCACGCTCCATCACCCCCCCGTGGGCGTATTCGAGATCGCACTCGGGGTCCGCCTCTTCGAAGTTGATCGTGGGCGGGATGACCCCGCGCCCGCAGACGAGGGCGGAGATCGCCCCTTCTATGGCCCCCGCCGCTCCCAGCGTGTGTCCCGTCATCGATTTCGTCGAACCCACGACGATCGAATACGCATGATCGCCCAGGACATCCTTGATCGCTTTCGTCTCGGAGACATCGTTCGCGGGCGTCGACGTGCCGTGAGCGTTGATGTACCCGATGTCCGTCGGGTCGAGTCCACCGTCGTCGAGCGCCTGTTCCATGGCGAGCCGCGCCCCCGAGCCGTCCGGCGCCGGCGCGGTCATGTGATAGGCGTCCGCGCTTTGCCCGAAGCCCGCCACCTCCCCGAGGATCGCGGCACCGCGCGCCTTGGCGTGTTCCAGTTCCTCGAGGATGAACATCCCCGCGCCTTCGCCGAGCACGAACCCGTCGCGGTGCGCGTCGAAGGGGCGCGACGCCCTCTTCGGATCGTCGTTGCGCGTCGACATCGCCCGCATGTTCGCAAAGCCCGCCACCGCGAGCGGCGTGATCGTGGATTCGCTGCCCCCCGTGATCATCACATCAGCTTCGCCGTTGCGGATCGAGCGGAAGGCGAGCCCGACGGAATGGCCGCTGGAGGCGCAGGCCGACACGGTCGCGTAGTTCGGGCCCTGCGCCCCGTACCGCATAGACACCATCCCCGAAGCCATGTCCGGGATGAACATGGGGATGAAGAAGGGGGAGACGCGCCGCGGCCCGCCGTCGAGCAGCTTTTCGTGCTGGGCCTCGAGGAGCGGCAGCCCGCCGATCCCGACACCGATGAGAACGCCGACCCGATCCGGGGGAAGCTCGCCGAACCCTTCCGCGAAACCCGCCTCGGTCACGGCCTGCTCCGCCGCGGCCATCGCGAAGTGGAGGAAACGGTCCGCCCGCCGCGCATCCTTCCGGTCCATGTATTTCGACGGATCGAAGTCCTTCACCTCGCAGGCGAAGCGAACCGACTGGTCGGATGCGTCGAACTGGGTGATGGGCCCGGCGCCGCTCACGCCGCCGAGGAGCGCGTCCCAGGTCGAGTCGGGATCGAGCCCGATCGGGGTGACGAGGCCGATCCCCGTGATCGCTACACGTCTTCTCATGAAATGAAAGGCCTGCGGGCGGCGGCGGCCGGCGCGAAAGCCCCGATTCCTAGACCTTCTCGTTCAGATACGCGATGGCCTCCTCGACCGTCTGCATCCTCTCTGCGTCCTCATCCGGGATCTCGATCCCGAACTCCTCCTCGAAAGCCATCACGAGTTCGACGGTATCGAGCGAGTCGGCGCCCAGATCATCGACGAAGTTCGCGTCGTCCACCACCTTTTCCTGCTCCACGCCGAGTTCCTGCGCGATGATCTCCCGCACGCGTGCCGCGTTGTCCATGATTGCGTGTTCTCCTTGTATGAAGGGGACCGACCCGCGGCCCCGCCTTTTCCCGACGCTACGACTGCATGACCATCCCGCCGTCGACGACGATCACCTGCCCGGTAACGTACGAAGCCCCGGGACCGACGAGAAACCGCACCACCGTGGCGACATCTTCCGGGGACCCCGGCCGGCCGAGGGGAATCCTCTCCGACATGGCTTTTTGAACGCTTTCGGGCAGTCCGGAGGTCATGTCGGTGGCGATGAACCCCGGCGCGACGGCGTTGGCCCGCACACCGCGACTCGCAAGCTCCTGAGCGACGCTTCGGGTGAGCGAGATCAGGGCGGCTTTGGCCGCCGCATAGTTGGACTGGCCGCGGTTTCCCGTCAAGCCCACAACGCTGGAGATGTTCACGATGTTTCCGGCGCGCCGCTTCATCATGCCGCGGGCGACGGCCCGCATGAGATAGAAGGCCCCCGACAGGTTGGTGTCGAGCACGGATTGCCAATCCTCATCCTTGAGGCGGAGGAGGATGTTGTCGCGCGTGATCCCCGCGTTGTTCACGAGGATCGTCGCGGCGCCGAGCCTCTCGGAGACGTCCGCAACGAGTCCCTTGCACGCCTCCGGGTCGGAGACGTCGCAACCGAAGCCCGCGTGACCTTCGCCCGGCAGGCTCTCGGCCACGGCGCGGGCCCGGTCCGCTCCGGTGCCGACCACGGCCACGCGCGCGCCCGCGCGGGCCAGCTCCGTCGCGATCGCCGTCCCGATGCCGCGCGTCCCTCCCGTGACGATGGCGATCTCTCCCGTCAGTTCACTCATTTCAGGCACCCTGTGTAGCGTCGCAGAAATATGGTGGCCATTCGAAACGCTAGTCCGAAGATCCCAGGTAGGCGTCCACGGACGGAGAGTCTCCGACCGCGGTCACGCGCAGACTTCGATCGATGCGGCGGGCGAGGCCGGCGAGCACGTTGCCGGGTCCGACTTCGAGCCAGCGCGTGATCCCCGTCTCGCGGATACGGTCGATCCCCTCCATCCACCGAACGGGCGAGGTGAGCTGCAGGATGAGGGTCCGCCGCGCCTCCTCCGAGTCCGTCACGGGCGTCGCCGTGGCGTTGGATACGACGGGGAACGACGGATCGCGCCAGTCCGCCACCGCGAGCGCCGCCGCCAACCCGTCGGCCGCCGTCGCCATGAGGGGCGAATGAAACGCGCCGCTCACGTTGAGTGGGAGGACGCGGCGGGCGCCGGCCTCCGCAGCGAGCCGGCCGGCCTCGGCGACGGCCTCGACGTCGCCGCTGATGACGACCTGGCCCGGTGCGTTGAGATTCGCGGGCACGGCAACCCCCCCGGCGTCCGCCGCGCGCGCGCACGCGTCGGCGACGGATTCGGCGTCCAACCCGAGTATGGCGGCCATCGTGCCCGGCCGGTCCGCGCCCGAGGCCCCCATCAGCCGACCGCGCTCGCGCACAATCCGGAGGCCGTCCTCGAAGCCGAAGGCGCCGGACACGAGGTACGCCGACAGCTCTCCGAGCGAATGTCCCGCCCCGACGCCGGCCTTCCCGGCGCGCGCGGCGACGAGATGCCAGATGGCGAAGGAGTGCAGCATGATTGCGGGTTGGGCGTTCTCCGTCGCCCGAAGTTCTTCCTCGGGCCCCTCCCAGCAGATCCGACTCAGCGGCATGCCGAGCGTATCGTCGGCGCGCTCGTAGAGTTCCCGCACCGACGCATCGTCCTCGGCCAGGTCCCGGCCCATGCCCACGTACTGGGAGCCCTGTCCCGGGAAGAGGAGCGCGACCCCGCTCACGCACCGCTCTCCTGCGGCATCCGGGCGAGGGAGGTGCGAGTGAGGGAGGTGAAGCCCGAGGCGGCGCAGTCCGCCGCCGTGCGAATCCCGTTCATGATCGCGCGTGCGGGTGATGTCCCGTGGCAGATGACGGTGACCCCGTCGACGCCGAACAGGGGCGCGCCGCCGTACTCCGTGTAGTCGAGCACGCGCAGCGCCTCGCCCAGCTCGCCTCCTTCGCCGACGCCGGCGTTTCGAAAGATCTCGAGCACGAACTCGGCGATCGACTCGTAGAACTTGAGCAGCACGTTGCCGACGAATCCGCCGCACACGAGCACGTCGCACGCCCCGGTCACGATCTGGTGTCCCTCCACGTTTCCGACGAAATGGAGCTCGGGGTCGGTGGATAGAAGGTCATGTGCCGTCGCGACCGCGTCCCCTCCCTTCTCTCCTTCCACCCCGATGTTGAGAAGGCCGACCCGCGGCCGCCCGATCGAGAGCGTTCGGCGCAGATAGGTCGAGCCCAGGTGTGCGAACTGGTGCAATTGCCGGGGGCGGACATCCACGTTCGCCCCCACGTCCATGACGAGCACACGGCCGGTCACGGTCGGGAAGAGGGCGCCCACGGGCGGCCGGTCCACGCCGGGGAGCAAGCCGAGCGTGAGCACCGAGGCCACGACCGTGGCCCCCGTCGGCCCGGCGGACACGAAGCCGTCCGCTCTCCCGTCGCGCACGGCCTCGAGGCCGCGGACCACGGTGCTGTCCGCCTTCCGGCGCACGGCGAGGGCGGGCGGTTCGGCCGGGCCGATGAACTCCTCCGCCGCGAGCCACGCCACCCGGTCGAGCGGGAATCGGGTCCGTTCTTCACGCAGGAGGTCGCTGGGCCCCACGAGCAGGAGTGAGAGGTCGTCCGGCCACGCGTCGAGCGCTCCCGCGGCGGCTTCCAGAACGGCTTCCGGCGCGGCGTCTCCGCCCAACAGATCGAGTGCAACCCGAATCACGGGCTGCTCGCCCGACTCATCTACCCGGCCCGGCCGCCGGAGGGCGGCGGCCGCGCTCGGGGGCTTCAAAAGTCGTCGATCTGAACGACCTCGCGGTCCGCGTAGTAGCCGCAGGTCGGGCAGACGCGATGCGGTCGCTTCGGATCCCCGCACTTGGGGCACGCCTGGTACGCGTTGTCCCGCGCCTTGTAGTGCGTACGCCGCTTGCGCTTGCGCTGCTTCGACGTCCGTCTCTTGGGAACAGCCATATCGTCAACTCACTCCTGGCAGCCATCGACTGGAACTCCGTGACGTTCGAACGGAGCATGGCAACTGGCGCCTTCCGCCCCGGAATGTCAAGGAATCTCGCCCTCCGAAGCGTCCTCCGCATCGCCTCCCAATCCCTCCAGCGCGGCCCAGCGCGCGTCGGGTTCCGGCGGCGGGCAGCGACAGGCCTGTTCCGCGAGCCGCACGCCGCATGTCGGGCAGAGCCCCGCGCAGTCTGGCGAGCACTCCACCCACGCGGGCGCGTTGACCCACAACTCCTCGCGGATCGGCCCCGCCAGGTCCAGTTCGCCCGATCCCTCGTCGAGCGCCCAGACCCCCTCTTCCCCGGGCGTGACCCGGCCGGACGGGCGGTACAGCGCGGCCCACTTCGCGCGCACGCCGACTCTCGTCGGCTCCAGGCAGCGGCGGCACTCGACGATGGCCCGCGCTCCGAGCGTGCCCCGGGCGCGAACCGCGGCCCCATCCGCCCTCCGCACTTCGACCTCGACGTCGACGTATTCAAAGGGGAGTGGCAAGGCGCCGAGCGATTCGCCCGGCCTCTCCACGCGAAACGCCCGCTCGATGGGGCCGGCGTCGAGGCCCGCGAGTCCGATGCGGGCGGGTTCCGTCGGGTCCGGCGATGGCGTTGCGCGTCGTGGACTCACGCGCTGGCGATGAGGTCGACCTGTCCGAAGAAAAAGCCGAGTTCCACTCTCGCGTTCTCATCGGAATCGGAGCCGTGGATCGCGTTGCGCTCCTTGCTCTCCGCGTAGAGCGCGCGCACGGTCCCCGGCGCAGCCTCCGCCGGGTCCGTGGCACCGATGACCTCGCGCAGGTACGGCACCGCGCGCTCGTGCTCGAGGGCGAGCGCCATGCAGGGCCCCGATGTCATGAACTCCACGAGCGCCCCGAAGAAGGGCCGCTCCCGGTGCACGGCGTAGAACGCCTCGGCCCCGGCGCGTCCGAGCCGCAGGACCCGTGACCCGCGTATGCGAAAGCCCGCGTCCTCGAGTGCGGCGAGCACCCTGCCGGCCTTCCCGGACCCGAACGCATCGGGTTTGATGATCGCGAGCGTCATCGTCTGCACGTCTTCACTCCCCTTTCGTTTCTTCCGCCTCGCCCGCCGCGTCCCGAAGAAGAAGTCTTCGGATGATGTCGCCGCGCGTCAGAAACCCGACGAGCTGGCCCTCGCGGACGACGGGAAAACGTTCGATTTCCTTGTCCAGCATCAGACGAACCACGTTCGCCAGCGGTTCGTCATCCTTAACGCACATCACGGCGCGTTCCATGATGTCACGCACCTCCCCGGCGCGAGCGCTTCCCGCCAGCGGCGCGCCCGCATCGGCCCGCTCGAGCCCTGGCAGGAGGCGGCTGATCAACAGGCGATCCGTGAGCATCCCGAGCACGTGGCCCTCGTCATCGATGACCGGCATCGCGCGGAGCCGCCTGCGCGCGAGCATGTCCGCCGCATCCGCCAGCGACATCCCGGGAGCGGCCGTGGTCACGTCGCGGGTCATGATCTCCCGTACCTTCATTGCCGCCTCCTGCCTAGCAGCCCATGGCAAGACCCCGCTGCGTTCGAGCGGCGCTGCATCTCACCTGAACGCTGCGCTCTGCGTCTCTCCTCGGTCAAATAGCCCTGCTATTCTCCCTCGTCGCTCCTTGTCAGGCGAGCGCTTCACCGCTCTCGGCGCTGACGCGGGGTCTTGCCACGGGCTGCTAAGCGTCGCAGCGTCCCGCCCCCGACCCGACCTAGTGGTCGCGTATGAGACCCACCAGGTCGGCGGGCCGCCGCGCGACCCCGATCCCGTGGCTCTCGAAGGCGCGGATCTTTTCTTCCGCCGTCCCCTCGGAGCCCGAGATGATCGCGCCGGCGTGCCCCATGCGCCGGCCGGGAGGCGCCGTCTGGCCCGCGATGAACCCGACGACGGGCTTGCTCATCTCGCGCGACACGTATTCCGCCGCCACCTGCTCGTCCGTCCCGCCGATTTCCCCGATCACCGCGACGGCCTCCGTCTCCGGATCCGCCTCGAACGCCGCGAGACAATCGACGAAGTCCGTGCCGATGAGCGGGTCGCCCCCGATCCCGACGCAGGCGGACTGCCCGATTCCGGCCCGCGTGAGTTGGAAGATGACCTCGTAGGTGAGCGTGCCGGAACGGCTCACGATCCCGACCGGCCCCTCCCGCACGATCTGGCCGGGGAGAATCCCGACCTTGCAGCGGCCGGGGACGATGAGTCCCGGGCAGTTGGGGCCGATGAGGCGCGCGCCCTTCTCCCGCACGTACGGCAGCACGCGCAACATGTCCCCCACGGGCACGCCCTCGGTGATGCACACGATGAGCGCGATCCCCGCGTCCGCCGCCTCGAACACCGCGTCCGCCGCGAAGCGCGCGGGCACGTAGATGACGCTCGCGTTCGCCCCCGCCCCGGCCACCGACTCCTCCACGGTGTCGAACACGGGCACGGCGTCGTCGAACGTCCGGCCGCCCTTCCCCGGCGTCACGCCGGCCACGACGCGCGTCCCGTACTCCATCATCTGCCGGGTGTGGAACGAGCCGTCGCGCCCCGTGATCCCCTGGACGACAAGCCTCGTGTCGTCTCCGATGAAGATCCCCATCAGCGGCCCCCCGCCCGGCGGACGGCGGTCTCGACCGCCCGGTCCATGTCCACCATCGCCTCGAACCCGCGCGAAGCGAGGATCGCCACTCCCTCCTCCTCGTTCGTTCCCGTCAGCCGGATCGTGAGCGGCACGCCCAGCTCCATGCGGCCCGTCGCCTCCACGATCCCGTTCGCGACGTCGTCGCAGCGCGTGATCCCGCCGAAGATGTTGAACAGGATCGAGTGTACGTTCGGGTCCGCGGTGATGAGTTCGAGCGCCGCCACGACCTTGTCGGGATTCGAGGATCCCCCGATGTCGAGGAAGTTCGCGGGCTCGCCGCCGTAGTACTTGACCAGGTCCATCGTGGCCATCGCGAGGCCCGCCCCGTTCACGCAGCACCCGACGTTACCATCGAGCTGGATGTAGGAGAGTTCGGCCTCGCGCGCCCGGACCTCCGCCGGATTCTCCGCCTCCGTGTCGCGAAGCGCCGCGATGTCCGGCAGCCGGAAGAGGGCGTTGTCATCGATGTTCATCTTCGCATCGATCGCCTTCACCTCTCCGGCGGGGTTCACGATCATCGGGTTGATTTCCGCCAGGGTGGCGCCGCTCGCGCGGTACGCCTCGTAGAGCTTCGCTATGATGGACGAGGCCTGCCGCGCCGCGCGGGGGTCGTCGTAGAGATGGTGGCCGAGGAGGGCCGCCTGGTGGGCGAGGAGCCCGTAGCGCGAGTCCACGGCAACCTTCCGGATCGCCTCGGGCATCGTCGCGGCGACCTCCTCGATGTCGACGCCGCCCTCGGACGAGACCATGATCGTATCCGCCTGTCGCGCCCGGTCGAGCACGATGCCGACGTAGGCCTCGGATGCGATGTCCTCCGCCGGTGCGACGAGGACCCGCCGCACTTCAATCCCCTTGATCTCCATCCCGAGGATGGCTTCCGCGCTGTCGCGCGCCTCGTCCGGCGTCGCGGCGAGCTTGACGCCTCCCGCCTTGCCGCGCCCGCCGGCGTGGACCTGGGCTTTGACGACAACCGGTCCTCCGAAACGCTCGGCCGCCGCCGCGGCTTCCTCCGCCGTCGCGGCGACCTCGGCCTCCGGCACAGGAATGCCGTGCCGCGCGAAGATCGCCCGCGCCTGGTATTCGTGAATGTTCATTGGGTCGTGGTCACACTCCCGTTCAGGATCCCGCGTGAGTCGGGGCGGGAAGCTTCGAATCTCGCGTCAAACCGCCGGCAGGTCGACCCCTTGGCCGGCCAGGAAGGTCCGCGCCACGCCCGCGATTTCACGCAGACGCTCGTCCGTGTCCGCCTCGACGCGCGCCACGACGACGGGCTGCGTGTTGCTCGCGCGGATCAGCAGCCATCCGCCATCGAACAGGACGCGCGCGCCGTCGATGTCGATGACCTCGTAGCGCTCGCGGAAGAAGCGCACGGCCTCCGCCACGAGGCCGAACTTCCGCTCTTCCGGGCAGTCGAGGCGCAGTTCCGGCGTCGCCGGATAGCTCGGAATCTCCGCCGCCAACTCGGACAGCGGGCGCCCGGAACGGGACACGAGACCCGCGAGGCGGGCCGCCGCGTAGATCGCGTCATCCGTGCCGAAGAACCTGTCCGCAAAGCAGATATGTCCGCTCATCTCACCCGATATGGGAGACCCTCCGGCCTGCATGCGCTCCTTGATGAGCGAGTGTCCCGTCTTCCACATCACGGGAACGCCTCCATGCGCCCGGATGACCCGGGGCAGCGCCTGCGAGCATTTCACGTCGAACACGACCTCAGCCCCCGGCCGTTCCGCGAGCACTTCCCGCGCGAAGAGAAGAAGCAGGTGGTCACCCCGGATGATCTTCCCTTCCTCGGTCACCGCGCCGATCCGGTCCGCGTCCCCGTCGAGCCCCACGCCGAGATCCGCATCGGTCCCGCGGACGCGCGCCATCAGGTCCTGGATGTACTCGTCCACCGTCGGGTCCGGGTGATGGTTCGGGAACGTCCCGTCCGACTCGCAGTAGAGGCCGTCCACATCGATGCCCGCGGCGGTCAGCGCGCGCACCGCGACGACGCTCCCCACTCCGTTGCCGCAATCGAGCACCATGCGCACGTCGCCCTCCACCCGTCCGCGCGCGGCGATCTCTTCGACGTAGCGGTCGAGGATTTCCGCTTCCCGGATCTCCCCGCGGCCCGACGCGAAGGCCTCCGCCTCGATCCGGTCCCGGAGCGCGCGGATCGCCGGACCGTACAGCGCCGCGCCGTCCCGCACCATCTTGATCCCGTTGTATTCGGGCGGGTTGTGGGATCCGGTGATCTGGATCGCCCCGTCCGTCCCGAACTCGATGGCCGCGAAATAGAGGGTCGGCGTCGGCACGGTGCCGATCGTCGTCACGTCGACGCCGGCCGCGCACAGGCCGCGGCACAGCGCGGCCGAGAGCGCCGGAGACGAGGGCCGGTTGTCGTGCCCCACGACGACGCGCGGCGCCGGCCGGTCCGCGAGTTCCGTCCCGAAGGCCCGCCCCACGAGTTCGGCCGCCGTCTCCGTCAGGTCGTCCCCGACGATCCCGCGAATGTCGTATTCGCGGAAGATTCCGGAATGGATCGGCATTACGGCGACGGCGCGTCCTCGGCCTGGACGACCATGCCCGGCGCGGGCACGTCCGCGAGGGCCTCCCCGGCCCGGTCGATGATGCGTCCCGGGAAGAGGCCGCCGAGCAGGATCAGCGCCACGCAGGTCCCGATCGCGAGGTTGAACCCCGGTTTCGGCGGCGGCGGCGTGTGCGCGTCTTCGGGCGCCGCCTCGAAGTACATCTTCCACACCACGCGAAGGTAGTAGTAGTAGGCGACGAGGCTGGTCAGAACGAGCGTGACCGCCAGCGAGATCTCCCCCGCATCCACCGCGGCGCGCAGCAGGTACAGCTTGCCGACGAAGCCCGCCGTGGGCGGGAAGCCCGCCAGCGAGAGAAGGAAGACGAGGAGCGCGGCGCCGAGCACCGGGCGCCGCCAGCCCAGCCCCCGGTAGTCCTGCACGCGCTGGTTCCGGTCGCCCCGCCCCGCCACGTGGAAGACGATGGCGAAGCTCGCCACCGTGACCACGGTGTACGCCGCGAGGTAGAAGAGCGAGGCGGACCGGCCCAGTTCGGAGGCCGCGACGACGCCGACGAGGAGGTATCCGGCGTGCGCCACCGAGGAGTAGGCGAGCATCCGCTTCACGTCCTGCTGTGACAGGGCGATGAGATTGGGCACGATCATGGTCAGGATCGCCAGCCACCACACGGCGCCCTTCCACACTTCGGCCGCGCCTCCCAGATCCACGGTCAGCACGCGGAGGAGCGCGATGAAGGCGGCCGCCTTGACCCCCGTCGCCATGAACGACGTGACCGGGGTCGGCGCCCCGTCGTACGCGTCCGGCGCCCACATATGGAAGGGGACGGCGGCGATCTTGAACGCGAAGCCGATGAGCAGGAGGCCGATGCCGGCGACGAGGAGGAAGTCCCCCCCGGCCGGCGCGGCCGCGATCCGCTCGGCGGCGGTGGCCAGGCGCGTCGTCCCCGTGGCCCCGTAGAGAAGCGCGATCCCGTACACGACGAAGGCGCTCGCGAAGGCGCCGACGATGAAGTACTTGAGGCTCGCCTCGGAGGAGCGTGGGTTCTTCCGCACGAATCCGGTGAGGACGTAGACGGAGATCGACATCAGCTCGAGGCCGACGAAGAGGAGGATGAGGTCGCGCGCCGCGACGAGCACCATCATCCCGACGAGGGCGAGGAGAACGAGCGCATGGAATTCAGGCGAGCGCAGCCCCTCCCGGCTCAGGTAGTCGCGCGACAGCGACACCACGAGAAGGGCCCCGCCGCACAGGATCACATCCGCCGCCACGCGGAAGCCGTCGAGCGCGATCATCGCGTCCGGCGGGGCGGAGGCGTCCATGAGCCACAGGCTCGTGATGAAGGCGCCCGCGATCGAGTACAGCGCGACGAGGCAGTCGACGGACATCCGCCCCTCGCGGCCCGAACCGCCTCCCGCGGCGGCGTCCGCGCCACCCCCGCCCGTGCGCACGAAGGCGTCGCGCATGAGGATGACCATGGCGGCCAGCGACAGGATGACCTCCGGCAGGAGCGCGACCCAGTGATTCACGTCACTCCCCTCCCCCGGCCTCGACGGACACGGCTTCGACGTTCGCCGTCCGCGTTTCCACGTGCTCGATCAGCGCTTCCACCGACGCGCTCGTCCGGTTCAGGAACGGTCCCGGCCAGACGCCGATGAGCAGGATCAGCGCGAGCAGCGGCGCGAGGATCAGGCGCTCCCGGCGGTTCACGTCGGTGAGCGCGCGGTTCTCCTCGCGGTCGAGCCGGTTGAAGAGGACCCGCTGCACCATGGGCAGCATGTAGCAGGCCGCGAAGATCACGCCCGTCGTCGCGATGGCGGCGACCCACGGGTGGGTCCTGAACGTCCCCACGAGGATCAGGAACTCGCCGACGAAGCCGTTCGTCCCCGGCAGCCCGACGGAGGACAGCGCGACGACGACGAGCGCGAAGGCGAACACCGGCATCACCTTCGCGATGCCGCCGAAGTCCGCGATCTTCCGCGAGTGGCGCCGCTCATACAGCATCCCGATGAGGAGGAAGAGCGCCCCCGTCGAAATCCCGTGGTTCACCATCTGGAGGATGCCGCCCTCGATCCCCTGGGTCGTGAGCCCGAACACGCCGAGCACGACGAAGCCGAGGTGCGCGACCGAGGTATAGGCGATGAGCTTCTTCGCGTCCGGCTGGACCGCCGCCACCCAAGCCGCGTACAGGATCCCGATCAGCCCCAGCACGAGCATCGCGTTCACGACCATGGGATCCGTCGCCGCGGCCGGGAAGAAGGGGAGCCCGAAGCGCAGGAACCCGTACACGCCCATCTTGAGCAGCACTCCCGCCAGGATCACGGAGCCCGCCGTCGGCGCCTCCACGTGCGCGTCCGGCAGCCAGGTGTGGAACGGGAAGAGCGGCACCTTGATGGCGAACGCGAGCGCGAACCCTCCGAAGAGCCAGAGTTGCGCGCGCCGCGCGAGTTCGAGCGACACGAGATCCTCGTAGGCGAAGCTCCACGCCCCCGAGCCGTCCTGGAAGATCCAGGCGAGGGTCACGATCGCGACCAGCATGAGGAGCGAGCCCACCGCCGTGTAGAGGAAGAACTTCACGGCGGAATAGATCCGGCGCTCCCCGCCCCAGACCCCGATGAGGAAGTACATCGGGATCAGCATGATCTCCCAGAACACGTAGAACAGGAAGAGATCGAGCGCGACGAAGACGCCGATCATCCCCGTCGTGAGGAAGAGGAGCATCGAGTAGAAGGCGCGCTCGCGGGTCCGGATGTGGGAGAAGGAGCCCGCCACCGCCAGCGGCATCGTGAACGTCGTGAGCAGGATCATGAGGATGGAGATCCCGTCCAGGCCCACCGCGTAGGAGATCCCCCACGCCTCGATCCACGGGATGGAGACGAGATTCTGGAACCCGGGCTCCGCCGTGTCGAAGGTCCAGAAGAGCGGCAGCGAGAGCGCGAACAGGACGAGCGTCGTCGCCAGGGCGACGGTCTTCGCGCGCGCCTCCGGCACCACGAGGCAGGCCGCGCCGCCCACAAGGGGGAGGACCACGAGCGCGGTCAGGATCCAGTGCCCGTCGTAGAAGGCCATCACGAGAGCACCCCGAGGACGAGGAGGGCCCCAAGCATGAAGGCGACGAGGTAGGTCGTCACGCGCCCCGTCTGGAGTTGGCCCCCGGCCCAGCCGAGGAGGCGAGCGGCGCGCCCCGCGCCGTTCACGGCGCCGTCGATGAGGCCCGCGTCCACGATCCGCCAGCACGCGCGCCACAGGGCGAGCGAGGGGCGGACGATCGCGCGGTCGTACAGTTCATCCACGTACCACTTGTCGTGGAGCACGCGGGCGAACCCGGTCGGCGCCACGGCCTGCGCCTCCGTCGGCACCGGCTTCGGCGACAGGACCCGGACGGTTCCGACGACGGCCGCGATCGCGATCGCCGCGGAGATCACCGCCCACAGCGCCTCGCCGCCCCCGACGGGCGACCGGTATTCCGGGGCGAAGCCGTGCGCCTCCTTGACGGCGATCGCCGGCGCGAACACCGGCTCCAGCCAGTGGTGCAGCCACTCGACGGTCGGGAGCAGCGGCAGCGCCTCGGGGATATTCGCCCAGCCGCCCACGACCGAGAGGACCGCGAGCACCGCCAGCGGCGCCCACATGACGACGGGCACCTCGTGCAGCTTGCCTCCGGTGCGGTTCTCCCCGTGGAAGGTCATCACCATGAGCCGGGCCATGTACACGGCCGTGAGCAGCGCCGTGGCGAGCGCGACGCCCCACAGGATCGGGTATCCGTAGGCCCCCGAGTACCAGATGATCTCGTCCTTCGAGAAGAATCCGGCCAGCGGTGGCACGCCCGCGATCGCGAGGGTCGCGACCCACATGAAGACGAACGTGCGGGGCATGAACTTCCGGAGCCCGCCGTGGTTCCGCATGTCGTTCGGGTCGCCGTGGTGTGCGTCCCCGTGCCCGCCGTCCCCGTGCGCCCACGCGTGGTGCACCGCGTGGATCACGGCCCCCGCGCCCAGGAAGAGGAGCGCCTTGAAGAAGGCGTGCGTCATCAGGTGGAAGACCCCGGCCGTGAACGCCCCCACCCCGACGGCGAGAAACATGTAGCCGAGCTGCGAGATCGTGGAGTACGCGAGCACCTTCTTGATGTCGTACTGCCGGATCGCGATCGAGGCCGCGAACAGCGCCGTCCCCGCCCCGATTGCCGCCACCACGCCCTGGGACACGGGCGAAAGCGCGAACAGGACGCTGGTGCGCGCGATGAGATAGACCCCCGCCGTCACCATCGTCGCCGCGTGAATGAGCGCCGAGACCGGCGTCGGACCCGCCATCGCGTCGGGAAGCCAGGTGTGGAGGGGAATCTGGGCCGACTTCCCCGTGCAGCCGAGGAAGAGGAGGAGCGTGATCCCGGTGACGAGCGCGCCGCCGTACGCGAGCGTCCCATCCGCCGCCGCGAGGACGGGAATGAAGTCCAGCGTCCCGAAGGCGACGAAAATCAGGAACATGGCGACGAGGAACCCCGCGTCGCCGATCCGGTTCATGATGAACGCCTTCTTCCCCGCGTTCGCGTAGTCCCGGTTCTCGTACCAGAAGCCGATGAGCAGGTACGAGCAGAGCCCCACGCCCTCCCAGCCCACGAACATCAGCGGGAAGCTGGCCCCGAGAACGAGGACGAGCATGAAGAAGACGAACAGGTTGAGATACGAGAAGTAGCGGGAATAGCCCGGATCGTCGCGCATGTAGCCGACGGAATAGATGTGGATCAGGCTCCCGACCCCGGTGACGATCATGCACATCAGCATCGAGAGCTGGTCGAACTGGAGGTCGACCCCGATGCGGAGGTCGCCGGACACGATCCAGTTCCAGAGGCTGACGACTTCCGCGCCGTGCAGGTCCTCGCCATTCATCGCGATGAAGTTCACGAGGACGACGGCGAAGCTCCCGAGAAGCGCGGCGGGTCCCACGATCGTCGGGATCCGCTTGTCGTCGCGCCACAGGAATGCCCCCGCCCCGTTCACCGCCGCTCCGAGCAGCGGGAGGGCGAGGATGAGCCACGGGAGCACCGGCTGGAACCCGGCCGCCGCCTCCTGCGCGGTGAGGCTCACCACTTCAGGAGCCGGAAGCGGTCGAGGTCCACGACTTCATAGTGCCGGAAGATCGCGATGATGATCGCGAGCCCCACGGCGGCCTCCGCCGCGGCCACGGCCATGACGAAGAAGACGAAGATCTGACCCTCGATCCCGTGCATGCGCGAGAAGGCGACAAGCGACAGGTTCGCGGCGGTCAGCATCAGCTCGATGCACATGAAGACGATGATCGCGTTGCGCCGCAGCAGGACCCCGATGACGCCGATGGAGAACAGGATCGCGCTCACGAAGAGGGCGATGAGTCCGTTCAGGCCGAGCGCGCCCGCCATGCCCGCCTCGTTCACGTCCGCTCCCCCTCGCTCACGCTCCGCTCCCTGCGGGCGAGCAGGATCGTGCCCACGATGGACACGAGCAGGAGGACGCCGGTGACCTCGAGCACGATCGTGTACTCTGTGAAGAGCGGCCGGGCCACGACGCCGACGACCCCCTGTTCGGCGGCCGCCTCGCGCAGCGCGCTGCCCGCAATCTCCACGACCGGCCGTGCCTCCGTCCTCCCGACGAAGAGCCGCGTGAGGACGCCGAGAAAGGCGATGGAGATCGAGCCGCCGATGAGCCCTCCCACGGGCCCCCGCAGGTCGCGCCAGTCCGCGTGCCCGAGGTTCAGGAGCATGAGGACGAAGAGGAAGAGGACCATGATGGCCCCGCCGTACAGGATCACGTTGATCGCCGCGATGTAGTGCGCATCCAGCATGAGGAACATGCCGGACGTGGCGAAGAACACGCCCACCAGGAAGATCACGGCGGACACGGGATTCCGGCGCGTGACCATGATCACCGCGCCCAGAATCGCGCTCGCCGCGAAGGCCTGGAAGAGAAAGTCCTGGATCATTGCGGCGCGGGGTCGTGGATCATTGCGACGCCGGGTCCTGCGGATCCCACAACGCCGTCACGTCGTGCTCCTGCTCGACGAGCCGCTCGAGGTCGTACACCCAGCGCTCGCGCGAGTACTCCGCGTTCTCGTAGTGCACGCCGAGGTGGATCGCCTCGACCGGGCACACCTCCTGGCAGTAACCGCAGAAGATGCAGCGGAACTCGTCGATCTCGTAGATCGCCGCGTAGCGCTCGCCGCTCTCGTCCTCCGCCGGCACGAGCTTGATGCAGTTCACGGGGCACACGGTCGGACACAGGCCGCACGCGACGCACTTGGCCCGTCCGTCCTCGTGCACCTCCATGCGGTGCGTGCCGCGCGTCCGGGGCGCCAGTTCCCACTTCTCGTCCGGGTACTGCTGCGTCTTCTTGTTCGGGCTCAGGAGGTGCCGCATGGTGATCGACATCCCCTTCGCCGCCGCCCGCACGTACGAACTCTCGGCCCGCGGCCGCTCCACGACCTTCACATCTCCAGGCATCCTACCCTCCCTGGCCCGCGGCGCCGCCGCCGGCCGACTTCGCCCCCTTCGCCCCGCCGCGGATCAGCGTCCCCCGGTCCATGGCGAAGAAGAGCACCCCCGCGAGCCCAAGATTCACGAGGAAGAGAACGAACGCGTACCAGCCGCCGAGCGGGATCCCGACCGCCTCGATTCCGAGGATGACGAAGGCGATGACGAGGATGTAGACCGTCACCGCTTCCAGCATGAACTTCCAACCCAGATCCATGAGCTGGTCGTAGCGGAAGCGCGGCAGCGTCCACCGAATCCAGACGAAGACGAGCACGAGCAGCGACGTCTTCACGCCGAAGGCGCCGAGCGTGAGCAGCGTCTTCCACCACGTCGGCTCCCCGATCACCGTCCCATCGGAGAGGACGCGGATATTGTCCCCCTGCCAGAACGGGATGTCCCACCCGCCGAGGAAGAAAACGGTGACGAGCGCGGCGACCGTGATCACGTGCGCAAACTCGCCGATCATGAACATCGAGAACTTCATCGCCGAATACTCGGTGTGGTATCCGGTGATGAGTTCGGCCTCCGCCTCGGGCATGTCGAAAGGAAGACGGTTCGTCTCCGCGAGTCCCGAAACGAAGAAGAAGAAGAGACCGACGAGGAGCGGGAACATGAACCACGTCGCGTACGTCGCCGGCCCCGCCGTGAACGTCTGCTGCATGGAGACGATCTCGGGGGCGCGCACGTCTCCCGTGAGGAGGATGAGCGGGACGAGGCTGAGCGCGAGCGCGACCTCGTAGCTCACCATCTGCGCAGAGCCGCGCAGGCCGCCGAGCAGCGAGTACTTCGACCCGGAGGCCCAGCCGCCCATGGCGACCCCGTACACGCCGATCGAACCGATCGCGAGCACGTAGAGGAAACCGATCGGCACGTCCGCCACGATCATCTCCACGAGCCCCCACTGCGTGGGCAGGGGGGAGGCGAAGGGGATCACGGCGAAGAGGATCGTGGCCGGCAGAATCGCGAGGACGGGCGCGAGGAGGAAGAAGGGCCGGATCGCCTGCTCCGGCATCGTCTCTTCCTTGAGGAGGTTCTTGAGCCCGTCGGCGATGACCTGAAGGAGTCCCCACGGGCCGACGCGGTTCGGGCCGCTCCGGTCCTGCATGAAGCCGCACACCTTGCGCTCGAAGATCGTGGCGAACATGACCGCGAGCATGAGCACCGAGAAGAAGAGGACGACCTTCCCCACGGTGGCGAGGGCGAAGGCGCCGCCGGTGACGGGGCTCACGCGTCGGCCTCCGCGGAACCGGCGACGCCGGCGGCTTCCGCGGCCGCGCCGGCGGCCAGGGCGCCCTTGAGCCCGATCCCGTCCCACGTGAGGCCCGCGAAGGCCGGGGCCTCCGCCGCCATCCGCTCGAACGCGCCACGCACGTCGTTGACGGCCTCGCCGTCTTCCAGGCGGGCGAGCACCCGGCTGAGCACCATCCAGCCCGGGCGGGCCAGGCCCGGCGGCCTCAGCGCCTGGTGGAAGCGCTGCACGCGGCCCTCGAAGTTCGTGAACGTGCCGTCCATCTCCGCGAAGGTCGCGATCGGCAGCACCGCATCCGCGTTGCGCGCCGCGCCGGGCAGCCGCGTGCCGATGTAGAGGAAGAAGTCGGCCGAGGCGCCGAAGTCGTCGGCCGCGCCCTCGAGTTCGTCATCGAGCACGACGAGCGCTCCGCCGCCGGCTCCGTTGCCCGCCGCGCCATTGGGGAGCGCCGCCACGCGCCGGCCGCCGAAGAATCCCGCCCCCGCGACGTTCGCGGCGCGGTCCGCGCGCAGCTTGAGGGTCGGCACGGTAGGCAGCGCCGCGGTATCTCCCTGCGGGACCCGGAACGCAGCGCCCGCGACGCCGAGCCGGTCGAGGAGCCGCCGGACGTAGAACAGGTTCTCGTTCGAGGCGTCCGGCGACACGACCGCGCTCCCGCCGGGCGCGCCGAGCGCGTCGATCTTCTCCGCCACCCAGTCGAGCGCCGTGGCCCAGTCGACCGGCCGGAGTTGTTCGCCGTCGCGGATGAGGGGAACCTCGGCGCGCACGCCGCGGTTCGTCATCACGAGGTGCTTGCGGCCGTAGTCGCACATCCACCACGAGTTCACGGCCGCGTTGTGGCGCGGCTTCACGCGCACGATCTGGTTCTCCTTCGTGTCGATCGTGACGTTGCAGCCGGTGGGACACCCGGGACACACGCTCGCCGCCGCGTCCATGTCCCACGCGCGCGCCTTGAACACGAAGTCCTCGTGCACGAGCGCGCCGACGGGGCACACGTCGACGATGTTCCCCTGGAACGGGTTGTCGAGTTCGCGCCCCGGGAAGGTGTCGATGTAGGCCTTGTCCCCGCGCTGCGCGACGATGAGCGAATCATCCTCCGCGACGTCGCGCATGAAGCGCACGCAGCGCGTGCAGATGACGCAGCGGTCCGCGAAGTAGAGGATGTCGTCGGAGATGCGGTCCCGCCCCATGATCCGCTTGGGCTCGTCGACCCGGCTCTCGAGCTGGTTCGTGACGTAGGCGTAGTCCTGGAGCATGCACTGCCCCGCCGCGTCGCAGATCGGGCAGTCGAGCGGGTGGTTGACGAGGAGGAACTCGATGACCGACTGGCGGGCCGTGCGCGCCGTGTCGCTCGCCGTGTTCACGACCATGTCGTCGGCCGCCTGCAGCGTGCAGGAGGGCTCGAGCTTGGGCCGTCCCTCGACCTCCACGAGACACATGCGGCACTGCGCCGGCCGCGTGGGGATGCCCGGGTGGTAGCAGTAACGGGGCACCACGACGCCCACGTGCTCCGCCGCCTCGATGACGCGCGTGCCGCTCGGGACCGTGACCTCGACCCCGTCGATCGTGAGCGTGACCGTCGCCTTCGCGCCGTTCTCAGCCATGCCTCACCCCGCCGCGACCAGAGAAGGCTTCATCAGCGCCTCGTAATCGGCGCGGAACTTGTCGAGCGACGACTCGAGCGGGAACACGACGCTGTCCGCCAGCACGCAGATCGTGCGCCCCGTCATCTGCTCGCACAGCTCGTACAGCGTGTCGATGTCGCTCGGGCGGCCGTCCCCAGCCTCGATGCGCTGCAGGATGCGGACGACCCATGAGGTGCCCTCGCGGCACTGCACGCACTGGCCGCACGACTCGTGCGCGTAGAACTGCGCGATCCGGCGCATGGCGGCGACGATGTCCGTGTCCTCGTCCATCACGATCGGTGAGGCGGTGCCGAGCGCGCTGCCCGCCTCCGCCAGCCCCTCGTACGTCGTCGCGCAGTCGAGTTCGTCTCCGCTCAGGAACGCCGTGGAGGAGCCACCAGGGATCACGGCCTTCACCGGCTTGCCCGAGGGCGTGCCGCCGCAGGCGTCGAAGATGATGTCGCTCAGTGGCAGCCCGAGCGCGAACTCGTAGTTGCCGGGGCGCACGAGGTGCCCGGAGCAACTCCACAGCTTCGTGCCGGGAGACTCGTCGCTCCCCCACTGCCGGTACCAGTCCGCGCCGTTCTCGAGGATCATGGGGACCGCGGCAAGCGTCTCAACGTTGTTCACCGTCGTGGGCATCCCGAACGCCCCGGCCTGCGCCGGGAAGGGCGGCTTCGCCCAGGGTTCCGCGCGGTTGCCCATGAGCGAGTTCATGAGGCCGGTCTCCTCGCCGGCGATGTAGGCCCCGGCCCCCGCGTGGATCGTCACGTCGCACGACCACGACGAACCCAGGATCCCGTCCCCGGCGAGACCGGCCTCGTACGCCTCGACGACGGCGGCGTTCAGAACCTGCGTCTCCTCGAAGAACTCGCCCCGCACGTAGATGTAGGCGTGTTCCGCCCCGATGGCGCGTGATGCGATGAGGCAGCCCTCGATGAGGAGGTGCGGCGTCCAGCGGATGACCTCGCGGTCCTTGAAGGCGCCCGGCTCGGACTCGTCCGCGTTGCAGCACAGGTAGTGCGGCTTGCCGTCGTCCTTCGGCATGAAGCTCCACTTGAGGCCCGTCGGGAAGCCCGCGCCGCCGCGTCCGCGGAGACCGGAGGCCTTCACGACCTCGGTGATCTCGGCGGGCGACATGTCGAGGGACCGCCGGAGCGCCTCGTAGCCACCCCCGGCGCGCCAGCCGTCGAGCGTGCGCGCTTCGGCCTCGCCCTGGTGCCGCGACAGCCGGGTCGTGACCTCGAGTTCGCTCCGGTGCGGAAAGCTCATGCGCCGCCTCCCGCATCCGACCCGCCGCGCCCGGCACCGTCGCCCGCGCCGTTTCGCGCCCCGCGCAGGCCGGTCACGATTTCGGGCACGCGCTCCGGCGTCACGTCCTCGAGGTAGCGCTCGTTGACCTGCACGACAGTGGCGAAGCCGCAGGCGCCGAGACATTCCGCCTCGATCACCGTGAACTCCCCGTCCTCCGAGATCTCCCCCTCGCGGGTCCCCGTCTCGGCGAGGAAGCGGTGCAGCACCTCTTCGGCCCGGTTCAGGTGGCAGGAGATGTTCGTGCACACCTGGACGAAGTGACGTCCGACCGGGTGCTTGTTGTACATCGTGTAGAAGGTCGCGATCGAGTGGACGTAGGCCGGCGTCAGTTCCAGCGCCTCGGCGACCTCGACCATGTCCGCGGGCTCGATCCACCCCTTCACCGACTGCACGAAGCCGAGCATGGGAAGGAGCGCCGCCTGCTTCGTCGGATAGCGGGAGAGGGCCGCCTCCAGCCGGTGCTTCCCCTCCTCCGTCTCGAAGATGGGACCGTCGAAGGTCTCCCTCGCCGTCAACTGGAAGGGCTGCGCGCCCACGACCGCGGGGTGGATGCGCCGGCTCACCGGTCGATCTCCCCGAGCACGACGTCGAGCGAGGCGTTGATCGCGACGACGTCCGCGACGAGTTCGCCCCGCACGAGTTCGGGGAGCGAGGCGATGTTGATGAACGACGGGCCGCGGAAACGGCAGCGGACGGGCTTCGTGCCGCCGTCGGAGATGATCCCGAATCCCAGCTCGCCCTTCGAGCTTTCGATGGAGTACCACGTCTCGCCGGCCGGCACGCGGACGCCCTCCATCACGAGCTTGAAGTGCGAGATCATGGTGTCGATCGACCCCATCGCCTCGCCCTTCGGAGGCAGGACGATCCGGTAGTCGTCGATGTTGATCGGGCCTCCCGGGAGCCCGTCCAGCGCCTGCTCGATGATGCGGACGCTCTGCCGCATCTCCTCCACCCGCACGAGATAGCGGTCGTAGACGTCCCCCTCGGTCCCCACGGGCACGTCGAAGTCGTACTCCTCGTAGCCGAGGTAGGGGCGCGCCTTGCGCACGTCGTAGGCCACGCCGCTCGCGCGGAGGGCGGGGCCGGTGACGCCGTAGCTCAGCGCCTTGTCCGCGGAGAGCACGCCGATGTCCATCGTGCGGCCCTGCCAGATCGCGTTGCGCGACAGCAGCCGCTCGACCTCGTCCAGCGTCTCCGGGAAGGTGGACGTGAAGTCGCGCGCCGCCGCCGTCCAGCCCACGGGCAGATCCGCCATCATCCCGCCGACCCGCGTGACGGAGGTCGTGATCCGGCCCCCCGTGTACGCCTCGTGCAGGTTGTAGATCCGCTCGCGCTCCTGGAACGTGTAGAGGAAGACGGAGAAGGCGCCGATGTCGATCGCCGTCGTCCCCAGCCACAGGAGGTGGCCGAGGATGCGGTTCAGCTCGCCGAGGATGACGCGGACGACGCGGCAGCGCTCCGTGATCTCGACGTCGAGGAGCGCTTCGACCGCCCCCGCGAAGCCGATGTTGTAGAGCATCGGCGCGAGGTAGTCCATGCGGTCCGTGTAGGGCACGCACTGGTTCCACTCGCGGTATTCGCACGTCTTCTCGAAGCCCGTGTGCAGATACCCGATATGGGGGGAGCAGCGCACGATGCGCTCCCCGTCGAGCTGGAGCACGAGCCGGAGGACGCCGTGGGTGGCCGGGTGCTGCGGTCCCATGTTGATGAGGATGGGCTCGCCCTCAAGCGCGTCCTCGGGCTGCTCGTCCGGGTGTACGTCGCGGATGCCGCCCTCCGGCGGGGCCTCAACCTCTCCATCCTCCGTGACGGCGTAGCCCGCCATCTCCAACTCCTCGACGGCGTACATGTCGACGAGGTCGCGGGAGAGCGCGCGGCTCACCTGCCGGGAGCGGCTGAAGCGTCCCCGGAGCGGGAAGTCCTTCCGGAGCGGGAACCCCTCCTCGTAGTTCTCCGGCATGAGGATGCGGCGCAGGTCCGGATGGCCGCGGAAGCTCACGCCGTACATGTCCCACACCTCGCGCTCGAGCCAGTCGGCGGCGAGCCACAGGTCCGTGACGCTGTCCAGCTCGAGGTCGTCCATCGGGACCTCGCACGCGACCCGGAGCTGGCGGCCGTGGGCCATGGACCAGAGCTGGTACCAGACCTGGATCGGGGCGCCGATGCCGGCGTGCGCTCCCATGACGTCCGCGAGCAGGTCGTACGCCTGGTCGGGCGTGTCGCGGAGGAAGCGGAGCGCCTCGGCGATGAGGCCGGGGTCGATCCACACGACGGGATAGCCGAGCGCGTCCGTCTCCACGCGGCGGACGCCGTCTCCGAAGCGCTCGCGCAGGGCGAGGACCGAGGGATGGCTCGCCGCTTCCCCGTCGAGGGGCGCGACCCGCACCATGCGCGGAGGCGCGGTCGTCGTCGCGGTCGTCAACGGCGGATCGCCCCGGTCAATCCCGGTGTTCCAGGCGGCGTTCGCGCCGGTCGCGGGAGCGGGTCAGCGCGGAGGTCGGGCCGAGCCCGCTCATGCGGTTCTGGTTCGTCGAGTTGCCGAAGGGCTGGGCGACGAGTTCGATCGTCTCCGGGGGCAGGTTCGGACGTCCGACCGCCTCCGGATCCTCGTCCCGCGACCGGGGGTCGGCCAGCGACTCTCCCTTGATCTTCTCCTGGATCATGAGGAGTCCGTAGATGAGGCCTTCCGGCCGCGGCGGGCAGCCGGGGACGTAGACGTCGACGGGGACGATGGTGTCGATGCCCTGGACGATCGTGTAGTTGTCGAACATCCCGCCGGAACTCGCGCACGCGCCCATGGACACGCACCACTTGGGCTGCGGCATCTGGTCCCAGACGCGGCGCAGGACGGGGGCGAGCTTGTAGGTCACGCGGCCGGCGACGATCATCAGGTCCGCCTGGCGGGGGCTGAAGGACATGCGCTCCATCCCGAAGCGGCCGATGTCGTACTTGCTCGCGGCCGAGGCCATCATCTCGATCGCGCAGCAGGCGGTCCCGAACGGCATGGGCCACAGCGAGTTGCGGCGCGCCCAGTTGACGACGTAGTCGAGCTTCGTCGTCATCCAGTTGTGCGGGATGCCGGTGTCGAGCTCGCCGGGGTTGGCGTCCGGATGCGCGCCAGGCGGCAGCGTATCGAGGGTTCTCATCGTGTCTCCCCGCCCGGTCCCGGGTTCAGTCCCATTCGAGGGCCCCCTTCTTCCACGCGTACACGAGTCCGACGCCGAGCACGGTGAGGAACGCCGTGATCTCCATGAACCCGACCATCCCCAGTTCCCGGAAGATCGCGGCCCACGGAATGAGGAAGAGCGTCTCGATGTCGAGGACGATGAAGAGCATCGCCACGATGTAGAAATTGACCGAGAAACGCTCCCGCGTCGTCCCGAGCGGGGGAATCCCCGACTCGTACGGGCTCGCCTTCACCGGGGTGGGTCGTCGGGAGCCCACGAAATGCGACACGCCCATCATCGCGGCCGCGTTCAGCACGCCGACCAACGCGAGGATCAGGATGCCGAGATATGGGTCGAGCAAGGGGGTTCGCTCCTCTCGTGCGAGCTTGTGAATTTCTTCACTTTCCCGCGCCGCGAAGGTATCGCGGAGGGGTGGGAGCGGCAAGCGGTATTTGGCCTCGGAAGCCGAGGGAGCGAGTGAGTCGAAAGCGGCCTGTGGTGCGGAATGTGGCGATCGGCGAAGGCACGGTACGCGTGACGGTTCTGGGCGCGGGGCGCCCCGTCCTCTTCCTGCACGGGATCAGCGCCCACGGCCGCGCCTGGCGGCCCGTCGCCGAGCGCTTCGCCGAGGCACATCCGGGGTGGGAATGTTGGCTTCCCGACCTGCCGGGCCGCGGCGCATCGGACGTACGGACGGAACTCTCCTACACCCTCGACGACGAGGTGCGCCGGCTTCGTGAGCTTGTGCGGGCGCTGGCGCCGGACGGCCCGCTGCCGCAACTCGTCGCCGGGCACTCGCAGGGCGCGGCGATCGCGCTCGCCCTCGCGGCGGCGGAACCGGGCATCGGCGGCCTGCTGCTCTCGAATCCGGTCACGCCGGAGATCCGGAGCCCAGCCGTTCTGGGGTTGCTGCGGTCGTCCGCGGTGCGGAGGGCGGTCGGAAGCCTCCTGGCGCCGCTTCACGCGCCGCTGGGACACCTGGTGCTTCGGCGGGCGTGCGGTCCCGACTTCCGCGCCCCCGCGGAGCTGGTCGCCGCCTATGCGCGGCCGTGGTCGAGCCCGGCGCGCGCCCGCACGCTCCTGCGCATCCTGGCCGACTGGCGCCCTTCGGAACTGGAGGACCGCATGCCCCGGCGCCCGGTCGCCGCCCGCGTCGTGACCGGCGCCCACGACCCGAGGATCCCCGTTGAAGCCGCAAGGCGCCTCGCCTCCCGCCTCGACTGCGACTTCACCGTGTCCCCCGACGGCGGCCACGTCCTGACCGAACAACACCCCCGGCTCCTGGCCCGCCTCCTGGGCGAAATGGCTGGCCGGTTGGCCCCGCCCCCGGCAGCTTCTAGAGCTTCGGGGGCGTGACTCCGGTCTGGCCCTGGTACTTGCCGGCCTTGTCCGCGTAGCTGACCTCGCAGACCTCGTCCGACTCGAAGAAGAGGACCTGGGCGATCCCCTCGTTCGCGTACACGCGCGCGGGCAGCGGCGTCGTGTTCGAGATCTCCAGCGTCACGTGCCCTTCCCACTCGGGTTCGAAGGGCGTGACGTTCACTATGAGGCCGCAGCGCGCGTAGGTGCTCTTCCCCACGCAGATAGTGAGGATGTTCCGCGGAATCCTGAAGTACTCGATGGAGCGCGCGAGGGCGAAGGAATTCGGGGGGATGATGCAAACGTCGCCCGAGTACTCGAGGAAGGAGCGCTCGTCGAACTTCTTGGGATCGACGACCGGGAAGAGCGCGTTGTGGAAGATCCGGAATTCGTCGGCGACCCGCATGTCGTAGCCGTAGCTGCTGACGCCATAGGAGATGACGCCGTCGCGGACCTGGCGGTCGGCAAAGGGTTCGATCATCCCCTGCTCGCGCGCCATGCGCCGAATCCAGCCGTCGCTCTTGATCGCCATCGGACCTCTGGGTTGGGGTCTCCTCCGACGCGTCAACCTACGCGCACGTCAAGGGGTGCGGCGCCGTGCCGGTGCGTCAGGTTTGGGTGAGGGCGATCCAGGCGGCCCAGATCCAGGCGGCGATGAGGGCGGCGCCGCCGAGGGGCGTGATCGCGCCGAGCCAGCCGATGCCGGACAGGGCGAGGGCGTAGAGCGTGCCGCTGAACACCGCGACGCCGCCCAGCATGAGCATCCCGGGACGTCTCCACCGGGCCTCCGGCCACCGGGCCGCGGCAAGGCCGAGGAGGATGAGCCCGAGGGCGTGCAGCATGTGGTAGCGGGCCGCCGTGTCGAAGATCGCGAGGGCCTCGGCCGAGAGGCGGCCTTCGAGCGAGTGCGCGCCGAATGCTCCGGCGGCGACTCCGAGCCCCGCGAGCAGGCACCCGGCCGCGAGGAGCTTGCGGTGCGGCGAATCGGCGCCGGTCAAGCGAAGACGATCAGTCGAACATCGGGGCCGCGCCCGCGCCCGCCCTCCGCGCGGCCTCGCCGGCGACCGTCTCCATGACCCGGTCCCAGCGCTCCGGACTGATCTCGGCCAGCGTGGCTTCGAGGAGGGCCGCCAGTTCGGCCCCTTCCTCACGCCGCATGGGGGAATCGCCGTCTTCGAGTTCCAGCCGCCTGCGCAGGTCGGTTGCGCGTTCGAGCAGATCCCTGTGACGGAGTCGTTCCTCGTAGCTCGTCATCCGCCGACCTGACTCAGGGCGGCGAGCCCGCCGCTGCCGGCCGCCGTTCCCAGTTCCAGGTAGTGGCGCTTCGGCTTCCCGGCGAGCGCCTCCGCCACCGCGCCCTCGATACGGCCCGTGTCGCGCAGCGGGCCCTTCAGGTCGACCTCGTGATCGCCGAACAGGCAGGTCCGCAGCTTCCCATCGGCGGTCAGCCGCATGCGGTTGCAGCGCTCGCAGTAGTTGTGGGAGAGGGGCGTGATCGCACCCACCGTCCCGGCGCCGCCCGGGAAGCGGTAATACACGGCGGGCCCGTTCCCCCGGGGTCCCGGGTCCGGCAGCAGGTCCTCGATCGCGCGGATCTTCTCGAGCACTTCGTCCGTCGAGATGAAACGGTCGGTGAGATGCAGGTTCTCTCCGACCGGCATGAGTTCGATGAAGCGCACATGCCAGGGCCGCTCCCGCGTGATCTCGGCGAAGTCGACGACCTCGTGGTCGTTGAGGCCCCGCATGATGACGCAGTTGATCTTGATCGGAGCGAAGCCCGCCTCCTCGGCGGCCCGCAGGCCGTCCATCGTCTCGTCGAAACGCCGCGCCGGCCGCCGGGCGATCTCCTCGAACCCATCCCGGTCGAGCGTATCCAAGCTGACGTTCACGCGCGCGACTCCGGCTTCCCGGAGGGCCGTCGCGAAACGCGGCAGGAGGATGGCGTTCGTGGAGAGCGAGATGTCGTCGATGCCGGGGACCGCGGCGATCATGCGGACGAGATCCGGCAGGTCCTTGCGGACGAGCGGTTCCCCGCCGGTGATCCGGACCCGCTGCAACCCGAGCGCGGCCATCTGGCGCACGATCTCGGAGATCTCCTCGTACGCGAGCATCTCGGGCTTGGGGATCCAGGCGAGCCCCTCCTCCGGCATGCAGTACGTGCAGCGCAGGTTGCAGCGATCCGTGACCGATATCCGGAGATACCGGATCCGGCGACCGAACTGATCTCTCATGGCACCGATCGTGTGGGTTTCGCGGGAAGCTCATCGCTCCCCCGGGCCGGGAGCGGCGAGTGGCGGGACTCCGCGCAGCCTTTCGCAGCCGCGCGGAGTCCCCGCTGCGGACGACTAGTGTCGATACGACACTAGCTGATCGCCGTGACGTCCTCCTGCATCATCATGTTGTCGTCATCGTCGCCACAGTCTCCGGCAAACGAGACCGTCGCGATCATCGCGACGACCAGCAGGTTGCGGACCATTTTCAACATGGCGTCCTCCTCGATTTGGGCGCCCGCGCCCGAGGCCGGTTGCCTCGGAATCCGTCGGACCGCCCCTGACCAGACCTTCCTACTCGAACCGGGCGCCGCCGGCCGGGGCTTCCGTCTCCAGGGCCGGGGCTCCCACCCAGTGCGACTCGCCATCCTCGTAGTGCTCGTGCTTCCAGACCGGCAATCTGACCTTGATCGTTTCGATAACCCACCGCGAAGCCCGGTAGCCGTCGTCGCGGTGTGCCGACGTGACCGCGATCGCCACGCTGACCTCTCCCAGCCCGAGATCGCCCACCCGGTGGGCCGCGGCGATGGAGCCCACGTCGAACCGCTCAAGCGCCTCGTGGCAGATGGCGGACAACTCCCGTTCCGCCATCTCACCGTACGCCTCGTACGTGAGGCGCGACACCGTGAGACCGCGGTTCGTGCGGCGAACCCGCCCCTGAAAGAAGAGCAGCGCGCCGTCCTCCACCGACCCGATCTCCCGTACAATATCCTCGAACTGCGCGAAATCGTCCAGACTTTCGCGGGTGATCCAGGCTCGGACGCGGTCGTCAGCCCCCGGCGACATCGGCTCAGCCACCCGATACCGGGGGGATGAGGGCGACCTCGTCTCCGTCGGACAGGGTCGTGCCGGCCTCCCCATAACTCTGGTTGACGGCGACGACGACGCGCTCTGGAAGCCAGTCGAGCCCCCCGGGCCCGCGCAGGGTCTCGACGAGGTCCGCCACGGTGCTGCCCGCCGGGAGTTCCGCCGACCCCTCCCTGCGCGCGGCGAGTTCGCCGTACACGCCGAAGAAGAGGGTGCGAACCGAGATCCGATCCATTACGGGCGCCTGTTCATGGGCGCGCGTCCGCCAGCGCGAGGTAGGCGAGGAGCCGCGGCACGATCCCCTCTTCGCGCAGCGTCGTCACGCGGACCCGCGTGCCATCGGGCCCCCGTGGATCCGGGAAGGCGGCCACGGCGAGGTTGCCCCGGAAGGTGCAGAACGCGATGTGCGTGTCGCTCTCGGTATCGACCCAGGCGTCCACCATCCGGTCGTCCCCGAGAAAAAAGTCTCGCGCGGCGGCCAGCACGTCCGCCGGGGCCAGCGCGCTTACGGTCTCTGTCGTCATGGACTCTCCCCGCGTACCATCCAGCAACCGAAAGATAGGGGCGCCGCAGCCCTCTCTCAAATCCGACCGATCCCCTTCGACAAACGAGCGCCCGACCGTGTCCGCTACGCAGTTTTCTCCGAACGTCGCCCGGCTCAAGGCATCGGCCACGCTGGTGCTGGCCGCCCGCGCCCGGAAGCTGAGGGCGGCGGGAGTTCCGGTCGTGGACCTCTCGGCCGGCGAGCCGCAGTACCCCGCCCCGCCCTTCGCGGCCCGCGCCGGCATTCGGGCGGTGGAGGAGGGGAAGACGGGGTATCCTCCCACGTCCGGGCTGCCCGAACTGCGCGAGGCGATCGCGCGCTATCTGCGCGAGACGACGGCCGCCGAGACGGTGGATGCGGATTCCGTGATCGTGAGCGCGGGCGTGAAGCAGTCGCTGTTCAACTGCTGCTACGCCCTCTTCGGCGCCGGCGAGGAGGTGCTGGTGCCCGCGCCCTTCTGGCCGAGCTATACGACGATCGTCCGCCTCGCGGGGGCGGAGCCGGTCATCGTGGAGACGACGTGGGAGGGCGGGTTCGTGCCGACGGTCGAGGACCTCGAGGCGGCCCGCACGGCGCGGACCCGGGGACTCATGCTCAACAGCCCCGGGAACCCAACGGGTGCGGTCGTCCCGCCCGACCTTCTGCGCGACATCATGGCATGGGCGGAGCGGCACGGGATCTGGGTGCTCTCCGACGAGATCTACCGGCGGCTCGCCTACGCGGCCTCGGCGCCGTCCGTGTTCGACATCGCGGAGCGCGGCGAGAGGACGATCCTGCTCGACGGCGTCTCAAAGGCGTTCTGCATGCCGGGGTTCCGCATCGGGTATGCCGTCGGACCGACGGACGTCGTCCGGAAGATGGCGGATCTGCAGGGACAGACGACCTCCGGGGCTGTCGGGCCCTCCCAGCACGCGGCCACGGCCGCGCTCGGCGAGAGCGCGCCTCGCGAGGCGTTCGTGGCGGACCTCCTGTCCAGGCTCTCCGAACTTCGGGAACTGGGGCTGTCGAGGTTCGCGGAGATCGATGGGATCGAGGCGTTTCAGCCCGACGGCGCCCTGTATTTCTATGGGCGGATCACCGATCGCGGCGCCACGTCGCTCGACGTCGCCGAGCGGCTGCTCGCCGACGCGCAGGTGGCGTGCATGCCCGGGGAGCCGTTCGGTTCTCCCGGACACCTGCGCTTCAACTTCGCGGTGGAGCGGGAAGTCCTGGAAGAAGGACTGGAACGGATCGCCGGCTTCTTCGGCTGAGAACCGCCGGATGCGGCCCGGTCAGCTCCGGTGCGGCGCCGTCAGCCCCGGTTCTCGAGGCTCGCAGCCACCTCGTCGCGCAGCAGACGGGAGGGCTTGAAGACGGGCACCTTCCTCTGCGGCACGCGGACCGGATCTCCCGTGCGCGGATTGCGCGCCATGCGGGTCCGGCGCTCCCGAACCTTGAACGTGCCGAAGCCGCGAATCTCGATGTGGTTGCCTTGCACGACGGCTCCCTTGACCGCGTTCAGAAACGCGTTGACCACCGCGGCACAGTCCCTCTTGGTCACGCCGGGGCCGATGGCCTCGTGGACCTGTTCGATGAGATCCGCCTTCGTCATTCTCCCTCCCCTCCGAGCGTTTGCAATCCTGTGTATTGGCGTTCCGCTCCGGGACGGGAGCGGCTATCTCAGCTCAAACAGGAGTCTCGGCCCGCTGGGACGCAGGGGCGCCAGCGACCCGAGCCATGCCCGCGCATCGCCGATGCTCAGCCCGCCGAGCAGGTCGAACAGAGTGACCCTCGGTTCGCGCGGCCGCACAGTCCGTGGGTCCGTTCCCAGGCCCGCCATCCGACCGGCGAGCGCGATGGTCTCCGGCAGGGTCATCAGGCCGTCGACGAGTCCGAGTTCATTTGCTTGCCGGCCCGAGAAGATCCGGCCGTCCGCCAGCCCGAGCACGGTCTCCCGATCCAGGTTCCGGTTCTCGGACACCACCTCGACGAACTGCTCGTGCACGTCGCCCACGACTTCCTCAAGGATCTCGCGGTCCTCGGGAGAAAGGGCGCGGGCGTAGCCGCCCAGGTCCTTGTGCTCGCCGCTCGCCACGACTTCCCAGCCGACGCCGACCTTCCGAAAAAATTCCTCGGCGTTGGGGAATTCCATGATGACGCCGATGGACCCGGTCATCGTGCCGGGCAGCGCGTACACGCTGTCGGCCCCGACCGCGGCGTAATATCCCCCGGAGGCTCCCACATCGCCCATCCACGCGAGGACGGGCCGGTCGTCGTCGTCCCGCAGATCGCGGATGGCTTCGAAGATGCTCTGCGAGGCCCCCACGGTCCCTCCCGGGGACTCGATCTCGATCACGAACGCGCGCACGCCGGGGTCTTCCCTGAAACCGTCGAGCGCCTTCGTGAACGCAGCTTCGTCCGTGATCACGCCCCGCAGCGGGACGACCGCGACTCGTCCTCCCGCGAGAAACGACGTATTCCCCACCGTCCACCAGATGGACAGGACCGCGCCCACGCCGAAGAGGCCGAGCAGCGCCAGGAGCGCGATCACCGTGTTTCGCTTGTCGTAGGTCACGTCGCGCGGCGGTCCGTGTGTGAGGGTCCGTTGGCGAAGGCCCGCCGCAACCTAGACCACACAACGCGAACGTTCAACGCTCCATTTTCTCGACGAAGCGGTTGAACAGGTACCGGCTGTCGTGGGGTCCCGGCGCCGACTCGGGGTGGTACTGCACCGCGAACACCGGGCGCTCCCGGTGGACGAGCCCTTCCACGGTGCCATCGTTCAGATTTCGGTGCGTGATCTCGAGGTCGTCTCCGCCCTCGATCCGCCCATCTTTTTCGAGCACGGAGAAGCCGTGGTTCTGGGAGGTGATCTCCACGGCGCCCGTGGCATGGTTGAGCACGGGGTGATTCCCGCCCCGGTGCCCGTAGGGCAGCTTGTAGTTCGTGCCCCCGAATGCGCGCGCGATGAGCTGATGTCCGAGGCAGATCCCGAACAGGGGGACTCCCGCGTCGCTAAGGGTGCGGATGCGCTCGACGGCGCCCGGCACCGCCTCCGGATCGCCGGGCCCGTTCGAGACAAAGACGCCGTCCGGGCGGGCGGCCAGCAGCACCTCGGCGTCGGTGTCGCAGGGGACGACGCGCACCCGGTATCCTTCGCGGCGGAAGAGGTCGAGGCTACGCGTCTTCACCCCGTAGTCGAGGCAGAGCACGAGGCCGCGCTCGGCCGACCCGTTGAGGGCGTCGAGTTCGTACGGCTCGGGCGTCGAGACGGCGGTCGCGAGGTCGCGGCCGGACATCTCCGGCTCGGCGGCCAGGCGCTCCGCGGCGCGCTCCGGCGGCACCCCGTCGTGCGCCACGACCGCCCGCATGGCGCCCGCGTCGCGGATGTGACGCGTCAGTGCCCGCGTGTCCGCGCCGACGAGGGTCGGAATCCCGTGCGAAGCGAGGTACTCGGGCAGCGTCGAATCGGCCGGCCCGGACCCGATCTCGTGCGAAAGGTGCCTCACGACGAAGCCCGCGACCCAGGGCCGCCGCGATTGCACGTCGGGATCGCGGATGCCGTACACCCCCTGCATGGGCGCGGTCATGACGACGATCTGCGCGGCGAAGGAAGGGTCCGTGAGCACCTCGTGGTATCCCGTCATCACCGTCGTGAAGACGGCTTCGCCGGCGGTCTCGGTCTCCGGGCCCACGTAGTCGCCGACGAATCGGCGGCCGTCCTCGAGCAGGAGGTATCCTGGGCGTGCTTGCGTCTCGCTCACGTGGCGCGTCCAATGTGGCGGTTGAAGGTGCGGGGACCCGGGCATCGGCTCGCGGCTCGCGTGCCACGCGAACCCAAGCTGCGGGAGGCGCGTTGACGACCGACTCCGGACCCGGGCGGGAGAGCGGGACCGATGCTCCGCTCGTTCATATCTTCGCCGACGAGTCCTGCCTCGGCAACCAGTTCGAGAATCGCAGGAATCCGGGGGCGGCGGCCGGTCTCATCGAACGGTTCGACGAGCGCGGCGGCTGGTATCGGCGGGACTTCGCCCACTTCGATCCGGACACGACGAACAACCGGATGGCGATCGTGTCCGGCATCGTCGGGCTGGGCTCCCTGCGGCGGGTGTGCCGCGTCGTCTTCACGAGCGACAGCCAGTATCTCGTCCGCGGCATGAAGGAATGGGTGCACGGCTGGGCCCGCCGCGGATGGCGCCGGAAGGGCGGACCGATCGAGAACCTCGACCTTTGGCGGGAACTCGTGCGGGCCGCCGCACGCCACCGCGTGGAGTGGCGCTGGACTCGGGGACACGCCGACGACGTGAAGAACGCCTACGCGGATCACCTTGCCGTGACGGCGGCGCGGGAGCGGCGGGGCACGGACGGACTCGTCCCGTCCGGGTTCGAGACCTGGCTGGCGGAGGCGCAGGAGCGGGAGCGGTTCGTCGAGTTCCTGGATCTGCCGAGCGACGCGTTCGCCGAGGACCCCCGCCCCCCCGGCTAGGAGCCGGGGTTCCCCTCCTCGCCTTCCGTTCCATCGGGATCCGTGGCGCCCTCCTCCGAGCCGGGCGTGGCGGCTTCGTCGGACGGCGCCGCGCCCTCTCCGAGGTCGGGCGAAACGTCCAGAAGCGAAGGCGGCGCTTCCGGGAGACTCTGCTGGCCGGGAAGTCCCTGACGCAGGATCGATTCCGGCGCCGCATCCGGACGGGCGGAGAGCACGGTCAGCACGAGCGCGAGGAAGAGGAAACTCCCCCCGCCGTACCAACTCATCTTCGTCAGCGCGTTGGCCGCCTGGCGACCTCCCATGAAGGAGTCCGTGGAGGACGAGGCTCCGCCAAAGGAGGCGGCAAGCCCGCCGCCCTTCGCGGACTGGAGGAGGATCATCACGCACAGCACGAGCGCGATGAGCGAAATCAATACGATCAGGAACGGGAACATCATCTACCTGCCATGGTTGGATCAGCCGTTTAAGCTAGGGCGGACCGGGGCACGGGGCCAGTTTTCCGCGCGGGCGGCGCCGACGACACCGGCCGAGGTCCGGCTTACCGGCCCGCCGCGCAGATCGCGGCCCAGCTGTCGGGACCGAGGCTCGCGCCGCCCACGAGCACGCCGTCCACGCCGGGGGCGGCAAGTAGCACATCGATGTTGGCCGGCTTGACGCTCCCGCCGTAGAGGATCACCGCGCGTTCCGCATCGCATCCTTCCGTCTGCGCGAGCCGCTCGCGGACGATCGCGTGGGCCTCCGCGGCGTCAGCGGGGCTCGCCGTGCGGCCGGTTCCGATCGCCCACACGGGCTCGTAGGCGTAGACGAGGCGGGCGCGGCCTTCGCGGTCGAGCGGGTGGAGGGCTTCCCGAATCTGCGTCTCGAGCACCGTCGCGAGCCGCCCCGCCTCTCGCTCCTCCAGCGTCTCGCCCACACACAGGACGGGCCGGAGTCCGGCCTCGAGAATGCGAACCAGTTTGCGTCCGACCTCCGCATCGGTATCGCCGAACTCCCGGCGGCGCTCCGAGTGGCCCGCCAGCGCCCAGGTGGCGCCGGTCGCAGGGACCATGGCGGCTGAAATGGCGCTCGTGTGCGCGCCCTCGACCTCGGTGTGCACGTCCTGCACGCCGAACTCGAGGTCCGGACGCCCGGAAACCGCGGCGGCGAAGGCCGCCAGGCTGATGGCGGGAGGGAACACGACCACGGTCGCGTCGCTGCGGGGCCTGTAGCTGGCGGCGAACCGTTCCACGAACGCCCCGGTCTCATCCGGGCCGTGGCACATCTTCCAGTTCGCGGCGAACACGGGGGTGCGCGGCTGGCTCACGGACGCCTCCTTTCGGCGAGGACGTCGAGTCCGGGCAGACACCCGCTCGACAGGTACTCGAGGGCCGCGCCGCCGCCGGTGCAGACATGCGACACGCGGTCGAAAAGCCCGGCCCGGCGCACGGCGGCCGCGGAGTCGCCGCCGCCGATGACGGTGAACCCACCCGCCGCCGTGGCCTCCGCGGCGGCTTCCGCGATGGCGAACGTGCCCGCCTCGAACCTCGGGTCCTCGAACAGGCCCATGGGACCGTTCCAGAAGAAGGCGGCGCACCCGCGCAGCGCCTCGGCGTAGCGGACGCGAGACCCGGGCCCGATGTCGAGGGCCGCCATCTCCGGCCTGATCGCATCGACCCCGACGCAATGGACCCTCTCTCCCTCCTCACCCGACCGGTCCAGGACCATCACGTCCGTCGGCAACCGAAGCCGTTCCCCTCCCGCGGACAGGATGGACCGGGCGAGATCCAGCGCCGCCTCCTCGACGAGCGAGGTCCCTGTCTCGATGCCCTGTGCGCGGAGGAACGTGTTCGCCATGGCGCCACCCACCAGGATCAGATCGGCGCGTTCCGCGAAGCGGCGCATGAGTTCGATCTTGTCACCGATCTTGGCTCCCCCGAAGGCGACGACGAACGGACGACCCGGGCGGTCCAGCGCGCCCAGCGCCTCCAGTTCGCGCTCGACGAGCAGCCCCGCCGCGGAAGGGCTCAGGAGGGCCGGCACGCCCGTCGTCGAGGCGTGCGCGCGGTGCAGCGTGCCGAACGCGTCGTTGACGAAAAAGTCGCCCAGCCGGGCAAGGCGACCGACGAGGACGTCGTCGTTCGCCGTCTCGCCGGGGAGGAAACGCGTGTTCTCCACAAGGAGCACCTGCCCGGTCTCCAGTTCGCGGCTCGCGCGGAGCGCATCTTCTCCGTCGCACGGCGCGGAAAAGAGGACGTCGGTCACGAGCATGTCGGCGAGCGCGGAGGCTACGGGCGCAAGCGACAGCGCGGGATCCGGCCGGCCGCCCGGCCGGCCCAGGTGCGAGAGCAGCACGGGCCGGGCGTCACGCCGCAGCAACCACCGCAGCGTCGGCAGCGATGCCTCGATGCGCGTCGCATCCGCGACCCGCCCGGCGTCGAGCGGCACGTTGTAGTCCACCCGCACGAGTCCCCGCTTCCCGGCCAGATCGGCCGGGAGGTCGCCCAAAGTTCGGGTCACAACGGGACGGGTCGGGGCCGCTCAGGCGCCGACGGCGGCGGGCAAACGCTCTCCGACGAAACTCGCCAGGTCCACGAGACGGTTCGAATACCCCCACTCGTTGTCGTACCACGAGATGACCTTTACGAGCGTGCCGTCCATGACGGAGGTCGACTTTGCGTCGACGATCGCGCTGGCCGGGTGTCCCGTGAAGTCGACGGACACGAGCGGTTCTTCGGTGTATTCGAGCACGCCGTCGAGCGGCCCTTCCGCCGCCTCCCGAAACGCGGCGTTGATCTCGTCCGCCGAAGTGTCCCGCGACACGGTGGCCACGAGGTCCACGATCGATACGTCCGGCGTCGGGACGCGCATCGCCATCCCGTCGAGCTTCCCCCTGACCTGCGGGAGAACGAGGCCCACGGCCTTCGCCGCGCCCGTGGTCGTGGGGATGATCGAGAGCGCGGCGGCCCGGGCGCGCCGGAGGTCCTTGTGCGGGAGGTCGAGGAGCTGCTGGCCGTTCGTGTACGCGTGGACCGTCGTCATGAGGCCGCGCTCGAAACCGAACCGGTCGAGCAGAACCTTCACGACCGGAGCGATGCAGTTGGTCGTGCAGCTCGCGTTCGAGATCACGTCGTGCTGAGCCGGATCGTATTCGTCCGCGTTCACGCCGAGGACCAGCGTGATGTCCGGCTCGATGCCGGGCGCGGAGATGAGGACCTTCTTCGCGCCGGCCCGCAGATGCCGGGTCGCATCCTCCCGCTTTCGGAAGATCCCCGTGGATTCGATCACGATGTCCACGTCGAGTTCCGCCCACGGGAGGTCGGCCGGATCTCGCTCGGAGAAGACGCGCACGCGTTCCTCTCCCAGCACGAGTTCTCCGCCGTCCACGCGGACGTCGCCGGGAAAGCGCCCGTGCACGGAGTCGTACTTGAACAGATGGGCGAGCGTCGCCGCATCCGTGAGATCGTTTATCGCAACGAAATCAAGGTCCCCGCGCGGATTCTGAAGCGCCGCACGGAGGATATTCCGGCCGATGCGGCCGAAACCGTTGATGGCAACCCTCACACTCATTCGGATTCCTCTCGGGAAGGATTAGGGGCGAAGGCCCCTGTCGGCGATTCGTCCCCGTCCAGGGGACGCAAGGTGCGCGCAAAACTAACGGTGGCCACGCTGCGGAATCCAGCCTCGGCCAGCGTCTCGGCGCAGGCGATGGCGGTGGCTCCGGTCGTGAGCACATCGTCGATGATGATGGCGCTCCGGCATACGTCCGGGGGGTCGGCACGTAACCGGAAACGACCCTGTACGTTCGTTCGGCGCCGAGCCCCGCGGAGGCCCGCCTGGCGGCCGCCGCCCGGGAGGCGGTGGAGGAACGACCCCAGCGACCCGACGCCGCGGTCGGCCAGGCCGCGGGCGAGTTCGCCGGCCTGGTTGAATCCCCGTTCCCGCAATCGGGCCGGCGTGAGCGGCACCGGGACCAGCCAGGGCGCGCCTTCGCCGATACGAGACGCGATCGCCTCGGCGCCAGGCGCCATGCGACCGGCCATCCAGGGCGCGAGGGCGCGCCAGTGGTCGTATTTCAGGGCACGTACCGTGCGGGCGGCCAGGCCCTCGAAAGCGAAGGGGGCGTCGGCCGCGACGAAGACGTCGGGCCACTCCTCGCACGTGCCACACCGCACAAGCTCCCCGGCCGCCGCGGCAAGGTTGCCGAGCGGCTGAGCGCAACGGAAGCAGCGGGGATTCGCCAGCCGAGGAAGTCGAGACTGGCACAGAGCGCAGAGCGGCGGGCCATCGGGAGCGACGCCGCGCCGGCACCCTACACATGCCGCGGGCACGAGGGCATCGAAGGCCGTGGCTGCGGCTCTGCCCACGAGCCGCAGCCGGTCGCCGCGCGCCACGGCCCTCACACGACGCTCGATCCGTCCTCGGAGTCCGGCCCCCGTTGCAACTCGAGTTCTGTCGCGGCCGCCTCCCGCATCGCTTCGAACGGGGCCGCGCGCCCGGGGAACCAGCGCTCGAGCGAGAGCGCCGCCTGGCCGACGAGCATGTCGAGTCCGCCCGTGGCCCGGATTCCGAGGGCGCGCGCGTGTCGGACCCACGTCGTCTCTCCGGCCGCGTACACCATGTCGAAGGCGGCGCCGAACCGACCCCCTGCGGCGCCCCGATCCAGGTCGAAGGGGAGCGGATCCCCGGAAGAAAGCCCGAGGCTCGTCGAGTTCAGCACGAGATCGTACGTCGCGCCGGAGTACGGCGCCGCGACCACGCGCACGGCGTCCGCCGCGCGGTCGGCGTCGGTCGCGTGGGCCATCGCCCCATTGCGCAGCGCGTGTGCCCGTGCCGCCGTCCGGTTGAGGATTTCGACGGACGACACTCCGCCTTCAAGCAACGCATGGACCGCCGCTCGGGCCGCGCCCCCGGCGCCCAGGAGAAGTACGCGCGCGCCCCGCGGTTGGAAGCCGAAGCGGGAGAGGGCGCTGTGGAGCCCGCCGACATCCGTGTTGTCGCCCGCGAGCTCGCCATCCGGTCGACGCCACCAGCAGTTGCACGCCCCGGTCGCTCGGACCGCGGCGCTCGGCTCCGCGAGCGCTCGGGCCGCCCGAAGCTTGTGCGGGAGCGTCACGTTTCCGCCGGCCAGATCCGCGCTCCGCATGACCGGTCCGACCTCGTCGGGCCTGGTCCGCCGGGCGGCGTATTCCGCGTCGAGTCCGAGGACTTCGAAGGCCGCGCGGTGCATGGCGGGGGAAATCGAGTGCCGCACGGGGTCCCCGAGCAGCGTGAAGCGGAGCGTCACGGCCCGGACCCTTCGCGTCCTCCTCGCGGGTCGTCGCCGAGCGCGTCGAAGAGTCCCCGCATGGCCAGCGCCAGCAACTTCCGGGTCGCCTCATACGTCTCGACATCTCCGCCATACGGATCCGGGACCCCATCCTGGCTCCGCTCGTGGTGCGCGGGCAGGAAATCCGTCATGACGTGTACGGCCGCGTCCGGAGCCAGTCGCGCGGCCGCCCGGGCATGCGACGCCTCCATGCCGACAATCAGGTCGGCCCATTCGAGCAGTTCCAGCGAAAGTTCCCGGGAGGCGTGCCCCGCGAGGTCGAGTCCGTGTGCGGCGGCGACCGCGACGCCGGGACCCGAGGCCGGCTGGCCGGGAAACGCGAAGGTGCCCGCCGACGCGCATGAGACCTCCGCCCACCCCCGCGCGTCGGCCTCGGCCCGCGCGATGACCTCGGCCAGCGGACTGCGGCAGATGTTGCCGGTGCAGACGAAGAGGAGGTTCATCCCGGTGATCTTCCGGCGGGATACGCGGAGAGGACCCGGGTAAGGTCCGTCGCCGGAACGGCTCCCTCGCGCAGGACGTGGACCGCCTTGTCCGTCACTCGGACGAGGGTCGACGGCATCGAATCGGCAAGATCGCCCGCGTCGAGCCAACCCACCGTGCGCGCACCGGATCCGACCCCGGACAGCACGGCGCGCACCTCCGCGCCCGTCCTCGCCGGGGGTGTTCCCGTCACGTTCAGACTCGTGGAAGTCATCAGCCCTCCGGCCCGCTCGAGCAACCGTCTCACGACCGGATGCGGGTCGACGCGCACCGCAATGCCGGATTCGCTCCCGTCATCCAGCACCATGGTAAGCGGGCCCGGCCAGAAGGCATCGGCAAGCCAGCGCGCGGCGATCGTCCACCGCGCCCAGGGCAGCGCCTTCATGAGCGCATCGCGGCTCGCGGCGAGTCGGATCAGCGGCCCCGGCGGACGCCGCTTGATCGCGGCGATCCGCGCGTCCACATCCGGCCATGGCCGGCCGCCCAGCCCATACACCGTCGAGGTCGGGTGCGCCACGACCCCCCGGGCGTCGAGCAGCGCCGCCGCCCGGTCGAGCGCTTCGTCGTCCGTCGCCAGCGCCCGGCCCGGCCCGGCTTCCCCCGCGGCGCCCCCCCACTCGCGCCACTTTATCACGTCGAACCCCTTCTCGCCCCCGTCCATGACACTAGCTCCCCAAAGCGATCAACCCGCTCTCAACCATGGCGCGCGCGAGCGCCAGGTCGCTCGCCGTCGTGATCTTCAGGTTCGCCGGATCGCCCTCCACGGTGGAGACGTCGATGCCGAGCCGCTCGCACAGCAGCGCGTCGTCCGTCATTGCGGCGGCGTCCTGCGCTTCCCATGCGCCGGCATCGTCGAGCGCGTGCGTACGGTTCAGAACTTCGGCCGGAAACCCCTGTGGCGTCTGTACGCGGCGGAGTCGCTCACGCGGCACGGTCGCCTCGATCCAACCTCCCTCATCCACCCGCTTCACCGTGTCCTCCACGGCTATCACCGGCACCGCCGGGCCGTTCCGGGCCCCATCCACGACGCGGGAAACGAGTTCGGCCGACATGAACGGACGCGCCCCATCATGCACGAGCACCGTCTCGACCTGCCCCCCCAGCGCCGCAGCGCCGGCGCGCACGGAATCGGCTCGAAACACTCCGCCCGACACGACGAGAACCCCATCCGGAAGCCACGGCGGGGGCGAGGCCGCCCGCTGCGGCGACAGCACGACGACGACCCGGTCGATGTCGGCATGGTTCACGAGCGTCCGTACCGACCAGGCGAGCACCGGAATACCGCAGAGGTCGACGAACTGCTTGGGCCGCGACGCACCGAAGCGATGCCCCTGCCCCGCCGCGACGACGACGGCGCCGACGCCGCGGGGGGCCGCCGGCTCTCCGGCCCGCACTAGTCGGGTTCCGGACGGCGGCTCACGGATTCAAACGCCGTGAAGGCCTTGTGGAAGTAGAGTTCGACGGTTCCCGTGGGCCCGTTGCGCTGTTTGCCCACGATGAGTTCGGCCTTCCCGGCCAATCCCCGTTCCTCCACTTCTTCCGGCTTGCGGTGCATCTCCTCACGGAAGATGAAGAGGACGACGTCCGCATCCTGTTCGATCGCTCCGGACTCGCGCAGATCGGAGAGCCGCGGCCGATTCCCTTCGCGCTGTTCAGGCGCCCTCGAGAGCTGGGAGAGCGCGAGGAGCGGCACGCCGACCTCCTTCGCGATCGCCTTCAGCGACCGGGAGATCGCGCTGATTTCCTGCTGGCGGTTCTCGACCCGCGCTCCGCCGGACATCAGCTGCAGGTAGTCGAGCACGACGAGCCCGACGCCGACTTCGGCGTGGAGACGCCGCACCTTGGCACGGAGTTCGATGGGCGAGATCGCGGGCGTATCGTCGATCCAGATCGGGGCCGTGTTCAGGTGTCCAGCTCCGCTCGCCAGGCGCGTGAAGTCGTCGGATGACAACCGTCCCGTACGGATACGGCTCGAATCCACCTTGGACTCCGCGCTCAGCATCCGCTGGACGAGCGACTCTCTCGACATTTCGAGCGAAAAGATCGCCACGGGAACGTCCTCGCCGATCGCCGTATGCTGGGCGATGTTCAGCGCGAGGGCCGTCTTGCCCATCGAAGGACGCCCGGCGAGGACGATCAGGTCGGCCGGCTGGAACCCCGCTGTCATCCGGTCGAGATCGGGGAAGCCGGACGCGACGCCGGTGATCGAACCCGGGTTCCGCACGAGCTCGTCGATCCGGTCCATCGTCGAGCGCAGGACTTCCTTGATGCGGACGAAGGTTCCGCGCTGCTCCGCCTGCGAGATCTCGAAGATCCTCTGCTCCGCGCGGTCGAGCGTCTCGTCGACGTCGCCCGACCCCGTTTCGTAGGCGTCCTGGATGATCTCGGTGGCGCTCGAGATAAGCCGCCGGAGCACCGTCTTGTCGCGCAGAATTCGGCAGTGGTGGCCGACGTTGGCCGCGGTGGGCACCGCGTCCACGAGTCTCGCGAGGTAGGCCATCCCCCCCACGGCGTCGAGTTCCGCGGCCGTCTGCAGTTCGTCCGCCAGCGTGACGGCGTCGATCACGTCGCCGCGCCCGTACAGGCGCACCATCGCGCGGAAGATCCGGCGGTTGCCTTCCCGGTGGAAGGCGGAATCGTCGATCTGTTCGAGGGTGACGGCCACGGCGTCGCCGTCGATGAGCATCGCCCCGAGAACCGAGATCTCGGCCTCCTCGGACCACGGCGTGCGCCGGGCTTCGATCCCGTCGCTGGGGAGGCTGATCGCCGTGTCAACCACTGCGGGCCTCGCGATCTCCGACGCCGTCGAGCATGCGGCGCACGATCTGCAGATCCTCCCACGTCGGCCGGATCCAGCCCGGGTTGCGGAGCAGCGCCGCCGGGTGATAGGTGGCGACGACGGGATACCCGGAATAGCGGTGCACGGTGCCGCGGAGCCGGCCCAGCGCGGATTTCGTCTCGAGCAGCGTGCGCGCCGCGAAGGCACCGAAGGCGATGATCACCTCGGGTTCGATGAGCGCGAGCTGCCGCAGAAGATAGGGGGAACAGGCCGCGACCTCTTCGGGGAGCGGGTCGCGGTTCCGGGGCGGCCGGGACTTCAAGACGTTGCAGATGTAGACGGACGTCCGCGGTAGCCCGATCGACAGCAGCAGTCGGTCGAGCAGCCGGCCGGCACGGCCGACGAAGGGGCGACCGGTCTCGTCCTCGCGCGCCCCGGGCGCCTCCCCCACGCACACGACGCGGGCGTCCGCCGCCCCCTCGCCGAAGACCGGGTTCTTCCGCGATTCGTGGAGCGTGCAGCGAGCGCAGGAGGCGACGAGCGCGGCCAGCGTCTCCAGATCCGGCGCCTCGGCGATCTGCGGCCCCGTCACGATCTCCGGCTCCTTCGGCGCGGGATCCGGGCTCGGGGCCGCGTCCGGCAGGGCGGCGGCGTCCGCTCGCCCCGCGCGTCCGGCGGAGGCCAGACCGCGGACGACCTCTTCGCGGGTGGCGTGCTCGAGCATAAGCCCGTTCCCCTCCGCGGAGAGCGTCTGCTCGAGAAAGGCGCGGGCGAGCGTCCGGGCCCCGACGTCGGGCGGCTTCACCGCCCCGCCGCCGCCGGGATCGAGGCTTCGACCCGGTCGAGCAGCTCGTCCGCCAACTCGGTCTTCTTCGCCAAAGGCAACTCCTCGATCCTGCCGTTCCGGTCGATCAACGTGATGCGGTTCGTATCGGACTCGAATCCCGCGCCGGGCTCCACGGCCGAGTTCACGGCGACGAGGTGCATGCCCTTCCGCTCGAGCTTCTCCCGTCCGCGGGTGAGAAGATCCTCCGTCTCGAGCGCAAAACCCAGAGTAAAGATTCCCTTCCGTTCGCGGAACGCCCGCGTCTCCAAGAGCAGGTCCGGTCCCGCCCGGAGCGCGAGTTCGAACCCCTTCCCGGCCCCGCTCGTCTTCTTGATTTTCGAGTCCGCCGCGCGGGCCGGCTCGAAATCGCCGACGGCCGCAGCCATCAGGAGGATGTCCGCATCGGTCAACGCCGTCTCCAGCGCGGCCAGCATCTCGCCGGCCGTCTCGACCTCCACCACGTCGGGCCCCGCGGGGCGCGGCACGCGACTGGGTCCGCTGATGAGCGTGACTTCGCCCCCGCGCCGCCAGGCGGCCTCGGCAAGCGCGAACCCCATGCGGCCCGAGGAGCGGTTCGTGATGAAGCGGACGGGATCGAGCGCGGCTCTCGTGGGCCCCGCTGTCGCGACGACCTTATGTCCGCGCAGACCCGTCGCCGTTTCGAGCACCCGCCCGATGCGCGGCAGGATCTCTTCGGGCTCCAGCAGCCGGCCCGGCCCGCTTTCCCCCTCCGCGAGCGGACCATCGGCCGGCCCGGCGATCCCGTAGCCGACGTCGATCAGCCGCGCGACGTTCGCCTGCGTGATCGGATGCTCCCACATCCGCGTGTTCATCGCGGGACAGATGATCACCGGCGCCCGCGAGGCCAGCACGGCGGTCGTCGCCAGATCGTCCGCGGCGCCGACCGCCAGTCTGGAGATGAGGTTGGCCGTAGCGGGCGCGACGACGACGACATCGGCTTCGAGCCCGAGATCCAAATGCGCCATGGGCCGGTCCCACAGCGACGCGTGGACCGGGCGGCCCGTGATCCCCTCGAACGTGACGCGGCCGATGAAGCGCTCGGCCGACGCGGTCAGGATGACCTCGACCCCGGCCCCGGCCTCGATCAGGCGGCGGGTGAGGATCGCGCTCTTGTACGCGGCAATCCCGCCGGATACGACGAGCAGCACGCAACGACCGTCGAAGGGCCGCACGGAGCTGCTAGGGCATCAGGGTGGGGCGCGCCCGGACCAGCCGGTACTGCAGCTTCTTCTCTTCCGAGGTCAGCGCATCCGCGGCGACCGTCGTCAGCTTCTCCGCGCCATACGGCGAGCGTTCGAGCGGCAGCGCGTTGAGTTCGCGCGCATACTTCGCGGCGACGAGCACGCCCAGATACTTGTTGGTCGCCGCCTTCGCGACGGCGTCCGGCGTAAACACCTTCATTCTATTTCTCCCTCGACCATCGCGGTCCAGCACGTTCCATGACGTTCCGAGCCGCGGTCCCTCGCCGGACCGCGCCCGTTCAGGAATCTACCACATGCGTCAAACGGCATCCAACTCCTTGATGATGCGTTTCACGTACCGCCAGTCCGCCGCGCCGAGGCAGCCGGCGGGCGCGAGTCCTTTCGCCACAAGCGCCGACACCTCGGCGACGGCGTCCTCGATCCGGTCATTGACGACGAGACGATCGAACTCCGCCGCGGCCTGCAGCTCCGATCGGGCGTTCACGAGCCGGCGCCGGAGTTGCTTCGGGCTCTCACTTCCCCGCCCCCGCAACTGCCGCGCGATCCGTTCCGCGGTGGGCGGGACGATGAAGATGGAGAGGACGTCCGCGACGGCCTCCCACACCTGCCGAGCCCCCTGCACGTCGATGTCCAGCAGGAGATGGGCGCCCGCGTCCCGCGCCCGGTCGAGGTTGTCGCGCGGCGTTCCGTAGCGTTCGCCGTGTACCGTCGCGCATTCGAGCATGGCCCCGGAGTCCACCAGCGCCTCGAACCGGTTCCGCGAGACGAAGCGGTAGTCCACCCCATCCCGCTCCCCCGCGCGCGGCGCCCTGGTCGTCATCGAAACCGAGAACAGGAATCCGGGGGAGCCGGCTTCGGCGAGCAACCGATCGCGGATCGTCGTCTTGCCCGCCCCGGAGGGTCCGGAAAGAATGACGGGAAAGAGGGTGCGCGACCCGGCCGCCGCGGGACTCACTCGACGTTCTCCACCTGCTCCCGGAGCCGCTCGATCTCGTTCTTCGCCTCCACCACGAGTCTCGATATGCGGGAGTCGTTCGCCTTTGCGCCCAGCGTGTTGAATTCGCGCTGCAACTCCTGAACGAGAAAGCCGAGCCGGCGCCCCACCGGCTCGTCGGCCGGGGCCTCGAGGAACTCCTCGAAGGCTTCGACGTGCGAGCGGGCGCGCACGAGCTCCTCGCTGATCTCCCAGCGGTCCGCGATGAGGGCGATCTCGCGCAGCAGCCGGTCTTCATCCAGGCCCTTTCCGGCCAGGTCCTCGACCGCGTCCCGGAGGCGGCGGCGCTCGCGCGCAAGTCGTTCCGGCGCCAACGCCTCCGCGCCATCGATAGCGTTCCGCAGCCCCGCCAGCCGTCCCCTGAGGTCGACCTCGAGCCGACCCCCCTCCCGCGCCCGCATCTCCACCAGGAGGTCGAGCGCCTCCGCCGCCGCCTGCTTCACATCGTCCGTCTCCGGCACGAACTCCACGCCCTCGCCACCCGTTGTCCGGAAGATCCCGCCCACGCGCAGCAGCGAGGCCACGTCGGGTTCGCCGGACACCCCGAAGTCATCCCGCAGCCGTGCGCACGCGTCAAGCACTTCCCGCACGCGGGCCTCGTCCAGGCTCGCGCCTCCCGCGTCCGGCGTGCCCTCCACCCGGACGAACAGATCCAGGCGGCCGCGGCGGGCCCGGGATTCCGCCAAGGCGCGCAGCTCGCTTTCCCAGCGCTCCCTCCCGGGGGGTGCCTTCACCACGACCTTCAGCCCCCGGGAATTCACCGAGCGTGCTTCCACCGTGACCGCCCCGCCTTCCCGCGTCACGGTCGCCGAGCCGTAGCCGGTCATGCTGCGAATCACTTCGACATCTCCCCGCGCGGCGCCCGGTCGATCAGCGGCCCCGGGCCGATCAATTGAAGAACTCCCAGCGAAGACCGAACACATTGAGCTGCCGGGGGAACCGCGCCCCCTGAAAATCTCCGAGTTGGTTGGCGCCCAGGTTGCCGAAACGCCAGAAGAACCGAAAGTCGGCGATCTTGAACATCAGGTGTCCGCCCATCCAGCTGTCGGCATCCAGCATCACCGGATCGGGCGAGCCGGGAACCGGGACCAGCCGCGCCCCGCGTCGATCGATGAACACGGACACCCAGATCCGGAGGTTCTCATCGAAGAAGGTATCGGACAGGTATAGCTCCGTGCGGAACAGGCGGTCGGGAAGGAAGAGGGTCTCGGCGCCCCGGGAGTCGAACTTCCGCCACGAAGCACGCAGGCGGATCGGCTCCACTCCCCGGAGCAGTACGCCGAGGGGCACGACCGGCCCGTCGAAGCGCACTTCAAGCGACGTGATATCCACCTCCCCGGAGTCCGCCACGACGAGCCGATCGAAGGGGGCGCCGAAGCCGACCTGCCGATCCATCCACTGCTCCGAGTAGCGTCCGGCGAGGTTGAACGGCCCGACCTGGAGGGCCGCCGAGGCGCCGCGGGAGTCGAACCGCACGCTGTCCGCGAGCGGGAATTCCGATGTCTCGAGACTGTCGAGCATGGGATGCAGAGGAAAGCCGACGCCCCGGGTCCCCTCTGAGGTGAACGCCCTTAATTCGATCGGAAACAGGAGCGTCTCCCGGAAGGCCGCCCCCGCCCGCCAGGACTTCGTCGGAAACTCGTTCCAGCTCGCGAGTTCCGCCCCGCCCTCGAGCGCGAAGGGGCCGATGGGCTGCCAGGCGGAGAGATCCGCGATGCGCGAGGCGTAGGCGTCGCGCCCGGCGAAGCGGAGGCCCATCGAGATCCCTCCCGACCCCGGCTGCGCCGAGAACCGCAGGCCGACGCCATCCGCCCCCCGCTTGGGCGCAAGGCTGTCCGGGACGCCGGTGCCGAGATCCTTGAAGCTCGTGGCCTGCCCGTAGGCTTCGATCTGGGCCCGCTGCCCGAGGTTGGCCCGCGTCCGGGCCACGAATTCCCGACGCGTGAGTTCCAGCGTGTCGAGCCCGGTGCGTTCGATGTTCTCGGAACGGTACTCGAACTGAACCCCGAAATCGTTCGAGCGCGGCATCCACGAGAAGCGGCCCTGGACGGCGAACCGGTTCTGGTCGTTCTGCCGGTCCCGGACGTCGTAGCGCTCGAAGGAGGCTTCCACGTTGGACGCGCCGCCCAGCGAGTTGGCGAAGACGGCGTCGAGGATCTCGGAGCGCGGGTCTCCGGTCAATCCGCTCACGCGCGAGTAAGCCTGGACGCCGTCGTGGCGGATGAGGTCCACATCGATGACGAGGCCGTCCGCGCCGCGATACACGCGTACCCGGTCGACGTAGTTCAGCGACACGCGCCGGAGGTCCGCCTGCGCGCGGGAGAGGGAGAGGACTTCGCGGCCGTCGATGTAGAGGGTCGCGAACCCCGGCCCGAAGCCGCCGTCGAAGACGTGGTGCGGCCCCTGGTAGAACTCGCCGCGAACACCCGTGATTCCCGGCACGTGCTCGAGGAGGAGTTCGATGAGGGTGAACGAGGGCGACGCGTGCACGCACTCCCGGTCGCAGTCGAATATCTCGTGCGTCGGGCCGCGCAGACCTGTCAGCCGCCCCGGAAAACTCTGCGCCCGCTGCCGCACGCTGTCGGCGAACGCGGCGAGGACCGAGTCGGGCACGACCTCCAGGCTGTCCGCGACCGGCGGCTCAGGCGGCTCCTGGGCATGCGCCGCGGAGACGCCCCCGACCGTGAGCAGCAGCGCGCCCATCAGCCCGCGGCGAAACCCTGCGCCGCGGACGGAGATCTTCTTCACCCTGGCTCGCGGACGCGCAGCCACTCGTGGACCAGGCGGACCCCGACCCCGGTGGCGCCCTTCGGCTGCCAGCCGCGCGCCTCCTTCGCCCACGCCGTGCCCGCGATGTCGAGGTGGGCCCAGGGCACGTCGTCCGACACGAACTCGCGCAGGAACCAGCCCGCGGTGATCGTGCCCGCGCCTCGGCCGCCGATGTTCTTGATGTCCGCGATGTCGGAGTCGAGCTGCGCCCGGTACGCCTTCCACAGCGGCAGGGGCCACGTCCGCTCCCCCGTCGCTTCGCCGGCCTCCGACAGCTCGTCCGCGATCCCGCGGTCGTTCGCGAGCACCGCCACGGCGTGATGGCCGAGCGCAATGACGCAGGCCCCGGTCAGCGTGGCCATATCGACGATCGCCACCGGATCCAGCCGCTGCGCGTAGGTCAGAGCGTCCGACAGGATGAGGCGGCCCTCCGCGTCCGTGTTGATGACCTCGATCGACTTGCCCGACAGTCCACGGATCACGTCTCCCGGCTTCACGGCATCCCCCGCCGGGAGATTCTCCGTCGCGGGCACGAGGCCGACCACGCGCTGCGGGATCTCGAGGCGCGCCGCCGCGATCATGACCCCGAACACGGCGGCGGCGCCCGCCATGTCGTACTTCATGTCCTCCATGCCCGAGGCGGGTTTGAGCGAGATCCCTCCCGCATCGAAGGTCACGCCCTTGCCGACGACGACGAAGGGGTCGCCACCCGATCCCTCGTGCTCCATCTCGATGAAGCGCGGCTCTTCGACGGACCCGCGGGCCACGGTGAGGAGGCCCCCGAACCCTTCCTCCTCCAGCCGCTTACGGTCGCGCACCTCAACCCGGAAGCCATGTTTGTCCGCCAGCCGCTCCGCCTCCGCGGCGAGGTAGCGCGGCGTCGCCACGTTGCCCGGCAGCGTCACGAGTTCGCGCGTCGCGTTCTGCGCCTCGGCGAGCACGCAGCCCCGCCGCACCGCGGCTTCGGCCTCAGGGCCGGCCTTGCCCCCTGCGATGAGGACCCGCTCTTCCGGCGCTACGGTGCGGCCCTCCGCGTCGCGGAGCCCGTCGTACCGCCAGTCCCCGAGCGCGAGCCCCTCGGCGGACGCCTGCCACGCCGCGCCGTCGGCCATCTCCGGCACGCGGAACCCGACGGACCCGAGGCCGCGTGCGCGAGCCGCTCTGACCCCTGCCCCCGCCGCCCGCCGGCACGATTCGGCCATCGGCCTCGCTCCGGCGTCGAGCCGAACGACGAAGACATCCGGGGCGTCCACAGCCCCGAGGCGCGCCCATCCCGACACCTCCCCGGAGCGCCCATGGCCCTCCAGCCACGCCGTCGCCGGGCCTTCCCACCACTCACCCGTCGCGTCCGCGTCGTCGAACCACGGGACCACGAGAGCCTCCAGTTCCCGTTCGACAGGTATCCCCGAGCGTATCTCCACCGACACCTTCCTTGTCTCGACCCTTGTCTCAACGAAAGAAGCGGGCTCGGCAGCCCCCTGGAGGCCTGCGGCCCGCTTCCGTTGGCGTGATGGCCGGCGCCGGACGCGGCGGGCCCCGGCCCCTTCCGCGACTTCGGTTCAGCGCTCGTCCATCGGCACCCAGCGCAGGTCCATCTCACCCACATACTCCGCACGCGGCCGAATGAGCCGGTTGTCCGCGTGCTGCTCCATGACGTGCGCCGTCCAGCCACCCATCCGCCCCATCGCGAAGAGCGGCGTGTAGAGGTCGATCGGGATGCCCAGCGCGTAGTAGACCGTCGCGCAGTAGAAGTCGACGTTCGGGTTGATCCCCTTCTCGGAGATCATCCGGTCCTCCAGCTTCCGGGACATCTCGTAGAACTTTCCGAGGCCCGCCTGCTGTGTGAGGACACGGGACATCTCGCGAAGATGCGTCGCCCGCGGATCCTCCGTCTTGTAGACGCGGTGGCCGAAGCCCATGATCTTCCGCTTCTCGGCGAAAGCCCGGTCGAGCCACGGCCCGACGTTTTCCGGGTCGCCGATCTCGATCAGCGTGTGCATGGCCCTCGCGTTCGCCCCGCCGTGCAGCTCGCCCTTCAGCGCTCCCACTCCTCCGGTCACGGCCGAGTGCATGTCCCCGAGCGTGGCGGCGATGACCCGACAGGCGAACGTCGAAGCGTTGAACCCGTGGTCGAGGTAGAGGAGCAGCGTCCGGTCGAGCGCATCGACGGCTTCCTCCGTGCCGGGCTCGCCATTCGCCATCCTCACGAAGTCGGCGGACAGGGAAAGCGATGGGTCGGGGTCCAGCGGCTCCAGTCCCTGCCGAATGCGGTGTATCGCCGCAATGATCGTGGGGGTCCGCGCCACGAGGCTCTCCGCCTTGCGCCGGTTCGCTTCGATCGAGTTGTCCTCGGCATCCGGGTCGTACACGCCCTCCAGCGAGACCCCGGTACGGAGGGCCGCCATCGGCACGGTCTCCGCCGGAAGACCCTTGAGTCCCGCTATCGTTCTCGGATCCAGCGCGCGCTGCGCGGCCAGCGCCGCCTCGAACTCGTCGAGTTCCGACCGCTTCGGCAGCCGCCCGTTCCAGAGCAGGAAGACGCTCTCGGGGAACGAGACGTTCGGCGCGAGTTCGTGGATGTTGTAGCCCCGATAGACGAGGATGCCCTTTAGTCCGTCGATGAAGCTGAGGTGAGTCTGCGAGGCGACGACGCCTTCTAGCCCTTTCCCGGCGGCGGCGGTCATTCTGTCACGAGGCCTTTCAGTATGGCGCGGGAGGTTCCGCGCGGACGGCTAGCGGATGGCGGGGTCGAGTTTCGCCTGCTTGAAGTGCTTTTTGAGATCATCGAGACTGAGCTGTTCGAACGAACCCTGCGGAAGCCGAAGCCGCCGCTGGGTCTGGTACGGGTCGGAGAAGCAGACGAACACGACCGCCTCGAAATCGTCGGGCGGAGCCTTTTCGTTCGGATCCGGCCAGAAGACCTCGCGCGAAGCGAGCCATGCTTTCCACCGGCGCCCGTCGTCATCCTGGAAGGTCTTTGTCATTTCCACCTCTGGTGGCCGGGGACGCTCCGTCCGTGAACGGACAGCGGGACGTTTCCGGCCTCGATACGCACTTTTCGCAGCCAAGAAAGATAGCGTACGATCACGAAATCGGGAAGAAGGTTCGCGGTCGGAGGGATCGGCGAATGGCGGTCTGTCTCGGTCAGCCCGGCGGGACCTCCCCATCCGGCGCATCTGGTCCGGGGAGCCGGCATCCGAACGCGAAACCACCCCCCATGAGAAGGCCGACGAGCAGTCCGAGCAGAATCGTCACGAGGACGTAGTACAGTGTGATAGTCATGCCGGAAGAATGTCGGATCCGACCGCGGATGTCCAGCGCTTATGTGCGGCGTCGGTGCAGGCGCCGGAGAACGCGTTGCTGGAAGGCGATCCGTTCCATCACCCGATCGACGATCCGTTGGGCGTTCTGTCGCGAACGGCCCTCGGCGGCGAGATCGTCGTACGGCACGGGCCGGCCCACGTAGATGGAAACCCGCTGCCCGATCCGCGGCAGGCGGGAGCCTATGGGAAGGACGCGATCCAGTCCTTCCAGCGTGATCGGGACCACCTGCGGCCGCGTCTGGAGAATGACCATGCCCGCCCCGGCGCGACCGCGTCCGACCCGCCCGTTCCGCGAGCGCGTACCCTCCGGGAAGAGCGTGAGTATCCCCGCTCGAAGCACGTTTGCCGAGCGGATCATCGCGCTCAGGTCGCGGCGGCCGCGCCGCACCGGAATGCACTGGAACTGGTGGAACACCCAGCCGAAAAACGGGTTTCTGAAGAAGTTCTCCGCCGCCGCCGCATTCCAGGGCGCCAGGCGGGGCCTGAATGTCTTTTCGGGAAAGAACAGGTAGTAGGCGATCGGAAACGAGTCGATCATCGATTGATGATTCGAGAGGACGAGCGTGTTCGGAAGGTGGGGGACGCGTCGCCGCCCGTAGACCCGCGTTCGATTGAGGAGACCGAAGAGGAGGAAAACGCAGGGTGGAGCCACGAGGTTCGTGATGATCCAGCGCGTGACCGGCGTCAGCCACCGCGTGATGGGGCCCGGGGCCCAATCCGGGGGCGATCCGCTCGCCCGCTTCGGGTTCTCGCGATCCATCATCGCCTGAGAGTAGGTTGCCTCGGAATCGGCGGGAAGGCCGGGCGGTCGAAACGCCGGCGAACCATGAAGACCTGGAGCCAGCGCGCGTGCGAGTGATGGATCTTGCCATCATCGGAGGAGGGCCGGTCGGGCTCGAGGCTGCGGCCCGCGCGGCCCGCATGGGCCTCACGACGGTCCTGTTCGAGGGCGGGACGGTGGCGGATCACGTCCGGGCCTGGGGCTGGCTTCGGCTCTTCTCCCCATTCGAGTGGAACGCGGGACCCGCCGGGCTTGAGATGCTGCGCGGGCGGGGGGCCGAACTGCCGGCGGCGGGAACGCTGCTCACGGGCGCGGAGTTGCGGACGTACTATCTGCTGCCCCTCGCCGCGGCCCTGCGGTCGCGCGTGGAGGTCCGCGAGGGCGCGCGCGTGCGGGACGTCGCCCGGGCGGACCGGCTGAAGGGCGAGGGGCTCGGCGAGGCCGCACGGGCCGAAGAGCCCTTCCGGCTGCTCGTGGAGGAGGGCGGAACCGAGACCGAGGTGTTCGCCCGGGCCGTGTTCGACTGCTCGGGAACCTACGGCCGCCCCAACTGGGCGGGCCCGGGCGGCACGCCCGCTATCGGCGAGCGATCCGCGCGACGTGCGATCGAATACCGCATCCCGGATGCGTTCGGGGCCCAGCGTGGGCGCTACGCGGCGCGACGAACGCTCCTCCTCGGAAGCGGACATTCGGCGGCCACCACCGCGTGCGCGCTCGCGGCGCTGGCCCGGGCCGTCCCGGGGACGCGGTTCACCTGGGCCAGCCGCGAGGCGCACGGCGTCCCGCTGCGCGCGATCCCGGATGATCCGCTCCCCGAACGCGTGAAGCTCACGCGCCGCGCCAACGCGATCGCGGCCGAACCGCCCCCCGGTTGCGAGTGGCTCTCACGGAGTCGGCTGCTCGCCGTCCGGCCGACCGATGCGCGCGGGCTCGAGGTCGACCTGGAGATTGACGGAGAGACTCGGCGTGACCGGTTCGATCGGGTCGTGGCAAACGTCGGCTACGAGCCCGACGATCACCTGTATCGCCAACTCCAGGTGCACGCCTGCTACGCGTCTCTTGGCCCCATGGGGGTCTCGGCCGCGCTCCTCGCCGCTCAGGGCCCGCCGGGCGACGCGCCCGCCGACTGCTGTATCGGGGCGGACGCGCTCGGGCCCGAGACGCTGCGCAACCCGGAGCCCGATTTCTTCATCCTCGGCGCCAAGAGCTTCGGCAAGAACTCCGCCTTCCTCATGCAGACGGGGTACGAGCAGGTCGCCGACGCGTTCTCGCTCCTCGGCTGGAACGCCGCGCGCGCGACCGGGACGCGCTGACCGGGCCGGCCGCGTCGGCCGGCCGCGCTCACATCCGCTTGTAGGCCGGGCCGCTGCCGCCCTCACGCGGCGTCCAGCGCGGACCGAGGACGTCCGTCGCCTTGCAGTCGATGCAGTTCGGCGCGTTCACCACCAGGCGATCGCCGTCGCGCTCGTACACGCCCGCCGGACAGAGGCTCGCGTACAGTTCCGCCATCTCCGGCGATACTGCCGTGCCCGCTTCGCCGCCCGCCAGAAGGTGCGAGGGGATATCGTCCCGGGTCGCGTTCCCGGAGCGGAAGACCGCGTCGACCTTGGCGACGGCGTGCTCGGAGTCATACGCGGAGTCGAGCCCCAAACGCTTGTGACGAGGGCCCGCCGCGTCGGGCTCGCTCGGGATCCGGGCGCCGGGAAACGTTCCGCCCGTGGCCTGCATGAGCCCCGCCCTGAGGCCTCCCGAGAAGAAGCCGGACTTGAAGGCGAGCCGCTGGTTCCGGTTGCGGTACAGCGGGTCCTGGATGAGGCTCTCCCGCAGCGCCGCGTCGTAGGACGCGAGCCGAGCCGCCGGGACGGCGCCCTCCGCCCCGTCCGCCTGGGCGGGCCCGGCCGACAGGGCCCGGCCGATGGCGTCGGCCGCGAGGACGCCCGACCGCATCGCGTAGTGGATGCCCTTGAGTGACGCGACGTCGACGAGTCCCGCGGCATCTCCCGCGATGAGCAGCCCATCCCCGCTCAGCCGGTCCGGGATGGCATGGTAGCCGCCCTCCGGAATCGTCTTCGCTCCCCACTCCACGAGTTCGCCCCCGTCCAGGATCTCGCGCACGAACGGGTGCTGCTTGAAGCGCTGCAGCAGCGCATGCACGTCGAGGTCGACGTAGGGCGCGTCGAGGCCCACGACGAGACCCAGCGACACGAGATTCCCGCCCATGGGATAGATGAAGCTGCCGCCGAACGCATCCCGCGGAAGCGGCCAGCCCATGGTATGCGTGACCGCGTCGGGCGGATGCGCGACCTCCCACAGTTCCTTGACGCCGAGCGCGAAGATCTGCGGGTTCGCCGAACCGACGCCCTCCAGCTCGAGCCAGGCCTGGCTCAGGGGTCCGCGGGTCCCTTCGGCGAGCACGGTGACCCGCGCGGAGAGGTCCGTGGCCGGCATGTAGCCGCCCTCCGGATTCCCCTCGCGGTCGAGACCGGCGGGGGTCGTGCGGACGCCGGTGACCTGCCCTTCGCGCATGAGGAGGGCATCGGCCGGGAACCCCGTGAACACGTTCACCCCCAGCCCTTCCGCCTGCGCCCCCAGCCAGCGCACGATCTCGCAGATCGAGGCCACGTGATAGCCGTGGTTCCGCATCGAGGGCGGGGTCGGGAGCCGGACCCTTCCGCGCTCCGTGAGGAGCAGCACCCGGTCGCCGGCTACGCGGCCACGGAGGGGAAGCTCCGCCTCGTCGAGGTCCGGGAAGAGCGTACGAAAAGCCTGCGGGTTCACGACCGCCCCGGAGAGGCAGTGCTCCCCGAGTTCACCCGACTTCTCGAGAACGCCGATCTCGAGGTCGACGAGCGGCCCTCCTTCCGCGCGATCGCGCGCCGCGAGTTGCGCCAGCCGGATCGCTCCCGCGAGCCCGGCCGGACCTCCGCCCACGAACAGGACATCGAGCGGCACTGCCTCCGGGTCGGGATCCCCTTCGATGATGAAGCGCGCCCGGGGCAGCGGTAGCTGCGCGGACGCGGGAATCAGCGATTTCACCGCGGGGTCCCTAGAACGCCCGCCTCGCGGAGCAAGTCCAGCGTGGGTTCGAGCGGGAGAGATTCGACCGACCGTCCCCCGTGGCCCGTCACGGACATCGCCTTGAACAGCGAGTTGATGACGGCTTCATCCGTCGCTTCGACCACCGCCTCGAAGACGCGCGACAGGGCACGCCCGTCCCTGACCGCGGGCTCCTCGCCCGTCGAGAAGGCGATCGCGTAGTCGCCGGAACCGTGCGACATGTACGACCCGGCGCGGGCGAGCCCCATGAACGAGCGGTCGGCCACCCGGTCGAGTTCGCGGTGGGCCAGCGGCAAGTCCGTCGCGATCACGATCATCACGGAACCGTCGCCATCCCCCTCGGCGCGCGCTCCACGCAGACCGGCCGCGGCGAGCTTCTCTCCAACCCTCACGCCGTCGATCCGCAGCGAGCCGCCGAAGTTGCTCTGCACGAGCACGCCGACGGTCACGACCCGCCCGCCGATCTCGACCCGCCGGGAGGAGGTCCCGATGCCGCCCTTCCAGCCGAAGGCGATCGTCCCTGTCCCCGCCCCGACCGTCCCCTCCTCCACCGGGCCGCTCGCCGCGGTCCGCAGCGCTTCGCGCACGTGCTCGGGCCGGATCGGGCGGACGCGGATGTCGCTCAGGTACCCGTCGTTCGTCTCGCCGACGACCGGGTTCATCGACCGCACGTCGCGGTTCGCGGGGAGCGACAGGAGCGTGTCGAGGAGGGCGTCGGCCGCGCGGAACACACTCAGCGTCCCGGTGAGGAGGATCGGCGTCTCGAGTTCGCCGAGCTCGTTGACCTGGCTCAGTCCCACGAGCTTCCCGAAGCCGTTCCCGACCGCGATCGCCGCCCGCACCCGCCGCTCAAAGACGTTGTCGCCGTGGGGGAGAATCGCCGTGACCCCCGTGCGGATCGAGTCGCCCTCCCACACCGTGCGGTGGCCGACCCGCACCCCGGGCACGTCCGTGATCGCATTCAGCGGCCCCGCCGGCAGGCGCCCGATGAGGACGCCCGCCTCCCGCGCTCGGGGCCGCTCCCCGCCGGCCGGCCGCGCCTCCTGGCCCGTGGCGTCCGCGGGCGGCAATAACGCCATGGCTGCGAGTACGATCGCTGCCGGCGTTCCCGCCTTGCTGGCCGTCCGGCTAGTTCCCACCGGTGATCGTGGCCCGCTCGATGTAGTCCAGTTCAGCGAACTCTGCCTGCAGGTAGGCGTTCCCCTCGTCCTGAATACGCCCCTGGCTCGGCCCGCTTCCGCCCGGCGCACCCTCCCCGTACTCGGAATACAGTGCGTCCACCACGTCCATGCCTTCAATGACCTCGCCGATGGCGGCGAATCCCATCCCATCGAGGCGCGAGTTGTCGCCGAAGTTGATGAAGAGCTGCGTGCTCCGGCTGTTCGGCATGGACGTCTGCGCGAAGCTTATTCTCCCGCGCGTATTGCCGACGACCACCGGATCGTCCTGGATGTTCGCGTCCCGCCACGCGCTCTGGATCTCCGGATTTCCATTGATCCCGAACTGCGCCATGAAGCCGGCGATCACGCGGAAGAACCGCACGTCGTCGAAGAACCCGTTCTCCACCAGGTTGTAGAAGCGGTCCACGCCGTTGGGGGCCCACTGGCGGTGCGCCTCCACCACGAACGTGCCCTTCGAAGTCTCGAAGCGCGCCCGAAAAGTCTCCGGTGCCGTCATGTTCACCTCTGCAGAAGCCGGGTCCCCGAGGAATTCGCTCGGCCCTCCGCCCCGTTCGCAGGCGGTCACCGCCAGCAGACACCCGAGGAGCAGCCAACCCGGCCTGAAACCGGACCTGGATAGACGCGACCGTACCATCTCGACCCCCGTCAGCTTCTTGTGTGTTTGAGTGCGCCCCGGCGGACCGCTGCCACGGCCTCCCGGCGGGCGTGCCGTCAGATACGGCGTGCCACGATGTAACGATATGCGACCGGAATTGCGACGAGCACGAACAACGTACTCGAAATCAACCCGCCGATGGTCGCGAGCGCGAGGGCGTTCCAGATGTTCTGATCCTGGGACGGGGCGAACAGAACGAGCGGCAGGAGTCCGAACACCGTCGTGAGCGTCGTCATGAGGATGGGGCGCACGCGCTCCAGCGTCCCCTGTACGATCGCCGCGGCCGTCGGCATGCGTTTGCGCACTTCGCCGATATGGTAGACCACAAGGATGGCGTTGTTCACCACGATGCCGCCCATCATGATCGTGCCGATGAACGCGGTGCGGGTGAACGTGGCGTCGGTGTAGAAGAAGATGAGGAAGACGCCGATGAGGGCGAAGGGCAGCGAGAAGAGCACGACGAACGGCGCCAGGAGCGACTCGAACAGACCCGCCGTCACCATGTAGATGAGGAGGATGGAGAAGGCGAGCACGACCCACATTTGCGTCGTCTCCTCGGTCGTCCAGCCCCCGTAACGCGACTTCTCGATCCGGTACCCCGGCGGGAGTTCCATCGCGTCCACCACCGCGTCGCGGACGAGGTCGCCGAACCTCACCGGTCCCCGGAACTCCCAGGCCACGGTCCGCTCGTACTGCTGGTCTTCGCGTCGGATGCTGGCCAGAACCTGCCGCCGCCCCACCTCCGCGACGTTGGCGAGCCGGAGTTCCTCGCGGGAAGAGATCGGCACGCGGAGATCGCTCAGATCGTGGAAGTCGAACTCGCGGTACCCGTCCACCTTGACGGCGTACCGCACCTCCTCGCCGCCCACCCGGATCCGGCTCCCGAACGGCCGACCCTGAATGTTGCTGGACACGTAGTTGAGCAACTGCTGCACCGGGAGGTTGTACGCCGCCAGCGCCTCCCGGTCCGGCTCCACGTAGTACTCGAATTCCCGGTCGCGCTGATACCAGTTGCTGTTCGCGTTCGGGTCCACGTCACGGATCCGAGCGAATCGCGTCAGACGCGACGCAATCTCCTCGGCGATCTCCTGCACCGTCAGGTAGTTGTACCCGAGCACCTGGAGACTGTAGTTGGGCGGGCTCGAGCCGCCGCCGTAGAAGCTCGGACCGAACCCCCGCACGAAGACGTCGACGCCCGAGAACCCGTAGCTGTAGGCCGTCATCTGGTCCTTGATGGCCACCGGGATGGATGTGTGCTCGAGTTCGTCGGGGAATTGCGCGCGCATGAAGGCGTAGTTGGGCCGAACCTGCGCCTCGAAGCGTTCCACTTCAGCGATGGTGGCAAGCTTCGCCTCGAAGGAACGCGCGAGTTCGTCCGTGCGCTCCAGCCCCGCGCCGCGCGGGAAGCTGATCGTGATCGTGATATAGCTGTCGCTCCCGCCGAATCCGCTCCAGTACCTCCCCGTGCTCACATGTTCGTCGAACAGATACCAGCTCCCGGCGAGGCTCCCGAGGCAGACGAGCGCGACCAGGACGGGGTGCCGGAGCGCGAACCCGAGGAGCGACCGGTATCCCATGATGTAGAACGGTTCGGACGGCCGGATCGGCGCTTTTGCGGCGTCCCCCGTCGTCAAGCCCGGATCGACCACGGCCCCGGAGGAATCCCGCATGCGGGAGATGCGCGACGCGAGAGCCGGAACGAAGGTGAACGCCACGAAGAGGCTCGCGATGATCGAGAAGCCCACGGCGAACGTGAGCGGCAGGTAGTAGACCCGCAGCTCCCCCTGCAGGAAGAGGAAGGGGACGAGCACGATCGCGGTCGTCAGCGTCGCCGCGAGGACCGGCAGGACGACCTGGCGCGCCCCGCGGCTCGCGGCATCGGATGGGTCCGCCCCCGCCCGGCGATGACGCTCCACGTTTTCGAGCACGACGATGCCGTTGTCCACGACGAGGCCGAACCCCCACGCGAGTCCCCACAGCGTGAGCAGGTTGAGCGAGAACCCGCCGATGTAAAGGAAATTCACCGCCGTCAGGACGCTGAACCCGATCGTGGCGAACACGACGAGGACGGCGCCGAGCGACCGCAGGAAGAGCGTGAGCACGATGAAGATCACGATGGCGGCGGCGATGGCGCGGAGCCGAAGTTCCGTGAGCTGCTCACGGATGTTCTCGCTCTGATCCTGCAGCAACTCGAGGCCCACGCCCGCCGGAAGCGTGGAGCCCAGCTCGGTCATCGCGGCCTTCACGTCGTCCGCGATCTGGATCACGTTCGTGCCCGACTGGCGGTACACACTGATCGAGATCGTGGGCTGCGAGTTGATGCGCCAGAAGAACAGCGGGTCTTCCGTCTGGTCGCGCACGTGCCCCAGATCGCCCACGCGGACGGGTCCATCCGGCCGCGTGAGAACGATCATGTCCGCGATGTCGGACACCTCGAGCGCCCGGGTGCGAACGGCGATGGCAAACTGCCGCCCATCGAGTTCGACCGATCCCGGAGCGTTCGGCTCGGAGAGCTCGGCGATCCGCCGGCTGACGTCCTCGGGCCGCAGCCCGAGCGCCTCCAGCCGGCCCCGGTCGAGCTCGACCGCGATTTCGCGGCGCTCGGCCCCCCGCACGTCCACCGCGGACACGCCCGGCAGCCCCCGCACGAAGGGCGCGATCTCCTCCTCGGCGATCTCTCCCAGGCGCGCGAACGTGTAGGGGCCGGTGAGGGAGAAGCTGAGCAGCCGCTCCTCTTCCTCGGCAAATTCCTGCGGGACGTACTCGGAGAGGAGGGGCACCACGCCCTCGGGCAACTCGTCCCGGATCGAGTTGATCCGTTCGCCGAGCTCGAGGCGGGCGAACTCCATGCGCGTATCGCGCTCGAATTCGACTTCGATGCGGGCGCTGGACCCCGTCCCGCGTGGATCGGCGGAGGATTCCGAGACGACCCTCTCCACGCCGCCGACCTGCTGGATGACGGTTTCGAGCGGCGCGGTCACGAACGCTTCCAGCGCCTCGGGAGAGGCGCCGTTCCACGTGGCGGAGACTGTGAGACGGGGGAACTCGACCTCGGGCAGATCCTCGACCGGAATGAGCCGGAAGCTCGTCACGCCGAGCGCGAAGAGCGCGATGTAGATGGCGGCGGTCGCCACCGGCCGGCGGATGGCCAGATCGATCATGGTTCCACGCTCCCCCGCGCCATGCCCGGAGCCGCCGGCCCGGAGCGGCCGCCGAGGCCGTATCCCGGCGTCGGCTGGAGCGCGGCCGGATCGCGGCGCTCGGGCTGCGGGCCCGGGTCGGGCCCCACGGACACGGATGGCTCGACCAGAACCGAATATACGACCGGCACGACGATCAGCGTGAGGAAGGTCGCGGAGATGAGGCCGCCGATCACCGCGACGGCCAGGGGGGCGCGGAGGTCGGCCCCGGCCCCCAGCCCTGCGGCGAGCGGGAGCAGCCCGACCACGGTCGTGATCGTCGTCATCACGATGGGACGGAGCCTCAGCCGGCCCGCTTCAAGGATCGCCGACCGCTTCGGCAGCCCCGCCCGCCTCCGCTGGTTGATGAAGTCGACCTTCACGATGGCGTCGTTGACGACGATGCCGATGAGGATCACGAGCCCGATGCCGCTCATCGCGTTGAGGCCGTCCCCGGCGATCCAGAGCGCGGTGACCGCCCCGATCGCCGCCAGCGGCACCGCGGTCAGGACGACGAGCGGCTGCACGAGCGACTCGAACTGGGCGGCCATGATGAGGAAGACGAGGGCCAGCGCGAGCGCGAAGGCGAAGGTGAGCGAGCGAAAGCTGTCCTGCATCTCCTCGTTCTCGCCGCCGACGCGCACGGTCGTGAGGGCCGGCCGCGGGATGTCCGCGATCGCGGCCTCCACCTCCCGGACCGACGTCCGGAGCCCGCCCTCGGCCACGTCCGCGAGCACCTGGATCGTGCGGTTCTGATCCTCCCGCCGGATTTCGACCGGGCCGAACCCCTGCCGAACCGTCACGAGTTCCCCGATCGGCACGCCCTGCAGCCGAAGCGCAAGCACCCTGTCGAGTTCCCGCCGGGCCGTCTCCGGGATCGTGACGCGGATGTCGACCTTGTCGGCGAATACCGAGTACGCGTTGTTCGTCTCCGACCCCCGGAGGTAGTCCTCGATCGCCGTCGCGACCGAAGTCACCGTGATCTGGTGGCGGGCCGCCACCTCCCGATTGACTTCGATGACGAGTTCCGGCTGGGTACGAAGGAAGTCCAGCCGGACATCGGCCAGCGTCGAGACGCCCTCGAGCCGGGTCTCGATCGCCTCGGCGACCGGCACGAGCTCATCCAGTTCCCCGCTCTGCACCTTCACCGCGAGGTCCGCCTCCCCGACCGCCAGCGCCCTGCCGAGCGAGGTTGCCCGCCCGGTCTCGATCGTCACGAAGGCCGGATCCAGCTCGCTCCCCGCGAGCCGCTCGCGCAGTTCGGCGATCGCGTCGCGCGTCGGCCGCGACGACCCGGCGAGCTGGACATCGAGCGCCGCGTTGTTGAGTCCGGTCAGGTCGCGCGCGGCGAGTTCGCTGCCCCGGCTGCGGCCCACCCGGGTGAAGACGCCCGAGACGTCCGCCATGCCGAGCAGGAGCCGCTCCACGTCCCCGGCCGCCTCGTCCGTCGTCCTGATCGGCGTCCCCTGCGGGAGGTTGAGTTCGACCCAGAACTGCCGCTCGTCGACGCGCGGCATGAGGCCCCGCGGGAGAGATCCGGCGAGCATGACGGCGCCGGCCAGGGCGACGACGGCGATCGCGAGCACCTCCAACCGGTGCGCCAGCGCCCATTCGAGCGTCCGCTCGTACCGGCCCGCGAAACGGAGGAACGCGCGCTCGAAGGCCCGCAGGAAGGGACCGAAGAGCCGGCCCAGGATCCTGCCGCCGCCGGTCGCGACATCGACGCCCGTGAGCCGGACCGAGCGCCCCACGTAGGCGATCGCGCCCCCGACCCCTTGCACGCCCCCGACGGCACCCCGACGCACGGCGCGGGCGAACCGTCGCACGCGTCCCGGCCGCTCGGCTTCCGGCGCTTCGAGCCGCCCCGAAGGCGGCACTTCGCCGGCAGAGCCCGCGGCTTCCACTCCGCGCTTCCCGCGGGCCACCTGCGCGGCGAGCACCGGAAGCAGCGTGAGCGCCACGAGCAGCGAGGCGAGGAGCGAAAACGTCACTGCAAGCGAAAGGTCGCCGAAGAGCGCGCCCGCCACGCCCTCGACATACAGCACCGGACCGAACACGGCGATCGTGGTGAGCGTCGACGCCGTGATCGCCGCGGCCACTTCCCGGGCGCCCCGCCCGGCCGACTCCCGCCCGCTCCCGCCTGATTCCTCGCGGTGCCGGAAGATGTTCTCGAGCACCACGATGGAGTTGTCGACGAGCAGTCCGACCCCGAGCGCGAGGCCGCCGAGGGACATGATGTTGAGGCTGACGTCGAATGCGTAGCAGAGCGCGAAGGCAGCCATGACCGAGATCGGGATGGCGAGCCCGATCGCGAGCGGATACCTCGGATCGCGCAGGAAGAGAAAGAGGACGAGGAAAGCCAGCGCCCCGCCCAGCAGCAGGGCGGAGACCACGTTCGAGATCGCGTCCCGTATGAACGCCGCCTGGCTGGAGGCGATCTCGATCGATATTCCCGGGAATTCCTCCCGCAGTTGATCCAGCGTCTCGCGCACGCCGTCCGCCACGCGGACCGTGTTCGTCCCCGCCTCCTTGAACACCTGCAGCCCGATCGCGGGCTCCCCGTTGAAGCGTGCGATCGTCTCGAGGTCCGCGATCGTGTCGACGACCGTCGCGACGTCGGCCAGCCGCACGGGACGGGCCCCGACCCCGCGCGGCCGCGCGATGACGACGTCGAGCAGTTCATCGACCTCCCGGAACTGTCCCAGCGTGCGCAGGCTGTACTCGAACCGGCCCCGCTGGATCGTGCCGCCGGGCGCATTGTAGTTCGCCTGGTCGAGCGCGTTCGAGATCTCGCTGAGCGAGACCTCGTGCACATCGAGGTATTCCGGGTCCACGATGACCCGCAGCTCCCGCTCGGGCCCGCCCGTAAGCCCCGCCAGCGACACGCCGTCCAACTGCTCCAGGCGGCGCTTGAAGACGACCTCGGAGAGATCCCGCAGGTTCCGCAGGTCCGCCCCGCTCACGGCGAGGGTCATGATCGGATCGCTCGTCGGATCCGATCTCAGAATCGTGGGCCGCTCCGAGCCATCGGGGAGGAGGTCGGACAGGTTGTCCAGCTTCTCCCGCGTGTGAAGGGTCGCGAACTCCATGTCCGTGCCCCACGCGAACTGGAGCTGCACGAGCGATTGCCCCTCCCGCGAACGCGAGGAGATGCTTCGCGCCCCGGGGATCGAGTACAGCCGCTGCTCGATGGGTTCCGTGATGAAGCGCTCGACCTCCGCGGGCCCCGCGTCCGAATACGTCGTCCACACGGAGAGCGTCGGGAAGGCGACGTCCGGCAGAAGATCGATCGGCAGACGGAGAAACGACACCACACCCAGCACGCCGATGCCCACATAGAGCATCGCCGTCGCCACCGGCCGTCGAAGCGAGATGTCGGGGAGCGCCACGGTCAGGCGACCTGCATGCGGCGGCGTTCGGTCATGGGCTGCCGGGCCCGCTCTCGAGGTACTCGGCGAGACTGGACCACGTGATCCGGTAATCGTACTGCCGCTGGATCAGATCGGTCTCGGCCCGCTGCACCGCGTCGATCGCCTGCTGGAGCTCCGTGAAGCTCACGGTCCCGAGCCGGTAACGCTCCTGCTGCATCTCGAGACGCTCGCGCGAGATCGCGTACACGCGCTCGAGCAGATCCAGCGTCTGAGCCAACTGTGAAATGTCGTCGCCGAACCGCCGCACATCGCGCTCGATCTCCAGCCGCCGACGTCGTAGATCCTCCTCGGCCTGCCGCCTGGCGGCAGACGCCTGGGCGTTCTCCCGTTCACGCTGGAAGCCGTCGAAGAGGCTCCAGGATGCCGTGATACTGAAACCGTGACTCGTGTCGCCCGGGTCGAACTGCCAGAACGAGTCCTCGGGACCGAAGTTCTCGCTACGGCTCCATCCCAGATTCACGCTGACCTGCGGCAGGTAGCGGGCGCGGGCGGTCCACAACGACGCGGCGGCCGCGGCGCGCTCCGCGTCGAGCGCCGCAAGTTCCGGATCGGAGGTCACGGCGGTCTGAACAACGAGGTCGATATCCGGGATGCCCTCGGGCATGCCGTCGTCGCCCGTGAGCACGAGGCCGTCGCCGGTGTCGGGCGGCAGACCCATCGATACCACGAGTTGGCGCAGCCCGGCGCGCAACTGGTTTTCTTCGGCGGCGAGGGCAATCCGCGCGTTCAACAGGTTCCCCTCCGCGGCGAGCAGATCCGTTCGTTCCACCGCCGCGATCTCGTACCGCCGGCTGGCGATCTCGAGTTCGAGTTCCCGGTCCGCGATCTGAGTTCGCGTGAGTTCCAGCAGTTCCTGTCGCCGCAGGGCCTCGAGGAAATCGCGGCGCACCGCAAGCACCACCTCGCGCTGCCGGTCGTCGTAGTATCGCTGCGCGGCGCGAAGACTTGCCGCGGACCGCGAGATCTCGGAGAAACGCCGTCCGCGATCCAGGACGACCCAGCTCAGGCCCAGCGTCTGCCTCGCGTTCTGGCTCGAAGACGTGAGGACCCCCGGAAGCGTCTCCGACAAACCCTCCTCGCCGACGAACGTAGTCCGCGAGAAACTCGACCGACCGAGGTCGGCGTTCACGCTGGCCGTGGGGAGGAACGCTCCCCAGGCAGCCAATCGGTCGGCGCCCGCCCGATCCGCCTGCGTCCGGGATATCCGCAGGACCGGGCTCTCGGTGAGGGCGATCCGAATCGCTCTCGTGATGTCGATCGTGTCCGGGAGCGCCGGACGCTGAGCAACGGAGGGCGTCGGGGCGGTGAGACCTCCGACCGCCAGGGCGGCGGCGAGCGCCCCCGCCCTGCGAAACCGGGGCCGGCGCCCTCCGGCTCCGCGCCTCACCGCGAACCGCCCGTGGAGCCGTTCGGCGTGTCGTCCGGGGCGGGTTCCGCTGGCGTAGCCAGGTCGTTGTGGTTCTCGATCCGCACCTGGGCGTCGTGCGTGAGGGTGGCGTGGCCGTCGACGAGCACGACTTCGCCGCCCGCGGGCACGAAGGTGTCATCTCCCTCCGGGTTGGGGATGATCTCGACCTGCGTGTCGTTCTCAAGGCCGAGCGTCACGTACTCCCACTGGGCGCGTCCCGTCTCCGAACCCGGGGCTCCCGGCTCGAAGACGAACACGACCTGGCGCCGGCTCCGCTCGACGACCGCTTCCTTCGGCACGAACGTCCGGTCCGCGAGCTGACGGCCGGCGATCCGCACGTTCCCCGGCATGCCCGGCACGATTCGAGCCTCGGGATTCGACAGGCGCACCGTGACCCGCGCCGTCTGCGTCTCGGGATCGACCAGCGGATTCACGCTCACCACCCGCCCCTCGAAGATCTCTCCCCGCAGCGCGGGGAACGTGGCCGTCGCCACCCGTCCCACCTCCACGAGCGGGAGTTCGGAATGCAGGACCTCGGCGTCGATATCGATCTCGGAAAGGTCGACGATGGTCGCGATCGAATCGCCCGACCGGACCCGGCTGCCGTGCGCCACGCCGAGGTTCGCCACCAGCCCGGCGAAGGGGGCGACGATCCGCGTCTTTCCAAGTTCGTAGCGCGCTTCCGCGAGTTGCGCCTCATAGTCCGGGAGGCTCACCCGAATGCGGGCCTGTTCGGCGCGGGCCAGCCGGACCGAATCCGGCAACTCGTCATCGAAGAGCACCCGGTCGAGATACTCCGCTTGCGCGCGCGCCACGCCGGCTTCCGCCCGCTGCGCCCGGAGTTCGTAGAGCGCCGGGTCGATCCGCGCCAGGAGCTGGCCCGCCTGCACCTGCACGCCCTCCTGTACCGGCACCGCGGTCACCGGCCCGTCGACTTCCGAGTGGAGCGCCGCCCTGCGCAGAGACGCGGCCCGCCCGCTCGCGGTGACCCATAGCACGAACGTGTCGCGCTGGATCACGGCCCCTTCGACGGGAAGGAAAATGTCCGTCGCGAAGGCCGCCGCCGAGGCTGTCCCCCGCACGGCCTCGGCCACGGAATCGGCCGCGGCGTCGCCGAAGCTCTGCGGCTCGTCCTCCCCGTCCTCGTTCAGCCGCATGAAGATGCCCACGACGGCCGCGCCCGCGACGAGCAGGACGATCAACGTGACCCAATGACGTGCCTTCATAAGCCTCGCACCGCTGTGTTCGGTTCGCGTCGTCGACCAGTCGGAGTGGCCGCGGCAAGCTCAATCTATCGCAAGACTGTCAACCGGCTATCAACCATCAGAGATCGAGACTTTGACACGGGAACGTGTGCCGACCGTTGTACGGCCCGCGGACCCGGCCACATCACCCCGGGGGGAGCTTAGACGGGCGGGCGCCCTCGATCAACTAATTCAATAGTAGAACGGAGAGAGGCGTAGAGGGGCGAGAGCGTAAGGGGATGCGGCGCGCCGATCCAAACGGCGGGAGGGCGGCATCGCGCGATGCCGCCCTCCCCGTACGTCAGATCCAGTCCTTCTTGCGGAAGTCGGTCATGACCTCGGCGAGCTTCTCCATGTCCGACGGGAGGCCCATCGAGAGCCGGCTCCAGTCCGTCATCGGCGGGAACGGGCGGCCCACGTTGAACCCGGCCTCGAACATGCGCTCGTTGTAGGTCGCGAGTTCGCCCTTGATCCGGTGCATGACGAAGTTCGTGTGGCTCGGCAGGACTTCGATGTCGAGTTGGGCAAGGGCGTCGTACATGATCGCCTTCGCTTCGTCGTTCGTCTTCACGCTCTTCGCGAAGAACTCGTCGTCGGCGAGCGAGGCGACGGCGGCCACGCCAGCGACGTGGTTGGGCGCGTTCCGCGTCGCAAACGGGAGGACGCGCTGGACGGTGGCCTCGTGCGCGATCCCGTAGCCGAGCCGGATCCCGGCCATCGCGTACACCTTCGAGAAGGTGCGGGCGACGATCAGGTTCGGATGGCGCTCGATGAGCGGGACGAACGTCTCGTAGCCCGGATCGTCCGCGAGTTCGAAGTACGCCTCGTCGACGAGGAAGAGGTGCTGCTCGCCCTCGTCCCGGATCCAGTCCATGATCGGCCTGGTCGCGGTGAGCGTGCCGGTGGGGTTGTTCGGGTTGCAGAAGTAGATCACGCTGGGCGCGGACGACTTCGCGACCTCTTGGCGCATGCGGTCGATGTCGTGCGCGTAGTCGCTCGTGAGCGGCACGGTGACGTGATCGTAGGCGAACGGCTGCGAGTACCTGGGGACGTCCTCGTACGTCGGCTCCGCGTAGATGAGGCGGCCACCGTCCGCCGCCCAGGCCGCCGACGCGATGCGCAGGATCTCGGTCGAGCCGGAGCCGAAGAAGAGCTGGCCGGGCTTGACGCCGAGTCGCGCCACGAGCGCCTCGCGCACGAGTTCGCCGGTCGCGCCGGGATAGCGGTTCGCCTCGTCGAGCCCGTCGACGATCGCCTGCCGCGCCGACGGGGCAATGCCGAGCGGGTTCTCGTTCGAACTCAACCGGACGGGCCCGTTGTAGTCACGTCCCGGTCGGCGGGGGTTGAAGATGGTGTCGAGGCCGCGCGCCGCCGTCGCGCCCGCGAGGGGTGCGGCAAGGGGTGCGGCGGCGATGCCGGCGACGCCGGCACCCGTGAGTCCGGTTCGAAGAAACGCCCTTCGCTTCATGTGGCCTCCCTGGTGTTCCGAGGACGCCGCCGCCGCGGGGAGGCGGCGCCCGCCCATGCTTCGTTGAAACATGGCCCGCAGGACGCCGAACGTCCAGCGCCGCCGGCTCATCCCGCGTTCAGCGGGGAGGCGGAGGATCCCGGCGCGGGGGCGGCTCTTCAGGCGGCTCGCCCCGCCCGGATCTTCGTTCCGTGACGAGGAGGCGGACGCCGGAAATGGCGCCGTCCATCAGAGAGTCGATCGCCGCCCGCAGTTCTTCCCCGCGCAGGTTTGCCAGCTGCTCCCGCACGTCCTCGGGGAGCCGCCGGATGAGCTGTGCGTGGCCGCGCTCCCGCCATTCGCGGCGGCGTGGTTCGGCCTCGGTGCGCTCGGCATCCGGCGATACCGCCTCTCCCTCCCCGAACGCGCCGACCGCCGTGAGGAACGGGAGCGCGAACGCGCTGTCGAGGGTCGCGGCTCGCTCGTAGTGCGCCTCGGCCTCTTCCGGGTTGCCGGCGCGGTGCAGCGCGTTGCCTCGGTGAAAGGCGGCCAGGGCCTCCAGGTTCCGCGTGCCGAGGTGGCTGATGCGAACGACCTCGCCCGGCGGTGGCGTGCCTGAGAGGTTGGCCGCGAGCCGCACGGTCAGCGTGTCCACGAGTTCGAACACATCGGCGCCCCGGGCGAAGTCCGCCGACGCGATGGTCCCGTTCTCGAGTTCGATCAACTGTGCGTCGATGCGCATGTCCTCCGGCGACCCCGTTACGCTGCCCCAAAGCAGCATGCGGGCGCCGCTTCCGCGCGCCACGGTCAGCGCCAGCGCCTCCGGGATTTCCTCCTCCTCGGAGACCCCGCCCTCCATGAGGAGGTCGTAGAGGCTCTGTCGGCCGACAACACGCAGACCGGGGAGTTGCGCCAGGTTCGTCGTGAGCAGGTCGGCGAGACCCGAGCCGAGCCATTCCAGTTCCGGATCGGGCACGTTGTTCCGGAAGGGCAGGACCGCGAGCGAGTTCGGGCCCAGGTCGGGAACCAAACCCGCGAAACTCAGCGCCTCGCCGCCGACATCCGCCCCGTCCGCGGCCGCGGCGGGCGCCGCTGTCTCCACGCTTCCGGCCTGCGCCGGTACTGCGGTCGCGATCCGATAGGTGCCGATCGCGCCCAGGGAGGCCAGCGTGAGCAGGAGCCAGGCTTCCGCACGGCGAATCCGCTGGGGGCCGCGTTCACCGTGAAACCAGCCGATGACGAGAAATGCGGGGAATCCGAGGATGGCGAGGAAGACGACCGTGTCGAGGATCTTCCTCGAGAATGCGTAGGTCCCGACGATGAAGTCGGTGATCTCCACGCCGAGCCAGGCCGCGCCCACGTACACGAGCGCGATCTGCACCATGCGCCGCTTCCGGATCTTCTCCAGGATCGACGCGCCGTTCCCCTCGCTGTTCATCATCTTCCGCCCGTCCCGATCTCCGGAGCCCACGCTCGTCCCCGCTGAAGGCTATCGAGCCATGCGACACCGCCGGAGCGGCGAACGTTTGCCGCTCCGGCGGGCCACGGGAGCCACGGACTGCTAGCGGTCGTTATCTCGATCGGGCTCATCCCAGAACCCGAAGCCTTCCTTTCGCACAACCTCCAGCGGGATCGTATGGGTTTCGTCGCCAATCGTGATCGCCACCGTGTAGGTGCCGGGATCGGCCAGGCCCCCCCGGCCGCCGCCGAAGAACCGGCGGAAAACCGACATGCCGCCCCGCTCCCGGATGGCCTCGCCCACCTGCTGGAAGACCTCGCGCATGGCCGCCGGGTCGGCGCCGCTCTGGGCGGCCGCGGCGGCAGCCATGGCCGCGGTGCGGCCTCCTCCCCGGCCTCCGCCCTGCCCCGCCCGGCCGGGCGGCGGATAGCGCTCGGCCGGCCGCTCCTGCCAGCTGGCGCCCGCGCCGCCTCCACCGCCCCCGCCACCGGTGAACATGCGGATGATGGCGCCCTGGTTACCGCCCTGCATCATTTCGAGCACCTGGTCCATCGTCTCCCGCGCGATCCCTTCGTGCTCGACCAGCGAGTCCCCCACCGTCTGGTAGAGCCGCGCCGTGCGAAGGCTGTCCAGCCGATCCGCGGGTGACGGCTCCTGTGGCGCGCTCCGCCGGTTGAACGTCCACCGCACGCGCTGCACCCCGGCCGAGGCCGAGCCGTTCAGCGTCTGCACCGTGTCGCCCGCCGCGTTCAGGATCGCGATGGAGGCCTGGGGGCGGTTGCCGCCTCGCGCGGCCACCATGCCCGCCATGCCCGCGGGCATCGCAAAGGCAGGGGCCGCCGCCGCGCCCGCAGCCTCCTCTTCGGCCTCCTCCTCGGTCTCTTCAGCCTCTTCCTCGGCCTCTTCTTCAGCCTCTTCCTCGGCGGCCTCGGCGAGCGCTTCCGCAACATCCTCCGGGACGTAGTAGGAGATCTCGGCCCCGTAGCGGCCGGCATCGCCCTGGAAGGTGCTCTGCGCGATGAACTCGCCGCCCACCGGCGCGTCCCCGAACTGGATCGCCGTCTTCGGCTGGAACACCGTCACCGCCTCCGGCAGGCGCCCGCCGTCGAGTTGCTGCAGGAGCGAGATGTCCGCCACGAAGATGGAGCGCCCGTGCGTTCCCGCGATGATCTCGCTCTCGCGCGGATGGATCTTCAGATCGTGTACGGGCACCGTGGGCAAGCCGTTCATGAAGCGCGACCACGAGCCGCCCCGGTCGGTGGACACGTAGGCCCCCACGTCCGTCCCCACGAAGAGGAGATCCGGGTTCACCGGGTCTTCCCGGACCACGTGCACGAAGTCCGGCGCCCCGGTCGGAAGGTTCGACGAGATCGAGCGGAAGGTCTCCCCGGCGTCATCCGTCACGTAGACGTACGGCGCGTAGTCGTCACGCCGGTGGTTGTCGAACGTCACGTAGAAGCGGTTCGGGTCATGGCTCGAGGGCTCGATCCGGCTCACGTACGTCCCCTCCGGAACGCCGTCGAAGCGATCCGTGAGTTCGATCCACTCCGCGCCCTCGGGCGTCCGCCACACGCGGCCGTCGTCCGTCCCCGCGTAGAGTTCGCCTTCGTTGAGCTTCGACTCGGCGAGCGAGACGATCGTGGCGAAGTTCTCCGCGCCCGTGACGTCCGGCGTGATGCCGCCCGTCGTGTTGTACGCGATCTCGATCTTCTCCGGATCGGCGTAGGTGAGGTCGTCCGAGATCGGCGTCATCTCATCCGTGTCGTAGGTCCACTTCAGGACCCGGTTCGCCCCGATGTACAACGTCTGCGGGTCGTGGGGCGACAGTTCGAGCGGCGTGTTCCAGTTGAACCGCATGTCGAATAATGCAGAGTCCCGCGCGACGAGGGCCTGCAACTCGTCGATCTGCGCCACGTTGCCGGCCGGGGGATTGTCGGGGTCGTCGCCCGTCAGGATCGCGATCGAGTCGCGCAGCGTCTGCGTGCGCTCGCGCCAGTCCGGGTGCTGAAGCTGGTGGCGCTCGCCCGTGCGCGTGTTCCGCCAGTAGATCCGCCCCTGCTGCGATTCCCCGAACACGATGTCCGGGTTCGTCGGATCCTGCGGCGCGTAGAAGCCGTCGCCGCCCCCGATCGAATACCACATGTGATTGTCGATGGAGCCGCCGGCGCGGGCGCTCGGCCCGCACCACGTATAGTTGTCCTGCAGTCCGCCGCACACGCGATAGGGCGTGTCCATGTTGTAGCTGACCGCATAGAACTGTCCCATCGGGATACGGTTGGGGAACTCGAAGTTGCCGCCCCGGTCCCATGTGATCGCGATCCCGCCGTCGTTGCCCAGTATGAAGTGGTCCGGATTGATCGGATTCCACCACAGTGCGTGATAGTCGACGTGCACGCCCTGGGCCGGGTTCCCCACCGTGCGGCCCCCGTCCCGGGAGAAGAAGAGGGAAGACCAGTAGATGAAGTCCGGATCGTCCGGCGACACCCAGACGCCCGAATAGTAGAAGGGCCGCGAGTTGTTCGAGTTCATGAACTCCCACGTCGCGCCGCCGTCGGCGGAGCGGTACAGGCCGGAGGCGTGACGGTCCCCGTTCTCATCCGCCTCCTCCGGGGCCTCCGCCTCGACCATCGCGTACATCACCTGCGGGTAGCTCGGGGCGATGACGATCTCGAGCCGCCCCAGCATGGTCTCCGGCAGGCCGTTGCCCTCCACCTTCTCCCATGTGTCGCCGGCGTCGGTGGACTTCCAGATCGCGCTCCCCGGGCCGCCGCTGTTGAAGAAGTACGGACCGCGCACGCGCTCCCAGCTCGTAGCCCACAGGATGTCCGGATTCTGCGGATGCATGTCGACGTCCACGAAGCCCGCCTTGTCGGAGACGAAGTTCACGCGCTCCCACGTGTCGCCGCCGTCCGTCGTGCGGTAGAGCCCGCGCTCTTCGTTGTCTCCCCACGGGTGGCCGAGCGCGGCGACGTACACCCAGTCGGCCTTCGTCGGGTGGACGACGATGCGGCCGATCGCCTGCGTGTCCTCGAGCCCCTTCAGCTCCCAGGTGAGCCCGCCGTCGACGGACTTGTAGATGCCGCCTCCGGGCGAGATCGAGTTGCGCGAGTCTTCCTCGCCGGTCCCGGCCCACACGATGTCCGGGTTGCTCGGCGCGATCGCGAGGTCGCCCATCGAGACGACGCGCTCGTTGTCGAAGACGGGCCGGAAGGTCGTCCCGTTGTTCGTCGTCTTCCAGATGCCGCTCGACGCACCCGCGATGAAGAAGGTCGCGGTGCCGGGAATGCCTTCGATGTCCGTGACGCGCCCGGCCATGTTCGCCGGGCCGATGGAACGCCATTCCATCTCGGCCATGAAGTCTTCATCGGCGACGGCCTCCTGCGCGGCCGCCGGGGCCGGGAGGACGGTGGTCGCGAAGAGGACGGGGAGAAACGCACGCTTCAGCATGATTCGCGGCTCCTGACTGTGGTGGTGCTCGTGGGCGCAGTAGTGCCTTGTCGGCGCAAGTGAATAGACACCCGCGCGCGCTCCGGCGTTTGAGAAACGAGTCGACGCCCGCGCGTCAACGCCGACTCCCCGGCGTCGAACTGCAGGGTGGAGGGTCGTCTTCCTTCAGCGCGCGGATCCGCCGCACCAGCCGGTCGCGCCAGGCGCAGAGGGGTTCGGTGGCGGATGTTCCGTACATCCCCTCCGTTTCGGCGTGGATCCCAGCGATCACGCGGTCCGAGAACTCGGGGTCCGCCTCCAACTCGCGCCACATCTCGCGGTACGCGTCGCCGTAGCGCCCGTAGTAGTCCCCCGCGCCGCCGTCCGCGTTCGTGTGGCCGGTGCCGAACGGCCCGAGCAGCGCCCAGCGCAGCCCCAGTCCTTCGCGGACCACCGTGTCGATCGCGTCCGCGGAGGCGGCGCCCGATCCGTACAGGAAGACGGCCTCGCGGATCAGGGCGGCCTGAAGCCGGTTGAGAAGGAAACCGGACAGGTAGCGGTTCATCTGCACGGGAGACTGACCCACGCTGTCGAGGAAAGAGAGCGCGGCGGTCAGCACTTCGCGGCGCGTGCCCTCCCCCGGAAGGACTTCCACGACGGGGATGACGTGCGGCGGATTCACGGGGTGCGCGACGACGCAGCGACCCGAACCCGCGAGACCGGCCGCAATCCGCGACATGTCGTGAGCGGAAGTCGAACTGGCCAGAATCGTGCCGGGACCCGCCACGGCGTCCAGTTCGGCGAAGATCCGCTGCTTGACCGCGAGCGTCTCCGGCCCGCTCTCCTGCACCCATCCGGCGCCCGACAGCGCCTCGTGCACCGTGTCGCAGCGGATCGCCCGCTCTTCCCCGGCGGCCCCGGAATCGATGAATCCGAGGGCCTCGTCCTCGTTCGCGGAGTTCCGCGCCCAATCGAGTGCGCGCGCCAACTGCTCCGGGTCGGGGTCGAAGACGCGCGTCTCGCAACCGGCCCGGGCGAATACGCGGATCCAGCTCCGGCCGATGACGCCGGCCCCGACTACGGCAACAGTTCGAATCGTGGGCTGGGTCACGGGCCTGACATCGTCGGCGAAACGAGGGCGAAGGGTCATGCCGGAGGAGGGACTCGAACCCTCAAGGGATTGCTCCCACCGGATTTTGAGTCCGGCGCGTCTGCCAGTTCCGCCACTCCGGCTCGCGAGCGCGGCCCTCAGATCTACAACAGCGGGCCGCGCGCGACTATTGCATCTCGTCGAGCGCCTGGTACACCAGCGTGCGCAGCTTCGCGTGGTCGTCCACGCCGCCCGTCGGGATGAGCTGCGTGAAGTAGACGACGACGAGATCCTCGGCGGGATCCACCCAGTACGTCGAGTGGTATGCCCCGCCCCACCCGTACTCGCCCACCGAGCCGGGAGTTCCGCGCGCTCCGAGATCGGCCAGCACGCTGAACCCGAGGCCGAAGCCGACGCCGCCGCCCCAGTTGAACCGGTCCCCAACGTGGTTGACGGTCATGAGGTCGACGCTCTTGCTCGACAGAATGCGGGCGCCGTCGAGTTCGCCGCCGTTCAGCATCATCTGCAGGAAGCGGGCGTAGTCGTGCGCGGTGGAGAGGAGCCCCGCCCCGCCGGAGAAGCTCGTCCGCGGGCCATCGACGTATGCCCCCTGGCCGACCATGCCGCCCGGGTCGGGCGCGGGCGAGAGTCCGTCCTCGGAGGCCGAGTACACGACGCTCAGCCGATCACGCTTCTCCTCCGGGAGGTAGAAGTGCGTGTCCATCATACCCAGCGGCTCGAAGATCCGCGTGCGGAGGAAGTCGTCCAGCGGCTCGCCCGACACTTCCTCGACGAGGGCGCCGAGGATGTCCGTCGCGTAGCCGTACACGAAGCGCTCACCCGGCTGCGCGTCCATGGGGAGGGCGGCCATGCGCCGTACCGTCTCCCGGACCGGCTCGTCGCGGTGCGCAAAATACCAGCCCTGGATGTCGGCCTCCGCCCACAGGTCGGCCGCCGGACCGCCCCCGTAGCCGATCCCGGCGGTGTGCGTGAGCAGGTCCCGGATCGTGATCGGCCGGTTCGCGGGCACGATGTCGTATCCCCCCGCCCCGTCGGCGACCGCGACGGTCGTCTCCATGTACTCGGGCAGATAGCGGCCGAGCGGGTCGGAGATCAGGAGATCCCCTTCCTCCTGCAGGATCATGACGCCGACGCTCACGATCGCCTTCGTCTGCGAGGCGATGCGGAAGATGTCGTCCGTCTCCATGGGGTCGCCGGCTGCGACGTCCCGGTGGCCGACCGCCTCCAGGTAGGAGACCTCGCCCCCGCGCGCGACGAGGGCGACGGCGCCGGCCAGCTCCCCCTCCTCCACGTAGGAGTCCAGGGCGCCGCTGAGCCGCTCGAGGCGATCCGCGTCCGACTCGGCCGCCGTCGACCCCGGGACGCCCGCCACGGCAAGCGCCACGCCGACCACGAACACCGGGAGTACGCCCCACAGGAGGCGCTTGGGCATTCTGTTCATCCTTCGTCCTCTGTCTTCCATCTGTCGCGGTCCCCCGTCAATCGAGCGCGGGGTGCCGCGTGTGCCAGTCCGTCGCCGCCTGGAAGGCGTGCGCCACACTCAGGATCTTGTCGTCGGCGAACAGATCGCCGATCAGGGTCGTCGTGAGCGGCTGATCCGCCTCCTCGCCCTCGGGCCCGAGCGGGCCGAAGCCGTACTGGACGACCGCCGCGGGGTGTCCCGTCTCGTTCGTGAGCCCCACCTCACCCGAGCCGGTGGCGAACATGTCGAAGCCCTCCATCGCCTCGGCCATGCGCTTCATCACGATGAGGCGCCGCCGCTGCGCGTGCACGTAGTCCATCGCGAGGCCCTCTCGCCCCCGGCGAAACCGCGTGAAGTCGCGCTCCTGCGTCTCGCTGAGCCCTTCCGGCACCGGGGGCAGTTCTCCGCCCGGGGCCACGTGGAAGTCGAAGGCCGACGACGACTCGGCGCCCAGCGAACTCGCCGCCTGGGCGGGCAGCTCGCGCATGAGCCGCGGCCGCGCACCGAGCTCCTCCAGTTTCTCGACGAAGGAGTGCGGCGCGTCTTCCGTGTACCCGATCGAGAGCGCGCCCAGGTCCGGATTCCGCTCGAAACGGAACGGCATCGTGATTGAGGCGGGGTCCTTCTCGTCCGCGCCGTGGATCTCGTTGAACACGAGCGCGCAGTCCTCGATCGTGCGGCACATGGGGCCCGTCTTGTCCATGCTCCAGGAGAGCACCATGCCGCCGTAGCGGCTCACGCGTCCGAAGGTGGGGCGGAGGGCGCTCAGCCCGTTGCGGCGGCTCGGGGAGACGATCGACCCGCGCGTTTCGGTCCCGATGGAGAACGCGACGCAGCCCGCCGCCGTCGCCGACCCCGGCCCCGCGGAAGACCCGCTCGATCCCCAGGCGAGGTTCCACGGATTCAGCGTCCGGCCGCGGTACCAGCGGTCGCCTCGCGCGAACTCTCCCGTCGCGAGCTTCGCGATGAGCACGGCGCCCGCCGCGTTCAGCCGGCGCACAACCTCCGCATCCTCCTCGATCATCTGGGTCTGGAAGGCGGCCGAGCCCCACGTCGTGCGCGCCCCGACGGTCGAGAAGAGGTCCTTCAGGCCGTAGGGGATCCCGTGCAGGGGGCCGCGCCATTCGCCCGCACGGATCTCGGCTTCCGCCTGCTCCGCCTCTTCCCTGCCCCGGTCCTCCAGAATCGTCACCGCGCACAGCAGCACGGGGTCGTACCTCTTGATGCGCTCCATGTAGATGTCGAACAGTTCCGTCGGCGAGACCCGGCGCTCCTTCACGAGGGCCGACAGCCGGTGCACGGGGAGGAACGCGATCTCCTCCTCGTTGGACGGCACGGGCCCCTCCCAGGGTTCGACATCGATCGGGGTCTTTTCGAACGGATTCGTTCCCGCGCGCCAGTACTTCTCCAGCAGCGCCCCCGTCCCGCCCGGATACGCCTGGAACTGAAGGGCCGGCGGCTCCCCGTTCCCGAGCTGGATGACCTCCTCCTGCGTAGCTTCCCACCGTCCCTCGCGTACCGGCGCGCGGGAAACGGGGGGCGCCTCCGTCGCGGCCACCAGCGCCCGGGGATCCAGGGTCCCTGCCGCCGTCGCCGCCGCCGCCACCTTCAAGAACCCCCGTCGCCGGATGCCGCAGGCCTCCGTTTCGTGATTCGCGTCGTCGTGTCCGGACACTCGCACCTCCTGTAGCCGGGAATGCTCCGGGCGCCCGGGTGGAACCGGGTCACCTGTCCGTCACACTGCGGGGTGATTCACGAGCCGACAAGCCACGCCCGCAACCCGGGAGAGGCCGTCACGCCTGGCCACCAGGGTTCGCTCCCGCGAAACTCAGACCGTCGTTCTCGCGTCAGCACCGTATCCGCCCACGGCATGTACTGCGCCGCGGGCGGATGTCGGCCCAACCCCTCACCTGTGATCCAGGAGGCTCGGGATGGACATGGACCTGGTCGTCATCTTTACGTTCATCTCCACGATCGTGCTGATCATCACCGGCGGTGTCGTGCTCTTCCCGATCTCCCGCAAGCTGGCCTACTTCCTCGAGCAGGCGACGCGAGACCGAGCGGACCGGCTCGCCGGCGGGGTACGGGAGGCCTTGCCGGGTCCGGCGGCAAACGATCGCCTCCTCCAGACGCTTTCCGAACTCCAGGACCAGGTGGGACAGATCGCGGAGCGACAGGCGTTCACGGAACAGCTCCTCGAGCGTCGCCGGGACGACCCTGATCGCGAGGCGGATCGCCACGAAGGGTGATGCGGGGGTGTGCGACTACGACGACAGGCGATGGGGACGCTCGGCGACCGGCCGGAAGGGGTCTCCGGCGTGGGGTGAGGCCGGGGCGCGCGCGACCACTTCGGTACATCCAACTTCATCCCAACATCGTCCCTGCCACAGGAGGGTGATCCGCCGCCCCGGCTTCAGTTCTCCCGTCAGACCCGACCCCGCGAAGCCGTCAAGAGTTCCGCGGGTCCGGAACACTGAGACGCACCCGGTTGGCGAAACGTTGCTTGGCTGCTAGCCCGGGAGGTTGAAGAAGGCGAGGCCGAGCAGGACGTACACGGCGAGGAGGAGGACTCCCTCCATCCAGTGCGTTTTGCCGTCGTCGGCGATCTGTCCCACGACGAGGACGGAGACCGCGACCGCCACGACTTCGAGCGGCGAAAAGACGAGGTCCATCGGCTCCGGCCCGATCGCGTAGGAGAGGAAGACGAGGAGTGGAGCGATGAGGAGCGCGATCTGGAGCGATGATCCCACCGCGATCTGGATCGACAGGTCCATCTTGTTCCGAAGCGCGACGAGCACGGCGGTCGAATGCTCCGCCGCGTTGCCGACGAGAGCGACGACGATCACGCCGACGAAGACCTCGGTCATCCCCAGGGCCTGGGCCGCCTCCTCCGCCCCGCCGACGAGGATCTCGCTCATCCAGCCCACGAGCGCGGCCGCTCCGACGAGGACCGCGAACGACTTGCCCTTCGACCACGCGGGAGCCGCGTGCGTCTCGCCGCCGGCGGGCGACGCCCCCTGGTAGAGATCCGCGTGCGTCCGCAGCGCGAAGACGAGCGACAGGATGTAACAGACGATGAGGACGACGGAGATCTCGAGGCTCAACGACCCCGACCCGGCTCCTGCCGCCGTCGCCGCTCCCCCCCCGGACTCCGTCCCGTCCCGGAGATAGTGCATCAGCGACGGGATGACGAGGCCGACGGCGCTCAGCAGGAGGAGCGTGGCGCCAAGCTTGGCCGCGGTGCGGTTGAAGGTCTGTGTCCGGAACTTCAGACCCCCGAGCAGCGCGCTCAGCCCGAAGATGAGGAGGATGTTTCCGATGATCGACCCCGTGAGCGACGCCTTCACGAGGTCGTAAAGGCCCGCTCTGAGCGCGAAGATGGCGATGATCAGCTCCGCGGCGTTCCCGAATGTCGCGTTCAGCAGTCCTCCGAGACCGGCGCCCACGTGCTCGGCCAGCATCTCGGTCGATTTCCCCATGATCCCGGCGAGGGGAACGATCGCGACCGCGGAGGTAAGAAAGAGCGTGGTCGCAGACGCGTGGACGACGTACTCCAGAACGAGCGTGATGGGAACAAAGACGAGAAGGAGCAGGAGAGCCTGCTCCGCTTTCAGCCTGAGAGCCAACCCGTTCTCCTCCCGTTTTTGCCGGAGATATCAAGGGAAAGCCGAAGAAAGAGGCGCCGTCCGGATTCGAACCGGAGTAGGGGGCTTTGCAGGCCCCTGCCTAACCGCTCGGCCACGGCGCCGAAGTTCGCACAGCCTAATGGAGCGACCACACGGACGCTACCGCCGGAAGGTTCTCCATCGCGCCCCGGGCTGCTATACTCGCGCGATGCTTCCGCCGACCCGACACGCGGTTCCGGTCCTGCTCGCCCTCCTCTCCACGGCCATGGCTCCCGTCCATCTGGCCGGGCAGTTCAGCGACGCGCGGCTGCCGAGGCAGGGGAAGCTGTGGCTCACCGTCGCGCCGACGCTGCTGAACTGGTCCGAACAGTTCGCGCTCGGCTCGAGCGCGGGGGTCCTCGACGGGGAGCGCGAGCCGCTTGCCGCCCACTTCGACGGTCCGCTCGCCCGCCGCATGTTCCCCCCTCCCTTCGCTCTCATCCAGGAACTCAATGACGATGCGGATGCGCTTGGCTTCGAACCCGTAACCGAGGACGACTTCTCGTTCGGCGCGCTCGACTTCTCGGCCATGCGGGCGCAGATACGCCGACTCGGGCTCGGCGTCGAGCTGGGGGTCCTTGACTGGGTCAGCGTGGGAGTCCGGGCTCCGTTCACTCTCACGGACATGACGGTGGGCTTCGCCTTCGATTCCACTGCGACGGTGACCGGAAACGGCGTGGCCTTCGCGTCGGGTGCGCCGTTTCTGAGGGACGCGGAGTCGGCGCTCGACGATCTCGGTTCGCTGATCGATGGCGGCTCTCTGACGGGAACCGCTCTCGAGGAGGCGATCGCGCTCCGACGCGCGACGCTCGACTTCGTCAACACGCTGGGGCAGCGGGCGGCGGCCGGAGCCTTGATTCCCACCGCTTCCAGCGTCGCGGGGACCCAGATGGCGCAACGCTTCGCGGATTTCGCGGCGGCGTTCGACGCCCTCGGCCTGACGCTGCCGGAGCTTTCCCTGCCCGAGTTCGCGACGGAGGAGGACTTCGACACGTTGTTCCTGAGCCAGGGCTTCGCCGATCGACTGCCCAGGGACAGCAGGAACGAGCTCGATCTGGGGGAGGTCGAGGTCTTCCTGCGGGTAAACCTGATCGACGGCATCACGCGCCGAACGCCGATCCCGGGGCCGGGCGCGGGGTCCGGGCCCCGAGCGGATCCGGAACGCGGCATCCGGCTGCGCACGAGCGTGGGCGCCCTCGCCCGGCTCCCGATCCGAAACCGCAACCTCACGATCTTCGGAGACCCGACGAATTCGTCGGACATCCCGATCGGGGACGGCCAGACCGACATCGAACTGGCGTTGTACCAGGACATCGCCCTCGGGAGCCTCTTCATGATCCGCGCTTCCGCCCGCTACGGGATGCAGCGCCCCGACGAGGCGGCGTTCCGCTTCACTCCTCCGGATCGCCCCTACAACCAGGAGGATCTGGTGGCGCTGATGAGGCGGGATCTGGGGGACTATCTCGCGGTTCTGGTCCGCCCTTCCCTGCGCTTCAACGCCGCCCTCAGCGTGGGGATCGAGTACGACTACTTCCGGCTGCCCGCACCCACATATCAGTTCGTCGGGACGGTCGAGGGGCTGGACCCGAACACGGTGGCGGAGGAGGGAGCGCAGACCCGCCACCGGCTGGGGGTCGGGTTCCTCATCGATATCTCCGAGGCCGGGGGCGTCGAGGAACTGCATGAGGGGGCGAGGCCAGTGCGCGGCGCCTACCAGTTCGGCATCTCGCTGCGGCGGGCCATCTCCGGCTCCGGGGGACGAACGCCGGCTTCCTTCCGCTACGCGGCCGAACTCCGCTTCCCGATCAGCATCTTCTAGCGGCGCAACCGCAACGTCGGCCGGCGCTACAACTGGCCGGCGAGCAGCTCCTCGGCGTGGGCGCGGGAGGCGTGGCTGGCGGGGTCGCCTCCGAGCATGCGAGCGACTTCGTGGACGCGTTCTCCGCCGGTGAGCATCCGGACCGACGTCCGCACACCTTCGGCTTCCGTGACCTTTCCGACGGAGTAGTGCGCGTCGGCGCGCGCCGCGATCTGCGCGAGATGCGTGACGACGAGCACCTGATGCGCGACGGAGAGCCGCACGAGCCGGGCCGCCACGCGGTGCGCCACCTCGCCTCCGATCCCCGCATCGATCTCGTCGAACACAAGCACCGGCAGGTCGTCCACCTCGATGAGCGCGGTCTCGAGCGCGAGCATGAGGCGACTCATCTCTCCCCCGGAGGCGACGCGCCGCAGCGGCGCCGGAGGGAAGCCCGGATTCAGGGAGACGAGAAACTCGACCCGTTCGGCACCGGTCCCCCGAATCTCGCCGTACGGGTCGAGCGCGATCTGGAGACGGGCGCCCGGGAGACCGAGTTCGGGGAGTGCGTCCGTCACCGCTTCGGCGAGCGCGCGGGATGACACGAGGCGACGTTCAGAGAGTTCGGACGACAGCGAGGCGAGTTCGGCTGACGCGGCCTCTCGTCCCGCCTCAAGGCGCTCGATCTCGGTATCGGCGCCCTGCACGGTCTCCAACTCACGCCGCGCCTCCTCGCCCACGCGGATCACGTCCTCCACAGTGCCGCCGTACTTGCGCTTGAGTCGGTAGAGGAGATCCTGCCGGACGCGGATTTCGTCGAGCCGTCGAGGGTCGTGCTCGATCGAGTCCCGGTAGGGAGCCAGGCTTCGTCCGAGTTCCTCCACGTTGCGGAGCGCCGCCTCGATCAGGTCGCGGAACGGACCCGCCTCGCGATCGATCGAAACGAGGGCTTCGAGCCGGGCCGCGAACTCGCCCAACTGGTCGACGATCGACCCCTCGGCCTCGTACAGTCCGTGGTGGAGCGAGCCCGAAAGCTCGATCAGCTCCTCGGAATGCGAGAGGCGGCGGGCCTCCGACTCGAGCGTCTCATCTTCATCCGGTTCGAGCCCGGCTCCGGCGATCTCATCCCGCTTGAAGCGCAGGTAGTCCGCCCGCTCACGCCCCTCACGGGCGGCGCGACGCGTGTCCTCGAGACGTCCCTCGATGGCGCGAAGCCCCGCGTAGGCAGCCTCCGTCTCGGTGGCCAGTGCCTCGTGTCTGCCATAGGCGTCCAGAATCCGGCGCTGCCAGGCGCGGTCCAGGAGTCGCTGGTGATCGTGCTGTCCGTGGAGGTCGAGGAGCCGACCCCCGAACTCGCGCAGCCTTCCCGCCGTGGACGGCGAACCGTTCACCCATGCCCGATGCCGGCCCTCGCGACGCAATTCGCGGCACAGGATGAGCCAGCCGTCTTCATGATCGATACCGGCGTCCTCGCACAGCGTCCGCAGTCCGTCGACGTCCTCGATCTCGAAGCGGCCCTCGATGCGGGCGGACCCGGCGCCCGCCCGGATCATGTCCGGCGATGGCCGCCCTCCGACGAGGAGCGCGAGCGCTTCGACGAGGAGGGACTTCCCCGCCCCCGTCTCGCCGCTGAGCACGCTGAGGCCCGGCCCGAATTCAAGCGTGGCTTCTTCGACCACGGCGAAGTTCCGGACGCGAAGCTCCCTCAGCACGCTAGCTTTCCTCGTCCCCCCCGGATGGGGGCGTCGGGTGCTCGCGAACATCGCCCCACCGCAGCTTCCGCCTCAGGACGGTGAAGAACGAATGGCAGGGGAGCCGGACCAGGCCCACGGCGTGCTTCGAGCGGGAGATTTCCACACGATCTCCGACCGACAGACGACAGCCCGGCTGCCCGTCGACGGTCAGCTGCAGGTCGTGGTCCCCCGAGAGGAGTTCGACGGAGATCCTCGTGTCTCCCGAAAACACGACCGGGCGCACGGCAAGCGTGTGCGGCGAAATCGGCGTCGCGACGATGCTCTCCATCGTCGGCGAGACGATGGGGCCGCCCGCGGAGAGGCTGTAGGCCGTCGAGCCCGTGGCCGTGGCGAGGATGATGCCGTCGGCGCTGTAGTGTCCCACTTCATCGTCGTCGGCCAGCACGCGCAGTCCGATCAGCCGGGCGAAGCCGCTCTTGTGAATGACGGCGTCGTTGATCGCGTAGAAGCTTCTTTCGACCGGCCCGTTGGATCCGTTCGGAACCACCCGGATGCGGAGAGCGAGCCGCTTCTCGAGCGCGTAGTCTCCGCTCGCCACCATCGACATCGCCGCCTCGAGTTCATCCTCCGAAACCATCGTGAGAAACCCGAGCCGACCCAGGTTGCAGCCCAGCACGGGGATTCCGCGCGGCGCCGCCAGACGGGCCGCCCGCAGCAACGTCCCGTCCCCCCCGAGGGCCAGGACGAGGGCGATGCCCGCCTCGATCTCCTCCGGCGCGGCGGAGTCGCGCCCGGCCTTCGTCGCGAGCGACGGCTCGAAGACGAGCGAGACCCCGAGTTCGTCCGCTCTCCGCTCGACGCGGTGGAGGAGCGGCTCCAGCTCCGGGTGATCGGCGTTGCCGATGATGAAGAACTTCACGGGCCGCTCAGCGGTCGCGCTCGAGGACCAGGTGTCCGATTTCGCGCAGCCGGTCCGCGCCCGCGAGCGGCGAAATCGCGTCCAGCGCCTCGCGGCCGAACTCTTCCGCGCGTGCTCTCGCTCCCTCCAGACCGAGGACCGATGGTGTCGTCGCCTTTCCCAGGGCTTCGTCCCGCCCGCCGATCTTCCCCATGCGGCTCGAGGACCCCGTCACATCGAGGATATCGTCCACCGTCTGGAATGCGAGTCCGATCGCGATGCCGAAGCGCGTGAGCCGGTCGACGGTCTCTTCGGGCGCGCGGGCCGCGACACCGCCCATCGTGCAGCAAGCCGCGATGAGGCGAGCGGTCTTGCCGAGATGGATACGCTCGAGGGTCTTGAAGTCGACGCTCGTCTTCTCGGCGAGGAGATCGAGGAGCTGGCCGCCGACCATGCCGTCGCCGCCGGCCGCCGCCGTGAGGACGCCGATGAGCCGGCTCGCAACGCAGTCCGGCAGGCTCAGGCCCGTCGCCCCCTCGGCCAGGGCGCGGATCGCGAGCGGAAGCAGCGCCGCGCCCGTCATGACCGCGGCGCGTTCCCCGTACCGGACATGCACCGTCGGCCGCCCCCGGCGAAGGTCGTCGTCGTCCATGCACGGGAGATCATCGTGGATGAGCGAATACGTGTGGACGAGTTCGGGCCCCAGCGCCACGCGATGGAGCGCACGCGCGCCGTTTCCCGCACCCGGCCCCGCGCCGCCGCCCGCGGCTTCCCAGGCCCCGACGAACAGGAGCGGCCGGATCCTCTTTCCCCGCGCGAGGACGGCGTATCGAATGGGTTCCGCGATCGGGCCCGTCGCACGCAGCGTCTCGGACAGCCAGCCCTCCAGCTCCGCGTCGATGGCGGCACGCAGTTCGGACAGCTCGCCGGTCACGGTTCGCCGTCCGGCCGCTCTTCCGGCTGCCCGTCCGGCGCTTCCACGTCTTCCAGCGGCTTCGCCTCCAGCCGTCCCGTAGACGAAGCGATGAGTTCCTCGACTCGGCCGCTCGCGGTCTCAAGCCAGCGCCGAGCCTCGCCGAGCTGCTCGATGCCCTGCTCGAAGAGGGTGATCGCCTCATCCAGGCCGATGCCCTCCCGGTCGAGGCGTGCGACGATCCGCTCCAGTTCCCGGAGTGCGGCCTCGAATTCAAACTCCCTTGAAGGCTCGTTCAAGCGTCGGGCTCCCCGGCGTCCGGCTCCGCCGCGTCAGGTTCCACGGTGTCCGTCGTCGCCGCGACCTGTCCCCCCTTGACCCGCAGGCGGAAGCGTTGGCTCGGCGTGAAGTCGTCGATTCGCGTGAGCCGACGTCCCTCGAGGTCCGTGGCGACGGCGTAGCCGCGGGCCACCGTCTCGAGCGGGCTCAGGGCATCGAGCGCGGCGGCAAGTCCGGCGAGCCGTGTTCGAGAGCGGGCGAGAACACGTTCCATCCCCGCCGGGAGCCGGGCCGCCAACGTTTCGAGCCGCAGCTGAGCGACATCGCGCGCATGCCCCGCGGAAACCGGCAGGCGCAGCGCGAGCGCTTCCACGCGATCGCTCCCGCGCGTGATGAGCCGGCGCAATCCGCGAGCCAGACCTCTTCCCGCCGTATCGAGCGAGGCGCGGACGCTCCGGATATCCGGCACCGCGAGTTCCGCGGCCGCGGACGGCGTCGGCGCGCGGAGATCGGCCACCAACTCGCACAGGGTCACGTCGACCTCGTGCCCGATGGCGCAGATCACCGGGACCGGACTCGTCGCGACCGCTCGCACCGCCGCCTCCTCGTTGAAGCACCACAGGTCCTCCAGAGACCCGCCGCCCCGGCTCAGGATGATCGCGTCGAGCTTCCGGTCCGGACCCCCGGCGCCCCAGTCCGCGAGACGCTGCAGGGCGGCTCGCACCTCGCCGGCGGCGCCTTCGCCCTGCACGCGGCAGTGGCGCACCACGATCTCGACCCAGGGGGCCCGCCGCCGGAGCACCGTGATGATGTCGTGGAGAGCCGCGCCCTTGCGCGACGTGACGACGCCCACGCGGCGAGGGTACGCGGGCAACGGGCGTTTTCGCTCCGGATCGAGCAGGCCCTCCGCCGCCAGTTCCCGGCGGAGCCGCTCAAAGGCGATCCGCCACAACCCCTCGCCCGCCGCCTCGAGGGCGCGCACGCGCAACTGGAACCGTCCCTGCCGCGCGTAGAGGGTCGGACGGCCGTGGACGAAGACCTCCATGCCGTCCTCCGGATCCGCCGGCAGGCGCCAGGCATCCCCCCGGAAGAAAACGCACGCGACGCTCGCGTCCCGCTCCTGGTCCCGGAGAGAGAAGTAGCGGTGACCGACGGAGGAGCGGGTCCAGTTCGTCACTTCACCGCGGACCCAGAGGTCGCCGAACCGCTTCTCCAACGCGCCACGCGCGGCCTCGTTGAGGTCGGACACGGTGATCGCTCCCTCAGGAGAGCGGCCATCGCGGACATCCGCCGCCCCGAACAGCGAGGTTTGACGCGTCACGTTCAGCCCGACGCCGCCACCGTCCCCGCCGCGGCGAGGCGTGCCGTCCGCTCCGCCGACCTCACGGTGTTCCGGAGGAGCATGGCGATCGTCATCGGCCCCACGCCGCCGGGAACGGGAGTAATCCAGCTCGCGCGCTCCACCGCCTCGTCGAACGCCACGTCGCCGACGAGGCGATAGCCTCGCTCCGTGGTCGGATCCTCGACCCGGTTCACTCCCACATCGATCACGACGGCTCCCTCCCGCACCATGTCTCCACGGACGATGCCGGGGACTCCGACGGCGACGATGAGGATCTCCCCCTGGCGCGTCACGGCGCCGAGATCTGCGGTCCGGCTGTGGGCCACGGTCACCGTAGCGTTCGCCCCGGGTTCCTTCTGGAGCATGATCTGGGACATCGGCATGCCGACGATGTTCGAGCGGCCGACGATGACGACGTGGGCGCCGGACGTCTCCACGCCCGTCCTCCGGATGAGTTCCTGCACGCCGGCTGGCGTCGCGGGGCGGAACGCGCTCGCGTCACCCTGGGACATTCGGCCCTGGTTCACGGGATGGAAGCCGTCGACGTCCTTGGCCGGATCGATCCTCTCCGTCACCTCGCGTTCGTCGAGGTGTCGAGGCAGGGGAAGCTGTACGAGAATCCCGTGGATGGCGGGGTCCGCGTTCAGCTCATCGACGATGCCGAGAAGTTCCGCGCGGCCGATGTCGGCGGGCGGCGTGATGTCGCGCGCGTAGATTCCGGCCTCTTCGCAGGCCCGCGTCTTCATCCGCACGTAGACGTGCGAGGCGGGATCGTCGCCCACGAGGACGACGCCGAGGCCGGGCCGGATCCCCCGCTCCGAAAGACCCCGCGTCCGTTCCGCCACTTCCGCCCGGATCTCGGCCGCGATCCGCTTCCCATCGATGATCTGCGCCGTCATCCATCCTCTCCGTTGTTAGCGTGCGAAATCCACGGTTCGCGACTCCCGCACGACGACGACCTTGATCTGCCCCGGATACTGCAATTCGTTCTCGATGCGGCGAGCCGTCCGCTCCGACAGCCTCGCCATCTCCTCGTCGGAGACCTTGTCCGGGGTCACCATGATCCGAATCTCCCGCCCCGCCTGGATCGCGTAGACCTTCTCGACCCCATCCCAGGAACTCGCGATCTCCTCCAGTTTCTCCAATCGCTTCACGTAGTGCTCAAACGACTCCCGCCGGGCGCCGGGACGGGCGCCCGAGATCGCGTCCGCCGCCGTGACGAGGAAGGTCTCCGGATAACGGGCGGGTTCCTCGCCATGGTGCGCGCGGATCGCGTTCAGCACACCGTCCTTCTCCCCGCACTGCTTGCACAGATCGTAGCCGATCTCGACGTGGCTCCCCTCCTTCTCGTGCGTGAGGCCCTTGCCGATGTCGTGCAGCAGGCCCATTCGCTTCACCAGCTGCGCATCGAGCGACAGTTCCGACGCCATCGTCGCCCCGATGAGCGCGACCTCGTGCGCGTGTTGCAACTGGTTCTGCCCGTAGCTGGTCCGGAAGCGGAGGACGCCGAGAACTTCGCGGAGTTTCGGGTGCAGGTCGTGGATGCCGAGTTCGTACAGGACCTCGTCGGCCGCCTGCCGCATCGTCGTCTGGACGTCTTCCCGCGCCTTCTCCACGACCTCCTCGATGCGTCCGGGGTGAATCCGGCCGTCGCCGACGAGGCGGTCCATGGCCAACCGCGCGACTTCGCGGCGGACGGGGTCGAAGCAGGAGAGGATGACGGCCTCGGGCGTGTCGTCCACGACGACGTCGACGCCGGTGGCCGCCTCGAACGACCGGATGTTCCGCCCCTCGCGTCCGATGATTCGGCCCTTCATGTCATCGCTGGGGAGGGTGACGACCGAGACGGCGGCTTCCGAGGAATGATCCACGGAGAGCTTCTCGATCGCCTGGGAGATGATCTTGCGGGCTTCCCCTTCGGCCTCGCTCCGGGCCCGTTCGGTGACCTCACGCACGTGCTGCGCGGCGTCCGCCCGCGCCTGGTCGCGGATCTGGCCCACGAGCTCGCGGCGCGCAGCTTCCCGGCTGATGCCGGCGATTTCCTCGAGGCGTCTTCCGAGTTCCCGCTCCCGGTCGACGAGTTCCTTTGCCCGTGCGTCGAGTTCGCCCCGCTCGACCTCGATCTGCTCGCGGCGCCGATCCACCCGCTCCTGCCGCTGGTCGATCTTCTCGAGCTTCTGCTCCAGCGTCTCGCTCCGCTCGAGCGTCCGCTGCTCCAGCCGCTCCAGCTCGGCGCGGCGGCGCTCCGCTTCCCTGGCCGATTCCTCCCGGAGACGCTGCGCCTCTTCGCGCCCCGCCAGTTCCGCCGCCTTGCGGAGGCTGCCCGCCTCCAGCCGGGCGGACTCGATGATGTCCCGCCCATCGCTCTCGAGGCGGCCGCGCGCCCGGCGCAGACCCCGTCGCTCGATCAGAATCCCTGCGGCGCCCCCCGCCACGAGTCCCGCAATGGCCAACAGCATCGTCGGCACGGTGATGGATTCCAGCATGGCCAGACTCCAATCCTCGAACCATCTATGAACAAAAAAACCGGCGGACTCATCCACCGGTGCATGCCGCTCAGATCGGACGGAACGATGCGTTCCGCTCGATCATCTATCTGAAGCTGGGGCCGCGCTCGTGCGAAGCCACCTTACGGACAGCACAACACCGATTGCTGCTGATTCCTCTAACTTACGCCAGGAAACGTCGCTCGGGAGTCTGCACGCCGCAAGCGGACGGGGGGCGCGCGGCTCCGGGGACGGGGGTGGCGGGACCTACGGCGCGGTGTGACCCCCGAGGGACTCGAGCCGTTCGGTCACTTCCGTGACCCGCGCCTCGACGGCGGCCGTGAGTTGCTCGATCTCGCCGCGGGCCTGGAGGAGTTCATCGGTGATCTCCAGCGCGGCGAGGATCGCGGCGCGATGGGGTTCGGCCACGCCCGCCATGTGAGCACGTTGAATCGCGTCGTCCACGTACTTCGCGCAGGCCCGCGTGTGCGCGTCCCCCCGGTCCGTCCGGATCCGGTATCGATCGCCGAAGATCGTGACGCCGATCGGAGGCGAATCATCCGCTGAAGTCATACTTCATCCTCCACGTGAGCGAGGCGGTTGCGCAGTCGCACGGCCTTTTCCCGCGCCGCGGCCAGCGTCTCGCGCAGGCGGTGGTTCTCCGCCGCCATCGCCTTGAGCCGCTCCTCGAGATCGGGGATCGTCGGTCCGCTCGGGCGGGCGGCCCGGGACTTCTCCCAACGGGTCTCGACCCTGCCCGCCGCCCGCTGGAGGCGGGCAAGCAGTCGCTCGACTTCCCGTTGCCGGTCAGGACCTGCGGATTCTGGCACCGAACTGTTTCTCCAGGGCGGCAGAGAGCGCGGACATCTCCGACTCGACATCCTGATCCGTCAGCGTACGGTCGGGAGCCCGGAAGCGAAACGTCCATGCGAGTCCGAGGCGGCCGCCCTCGATCTCCTCGCCCGAGTAAACGTCGAAGAGTCGTACGTCGCGCAGGAGGTCGGACGTCGCTTCTCGCGCCGCCCGTTCGATGTCCGCGGCGGGAACACCTCGCGGCACCGTCATCGAAAGGTCCCGGCGCACGGCGGGGAACGGCGACGTCTTCCGATAGGCGGGCACGGGCCGCTCCTCGACGGCCGCGAGATCGAACTCGAGCCCGAACGCGGGCGCGGCCCACGGGGGAGCGTCGAGTGACGCCCCGTCCACGGCCCCGGCGACGCCGACCACGCGACCGTCCTTCACCGCGCGGAATCCGCCACCGGAGAGCCAGGCTCCCGCGAGAGACCCTCCGTTCTCCGGCGCGCCCACGGCCACGGCGCCCTCCAACGGCTCGATCTTCGCCCCGCACAGACGGTCCGCGAACGATCCGGCGATCTCCTTGATGTCCCAGAGGTCGAAGTCGAGTCCCGACCCCGACCAGTGATCCGGACGCCGGGCACCGGCGATGACGGCCCCCACCCTTCCCGACTCCTCGAAACGGCCGGTCCCGTCCGCCTCCTCTTCCGGGCCCGGACCGGCCGCGTATCCGAACACGGTGCCCAGTTCGAACAGGCGCACGTTACGGTTGCCGCGCGCATAGTTGTGTTCAAGCCGCCGAAGCAGCACGGGGACCATGGCGGAGCGAAGGCAACTCTCTTCGGCCGAGAGCGGGTTCGGTACCGTGACGATGGCGCGATTCCCGCGGTAATCCTCCGGCATGAAGCTCAGGCTGCGGGCTTCGAGGAGTCCGCGTCCGGTGAGCATCTCCCGCACTCTGGCCGCTTTTTCGACGCGCGGATCCGCGGGCACGGCGCTGGGCCGGAACCTGCGGTCCTGGCCCGCTCCGGCGTCGTACCCGACCCGGCGCGCGACTTCCTCGACTAGGTCGATCTCCCGCGCGATGTCCGTGCGCCACCCGGGCACGGAGACGCGAAGCAGGTCGGCCGCCCCGTTCGTGCTCTCGCCGCCGTCCGCGCCGGCGAGGGCTTCGAAGCCGATCGGCTCGAGCGCCGCCAGAACATCCGCCCCGTCGACGCCGAAGCCCAGCACCTGGTTGACGCGACTCACGCGTAGATCGATCGGCGGAACCGGCACCGGCTCCGGGCCCGCGCGGATGCCGATGACGTCCGCCTCGCCGCCGGCCGTGGCGAGGATGAGCTCCACGCACCGCGTGAGCGCCCGCTCCTGGGCGTGGACATCGATGCCCCGCTCGAAGCGGTAGGACGCATCGGTGGAGAGCCCCGCGCCGGTCCGGGTCCGCCGCACGCCGGACGGGTCGAACGACGCGCACTCGATGAGGAGATCGACCGTGCCTTCCGTCACCTCCGTGTCGAGCCCACCCATGACGCCCGCGAAGGCGATCGCGCGATCGCGGTCCGCGATCACTGTCTGCTCGGGCGTGAGCTTGTGCTCCTGGCCGTCGAGCGTCGTCAACGGCTCGCCCGCCACGGCTGCCCGCACGCGGATCTCCGCCCCCGAAAGCCGCGCGAGATCGAAGGCATGCAGAGGCTGGTTGTACTCGTGCAGCACGTAGTTCGTCGCATCGACGACGTTGCTGATCGGACGCGCGCCCACGGCGAGAAGCCGGCCCGCGAGCCACGCCGGCGACGGCCCGATCCTGATCCCCCGGATGACGGCGGCCATGTAGCGAGGACACCGGTCGAGATCCTCGATGCGGACCGTGACCTCGGCTCCGCTCGCCTCGGACTCGCCGTCCCGCCACTCGGGCGACCACTCCGGTCCTCCGAAGTCGCGCGGCACCGGAGGCCCTCCGACTTCCCGCGCGACCCCCATGTGGCAGGCGAGGTCGACCCGGTTCGGGTTCAGGTCCAGCGTGAAACGCGTGTCGGGCAGGCCCAGCGCCGCCGCGAGCGGCGTTCCCGGCTCGAGCCCGTCCGCGAGACGCATGATGCCGCCCTTGTCGCGGCCCAGTTCGAGCTCGGCCTCCGAGCACAGCATACCGTGGCTCAACTCGCCGCGGATCTTCCGGCTCTCGATGCGGAAGCCGGCGGGAAGCTCCCCGCCGGGCGCCACATGCGGATAGAACGCCCCCGGGACGACGACCGGAGCCCCGCACACAACGTCGAGCACCTCGCCGGCGCCCCTGTCCACCTTGCACAGAGTGAGCCGGTCCGCGTTCGGGTGCGGGCGGGTCTCGAGCACGCGGGACACGACGATCCCGTCCAGCCCCGCGCCCACCGTCTCAATCTTCTCCACCGCGGCGGCGGTCATGGTCAGGCGCTCGGCCAGGGCACGCGGGTCGCGCAACTTCCCGCGCAGTCCGGCCAGTTCGTCGATCCAGTTGAACGAGATGTTCATGTGAACTGCTGGAGAAAGCTCATCTCCCCCTCGTAGAGGAGCCGCATGTCGGGGATCCCGTGTCGCACCATCGCGATGCGGGCCGGTCCCATCCCGAATGCATAGCCCGTGTAGCGCTCGGGGTCGTAGCCCACGGCCTCGAAGACGGCGGGATCCACCATCCCGCTTCCCATGATCGTGATCCATCCCGTGCGCTTGCAGGTGGAGCAGCCGCCCCCTGCGCACACGGCGCACGACACGTCCACCTCCGCCGAAGGCTCGGTGAAGGGATAGAAGGAGGGCCGAAACCGGCTCTTCGTTCCCGGACCGAAGAAATGGTGCACGAAGTGCTCGATCGCGGCGCGGAACTCCACGAAGTCCACGCCTTCGTCGACCGCGAGGCCCTCGATCTGCTCGAAGGCGGGGGCGTGCGAGGGATCGAAGGAGTCGCGCCGGTACGCGAGACCCGGCACGACGACGCGGACGGGCGGCCGAAAGGCCTCCATGACACGCGCCTGGACGGGCGACGTGTGCGTCCGCAGCACGACATCCTTCTCCAGGTAGAACGTGTCCATCATGTCCGCGGCGGGGTGATCGAGCGGGATATTGAGCGCGGTGAAGTTATACCACGTGGACTCGATCTCGGGGCCAAGCACACTCGTGAAGCCGAGTTCCGCGAAGATCTCGCAGATCTCGTCGATGACCCGGGTCACCGGATGCACGCCGCCGACCCAGCGCCCGCGGGCGGGCAGGGTCAGATCGATCCGGGCGCGCGGGCCGGCGGCGGCGCTCTCCAGCGCCTTCCCCCGCGCTTCCAGGGCGCCGCGCAGCACGGTCTTCACGGCGTTCGCGCGCTGTCCGACCTCGCGTCGGGCCGCGGCTTCGACCGTGCCAATCAGGGACATGACGTCGGCCAGCTGACCGTTCCGGCCCAGGTAATCGACGCGGGCGGACTCGAGCGTGGCGGAGTCCGTCGCCTCCCCGATCGCGGCGAGCCCCTTCCCCTCGATGGCGGCGAGCCGATCGAGGAGAGAAGCGCCGGCCGGGGTCATGGGCCGTGCGCTTTGGCCACCTCGACGAGCTTGGTAAAGGCGGCCGGATCCCTAACGGCGAGGTCCGCGAGCACTTTGCGATTCAGGTCGACGCCGGCGCTCTTGAGCCCGCTGACGAATCGGGAGTATGAGATCCCGTTCTGCCGGGCCGCGGCGTTGATGCGGGAGATCCACAGTCGGCGAAAGTCGCGCTTCTTCTTGCGCCGATCGACATAGGCATAGGCCCAGCCGCGCTCGACGGAGTTCTTCGCTGTGCGATAGAGCTTCGACCGCGCTCCGAACTGGCCGCGGGCTTCCTTGAGGATCTTCTTCTTTCGACGGTTACGTGCAACGCTGCTCGTCGCGCGTGGCATGGCCGCACCTCCTGATTCCTGATACTGAGACTATCCGGGGTACTGTCCGGGGATTGGGGCGAACTGGCGCCCGAACTAGTTCCCCAGGAGCCGTTTCACCCGCTTCTCGTCCGCTTTCGCCACAAGGGTCCCCTGACGGAGCCGACGCTTACGCTTGGGGCTCTTCTTCGTCAGGATATGGCTGTGGTAGGCACGCCGGCGCCGGAATTTCCCGCTGCCGGTCTTTCGAAACCGCTTCGCGGCGGACCGGTTCGTCTTCATTTTCGGCATCTTGCGTATGCTCCGGTTCAGCTCCGTCCGCGGCCGCCCGTGACGGAGTCGTCGTTCTGGACTACGTGCGGTGCGGTCCCATCAGCATGGTCATCGTGCGACCTTCGTGTGCGATGTCCGACTCCACCACCGCGATGTCCTCCAACTCTTCCTTCACCATCTCGAGGATCCGTCGCCCCCGTTCCGGGTGCGTGACCTCGCGTCCCCGGAACATGAGCGTGAATTTCACTTTGTCACCATCCGAGAGGAACCTGCGCGCGTGCCGCATCTTGAAGTCGATGTCGTGCGCCTCGATCTTCGGCCGCAGCTTCACTTCCTTGACGTGGATGATGTGCTGTTTCTTCTTCGCTTCCCGCGCCTTCCTCGCCTGCGCGTACTTGTACTTTCCGAAGTCCATGAGCCGACAGACGGGCGGGCGGGCGCCGGGCGCCACCTCCACGAGATCGAGCCCTCGCTCGGCCGCCAGCGCACGGGCCTCATCGGTGGCGACGATGCCGAGCTGGTTGCCCTCCTCGTCGATGAGCCGGATCGGGCTGATCCGGATCTTGTCGTTGACTCTGGGATCTCCGTTCACTTCACCTCATAAAAAGAGCCCGGTTCGGCGACGGCCGACCGGGCACGAAGGCACATCCCTCGGGGGGAGTGCGCCGTGGACCCGGCAGCAGCACGATTTCGTGCGCCGATAGGGTGGGGGCATCGCGGCCCCGCTTGTCAGTTTTTCAACGACCGGAAAGTGCCCCCGAGAGGCCCGCCTGTCAACGACGGCCGGCGGGAGAACCGGTAGACATCACGTTTCGAGGGACCGTGTTTCGACGCGATGACGGATGCGGGATACGAAGTCGCCGAGGGGGACGACCTCCTGCTTGCGCTCGGCGCCGCGGGCGCGGACGGCGACGGTGCCGGCCTCGATTTCGCGGTCTCCGACGACGAGCAGGTAGGGAATCTTCTGCAGTTCGCCGTCGCGGATCCGGTAGCCGAGCGTGTCCGAGCGGGCGTCGAGTTCCGCGCGCAGGCCTTCGGCGGCGAGCCGGTCGCGGATGTCCCCGGCAGCAGCCGCGTGCGCGTCCGTGATCGGAAGCACGCGGACCTGGACGGGCGCGAGCCACGGCGGAAACGCCCCGGCAAAGTGTTCGATGAGCACGCCCGTGAAGCGCTCCAGCGTGCCGAAGATGGCGCGGTGGATCATCACGGGACGGTGCGGCTTGTTGTCCGTCCCCATGTACTCGAGTTCGAACCGCTCCGGCAGGTTGAAGTCGAGCTGGATCGTGGCTCCCTGCCACTCGCGCCCGATCGCGTCCTTGTACTTGATGTCGATCTTGGGGCCGTAGAATGCGCCCCCGCCCTCGTCCAGCCTGTACTCGAGCCCGCCGCGCTCCAGCGCATCGCGCAGGGCGCCCTCGGCCACGTCCCACACCTCGTCGCCCCCGATCCGCTTGTCCCCGTCGGGGCGCGTGGAGAGATCGAACCGGTAGTCGAGGCCCAGCGTCGTCATCACGGTGTCCACGAGTTCGAGGCAGATGAAGATCTCTCCCTCGATCTGATCGGGCGTGCAGAAGACGTGCCCGTCATCCATGGTGAGCATGCGCACGCGCAGCAGCCCGTGCAGCGTCCCCGACCGTTCGTGGCGGTACACGTTCGCGATCTCGGCCAGCCGCACCGGCAGGTCGCGGTAGCTGCGGGGATTGGCCGTGTAGATGGTGATATGGCCCGGACAGTTCATCGGCTTCACGCGGAACGCTTCGCCGTCCTCGTCCTCCATGCGGGGATACATGTTCTCCGCGTAGTTCGGGAGGTGCCCGGAGCGGCGGAAGAGCGCCTCGCTGGAGACGTGCGGCGTGTAGACGAACTCGTAGCCGTGCGCCTCCTGCAGGTCCTCGATCCAGCGCCTCAGCTCGAGCTGCACGCGCGCGCCTTTGGGGTGCCAGCACACGAGCCCCGGCCCGATCTCGTCCTGGATCGAAAACAGGTCCAACTCCCTGCCCAGCTTCCGGTGATCGCGCTTGCGGGCCTCCTCGACGCGCGTGATGTACGCCTCGAGCGCCTCCCGCGAGTAGAAGGCCGTGCCGTAGATGCGCTGGAGCATCTGTCGGCGCTCGTCGCCGCGCCAATAGGCCCCGGCGGCGCTGAGAAGGCGGAAATGGCGGATCTCGCCCGTGCGGGGGGCGTGCGGTCCCCGGCACAGGTCGAGGAACGGCCCGTTCCGATAGACGGAGATCGCCTCGCCTTCGGGAATCTCGTCCAGCCGCTCCAGCTTGAGCGGATCGTCCGCGAACAATTCCAGGGCTTCGTCGCGCGTGACCTCGCGGCGCTCGAACGGATCGTCCGCCCCCGCGACCTCGGCCATCGTGCGCCCGATCTCTTCCAGGTCCTCCGGCGTGAAGGGCGCCGGGACCTCGAAGTCGTAATAGAAGCCGTCCTCGATCGGAGGGCCGAAGCCGATCCCCGCCCCCGGATACCGTTCGCGCACGGCGGTGGCGAGCGCGTGCGCCGCGGAGTGGCGAAGCACGTAGAGCGCGTCGGGGTCCTCGTCGCTGCGCGTCACGATCGCGACTTCCGCCCCATCCGGAAGGACGGCCGAAAGATCCGTGAGCACGTCGTTCACGCGCGCGGCCACGGCGGCCCGGGCCAGCCCCGGACCGATCGCCGCGGCGAGATCGCCGGCGCTCGAACCGGGTGGCAGCCGCTTCGAGGAACCGTCGGGGAGCGTGATGGAAATCGGGGATTCGTTCATCGGCCTACCCGTCGATGCACGATGTTCGGATTCGACTCTCGGTGGCAGCGGAAGCTAGGGCGGCGTGCGCGGATCGCCAAACGGATCAACGCGTACGCACGACGACGATGCGCGCCTCGGCGCCGTTTGGAACGTTGCCGCCCGAGGCGACGGTCGTCTCGACGATCATCGTGGGATGGGCGCCCGTCGCCCGCAGATGGTAGTAGCGGGCCGTCGAGGAGCCGAGGTCGAACTCGTCGGTTGACGACACTCCGGCACCCATCTGGACGATTCGGCGCCGAAGCGGGTCGCCTCCGCTCAAGCCCCGGACACCGGCATCCCGCATTTCATCCCACAGCCGCGGCCAGTTCCACGTCGAGAGCTGGACCCCGTCCGGGAGCGCCTCGTCTGCGTCATCTGCGGCCGGAACGGCGAAATACTCGGCCAGAACGTCGCCCCACGTCGTCGTCTCGCCCCCGATCACCTCCGCGGCGCGGAGGAAGTTTTCGTGTCCGAACAGAAACTCGGGCCCCCCTGCGGTGAGTTCGCGGTAGAGGGCCGCCTCGCCCGACCCGGCCAGGATCCCGGCCGGCCCGGCCGGTCCGTAACGGTCGCCGAACCAGCGCACGAAGATGTATGCCCAGCCGCGCGTCGCGAAGTCCAGCGTGCTGTTGTCCAGCGCGAGCGGGTTGAATTCGTTCGGGGCGGAGAGGTAGGCGTGCGCGTTCTCCAGATTGCCTTCGAAAAAGTCGCGGAACGCGGCGAGGTCGGGGTCATCGGCGATCAGTTCCGTATACCCGTAGTTCCCGCGCACGCGCAGCCCCTGCCGGTAGAATCCGGTGACTTCCTCCGCGACATGCGAGAGGCCCTCGTTGACCCACAAATCGGCGTTCCCCCAGGTATCCTGTCCGCGCTGCCCGGCCAGGCGCTGCGAGGCATTGAGGAGGTGCTGGTATTCGTGCGCGACCAGGCTGCGGGCGACCCGCTTCACGAACTCCGCGCTGACCTCGATGCCGAACTCGGCATCCGGGTCCGGACCGATGAGCCAGACGATTTCGGCCTCGTTGCTCGCCGGGCAGTCCTCGCGTTCAAAGAGGTTCCCGATCCAGTGGAAGCCGATGACGACGCCCCCGCTCTCGGGCTCGCTGAGACGGTTCACCTCACCCGTAAAAAAAACGATCGCGCGCTGGTTGCCGTCCAGGTCGTCCGGCTCGCCGAAATACTCGTGGCTCACCGGGGCGACGAATTCATCGAGTTCCCGGTCGAGGTCGGCGTAGTCCTCCTCCGTGAACCGGCCAGCCAGTCGATCGTCTTCGACGATGATGAAGTTCTCGCCGACGGCCCGCACCGTCGACTTGATGGGCGTGTTCGCCGTGCACTGGACACCCCCTCCGGGCACGATGGCGGATCTGATCGTGAGCGTGTCACCCACCCGCGGCACGTCGGAGGCGGCGGCCGCGAGCCCTCGCGAAGCCCGGCCGAGTCCCCCGGCGGGCCGGGCGCGGAGGCGGCGCAACTCCCTTTCCGTCTCGATCATCTGCCGCAGGTGCCAGTCCCTGTCGGGGCGAAGATCGCCGGAGAGGTCGGCAAGCCCGCGGGGCGGCGGGATCGCGACATCGCCTACCGCGCGATTCGTCCACACGTTTGGGACGACGTTCGAGCTCACCTCGTCCGCTCGGGCTCTGACTCGCAGGGGGGTTGTACGCCCCTCCGTGAGCGACGCGCTCATCACGATGACCTGGTACTCGCGCCCCTCCGCCGCCCCCTGAATCTGGAACGCCCGGATCGCGTCGCGTTCCGTGAGTACGTGGACCTCTCCCGGCCGCATGTTGAGCGTGGCGCCGATCGCCGGTCCGGGCGGCGGAGGGGGCGGTGCGGTCGGCGGAGGCGATGTGGGTCCCCCGTCGCCACCGCAGGCCCCAACCGCCACCAGCGAGGCCATGGCGAGGAGGATGCCCGGTGTTCGACCGATCGTTGTCTTCATGAGGCGGCGCCTTTCGCGACTTGGTCCGGAGCGGGGGGGAGTCAGCGCGTCCGGAAGACGGTGACCTGCGTCTGCGCGCGTCCGGGGAGGCTCGCCCCGGCCGGGTCCATGACTTCCACGATCAGGCCAGGCGTGGCGCCCGAACTCACGAGCGAGAAGTAGCGCCCCGTGGAGGAGTTCACGGTGAACTCGGTCGAGCTGTTCGTCGATACATGGACGTTCACCCTCGACGGCGTGAGCGGGAACGCGCGTGTGAACGGACAGCGCTGTCCGAGGTTCGAGTCGCTCAGTTGGCGGAACAGCGCCGGGAGATTCCAGGTCTTCCACTGCGTCCGGGGATCCGCGTCGGCCGGCGCGCGGTCGTCCGCAACGAGAGACGCGAGGTACAGCGAGAGGAGTTCCTCCCATTCCATCTCCACTCCGGCTACGGTCCGGAGCGTGCGTTCCACGTTGGTGATGCCCTTGAAGTGCGCGGGCCCGCCCGAAGCCAGATACCGGAACAGTTCCTCTTCCCGGCTTCCGGGAAGCGCTCCCCCGCTACCGGACGCCCCGAACTGGTCGCCAAGCCAGCGTGCGAACCCGTATGCGAAACCACGGAAGGAGAGGGATTCCACTCCGCCGGGATCTTCGCCGGCCGCGTCGCCGAGCGCCGGGGCCGCCGCCGGACCGTTGGGATCCGGCGGACAGCCGCCCCGCAGGAAGCGGCCAAGACGAATCTGGTTCACGATGTGGAAGTGGTTGTAGATGGAGAGTTGCTCCTCGCTCGTCGTGATCATGTCCAGATCGAGGTTCGCCCTCGTTCCGAGCCCCGCGGCCCGGAGGCCGGCGACCTCCTCGGCGAGGTGGGCCATGCCCTCATCGAGCCATGCGACTTCCCGATCGCCGAAGATGTTCCCGCTCCCGAGCGTGACGCGCTGCTGGGTGTTGAGCAGATGGGCGAACTCGTGCGCGACCGTGGACCGCGCGAGCGCGTTCGCGAAGCTGATGCTGATGTCCGAGCCGTAGTCCTCGTCCGGATCCGGGCCGACGAGATAGAAGATCTCTCCTTCGTTCGAAGCCTCGCAGGTCGATCTCGACGTGAGATCGCGCGCCAGGAAGAAGCCGGCGACGACGCTCTCTTCTCCGGCGGGCGTGAGCTTGTTCACCTCGGCCGTGATGAGGGCGAAGACGGTCCCGTTGTTGTCGATGTCCGCCGGCTCGCCGAAGTAGGCGACGTCCACCGGATACACGACTTCGTCCAGCTGCCGGCCGATCGCCTCGAACTCCTCCGCCGAGAACCGGTCGCTGTCGGGTTGATCGTGGAACTGCAGGTCCTCCACGATGGTGAAGTACTCGCCCGCGTACCTGACTTCGCCCGCGACTATCGTCGGGTTGCGGCAGTTCACGACCAGATCCGCGCCCACGCCGACTCTGAAGGACAGGGTGTCCCCGAGGTCCGGCGGCCGTAGCGCATCGGCCAGGTCCCGCGGGTCGAGCCCTCGGGTTCCGGGCCTGACGGGCCGGGCGCCCACCGCGGCGAGTTCCTGCAGATCCCGCTCCCGAAGGACGCGTTCGCGCGCGAACCAGGACGCCCGACGGCGAAGGTCGCGGCTCAATTCTCCGCCCGCGGACGTGAGGCGCGACGGCCGGGACGGGGTCACGTTCGCGGACGCGCGCTCGGCGCGAACCCGTATGCAGCCGTCCACGCTCTGGCCGGGCGCTTCGGAAGCGCTCTGTACGATGACCTGGTAGTCGCGGGGCGCGTCCGAGCCCGCCAGCCCGAAGGCGCGCACATCCGCGGCGTTGTCGAGCGTGACATGCTGGCCGAGGGTCAGGTCCAGCGTGACGGATACGGAGGGCGTGGCCGTCCCTCCGCACCCCGTGGCGAGCGGAGGAGGAGGCGGCGGTGGCGGGTCCGTCGTGCCGCCGCCGCACGCCGCGAGCGCGAGACCGGAGATGGCGACGCGTGGACCAAACGCCCTGCCGCACAATCTCAGCATGCGTGTCTCACAGTCGATCTCCCTGGCAAGGTTCGTGCGTCCGCCGGCTCCCGGAGCCGGCCGGCCTCCTCCGGCGGCCAAAATACCCGCCCTTCACGATCCGTGCCCGAGGAGGCGGGCAAAGTCCCGAGGCGCACCCTTCCATCCGCCGCGAGGTCAACGAGTCCGGAGCACGACGATGCGGACGACTTCTGAAGATGGGACGGGAAGCCCGGCCTGTGTCGTGAGCCTCAGACGGACCTCCGGGTGTGGCCCATCGCTCTCAAGCTGGAAATAGTAGCCCGTCGAGGCGGCCAGTTCGAAGTCGATCCGGGCATCGGTCCCGGCGGCGAGCGGAATGTCCATCGCCTCGAGCGGGAAGGCGCGCGCGAAGGGAACCCTTCCCTCCAGTTCCCGGTGCAGGGCGGCGAATACATCGCGAAGGTGCAGCGTCTCCACCTGCGTCGAGGCGGGAGCACCGGGCAGATCGTCCGCGATCGGGGCAAGGGCCCACGCCGCCAGCAGATCGTCCCATGTGGCCGGCGCGCCGTGTGCCGACGCGACCCGCTCGACGTTCTCCACGCCCCGCGCGCGAGCGACCCCGCCTCCCGCCAGGTCGTGGAAGATGGCCTCCTCCGCGGCTCGGCCGAGCCGTCCGCCGCCCTGCGTCGCGTACTGGTCCGCGAACCAGCGCAGGAAGAGCCACCCGAAGCCGCGCATCGCGAGCGAGGAGATGCCGTCCGGATCCCGCGCATAGGCGTCGCCCAGCGCGGGGGTCCGGTGCGGGCCGAGCATGTAGAACGCGGAGCGGCGGAAGTTCGGAAAAAGATAGGTTCCGAAGTTGTCGGGATTGGCAAGGAGTTCCGCGAAACCGTAGTTGCCGCCGGGGCTCAGGGACGCACGCGACATCCCGACGAACGTCTCCGCCGAATGGGCCAGCGCCTCGCTCAACCAGGTTTCCTCGAGGGAGGCGAACGAACCCGCGGCGAGCACGGTTCGGCGCTCGGCCGAGATGAGGTGCGCCAGTTCGTGCGCGGCCACGCCAATCGCGCCGGTCGTCGCGTATGACAGGGGTACGGGTTTGGAGAACCGACCGTCGGGATCGGCCGCGAGAAGGTAGAGGATCTCTCCGCCGTTGGAGGCGGGGCAGTCTTCGGGGTCGGCCAGGTCGGCGGGATTGAAGAACCCCAGGATCCTGGTGTTGCTGTCGCGGGGCGTGGTCCTGTTCACGACGGGCGTGAACAGGACCCAGACGACGCCATTCCCGTCGATGTCCGCAGGCTCGCCGAAATACGCGGAGAGCACGGGGAGAACCGACCTCTCGAGCGATCCGAGGACGGTCTCGTAGCGGCCGGCGGGCACGACACCGACCCCGTCGAGATCCTCCGCGATCGCGAAGTTCGGGCCCACGGCGCGGACCACGGCGGTCACGTCGTGGATCCCATCGCAGTCCACGTCGAGATTCGGATGCACCGCGTTACTGAAGGTCACCATGTCGCCGACGGACGGGGGCGTCGGAGCGGCGGGGGCCTGGTTTGCGCGCACGATGCCCGGGTCCGGCGCCGCGGCGGGCACGGGGCGGAGCGGACGCGCACCCCGCACGGCGCGGCGGGCATTCGTCCGAAAGGTGAGGTCGGCCCGCGACGCGTCCTCGAGGCGGCGTCTGTCGTGCTCGAAGCGGAACGCGTCGGCCGACAGGGCGCGTGCCGGAGCGGCGAATGGAGGAACCCGCGCCGCCGCCGTCCCCCTCGCCCGCGCATCGAGCCTGAGACGCGTCGTCGCCCCCGGCCTGCGCAGGGCGCTCTGCACAACCATCAGATACTGTGCCGCGGCGTTGCCCGCTCCGATCTCCACGACGTGGACGCCCTCCGCCGGCACGACACACATCTCCCCGGTCGCGAGCGACAGCGTGACGCGGGTGGCGCCCCGTCCCGCCACGGCGGGACAGAGCTCGTCGGCGGGGCCCGTTGCGTCCGCGCAGGCCAGCGGCGACAGGGTGGCGAGCCACAGCGCCGACCGCGCGACACGCGCGCGGGCCGCCGGAGGTGCGGAGTGGGCGGGGCGGGGTCCGAGATACCGCATCGCAGGACATTAACCGAAAGGGGCGGATGCGCGAAGGCCCGGCCGAAGCCGGGCCTTTCGTACAACGCCTGACGGCGGGGGACGGCTCTCCGCCCCCGCCACGTCCAACGGCGGGCTGCTAGTACATCCCGCCCATGCCACCGCCGGGCATGCCGCCGGCCGCCGCCGCGGGATCCTCCGCCTCGGGCCGCTCCACCACGACTGCCTCGGTGGTGAGCAGCAGACCCGCGATCGAGGCCGCGTTCTGGAGCGCGGTACGCGTGACCTTGGTCGGGTCGATGACGCCCGCCTTTACCATGTCCTCGTACTCGCCCGTTGCGGCGTTGTAGCCGGTGTTCCGGCCATCGGCCTCACGGACCTTCTCGACGATGATCGAGCCCTCGGCACCGGCGTTCGAGGCGATCGTGCGAACCGGCTCCTCGACCGCGCGGCGCACGATCCGGATTCCGATCGTCTCGTCGGCATCCTCGCCCCCGACGCCGTCCAGCGTCCCCTGGCTGCGCAGCAGGGCCACGCCGCCGCCGGGCACGATGCCCTCTTCGACGGCCGCGCGCGTCGCGTGCAGCGCGTCCTCGACGCGGGCCTTCTTCTCCTTCATCTCGGTCTCGGTCGCGGCGCCCACGTTGATGACCGCCACGCCGCCGGCCAGCTTCGCCAGCCGCTCCTGCAGCTTCTCGCGGTCGTAGTCGGACGTGGACTTGTCGATCGCGACCTTGATCTCGCTGATGCGGCCCTGGATCCGGTCCCCGTCACCGGCGCCGTCGACGACCGTGGTGTTGTCCTTGTCGATGACGATCCGCTTCGCTTCGCCGAGGTCGCCGACCACCGTGTTCTCGAGCTTGAAGCCGAGCTCCTCGGAGATCACCTGGCCGCCCGTGAGGATCGCGATGTCCTGCAGCATCTGCTTGCGGCGGTCGCCGAAGCCCGGAGCCTTGACGGCCGCGACCTTGAGCGTTCCGCGCAGCTTGTTGACGACGAGCGTGGCAAGCGCCTCGCCCTCGACATCCTCCGCCACGATCAGGAGGGGCTTGCCCATCTGGGCGACCTTCTCGAGGACCGGCAGCAGGTCCTTCATGGCCGAGATCTTCTTGTCGTGGATCAGGATGATCGGCTCGTCGAGGACGACCTCCATCTTGTCCGGATCCGTGACGAAGTACGGCGAGAGATAGCCGCGGTCGAACTGCATCCCATCCACGGTCTCCAGCTCCGTCTCCAGGCCGCGGGCCTCCTCGACCGTGATGACGCCGTCCTTCCCGACCTTCTCCATCGCGTCGGCGATCAGTTCGCCGATCTCGCGGTCGCTGTTCGCCGAAATGGCGGCGACCTGGGCGATTTCCGTCTTCCCGGAGGTTTCGACGGAGATCGAATGGAGGTTCGCGACGATCGCTTCGACGGCCTTGTCGATGCCGCGCTTGAGCGCCATCGGGTTCGCGCCCGCCGTCACGCTCTTGAGGCCTTCGGTGAAGATCGACTGCGCGAGCACCGTCGCCGTCGTCGTGCCGTCGCCCGCCGCGTCGGAGGTCTTCGTGGCGACTTCCTTCACCATCTTCGCGCCGAGATCCTCGACCGGGTCGTCCAGCTCGACTTCCTTCGCGACCGTCACGCCGTCCTTCGTGATCGTCGGGCTGCCGAACTTCTTCTCAAGGACCACGTTCCTCCCCTTGGGGCCGAGCGTGACCTTGACCGCGCGCGCGAGCTTGTCCACGCCCGCCTTCAGGCGCTGCCGTGCCGCGGTATCGAATTCAAGATCCTTCGCCATTTCGTCTCCTTCGCCCGATCAGTCGGGCGCATCAGTCAACGGGTTTGACCCGCCGTCTCCCGCTTCAGCGGCTTAGAGGACGGCCAGAACGTCGCTTTCCTTCACGATCAGGTAGTCATCGCCATCCAGCGAAACCTCGGTCCCGGCGTACTTGCCGTAGAGAACCCGGTCTCCGGTCTTGACTTCCATCGGGATGCGGTCGCCGTCATCGTTCATGCGACCGGGGCCCACGGCGACGATGGTGCCCTGCTGCGGCTTCTCCTTCGCGGTGTCCGGAATGTACAGACCCCCGCGCATCTCCTCGGTCTCTTCGAGCGGCGCGATGACGACGCGGTCGGCCATGGGGGAGATGTTCAGTTTCGTGTTCGAGGCGGTTGCCATCTTGCCTGTCCCTCCTTGGACCTTCGGTGTTGGGTGATCCTTCCGATGAAAGCCGCGAGGGACCCCGCGGCTGTTAGCACTCTCGTGTGTCGAGTGCCAAGGCGAGCCGAAGATATGCGGGGGCACGGTTCCGATCAAGGGGCGCGGGGGTTATGAAACCCGCCCCGCACGCCTATCGTAGGAGCGGGCCAGAAAGGGAGGTCGACATGTTTCGTGCAGCCGTAGTGCTGGTGGCCGCGGGCGCGGTGGGTCTGTGGGTGACGGGGATCCTCTTTTCCCTCGTCCTGCCCCTCGTGTGGATGGCCGTTAAGGTCGCGATCTTCGTCGCGATCTTCTATCTGGTCGTACGGATGATCAATCCGGAGTTCGCGAACAAGATGAAGGAGAAGTGCTGCGGAGGCGCCGCTTTCTTCCGCGGGTCCTGAAGCTGGCCGCGGGACGCCGGCGGCCCGTGGCAGCTAGCCTTCGGAGCCGGCCGGCGGTCCGAACAGGTATCGATCCGCGATCGCCAGGCCGGTGATCGTCAGCGCCGGCTCGATGCGGTCCACGGTACGGCAGTGCGGCCCCACGACCCGCGCGAGTCCGCCCGTGGCGACGACGAGCGGCTCGCGTTCCCATTCCTCGCCGATCCGCGCCACGATGCCGTCGATCCCCTCCACGACCGAGTAGAACCCACCGCTCAGTAGACAGTCCTGCGTGTTGCGGCCGATGACCCGGGCGGGCTTCTCCACATGGATCTGCGGAAGTTGCGCCGTCGCGCGTGCGAGCTGCTCCGTGCCGGCTGTCGGGCCGGGCGCGATGACGCCGCCCACGAAGACGCCATCGGCCGTAATGCAATCGAACGTCGTCGCCGTTCCAAGATCCACGACGACGGTGTCGCGCTTGTAGAGTTCCGCCGCGGCAAGCGTGTTCGCGATGCGATCTGCGCCGACTTCGAGGGGGTGGTCGACGTCCAGCCGTACGGGAATGGGTGAGCCGCCGGTGAGGAAGCGCAGCGGGGCGTCGAGTGTCTCGCCCACCGCCAGCCACACGCGGTGCAGCGCGGGCACGACGGAAGCGACGACGATCCGCTCCGGAGCGGGCAGTTCCCGGGCCCCGAGCAGTCCCCGGAGCTGGAGGCCGATCTCGTCCGCCGTTCGACGGCGGTCCGTCGCGATCCGCCACGTGTGCACGGGGGTGAGATCCTCGAACCACCCGAGGACGGATTCGGTATTCCCGATGTCTACGGTGAGGAGCATGGGATCAGCTTCCGCCGAGAGCGATGGAGCCCGCGACGACGCGGCGCAGGGCGCCTCCGCGCGGACGCAGCAGGAGGGCCCCGTCCGGGGCGATCCCGGCCGCGAGACCGATGGCGGGTTCGCGATCCGAGAGGCGGTGCTCGACCCAGCGGTTCTTCAACCAGTCGAGCCGGTCGAGCTCATCGAGGGACGCCGCATCGAGCGACGTCGGCACGCGCGGGAGCCGGCGCTCGAGTCCCGCCACGACCGCGTCCGCGACGTCGACGAGACGCGCCGGACCCACGCAGTCGGCAAGGGTCACCGCTCCGTTGACGCCCTCCGGCAACCGGCCGGCTTCGACGTTGATGCCGACACCGACGACGATAAACACGTCCTTGTCGCCGTCGCGGGTCGTCTCCGCCAGGATGCCGCCGAGCTTCCGCTCCCGTGCCATGAGGTCGTTGGGCCACTTCACGGCCGAGCCGAGGCCGGGGAAGCGCCGGTTCAATTCGCGCGCGAGATCGACGCCGGCCACGACCGTCACGAGCGGCGGGACCGTGACCGCGCGCGGGCGAAACACCATGCTCAGATAGAGGCCGGCTCCCGCCGGCGACATCCAGCTCCGGCCCGCCCTTCCCCGCCCGGCCGTCTGCTCGTGACAGAGCACGATCGTGCCGGAAGGCGCCCCGGCTTCCGCCAGTTCGCGAGCGAGATCGTTCGTCGAAGGGATGCGGTCGAAGGCGAAGACCGACTCCCGGTCCCAGTGCGCACGCAGCGCGGTGACGGGCTCCCCGGCCCAGCCTTCTGCCTCTTCTGCGAGCATCGTCGCTCCGACGTCAGTCATTCAACGGTCATCCGCGAAGCGCCGGCCAGATCGCGGCCGCGGCCAGATATCCCCCGCCGACGAGCCAGCAGTACCAGGCGAAGCGGTGAAATACACGCCGTTCCAACATCCGCAGGAAGATACGAATGGCAAGGACCCCTGACAGGGCCGAAGCCGCGAAGGCGACCGCGAGCGGTAGCATTCCGACCGCGAGTCCGGCTTCCCCGAGATTCGGCGCCTGCAGCACGGCCGCCCCTCCGATCGCCGGGATGGAGAGGAGAAAGGAGAACTCGGCCGCGCGGCGAGGTTCGACCCCGGCGGCGGTCGCCACGGCCACGGTGCTCCCCGAACGCGAAATACCGGGCAGGATCGCGCACGCCTGCGCCACGCCGATCGCCAGCGCTCCGCCGGTCGTCGGCCGGGCGCGCGTGCCCCGCCGGGACAGATGCCGGATCGACCAGACGAGGGCACCGGTGACAAGCAGCATCGCCGCCGCGAGCACGGGTCGCTCGAACGTGGGCTCCAGCGTGCTCCGCAGGCCGACCCCGACGGCGGCGACCGGGAGCGTGGCCGCAGCCAGGAGTCCGACATCCCCGATACTCCGGCGATCCGCCGCACACACGCCCCGAATCAGTGCCGCGAGGCGCCCGCGATAGACCCAGCACACGGCGCACAGCGTCGCGACGTGCACGGTGACCTCGAACACGACGCCGGGGAGTTCGATCCCGAACAGCGTCTGCCCGAGGACGAGATGCCCGGAACTCGACACGGGCAGGAACTCGGTGAGGCCCTGGACCACGCCGAGGACGAAAGCTTCGAACGCGTTCACTCCGTCCGAACCCCGGGGCCGTCCCCGTCAGCGAGGACCCCGCGGTAGAGCGACTCGTAGCGGGGGACGATGCGGTCGATCGTGAAGCGCTCGAGGGCTCGCCGCCGCGACGCGCGCGAGAACGTGTCCCAGCGCGCCTCATCGCTCAGCAGCGAGATCGCCGATTTCGCCATGGCGTCGACCGCTCCGACCGGATGGAGGTGGCCGGTCACCCCGTGCTTCACGACCTCGTCGAGGCCGGTCCCCGAGGACCCCACCACGGGGACGCCCGAAGCCTGGGCTTCCAGCGCCACCAGACCGAAGGACTCCTGCTCGCTCGGAAGCAGGAAGAGATCGGCGCTGGCGAGGAGTTCGGCGACGGAGTCGATCTTGCCGAGGAAGACGACACGCTCCGCAATGCCCCGGTCCGCGGCGATCTCCGCGGCGCGCTGCCGCTCCGGACCGTCTCCCACGAGGATGAGGCGAGCGGGCACGGCATGCTGGATCCGTGCGAACATCTGCATGAGATCCGGGATCCGCTTGACTGCCCGGAAATTCGAGATGTGCATCACGACCTTCTCGCCGGCCCGCGCGAGCCGGTGCCGGCCCCGGTAGCGCTCGCGGTCGTAGATCTTCGGATCGACGAAGTTCGGGATGACCTCGATCGCGCAGCGGCTGCAGTCGAAGTCGCGATGCGTCCGCTCGCGGAGCCACTCCGAGACGGCGGTGAGCCGGTCGGACTTCTCGATCGAGAAGCGGGTGATCGACCAGTACGACGGGTCCTGGCCCACGAGCGTGATGTCCGTGCCGTGCAGCGTCGTCACGAGCTTAACGTCGCGGCCTCCGTCCCGGAGCATGTCGCGTGCGATCCAACCGGCCGTGGCGTGCGGGATCGCGTAATGCACGTGGAGAAGGTCGAGTTCCTCTCGCCGCGCCACTTCGTGCATCGTGACGGCAAGCGCGAGCGAGTAGGGGGGATACTCGAACAGGGGGTAGCGATTGACCTCGACTTCGTGGAAGTAGACGCCATCGATGAAGTGGACGAGACGGAACGGCTGCGCATAGGAGATGAAGTGTACCTCGTGTCCCCTGCGGGCGAGGCCGAGCCCCAGCTCGGTGGCGATCGCCCCGGAGCCTCCGTACGTCGGATAGCACGTGATCCCGATCTTCATCGTCCCGTCTTCATCCTGATTCGCGCCAGTCGGTTGCGATGCGGCGCGCAAGTTGCCCCGGTGTCGTCGACTCGTCCAGCGCCTGAAGCACGACAGCGTTCTCCGGAACCTGGTGCCGGAACCATGTCCGCTGCCGGCGGGCGTAGCGCCAGGTAGCCCTCGACACGCGATCGATCGTCTCGTCGACGCCGGCCTCGCCCCGGACCAGCGCCGCGACGTCCGCGTAGCCCAGCGCGTCGAAGGCGCGTGATCCGTCGAGGCCGCGCGCCAGGAGGGCGCGGACCTCCTCCAGCCAAGCGCCACCCCGGACCAGCGCCTCGGCGCGACGCGCAATCCGTTCGCGGAGCAGCGGCGCGGGCCACTCCAGCACATAGGTCGCGGTTCGCAGCGGCGGGCGCTCGGCGGGGGCACGTGTCATCCAGCGAGTGAGCGGCTCGCCCGTCAGGAGCGCCAGTTCCACCGTGCGCGCCGCCCGCTGTCGGTCGAGCGGGCGGTGTCGCGCCGCCAGCACCGGATCGAGGCGGACCGCGCAGCGCAACAGTTCCGCGCGTTCGAGCCGATCCAGCCAGGCTCGTAGCGCCGCGCGGCGCGCCGGGTCGAGCGGAGGCTCCTCGAACATCGGGTGCGTGAGCGCACGTAGGAACAGCCCCGTCCCGCCGGCGAGGATGCCGACCCGCCCCCGGGCCCGGATCTCGGAGAGCCAGCGCGTCGCCAGACGGGCGAAGCGACCCGCACCGTAGCGCTCGTGCGGGTCGAGAAAGCCGACGCCGTGGTGCGGCGCAGCGGCGAGTTCGTCGGCGGAGGGCGCCGCGGTCCCGATGGCGAAGCCGCGGTACGCCTGGCGGCTGTCCATGGAGATGATCTCGCCATCCAGCCGGCGCGCGACCTCGATGGCGACGGACGTCTTACCCGAGGCGGTGGGCCCCGCGATGGCCGGCACCGGTGAACTCCCCACGGACGCGGCGGCTACCCGCGGCCGAACCGCCGGTCGAGCTCCTCGACGCTCAGGCGCACGATCGTCGGGCGGCCGTGGACATCGTGTCCGGGCAGCGGGGTCGCGAACAGCCGGTCGAACAGTTCCCTGGCCTCTTCCGGGGAGAGGTGCTCACCCGCCTTGATGGCTCCCTTGCATGCCATGCTCATCGCAAGACGCTCGTGCTGGCTGCGCGCCGTGTTCACGAGCGGGGAGTCCTCCGCCAGTTCCCGCACCATCTCGCGCAGGCAGCGCTCCGCGTCGAACCGGGCGTGGGGCTGCGGGGCCGCCGTCAGGATCCAGGTCCGCTCGCCGAACGGCTCCAGCTCGAAGCCCTGCCGGGCGAGCAATCCCGTAAGGTCCTCCAGCGCCTCGGCCTCCGGAGGCGAGAACTGGAGGGTGACGGGAAAGAGGAGCGCCTGGGAGGTGCCGCCTCCCGCTTCGAACCGCGCCATGATCTCCTCGTAGAGCACCCGCTCGTGCGCCGCGTGCTGGTCGACGATAAGGAGTCCCTCGCGCGTCGCGGCCAGAATGTAACGGTCGTGGAGTTGCCACAGTTCCGGGCCGGCGAACGGCGCCTCGACCCCCGGCCCGCTCGCACCGGCTTCGCCCCCCGGCTCGGTGGGCCCGCCGGCGTCGTCCCGTCCGGAGACGAAAAGCGCGAACTGCGGCATCTCCGCCGGCGGCTCCCCGCGGGGTTTCGCTGCACGGCCGCGTGAGGGCGCTCGATGGCCCCGCTCGGGGTCGGGCATACCACCGGGGACTCCCAGCGGCTTCGTCGAATCGAGCCGCGCCAGCGCGGCGCGCACCGCCTCGCGAACGGCCGCCTCGACGCTCTCGCGGTCGCGGAAACGCACCTCCGCCTTGGCCGGATGGACGTTGACATCCACGGACGCGGGCAGCGTCTCGATCCGCAGGAAGAGACTCGGCCGAAGGCCCTCGACGACCGTAGTCCGGAATGCCTCATCCACCTGGCGCAGGAGAGCGGGATCCCGGAAGGGACGTCCGTTCACGAAGGTGTAGCGGCGCCCTCCCCTCGCGCGCGCCGCGTCAGGGCGCTGGACAAAGCCTCGGACCCGCACGGAGCCGCCCGCATCTTCCACGGGAATGAGCGTGGGGGCGAGGTCTCCCCACAGCTGGCCGATCCGCTCGAGCCAGTCCCCTGCCGGGGCGAGATCCATGGAGGCGCGGCGATTCGACTCGAGCCGAAAGCCGACGGCGGGGTTCGCAAGCGCGAGGAGCACGAGGGCTTCGCCGGCGGCCCGCGTCTCGGCGGCCGAACTCCTGAGGAACTTCGCGCGCGCCGGGAGATCGTGGAACAGCGCGCGGACCGTCACGGTCGTGCCGCGTCGGCGCGGCACGTCGTCGACGCTGCGGATGCGCCCGAAGTCGACCCTCGCCCGCACGCCTTCCTCGGGGCTCAGCGCCGTGTGCAACTCGAATCGACTGACCGCCGCGATGGAAGGCAGCGCCTCGCCGCGGAAGCCGAAGGAACGGACGCTCCGCAGATCATCCACGCTCCGGATCTTGCTCGTCGCGTGCCGGTCCAGAGCGAGCACGGCGTCCTCGCGATTCATCCCGCTCCCGTCGTCCGAGACCCGGATCTCGGTCTTCCCTCCGTTGCGGAGCACAACCTCGACGCGCCGCGCCCCCGCATCGATCGCGTTCTCGGCGAGTTCCTTGACGACGGAGGCGGGACGCTCCACAACCTCACCTGCCGCGATCTGGTTCGCGACATGGTCGGGCAGGATCTGCACGCCAGCCGCCCCCGGGCGGTTCACGCCGCGTCCCGCAGGCCGTAGAAGCGGCAGGCGTTCTCCGCCGTGAGCGCCGCAGCTTCCTCGAAAGATACGCCGCGAACCTCCGCCAGTCGCTCGCAGGTGTGGGTGAGGTAGGCGGGCTCGTTTCGGCGCCCGCGGCGGGGGACGGGCGCGAGGTAGGGCGCATCCGTCTCGATGAGGAGTCGGTCGGCCGGCACGGCGCGGGCCCACTCGGCCAGCTCGGGGACAAACGTGATGAGGCCCGAAAAGGAGACGTACCAGTCCGCATCCAGGGCGGCGTGGAGGAGTGCTTCGCCTCCCGTGAAGCAGTGCAGCACACCCGTGGCGCCGTCGCCGTACTCCCTCACCCGCTCCGCCGTCTCGGCCTCCGCCGAGCGGGAATGGACGACGATCGGCAGATCGAGCCGGGCCGCCATTCCGAGGTGCGCCTCGAAGTTCCCCAGCTGCGCCGGCCGGGCCGCGTTGTCGTAATGGAAATCCAAACCCGTCTCCCCGATCGCGACGACTTCGGGGGCTTCGGCGATGCGCTCGATCTCGCCCATGACGGAGGCCGAGGTCCGGTCCGCCGCATGGGGATGGAGTCCGGCCGTCGCCCACAGCCCGGGCGTCCGCGCGGCCAGCGCCACGGCCTTCTCCGCGTCCTCGGGATCCGAGGCGACCGTGACCATGCGGCTCACTCCCCGCCCCCGGGCCCGGTCCACCACCTCATCGAAGTCGGATGCGAAGCGGGCGGCCGTCAGATGAAGGTGCGAATCGAACAGCCTCGTCCCGGCTCCCGTACCGGTCACCCCTGGCGAGCCAGCGCTGGCCGCGCTAGGTGCGGGCGGCGATCGCGGCGCGCTTGCGCGCCCGCTCGTGAATCTCGACGAGAACGGGAGACGCCACGAAGATCGAGGAATACGTCCCGACGAGAACTCCGATGATGAGCACGCCCGCGAAGGGCCGAATCACGGCGCCTCCGATGACGACCAGCGAAAACAGCGCGATCAGCGTCGTGCCGCTTGTGAGGACTGTTCGAGGCAGCGTCTCGTTCAGGCTGCGGTTGAGCGTGACGTCGTACGCTTCCTTCCGCTTCTTTCGGAGATTCTCTCGCACGCGGTCGAAGACGACGATCGTGTCGTTGAGCGAATACCCGATGATCGTGAGAATCGCGGCGACCGTGGCAAGGTTGATCTCGATGTCGAACAGCGAGATGAACCCGAACGTGATCAGCATGTCGTGCACCGTCGCGATGACGGCGGCCACGCCGAACCGCCACTCGAAGCGGAAGGCGAGGTAGATCAGGGTCAGGAGGAAGGAGAGCAGCACGGCGATAACCGCGGTGCGCTGGAACTCGTCGCCCACCTTGGCGCTCAACGTATCGCCGCGCGCGATCTCAAAACTCCCGGCGGAGTACTGCGTTTCGAGGCTCGTTCTGATCTGGTCCCGGATCGCGTTCTGGTCCTCTTCTTCTCCGACCGGCACGCGCAGAAGAAAGTCGTATGTCTCCGCTCCGACCGTCCGCAGCTGCTGAATCTGCACGCCCGTCGTGCCCCCGGCCGACAGGGCGTCGCGGATCTGGCCCACGTCGGTCGTCTGCGAGAACTGGACCTCGAGCAGGACGCCGCCCGTGAACTCCACGCCCGTCCGCAGCCCGCCGCGAAAGATGATCGACAGGAGGCCGATCGTGATGATCGCGGCCGACGCGAAGTACGCCGGCCGGCGCATGGAAAGGAACTTGTAGTTCGCGTTCTGGAAGACCCTCATGTGACTTCGTTCCTATATGCTCACGGACTCCCGGGAGCCGCGTCGGTTCAGGTACATGATGAAGAGCGTCCGCGTCACGTAGATCGCGGAGAAGAACGACGCGAGGATCCCGATGCAGAGCGTCACCGCGAAACCCCGCACCGCGCCGGTCCCGAACTGGAAGAGGATGATCCCGGTGATGAGCGTGGTGAGGTTCGCATCCACGATCGCCGACAGGGCGTTGCCGAATCCCGCGTCCACCGCCGTGCGCGGCGTCTTCCCGGCCGCGAGTTCCTCGCGCACCCGTTCGAAGATGAGGACGTTCGCATCCACCGCCATTCCGATGGAGAGGATGAGACCCGCGATGCCCGGCAGGGTGAGCGTCGCGTCGAGGCCGGCCAGGCCACCCAGCATGAAGATGACGTACGTGAGCAACGCCCCGACGGCGAGTATTCCCGCCGCCCGGTAGTAGATCATCATGACGATGATCACGCCGACGATCCCGATGATGAAGGCGGTGCGGCCCTGCCGGATGGAATCTTCGCCGAGCGAGGCGCTCACGTTGCGCTCCTCGACGACCTCGATCGGCATGGGCAGCGCGCCGGCCCGAAGGACGAGCGCGAGTTCCTGCGCCTCCTGGAAGGACGCTCCGGGGGTGAGTTCGATCTGGGCGCGCCGGCTCAGGACGCTGCGGATGACGGCGTAGCTCTGGACCCGGTCGTCAAGGACGATGGCCATGTTCTCGCCGATGTTGCGCGCCGTGCCGCGCTCGAAGACCCGCGAGCCGCGCCGCGTCGTCTCGAAGGGAACGATCGGCTGGTTGAACGTCGGGTCGCGGTTCGCGGGCCCCGCGTCCTGAAGCATGTCGCCCGTGATCAGCGGCTCCGCCTCAAGCACATAGAGCGGCACGTAGGATCCAGCGCCCGCCCCGACCTGCTCCACGCCCCAGTGAAGCGTGACGCCCCTGGGGATGGCTTCCCGGACGGCTTCGAGTTCCAGCCACGCCGCCGCGGTCGGCTGATCTTCCTGTGGCACGAGGTACTCGCCGAGGATCCGTCCCTGTCCGAGCAGGGCCGAGAGTGGCCGCGCGGTGGCCTCATCCACCGCGTCGGCCGTCTCCTCTTCGGTCGCGAGGGAGTCGGCGGCCGGATCCCCCTCTTCGGCCGGATCCCCGCCTTCGGCTGCGCCCTCTTCGTTGGGAGGATCCTCCGCCCCTGCGGAATCGGCGGCGCCACCGAGGATGTCGCTCAGGTCGACCTCCGGCTCGGTCTCCAGCGTCGTGACCTGGAGGTTCTCGATTCCGACCTCGTTCACGATCGCGCGGTCGATCCGCTCCAGGGCGTCCATGAAATCCTGACCGTCCGTGACGATCTTGAACTCCATGAACGCGGTCTCCGTGGCGATCCGCTTCGCCTGCTCAGGGTCGTCGACCCCCGCGAGTTCGATGATGATGCGGTTGCCCGAGCGCTGGATCGTCGGCTCGCGGACGCCAAACTCGTCGATCCGGTTCCGAATCGTCGTGAGCGTGCGCTCGACCGCATCGTCGAGATCCTGACCGCTCAGGGCGTTCTCCGGGTCGAAGATCTCGACCGCGAGGTGCATGCCGCCCTGCAGGTCCAGTCCGAGCTTGAGCGGCCAGACCCGCTCGGACTCGCCCGTGACTTCGTCCACGATGGTCTCGGGCACCAGGGCGAAGCCGCAAATGGCTACCAGAACGGCGATCCAGATCAATCGCCATCGTACCGAACCGAACATCTAGATTGTCACCGTTCTTCGTGGGTTTCGTGATCGCGGCCCGCGGCGGGGCACGAGCGACCCCGGCCAAGCAGCCCGCGGCAAAGGGACGCAAAGCTAGCCCAGCGGCCCGTGAGAGGAAACTACGCGGCGTCTCGCGCCGGATGGTACGTTCCTCCGCCGCGTCCCGCCATCTCGGGCGGCACGCGCCCCGGCCCGCGCGGGCGGGGCCCGGCAGGCCGTGGCCCGGAATCGGCGAGGAGGTTCATGGCACACAACCGTTCGGAGAACCGGTCGGGGACGCGCTCGCGCGGCCAACGCATCGGACTGTGGCTCGGCCCGCTGCTCTTCCTGGTGATGCTGCTGCTCGACCTCGAACCGGGACGGCCCGAGGTCACCCGCATGGCGGCGGTGGCCGTCCTCATGGCCACCTGGTGGATCACCGACGCGATTCCGCTCTTCGCGACCGCGCTGCTCCCGCTGCTCCTGTTCCCGGTCCTCGGGATCGAACGGACCGGGGAGACGGCGCCCATCTACTTCAACAGCACGATCGTTCTCTTCCTCGGCGGCTTCATGATCGCGCTCACGATGGAGAAGTGGGACGTACACCGGCGGATCGCCCTCTGGGTCATCCGCGCGGTGGGGGGCGGCCCCGCCCGCATCGTGCTCGGCTTCATGCTCGCGGCGGCCTTCCTCTCCATGTGGATCTCGAACACGGCGACCGCGATCATGATGGTCCCGGTCGGACTGGCCGTCATCCTGCGCATGGAAGAGCAGTTCGGGCACGGCCGCACGCGTGCCTTCTCCGTGTCGATCATGCTGGGGATCGCGTACGCCTGCTCCGCCGGCGGGATCGCGACGCTGGTCGGCACGCCGCCGAACCTCTCCCTTCAGCGAATCTTTTCGATCACCTTCCCGGACGCCCCGCACATCTCCTTCGGCGCGTGGTTCGTCATGGCGCTGCCGATTGCGGCACTCATGCTGATCTTCGCGTGGGTCCTGATCACGCGGGTATTCTTCCGCGTGCCCGAGGAGGTCACCGTCGACCGCGACGTCGTGGAATCCGAGATGCGGAAGCTCGGCCCCGTAGCCTTCGAGGAGCGGGCGATCCTCGCGGTCTTCGCCACGACGGCTCTGCTGTGGGTATTCCGCGCGCCGATCGAGATCGGCCGGTTCACGATCCCCGGCTGGTCCTCCCTCCTGCCCTACGGTCACCTGGTCGACGACGGAACCGTCGCGATCACGATGGCCTGCATTCTCTTTCTCGTCCCGACGAGGTCACCGGGCGCGGAGTCCGCCACGATCATGGGACCCGGCGTGGTGCGGCGGCTTCCATGGAATATCGTGCTGCTGTTCGGGGGCGGCTTCGCCCTCGCGCACGGCTTCCAGACCACGGGGCTGGCGCGGTTCGTCGGAGAGGGGTTCAGCGGGCTGTCGACGGTGCCGCCGCTCGTTCTGATCTTCGTCATCTGCCTCGCGATGACGTTCCTCACCGAACTCACCTCGAACACGGCGACGACGGAGATGGTGCTCCCGATCTTCGCGGCCGTGGCCGTCGCGACCGGCGTTCACCCCCTCCTCCTGATGGTCCCGGCGACGCTCTCGGCCTCGTGCGCCTTCATGATGCCGGTGGCGACGCCGCCCAACGCCGTGGTGTTCGGGAGCAACCGGGTGAGGATCGCGGAGATGGCGCGGGCGGGCCTGTTCCTCAACCTCATCGGCGCGATCGTGATCACGCTGATCTTCTACGCCGTGGGACCGTTGCTGTTCGGGATCGAACCCGGCGTCCTCCCCGACTGGGCGCACCCGGGCTCATAGGCGGGAGTTCAAGGCCGCGGGGGGAGGGAAAGGCGGGGTGCCGGTCGAGTCGCCCGCCGAGGCGACCCGACCGGTATGAAGGCGGCTACATCCCCTGGTGGGCGCCCATCAGGAACCAGTGCAGCATCAGGCTCCCGTCCTCGCCTCGCGAATAGAGCGCCGCGTAGTGCCCGCCGCCGGCACCATCCGCACCTTCGGTGCCGTAGGTGCCGATGCCTACCGCGTGCCCGTCGTCCAGATCGTGCGCGGACCAGGCCGACATTCCGCTGAACGTGACGCCGGCGTCGAACAGCGCCTGCAGCCCCTCCTCGACGGCCGCACGGCCCTCCCGGGCCCGCTCGCCGGGCAGCATGGCGACCGCGTCCTCGGTGAACGTGTTCGCGACCATGGAGGCGTGCCCCATGTTGTGGTGCGTGACGAAGTAGTCGCCGCTCGCCTGGATGAGGTCCCCGCCCATCCCCTCCGGCATGTCCATCATCGAGCCGGCCGACATGGTCTGATCGGGCGTGTCGAGATTGGCCACCATCCCCTTCAGCGCCCACTCTCCGTCCATGTTCTCGGCCACGGCCATGTAGTAGCCGGAGTTGCGCGCGTCGCCGCCGGTCAGCACGTAGTGTCCGCGCGCCACGATCTGGTCGCCGAACGCCATCGCCGCGCCGGGGTGGATCGCGACCTCCGAACCCCCCGCGTCCATCCGCGACTGGAGGCCCTCGCCGATCGCTTCCCTCCCGTAGAGCATGGCCCCGGAGCTGCCCCAGAGGACCCCGTCCTCGACGAACTTGCTCGCGACCATGCTGCCGTGACCCATGTTGTAGTGGGTCTGCCAATAGTCCGTGATCGTCGCCATCGCCGCATCGGCGTCGGCCATGGCGGGGGCGTCGTCCATCGCCTCCGTCATGTCCTCCGTCATCGCGGCTTCTTCCGTCTCCGCCGCGCCGCAGGCGATGGTCAGAGCCAGGGCAAAGGGAGCCAGGGTGCGGATGCGCATTCGAGTACCTCCTTCGAAATAAGACGCCGCGTCCCCCGCACGCGTGCCTTTCACCGCGGGGATCGTCGACGAGACAAGGCGTAACTGCTGGAACGCTACGCTTTACAAGGCGGATCCGTCAATGCGGCGGGCGCGCGGAACAACCGCCGCGGGTAGACCGCCGCCGTTGGCCTGCGATTCCACGCTCGCTTACGTTGGGCGCCCGGGTCGACGGCCGTCGAGACCCTCCACACCATCCCCGAACCGGAAAGCCAACAGCATGGTCCAGACCGCGCGCAACACTCGTCCTCTCTTCCTCATCCTGTCGCTATCGCTCCTCATCGTGGCGACGGGCTGCATCCGCCCCTTTGCGCGGCCGGCTCCCGGCCCGTCCGCTTCGGGCGGCGGCGGACCCGGCGCCCGTGGCGGCGGTGGGGCTGACGACGACGGGCCGGAGCCTTATTCCGAAGTCGTCACGGAGGAAGCGGTCACCGACTCGGGGATGGTCCATGTGCACCGGGTGGACGACAAGTGGCTGTTCGAGATTCCGGAGGAGATTCTGGGACGCGAGATCCTGCTCGTGAGCCGGCTGGCGTCGGTTCCCGAGGGAATGGGCTACGGCGGACAGAAGGCGAATACACAGGTCCTTCGCTGGGAGAGGAACGGGCCGGACGACGAGCGGATCTTCCTCCGCGTCGTGAGACACACGAATGTGGCGGACGAGGCCCTTCCGGTGGCGCGGGCCGTGCGGGGCGCGAACTTCGAGCCGATCCTGCGGGCGTTCGACATCGAGGCGCTGAACGACGACTCGACGAGCGTCGTCATCGACGCCACGCCGCTGTTCGAGTCCGACACCCCCATGCTCGGGCTGAGCCAGTCCCGCCGCGACGCGTACCGGGTGCGCTCGCTGGACTCGAACCGCACCTACGTCGACTGGATCAAGAGCTTCCCCCGCAACGTCGAAGTGCGGCATGTCCTCACCTACAACGCGCAGACGCCCCCGTCGAACGCGAGCACGAACTCGGTCTCGATGGAGATGAACCAGTCGATGGTCCTGCTCCCGGACGAACCCATGGAGCCGCGGATCTTCGACGAGCGGGTGGGCTACTTCAACGTGAGCCAGGTGGACTACGGCCGCAGCGACCAGAAAGTCGTCACGCGCACCTACGTGACCCGGTGGCGGCTCGAGCCGAGCGACACCGCGGCCTTCCGGCGCGGCGAACTCGTCGACCCGGTCAAACCCATCGTCTTCTACCTCGACCCCGCCACGCCCGAGAAGTGGCGACCGTACCTCATCCAGGGGATCGAGGACTGGCAGGAGGCCTTCGAGGCGGCGGGGTTCAGCAACGCGATCCATGGGCGGATGCCGCCCTCCTTCGAGGAGGACCCCGAATTCAGCCCGGAAGACGTGCGCTATTCCGTGATCCGCTGGCTCCCGTCGCAGGTTCAGAACGCGTCCGGACCGCATGTGCACGACCCGAGGACCGGTGAAATCCTCGAGAGCGACATCCAGTGGTACCATAACGTCGCGAACCTGCTGCGGAACTGGTATCTGATTCAGACGGCGGCCGTGAATCCGGCGGCGCGACGGGCGCTCTTCGACGATGAGGTGATGGGCCGGCTGATCCGCTTCGTCGCCGCGCACGAGGTCGGACACACGCTCGGACTCCCGCACAACATGAAGTCGAGTTCCGCCTTCCCCGTGGATTCGCTGCGGGCCCCGGGCTTCGTGTGCCGCGAGGGGGTCGCCCCGTCGATCATGGACTACGCGCGCTTCAACTACGTCGCGCAGCCGGAGGACGAGGGCGCGTGCGTGGATCCGCGGATCGGCGAATATGACCGCTTCTCGATCAACTGGGGCTACCGCCCGATCCTGGATGCGGACACGGACGAGGAGCGCGCGACGCTCGACGCGTGGATCAGGGAGGTCGAGGACGACCCGGTCTACGCTTTCGGCGGTTCGACGCCGATCGACCCGAGCGCCCAGACGGAGGCCGTCGGCTCCGACGCGATGGAGGCGAGCGATCTCGGGATCGAGAACCTGAAACGGATCCTGCCCCGACTCGTCGAGTGGAGCGGCGAGGGGCGCGAGGGGGAGAACTACGAGGAGTTGGCGGAACTCTACAACAACCTCGTCGGCCAGTGGAACCGCTACATGGGCCACGTCGGGACCGTGGTCGGCGGGGTGACGCGGACGCGGAAGCGGATCGGGCAGGAGGGGGCCGTCTACGAGTTCGTGGACGAAGCCACGCAGCGGCGGGCGATGGACTTCTTCGCACGGCAGGCCTTCGACCCGCCCACCTGGATGATCGACGAGAACGTCCTCTCGAAGATTGAGAACCCGTCGACGGTCGACCGGATGCGGAGCATCCAGGTGCGCGTTGTGAACCTGATCCTCGACCCCGGCCGCATGCAGCGGCTGATCGAGGCGGAAGCTCGCAACGGGGGCGACCACTACAGTCTCGGTGAACTGTTCGAGGATCTGCGCGGCTCGATCTGGGGAGAGCTGGAAACCGGCGCTCCGATCGGCGTCTACCGGCGCAACCTCCAGCGCGGATACCTGGAGCGGCTCGAATACCTGATGACGCAGGAACTCGCGCTCCCCTTCTTCTTCTTCGGCGGGCTCTCCGACTTCTTCACTTCGGTGGACGTGTCGCAGTCGGACATTCGGGCCTTCGTGCGGGGTGAACTCCACGGGCTTCAGGACGCGATCGAACGCGCCCTCCGGCGGCGCCTCGACCGCACGACGGAACTGCACCTTCGGGACGCCCTCGCCAGGATCGACGACATCCTCGACCCCGACTGAGCCGGCGGGGGACGCGGAACGAAAAAGGGCCGGGGGAGTCCCCGGCCCTTCCTCTGCCTGAACGGCTGACGCGCGACGACTACTTCGCGCCGCCGACCGCCACGCGGTGCGGCTTCGCCTCCGGCGACTTCGGCAGCTCGACCGTGAGCACACCGGCGTTCAGGTGCGCCGCAACGCTCTCGCCGCGAATGGAGGCCGGAAGCGAGAAGCTGCGCGTGAACGGCTCGTTCCGTCGCTCGCGCACGTGGTAGGTGCGACCCTTCTCTTCTTCCTCCTCCGCTCGCGCCCCGGAGATCGTGAGCACGCCGCGATCCACGGTGATGTCGATCTCGGCTTCGTTGAATCCCGGAAGCTCGAGTTCGAGACCGTATCCCTCTTCGGTCTCGTACAAATCCGCGGCCGCCACGGCACGGCTCGAGCGGTCGAGGTCCAGGAGGCCGTTGAACAGCCGGTCGAAGTCGAAGTCCCCGCGGCGTCGGGTCGGCGCCCGGTGAATGATGGTCGGTAGCATCGCGATACCCTCCGTCGAATCGTTGAAACGGTTTGTGCGTTCGGACCGCACCGGGGTTCCGGGATGGCACCCGCGGCGCGACCACTGGAGGGTGATGCAATCGGTGTGCCCGGCCATTCGTGCGTCTGGACGGGTGTGACCTGGTCGATTATGCCAAATCGGCAGATGCGCCCGACCGTTTTCGCCAGGACCTAGGGTCTCAGCCCAAGGAAAGAGGGCAGCACGCGCCCGAACCATCGTCCGATCGAACTCACGGGTACGGAAACGCCCACCGCGGTGGAGGTTTGCGGCGGGTCCGTGCTCGGCGCGTCGCCGGCGTCGCCTCCGCCGACCCCCGCCGCGGCGGCGGCCAGGGCCGCCGTTCCCGCCACGATCCCGGCCCCTAGCAGGACGCTCTTCGTCGTCGAGAATTCGCGCACCTCGATGCTGGCGACGCCATCGCGGGCCACGCGAAGGGTGTCGTACTGCACGACGTCCTGGAACAGGCCGAGCGTATGCCGCGTCGTCGCTTCGAACTCGATCGTATCTCCCACGCTGATGATCTTCCCCTCGACGGCGACCGTCCCGGGAGGCGAATTGGGATCGACGATCGCCGACTGGATCGGCACGCGCAGTCTTGCCACGGTACCCACGGGCGCGTCTTCGGCGAGCCGGTAGGAGTAGCACCCCGAGACCGTGAATACGACGCACAGAAGGACGGCGAGCCGATGTCGTCGCGCTCGGCCGGCCGGAGAGTCAGAATGCCACATCGAGGTCTCGCGTCAGGATCTGGTTGAACGAATAGACGAAGTGCCAGGGTTCGTCAGGAAATATCCCCCCGGATTCGTCCACGAGACCCCGGTCGTCCACGTTCACGACGACCTGGACAGAAAGAGTATCCCCATCCAGCGACTCCACCTGGACGAACCACCGCCGGTCGATGGAGATATCCATCGCCCTCTGGAAGGGGATCTCGTGAACGATCGTGTCCGACCGGACCACCTGGACCCGCGTCACGCCGAACTCGTTGAGGCCGGCCACGAACTGCGTGGAGTAGATCGCCCTGACCCGGTCGCCCGCCTCGCCCCGCATCTCGAAATAGATGTTCTCGGGCGTCGGGTCATCGAAAATCTCCGAGCACCCGCCAAGGGCGATCGCGGCCAACAGGAGCGGCAGTCCCATAAAGGGGGTGGCAGAGGCGGCGGGTGCGAGCCGCCGCCTCTGCCCTGAAGTCAACCTCCGCAACCCAGTCCGTTCAGGTGGCAGTTCGCCCGCAGCTCGATGATCGAAATCGGGAGCATCGTGCCCGGCGCCGCAGACGCGGCGGCGGCGCCCTGCCACTTGGGATCCGTGATTCCCCACCTGTACATGTCCGCCAGGCGCAGGCCCTGCAGCATCACGTTCACCCGCCGTGTGTGCTGGAGCATCTCCATCTCGGAGATCTGACCGGAGTAGGGCGTCAGGCCGTCCAGCGCGCGGATGTGGTTGATGTGCATGGCGAAGCCGTTGGAGTCGCCGCCCGCCAGCGAGTTCTCGGCCAGAATCAGGTGCATCATCCGGGCCGAGGCGAGCGTCAAGGGCGGATAGATCCCGCCCTTGTCGAGATAGCTGCCGCCCTTCCACTGGTTCAGCCACTTGATGACGGCCGGATCGTCGACGTTATCGACGGGATCCTGAAGTGCGATCCCGTTGATGTCGTTCTGGTCGTCGACCGTGGCGATCGATAGATCGATCTGGTTCTCCTTGCGGTCGTTGACCCAGGCCGCCATCGAGTTGGACCTGCTGGCACTCGAGAATGTCAGGTTGTACGTCCAGTCCGGCTGGACGCTCGCCAGGACCGCACTGGCGTCCGCACCGGCCTCGCCTGAGGACACCAGCCCGCTTCCCGACGGCGACGGGTTGATCGCGTCCCATATCGCCCGTGACTGTCTGGCGCGAGCGCGGAGAGCCCTGGCCTGCGTCGCCATGTCGGTGGCCCCCACCTCCATGAAGCCGGAGATGGCCGAGGAGAAGCGGTCGATCGCACCATCCAGGACCTGACTCATGTTTGCCGGTCCGACCGGAGGTCCGCTCTCCGTCTTGTCCGAGAACGCGAAGTCCTCCTGGATCTCCCCGATCACCATGTAGATGATGCCGGAGTACAGGTACGCGCGCGCCAAGTCGGTCTTGATCGCGGTGGATGGGTTGTTGCTGAGGTGCTCCTGGACGATTTCGATGGCTTCATCGCTCATCCACCGGGCCTGTCCCATGGCCGGGAACGGGCCATCGATGAACTCGTTCAGCGGATCATCCACGAATCCGAGATCGAGCGAGAGCCAGGCATCCCTGGAGCCGATCCAGCGCATCTCGTCGGACGCCACCAGGTACGGCTGCCAGGACTGGGACACGGAAGACGCCACGAGTGTGAGCGTTCCGTTCACGACGGCGGCCGCGGCGGCCTCCTGGCGGATGTCCTCCTCGACCAGGTCGTTGGGATTGTTGACGTCCAGCAGGTCGCCGCACCCAAGCGTGAAAGCGGCCAGAAGAGGCGCGGCCAACCAGGCCTTCATGTTTCGATTCCTCATGGTATGGTTCTCCCGCTTGGATCTAGAAAGTGACGCGCACGGACATCGTGAAGCGCCGCGGCACCGGAATGCCCCAGCCTTCCGTCGAATTCAGGAAGTTGCAGTTGAGGCCTCCGTTGCAGCGCCCGAGGACGTTGCCCTCCGGGTCCATGCCGGGGTAGTCGCCCAGCATGAAGAGCAGCAGGTTGCGCACGCCCATGTTCACCGTAGCGGCGGAGAAACCCCAGCGCTGGACGAACGTGGCCGGCACCCGGTAGCTGAGCGACAGCTCGCGCCACTGGATCCAGTCGGCGTCGTAGATCCCGTTCATGCCGCTCATCGGCGAGAGACCCTCGACTTCGTGGGCCCAGGCGACCGCCGCATCGAGCCGCTCGTCCGCCGACGAGCCCGGGTTCAGCATTGTGGCGTACAGTTCGGCCGAGCGCGGCGTGTTGCGCCCGATGAAGTTGTTCGCGCGCCGGAACATCCCCGAGAGATCCTGCACCTGGTGGCCGAACTTGTACTCCATGAGCGTCGTCAGCTGGAAGTTGCCCAGGAACGCGAGGTCGAAACCGAAGGAGCCCGCGTAGTCCGGAGTGGGGTCGCCGAGGTGCGTATCGAGCAATCCGGCCCCGCAGTTATGCGACGCCAGCCCTCCGTTGGGCACTCCGAAGTCCTCGTTGCCGATCGCCAGAGGCTTGAAGCTGTTGGGATTGCGCGGCTGACTGAAGTACGCGAGCGCCTGATCGCGCGTCGGCACCACGCACTGGCCGTCGACCGGATCGAGGATGTTCAGCGGGATCGCCACATCGGCGACCTTCGCGCCGAAGAAGGCGCCCGGCGTGAAGCCCTCCACCAGATAGTTGCGGTAGCGAGGGTAGCTGCCGCCGGTCTTCAGAGGAGGCGCTCCGCCCATGTCCGTGATCTTCTCGGACAGGAAGGCCGTGTTCGCGAAGACGTTGAGCGAGATGTCCCGCGCCTGGATCAGGTTGCCGCGGATACCGAACTCGACGCCGTGGGCCGTTACCTCGCCGATGTTGTCGAGCTGCGTCTGGGTGAACCCGCCCGTGACCGGGAACTGGCGCGCGACCATGGCGTCGGTGACCACCCGGTCCCAATAGGTCGCCTCGACGGACCACCGGTCGTTGAAGAGGCCCAGGTCGATCCCGAACTCCAGCTCCGTGGACACCTCGGGCCTCAACTGTTCGTTGCCGAGATTCGACGGCTGGACGCCGGGACCTACCTCCGTACCCAGCGATGAGAAGGTCGTGAACTTGTCGAAGGCGCCCGGCTGCAACCCGGACGTGCCGTAGGCTCCCTTGATCCGCATCGACGAGAAGACCTCGCTATCCCAGCGTTCGCTCGGGACGATCGCGAAGTTGGCCTTCGGGTAGAAGGCGGTGTTGAACGCCTCGCCGAACGCCGAGTTGGCATCCCAGCGAGCGCCCACCGTGAGGAAGAGCCAGTTGTCCCACCCGACCTGGTCCTGCACGTATCCGCCGAGCTGCGTCACCCGCAGCCAGTTTTCGAAGGAGGACTCGGAGCCCAGCGCCGAAAGCGTCTCCAGGCCGGGGCCGGGGAAGTCGCGTCCGCTGCCGCCCGCCGACTGCGACTGGCGCAGGAACCCCTGCCCGCCGAACAGCAGCGTGTTCTCGAGCCGGCTGGTGTTGAAGACGTACGATCCCTTGATGTCGGCCGTTAGCTCGCGGCTGCGGTTCTCCTGGACGTTCCGGCTCCCGTCCGGGGTCGAGCCCGAAAAGCCGTCCACGTTCCACCGATACGGCCGGAAACTGACCGCGTCGTCGGACGTGAAGTCGATCCCGAAGGTTCCGTTGATGTTGAACGCCTCCGAGGGCGAGAAGTCGATGTTCGTGGATCCCGCGAAGTGCTGCGAGTTCACGAAGTTCAACTGGTAGGCGTTCTCGCGCAGAGTGGCGAACGCCGGCTGGCCGTAGAAGTTGATCTGCCCGAGTTCCGGGTCGGCGTTGGCGAGCCGCAGCTGCGACATGAGCGCCGACGAGAACACGCCGTAGATGTTGTTCGAGTTATCCGGCGTGTGATGCTCCATGTCCGAATAGAGCGTCGTCACGCCGATGCGCAGATCGCTGCTCGGGATCAGCGTGAAGTTGGTGTGGATCGACGCGCGGCGGTTGGTGTCGTTCTCGGGGTCCAGCCCCTCCGCCACGTCGAAGTTCTTCGCCGCGTCGTACGGCCCATCCTCGCTGGCGAGACGCGCGGAGGCGAAGTACTGGAACACGCTCGATCCGCCCTGCAGGGATCCGGAGTAGGTCTGACCGAACCCGGTGGTGAGCAGATCGGGAATCAGGTCGCGCTCAATCGGCTCCCAGGGCGACACGGGCTGTCCCCAGCGCGACGACATCAGGTTAACGGCGTCCGACAGGCGCTGGGCGTCGCCGTCTCCGGTGCAGCCGGGACTGGCGCAGACGCGGCCGGCGAAGTCGGCGACCGGCAGGATGCGGTTGGTCGGCACGGAGATCCCGGTCAGGTCGGCCCGGAAGGTGAAGCGCGGGGTCCCGATGGTGCCGCGCTTCGTGAAGATCTGGATCACGCCGTTCGAGGCCTCCGTGCCGTACAGGGTCGCGGCCGCGGCGCCCTTCAGAATCTCGACGCGCTCGATGGACTCGGGCGGAATATCGTCGAGTCGGGAGGGGTTCCCCTGCCCGTTGAAGTTCTGCACGGCGGAGCGGTCCACGCGGATTCCGTCCACGTAGACGATGGGCTCGTTCAGCTGCGACAGCGACGCCGAGCCGCGGATGCGGATGCGGGCGCCTTCGCCCGTGTAGCCCGACGAGGGCAGCGCCACCACACCGGGCTCGCGGCCCGCGATGAGCTGGCTGAAGTCGGAGATCGGTGCGTTCTCAAGCTCCGCCGCGTCCAGGGTCGCGATCGTGTGGCCGAGCTTGCGTTTCTCGGTCGCGACGCCGGTGCCCGTCACGACGATCTCGTCCATTTGCACCGCGGTGACGTTGAGGGCGAAGTCCAGGGTCATGGTCGAGCCGGCGGCGACCGTCACCGTTTCCGAGGTCTGGCGGTAGCCGACCAGGCGGACGGTGACCGTCTGCTCGCCCGCGGGGACGTTGAGCAGGACGAAGTCCCCGCTTGCGTTCGTGAACGTCCCGATGCCGGTGCCCTCGATGAACACCTGCGCCGACGAAAGAGGTCGGAGGGAGCCCTCTTCAGTGACCTGGCCCGCGATGCTGCCCGCGGCCTGACCACTCAGGCCGGGGGCGATGCAGGCGAGCGCGAAAACGGCCACTCCCCATGCTCCGATATTGGGGAAAGCGATGCGTTTCATGCGGCACTCCTTCGGCTGGAGGGTCGGGAACGGCCGAACGGTCCGGTCTCGGTTCCTTCAACTCGTTCCACGATTTATAGGTCCAAACACCACCGCCGTAAAGGGGCCCCGCCCAAAAAGGTGGGTGTTCGCATGAATTCCATCCGTTCAGCCGTTTGCTCCCGCACCGCCGCTCACTTGCCGCGCAGGCCGCTAGAAGCGGACGCGGACCCCGAGTTGAGCCCGGCGCGTGTCTCCGAGGCCGCTCCGGATCGTGCCGTCGAAATTGAACAGGAGCCCGGTCTGCGCGGTGTCGAGGAAGTTGTCGGCGCCCGTGAGATTGAACACCTCCAGAATCGGTTCGACGGTGCGCCCGCCTCCGATATCGAACGCCTTCGAAAGTCGCAGATCCCAGGTGAAGAAGTCGTTCTCCCGCCGGAGCGTGTTTCGCTTGAGGACGGAGCCATCGGCACAAACGCGGTCCGCCGGGGCCCCCGCACGCTGGCCCGCGGGAGCGGCGAGAGGGTTCGCCGCGGTCGGGCCGCAGCTCTCCGACATCGGCGATGCGGAGAGGTATCGGAAGACGTGGTTGAGGACGACGCCGCGCCCGAGATCGAAGAGCGCGAAGCCGGTCAGCTGGTGCCGTCGGTCCCGGATCGACCAGCTGTACTCGGGCTCGAAGTCGGTTGCGGTCGCATAGAAGAAGTTGAACGGATCCCGTTCGTTATCGTCGTCCGATCGGTCGAAGCCCAGCGTGTAGTTCGCCTCGAAACTCAGCCTTCCGTCGAGCGCACCGTCCCCGTGCAGTCCGAGAGTGACGGCGTTGTAGCGGGAGCGCGCGCTGCTCTCGGTCACGGTGACCGTCCCCAGCGCGTTGTCTCCCTCCGCGAAGGGCGCGCCGAGTTCCGCCGCGTTTCGGTCCACGAAGCGGAACAGGTTGTCCGTGCGGGCGTGCTGCAGCGAAAGCGTCACCGCCGCGCTTTCGCTCAGCGCCTGCTCGATGGCGAAGTTGAAGGACCAGGTGCGCGGCAGTTCAAGGTTGCGGTCCGCGATGTTCACGCCGGGCTGGAAGGGTGGCGTCCCCGGCGGGGGCGCGGTCAGGAATTCTCCGATCCGCGGCGGCGGCGGAAGAAAGGTCGCGTCGCTGGCCGCGAACTGCGTGCCCTGAAAGGCGCCGTTCGTCGTGCGATGCTGCGCGAACACCAGCATCGGGATGCGCGAGAAGTACGATCCGGCGTTCAGGCGGACGAGCGTGCGCCCATCATTCCGCGGATCCCAGGCGAGCCCGAAACGCGGCTGGAAGTTGTCGAGGTCGTCCGGAATCGTTCCGTCCGACGGGAAACCCGGGGTCCCGATCCACGGTCCGTAGAAGGTGTCTCGGGGCTCGATGAACATTCCCGGGTGCCATGCCCCTTCCCAGCGCACGCCGAGGTTCACCGTCAGGTTGTCGCGCGGGTGCCAGGTGTCCTGGATGAAGAGCCCGAGTTCGTGCATCGAGAAGTCCTGCAGCCCCAACTGGTCCGCCGGCGTATTCCCCAGCGTGAGCGCCTGCAGGTAGAGGAGTACGGGGCCGGTGATCGCCGTCCCCGGCGGACAGACGCCTGCCGCGCTGTCGGAACCGTCGGAGCAGGTGACGTACCGGTTCCCCTGCGTGACGAAGTTCATGAATCCGTCGACGGAGGAGAACTTGTAGAGGCCGTTCGCGAAGCCGATGAACTGCTGGCCGACCCCCGTTCGGTTGTACTCCGCGCCCACCTTGAACAGATGGTCCCCCGCGAGGAAGGAGAGGTTGTCGACGACCTGGATGCGGGTGTCGTAGCCCGGGTCGATGGGGAGGAAGAAAGGCAGACCGATCCGGAACCCGTCCGCGAAATCCATCGCGATATCCGGGAACGGGCGGCCGCCGAGCGCGGCGAACGCGGGCTGCGGGGGCGCGGCGGCGCCCGGAATGAGCGGGCCATCGTATCCGCGTGGCCGGTCCTCGCGCGCGTACTGAAGGCGGAACTCGTTCGAGACGGTGTTGGAGAGCTGCGACCGCAGGCTCGCGTTGACCGCGTGGGAAACGTCCTCCTCCAGGCCGTTGGCGCTGAGGCCCCAGGAATCCACGTCGAACGTTCCGTTCACCTGCTGGGACCAGGTGTAGTTGTACTTGAAGGACGCCTGGTGGCGGTCGCTGAGGTTGAAATCGAGCTTCGCGACGAGCGCCCGATTGTCGTCGGTACGATGGATCGGGCCAAACTCGTCGTCGAACAGGCCGGGCCACTGCGCCTGAAGGAAGTTCTCCAGCTTCTCGAGTTCGGATCGGTTCACGACGTTGCGCGTGAACTGCTTCGTCTCGCTCGCTTCCTGCTGGTCGTAGGCGACGAAGAAAAACGCCTTGTCGCGCGCGATCGGGCCGCCGAAGGTGAAGCCGAACTGGCCGCGTCCGAACTCGGGCTTTCCGCCCCCGCGCTCGCTCGGGTACGCGGTGGAGATCGCATCCCACTGGCCGAAATAGTGCGCGGAGCCCGTGAATTCGTTCGTGCCCGACTTCGTGATAACGTTCACGAAGCCGCCCGCGGAGCGTCCGAACTCGGCCGACGCCCCGTGGTTCACCACGACGAGTTCTTCGATCGCATCCTGGTTGAACGTGAAGGCGGGGCGCTGGCCGCCCCGTTGCTCGCCGAAGAAGGGGTTGTTGAAGTCGGCTCCATCCACGGACACGTTGTTGAAGATCCCCCGCTGTCCGCCGATGTTGAGGACTTGGCCGTCCGGACCCTGCGACACCGAAACACCCGGAGTGAGGAGCGTGTAGTCGAGGAAGTTGCGGCCGTTGTTGGGCAGGTTGTCCACGACCTCCTCGGCGAGCCGATGGGAACCCGACGGGTCCTCCGTATCGACAAGCGGCGTCCGATCCGCGATCACGGTGATTTCGGACACCGCGACGGGCCGGAATTCGAGTACGAGGTCGACGACCTCTCCCACGCGGAGTACGAGCCCCTCGGTGCGCTCGTCGCCGAACTGGCCCAGAGCCCGGGCGGTGACGTCATAGATCCCCAGCGGAAGGAGCGTTCGCACGAACGCCCCGTTCGAGCCCGTCACGGCGGTCGTCGTGAAGCCGGTCGCGCGATGCTCGATGACCACGGCTGCACCCGCCACGGGCGCTCCCACGGGATCACGGACGACCCCGCGGATGACGCCGGTTGTCGCCTGGGCCTGCGCGGCCGCGTCCGCCGTGGCGGCGCAGCACAACGTGAGCACGGCGAGTAGAAGAGTGGACCCGCGTCGGGAGACCGGAACCCGGCATGGCCGCATGGACGACTCCTTCTCTAGCTGGGGGATCTTGCTCTTGCTGGGGATCTTGAAGATGGGCCCGGCAGGATTCGAACCTGCGACCTTGGGATTATGAGTCCCCTGCTCTAACCGGCTGAGCTACGGGCCCGGACGGAGTGTGAAACGTACGCCCCGCGACGCCTCGCACCAACGTCCCGGCGGCCACCGCGGGACTGCGGCGCTGTCGCGGCGCCATCACGGTGCGACCTCGACCCCGACCGCGGGACCGTCCCGCTCGACGACTTCCCCGATCACGGCGGACGCGTAGCCGGCCGCGGCCAGCGCGGACGACGCGGACGACCCCTCGCGCGCCGGGACGGCCGCCAGCAGTCCGCCCGATGTCTGCGGGTCGAGAAGGAGGGTCCGCCGGTCGTCGGGCACGGCGCCATCCCACCGCACCTGCGAGACGTAGGCGTCCCGGTTCCGGGTCGTGCCTCCCGGCACGCACCCCTCCGCCGCGAGGCGCAGCGCTCCGGGGAGGAGTTTCGGCGCCGAAGCCCGGATCCGGGCGCTCGCGTCCGAGGCGTGGCACATCTCGAGCAGGTGGCCCAGGAGCCCGAAGCCGGTGACGTCGGTGGCCGCGTGAACGTCGAAACCGGCAAGGACGGCCGCCGCCTCGCGGTTGAGTTGCCGCATGGAATCGACGGCGACGCGGAGGTCGGCCGCGTCCGTCACGCCGCGCTTGAGCCCGGTCGTGACGACACCCGTGCCGAGCGCCTTGCCCAGCACGAGCACATCTCCGGGTCGCGCTCCGCCTTTCCTCCACAGGCGATCGGGATCGCCGAGTCCGATGGCCACGAGTCCGAACTTCGGCTCCGCGTCGTCGATCGAGTGTCCCCCCGCCACGGGAATGCCGGCCTCGCGGCACACTTCCCCCGCGCCGCGGAGGATTGCGCCCACCGTCTCATCCGAGAGGGTCCCGGCGGGGACCGCCAGGATGTTGAGGGCGAAGAGAGGGCGGGCCCGCATCGCGTACAGATCTCCGAGCGCGTTCGCCGCCGCGATGGCGCCGAAGTCCGCCGGATCGTCCACGAGCGGCGTGAAGAAGTCGAGGCTCGCGACGATGGCTTCCCCGTCGTCGAGCAGATACACCGCGGCGTCGTCCGGGCCCTCGAGTCCCACGAGGAGCCGGTCATCCGGAAGGTGCGGAACGTGCTGCAGGATGCGGCCCAGATCCTCCGGGCCGAGCTTGCACGCTCAGCCGGCTCCGTGCGAGTACTGGGTCAGACGGGCCGCTTCGGCCGAAGGCGAGTTCATGGCGACCGAAGCTATGGCGACGCGGGGCGTCTCGCAGGAATTCCTACCAGTTCCGCTCCACGACGGGATCCTGGAAACGGTTGCGGCCCATCACACGGTCGCGGATCGCCGCTTCCGCGTCCCCCGCCTGTTCAAGCAGCGCCGCCGCCTGTTCGGGCGACAACATCTCCATCTCACCCGAGCCCGCGGCCGCCGCCGCGCCGGCGCCGGCCCCCTGCGGAGACTGTCCCTGCCCGCCCTGCTGCTCGTCGCCGCCGCTCTCTCCCTCCTCCTCGAGCCAGCGCTCGACGAGTTCGAGGTTCCAGCGCGCGTCCTCATCTTCCACGCGGCGGCGGAGGACTTCGCGGAAGGCTTCGCGCGCCGCCTGGAGGGCGGCTCGACGCGCGGAGGGATCGCTCTGGGCGAACCGGCCGTCGAGGGCGGTGCTAAGTCCGAGGTTGTAGAAGGCGCTCTCGCGCACCTCGTCCCGCTCGCTGCCGATCGAGAGTTCAAGGGGGGCCTGCGCCTCGCCCACCTGCCCGTCATGGAGGAGAGCCGTTCCGTAGTTGTAGTGGTCGATCGGCCGGTCGGAGGAAGCGGCGAGCTCCCGGTGCCGTGCGACGGCCTCGGATTCGGACGCAGGCGGTTCGCCCGCCCCGGACTGACCGGCCGCCCGAACCGGTGCGGCCTGCGGCTCGCCCCCGGCAAACGCTGCGAGCGAGGCGGCCGCGGCCGCGAGCCCGAAGATCGATCCCCTCCGTGTCGACTCAACCACGTGGCAACAGGAACCCTTCTCCCCAAAGGCTGACAAAGGCGAGCAGAAGCAGCGCCGCTACGGCCACGTCGTCGGTCGACGTCAGGGGCTCCCGGCCACCCTGCGTCAGTTCCCGCTCGATCGCGTCGATGCCGCCCGAACCGTCAACATAGCTCCCGCCGGTGCCGAGAGACATCTGCCGCAGCGGCGCGGCGTTCAACCGTGTGATGACCGGGCTCCCGTCCGGCCCCTGCAGCACCGAAGCGCCGCCCCGCCGTCGCGCGGCCATCGTCGGGTCCAGCGACGCCTCCCGCGTCAAGGGAATCTGACTGCCGAGTTCGGTTCCGATCCCCACGGAATGGATGACGATCCCCGCTTCCCGGGCCCGCCCGATCGCCTCCCCGAGGGGCGCGCCGGCGGTTTCCTCTCCGTCGGAGAAGACGACGATCGACTTGCGGGCGCCGTCCTCTCCGCCGGCGAGGAGATCGATCGCCTGCGTGAGGCCCGAGGCGAGCGAGGATCCGCCCAGCCCCACCGCCGCGGGTCGCACGCCCTCCGCCAGCATCTCGATCGCGCTCATGTCGGTCGTCAGCGGCGAGAGCACGTACGCGCGGCCGGCGAAGTAGACGACACCCATCCGACCCTCAATGCGCGTCGCGAGGCGCGCGGCCAGTTGGCGCTGCACCTCGAGCCGGCTCGGCTCGACATCGCCCGCAAGCATCGAGTTCGACGCGTCGAGCACGAGGATCGTCTCCGCTCCGCCCTCATCGAGGCGCCGGGCCTCCGTCCCGCCGGAACCGGAGGCGAGCGCGATCGCGACGACGCCCGCTCCAAGCAGGGCCAGGCGCACGGGGGGGAGGGCGTGGGCCGGCAGCCGCACGTACCGCTCGAGCAGCGACGTTTCGGCGAGTCTTGCGCGGTCGGCGCTCGATCGTCGCGACGCGAGCATCCTGAGCCCGATGGCCAGGACTCCGAGCAGAAGGGCGACCGGGAGCGGGGCCACGGTCAGGTCCAGACCCGGCGGGAGCGTGTCGCCGCCACGAGGAGTTCAAGCATGACGAGGGCGAGCGCCGCGATGAGAAGTTCCCGTCGCATCCCGACACGCTCCTCCGTCCGCACTTCCTTGATCGGAGTGGTCTCGAGTTCGTTGATCCGTTCGTAGATCCGCGTCAGTCCCTCGGGATCGGTGGCACGGAAATAGATGCCGCCCGTGCGGGTCGCCATGCGATCCAGGAGTTCGTCGTTCACGTGGACGCGGATATTCGCGTACTGGTATCCGAAGGCGGTCCGGGCCACGGGCACGGGGGCGACCCCGTCGCGGCCGACGCCGATGGTGTAGACGCGGATGCCGAGGGAGGCGGCCGCGGCCGTCGCCTCCTCCGGCGAAATGCCGCCGCTGTTGTTGTCCCCGTCGGTGAGCAGGACGACGATGCGGGATTCCGGCTCCAGATCGCGGAGCCGGTTCGCCGCCGTGGCCAGCGCGACGCCGATGGCCGTCCCGTCCCGGAGCTGTCCCGCCTCGAGCCGCTCCACCGCACTCTCCACGACCGCGTGGTCCAGGGTCCCCGGGACCATTGTGAGGGCCTCTCCGGCGAAAGCGACGAGACCGATCCAGTCCGACTCCCGTCCCTCCACGAAGCGGATAACCTCCCTCTTCGCGACTTCGATGCGGTTGTCCGGCCGAAAATCCTCCGCCAGCATCGAACTTGAAATATCGACCGCCAGCATGATCGCCACGCCCTCGCGCTCCGATTCCACGCGCTCCCATACCCGCACGGGGTTGACGAGGGTGATGATGACGAGAGCGAGGGCGAGAGTGCGAAGGGCGGCCGGGAACCACCACCAGAACCGCGCCCGACCCCGACCCCGTGACCCGGTGAGGCGGGCGATGTCCGGATACGGGAGACGGATCCTGCCCGAGCCCATCAGGGCCCACCCGAGCGGCAGCAGCACCAGCAGAAGGAGAAACGGCCAGCCGGGGAGCGCGAATTCGCTCACGTTCGGCCTCCATTCCCGCCCGGGTCGGCCTCACCGGCAACGTCCCCATCGGCGTCATCCCCGCCGGCGGCCGGCTCGCCGGATTCGCCGGCTGGAGGCGACTCCGCCATGTCCGCACGCACGAACGCCTCGCCGACATCCAGGTCGCCGAGCGGACCTTCCCACTCCGTCCGCATGCGCGCGAAGCGGGCCAGAATCGAATGGCGGAGAGCAGCGACGAGCCCGGCATCCGAACCTCCGAGCCCGAGGAGTCCCTTCGAGGGCGCCCATCCACGCGTCACAAGTGCATAGCGTCGAAGCGTCTCCTCGTAGCCGTCGTAGAATCGGTCGCCGCTCACCTTCTGTCCGACCCACCCCTCGCGCAGGCGCGCGAGTTCGCGAAGTGCAAGCTCGCCGGGGCCGAGGGGGACTTCCGCAGCGGTCGCGGCGGCGCGGCCGCGACCCCAGGTCCACCAGGCGAGTCCGGCGAGCGCCGCAGCGAGCACGAGCAGCCACCAGGGCAGGGCCCGCAGACTCAGGAGGGGTCGGGCATCCCTCAACTCGAGCGGATCATCCGCGGCCGGGAGCACGCTCACGACGGGGACGGGCGGTGGTTGCAGCCGGCGGACGACGCCGCCCGCCGCCGCGAGTTCCACCTCCACCGGCGGGATGACGAGGGTATCCGCGCGCCACGCGCGAATCGTGTACTCCGCTTCCCAGCGTCGACCCTCTTCGACGGACCTGATCTGCACCGGCCCCGTCTGCTCGATCGACTCCGGCCCGTCGATGAGTGCGGGAAAGCGGACCTCTCCGGGTCTTTCCTGTCCGACGATGAGGCGGACCGTGAACTCCTCGCCGACCCGCACGGACGCCGGGAGGACCGTCGCCTCGAGATCGACCGCGGACTGGGCAGCCACACCCGGGACGAACCCCAACCCCAGGCCGAGGGCGGCGCGGACCATCCATCGGGACCTCCTCACCGAAGCCTCCGCCGGCCCCGGGCGGCGAAGAAGCCGGAGAGCCGGGACTCGTACGGGATGTCGGTACGCAGCCGCATGACGTCGACGTGGCAGTGCGCACACAGCCGTTCCAGCGCCCGCGCTCCGGTCGTCGCGTGCTCCGTGAGCCGCTGCCGAAGCGCCGCATCTCCGAGGTCGACGACGGCGCGGTCCCCCGTTTCCGGGTCTACGACTTCCACCCAGCCCGATGCCGGGATCGTCGTTTCCGCCGGGTCATCGATCGCGAGCGCGACGACGTCGTGACGGCCCGAGAGCCCCAGCAGCGGTCGGGCAAGGTTCCCGCCGCCCACGAAGTCCGAGATCACGAACACCAGGGAGCGGACGGTCAGCATGCGCGCCGCGGTGGTCAGGGCGAGATCGAGGTCCGTCCCCTTCCCCTCCGGCTGGACGGAAACCAGTTCGTGCAGGAGGCGGAGGTTGCGGTTGCGGCCCCGCGCCGGCCGCACGTAGCGCTCGATCCGGTCGCTGAAGAGGAGCATGCCCACCGGATCGCCCGCACGCATCGCCGCGAGGGCCAGGGTGCTCGCTACCTCCGAGACGAGATCGCGCTTCAGGGCTTTCCGCGTCCCGAACTCGTTCGACGCGGAGACGTCGACGACGAGGAGGACGGCAAGCTCCCGTTCCTCCACGAAGCGCTTCACGTAGGGGCGGCGCATGCGGGCCGTCACCTTCCAGTCGATCGCCTGGAATGGATCGCCCGGCTGGTACTCGCGGACCTCGGAGAACTCGATGCCGTGTCCGCGGAAGAGCGACGGGTAAGGTCCGAGAGCCGGGTTGTCCATGAACCGCCGGCTCTTCAACTCCAGCCGCCGAACCTCTTTCGACGCGGCGCCGGAGTCGGCCGTCGGCGCCGGCCGTCGCGGGCGCCACAGAAAGTCGGGCAGCCTCACGGCACCGGCACGGTCTCCAGGAGATGGTCGAGGATGTGATCGGCATCGATCTGTTCGGCCTGGGCCTGGAAGGTCAGGACGAGCCGATGCCGAAGGACATCGCGGGCGATCGCCTTCACGTCCTCCGGAACCACGAAGGCTCGGCCCTCGATGAAGGCATGTGCGCGGGCCGCTCTCGCGAGGAATATCGTGGCGCGCGGCGAGGCCCCGAATTCGATCCAGTCCACGAATTGCCCGAGGCCGTGGGCCGCGGGTTCACGCGTGGCGAGCACGAGCTGGAGGATGTAGTCCTCGAGCCGCCGGTCTACGTAGATCGCCGGAAGCATGGCGCGTGCGGCGAGGATGCGGTCCGGTTCCACGACGGCCTCGACGGGCGGCGGGTCCTCTCCCGCCATCAGCCGCATGATGGACCTCTCCTCCTCGGGCGCCGGGTAACCGACCCGGGTCTTGAACATGAACCGGTCTACCTGCGCCTCGGGAAGCGGGTACGTCCCCTCGTGCTCGATGGGGTTCTGCGTGGCCATGACGAGGAACGGCACGGGGAGCGGATGCGTCTCTTCGCCGATCGTCACCTGACGTTCCTGCATCGCCTCCAGAAGGGCGGACTGAACTTTGGCCGGCGCGCGGTTGATCTCGTCGGCGAGGACGATGTTCGCGAAGATGGGTCCCCGTTTCGGAGTGAAGGTGCCCGTTTTCTCCTCCCACACGAGCGTTCCCACGACATCGGCGGGCAGCAGATCCGGCGTGAACTGGATCCGCCGGAATGTGGTGTGGATCGCCTCGGCGAGCGTGCTTACGGTGAGCGTCTTCGCGAGCCCGGGCACACCTTCGAGCAGAATATGGCCACCCGTGAGAAGACTCATGAGAACGCGGTCGAGGAGGGCATGCTGTCCGACGATCCGCTTGGCCAGTTCGTTTCGAACCTCCGCCACGAAGGTCCCCGCCTCCCGGATCGCGGCCTGCTGGGTCTCGAGATCCTCCCCCGAGATCCGTTGGGCCGTCCCGGCTTCTCCGTTCATGCGTCTTCTCGCTGTCGCGGTGATGGTCGGTCTGCCAGCCGCCCGATGTTCACTCCCGAGCCGTCCCGGAGCAAGCGGGACCTGCCGCCCGCTTGAGCGCCGCCCGTTCCTTCGGAGACAACTCACGGGCCGCTCCCGCTGCGAGAGCGCCCAGCCGAATCGGCCCGAAGGAGGTCCTGCGCAACCGCCGCAGCGTGACGCCGAGCGACGCAAGCATCCGTCGGATCTCCCGGTTTCGTCCTTCCGCCAAGACGATCTCCACGGTGGGCGACGACGTGTGCGGAGGCGTGATCCAGCCTGCGCGGCGGGCTCGCGCCGGTCCGTCTTCGAGCGTCACGCCGACCCGCAGCCGATCCGGAAGCTCGGCCGTCACGGGCCCGCGGAGTCTCGCGTGGTAGACCCGCTCGATTCCGGTCCGGGGGTGGAGGAGCCGGTGTACGACATCCCCTTCATTCGACAGGAGGAGGAGACCCTCGCTCATGAAATCGAGCCGGCCGACGTGAGGCAGGTGGCGGGCATCGGCCGGGAGCAGATCGTAGATGATCGGACGCCCGCCGGGATCATGCCTCGTGCACGTGTACCCCGGCGGTTTGTTGAGCGCCAGCCAGAGCACCGGCTTCAGGCGGACGCGGCGGCGGTCCACTTCGACCCTTGCGGCATTCGGGTCCACGGTGGTCCCGAGCTTTGTCACGACCTCGCCGTTCACGCGGACGCGGCCGCCGGCGATGAGTGCCTCGCTCCCGCGTCGGGAAGCCACCCCGGCCCTGGCAAGATACTTCTGCAGTCGCATGAGCCGTTGGCGCCCGGTGCCGCTAGCCCGCGGCGGGCTCTTCCGGCGACAGCGCGCCCTCGGTCAACGCCTCCGATTCGGCACGCACGAGCGCGACGGACAAGTCCTCGGGCGCCGGGAGATCATCCAGCGATTGCAGGGCGAAGTGATCCAGAAAACGGGTTGTCGTCCCATAGAGGAGCGGCCGCCCGAGCCCCTCCCCCCGCCCCACGATCTCGATCAGCTCCCAGTCCTGGAGAGTTCGCAGCACCGACGTGGACGCTACGCCCCGGATCTCCTCGACCTCGATCCGCCCGATGGGCTGACGGTACGCGATGATCGCGAGTGTCTCGAGTGCGGCGCGGGACAGCGTCGGAGGTCGGGGTACCGAGTCGAACCGCTCCAGGTACGGCACGAATTCCGGACGCGTGAGGATCTGGAATCCGTCGCCCAGCTGGTAGACCTGGAACGCCCGTCCGTCCGTGTCGTAGTGTTCGCGCAATGCGGCGAGCGCTTCCCGGACGCGCCGGACGTCGAGCGCATCGTCCGCCCGGGCCAGTTCGCGCGCGGTGAGCGGCGTCTGGCTGGCGAACAATGCCGCTTCCACGATCTGCTCGGGGCTCACTCCGTCCCCCCTCCCCCGTCACGCCGCGAGCGGCGTCCGAACAGCCATATCGCACCGAATTGCTTCACCTGCTCGAGCCTCAGGAGCTGTTGCCTGGCGAGTTCCAGACAGGCGAGCAGCGCCGCGACGACGTGCTGCCGCTCCTGCCACGAATCGAACAGCCGATTGAACGGCACCCGCCGGCTCTCGCCCAGCAGGTGCCGGATGACGACGATCTTGTCCTCGACCGGGACGATGCGGATGGGGGCGAGATGCCTCGTCACGGGATCGGGGGCCCGGATATCGCCGAGGACCGCAAGGAAATCGTCGAGTGTCGTCGAGAGTTCCAGGTCCTCGGCCTCGCGCGGAGGTTGCGGAGGCAGGAAGCCCTTCGACATGTGTCGCCGCCGTTCCAGTTCGGCCGCGCCCAGGGTCCGCGCGATCTCCTGAAACAGCTCGTACTCGAGAAGACGCCGGACGAGTTCGGCCCGGGGATCGTCTTCCCATTCCGTGTCGCTGCGCCCCGGCAGCAGGAGCTGCGCCTTGATGTGGACCAGCGTCGCGGCCAGCTCCAGAAACTCCCCGGCGCGATCGAGCTCGAGGCGGTCGATGCCGTCGCTGAGGGCCTCCTGGAACTGCCGGGTTATGGTGGAGATCGGAATATCGAAGATGTCAATGTCCTGCGACCGGATGAGGTGCAGGAGAAGATCCAGGGGGCCCTGAAACCGGTCGAGCTCCACGACGAACGGCTGCGCCGCCCGCTGGCTTGGAAGTCGGTTGGGAACCGCCGTCAAGGAACCTCCCTGCACGCTCGGGCCGGCGGGAACCGGGGATCGCCGGCCAGTCGGCGCGTAATGTAGCACGGGCGTACCCGCGGCGAGTACCCCCGGCACACGCCTTCCGCCCGGCACGCCGGGTTGGAGGTATCCGGCAAGTCTGGTATGTTCTTTCGTTGATTTTTGGACGGATCGGGAGCGGCCGCCTGCGATCCGCCGCGCCGACCCGTCACACAGGAAGAAGAACAGAAGGAATCGAATGCCGAATAACGAGAGTCAGAAGAAGCGGCTGCGCCAGTCGCGCGCGAGGAGACTCCGGAACCGCCAGGTGCGGTCCGAGATCCGGACCAGGACCAAGCATCTACTCGCGACGAAGTCGCGGGACGAGGCGACGCCCGCACTGTCCGAGCTGTACCGCATTCTCGACAGGGCGACCCGCCGGAATGTCATCAAGGCAAACGCCGCGGCGCGTCAAAAGGCGCGAGCGGCACGGCATGTCAACAGTTTGGGCTAGCGGACCGCAATAAGTCCCTGCTAGGTCGGTGGGGATGAGTCTCGGTAGCGGGTCTCGCCGCCGACGATCGTGCGCTTTACCCGTCCCGTCACTTTCCATCCACTGAACGGCGTGTTCCCGCTCTTCGAGCGGAAGCTGGCGGGGTCGACCGTCCACTCCTCCTCCGGATCGAAGAGGACGAGATCCGCTCGACTGCCGGGGCGCAGCGTGCCGCCCTCGATCCCCATCAACCGAGCTGGCGCGGCAGACATCCGATCGATGAGATCGAACAACTCGAGGTCCCCCGGCTTCACGAGTTCGCCGATGCACACGGCGAGCGCGGTCTCGAGACCGACGATGCCGAACGGCGCATCGTCGAACTCACGTTCCTTCTCCTCGTAGTGGTGTGGCGCGTGGTCCGTGGCCACGCACTCCAGCACACCGTCGATGAGCCCCTGCCGCACGGCCAGCCGGTCGGCCGCGGACCGGAGCGGCGGGTTCATCTTGGCCTCGGTGCGGTAACCGCGCACCGCCTCTTCCGTCAGCGCCATGTGGTGAGGCGAAGCCTCGCCGCTCACGCGCACTCCGCGCTCGCGCGCGACGCGGATGAGTTCGACCGCTTCGCGGGTGGAAACGTGCTGAACGTGTACATGCCCGCCCGTGAGTTCCGCGAGATAGATGTCCCGGGCTACGACGGTGGCCTCCGAGGCGTTCGGGATCCCGCGCAGGCCGAGCGCGGTGGCCACGGCGCCTTCGTTCATGACCCCTCCGGCCGAGAGCGCCATGTCCTCCGCATGCTGAAGGACGGGTATCCCGAAGGACTGTGTGTACTCGAGCAGGCGGCGCATGAGCGCCGGATCGTGGATCGGATGTCCGTCGTCCGTAACCGCGACCGCGCCGGCCTCGACCAGGCCGCCGATTTCAGTCATCTGCTTGCCCGCGAGGCCGAGCGAGGCGGCGGCCACGGGACTCACGCGCGCCCCGCCCTCCCCTTTCCGGGCCCACCGCCGCGCCTCTTCCCGCACAAAGCCGACGGCGGCGGGGTCGTCGAGCGGCGGATCCGTGTTCGGCATGGCCCAGATCGTGGTGAAGCCGCCGGCCGCCGCGGACTGGGCGCCCGTGCGGATGGTCTCCTTGTGCTCGGCTCCCGGTTCCCTCAGGTGGACGTGCACATCGATCAACCCCGGCGCGACCACGAGTCCCCGCGCCTCGATGCGGGGCACGCCCTCCGGCCCGGCCACGCCTCGCGCGACCGTTTCGATCCGTCCGTCCCCCACGAGCACGTCCTGCACCTCGTCCAGCCCCGCGGCGGGGTCGATCACCCGGCCTCCGGCGAGAAGGAACGATCCGCTCACGGTCCCGCCGCCTTGGCGTCTTCGGCCAGCTCCGGGCGTCCACCCGCGAGCAGATAGAGGACGGCCATCCGCACGGCGACCCCATTCGTCACCTGCGGGAGGATCACCGAGCGCGGACCGTCCGCCACATCGGAGTCGATCTCGACGCCCCGATTCATCGGTCCGGGGTGGAGGACGATCATGTCGTCGCCGGCGCGGCCGAGGCGCTCGGAACTGACGCCGAACACGCGGTTGTACTCGCGTAGCGAGGGGACGTAGCCTCCCTCCATCCGCTCCAGTTGAAGTCGCAGCACATAAAGCACGTCGCACCACTCAATCGCCTCGTCGATCGAGTCCAGCCGTTGCACGCCCAGTTCCTCGATCCCGGCCGGGATGAGGGTGCGCGGCCCGCACACGGCGACATCGGCTCCGCATTTCAGGAAACCCCAGATGTTCGAGCGCGCGACTCGTGAGTGCAGTATGTCGCCGACGATGCAGACGCGCCGGCCCGCGATGGCCCCGAATCGGTCACGGATCGTCAACAGGTCGAGGAGGGCCTGCGTGGGATGTTCGTGCTGACCGTCGCCGGCGTTGATGACGTTGGAGGGAATCCGGTCCGCGAGGAACTTCGCCGCCCCGGACGATCCGTGACGCACGACGACCATGTGAATCCTCATCGCCTCGAGGTTGCGCGCAGTGTCGACGAGCGTCTCACCCTTCTGCACCGAGGATCCGACCGACGAGATGTTCACCGTATCGGCCGAGAGCCGCTTCTCCGCGAACTCGAAGCTGATGCGGGTCCGGGTCGAGGGTTCGAGGAAGAGGTTGACGATGGTCTGTCCGCGGAGGACCGGCACCTTCTTGATCTTGCGCTCGCTGATCTCCTTGAAGGGCTCCGCCGTATCGAGGATCGCCTCGATCTGGCCTCCCGCGAGGGATTCGAGTCCGATGAGGTCTTTCCCGAGGCCGAGTTCCCGCCCCTGCGTCGTCATGTCCCCGCCTCCGGAGCGGCGCGCAGGGCGACGATGTCGACCCCCCAGTCGCCGTCCGTTCCCGCGACCCGCACCGCCACGTCCTGGTTGGGCCCAACTTCGATCACGCGGCCCACATAATCGGGCTGGATCGGGAGCTGGCGTCCCCCGCGATCGACGAGGACGCAGAGCTGGATCCGGCGGGCGCGTCCGAAATCCGACAGCTCCTGGAGCGCGGCCCGGATCGTTCGTCCCGTGTGGAGCACATCGTCGACGATGACGATGTGCGCGTCTTCGATGGACTCCGGGATGCGGGTCGTCCCGACCGTGGGGAGCGCGCCCACCTGTCCGAAATCATCTCGATAGAGCGTAATGTCGAGCGAACCGATGGGAACGGGGCCGCGCGTCGGCTCGAGGTGACGGCCGATCTCGGCCGCGATCGAATCGCCGCGGCGGTGGATACCGATGAGGATGAGGCGGGCGTCGGGCTCGATCGCCCGGTCAAGCTGCGCGGAAAGCTCGGCTAGGAGCCCTCGGGCAGCGGCCTCGTCGAGAACGTTATGCGTCAGTTTCGTCTCGGCTTCGCTCGATCCGTAGCGGGCGGCTGGGTGCTTGGGCGGCCCCGGTCGGGCGGGAGTATAGGCCGCGCCCCCGCCACGATCAACGTCGCCCCGTCTCCTGTCTGCCCGCGTTGACCCTCGCGCGACGGCCCCGGTAGGTTCGGGCATGCGCATACGATCCGACGTTTTCCGGCGCGCCGGACGGTTGCTTCTGCTGCCGGCGCTCGTCTTGCCCGCGTCGCTTCCCGGCACCGTCCTTGCGCAGGACGGCCCCTCGTTCACCGTGGAGGGACCCGCCGTCGTCCTGACCGACGTTCCCTTCTCTCTCACGCTCCATACGGAGGACGGAGAGAACGCCCGTTACCGCGTGAGATCCGCCTCGGGACGCGAACTCGCCGCCGGCGCCCTGCCCCTTCGGTCCGAGACATCGGTCAACGGGCTGCGGGCCGCGGAAGGGGACCTCCCGCTGTCCGTGGAGATGGATTCGGATCAGGGATCGGCAAGCGCGAGCGTGGATCCGCCGCGGTTCCCGGGCTGGATCAGCCTGCTGCCGCCCATCATCGCCATCGCCCTCGCGCTCATCTTCCGCCACGTCGTCGTGTCGCTCTTCTTCGGCATCTGGCTGGGCGGCTTCTTCATCGCCGGCCTCGACCCGCTCGCCGGGCTGGGCCGTACCGTGGACACGTTCATCGTCCCTTCGCTCGCGGACACCGACAACGCCTCGATCCTCATGTTCTCCGCGCTGCTAAGCGCCATGGTGGGGGTCATCTCCCGTTCCGGCGGCACGCGCGGGATCGTCGAAGCCGTGCGGCCGCTCGCCACCACGCCGCGCCGCGCGCAACTCGCGACCTTTTTCGCGGGCGTCGGTATCTTCTTCGACGACTACGCGAACACGCTCATCGTCGGGAACACGTTTCGGCCGATCACGGACAGGCTGAAGGTGTCGCGGGAGAAGCTGGCCTACCTCGTGGATTCGACGGCCGCCCCTGTCGTCACGATCGCCTTCGTGTCGACGTGGGTCGGCTTCGAGATCTCGCTCATCCGCGACGGACTCCGCATCGCCGCCGAGCAGACCGCCGACCCCGCGCTGGCCGGGGCCCTCGCCTCCGCGAGCCCCTTCACGGTCTTCCTGAGCAGCATTCCGTACCTCTTCTATCCCATCCTCGCCCTGTTCATGGTGGCCGCGGTCATCGTCTCGCAGCGGGATTTCGGCCCCATGCACGGAGCCGAGATCCGCGCCCGCACGGGCGGCGGCGTCTTCCGGCCCGGTTCGCAGCTCATGGTGAACTCCGAGGAGACGGGACTGGATGCGCCGGAGGGCGCTCCGCTGCGCTGGTACAACGCGGCGATCCCGGTGCTGACGGTGGTCGCGACAGTCCTTCTGGGACTGTACTTCGACGGCCGCAACGCCGTGGGACCCGCGTCGCTGTGGGACACGTTCGGCGCGGCGGACCCGTTCAAGGCGATTCTGTGGGGTTCGCTCGCCGGCTGCCTGGTCGCGATCGCGCTGGCCACGACGCAGCGCATCCTGACGCTGAGCCAGGCGCTCGACGGCTGGCTCGCCGGCATCCGGGCGATGACGATGGGGTTCGTGATCCTCACCCTGGCGTGGTCGCTCGGCGAAGTGACGAGTCAGCTCGCGACGGCGCAGTACCTGACCCAGATCCTCGAAGGCAACCTCGCGCCGGAACTCGTCCCGGTCATCACCTTCGTGACGGCCGCGATCGTCAGCTTCTGCACCGGCACTTCATGGGCCACGATGACCATCCTGCTCCCGCTCGTGGTCCCGCTCATCGTCGCGCTCGGCGGCGCCGCCGGCTTCGAGACAGGGGCCGGGGGCGCGCTGCTGGTGAGTTCGATCAGTTCGGTCCTCGCGGGATCCATTTTCGGGGACCACTGCTCGCCCATCTCCGATACGACGGTGCTCAGTTCGATGGCGTCGGCGTGCGACCACATGGACCATGTGCGGACGCAACTTCCCTACGCGCTCGTCGTGGCAGTGGCCGCGATGCTCTTCGGCCATGTGGGGACGTCGTACGGACTGTCGCCGTGGATCGCCCACCTCCTCGGCATCGGCGTCGTCATCGTTGTGCTGCGCTTCGTGGGGAGACCCGTTCCCGCGGGCACCTGACGCGCCGCCGTCGCGCCGGAGCCGGGGTCTCCTCACGCCGCGGCCCACCACCGTGACATGGAAGTGAGAATCGGTTATCATCACGTTCGGTTCTCACGCTCTGCCCTCTTCGCTTCCGGCGTCGACGCGATACCCATGAAAAACTCCTTCGCAACCGCCCCGTCGAGCGCGTATCTGGTTTCCGGATCGCGTGTGGCCGCGTGCGCTGCGGCCTGGTGTGGCGTGCACTGTGCGCTTACGCCGTTTCTCGTCGCGGTGGCGCCGGCGCTCGCGCTCTCCGAAGGGGTCGAGCGGGCCTTTCTGGTTGGGACCGTCGTTCTCGGCGCGGCGATACTCGTGCTGGGCCCCGCCGGCAGGAACGCGGCCGTGATCCTCACCTTTGCGGGGGGCACCGCGGTCTGGGCAGCCTCCCTCGCCGGTTGGCTCGAGCCCGTGCCCGAGACCGTGACGTCGACCGCCGGCAGCCTGGTTCTCGCCGGCGCTCTGGTACAGGGTGCCCGTATCTGCCAGGCCGGCGAGTGCGCGGTATGCGAAGACGACGAGCCCGCGGATCAACGAGGGCTGAGCTAGCGCCGCTGGCGGAAGAAGTCCCGCAGGAGACGCGCGGATTCCTCGGCGAGCACGCCGGACACGAGTTCCACCCTATGGTTCAGCCGCGGGTCGCAGACCAGGTTCTCGAGCGACCCGCACATTCCGGCCTTCGGGTCCGCGGCCCCGAACACCACCGTGCTGACGCGCGCGAGGACGGCGGCACCGGCACACATCGCGCACGGTTCGAGGGTGGCGTACAGGGTGTGCCCCTCCAGGCGCCAGTCGCCGAGGCGGGCGGCGGCGGCGCGCAACACCAGTACTTCGGCGTGGGCCGTAGGGTCGGCATCGGCGCGCGTCCGGTTGTGCGCCTCCGCCACGATTTCGCCCTTCGAGTCGAGGACGAGCGCGGCGACGGGTACCTCCCCGCTTTCGCCGCCGAGGGCCGCGAGTTCGAGCGCCCGCCGCATCGGCGCCTCATGCTCCGCCGGCCACGTCCCGGTCACGCCGTGGCCACCCGGGCGTCGAGGGTGCGGGCCGCGGCGCGAACGCGGGCCAGGCTCCGCTCCCGTCCCATCGCCTCGAGCACTTCGAAGATTCCGGGACTCACACCCTGGCCCATGAGCGCGACGCGGAGGGGATTGATGACCCGCCCGGCTCCGACCTCCAGTTCCGCCGCGAGACCCCGCACTTCGGATTCCAGCGTCCCCAGGTCGCTGAAGGCGGCATCCCCGGCGAGACGTGCCGCCAGACGCCGCAAATGGAATGCCGTCTCCTCCGGCCGCTTCCAGAAACGCTTGACCGCATCTTCGTCGTAGCGGATCGTCGCGGCGAAGAAGGGAGAAACCTGCCGTGCAAGCGCGGCGAGCGTCCGGGGACGCCCCTTCACGAGATCGATGATTCGCACCAGACGCTCCGGCGAGGTTTCGAGTCCCGGGTGGGTCTCGGTCAACTCTCGCCCCTCCTCCCGCGCCTCGCGGCCGAGAATCTCGACGACGGCGGCAGCCAGGTCGGCCGCCGGAGCGTCGGCGATGTGGCGTCCGTTCAGCCAGCCGAGCTTCTCGACATCGAACACCGCGCTTTTCCTCAGCACGCGGCCGATCGAGAACGCCTCGATAAGGCCTCCGACGTCGAACACCTCCCGGTCGTCCCCCGGAGACCAGCCGAGGAGCGCGAGGAAGTTCACCATCCCGGCGGGCAGGTAGCCCTCGCCGCGATAGGCGATGACGGACATCGCGCCGTGACGCTTGGAGAGCCGCTTGCCGTCCGAACCGAGGATCAGGGGCACGTGTCCGAAGGCGGGGAGCGGCCGGCCGAGGACCCGGTAGAGGAGGATCTGTTTCGGCGTGTTCGAGATATGGTCGTCGCCGCGGATCACGTGAGTAATCTCCGCCTCCGCGTCATCGGAGACCACGGCGAGATTGTACACGGGCGTCCCGTCGGAACGGAGGACGATGAAGTCGTCGATCGCCCCGGCGGGGAACGACATGGGCCCGTGGATCATGTCCTCCCACTCGATCGCCTCCTCCGGCACCCGTACCCGGACCGCGAACGGCTCGCCAGCATCGGCCCGCGCGGCCGAGCCGGCGGCATCCAGTCGCCCACAGCGGCCGTCGTACCCAAATCCCGATCCGGCCCGCTTCGCCTCTTCGCGTCGCGCGGCGAGTTCCTCGGCGCTGCAGAAGCACCGGTAGGCGGCGCCCTGATCGAGCAGGTTCAGGGCATCACGCCGGTGCCGCTCGACGCCGTCCGCCTGAAACACGGGACCCTCGTCCACGTCCAGACCCAGCCATGCGAGTCCGTCCACGATGGCCCGCGTGTGCTCGGGGCGGGAACGCGCCCGATCCGTATCCTCCACGCGCAGGAGAAACGTCCCGCCCGCGCGGCGAGCATACAGCCAGTTGAACAGCGCCGTGCGCGCGCCGCCCACGTGCAGGAAACCGGTGGGGCTGGGGGCGAACCTCACCCGGACCGTCATGAAGGCTCCTCTTCCGTTGGGAAACCGGTCGAACTCCGCGCGCCTGCGCACCTCGGCCGGGATTGTTCCATCTTGAATGGACGACCGATAGGATGCCACGCATGAGCCCCGGATCCGCGTTCGTCCTCCCCGGCCTCCGCAGTCCATTTGCGAAGATCGATCGCGAACTTTCGCGCTTTGACGCTCTGGCGCTGTCCGCCCCGGTCATCCAGCAGACGGTGGCGGGAGACGGAGGTCCGGGCCGCGAGGACGCGGGGCGGATCGATCTCTTCCTGTGGGGCGCGGTCATCCCTTCGCTCACGGTGAGCAATTGGGGACGGGAAGTCTGGTTCGACGCGGGCCTCGAGGCGAGCGTTCCGGCCCAGGGCATCGTCCAGGCATGCGCCACCTCGATCGCCGCCGCGACTCACGGCGCGGGCCAGGTGGCCGCGGGACGGGCGAACCTCGTCCTCTGCGGCGGCGTGGAATCGATGAGTCACACGCAGATTGGACTCTCGCCCGGACTCAGCCGGACAATCCGACGCGTGGGCAGCGCGGGGAGCCCGCCGCGCATGGTGCGGACGCTGGCGGGGGTCCGCCCCCGCGACCTCCGGATATCGGCCCCTGCGGTGAAGGAGCGAACGACGGGGAAGACGATGGGGCGGCACGCCGAGGAGATGGCCCGAGAATGGGACATTTCGCGCGAGGCCCAGGACCGCTTTGCGCTCGCGAGTCACGAGGGCGCCACGCGGGACGAGGGAGCGTTCTTCCGGCGGCTGCTCGTCACGCCCGGCACCTTCCCCGTCGACCGCGACACCCTCCCGCGTGCCGGAACGTCGCTCGAGAAGCTCGCCGGCCTCCGCCCCGCCTTCTCGCGCTCCCATGGGACGCTCACGGCGGGCAACTCCACGCCGCTGACGGACGGGGCCGCGGCGTGCTGGGTGGCGTCCGAGGCGGGACTCTCGTCGCTGCCCGAGTCGCTGCCGCGGGCACGCCTGCTCGACTGGCGCCAGGCCGCCATCGATCCGGACCGGGAGGGGCTCCTCATCGCCCCGGCCCTCGCGATCGCCGAACTGCTGCACCGTCACGGACTGACGCTCGAGGACATCGGATTGTGGGAGTTCCACGAGGCGTTCGGGGCGCAGGTCCTGTGCACGGTCGCGGCCCTCGAGGATTCGAAGTGGCTCGCCGCGCGCTCCTCCGCGAAGGGCGGCCTCGGCACGTTCCCGCGCGACCGGATCAATCCCAACGGCGGGAGCGTCGCGCTCGGACACCCGTTCGGCGCCACCGGGGCGCGCATCCTCTCCCAGACGGTACTCGAACTCGCGGATCGCCCGGCCGGGACACGGGCGATCGTCAGCGTATGCGCCGCGGGCGGTCTCGGCCACGTGGCGCTGCTGGAGGCCGTTTAGCCGCCGGCAACATCCGCGCGCCGGCATCCGCGCGCCGGAGTTCGAACGCCAGGCCCAGGAGCGCGGTGAAGAGGACGAGCGCGTTCGCCTGGTGGAGCGCCGCCAGCGGGATGGGGACGAGCAGCAGCAGCGTCGCGACCCCCAGCGCCGCCTGTACCCACGCCGCCGCGAAGCCCGTGTGCGCCCACGTCCTCGCCGGGGCCGGGGCGCGCCGTGCGCAGGCCCACCAGAGCACCGTCACGCCCGCCAGCAGAAGCATGGCAAGGATACGGTGGTTGAACTGCGCCGTGGTCCGGTCCTCGAAGGGACTCAGCCACCAGGGGGACGCCCCGAAGAGGTCAGGCGGGATCCAGCCGTCCCCCATCCTGGGGAACGTGTTGTAGACGAGTCCCGCATCCAGACCGGCCACGAATCCGCCCGACAGCAGGGTGAGGGCGGCGAGACCGACCACGAGGGCGGCTCCGCGTCGGAGTCCTGCGCCCCGCGCGGCCTCCGCGTCCCCGTCTCCCGTCCCGGGACGAAGCAGTGAGAGCGCGGTCCAGAGCGTGAGGGCGTAGACGAGGACGGCGAGCGCGAGGTGCGCGGTCAGGCGGTACGGACTCACGCGAGGGATGTCGACGAGTCCGCTCCGCACCATCCACCAGCCGAGCAGCCCCTGCGCGCCGCCCAGCGCGAACAGGAGCAGGAGGCGCGGGATGAGAGACCGCGGGATCATCCGGCGGATGAGGAAGACGGCGAAGGGGACGATGAAGACGAGCCCGATCACGCGCCCCAGCAGCCGGTGGGCGTATTCGAACCAGAAGATGCGCTTGAACTCGCCTAGCGACATCCCCCGGTTCACGAGCCGGTACTCCGGAGAATCCCGGTAGGCGGCGAACTCGCGTTCCCAGCTCTCGGTGCTCATCGGGGGAACGACGCCGCTCACCGGCTCCCAGTCGACCATCGAGAGGCCCGATCCGGTCAGGCGGGTCACGCCTCCGACGACAAGCGTCGCCGCGACGAGGGCGCAGCCGACGAGGAGCCAGGCCGCGATGATCCGCGCGTGGCGCCGCGATCCGTTCTGAAAAGGAGGCGATGGCATGAGGGGTTCCGGGGTGCGTTTGCGCCGGTTTCGTGACCCGTGCGAACTTCGGTCCCTCCCGGAGTCACCGGGGCGCGGAAGATAGACGGGGACGGTGGAGAGGCCAAGCGCGATGTCGGACTCCGGAGCACGCATTTCGATGTTCGCCCTCCAACGGCTGGCCCCGAGACTGCGGGCCCACCGCCCGGCGCTCGTCGGGGCCGGAATCTGCCTGCTCCTGAGCACGGCGATCGGGCTCGCCTTCCCCCTCATCGTCCGCTACCTGATGGACGCGGCCTTCGGCGAGGGCGACCCCGCCCTCCTGGGCGCGATCGCGCTCGGACTGCTGGGACTCTTCGCGCTGCAGGGCGTGTTCAACTTCGGAGAGACCTACTGGCTCGGGGCGACGGGCGAACGGGTCGTGACGCAGTTGCGCGACGAACTCTTCTCGAAACTGGTCCGGCTCCCTCCCGGCTTCCACGCGGGCCGAGCCAGCGGCGAACTCACGTCGAGACTGGCCTCCGACTGCTCGACGCTCCAGCAGATCATGGGGCACCAGATCGCCGAACTCGTGCGGCAGGTACTCTTCCTCATCGGTGCCGTGATCCTGCTCACGCTGCTTCACTGGCAACTGATGCTGACGACGCTGACGGTCGCCCCCGTGGTCGTCCTCGCGGGCTTCGCCCTCGGCCGTCTCCTGCGGCGGCGGAGCACCGAGGTGCAGGACCGTCTCGCCGCTGCGCACGCCGTCGCGGACGAGGCCTTCGGCCAGATCGAAGTCGTGCAGGGGTTCGTCCGGGAAGCGTGGGAAGCGGCCCGCTACCGGGCCGGGATCGCCGCGGCGCTCGAGGCGGCGCTCTCGCGGGCGGTGGTGCGGGCGGTCCTCTTCGGCGTACTCACGGTCGTCGCCTTCGGCGGCATCGTGGCCGTCCTGTGGCAGGGCGGACGGCTCGTGCTGGCGGCGCAGATTACGGCGGGACAACTGGTGTCGTTCCTCCTCTACGCCTTTTCCGTCGCGGCGGCGATCATGGCGCTCGCTTCCCTGTGGGGCAGCTACCAGGAGGCGCAGGGCGCCGCGCGCCGGGTCTTCGATCTCCTCGACCGCGGCAGCGAGATCATGGATCCGGAAGCGCCGGAATCGCTCGCTGGAGCGGGACCGCCGGAGATCGCCTTCGAGGTCGTCTCGTTCCGCTACGGCGAGGACGAACCGTGGGCCCTGGAGGGGATCGAAGCGACGATCGCCCCCGGCGAAGTCGTCGCGCTCGTGGGGCCGAGCGGCGCCGGGAAGACGACTTTCGCGTCGCTCATCCCGCGCTTCTGGGATGCGACCGGGGGAAGCGTGCGCGTGCGCGGGATCGACGTACGGGCCTGCGGCATCGCGGACCTGAGATCGCGGATCGGCATCGTGCCGCAGGACCACCCGCTCTTCGCCGGCACGATCGGGGAGAACATCGCGTACGGACGGCCGGACGCGGACCCCGGGGCGATCGAAGAGGCCGCGGCGGCGGCGCACGCGCGCGAGTTTATCGAGCGGCTTCCGGACGGCTACGACACGCGGGTCGGCGAGCGCGGAGTCCGGCTCTCCGGCGGGCAACGTCAGCGAATCGCGATCGCTCGCGTCCTCCTCAAGGGACCCGAGATCCTCATCCTGGACGAGGCGACGAGCGGCCTGGACGCCGAAAGCGAGGCGCTGGTCGAGGAGGCGCTGCAGATCGCCTCCGTGGGGCGAACGACCGTGATCATCGCCCACCGCCTGCGCACGGTGCGGCGCGCCGATCGACTGTTCGTCTTGGATCGCGGGCGCCTCGTCGACAGCGGCCCGCACGACACATTGATTGGCCGCTGCACACTCTACGCCCGCCTCTACGAGGGTCAGCAACTGGGCTAGCGAAGGAGGGTTTCGATCTCCTCCGTCAGGGATGCGGCGGTCTGGGGACCGAGTAGCTCCTTCCGGATCCAGCCCTCGGCGTCCACAATCACCGTGGTCGGAAACCCGACGGCTCCGAAGGTGGCAACGGCGTCATCCATCCCCATCATCCAATTGGGATACTCGACGCCGAAGTCCTCGAGGAAGTCACGGATCTCATCGACATCGCCGGAGTCGACGGCGAGTCCGAGGATGACGACGGGTCGATCGTCGTAGATGCGGGCCAACTCCACGAGTTCCGGCAGCTCGTCGCGGCACGGGAGGCACCACGTGCCCCAGAGGTTCGCGACGACCACGTTGCCGCGCAGATCGCGAAGGCTCGCCTCGCCGCCGTCCAGGGTGCGAAACACGTCGGCGGGCGCGGGCTTCGCGCCTGAAGGCACCCCATCCGGGGCGCCCGCGGCCAGGTCACCCGCAGCGCCCTCGGCCGCTTCGGACGCGTCGTCGCCCGCGGCGCACCCGAGTCCTAACAGTGCAACGAGGGCGACAGCACTCCACCCATCCGTCGTCCGGTCAACTCTCATCATCCGCCTCCGGCGTGAGGACGGCTCCCGGGAGCGCCCAGGTCAGGCGACCCGCGTCGACCACGAAGGTGCCGCCCACCAGCACATAGTCCACGCCCGACGCGTACTGGTGCGGTTCGAAGAACGTCGCGTTGTCCTGAAGTTCGTCCAGGTCCAGCACGGCGATATCCGCCACCATTCCCTCCCGGATGAGACCCCGGTCGCGGAGCCCCATGACCTGCGCCGGGAGACTCGTCATCGAGCGCACCGCGCTCTCTACCGACAGGATGCCGAGATCCATGGCGTAGCGCTTGATCTTGCGCGGGAAGGTGCCGTAGAAGCGGGCGTGCACCGGCCCATCGTCCAGGAGGGAGATCCCGGCGTCGGACGCCGTCACGAGCCACGGATGAGCCGAGAACTCCTCGACATCGATCTCGGACAGGGAGAAGCCGCGCACGCGCGCCCCGCCCGGTCTCGCGCGGTCCCCCTCGAGCTGCAGCCGGATCGCCACCTCCACGGGGAACGCGTCCCATTCGGCCGCCAGCTCGGCCACCGTCTTGCCCACCAGCGTCTCATCGGGATGGTCCATGATGACGAGGTTCTCGGGCCCGCCGCGGCGGCTGATCTCGTGGGCGATATCGAGGCGGACCCGTTCGCCGCGTTCGGGATCGGAGAGCGCATACGTCAGCACCGCGGCGTAGTCGACGGCTTCCTGGCCGCCCGGACGCCCGCCCGGTCCGCCGCCTGGGAAGATCCAGCGGGGGAGGAGCACGGTGCTCCCATCGCTTCCCGTCGTGTTGTAGGGGTACTGGTCGGCGAAGATCGGAACTCCGCGCGCCCGGGCCCGCTCAATCAGGTCGACGAGCGCCCTTCCCGCGCCCCAGAAATCCGCTCCGCGGGCCTTGATGTGGGTTGCCACGGTCGTCACGCCCGTGCGTTCCGCAACTTCGATGTCCTCGAGGACCGTCTGGATCATGGTCGGCGGCCCGGGATCGTCCTGGCTCGGCCAGAACCACATCGGCGTCATGCCGGAACTGCGTTCGTGCACGATGTAGATCCCGCCGCCCCGTCCCGCCGCCTCGACGAGCGGGAAGAGTTCGGACGTCTCGCTCCAGATCCCCGGCACGTACTCGAGCCCGGCGCTGAGGCCGTACGCGCCTTCCGCCATCCCCTGCTCCACCATCTCCGTCATGCGCTGAACCTCGGCCGGGGTCGATGGCCGCATGAAGTCGTCGCCGAGCGCCATGCGCCGGATCGTGTTGTGCCCGACCATGAGCGCCGCGTTGGGCCCGTGGCCGCGGGACTCGAGGCGGCCGCGCTGGTCCGCGATCGGCCACTGCCCCCCGCCGTCCTGGTTGATGACGACGGTGGTGATGCCCTGACTCACGAGGTTCGGGGCGGCCCGGCGGCGCGCACCCTCGCTTCCGACGCCTCCCTCCGCGTCGAGTCCCTGGTCCGCGTGAGAATGAATGTCGATGAAGCCGGGGACGACGTACCGGCCATCGAGTTCGATCATGCGGTCGGCGGTGGCGTCGGCCAGATCCCCGACGCGGAGGATGTGCCCGTCGCGAATCCCCACATCCGCGCGGAACCATGGATTCCCCGTGCCGTCCAGGACGCGTCCGCCACGCAGCAGGATATCGAACGCCGGTTCCTGAGCGGCCGCGTTCGCGATGTGTATGAAGCCGAGGACGGCGGAAAGAACGAGCGTGCGAAGGACGCTGCGTTTCATGATCGCTTCTCCCGAGCGAGAGCCGAGGTCGTCGGCCGAAAGCTACGACAGGTCGCCCACGGGTCCAACCGGGTGGTTTGGCGCTCGGCATGCGACGGGATAACATCGGCGGGCCATGAACGATCTCCTTCTGCGCGCGCTCGCGCGCCAACCCGTGGAGCGGACGCCGGTGTGGTTCATGCGGCAGGCGGGACGCTCCCTCCCCGCCTATCGCGAACTCCGACGGGAGCGCGGGTTTCTCGAACTGGTGCGCGACCCGCAGGCGGCCGCGCAGGTCACGCGACTCCCGCTGGAGTACTTCGATGTCGACGCGCTCGTCCTTTTCATGGATCTGTCGACGCCGTTCGAGGCTGCCGGGATCGAGATCGAACTGCGGCCCGGCGTCGGGCCCGTTCCCCTCCCCCCGTGGGGCGGCCTCGCCGACGTGGGACGCCTTCGCCCGTTCGAGCCGCGCGACCGCCTCGCCTTCGTGCTCGAGGCGATCCGCCTCCTCGCCGCGGACGAAGGGCGCCCGATCATCGGCTTCGTGGGCGCCCCCTTCACCCTGTGTTCGTACCTCGCTCGCGGCACGCGCGACAGCCGGCTCGCGCAACTGCGGGCCTTCATGCTCCGGTCCCCGGCGCTCTGGGACCGGCTCGCGGGGTTCTGGGCCGAGCACCTGGCGGAGTTCGCGATCGCTCAGCACGAGGCCGGCGCCAGCGCGATCCAGGTGTTCGATTCCTGGTGCGGCATCCTCGACCCTCACAGGTACCGGACGCATGTGCTTCCGTACTCACGCCGCCTGCTGGAACGGCTCCGTGAGAAGGGGATCCCCACCGTGCACTATGGCGCCACGCACGCCGCGGTAGCGGAGGCGGGAGGCGACGCGATCAGCGTCGATTGGCGCACGCCCCTCGACGAGGCATGGGACATCGTCGGGTCGGACTGCGCGATACAGGGGAACCTCGACCCGGCCTGCATTCTCGCGGGCGAGGAGGCGGCGCGCGCGGGTACGCGCGACGTGCTGCGCCGAGCCGGCGGGAGACCCGGACATGTCTTCAACCTCGGGCACGGCCTCCACCCGGATTCCGATCCGGAGGTCATCGGCGCCGTAGTCGACGAGGTGCGGCGGTGGAATCCGCCGGGCAAGAACCACTAAGGGCGTTCCCGCGCGGGAACGCCGGCAGCCGGCACTGCCTCAGGCGCGGGCGGCGAGGCGCTCCGCCACCGACTCGGCTTCGGCGATCCGACTCGATATGCCCAGCCGCCCGGTGTAGCCGGCGGCGAGCGTAATTCCGGGAGGAAGATCGAGTCCGTCCAGCGCGGTCCACGAGCCGTCATACGCCGGGAGCCGAGGCCGGGCCACGCGGATCGGGGTCGCCGCCACGCCATGGATCGCCCTGTACTCGTCGGAGGCCGTCCGCTGGAGCCGGCCGGCGTCCCAAGCGGCAACACCGGGGTCGAGGCCGCCGCCCAGATAGGCCGTGCAGACGCCCTGGCGCCCGAACAGCGAGGCGTTCCACGTCACCCCGCGGGTACGCCACCGTTCTCCCAGTGCGACCTGGAACCCGAACCCTTCCGGCGCGCTCTCCACTTCCAGCGGCACCACGGCCACGCGGTGATACCGCAGCCCCGCGAGGCGATCCGCAGCCGCGGGCGCGACGTTCCTCAGAAGGTCCGCCGCGGCGGGCGCCGGCGTAGCGACCGCCACGTGGTCCACGGCTTCCGAGTCCGGGCGCCCGCCCCCGTGGCCGATCTCGAACCGCCGGCCGGAGCGCCGGATGACCTCGACCGGAGTCGACACGCGGATCCGTTGCGCATATCGCCGCGCGATCGCGCGGGGGAGGGTGGCCATGCCGGCCCGAAACGTGAACGCGGGCGGCGCCGCGGCGAGCTCCCAGCGCTGAGCCGCTGCGAGCAAACTGCGCTTCACGCCCAGCGGCCCGAGGAGCATCGGGAGGACGCGCGCCGCCGGCATCGTCTCGGGATCGGATCCGAAGGTCGCGGAAATCAAGGGGCCGAAGAGCCGCCCGTACGCCTCACTCCCGACCTTGCGGCGGAAGTAGCGGGCCACGGACTCCGACGGCCGAATCCCCCGCGTCAAGGGTTCGAGGGCGGCGCGGACGCGGCCCGCCGGCGATAGCAGGTCGCCTGTCAAGAGCCCGCGCGGCCGGTGCGGCACGGCCCTCAGGCGGCCACGGGCCCAGATGAACAGCCGCGCTCCCGGCCGCGCCTCCAGAATCTCCGCCCGAAGCTCCAGTTCATCGACGAGTCGCTGCACCGGGGGCGAAAGCCGCGTCCGCTGGGGGCCGAGTTCGACGACCCGGCCGTCGTGGCGGGAGGTGCGGATCACCCCGCCGACGTCTTCGGCCCCCTCGAAGAGGATCGAGTCGACGCCACGCCGCGCCAGGGCGTGCGTGAGCGCCAGCCCGGTGATCCCTCCCCCGATGATTCCGACCCGCATGCCTCCCTCCTTCCAGCGTTCGGCAAGGAGGCGGCAACGTTCGGAACGCTCCCGGCGCGGGCAAGCCGGGGACCGCGCCGATATGTTCGAGCGATGGCGAACTCCCAAGCCCGACCCGCCGTCCTCCTCCTGAATTTCGGCGAACCGAGAGGAGCGGACCCGAGCGCCGTCACCCGCTTCCTGGAGCGGATCTTCCTGGCGAACGCGCGGCTGGAGCCGCACACGGACATGGCGGCGGCCCGTACGCGAAGCCGCGAGCTCGCGCGGCGGCGGACGCCCGGTCTGCTCGAAGTCTACGAAAGGATCGGTGGCTCACCGCTCGATCAGCAGGCGGAGGCGCAGGGCGTCGCGCTCGACCGGGCGCTGAGGACCCGTGGCCACCCGATGAGCGTGACCGTGGGTATGCAGTTCACCGAGCCATCGATCGAGGGAGCTCTGCGCCGCTTGCGCGAGACGGGGGCCGCGGCGGTCGTTCCTCTGCCCGTGTACCCGCTCTGCGGCCCTTCGACCACGGTCGCGGCGCTGAACGAAGTCGAGAGCGCGCTCGAACGTATCGGATGGCGCCCCGAGGTGCGCGGCGTGACCGGGTGGCACCGTCATCCCCGCTACGCACGTCTTCGCGCCGCCGCGATCCGCCGCGCCGCCGCGGAAGCCGGCTGGAGCCTGACGGATTCGGGGGTCCGCCTCGTGTTCAGCGCCCATGGCACGCCGCTTCGGTACATCGAAGAGGGCAGCCGCTACGTGGAATACGTCGAGGAGTGGTGCGCAACCCTGGCCCGCTCGCTGGGCGTGGACACGTGGACGCTCGGTTACCAGAACCACACGAACCGACGGATCGAATGGACCCCGCCGGATATCGAGACTGCGTTGGAGGGCCTTCCGGGTGTCGCGAAGATCCTCGTCGACCCCGTCAGTTTCATGCACGAGCAGTCGGAGACGCTGATGGAACTGGACGTGGATCTCGCCGAGCACGCCGCCGCGCTCGGCCTCGAGTTTCGCCGCGTCGGCGTACCGCACGACGATGAAACGTTCGCCGAGGTGCTGGCCGACCTGGCGCTGACGGCACTGGGCGTCGACCTTCCGGCCCTGCCTCCGCGGACTTCGTGCCGGTGTCGCCCGGGAGCGGATGTCTGCTTCAACGGCGAGCCGTTTTCCTGACTTCGGAGTGCCGGAAGAGTCAGCCCTCCGGGCGCGCGGTCAGGTCTTCGATCACACGGCCACCGACGCTGTCCACCTGGCCGCGGATGACACACGCCAGCATGTCGGCGGCTTCGCGCAGCATCGACGCCGGTTCCCGCCGGTCGCCCTCGAAACGCACGACCTCGCCGAGGAAGATCCCGACCAGTTGAGTGGACCCGGAGGCGTCGCTGCCCGCCTTGATCGCGTCGTCGTACGCCGCGCCGGGGACGCTGGCCCTCCACGGTTCATCCCGCTCGGATCCGCCCGGCGACGCCCGGTCCATGGGCACGAGCGCGAGCAGGCTGCCTTCCATGCCTGGACCACCCTTCCGGACGTTCAGCGCGAGCGCGACCGGCCTGTCGAAAAGGTCCATCTCGAGGAAGTCCTTCACGCTGTCTCGGGGGATGGCGCAGCGCCCGATCGGCCTGTCTTCGTGGAAGGTTCCGATGCAGATGCTGCCCCGGGGAGTCAGGTGGTGTTCGATCGGCCGGACATCGAGCTTGACGGGAGTGGCGGTGCCGACGAGGACGTGTTCGCGGCGACTCTCGGCCTCGCGTGACGGGGGGAGCATGTCTCCGAAGAACAGTGTCGTCATCCCATCACCTCCCGGTCGGTCGCCGCCCTCTTCCTCCCGAGCACCGATACGCGATCGCGCCCCACATGTTCCAATGTCGCCCGGGCGGGCAGCGCGCGATAGTCTGACCGCGCTCGCGCACGCGATGGCGTACAAATCGAACATGGAGAATGTATGACGCGCAGCTTTCTCGATGTCGTTGAGGCGTGGAACGGCGAGTCCGTCGTCACCACGTTCGACTCCGCCACCGGGGCCTGGATGTTCGTCGCGCTGCACGATACGCGGCTGGGTCCGGCCGCTGGAGGAACCCGGATGGCCTCGTATCCTGCGCCGGTGGACGGTCTGATCGATGCCATGCGCCTTGCCGAGGGCATGACCTGGAAGTGGGCGGGCGTCGGCATTCGGTTCGGCGGCGGCAAGGCGGTCATCGCCATCCCGGACGACCTGGGCGACGAAGCCCGCGCGGGCCTGGTCGATCGATATGCGGCACATCTCGTCTCGCTCCGCGGCGCCTTTCAGACCGGCGTCGACATGGGTACGACCCCGGAGGACATGGCCCGTATCGGCGCCATCTCCGGGTACGCCGTCGGCCTCGTGGACGGGAAGCCGGGCGATCCGGGGCCGTACACGGCGCGTGGCGTCTTCGCCGGGATCCGGGCCGCACTCAAGCACCGGTTCGGCAAGGCGGATTTCGGCACCCGCTCCGTACTCGTGCAGGGGCTCGGCGACGTCGGCCTCCCGCTCGCCGGGCTTCTCGCCGAGGCCGGGGCGGCGCTCTACCTGACCGACCTGCGCGGGGACGCCGCCGAGCGGGCGCAGGCCCGCTTCGGGGGGACGGTCATCCCCGCCGACGACATTTGGGATGTAGACGTGCACGTGTACGCGCCCTGCGCCGTCGGGGCGACCCTGAACCCGGACACGATCCCCCGCCTGCGCTGCGGGATCGTCGCGGGTTCCGCGAACAACCAGCTTCTTTCGGAGGCCGACGCGGAACGGCTGCGCGAGCGCGGGATCCTCTACGCCCCCGACTACGTGATCAACGCCGGGGGGGCGGTCGCTTTCGCCGCCATCCACCAAGGCGAGCGGGACGAGACGCGGCTGCGGGCCCAGGTCGACGAGATCGGGTCGTCACTGCGAGAGATGTTCGAGGAAGCGGCCTCCGCCCGAGAGTCGCCGCTTCACGCGGCCCGCCGACGGGCCCAGCGGTTCCTCAACGCCAATGGCGGACCGTCAGCCGGCGCCCGCTAGCGGCGGGAGGCGATGCGGTCCAGCGGCTTCTTCGTGATGTCCGGAACGAGCGCGTCGTCCGCCGGATAGCCGACAACGAGCAGCAGGAAGGGACGCTCGTTGGACGGGCGGTCGAGGACCTTGTTCAGGAAGCCCATGGGGCTCGGCGTGTGGGTGAGGGTGGCGAGCCCCGCGTGGTGCAGCGCCGTGATGAGGATCCCGGTGGCGATGCCGACGGATTCCGTCACGTAGTAGTTCTTGAGCTTCTCCCCGCCCCGCACTTCGTAACTCTCCGCGAAGATCGCGATGAGGACGGGCGCCGCTTCCAGGAACGGTTTGTGTTCGTCCGTTCCGAGGTGGGCGAGCGCCTCGAGCCACGCGGCCGGCGCGCGATGTTCGTAGAAGTCGCGCTCCTCCTTCTCCGCTTCCACCCGGATCCGGTGCTTCACGTCGGGGTCGCGCACGACGACGAAGTGCCACGGCTGCCGGTTCGCGCCGTTGGGGGCCGTCCCCGCCGCTTCGATGCAGGCGTCGATGACCTCGGCGGGGACGGGTTCGTCGGAGTACTCGCGAACCGTCCGGCGGCGGCGCATGTCGTCGCGGAAAGCCCGCGCGCGCCGCACCATGTCGTCCTCCTCGCGCCGCGTGAACGTCGTGAGCGGGACCGGACGGTACGCTCCCCCGTCGGTCACTGGATCGACATGCGTGTCACGGGATCGACGCCGGATTCAGCGGATCCCGACGAGGCCGCGCGTCGCCTGGATCAGCTCGCGGGAATCGTATCCGACCCCGTCCTTGAACACCCAGCGGACCGCGCGAATGGCGCTCGGGTCGCTCCCCGGATCGCCGCTCAGGACGATGAGGTCGGCGAGTTTTCCGACTTCCACGGTGCCGAGTTCGTCATCGACGCCGAGGATCTTCGCGCCGTTGGCGCTCACCACCTGTACGGCCTGCACCGGCGTGAGCCCGGCCTCGAGCAGCAGCTCGAAGTTCCGCTGATTCCCGAAACCGGGAAGCGCTCCGCCGTTGCCAGTTGGATCGACGCCCGAGGCGAGCAGGCCGCCCGCGTCGACGAACGCCTTCTCGAAACGCATTTCGTTCCGGAAGTTCTCGGGGTCGGGTCCCATCTCCTGGATACGCCCCCGCTCATCCAGGTAGGCTTCGCGGAGGTCCGGAGCCATCAGCTCGAGCGTCCGCTCGTCCACGACGTCGCGGTCGGGAAAGAAGGCCTCGTAGACCGAGAGGGTGGCGGTGAGTCCCACGCCGCCCTCCACCATGGCCTCGATCGTCTCCCGCGCAATGGGGCCCGTGGGGTCCGAGCCGCCGGCACGCTGCATGATGTTGCCGGGACAACGGTCCGGCTCCTTCTCCGGCACGAAATCGGACGCCGTGAGCATCCCGTGCTCGAGGTTGTCGATCCCCAGCGCCACGGCCTCCTGGAAGCTCACGGAGCACAGGTGTCCGGTGACGCGGAGGCCCAGACGGTGCGCCTCCTCGATCGCCGCCCCCAGTTCCGCGCTCCCGATCGACGTGTACGCCTTCACCCAGGTGGCCCCCTCCTCCGCCCAGTACTCGACGAAGCGCCGCGCCTGTTCGGGGGAGGTCATGCGGGCCTGGTGGGGCGAACCCGTCGAGCCGGTGATGTACGGCGCCGTGATGTGGATGCGGGGGCCCGGCGAATCGCCGCGATCGATCGCATCCTTCAGATGGACATCCGCGTAGGGAGTGAAGCTCCCGGTCGTGCGGATCGTCGTGACGCCGGAGCCCAGGTAGAGCCGCGGCGCGCTGAAGCCGAGCTGTACGCGCCGCCCCCCCACGGAGGTGTAGAACAGATGGTCGTGCATGCCGACCATCCCCGGGATGACGGTGTGGCCGCGCAGATCGTGACGGTCCGCGTCGTCGGGTACGGCGACGGACGAAGCGGGGCCCACGGCGGCGATCCGCCCGTCGCTCAGCAGCACCGTCTGATCCTCGAGCACCGGACCGCCGGTGCCATCGATCACGCGAACGTGTTCGAGCGCTACGGTCGGCCCCTGCACGGCGACGTAGACGCGGGTTTCCTCGGACAGCCGACCGTAGCTCTGCGCGGCCAGCCCATCGGCAAGCCCGACCGTCATGACCGCGAAGGCGGCGAGAATGTGGCGACAATCGCTGGACATCTTCATTCCTCTCTCCACGTGTCCCTTCCCGACGGGCGCGCCGGTCACCGAATCCCCACCATCCCCTTCACGGAGTCTATGAGTTTCTCCGAGTCGTAACCGACGCCGTCCTTGAACACGACCGTGACATTCCTGATGATCGCGGAATCCGACTCGAGATCGCCCTCAAGCACGACGAGGTCCGCGAGTTTCCCGCGTTCGATCGTCCCAAGCTCGTCGTCCACGCCCATGATGCGGGCGCCGTTCGCGCTCACGATCCGGACCACGGTGGGGGCGTCGAACCCCGCTTCGATAAGAAGCTCGTAGTTGCGCTGGTCTCCGAAGCCCGCGATCGCCCCGCCGATCCCCGTCGGATCCACGCCGGCCGCGAGGACCCCCCCGGCCTCGACGAAGCCGCGCTCGAACGCCATGTGCTTCTGGAGGTGCGCCTCCGTCATCGGCCAATCAGGGTTCGCCTCGATCGCGTCCACGGTCTCCAGGTAGTCCTCCCGCACCTCGGGCGCCATCGCCTCCAGCGTGCGTTCGTCGAGGACGGCCCGTCCCTTCGTCATGGGCTCGATCACGGCCATCGTCGAGGTCATCCCCACATCATTCTCGACCATGGAGAGGATCAGCGCGCGGGCGGTCTCCCCCGACGGGTCCCCCTCTTCCCCGACCGTGACCATGGAATTGGGCGGACACTCGTCGGGCTGCTTGCGCGGATCGAAGTCCGTCGCGGTCCCGAATCCGTGTTCGATGTTGTCCATTCCCAGGTCGACGGCTTCCTGGAAGGTGATCGAACAGATGTGGCCCGTGACCCGAAGGCCCTGCGCGTGCGCCTCCTCGATGACGGCGGCGAGTTCCGCGCGGCGGATCGTCGTGTACGCCTTGATCCAGGAGACGCCCTCTCCGGCCCAGTAGCGGACGAAGCGGCGCGCCTCCTCGGGCGAGTTGACCTGCGCCATGTCGCCGAGCGCCGGGTTGGGCCCCGTGACGTACGGCGCCGTCACGTGCATGCGGGGCCCCGGCGCGAGTCCCCGTTCGATGCTCGACTTGACATTGAGGTCCGCGTAGGGCGAGACGCTGCCTGTCGTGCGGATCGTCGTGACCCCCGCCGCGAGATAGAGGCGCGGGGAGGAGATGTTTCCCTGGGCCATGCGGCCCCCGGCACCCATGAAGAACATGTGGTTGTGGAGCCCGATCATCCCCGGGATCACGGTGTGTCCCGGCAGTTCATGGACCTCGGCGCCCGGCGGGATCTCCACCGAGCCCGCCGGACCGACCGCGGCGATCCGGTTCCCCCGGATCACGACCGTCTGGTTCGTCCGGCCGGCGGCGCCGGTCCCGTCGATGACCTTGACGCCGGTGAGAGCGACGCTCGGACCGGCGACGGATACGAACTCCGAGGTCGCGTCGTCGAGTTCCGCCGCGGACTGCGCGGGCAGGTGAGCCGGAGCGAGAAGGGCCGCGAGCGCGACCGGGGCCGCGATGAACTTTCTCATGGGAGACTCCTGTGAGTTGGGCCGTTCAGGGCCCGAAAAACCTACCGCGTCACGGCTCCACCGTGAACACCATCTGCATGCCCGCCTCCAGATGTTCGGCGATGTGGCAGTGCAGCATCCAGCGGCCGGGGTTCGAGAGTTCGAGCAGGAGATCGACCGAACCGCCCACGGGGACAACCACCATGTCCTTCCAGGCGAGGTTGTCGTGCGCCACCCCGTTCGTGGCAAGGACGAGGAAGCGCTGGCCGTGGATGTGGATCGGATGCTGCATCTGGTGCAGCGTCTCGCGGCGGCTCCGGAGCCTCAGCTTGACCACGTCGCCTACTCGGAAGGTCCAGCGGATCGCCTCGTTCTCGAGGCCGGTGGAGGGCTCGCGCAGCGTCCACGACACGTTTTCCGGCGTCGAGATCAGGTTCATCATCGGCATGGTTCCCGACCATTCGACCGGGTGGAAGTACGCCGAGTCCACCTGCATGAGACGCTCGACGACGAGCGGGAGGCCGCGCGTCGACATGTCGAGTTCCAGAGTGAGGTCCACCGGCCGGTCGAAGTGGGGGCGGTACGGCGCGATCTCGTCGCGCGCGCGCTCGTTCTCCCTCAGCGCCTCGAAGGTCGCGCTCAGATTCGGCGTCGCGTCCGCCGCTCCCACGCGAACGACGCCCAGCGTGTCCTCCTCCGGGAAGAAGCTGCCGCCGATGTGGTCGATCCCCTGCACCCGGTTCAGAAGGCCGTAGCTCCCGCTCTCGGGGAAGGCGACGTGCACGATGTAGCGCTCCGCCGGCGCAATGATCACGCTCTCGACCCATTCCTCCCGCTCGAAGTTGCCCACGTCGGCGCCCACGAGCTTCATGGGCGCTCCGTCGAAGGAGAGGTTGAACGTCCGCGTGTTCGACGCGTTCGTGAAGTAGAAACGGACGACCGAGCCGCGCTCCACGTCCAGCGCGTAGTCGGGCCTCCCGTTCACGAGCATGGTGTTGCCGAAGCGACCCATGAGCGCGTGGGTGGCGCGCTCGAGACCGAAGGGGATGATCCCGTGCTCGCCCAGGAGCAGGTCGTCGAGCATCACGATCTCCTCGCGGTGGACAGGACCGAAGTAGTCGGGGTCTTCGGATCGGACCATGAGGTTGCCGGCCAGCCCCAGGTCCTGCTGGACATCCTCGCGGTGATGGGGGTGGTACCAGTAGAGGCCGGGGTCGGGGAAGTGCACGGTGTAGCGGAAGCTCTCGCCCGGCGGCACGACATCCTGCGTCAGGCCCGGGACGCCGTCGAAGCGGTTGTCGAGCCGGAGTCCGTGCCAGTGGATCGCGGTCGGCCAATCGATCCGGTTCGTGAAGTCGATCGTGACGGTCGCGTCCTCGGGGACCCAAAGGAGGGGCCCGGGGATCTGCCCGTTGAAGCCGTAGCCGAGGAGTTCGCGGCTCCCGATGCGGCGGCGCACGTAGACGGCGTCGAGGGAGAGCGAGTCGCCGTCGCCGAGTTCGATCAATTCGCGGGGGCGCGCATCGACGATCTCGCCTTCCCATCCGTCTCCCGGCAGCCAGGGCTGCACGTCCGGCCGAAGCTCCATGAGCGACGGGAGCATCATGACACCGTCGGGCATCGGCACGCCGCTCCACGCGTCGTCCATCGCCATCTCGCCGGGGCCCATCCGCGAGGCGCCGAGCGCGAACTCGAGGAAGTCGGCGGGCTGCATGCGGCTGGAAGGCGACTGGGCCCGCAGCACGTAGGGACCCGCCGGCTCCGCGTCCGCCCCCTCGGCCCCTCCGGGTTCCGCTCCGGACTCCGCCGTGACGAGGACGAGGAACTTGTTGAACGCGACCTGCCCCACCTCGACGCGTCCGCGTGCCGGGACCTCGCCGAGCCGCTCGATGGGCCATAACACCTGGGTCGAGGCCCAGGCGACGTAACGGTCGTACGGACCGAGCGTGGAGGGCGGCGGAAGGTCCGTCGAGATCACGGCGTCGTACAGCAGCCGCCCGTCCGGCATCACCCCCATCGAGAACGGCCCCCGAGGCCGGCGCAACTCGACCGTGCCGGCCGCGCCGGGCACGCGGGGCGTCGGGAAGAGGGACATGCAGTACAGGTCGGCGTTCGCAGCGGCCCCCTGCTCTTCGCCGGGCGTGCAGGGAGCGGCTTCCTGCCGCGGCGGCATCGCCGGGGGCGCCGCGCCCACCCACAGCCAGAGCGCCCCGCACAGCGCCCCGGCGGCGCCCAGCACCGTCGCACCGGCCGCGATGGCGCTTCCCCCCGATGAACGCCAGGCCCGGGAGGTCAATGGAGAGCCCGCGTGCGCCCCCCGTCGACGGCGATGGACACGCCCGTGACGTAGCTGGCGCGCTCGGACGCGAGGAACGCCACGACCGCGGCGAACTCGCGCGGGTCGCCGAGACGGTTCGCGGGGATTGCGGCGTGCCACCCCGCTTCCACTTCCTCCGTCGAGATCCCCGCGGCTTCGGCGCGCACGGCGGCCAGTTCCTCAAGCCTCGCGGTGCGCGTGAAACCCGGGAGCACATTGTTTACGGTCACGCCATACGCCGCGACCTCGTTCGAAAGAGACTTGGCAAAACCGGTCACGGCGGCGCGCACGCTGTTGGAAAGGATCAGGTCAGCCTCCGGTTCCTTCGCGGCGACCGACGTGATGTTCAGGATCCGTCCCCAGCCCCGCTCCTTCATGCCGGGCAGGACGGCGCGGGTGAGATCGAGGGCGCTCTCCAGGTTGAGCCGTACGGCCGCTTTCCACGCCGCCCGGTCGTGGTCCTCGAACTTCCCCGCCGGCGGGCCGCCCGCGTTGTTCACGAGGATATCCACGCGTCCGAAGCGGGCCATCGCCGCTTCGACCAGGCGGGCCACGGCCGCGGAGTCCGACAGGTCGCTCGGGATTCCGACGACCTCGCCCGGTCCGCGTGCGTCCGCGGAGGCCACGGCCTCCATGAGCGCCGCCTTCCCTCGCGCGCACATCAGCAGGTGTACGCCTTCCGCCGCCAGCTCTTCCGCCACGGCCCGGCCGAGGCCCCTGGACGAGGCGGCCACCAGGGCGACGCGGCCCGCGATCCCCAGATCCATCAGTCGTCCGCGTCGTGAAAGTAGGAGTCCGTCCCGTCGAGCCAGTCCGTGCGGGGGGGACAGAAAATGTCGAGATCCAGCGTCTTTTCGAGTGCTATGGCCTTGTGCGGGACGTGAGAGGGGATATGGAGGATCTCACCCGCTCGAACGACGACCTCGTCCTGCCCGTCGTCGCCCAGCCAGAAGTGCAGCGCGCCCTCGAGGATGTATGTGAACTGTTCATTCTCGTGCGAGTGCGTGGGAACGACCGCGCCCTTCTCGAGCAGAACCTGCGCGATCATGGCCCGGTCTCCCGTCACCATGCGCCGGCCCAACTGCCCGGTCACGCGCTCCCAGGGCAACTCCTCCCAGCGGAAGTGCCGGGGCTTCGCTTCGCTCATGACGTTTCCTCCCTGCGTGATGTATTCCGGATCCGGTCGGCGGACGATGAGCCGCCTACCGACTCCCGGCAAGCGTCCACGCGACGCCCGCGCGAATGTTCCAGTCTCCGCTCATTTCGGTGGTTCCGTGCCCCAACGCGGCGTCGATGGCCACCGGTCCCCGTCTCCACTCCACCATGGCCCGGACTTCGCCGAGGTCGCCCGTGCCGGGCGGAGACACGCTTCTTGTACTGGACCGCCCTCGGGTCCCGACGGAAAGCCGCCAGCTCGGAGCTGCGTCCCACAGAGCCTCGAACGCATAGGCGAAGGCATCATTCTGCTCAAAGGGCTCGGCCGGCACTTCCAGGATGCCGACGCCGAACCAGCCGGTCGCGCGCCAGCGAGCGGAGACCCAGGAGAACAGGGCCGCGATCGTGACGTCGGTCGTATTCGTGCCGATTCCCTTCGTTTCATCGGAGTTCGGCAGTTTGACTCCCAGGTGCCCACCGGCCGAAAACCCCGTGGGACCTCCGAGGGGGGCGATGGAGACGGCGAGTTCGAAATCGCCCACGTCGCGCGTCGTTCCGTCTCGAACGGAAGGGTCGAGCTCGATGGCGGGAGCCGGGTCTCGCGCCTCGATCGAGAGTACCTTCCGGGCCGCGCCCTTCAGTTCGAGCACCGCGTGCGGTCCGATCGCCCAAGCGGCGTGGAGCACCGGGAAGGCGTCAAGGTCTCCTCCGAGTCCCGCGAGCGGGAAGGCCGCGTTCGCCGTATGCGTGAAGCCGACGCCGATCAGGGTTTCGCCGCCCTCCACGCCCACGGGCTGCACGAGAGCGTCGCGCTTCAGTTGCGCCGCCGCCGGCCCGGCGAGGGCATCGCCGAGCGCCGCGACGAAAAACAACGAGAGCCCGACGCGTGTACGCCGGGCTCTCGGGAACTGCGGCGAAGCGGACCGCCGGCAGGAAGCCCGCCGGCCGGTGCGACTCAGTTTCGAGCCGCCTGCATGATGTCGTTCACATAGCCATCCAGCCGCGCCATGACCTCGATCGTCTCGGCCTGCGTCCCGGCGTTGGCTAGTTCTCTCGCCAGATTGAGAAGCAGTCCGCGGATGGCGGCCGCATTCCCATCTCCCACCGCTGGCGTTGCGGCCGCGGGGGCCGCCTTTGCCCGCGTCTTGCGCCTTGCCGGCGCCTTGCGCTCCGCCACGGCCGGCTTCGCCGTCCCGGCAGCCGCCCTCGCCAGGCGCCGCTTGACTTGAAGCGGATACTTCGCGTGGAACTGCCGCGGCGACAGCTTGGCCACGGATCCGTCGATCTCGCAGGCGCGCGCAAAGAGGTCCGCGTTCTTGACGTTGGGGTTCGCCTTGAGCCTGCGCGTCACATATTTGAGGACCGCGGCGCTCACATCCCCCGCGGACGGGGCCGGAGCCGGGCGCTTCCGGACACGAGCCCGCGCGGCCTTCGGCTTCCTGCCCGGTCCCGCAGTTCCCGCGAGCCGCCGCTTTACCTGCAGGGGATACTTGGCGTGGAACTGCCTCGGGTTCAGCTTTCCGATGCTCTTGTCTATGAGTTTCGCCCCTGCGAAGAGCGTCGCGTTCGAGACCCCGGGGTCCTTTGTCAACTCCGACTCTATGAATTTCAAGACGTTCTCGCTCATTGTGCCTCCTCGTGCAGACCTGTGCGCCCAACGATAGATGCCGATGGCGCCCTTGCGGTGTGGAATGCACCATGATCTCGTCTGATGCACCGCGAGTCAACTGTAGGACAGATAATAGATGTAGAGACCTTGTCCCGAATGAAGAAGAAGGGACATGCGTCGGCGACGGAGTCGCGCTTCGTGGACGTCTCGCTTTCTGGCGTCGCGGCGCGGACGTAGCTTCCCGCCCATGCAGCCTCGATTGACGTCCACCGCGATCGCCGTCGTGGCGTGGTGCCTGCTCCCGGCGCTCGCGCACGCGCAGGGGTCGCGCCTTCCCGGCGCGGTCGAAGCGGGACTCATCCTCCGGCAACTCGATGGGGTGAAGAGGGTCCTCGTCGTGGCGGCGCACCCGGACGACGAGGACACCGCTCTGCTGACCACGCTCGCACGCGGATGGGGGGTGGAGGCCGCCTACTTCTCGTTCACGCGAGGCGAGGGAGGCCAGAACCTCATCGGCACGGAACTCGGCGAGGGACTCGGCATCATCCGCTCGGGCGAGTTGCTGGCCGCCCGCAGGATCGACGGGGCGCAGCAGTTCTTCGGCCGCGCGTTCGACTTCGGCTACTCGAAGACCGCGGAGGAGACGTTCGCGAAGTGGCCGCGCGAGCGCGTCCTCTCGGATCTGGTATGGACGATCCGGCGCTTCCGTCCCCATGTGCTCATCACGATGTGGAGCGGAACGGAGCGGGACGGCCACGGGCACCACCAGGTTTCGGGCCTTCTCACGCGCGAGGCCTTCGATGCCGCCGGAGACGCCACCCGCTTCCCGGAACAGGTGGCGGCGGGCGCGGAACCCTGGGCGCCGCTGAAACTGTACCGCCGCCCCCTCTTCGAACTGGGCGCCACCTCGATCGAACTCGAGACGGGCACACTCGATCCGCTGCTCGGCCTCACGCATCACCAGGTCGCGATGGACAGCCGCAGCCAGCACCGCTCGCAGGACTTCGGCACGGCGCTGCCGCTCGGTCGTCGCGCCACCCGCCTCTCGCTCGTGTCCTCGCGCGTCGACGCCTCCGCGACGGAGCCGCTGTTGGCGGGGATCGACACGACCCTGGCAAGTCTCGCCGCCGACCTGGGCGAGACCGCGCTGGCGGACGTTCGTTCGTACCGGGAAGCGATCGGTCACGCCGGCGGCTCGCTCAACGCGTCAAGGCCGGAGACCGCCCTCCCCTTCCTCACCGAGGCGTTGCGGCGATTGGAGCAGCTCCGCGCCGCCGCGCGAATCGGGCGGGAGAGCGAACTGCGGCGCGAACTCGACCGTCGCGCACGCCTGCTGATGCGGGCAATTGTCGCGGTGGCCGGAGTACGGGTCGAACTGCGGGCGCGGGATGATGTCCTCGTCCCCGGACAGAGCGTGCTCGTCGAGGCGCGCGTCTGGAGCGGCGCGGACGCCACGCTGGAACTCGACCCGCCGATCATCGAGGCCCCCGCCGGGTGGTCCGTGGAGGGCATCGGCCCGGAGGTCGAGACGGAACCCGACGATCTCGGGCCGTTCGCCCGCTTTTTGCGGCAGGAGGACGCCGTCTTCGACCCGTCGGTCCGGGCGCGGATCGAGCCGGGGGAACTCGGGCTGTGGCGTTATGCCGTCACGGTGCCCGCGGACGCGCCGCCCGCTTCCCCGTGGTTCCTCGAACGTCCGCGGGACGGCGACCTGTACGATTGGCCCGCGGCGCCCGGTCTTCGCACGCTCCCGTTCCGTCCTCCACCGCTTCACGGTCGCGTGGCCGCCGTCGTGTCGGCGGCTGGTGAACAATTCGACTTCGAGGTAGAGGATCCGGTGCGTTACCGGGCCGTGGATGGCGTGACGGGAGAAAGCTGGCGACCGTTGCAGGTCGCACCGCGCATATCCGTCGCGGCGGCGGCGCCCACGATGATCTGGCCCGCCGGCCGTCCCGAGTCACGTGCCATCGCCTTTCGGATATCGAGTTTCGCGCGGGGCATTACGTCCGGAGAGATCGGGCTCGACCTGCCGCCCGGATGGCGCGCCGCGCCCGAGACGGTGTCGTTCGAGCTCGCTGGAGAGGGAGCGGTTCAGACCGTCGGCTTCACGGTCGAGCCCCCGGCGGGAGAAGCGGAAGGGGAGTTTCTCGCGCAGCCCCGGATCCGGATCGCCGGAGCTGCGGTTCCCGCCACGCGCGCGACGATCATCGACTATCCGCACATCGAGCCGCGACTCCTGGCCGGCGACGCGGCCGTGCGGATCGTGCGTTTCCCCGTTCGCGTCGCGGATCGGCGCATCGGCTACGTGATGGGTTCCGGCGACGACGGACCCGAAGCCATTCGGCAGCTCGGGCTCGACGTCGAACTCATCGAACCGGGAGACTGGGAGCCCGAGAGGCTCGACCGCTTCGACACGATCGTGCTCGGAGTCCGGGCCTACGAGGTGCGCGAGGATCTCATCGCGGCAAACGCGGAGCTGCTCGCGTGGGCGGAGCGCGGAGGCACGGTCGTCGTCCAATACAACCGCTACGAGTTCAACCGGGGGGCCTACGCACCGTACCCGATCGCCATCGGCCGCCCCGCGCCCCGCGTCACGGAGGAGGATGCCTCCGTCACCGTCGTCGACCCGCAGGCGCCCGTTCTGATCGAGCCCAACCGTCTCGGCCCGGCCGACTTCGAGGGCTGGGTCCAGGAGCGCGGACTGTATTTCCCCGACGAGTGGGACGAACGATACCAGGCGCCGCTGGCGATGGCCGACACGGGAGAACCACCCAGCCGCGGCAGCCTCCTCGCCGCCCCGGTGGGTCGCGGACTCTACATCCACACATCGCTCTCCTTTTTCCGGCAGTTGCGTGCCGGCGTGCCCGGCGCGTTCCGACTGTGGGCCAACCTGCTCTCTCTCGACGGGAGCCGCTGGCGCGAGATCGCGGCCCCGTGACGGAACGCCGGGACGAGGCGGAGGACCCGATCGGCGTCTTCCGTAGCTGGCGCGCGCTCTACGTGTCGGTGATCGCCTATACGGCCGGACTCATCTTCCTCCTCTATCTCGCCACGCGTCTGCTCGATTTCGGCGTGCCGTGAGCGCCCTCGACTGGCTCGTCTTTGCCGTCTATTTCGGCGCCGTCGTCGCCTTCGCCTGGCGCCAGAGCCGAAGGAACCGCGGCGTCGAGGGCTTCTTTCTCGCCAACCGCCGGCTGGGCTGGGGAGCCATCGGCCTCTCCGTCATGGCGACGCAGGCAAGCGCGATCACGTATATCGGCACGACCGGACAGGCCTTTGACGACGGCATGGAGTTCGTCCAGTTCTATCTGGGTCAGCCGATCGCCATGGTCATTCTGTGCGTCGTATTCGTCCCGTTCTTCTATCGCTCGAAGGTCTTCACCGCCTACGAGTACCTGGAACGCCGCTTCGACCCTAAAACCCGATCGCTGACGAGTTTCCTCTTTCTCGTCTCGCGCGGGCTCTCCGCGGGGATCGTCCTTTACGCCCCGGCCATCGTGCTCTCCGTCATCATGGGCTGGGACGAACGCGTGACGATTCTCGTCATGGGACTGATCACCGTGGCCTATACGATCATGGGAGGCATTACGGCCGTCATCTGGACGGACGTCCTGCAGATGATCGTCATGTTCGCCGGCATCGGGATCGCGATCGCGGTGCTGTTCGCGACGCTGCCGGAGGGAGTGGGCGTCGGCGACGTGGCATACATCGGCGGGATCCATGAGACGTGGCGCAGCATCGACCTCTCCTGGGATCCGACGAATCGCTACACTCTCTGGTCCGGACTCATTGGAGGACTCTTTCTCGCCCTGGGCTACTTCGGGACCGACCAGAGTCAGGTCCAGCGCTATCTCACGGCAAGCTCGCTTCGCCAGAGCCGTCTTTCCCTCATCTTCAACGCCTTCGTCAAAGTCCCGATGCAGGTCTTTATCCTCGCCATCGGCGTCCTCCTCTATGTCTTCTATCACTTCGAACGTCCGCCGCTCGTCTTCAATTCGGCGGAGGCCGCCATGGTCCGGGAAAGTCCCCGTGCCGACGCCTTCGCCGCCCTGGAGGCCGAGCACGAACGCGCCCACGAATTGCGCCGCGAGAGCACACTCGCGGCGCTGGAGGCTCGCCGCGCCGGCGACGATCCCGCGGCACAGCAGCGGCGGATCGCCACGTACGATGACGAACTGGAGCGGTTGAGGGAGGCATCGAAATCGCTCGTGTCCGAGGTGCGCGGGTCGTCGTCGAACGATGTGAACTATGTCTTCCCGTCCTATCTCATTTCCTATGTTCCCGCCGGTATTCTGGGACTGCTGATCGCCGTCATCTTCGCAGCCGCAATGTCCTCGCTGGACTCCGAACTCACGGCCCTGTCCAGCGCCACCGTGATCGACTTCTATCGGAGACACGTGAAACCGGAGGCGACGGACGCCCACTATCTGCTCGTCTCGCGGCTCGCCACGCTGGGCTGGGGCGGATTCGCCGTACTCTTTGCACTTTATGCCGGCCAGTTGGGATCGCTCGTCGAGGCGGTCAATGAGATAGGCTCGATTTTCTACGGCGCGCTTCTGGGCGTTTTCCTCCTCGCCTTTCTCGTGAAGCGGGCGACGGCCGCGGGCGCCTTCTACGGGCTGATCTCCTCGATGCTCGCCGTGCTCGCCGTATCGCGCTTCACGGAGATCGCGTGGCTGTGGTACAACGTCGTCGGAACGCTGGCCGTTCTCGCGGTCGGCCTGGCGCTGCGCAGACGGGAGCCGCGGGAGCCGCGAGGGTCCGCCGCCACCGCGGGTTGAGGGGCTTCGCGGCAGGCACGAACCATGGTACGGTTTTCAGCGAGCGGCGCGGGCGGTAGAGTCTCCGCTCGGAAAAACACCGTACGCAGCCCCCGGATCCCTTTCGGGGGATAGCTCTCAGCAACTTCATCGGGATGATACGGATGCTCACGGACGTACAGATCGCCGAGGCCGCGACGCCCCGGCCCATCGGGGAAATCGGGGAGAAGATCGGGCTGAAGCTCGAGGAACTCGTGCCGTACGGCCACTACAAGGCGAAGGTCGACCCGGAGTCCATCTTCGAGCGCGAGCCCGGATCGGGCCGGCTCGTCCTCGTCACGGGGATCACTCCGACGGCGGCGGGCGAGGGCAAGACGACCGTCTCCGTGGGGCTTGCCGACGGCCTGCGCCGCGTGGGAGCGAACTCCGTGCTCTGCATTCGCGAGCCGAGTCTGGGCCCGGTGTTCGGCGTCAAGGGCGGGGCCGCGGGCGGAGGATACTCGCAGGTGATCCCGATGGCGGACATCAATCTCCACTTCACGGGGGACCTGCACGCGATCACCTCGGCGCACGCGCTCCTCTCGGCCGCCCTGGACAACCATCTCCAGCAGGGGAACCGGCTCGAGATCGACCCGCGCCAGATCACATGGCGGCGCGCTGTCGACATGAACGACCGGGCGCTGCGGAACATCGTCGTCGGGCTCGGGGGCCGGATCAACGGCGTACCGCGCGAGGACGGCTTCATGATCACGGCCGCGTCCGAGGTGATGGCCATCTTCTGTCTCGCCGCCAGCCTCGAGGATCTGGAGGAGCGGCTGAGCAGCATCATCGTGGGGTACGACTACGGCGGGGAGCCGGTGCGGGCGCGCGAACTCAAGGTGGCGGGCGCCATGACCCTGCTGCTGCGGGAGGCGATCGGGCCGAACCTCGTTCAGACGCTCGAGGGGACGCCGGCTTTCGTCCATGGCGGGCCCTTCGCGAACATCGCGCACGGCTGCAATTCGCTCATGGCGACGCGGGCCGGGCTCGCGTTCGGCGACATCGTGATCACGGAGGCGGGGTTCGGCTCGGACCTGGGGGCGGAGAAGTTCTTCGACATCAAGTGCCGGACAGGGGGACTGAAGCCGGAGGCCACCGTGCTCGTGGCCACGATCCGCGCCCTCAAGCTGCACGGCGGCGGCGACCGCACGGCGCTCTCGACACCGGATCCCGACGCCGTCCGCGGCGGGCTCGTGAACCTCGCCGCGCACGTCGAGAATATCCGCGGCTTCGGCATCGAGCCGGTGGTGGCGATCAACGTGTTCGGGACGGACTCCGACGAAGAGATCACGGCCGTGGCCGAGGCGTGCGAGGAACTGGGCGTGCCCTGGGCCCGCTCCGATGGCCACGCGCTCGGCGGCGCCGGCTGCGAGGATCTGGCCCGCGCCGTCCTGACGGCGCTCGACGAGGGGGGGGCCGCCTTCAAGCCGAAATACGATGCGGAGGCTTCGATCCGAGACAAGATCGAGGCGATCGCGCGGAAGGTGTACGGAGCGGACGGGGTCGACTATGCGGCGCGCGCCTCGAAGGACATCGCGCAACTCGAGGCGGCGGGGCTCGGAGATACGCCGGTCTGCATCGCGAAGACGCCGAACAGCCTGAGCGACGACCCGACGCGCCTCGGACGGCCGACCGGCTTCCGCATCACGGTTCAGGATGTGCGCCCCTCGGCGGGGGCGGGTTTCGTCGTGGCCCGGGCCGGCACCGTCATGACGATGCCGGGACTCCCGCGCGTGCCCGCCGCGGAGGGGATCCGGATCGTCGAGGACGGGAGCGTGGTCGGGCTGTTCTAGGCGCATGATCGAGATCGATATCTCCGCCGGCCCCCACATGGAGGGCGTGGAGCGCCGGCTCCGGGAATGGGCCGCCGATGAGGTGGTGTCGAGGCTCTGGCGGCCGGATCCGACGCTGTGGAGCGCGGACCCGGACACGCCTGAACTGGCCGAACGGCTCGGTTGGCTGGACCTCCCGGAGACATCTCCCGCGGCGCTGGGCCCGCTCGAGGAGTTGCGGGCTGGCGTGCCCTTCTGGTTTACCGATCTCGTGCTACTCGGCATGGGCGGCTCCAGCCTCGCGCCCGAGGTCATCGCGCGTACGATGCCGGGCGAGGGGCTGCCGCTCACGCTCGTCGACACCACGCACCCCGGGGCGCTCCGCGACCTCGAGTGGTTGCGTCCCGCGAACACGATCTTCGTCGTCTCCAGCAAATCCGGCACGACCGTCGAGACGCTCTCGCTCTTCCGCCACTTCTGGTCGCGGACCGCGGAAGTCGTGGAGGATCCCGGGGCGCACTTCATCGCGATCACCGACCCCGGGTCTCCCCTCGCGGAGCTCGGCCGTGAGCGGGAATTCCGCGCCGTGTTCGAGGCGCCCCCCGACGTCGGCGGTCGCTTCTCGGCCCTGAGCCCGTTCGGTCTGGCGCCGGCGGCGCTGGCGGGCGCCGACGTCACGGCCCTGCTCGCGGAGGCGGCCGAGGCCGCGGACACCTGCAAGGACGAGGCCCACGACAACCCGGGACTCCTCCTCGGGGCCGCATTGGGAGAACTCGCGCTGGCGGGGCGCGACAAGGTCACCTTCATCGCGGCGTCCGACTGGGAGGCGTTTCCGGACTGGGCGGAGCAACTCCTCGCCGAGAGCACCGGAAAGGAGGGTCGCGGCATCGTTCCGGTCGTCGCCGAGCCCCCCCGGCCGCCGGACGAATACGGTGAGGATCGGGCCTTCGTCGGCCTCCTCCTCGGCGGGGACGCGGCGCGCGAAGCCGAACAATGGGGAGAGGTCGATGAGACGCCGGATCTCCTCGACGCGCTCGAGGCGGCCGGCCACCCGACGCTGCGCATCCGGCTCGAGCAGCCCGAGGAACTCGGCGCTCTCTTCTTCGTCTGGGAAGTGGGCGTGGCGATGGCTGGAGCCGTCCTCGGCATCCACCCCTTCAACCAGCCGGACGTACAGCTCGCGAAGCGCCTCGCACGTCGGGCGATGGCGGGCGATGGCACGCCGGACGGGAGGTCGGCGGACGCGGAGCCGGCGGAAGACGCGCACGTCTCCAACGCGGACGAGATCGACCTCGTGTGGGAGTTGCCCCAGTTCGGACACGCCCCGCCCCGAACGCCCGTGCCGCCGGACGTGGATGGAATCCGCGAGCAGGTGGAGGATTTTCTGGCCGCCGTGGCCCCGACGGACTACATCGCCGTGCAGGCATTCCTCGCCGGCGGCGAGGAGGAGGAGGGACTGCTCGGGACGCTACGCACCGCCCTCGCGGGTGCCACGGGGGCGACGACCACGCTGGGCTATGGCCCGCGCTTCCTGCATTCCACCGGACAACTTCACAAGGGGGGCGCGGAGAACGGCATTTTCCTGCAACTCGTCGACGACGCGGGCGAGCACGTCCACGTCCCCGAGACGGACTTCACGTTTCGCCAGTTGATCCAAGCCCAGGCGCGGGGGGATCTCGAGGCCCTCGGTCAACGGGACCGCCGGGCGCTGCGGGTCCGTGTCGGCGGCCCCGAAGGCCTCGGCCTGCGTCGCCTGATCCAGCTCGTCGAGGAGTCCGCCTAGACCCGCTTCCCAGTGCGTCAGGCGAGCGGCATCTCCGTCTGGCTGTGGGAGCCGAGAAGGTCGGTTCGGCCCTCGATGTCGAGGAGGGCGCGCTTGTAGCGGAGTCCGCCGGTGTATCCGCCGAGCGTGCGGTCGGTGCGGACGACCCGGTGACAGGGCACGATGATCGGTACCGGGTTGCGGCCGAGCGCGTTGCCCACCGCGCGTGAGGCCTTCGGGCGGCCGATGCGCCGAGCGATCTCCGTGTACGTCACCGTCTCGCCGAACTTGAGTCCGGAGGCGGCGTCCAGCACGGCGCGCTGGAAGTCGCCCAGTTCCGTGAGGTCGACGAGGAGATCGAAGCCAGGGCGCCGGCGGCAGAAGTATTCGGTCAGTTGGGCCTCCGCGGGCGCGAGTCGGTCGGCATCGCGCACCACGGGGATCGCCGGATACCGGTGCTCGATTCCGGCGACGAACGCGTCGTCGCTCTCGTCCTGCCACGAGAGCGCGACCAGGCCACCCGTGCTCGCCGCGACGCGCATGGCGCCGAAGGGCGAATCGAACCGGCGCCAGCGGATGACCGGGCCGTCCCGGAGGTCCTCCGCGGAAAGATCCAGAACCCGGTATTCCACCGCGCGCTCCCGACAGGCGGGGCACGCCGCCATACGTTCGGCGAGCTCCTGAGCGACATCGGCATCCAGGTCGCCCAGGACCCACCCGAGTACGTCTTCTTCGTGACAGGTCGTGCAACGTCGCGTCATATCGGCCCCTCCTCGCGCCACACCTCGGCGAGGTCGCGGCGCAGCTTCTTCATCCCCTGGTAGACGTTGGCTCTCGCGGCTTCGGGGGAGGCCCCCATCCGGCCGGCGATCGTCGCGTAATCCAACTGCTCGATCCAGCGGAGCCAGACGGCGTCCCGCTGCCGCCGGGGGAGTGCCGCGACACCCTTCCGGACGCGCGCCGCGGCGGCTTCGGAGAGCCGAGCGCCGGCGGCATCGGTCGAGGCCGGGGACGCGGACCTCACCTCGTCCGCGTGCGTCATGAGCAACTCCGAGCGCCGGCGGCGCGTGGCCAGACGGTCGAGCGCCCGCCGGGTCGCGACGCGATACAGCCATGCGCGGATGTTCACGGCATCTCCAGCCTCGGGCCGCGCGCGGAGCGCCGTCACCCACAGGTCCTGCACGACGTCTCGGGCCTCGTCCGCGTTACCGAGCATTGCGGCCACATGGCGCTGCAATTCAGGGCCGTATCGCTCGGACCAGCCCCTCACCCCGCACTCGGACTCCGTCCCTGTGGTCATGCGCCTTGGCTCCGCCTTTCTCCGCCCGCCAACGCTCGTTCTCGCCCCCTACAACGTATCGCCGCGGAAACCGTGAAAACCGGACGCGCCGGAACTGGCCGCGCAAGCGTGTGAATCGTACCGTGTGGACCCGCGGCCCACCCGGGCCCGAAGAGCACAGCGGCGGCGGGCGCGCCGCCGAACATCCCAGCGGCAGAACCGAGGCTCTCTTGAAATCAGCACATATCGGAACCCTATCGTCCCCAACCTGCATCGCGGTCTCGCTCGCGGCCGCATTCCTCGCGACGGCCTGCGCCGGTAACGCCGGAGGGGAAGCCGAGGCCGCGACCAACGAGAACGGCGCGGAGAGCGGCGCGGAGAACGCTGCCGTGAGCCGCGACCCGCTCCCGGAAGAGCGGCGCTTCGCCAGCCTGACTCAACTCACCTTCGAGGGGGAGAACGCCGAGGCCTACTACTCTTCGGACGGACAGCGGCTGATCTTCCAGCGCCGCCACGAGGGCGAGTACGAGTGCGACCAGATCTTCACCATCGGGGTTGAGGGCGGTGAGCCGAATCTCGTCTCGACGGGCCTCGGGCGGACCACCTGCTCCTACTTCTTCCCGGACGACTCGCGGATCATCTACAGCTCCACGCATCACGTGGCGCCCGAGTGTCCTCCGCCACCGGACATGCGGCGCGGGTACGTGTGGCCGCTCCACGACTTCGACATCTACACGGCGGACCCGGACGGTTCCGACGTCCAGCCGATCTTCTCGAGTCCCGGCTACGACGCGGAGGCGACCCTCTCTCCGGACGGGTCGCGGGTCGTCTTCACCTCCACGCGCGACGGAGATCTGGACATCTACACGATGAATCCCGACGGCTCCGACGTCCGGCAGCTCACAAACGAACCCGGATACGATGGCGGGCCCTTCTTCTCCCCGGACGGATCGAAGATCGTCTACCGGGCGAGATACCCCGAGAGCGAAGAGGAACTCGCGGACTACCAGGCGCTCCTGGCCGACGGGCTCGTCCGGCCCGGCGTGCTCGACATCTACGTGATGGATGTGGACGGCTCGAACCGGGTGCGTCTCACGGACAACGAGGCCGCGAACTTCGCCCCCTTCTTCCACCCGAGCGGCGAGAAGGTGATCTTCGCCTCGAACCTGCACGAGGACGATCCCCGCAGCCGCAATTTCGACCTCTTCCTCGTGAACCTGGACGGCACAGGGCTGGAGCAGGTGACGTTCAGCGAGGATTTCGAGAGTTTCCCCATGTTCAGCCCGGACGGCCGTTATCTCGTGTTCGGGTCGAACCGGCACGGATCCCACCTGGGCAACACGAACATCTTCATCGCCGAGTGGATCGACGATCTGCCCTGATGCGTTGACGCGGCCCGCGCCCGGGGCTGCCAGTGACGGACGTCGCCCGCGGACCGTCTAGTCCCTGAAGACAGTCCCGGCGGCGAACCGGCCGCCGGGGGCGGGGATCGGAAGACACGGGAGCTTGGGATGCGGTTCGCAAATGCGACAGAAGACTCCGGAGCGCCCCGGCGGTTGCGGGGCCGGCGGCGGGTGTGGGCGGTCGGGGTGGCGTGGGGCCTCTCGTTCGCCGTGCCCCCGGTCTCCGCCCAGGAGGCGGAGACCTCGATCGACTACGACGCCGCGATCGCGCAGAGCGGGATCGAGGGCAGCTACGGATACCTGCGCGCGCTGGACGGGTCAGCGACGCTCATCCAGGGAGACACCCGGGAGCGCGTCCAGCTCGCGGTGAACGAGCCCATCCTCGCCGGCGACCGGATCTTCGCGTCCGGCGAATCGCGCGTCGAGATCTCGCTCGCCGATGGGAACCTTGTCCGGATCGGGGACCGGGCGGAACTTCTCTTCCGCGCGCTCGCCAACTCTCCGGATACGAGCGATCCCGCATCCATCCTCGAACTCGTGCGCGGGTCGCTGCAATTCGTAGTGGCCACGAACCCGCCGGACTCCGAGTGGCCCTCCATCATCACACCGAACGCGACGATCCGGCCGCGGGGAGCCGGCTCCTTCCTGATCGTCGTCGACGACGAACGCCGCAGCGAGGTCGTCGTGCGCGAGGGGGTGGCGGAAGTCACGACCGAGACGGAACTCGCAGAGGTTCGCCGCGGAGAGAGCCTCCTCGTCGAGGGTGCGCGGGGTGACCGGCTCCGCTTCGCGGCGGCCCCGGGTCTCGATCGCCTGGAGGCGTGGGGCCAGGGGCTCGGCGACTACGCGTCTGGCGAGTACACCGCTCATGTGGATCCGGATCTCCACTACGCCGCGTCTTCGCTCCGCGGGCACGGATCGTGGGTACACGTCGACGCGGGGGTGGCGTGGCGCCCGCGGGTGTCCACGGGCTGGGCGCCGTACCGGCACGGGCGCTGGCGACACACGCCCAGCGGGATGTTCTGGGTCTCGTACGAACCGTGGGGCTGGGTGCCTTACCACTACGGGTACTGGGATCTCGATCCCGGCTGGGGCTGGATCTGGTTCCCGGGCCGGCGTTTCGCTGTCGCGCACGTGTACTGGTACTGGGGCCCGAGCTACGCGGGCTGGATTCCCTCGGGCTACTACTGGCGCCACTACCGGAACTACTACGGGAGCGACTGGGGCTTCCACTTCGGGGTCTACGGACACGTCGGGGGCGGCTTCGGGCGCTATCGGCACTGGACGTTCCTGCCGCACGCCCGCCTCGGACACCGGCGACAGCACTTCTACTCGGTGGGCGGCTCGGCCTTCGGGCGTGGACGGAAGGCGGTCGAGCGCGGCGTGCTGCTGACGGACTCCCGGCTGCTCGGGCGCCAGGCGCAGCGGAGACCCGCGCAAACGCTGGCGAGCTTGCGGCGTGCGGTGTCGCGTGACGGGAGAACGGCCGTCAATGCGGACGGCTTCATCGATCGCGGCGCGGGTCTGCCGCGGGAGGTCGAGCGCGTCGTGCTGCGAGGGCGCGATGGGCGGTTGGCCCGCCCGCGCGACGCGACCGCCGGAGCGCCTAGCGGCGTTTCGCGGACGGCCGGCGCGCCGCCGGTGCGCGTGACCAGGCGGTCGCCGGAGGCGGGCACGTTGCGGCTGGAGCGGGCCGGCGTTCAGGGGACGACGCGGACCGGCGTGCAGCGCGCGACGCCGCCCCCGGCCGGGACCGGCGCCCGCCCGGCGATCCGGCGGCCCACGGCGCGGGATGTGCCCGACGCCGCGAGACGCCCCGCCGTGCGACCCACGACGCGGACGGGCTCCGGTGGCGTGCAGCGCGCGTCCCCGCGGACGGGCGACGACGGCGTTCGTCGGATCGTCCGTCCGCGCACGGCGCGGGAGTCGCCGGCCGTTCGGCGGACGGGGAGCACGACCACGCGGCCGACGGCACGGCCGAATCCGGCGAGACCGACCGTGCGGTCCGCCCCGCCGCGGCCGGCTGTGCGGCCCACGACAGCGAGGCCCTCCCGGCCCGTTGTTCGTCGCCCACCGTCGTCGACGAGACCCGTGACCCGGCAGTCCGTCCCGAGGTCACCGCGGCCGGCGGTGCGGCCCCCCAGTTCATCGAGGTCGAGCGGCACCGTCAGACGTTCCGGCGGCGGATCCCGATCCGGGGGTGCGGTCAGACGTTCCGGCGGCAGCTCCCGATCCGGGGGCGCGGTCCGCCGCTCCGGCGGCAGCACGCGGTCGACCGGCGCCACCCGCGCACGCGGCCGATCCGGGACTTAGCGGATTCGAGATCCGGGATCCGGCCATATGGCCGGGTCCCGCTCCATCTCGGGCTCCGGTTCGACGCCGAGCGCCTCGACCATGCGCACGTAGTAGTTGAAGAAGCCGACGACCTCGGTCGCGGTCAGAATCTGCGCGTCGGTCCAGCCGGCCTCCCGCAACTCGTCGATGTCCCGACGAGCCGTGGAGGTCGGCTCGCGGGTGATCGCCACAGCGTAGTCCATCAACCGGCGCGTCTTCGCGTCGAGCCCCGCCGTCCGATAGTCGATCCGGATCGCGCGAGCCAGTTCATCGTCTCCGGCGGCCTGACGGAGATCCTCTCCGTGCGCCTCCGTTCAGTAGAAGCAATCAAGTTCGCGCGAGGTCACGGTCGCCAGCATCTCCCGCACGTCCCGTCCCAGCGGTCCTGGCGCGAGCATCAACGCCTCGTAGAGCTGGATCGAGGCACGCATGACGGGCGGGTTCAGGCTCTGGATGCCGATCACGTTGAAGACGCGCCCTGCTCGGCGGACGGCCTTCTCGTACTCGAGGGCGACGAGCCCGTTCGCTTCGTCGGGGGCTACCGTCTCGATATGCGGCATTTCGCCTCCTGTGGGCGGCGGACCCGGGGTCCGAATCAACTCAGCGGCGGAAACCGGTTCCTCAGCGTACGAGGAAGCCGTCCCGCCACGGATCCTCCGGATCGACGAGGAACTCGTGGCGGCCCGTAACCCAGGCCCGGCCGCCGACCTCCGGCACGACGGCCGCGTGGCCGCCCACCGACGTCGTGTCGACGACGCGGCCGCTGAACCGGCCGCCGATGATGCTCTCGACGATAATCTCCGAATCGCCGGAGTACTCCCCACGCGCGTGAAGGATGGCGAGGCGGCCGCTCACGGCGGTCCCGGTCGGACTTCGGTCGAGTTCCCCGTCCGCGAAGATGCAGACGTGCCGCGAGTGGTGCGCGGCGTCGGCCGGCGTACCGGTGAACACTGTGCCGTAGAGAAACCCGAGATCGGGATCGTCCGGATGCGCGATGTCGCCCCCGGCGGACGAGGACACTGCCCGTGTGATCCGGCGCCCCGCGTCGATGAGGTCGGCGCCGCCGCCCGGGGTGAGCGAGAGCCCGAGCGCGTCCGCATCGACGTAGGCGTAGAAGGCCCCGCCGAAGGCGAGGTCGTATGACACCGTACCCAGCCCCTCGACCTCCACTGCCCGCCCCAGCGCGGGCGCGAAGGACGGCACGTTGAGGAACCGGACCTCCCGGACCCGCTCGCGATCCAGGATGGCGGTGGCGCGCACGAGCCCGGCGGGCGTGTCGATCGTCACGGGCCGCTCCCTGCCCGACCCGTCGATCCAGCCGGCTTCGACGGCGATCTTCGCCACGCCGATGATCCCGTGACCGCACATCGTCGAGTAGCCCTCGTTGTGCATGAACAGGACGGAGAAGTCCGATCCGGGCCGCACGGGAGGCATCACGAGGCAGCCGTACATGTCCGCGTGCCCCCGCGGCTCCCACATCAGCGCGCGGCGGAGTTCGTCGTGTTCCGCCCGCGCCACGCGCCGCCGGGCGAGGACCGTGTCTCCCTCCAGCTCCGGGAAGCCCGCCACGATGACGCGCAGCGGCTCTCCCTCGGTGTGGGCGTCGATCGTCTCGATGCGAAGCCAGTGTTCGGGCGCGGTCCAGGTCATGTGAACTCCTCGGTGAAGCAGTGGCCCCCGTCGACGGGATCGTCGTATGCTGGCGTCGCTGATCTTACACCCCGCCGCCGAAGTCCGCTTCGGTGCCGGCTCGCCGCGCCGCACGATGATCATCGCCAAGGGAGAAGGCATGAGACCGAGGGCTGTCGCCGCCGAACTCGTGGGCACGTTCGCGCTCGCGCTGTCCGCCGTGATCTCCGTCAACAACCCCGGTTTTCCCGTCCCGTCGCCGGCGATGGCGGGACTCACGCTGGGGGTTCTGGTTCACCTGCTCGGGCCTGTCTCGGGCTGTCTGCTCAACCCGGCGGTGACGATCGCCGTCTGGTCGATCGGCAGGCTCGGGGCGAAGGACGCCGGCACGTTCATCGCGGCGCAGTTCGCGGGGGCCGGACTGGCCCTCGCCCTCGGCAACGCCCTGTTCGCCGACCCCGTCGTGCTCCCCGTGGACGGTTCGGCCGGCACCGGCGTCGCCGAAATGCTGGGTGCCGCGCTGCTCGCCTTCACGATCGCGGCGGTCTTCATGGACCGGATCCCCGCCCGGCTGATTGGCGCCGTCATCGGCGCGGCACTCGTCGTGGGAATCTCCTGGGCCGCCCACGGATCGAACGGCGTGCTCAATCCCGCCGTGGCCCTGGGGATGGGCTCCTTCTCGTTCCCTTACGTCTGGGGACCGGTCGTCGGCGCCCTGATCGGCGCACATCTGTCCCGGTACGTGTGTGATCCGGGCGGCCGGACGACCCGGGTCGATCCCTAGCGGTCGGAGAGGTCCTCGCCCTCGGGCGGATCCGGGGTCTCGCCCTCCGCGAGATCGCGGTAGAAGGTGAGTCCGTTCATGTCGAGGTCGTAGAAAGCGAACTCGCGGGTGCCCCAGGGGGTCCGCCGCAGCGCCGTGCGCTCGTGGAAGACGCCCAGGTTCCGGTATTCCTCGAACAGGTCCTCGACCGCGGGTACGACGAAGCGAAGCATGGGTCGTTCGACGCGGGACCACTCCTCCGCGTCGTGCCACTGGATGTGCAACTCGATCCCGTCCCGCCTTACGCCGGCGTACCCCGGATCGCGAGTGGAATCGGCGAAGGCGAGCTCGAAGCCGAGCCGTCCCACGTAGAAGCCGATCGCCGCGGCGACATCCCGCGACGGAAGCACAGGCTGCACGGCCTCGAGTCGGGCCGCCCGCCCCTGGGCCGCTATCGGTAATTCTCCATCAGCGCGTCCAGCGCCTCGGCTCCCGGGCACAACTCCTCGAAGGGGAGGTCCCACAGCGGCCGATCGACCGTCCCCAGCACGTCGTGCAGGTCCCTCGACTCCGGATCCACGTAGAGGAGCCCGGTCGGAACCTCGCCCGCGTTCTGCCGCTCGCGCAGGTAGCCGTACACGGCGTCCCTGTCCGTCGCGTCGTAGTCGCCCTCCACCTGCCGGAAGCGGATCACGCTGCCGTCGTGCATGCGGACGTCGCGCACATCGGCGGACCCTATGTCGGCCGTGATCTCGTCTGCGGGGGGGACGAAGTCCTTCGGAGCCACGAACGCGGCCTCGACCGCTTCGCGAAAATGTTCGCGCGTATAGGCGTAGCTCTTCGTCGAACCCACGTGGTCGTTGAAGGTCACGCACGGAGAGATGACATCGACCAGGGCCAGGCCCGGGTGCCGGATCCCGGCCTTGATGATGGGGACGAGCTGGTTCTTGTCGCCGGAGAAGCCGCGGGCCACGAAGGTCGCGCCGATCGAGAGTCCGAGCAGGGCCGGATCGATGGGAGGCTGTTCGTTCGGGACACCCCGCTTCGACTTCGAGCCCATGTCGGCCGAGGCCGAGAACTGGCCCTTCGTCAGGCCGTAGACCCCGTTGTTCTCGATGATGTAGAGGAGATTCAGATTGCGCCGCACCGCGTGGCAGAGCTGGCCGAGCCCGATCGAGAGCGAGTCCCCGTCCCCGGAAACGCCGATATAGACGAGGTCGCGGTTCGCGGCGTTCGCCCCGCTCGCGACCGACGGCATCCGCCCGTGCACGCTGTTGAAGCCGTGCGACTCGGACATGAAGTAGGCGGTCGTCTTCGACGAGCAGCCGATCCCGCTCATCTTGGCGGCCCGATGCGTGGGGATCGCGAGTTCCCACGCCGCCTCGATCAGCGCGGCGGTGACGGAATCGTGACCGCAGCCCGCGCACAGCGTGGACATCACGCCCTCGTAGTCGCGGCGCGTGAGCCCCAGTTCGTTCTTCTCCAGACTCGGGTGGAAGACCCGCGGCTTCGCGATGTACGTCATGCTCCGACTCCTTCCGCGGTCTCCGCCGCGAGACCGAGCCGATCCTTCACGCCCGCGATGACGTGGCGTGCGCTCAGCGGGAGCCCTCCGTAGCGGAGGACCGAGGTCAGCCGTTCCTTCGAGGCCGGCGTCTCCAGCGTGAGGAGCGACTTCAACTGCGCGTCCCGGTTCTGTTCGATGACGATGTTGAGGTCGTGGGCCTCGATGAAGCGCGCGACTTCGGGCACGAAGGGGAACCCGCGGATCCGCATGTAGTCGAGGCGGAGCCCGTCTTCCGCCTCCATGCGCTCGATGGCCTCGCGCACCGCGCCGTCGCAGGCGCCCAGGGTGATGAGTCCGTATCGGGCGTCGGGCCGCGAGCGGATCTCCGGGGGAGGCACCGCGTCCGCCGCACTGTCGATCTTCACGGCGATGCGGTCGATGACCTCCTGGTATTCGTCCGGGTCCTCCGTGTACTTGCCGTACTTCGTGTGGCCGGAGCCGCGCGTGAAGTAGGCGCCCTTCGGATCCTCGCCCGGGATCGTGCGATACGGGATCCCGTCCCCGTCCACGTCCAGATAGCGATAGAAGGTCTCAATCTCCGCGAGCGCCTCCGCGTCGAGCACCTTCCCGCGATCCGGTTTGTACTCGTCGTCCCACTCGAAGCGGGGCACGACCCAGTCGTTCATGCCGATGTCGAGATCGGAGAGCACGAAGACGGGCGTCTGGAAGCGTTCCGCGAGATCGAACGCCTGCACGCTGAATTCGAAGCACTCCGCCGGGTCCTTCGGGTAGAGGCACAGGTGCTTCGTGTCTCCGTGCGAGGCGTAGGCGCAGAGGAGGATGTCGCCCTGCTGGGTGCGCGTCGGCATCCCGGTCGACGGGCCGACGCGCTCGATATCGAAGAAGACGCACGGGACTTCGGCATAGTACGCAAGTCCAATGAACTCCGTCATGAGCGAGATGCCGGCTCCGCTCGTCGCGGTGAAAGCGCGGGCTCCGGCCCACCCCGCTCCGATCGTGATGCCGGCCGCCGCGAGTTCGTCCTCCGCCTGCAGGATCGCCGCCTTGCTCCGCCCGGTCTCGTCCTCGACGCGCAGACGCCGGCAATAGGCCGTGAAGGCGTCGACGAGCGAGGTCGAGGGCGTGATCGGATACCAGGCCGCGACCGTCGCGCCCGCATAGACGCAGCCGAGCGCCGCCGCCGTGTTGCCGTCGATCAGAATCGATTCGCGCGTGGCATCCATGCCCTCGAGCCGGGTCGGCAGGGGGCACTCGAAGTTCTCGGCCGCGTAGTCGTAGCCGAGTCGGATCGCGGTGAAGTTCGCATCGAGCAGGTGCTTTTTCCGTTCGCCGAACGTTTCCTCGAGGAGTCCGCGGATGACGTCCATGTCGATGTCGAGGAGGGCGGCGAGGGCACCCGTGTAGGCGATGTTCTTCATCAGGATGCGCGTGCGACCGCCGTCGAACGTCTTCACGCACATCTCGGCCAGCGGGACGCCGAGGAACGTCACTTCGTCGCGCCGCAGCGTATCGGCCATGGGCCAGCTCGAGTCGTACAGCAGCCAGCCGCCGGGGACGAGTTCCTCGATGTCCTGGGCGTAGGTCTCCGGGTTCATCGCCACGATGAGGTCGAAGTCGGGCGTGCGCGCGACGTGGCCCGACCGGTTCACGCGGATCTCGTACCAGGTGGGAAGACCCTGGATGTTCGAGGGGAAGACGTTCTTCCCCGACACGGGGACGCCCATCCGGAAGATCGACTGCATGATGAGGCCGTTGGCGCTCGCGGAACCGGTACCGTTCACGGTGCCGATCTTGAGCGCGAAGTCGTTCACGCGGTCCGTCTTCATGTCGGCCATTCCGTCAGGGAGCCACCGTAACGAAGCCGCCCGGCGACATCTCCTCGATTCCCAGCCCGGAGTACGGATGGTCCGCGTCCTGTCCCGCGTAGGGCTTGAGTAGATCGAAGGTCCGCATGTCCCAGGCCGCCGTCGGACAGCGCTCCGCGCACAGCCCGCAGTGGATGCAGAGGTCCTCGTCCTTCACCATGACGCGGGCTGTCTGCGGCAGCGGCTCCGACACGTAGATGTCCTGCTCCGTATTCTCGGCTGGCGCGGTCAGCCGCGTGCGAAGCTCCGCCTCTTCCCCGTTGTGCGTGATCGTGAGACAGCTGAGGGGACAGATGTCGATGCAGGCATCGCATTCGATGCACAGGCTTCCCGTGAAGTGCGTCTGAATGTCGCAGTTCAGGCAGCGCTCGACCTCGGTCAGCGTCTGCTCGAGATCGAACCCCTCCTCGACTTCCGTCTCGATGCTCTGGAGACGCTCCTCCAGGCGGACGTGCCGCATCTTCCGGCGGCCCGCGTACTCGTAGTCGTTCGAGTAGCTCCACTCGTGGAGTCCCATCTTGGCGCTCACGAGATTCATGTGCTCGGGAGGGCGCTTCCGGAGATCCTCGCCGTTGCAGTAGGCGTGGATGGAGATCGCCGCCTGGTGCCCGTGCTCAGCCGCCCAGATGATGTTCTCCGGACCCCACGCCGCGTCGCCGCCGAAGAAGACGCCCTCGCGCGTCGACATGAACGTCGCGCGGTCGACGACCGCTTCTCGCCACTTGTTGAACTCGATTCCCGCGTCGTCCTCGATCCACGGGAAGGCCGTCTCCTGCCCGATGGCGAGGATGACGGCTTCCGCCGGGAAGAACGCCTCGTCGAGCTTGGTCGAGACGAGCCGTCCTTCATCGTTCTCGTGCCATTCGACGATGTCGAAGTTCATCCCCTTCAGGACGCCGTCCTCGACGACGAACTCGGTGGGCGAGTGGTTCTCGACGATGTCGACGAGTTCCTCCTCCGCGTCCTCCAGTTCCCACGGGGAGGCCTTGAAGTACGGCTTCGACTTGCGGGCCATGACCTTGACGTTCGTGCCGCCGATCCGCTTCGAGGTGCGGCAGCAGTCCATCGCCGTGTTTCCGACCCCGATGACGAGCACGTTCTCCTCGATCGAGTTCGTGTGCCCGAAGGCGACGGATTCGAGCCAGTCGATGCCGATGTAGATGTGGTCCGTGTCGTACCGGCCCGGCAGGCGCAGCTCCTTGCCGCGCGGGGCGCCGGAGCCGACGAAGACGGCGTCGAAGTCCCGCTCCAGCAGCCACTTCATGCTCTCGACGGGCGCGTTGTAGCGAATGTCCACGCCCATGTCGAGGATGTAGTCGATCTCCTCCCACAGCACTTCGGGAGGCAGGCGGAACTGTGGAATGTTCGTCCACATGAGGCCGCCCGGCCGGTCGTTCTTCTCGAAGATCGTGACCTCGTAGCCGAGGGGCATGAGGTCGCGGGCGACGGTCAGCGACGCGGGGCCCGCGCCGACACAGGCGATTCTCTTTCCGTTCTTCTTCTTCGGGATCTCCGGGAAGCGGGGCGTGATGTCGCCCCGGAGGTCGGCCGCCACCCGCTTGAGGCGGCAGATCGCGACCGGCTTCTCCTCGACCCTCACGCGCCGGCACGCGGGCTCGCAGGGACGGTCGCACGTCCGGCCGAGAATGCCCGGGAAGACGTTCGACTCCCAGTTGAGCATGTAGGCGTCGTCGTACCGTTCCTGCGCGATGAGGCGGATATAACCCGGTACGTTCGTGTGGGCCGGGCAGGCCCACTGACAATCCACGACTTTATGGTAGTAGTCGGGATTCCCGACGTTTGTTGGCTCCACCGTTTCTCCTCGGGCTTACCCCGCCCGACAGGCGCTACGTTCCCCGGCCCGTGAGTCGCTTGGAGACATAACCGCCCGCAATCGTAGGGGACGAGGGGGATTGTCGCCAGTTTTTCGGGGCGGGGCGGCCGAATCGTTGCTGCGACGCGCGGGGCCGCGGAAGTTGAGCCCATGAAAAAACAGCCCGTGCATACGGTTGCCGGCGGAGCCCACCTCTTCCGGCGGGATACGGCGGCGAAGCTCGGACGGATCGCGGGAGGCTATCTCGACCGGTACGCGGCCGACCCAGCCGCGCTGCGGGAGGCCCTCGGAAATCGCCTTCCCTCCGAGACCGCGGAAGCGGTGCACCGGCGGGTGCGCGCCAAGCTCGAACGTGAACCCGTCGAAAGCTTTCTGATCGACTTCGAAGACGGTTTCGGCGCCCGATCCGAGGCGGAAGAAGACGAGGCTGCGGCGACAGCGGCGGCGGAAGTCGCGGCGGGAGCCGCGGCCGCCAGTCTCCCGCCCTCGCTCGGAATCCGCATCAAGCCGCTGTCCGCAGTTACCGGCGGCCGGGCGTTGCGCACGCTTGAACTCTTCTTTGGCGCGTTCGCACGGACCGGGCGCGACCTGCCGGACGGGTTCACGGTGCTTCTTCCCAAGATCATCGCGGCCGGCCAGGTGGAGAGGCTCTCGGGAGCCCTGGATCGGCTTGAGACGACGCTCGGCCTGTCGGAGAAGCGGGTCGCAATCGACCTCATGATCGAGACGCCGCAGTCGCTCATCGCGCCGGACGGACGGATCGCGGTGCCCGGGCTTGTCACCGCGGCGGAGGGGAGGTGCCGCACGGTGCACCTGGGAGCGTACGACCTCACGGGCGCCGTGGGGGTGGCGGCCGAAGCACAGACGCTGGGGCACCCGTTGTGCGACATGGCCAGGCAGATCCTTCAGCTCTCGCTCGCCGGAGCCGGCGTCCAGCTTTCGGATGGAGCGACGAATGTGCTCCCCGTCGAACCGCATCGTGGAAAGACGGCCACGTCGGCGGCCGAGCGGGCGGAGAACATGGCGGTCGTGCACGACGCATGGCACCTGCACTACGCCGATGTTCGGCGGTCTCTGCACCAGGGGTTCTACCAGAGCTGGGACCTTCACCCGGCACAGCTCGTTTCACGCTATGCGGCCGTATTCTCCTTCTTCCACGAGGGTCTGGACGCGGCGGCGAGCCGGCTCGATCGCTTTGTGTCCGCCGCGGGACAGGCGGTCCTTACGGGATCCGTGTTCGACGATGAAGCCTCGGGCCAGGGCCTGCTGAACTTCTTCCTCCGAGGGCTGGCGAGCGGCGCCCTGACGGCGGAGGAGGCGGCGCGTTCCAGTCTCACGGCCGCGGAACTCGAGACTCGCTCCTTCCGCAAGATCCTCGAACGGCGCCGCGGGTGATCGCGGCCTGGATCGACGGCGGCAAGGTCCGCGTCCGCGACGACCTCCGACGGCCCGTTGCCGAGCCCGGGGAGGCCGTCATCCGGGTCTCGATGGCGGGAATCTGCGGGACGGACCTGGAGTTGATGCGCGGATATCGCGACTTCTCGGGGATTCCGGGGCACGAGTTCGTCGGACGTGTCGAGGAGGGGCCGCCCGAATGGGTCGGCGCGCGGGTCGTGGCGGAGATCAACGTCACCTGCCGCTCACGACGTGCCGAGCCCCTCTGCCTCAGCTGCGCGAGCGGCCGGCCGACCCACTGCCTTCACCGGGAGGCGATCGGAATCCGCGGTCGTGACGGCGCTTTTGCCGAATGGCTGCGGGCGCCCGTCCTGAACCTGCATCGCGTGCCGGAGCCGCTTCCGGACGAGGTTGCCGTGTTCGCGGAGCCGGTGGCCGCTGCCTGCCGCGTCCTGCGGCAGATCGAGAGCGAGATCGAGCGCGGTCGCGTGACCCGGGGGCTCGTGGTGGGCGCGGGACGGCTGGGGCAGCTCGTGGCCCGGGTGCTGGCGACTCGGTTACCGGCGTTGGAGGTCGCAGGCCGGTCGGAGCGGAACCTGGGCCGGGCTCGAGCGGCCGGCCTTGCCGCCGCGCCGGTCGCCGCCGTCGAGGAGGCAGCCTACGATCTCATCGTCGAGTGCAGCGGCGCGCCGACCGGTTTTTCCGTCGCACGCAGGGCCGTTCGGGCGGGCGGGACGATTATCCTCAAGAGTACGCACACAAACGATTTATCTGTCGACATCTCATCCGTTGTGGTAGATGAAGTCCGACTTCTCGGCTCTCGGTGTGGACCGTTCGACGACGCCCTGTCGACGCTGGAGCGAAGAGACTTCGAGGTGCGCGATCTCATCGATGACCGGCTGCCGCTTGCCGCCGCCCCGGAGGCCTTCGATCGGGCGGCGCAGGCGGGAGTCGCGAAGGTGCTTCTCGTCCCCTAGCAGGGACCCCACACGAGCCCTGCTGCCGGGCTCAGTCGGAGAGCCGCGCGGCGCGGACCCGTATGCCGCCTCCCTCGCCGGGAATCGTCCACGCGAACAGGAGTTCGTTCCCCATCCGCACCATGCGTGGGAACCCGCTCGAGCGCTCGCCGGCGGTCTCGGAGATCAGGAGGGGCGCCCCCTGTGAGCCGTCCGGATGGACGCGACGGACAAGGACGCGCGGCGTCTCGTTCGAGGCTTCGAGCCACACGACCGCCGCCGAACCATCTTCGAGGCGCTCGATGTCCACGCGGCCCAGCGGCAACCCCTCATCGATCCGTATCCGCGGGCTGAACGTGGCGCCACCGTCGTCCGAGAAGGCGACGTACACCTGCGGCGTGCCGTCGACGCCCGTGTACCAGGCCGACGTCAGAGCCAATTCAGCTCCGCTCAACTGCGGCCCGTTCACGGGACAGCCGGGGATGACCCAGCCGTCGGTCGACAGCGGAGCGGGTTCGGTCCAGCGCTCCCCCGCCCCGCGAATCACGGCGATGTCGCGGACTTCGGATTCGCTCCGGTCGCGGTAGGCGGCGACCAATCCGTCTCCCACGCGGGCCAGCGCGGTCTGGCAGCACTCGCACGTACGGTCATCCAGGAGCACTTCGGGACCCAGTTGGCCGTCCGGCGCCAGCGTCCGGAAGCGGACCGACATCGCGCCCCGCACCGGGCCGCCACCCTCCGCCACGTGCACGCCCCCACCGGCGGCGCCGGCCATCGCCCGCGCGTCGAGCCAGGTCAGCCCCGCACCGTCCCGCCAGGGGACCATCGACACGAAACCGTGTTCTGTCGGCGACTCGTCGTCGTGGGCGCGGAACGGCTCCGTCCACGTCATCCCGTCATCCGAAGAGAGCGCCAGCATGACATGGTAGGCGTAGGGCGCGTCGGCGACCTTCTCCAGCCAGTGGACGGCGAGGGTGCCGTCGGACATCTCGACCGACGAGGGGAAGTCCGCCCAGTTCACGAACATCGCTTCCGACGTCCACACGGTGCGTGGGGCGGACCAGCCACCCGCGTCGCGAATCGCCAGACGCAGCGCGGGTACGCCGTCCTCCGGCTCGATCCACGTGAGGATCGCGCGGCCCGCGGAGCCCACCGCGAGGTGGGGTTCGCCGCTCGGGAACGGCCGCTCGAACTCGACATCCCGAGGCTGCAGCGACACTTGCCGTTCCGCCTCGCCGGCGCAGGCGCAGAGGAGTACGGAGACGGCGAGCGCACGGACCGGCCCGCCGGGACGGGCTCCCTTACGGTTTCGCATGTGGACTCCGGACATTCCCATCTCCCGCCGATGATGCCGTATGATACGCCCCGGAAGCTGACATGAGAACTCCGCGGACGGGAGGCGAAGTGTCACAACGCGCGTCGGTGATGACGGGACCGGGACGACCGCTCGAAGTCCGGACCTTCGGCGATCCCGAACTCGGACCGGGCGAAACGTGGCTGGAGATAGAGGCGAGCGAGGTGTGCGGGACGGATGTCCATCTCCATCACGGACGCCTCGCGGGCGTGCCCTGGCCGATCATCCCGGGGCATGTGAGCGTGGGACGCATCCGCGAGACGAGAGGCCCGGGGGTCGACGCCGCCGGGCGGCCGCTGGCGGAGGGGGACGCCGTCACGTTCTTCGACGTGGTGGGGACGTGCCACAGCTGCTTCTACTGTTCCGCGGCCCGGCAGCCGAACCTGTGCCCGCACCGCCGCGTCTACGGCATCACCTTCAGCGCTCGCGAAGGACTGCTCGGAGGGTGGGCAACGTCCATGCGGCTCACCGCCGACACGTCGATCTTCAAGCTGCCCGAGGGGCTCGAAACGGCGGATGTCATCGGAGGCGGCTGCGGACTCTTCACCGGTTTCGGAGCCGTCGAGCGCTCGGAGCTCCGGCCGGGCGACACGGTCGTCGTCCAGGGCTCCGGCCCCGTCGGCCTCGCGGCCGCCGCCTTTGCCCGGGTCCGGGGCTGCGGCCCCCTCGTGGTCATCGGCGACCCCGACGAGCGCCTCGAGCTCGCCGCCGCGATGGGGGCCGACGTCACGCTGTCGCTGAACCGCACGTCCGGCCGTGACCGGTCCGCAGGCGTGGCCGACCTCACCGAGGGCCGGGGCGCCGACGTCGTCATCGAGGCGAGCGGCAACCCGGCGGCGATCCCGGAGGGGTTTGCCCTCCTCCGCGACGGAGGCACGTACGTCGTTGCGGGACACTATACGGATGTCGGTCCCGTCTCCATCAACCCGCACCTCGACATCAACCGGAAGCACGCGACCGTGAAGGGGCGCTGGGGGACCGAGCTGCCGCACGTCTCACGGGCACTCGACCTGCTCGCGCGCCACCGCCTCCCCTTCGCCCGGGTGATCGGGGGTGAATACGGCCTCGGGGAAACGGGTCAGGCACTCGCCGATGTCGAGCGACTCGCCGTCACCAAGGCGATCATCGTGCCTTCGCGGGACGCGGCGCCCCGGCACCGCCGGTAGTTCGCGAATTCCGCGACACACTCGACCGGCGCGTTGCCGCTAGAAGTCGCCGGCGACCTGGGGGGCGGACTCCACGCGGATCGTGAGGATGTCGATGTCGTGGTACTGCTGATGGCGAATCGAGGAGGCGTAGTGCCGCAGCAGCCGAAGCGGGGTTTCTGCCTCGACGGGGACGCCCGCGGCCACCTCGCTGAGCATCGCCAGCTGATCCTCGACGTTCTTCTCGTCCGTCGTTGCGATGAACTCGAGATCCGCCGCGGGGCCATCGCTGCTCGCGATGAGCAACAGGCTTCGCGCGCCTTCGGTCCCGGCTTCCGCCTCTGCGCGGCCGAGGATCTGCATCGTCTCTTCGCCGACCGCTCGCAGACGCGTTTCCATCTCCTCGTCCCAGCCCTTGCGCGCCGCGAACTTCACCAGGAAGGCATCGACCTCCGACCACGTGTCGTCCGACAGCCGCGTCTTCAGTCGCGCCCGACGGCCTCCCGTGACCTCCGCGAAGATGGTGAGCAGAATCACCGTGAGACCGCCGACGGTCATGCCGTTGCCGAGGAATTCCTCCCAGGCCCCCACGATATGCTCGGGGTAGATCCAGTCGAACTGGAAGACGATGCCCAGCCAGAACGCGACGCCGACGACGAGGCCGTTACGGTAGTCCAGCCCTTCCTGGAGCAGAATCTTCATCCCGAAGACGAAGATCAGCGCCACGACTACGATGAAATAGGCCGCCACGACGGGGCCGGGGATCGCGATGATGAGGGCGAGCAACTTCGGCAGGAAGGCGAACGCCGCGAAGACGACGCCGACGCAGATCCCGATGGCGCGAGAGGTGACGCCGGTGAGTTCGGCGACGGCGATGCCCACGCCGTAGGTCGTATTGGGGACGGTCCCCGCCAGACCGGAGAGGAGGTTGCCCGCGCCGTCGGCGGCGATCGCGCCCTGGATGGAGCGGAAGTCGATCGCGCGCGGCCTGCGCCACGAAACTCTCTGAATCGCGATCGCATCGCCGAGCGTGTCCATCGCGCTTACGAGCGTCACCATGAGGAAGGACGGCAGCAGAGCCCAGAACTCGGGGCGGAAGCTCAGATCGAGACCGGGGTATGCCAGGTCCGGCAGGCCGATCCAGGAGGCTTCGTAGACGGTGGACAGGTCGTAGATCCCGAACCCGAGGCCGGCGACGAGAGACCCGGCGACGATCCCGAGAGCCGGGGCCCAGAGCCGAAGGGCGCCGGAGAACCGAAGCGGGACCAGGACCGTGACCGCCAGCGTCACGCCGGCCACGACCGGACCCGCGGCCAGCGGGGCGCCGGCGGGCACCTCCGCGAGCTTCCGCAGGATCATCGGGGTGAGGGTCACCGGGATCAGTATCAGCACGGTGCCCGCCACGGTGGGCGTGAAGACCCGGCGCAGGAGCGCCATCCGGGACGCGAGAAGGAACTGGACCATCGAGGAGGCGATGATCAGGACCGCGAGCATCCCCGGCCCGCCCTGCTCGATGGCGGTGACGCTCACCGCGATGAAGGCGCTCGTGCTCCCCATGACGAGGACGTAACCCGCACCGATTCGCCCCACCCTGCGCGCCTGGATCGCCGTCGTGATCCCGCTGATCACGAGCGCGGCGAAGACCGCCCACGACAGGTATTCATCGCTGCCACCCGCCACGGTGATCATGACCGTCGGCGTGAGCACGATGCTGGCAAGGCAGATGAGCGCGTACTGGACGCCGAGTCCGGCGGCCATGGGGAGCGGGGGCCGCTCGTCCGGCTCGAAGCGCACGTCCTGGCGGGCGAGCCCGGAGCTGGAACCCGCCATCAGCTGCCGCCTCCGGCGATGGCTTCGGCGGGCGCCGCGGAGCGCCAGCGTTCCGGGTGGGCCTCGAGCCGCTCCACGGCCTCCGCAAGGACTTCGAGCGCCAGCTCGATGGTGTCGAGGTGCGTGCGGAACGCGAGCGCCGCCATCCTCAGCAGGAAGATCCCGTCGATCGTCGTGGAGGAGAGGAAGACCCGCCCATCGCGGTGCGTCTCTTCGATCAGGGCCCGGTTGAAGGCATCCGCGTCACCCGATTCCGGTACCCAGCGGTAGGTCACCACCGAAAGCTCCGGCTCCGGCCCCACCTCGAACCCGAGCGCCTCGATCTCGGCGTGGAAGTACCGTGCGAGTTCGAGCTTCTCCCGAAGGCAGGCCTTGAACGGCGCCTCCCCGTGAAGAAGGAGCGGCAGCCAGACCCGCAGTCCGCGAAAATGCTTCGTGAGCTCGGGCGATACGGCGGCGGGTGAGGGTCCCCACCGTTCGGCCTCGACCGTGTCCTGCAGATAGCTGGCGCCCGACGCGTGCGCGTCCGCCAGGGCCTCTCCGTCACGGACGAGAACGGCGCCGGTCCCGTAGGGGAGGAACATGCCCTTGTGCGGGTCGAGAACGAGGGAGTCCGTGCGTTCCAGACCCGCCAAGGCGGGCCGGAACTCCTCCAGCAAGGCGAAAAAGCCGCCGTACGCACCGTCCACGTGGAACCAGAGATCCTCGCGCTCGGCGACGTCCGCGATCTCCGCGAGCGGGTCGATGGCGCCGATGTCCACCGTGCCCGCCGATGCGAATACGAGCCATGGCCGGAGTCCGCGCGCGCGGTCCTCGGCCACGAGCTCGGCGAGCGCGTCGACCCGCATCCGAAAGTCCCCGTCCAGCGGAACGTCGCGCCGCACCGCCTCTCCGACACCGGCCATTCGGAGCGCCTTGTGCAGGCAGTGGTGCAGGTGGGACGAGGAGTAGACGACGGCCCTTTCGTAGTCGCGAGCGCGAAGGCCGGCCGCCTCGCGGGCGGTGACGACGGCGATGAGGCTCGCGATCGAGCCTCCCGAGGCGAGGTTGCCGGCGCACGTGGACGGATACCCCGTGAAACGCGCCATCCAGCCGAGGATGACGTTCTCCATCTCGACGGCGCCGGGTCCGGTAAAGCGTACGCCGGCGTATTCGTTCGTGACGGCCGCGAGATAGTCCGCCAGCGAAGAGGCGTAGATGCCGCCGCCGGGGATGTACCCGAGGTGCCCGCCGTGCGAGGGCACGAGTCCCGCCCCCACGACGGATTCATCGATCCGGTCGATGAGCCGCTCAATGGGCCGCGTATCGGTCCCGAGCCCGAGTTCCCGGATCTCCGCCACGGATGACTTGTCGTGCCGGTAGGCGGGTCGTTCGGGGAGTTCATCGAGGAACCTCTGCGCGTAGGCATGCACCTCGGCCATGAGGCGGTCGCGCTCGCCCGCGTCAGGGTCGAGCGGCCGCGCAGCTTCTTCCAGTTCCAGAATCCGGGACCGCTGCCGACTTGAGATCGAGCGCATGATGCGATCCTATCCCTTTCGTTCAGGGGACGCGAGCTTTCCGGCCGCTTGTGCTTCATAGGAGGATCCCGCTTGTATCCGCGTCGAAAAACATCCTGGAAGTACGGTCTCGCGGCGGCGCTCGCCGTTGGGCTCGCGTCCGCCGTCGAGGCGCAGCCTCGCGCGGAACGCGCCGAAGGATACCTCCGCTCCTTCCATGACCTGAGGCTCTTCAACGGCGCGGCCCTCATCGTCGACGCGGGCGAGATCCTGTTCGAGGGAGCGTTCGGCCGCTCCGACTTTGCGGGCGGCGGCGCCAACACCCCGCGCACGCGGTTTCGCATCGCCTCGCTGACGAAGCAGTTCACGGCCGCGCTGATCCTCAGACTCGAGGAGGAGGGATTGTTGCGAGTCGAGGACCCGGTGGGCCGCTACGTCGAGGAGTATCCGCCGGAGTTCGCGGAACGGATCACGCTCCACCACCTGCTCACGCACACCTCGGGGTTGCCGAGCCACACGAACGTCCCGGGGTTCATGGACTGGGAAGCCGCAACGCCGTTTTCGCCGCACGAGATCCTCGCGCTCACCTGGGAGGCCCCCCTCTCCTTCGAACCAGGCACGGACTTCGAGTACTCCAACTCGGGCTACGTACTTCTGGGTTGGATCGCGGAACGCGTCACGGGACTGAGCTACGACGAGGCCCTCCGCACGTATGTGCTCGAACCGCTGGAGTTGCGCGATACCGGGTACGATCATGCGCTTTGGCCGCCGGAGGGCCACGCCGGCGGCCACACGCGCAATCTCGTCGGCTATCGGCCGGCGCGCCTCATCGATCCGTCCGTGCCCTATTCCGCCGGCATGCTCTACTCCACCGTCGGCGACCTCGCTCGCTGGGCCTCCAGCCTCTTCGTCGAAGGAGTCCTGTTCCGCAACCCGGAGACGCTGGTGCGCATGACGACCCCCGGTCTTGAATCCGGGTCGTACGGGTACGGCGTGGGCGTGGGGACGCGCGATATCGGGCACGACAGCGGCGTGCGCGTCATCGAACACTCGGGAGGAATCTTCGGCTTCTCCTCCTACCTGCGCGTCTTCCCGGACCACGGACGCCTCATCGCGCTGCTGGACAACACGTCCTCCGACCTGGGACCGCTCGTGGAGGGTCTGACGAACGTCCTGTGGGGCGCCGAAGCGGTTCGCCCCAAACCGTCGATCGCGGAACGACTGCTGCCGATCGTCGCGGCGGGCGGGGTCGAGGCGGCGATGTCGAGGTTCGAGAACTGGCGGCGTACGCGACCGGAGGAATACGACTACTCCGCCGGCCAGATCCTGAGGCTCGCGGGCCATTTCCGGGAGGGCGAGCCGGCCACGGCCATTGCGATCCTCGAGGCCTACGCGGCCGGGACGCCCGAACTCCCCGCGATCCGCTTTGCGCTGTCCGAGCTTCACGAAGAGGCCGGGGCCGTGGACGCGGCGTCCGACCACATCCGGGAGGCGCTCGCGTACAACCCCGGGATGCCGCGGCTCCTGGAGCGTCTGGCGGATCTGGGCGGTGAGCCCGATCCGGCGCTTCGGCTCCCCATCGTGCGCCTGGAACCCGACAATCTGTCCCTTTTTGTGGGCGAGTACCGCATCGACCCGACCACAACGCTGACCGTCACGCTCGAGGAGGGTGCTCTCCTGGCCGCGCGCACCGGCGAGGCGGCATTCCGACTCCTCCCGCAATCCCCGACCACCTTCCTTCTGCACGGTTCCGCCGTGCAGTTCGTGTTCGAGGTCGTGGACGGCGTCGCGCGGGCGGTCTCAGTGGTGGAGGCCGATCAGCGCCTCGTTTTCCCGAGAATCGCGAACTGAGTCCGCCGGCAGCCGCATGCACGACTTCGCCGTCATCGGGCTCGGAGCGATAGGAAGCGCAACGGCGGCCGAACTCGTCCACCGAGGATATTCGGTGATCGGATTCGACCGCTACACGCCCCCGCACACGATGGGGTCGGCGCACAGCGACACGCGGATGATCCGCGAAGCCTGGTACCGAGGGTCTCCCTACGTGCCGCTCGTCCGCGATGCCTACCGGCGCTGGAAGAACCTCGAGCGCTCGTCCGGCAGGACGCTGCTGCGGACGGCCGGCGCCCTCATGATGGGGCCGGAAGACGGCCGCGCGTTCGCGGGGAGCCCGCTTCGGAGCGTCGCGCACCCGGACACCGGCTACCTCCTCCTCTCCGTGGAGGAGGTGGTCGAGCGTTTCCCCTGGCTCCGCCCGGATCCCGGGACCGTCACCGTCTACGAACCAGGTGCCGCGATCCTCTCACCGGAGGCCTGCCTCAAGGCGATGCTGGAGGCGGCCGAGGGCGCGGACCTGCGCTTCGACGAGCCCGCAATCGGGTGGTCCGCTTCGGCCTCGGGCGTCCGGATCCGGACGGAACGGGGAGAATACCCGGCGCGGCGCCTCGCCATCGCCGCGGGAGCGTGGACTCCGCAGTTGCTTCCCGGACTTCCCCTTCCGCTCGAAGTGGAGCGCACAGTGCAGTACTGGTTCGAACCTGCGGGGGAACACACCCTCGCGCTCCCCGATGGCCCTGCCTGGGTGTGGGAGCTCGAACGGGAGGGGACGTGGTACGGCTTCCCCCCGACGACGCGGGGCCTGAAGGCGGGGATGCACTTTCAGGCCGGGCGCCGGACCGATGTCGAGCGGGTCGACCGCGAGGTCGGGACCGTGGAGACGGAGGAACTGCGAAGGCTGTTCGGGCGGTACGCGCCGGGGTTGGCGGGCGCGCTGGCCCACGCGTCCGTCTGTCTCTACACAAACACGCCCGACGAGGATTTTATCCTGGACCGCCACCCCGACCATCCGGAGGCGGTGCTGTTCGCCGGCGGCTCCGGCCACGCGTTCAAGTTCGCACCCGTCCTCGGGTCGCTCATGGCCGACCTACTCACGGATCATCCGTCCTCCCGGGACCTCCCCCCCCTTTCCATCGACCGCTTCCGCTGAGGGGCCCGGCGAAGCGCAGGAAGAGGGCGGGAACGACGACCATGTTGAGCGTGGTGGACGTCAGGAGGCCCCCGAGCACGACGACGGCGAGCGGGGCCTGGATCTCCTTGCCGGGCTCGCCGATTCCCAGCGCGAGCGGTACGAGCGCGAGGCCCGCCGTGAGCGCCGTCATGAGGATGGGGCTGAGGCGCTCCATGGACCCGCGCCGGATGCTCGGGCGGAGCTCGGCGCCCGCGGCACGCAGGTCCTGATAGCGGCTCACGAGAAGGATCCCGTTCCGCACCGCGATGCCGAACAGGGTGATGAACCCGACCAGCGTCGCGATGTTCACGGTGCCGCCGATGAGCAGCACCGCGAGCACGCCTCCCGCCAGCGCCAGAGGCAGGTTCACCATGAGAAGGGCGGCGATCCGGGCGCTCCCGAAGGCTCGGAACATGATGAGGAAGATGGCGGCGATCGAGAACAGCGAGAGCAGCGTGATGCGCCGCGTCGCCTCCCGCCCGCTCTCGAACTGCCCCCCATACTGGACGTAGTAGCCCGGCGGGAGGCCGACCTCCGCCGCGACCCGCGCCTGGAGCTCCTCGGCGGCTCCGCCGACGTCGCGTCCCGCGACGTTCGCACTCACGACGATCTTCCGTTGCACGTTCTCGCGGCTGATCGCGTTGGGCCCCAGCGACGGCACGATCGAAGCCAGTTGCGACAGCGGCACGGTCGTGCCCGCGGGGGTCGTCATCAGCGTCCTGCCGATCGCCGCGGGGTCCGTGCGGTGTTCGTCCGCGTAGCGAACCACGAGATCGAACGCGCGGTCGCCTTCCCGGATGAGCGACACTTCCTCTCCCTGGAACGCAACATCGACGGCTGAGGCCATCTCCGCCGGGGTGACGCCGTGACGGGCCATCGCGCGGCGGTCGGCGCGGACCTGAAGCTGGGGTATGTCCGCCTGCCTCTCGACGGAGACGTCCACGAGGCCCTCCACCGTCCCCGCGACGGTCTCGATCTCGCCGGCGATGTCGCGCAGTTGCCGCAGGTCGGGTCCGAACAGGTTCGCCGCGATGGCCGCCCGGGTGCCGGAGAGCATGTGGTCGATCCGGTGTCCGATCGGCTGTCCGATCGTGACGTTGGTCCCGGGAAGTCCCGCCAGATCGTCCCGGAGGGCGGCCATGACCTCCTCGAGGTCGTGCTCCGAGAGGTCCAGCCGCGCGTCGACCTCGGAGGCGTTGGCGCCCTGCGCGTGCTCGTCGAGTTCGGCCCGGCCGGTCCGCCGCGACGTGGAAACGACGGCTGGGTGCGCCAGAAGCTGGCGCTCTACGCGGGCCCCGATCGCGTCGGACTCCACCAGCGACGTCCCGGGCAAGCTCACGACGGAGATGGTCAGCGTCCCCTCCTGGAACTCGGGCAGGAATCCGCGTCCCAGCGAAGGCATGAGGGCCAGAGTGCCGACGAGCAGGAGCGCCGAGCCGCCAAGCACGGCCCCGGAACGGCGAAGCGCCCCGTCAAGGACCCGCCCGTACGCCCGCTCGAGTCCCCGCATCAGCCACGGCTCGCGCGGGCGGCCGATCGCCCGGTCCCCCGGCAGCAGCATGTGGCAGAGTGCCGGCGTCACAGTGACGGCGACGAGCAGCGACGAGAGAATGCTCACGATGTACGCCAGCCCCAGCGGCCGGAGCATGCGCCCTTCCACGCCGGAGAGGAAGAAGAGCGGAACGAAGACGATGGAAATGATGAGCGTAGCGCTCAGGATCGGGTTCCGGATCTCCCGCGCCGCGTCCCGGACGAGGGCCAGCGACCGGCGTCGGCGTTCCGGCGGGCGGCGACGATCTTCGCGCAGGCGGCGGTACACGTTCTCGACGACGATGATCGCGTCATCGACGAGCGCGCCGATGGCAATGGCCATGCCGCCCAGCGTCATCGTGTTGATCGTCCCTCCGAGGAGCCGCAGCACGATGACGGCCAGGGCCAGCGAGAGGGGGATCGCGAGCACGGAAATCGCCGTCGTCCTCAGGTTCCACAGGAAGAGCAGGAGCACCGCGATGACGAGCAGCGCTCCGTCGCGCAGGGCTTCGATCACGTTTTCCACCGCGAGCGATATGAAATCGGCCTGTCGGAACACGGACCTCTCGAAGGCCACGCCCGCCGGGAGTTCCGCTTCGAGCTCGTCCAGTTCGGCGTCGATCCGCTCCGTCAGCTCCAGCGTGTTGGCGCCGGGCTGCTTCTGGATCGAGAGCACGACGGCGGGCTCCGCGTTCACGGAAGCGGTGCCGAGCCGGACGCGCGGACCAATCCGAACGTCCGCCAGGTCCTCGATGAGGACGGGTACCCCCTCCCTCGCCGCGACGACGGTCAGGCCGATCTCCTGCAGGTCGCGCGCGCGACCGATGCCGCGGATCAGGATCTCGCGACCGCCCGAACGATAGACGCCTCCGGACGCGTTCCGGTTCGATCCCGCCGCCGCCTCCAGTACCTCGTCGAGCCCGACGCCGTATGCGAGCAGACGCTCGGGATGGATCAGGACCTGGTACTGGCGAACCTGTCCGCCGATCGAAACGACCTGCGAGACTCCGGGCACGGCGAGCAGCCTTCGCCGCACGGTCCAGTCGGCGACCGTCCGTGCCTCCATGAGTTGCGTGGCGGGCGCGCTCATGCCGACGAGCAGAATCTCACCCATGATCGAACTCACCGGCGCGAGGACGGGCGCGCTCACGTCCTCGGGCAGTTGGGCCGTGGCGAGCTGGAGGCGCTCGTTCACGATCTGCCGGGCGCGGAGGATGTTCGTGCCCCAGTCGAAATCCACCCAAACGATGCTGATCCCCTGGGCCGAACTCGACCGGACCCGGCGCACCCCGGCCGCTCCGTTCACCGCCGTTTCGATCGGGAACGTGACAAGACTCTCGACCTCTTCCGGGGCGAGTCCGTGGGCATCGCTGAGCACCGTAACGGTGGGAGCGGTGAGGTCGGGAAAGACGTCGACGGGCAGCGTGGCCCCCACCCATCCCCCGCCCGCCAGGAGGAGGACCCCGGCGGCCACGGCGAGGAAGCGGTTCTCCAGCGAGGTTTGGACCAGCCGGTCCAGCAGTCCATGCAGGAGGCCTGGCGGATCTCCCGCCGGTCCGGATGCGCTCAGTGCGGATGCCCGTGATCCGAGACCTCGACGTCGCCGAGCGAGGCCAGTCTCACCTGATAGGCGCCGACGGCGACCACCTGTTCGCCGTCCGCAACCCCGGAGTGGACGATGGTCCACGACCCGTCCGAGGGACCGGTCTCCACCACTCGCCGTTGAAACGCTTCGCCGCCGACCTTGACGTAGACGACGGAGAGCCCGTCCTCGTCCAGGATCGCCGCCGACGGGACCGCCACGCCTTCCACGGGCTCACCGAGGAGCAGATGCCCTTCGGCCAGCATCCCCACCTTGAGCTCCCCGTTCGGGTTCGCCACCGCGAACCGGACCGGCAACGCCCGGCTCCCGGCATCGATGATGCTGCCCACGGACACCACGCGGTCGGCTTCATGCGCGTGGGTCGCGCCTTCGACGGTGAACCACGCCCCGTGGACTTCACTGGCCGCCTCGGCGTGGCGGGCCGGAACCCGCGCGACGAACCACAGCGTGTCGGGACGCACCACCGTGAACGCGTGTGTCCCGACGGCGACGTGCTCGCCGGGGGCCACGTGGCGATCCGCGATCACTCCCCCGATCGGACTCCGAAGCTGGTAGACGTGCGGGTCGAAACCGTCGTCCCCGTCGGTAGAGTGAATGCCTCCCACGGCTTCGAACGCCGCCCGGGCCACCGCGACGTTGTGGCGCGCCTCCTCCAGGCGGCGCTCGGCGATGGCGCCGGCCGCGAAGAGGCGCTCCGTCCGATCCGCCTCGCGCTCGGCGTCCTCCACGTCCGCCCGCATGCGGGCGTACGAGTCGTCGAGGCTCGTGGGGGCGATCAACGCCAACGTCTCGCCCTCCCGCACGATTTCACCCGGTGCGGGCGACGGTCCCTGGACGAGCAGGAGGCCTGCCACCGGCGTCGAGACGTGCGCGAGACCGCCCGCGGGGGCCGTGATCTCTCCGGTGACGGGGATCGAGTTCGGAATCCGGCGAAGCTCGGCGACCGCAATCTCGAACGGCATCGCCCACTGCTCTTCCTTCGGCAGCGCGATCAGCCCGGGAAGCGGCTGCTCCACGTCGTGGGGGAGCGCATCTTCGCTCGCGAACACCTGCAGCTGCCCAACCGGAATCGCGTGGTCCGCGCCGCGGGCCGTGAGGGTCAGATCCGCTCGCCACGTCCCCGTCTCCGTGAGGGTCGGGCTTGCACTGTAGATGCCCGGGGTCGCCGGGGCCGGGATCAAGACCTCTGCGCGGGCGCCGCCCGGCCCCCGGAGCAGCAACACGAGGCGCCCCTCCCGGACCGGCTTCCAGTCCGCCAGCCAGGTGAGGTGGATTTCCCACGGATCGCTCGCGACCCCCCGGACGTGCGGCGGGTACTCGACGAAGAGTTCGAGCGACTCGGTCCAGTGCGTTACGACGCCCCCGCCGGCATGTGAGTGATCGGCTGCCGCCGCCTCGCCGGCGGACGGCGAGTCACACCCCACACAGGGGAGCAACGCCACTAGGGCAACCGCCCGGGTCACGCGCATGACACCTCCTGGACTGCGCACCTGTCTTGTCCGCTCAACGTTGCCCCACCCACGGCCGCGGGCCAGAGCCACCGAAACCTCGACCGGGGAACGGCCCGTACTGTACCTTGAGGCCTACGCCATGCGCGGATAAAGGAAAAGCCGATGAAAAAGATCGCCATCGCCGTCGCCGTGATCGTCATTCGGAAGCTGCTCAAGAAGCTCTGACGGCGGACGGAGTACTCCCGACTCGTTAGTCCGGGGAGGGTCCGATCCTTCCCGGTCTCATCGCCGTGAGGAATTTCACCGGCTTCAGCGCGTCACGGTCGTACGAGAAGTAGATGAAGAAGGGCCTGCCTCGCATCTTCCCGCGCTCGACGAAGCCCCAGAACCGTGAATCGAGACTCTCGTCCCGGTTGTCCCCAAGCATGAAGTAGCGTTCCGGCGGAACCACGACGGGCCCCCAGTTGTCCCGCGTGGGTTCGTACTCGCCCCGCTCCGGGTCCGGAATCAGGTGGTCCAGTTGCCACCGCATGCGGGGATCCCCTTCATCCGGCTGGCGCGGATTTCGGCGGACGTAAGGTTCGTCGACGGCCTCTCCGTTCCGGTACAGGAGGCCGCCCTCCATTCGGAGCGTGTCGCCCGGCAAGCCCACGGTACGCTTGACGATATCCAGCCCCGGAGAATGGTCCGCCCTGAACACGATGATATCCCCGTACACCGGCTCGGCGTATCCCGGTATGCGGGCATTCGTAAACGGGATCGGGGCACCGAGCGAAGTCTTGTTCACGAGCAGGAAATCGCCGACGAGGAGAGTCCCCTCCATCGACCCCGACGTAATCACGAACGTGGCCAGCAGGAACGTCCGGAAGAAGAGGAAGATGAGGGTCGCGACAAACAGGGTGCGCGCCCAGTCGCGGAACCACTCGGCGCTGAACGCCGGCGGAGATGGGGGACGTTTCCGCTTCCCTTCCGCGGCTTCGTCCGCCTCTCGCGTGCCATCCTTTGCTCTGCGACCTCGTGCCATGTATTGGGGCGCTTGTTACGGGGACCGCTGGCGCGCCGGGCGCCGGGCGTCGTCGTTGATTACGGCGGACGCTACTCTGCGGCCATGTCAGCCGCCACGCAAACGTCCGGCGCTCGGGGTCGTTACATGAGGCCGTCGGAGTATATGTGGAGCCGCCATAGGCTGCCGCCGCGGACGGCGCGGGCGATGTCGATGCGAAACAGGCCGTCCATGAGCGACACGCCGACGCCCACGCTCGACCGCCAGCCCTCCGTGCCGAAGGCATCCACGGGTCCCGTCCAACCCGCGTCCCAGAACCCCGTGACCCGGATCGGACTGCCCCCGACATCGTACGCCGGATCCCCGATCCGGAACCCGCGTCCCAGTTCGAACCGGCCGAACCAGAAGCTCTCGCCTCCGGTCGACACGGGATCGAAAGCCCGCAACGTGTACGATCCGCCGAGGTGGAAGCGGCGCTGTGGAGGCGGCTCCCCGAACATTCGGCCGGCCCCGCCCTCCAGCGCCAGCGACCAGTGGCTCACGGGGAGTTGCAGCGCCGCCGCAACCGCGGCACGGCCGTAGAGATCGAAGTCGCCCGTCGCGGCTTCCCCCCAGATGGAACCGCTCAGAATCGGCGTGCCCGGGTCTACCGAGGAAAACGCGCGCAGGCGGCCCGAGACGCCTGTGACGTCGCCGCGGGCGGCGACGATGTTATCGGAAAAAATTGCATCGCCGAAGAGGTTCGGGAGCGAGGCATCGCTCTGCTTCGGTGCGTTCTGGTGACGCTCGGCGAAGAGGGAGCCTTCCACACGGGTCCTCCTGCCCTGGCGGCTCGCGGACATCTCGAAGCCGGTCTCCCGGAAGTAAAGGCCTTCGTCATACCCCATGACGAGGCTGTTGAAGGAGTTGCCGAAGGAGAGCGGACGGCCCCAATCGCCGAGGTCCGTGAGGCGCCGGTACGCCATGATCCCGAAACCGCCCGTCGCCGTCTGTCGGCGCCACCCGACCTCCAGGCCCGGCTCCCACTCCGGGATGCCGACGCGCGGCGTGACCGAGAACTCCGACGTGACCCCCGTCGGTACGGCGAACCGGGCGCTGAACGAGAGCCCCTCGACCCGATTGTAGCGGAGCCTGCGCAGACCCGGAGCGAGATCCAGGCGGGAGCCCAGACCCCCGGCGGCGGGGATGTGCAGGGAGGACAGACGATCCCTCAGGTCGTCGAGTTCCTGCGCCGCGAAGGCGTCGACGGTGGCGGAAAAGAGCGGCTCCGGCAGCTCCCGGGACGAGGGAAGCTCGTCGAGGGGCGGGACGATGATCACGATGGCACGGGCCCTGGCGGGGAGTGAATCGGCTTCCGCCGTCAACGGATCGTCGCGGATTCCCTCGACCCGCGCTCCCTCTCCCTCGTTCGCCTGGATCCGCCCCTCTTCGGCGTCGATCTCCTCGTCGACCCACCGCGTCCAACCTTCCGGCAGATCCTCCCCCGGATCGAGCTCCGGTTCGCCATCCACGACGTAGTCCTCGAAGGTCCACTCGTAACGCACCGGCATGCTCGCGAGGTCCGCCATCGTGGCGACCGCGTCGAAGGCCATGCGATTCGGGAGCCACCAGCGGAGCTCCTGGAGTCCGTAGTCGATCGTGATGAACTCGACCCTGGCTCGGATCGGCTTCACGAACCCGGGAACGTCTTCCGCGTCCTCCGGTTCCTCGCGGTCGAAGTCGTACTCGATCGCGGGACGGTAGGCGGCGCGTGTGAGGACCCCCTCGTCGGCGTCGAACCACAGCGAGCCGGCGATGCGGTCGAAGCGGGCCTCCCGCGGCTCGACGATGGCCTCGATCAGCGTCACCGTGCGGTTGTCCCCCGGGAAGCGGATCCGCAGCGTATCGCCCGAGCGGTAGCGGTAGTGATAGGCTGCGGTGTCGGCGAGGGGATGAAGGGCCCACTCCGAACCGACCGTCACATGCTCGCTCGCCGGATCGATCATATCGAAATCGAGCTCGAACGCATCGTCGTCGCGCAGATCATCCTCGAACTCGACGCCCAGGCCGACGATCGGCACCCCGCGCCGCACGCCCAGCCAACGGACGATGTGTTCGCCCTCCGCCGCCCAGCGCAGGCGCGCGGCCCGCTCCTGGTGAAACATCGCCCGCTCGCGGCGCAGAGCCGCGCCGCCCAGCCCGGCGTAGATGCGCTCGCGGAAGGTTGCCTCGAAGCTCGTCAGCCCTTCGGCCCGGGCCTTGCGCTGCGCCAGAGCGCGCTCGATCAGCCCCGCGATCCCTTCGTCGGCGTAGGCGTCGAACGGAATCGGACGTGAGACGGAAACGGGCGGTTCCTGGAGGGCGCGCACGTCGAAGGCGACGCCCGCGGCGACCCCCATGCACACTGCCAGTGCCAGGGCGCACCCGGCGGCAGGTATTCGGTCCAATGCGCTCTCCAGTCCAGAGGCGGCGTCGCGGCGTGGGGCTCGCCGCCGATGGCGGGACACGGCACTCAGGCCGGCGACACATCCCGACAGGTGCCGTTACGTCTATGTTTGGGTAGACGTTTCAACCTTCGCCCGCGTCACCGGGGGAGGAGAGCGAGTGGGGCTGTACTCCGAACACATCTTCCCGCGTCTCATGGAGAGCGGGCTCAAGGGCGACGTTCATCGCAGATACCGGCGCCAGGCACTCTCCCGTGCGCAGGGGAACGTGCTCGAAGTCGGCTTCGGCACCGGCCTCAATCTCGAATGCTACCCAACGTCGGTTCGCCGCGTCACGGGGATCGACCCCGCGGCCGTACTCGAACGCCGCGTACGCGCCCGCGTCGCCCGGGCCCCCTTCCCCGTCGAGCGCATGGTCCACGACGCCGCCGACCGACTCCCCTTTCCGGATGGGCATTTCGACACCGTGACGAGCACCTGGACGCTGTGTTCGATCGTGCGGCTCCAAGACGCCCTCCTCGAACTGAGGCGTGCGCTGAAGCCCTCCGGCGAGTTCCTCTTCCTCGAGCATGGGCGGAACGAGAAAGGCTGGGTGTCGCGCCTGCAGGACACCCTGAACCCGGTTCAGAACTTCGTCGCCTGCGGTTGCAACATAAACCGGAAGATCGACACCGAGATCGAGCACGGCGGATTCCGGATCATCGAACTCGACCGCTTTACCATGCCCGGGGTGCCCCGGGCGCTGGGTTCCGTCTACCTTGGCGTGGCCGGACCGCACGGCGGCAAACGCCTGGCAGGACCGCGGGGCGCAGCGCCGTGAGCGCGGCTCAGTCCTTCAGCATCCTCGTGGCGAGGACGGCGCCCGCCGAACCCGCGACGGCCGGGCCGAGCAGGAAGAGAAGCGCCAGACCCCAATGGCCGGACGGAGGATCCGTCACCGTCACCCAGATGCCGATGACGCCCAGCAGGGTCAGACTCCAGCCCGGCGCCAGCCCCCAGAGGAGGGGACGCGCACCGCGGTGCCACCGCGAGAGGCCGAAGCCCGCGGCGAAGTACAGGAGACCCCCGAGCGCGATGAGCCCGGGACCGGGACCCACGGGCAGATCTCTGAACACGAGCGCCAGCCCCGCGAGGCCGGCGAGGAGGCAGACGATGACCGAAACGAAGGTTTTCAGGACGGCTTTCATGGCGTGCGAAGATGCGGCGAGATCCGCGGTTTCTCAAACGTCCCGGGCGTGTGCCTTTCGCGGGCGGGCGACCGCGGTCGCCGTCGCGCTCGCAGCCGTTGTCCACCTGTTCGGCGCCGCGGGGGTGACGGGTCAGGATGCGGATCCGGTGGGCGGCGTAGCGCCACCCGCTACCACCCGCGCCATCGATGTGGAGGAACTGGCCTGGATCGCCGGCCACTGGGGCGGGGACGCCTTCGGGGGACAGATCGAGGAAGCGTGGTTCAGCCCCGCCGGGCGCTCGATGTCCGGCTCCTTCCGCCTCGTCCGCGACGGTCTCGCCGTCATGTACGAACTTCTGCTCCTGGAGCAGGACGACGATGGCGAGATCTACTACCGTTTCAAGCACATCTCGCGCGGCTGGGAACCCTGGGAGGAGACTCGGCTCGAATACCGTCTCACGGCCGTGGAAGGCCGGAAGGCCACCTTCCGGAGCACGGCGGAGTCGCCGCCGCCGAACGCTCCGTGGTGGTTCACGTACGAGAGCCCAACGAGCACCGAGTTGATCGTAACGATACATGGCAGCGCGGGCGGCGATCCGACCGTCCTGTCGATGACGAGGCGATAAGGCCGTATCTTTCGAATGATGGAAAGCGTTAATCGGGGAGGGAGCCGATTCGAGCAGGGGGCCGTATGAGTGCATTGGAGTCGGGACGCAGATGCGCCCGTTTGGCGGCGCTGACCCTCGTCACGGGCGGCGTGCTGGTGGGTTCGCCGAGTTCGGCTGCGGGACAGGAGGAGACGGAACGGGAGACGGCGGAGCTGGTCGGGCAGGTGGTCAGCGCCTCGACGGGACTCCCGATCGAAGGGGCCCGCGTGATCCTTCTGGGCTCCGGGTACGGGGCCATCACCGATGCCGAAGGCAACTTCCGGGTCCCTCGGACGTGGGCCGGCCGGGACTCCGTCGAGGTGAGGTACATCGGCTATGAGGCCGGCTATACCGTCATCGACCTCGAGCCGGAACAAACGACACGCGTCACGTTGACCCTTTCGAGTACCGTCATTCGCATCGCGGATCTGACGGTGGAGGTACGGCAGACCCGCCGTGCGCGGCACCTGGAGGGCTTCCTGGAGCGCATGGATAAAGGGTTCGGGACCTTCTTCACGCCGCGGGACATCATCAACCGCAACCCGCGCCTGCCCAGCGACCTCCTGCGCGGCCTGCCGAACGTCTCCGTGGGCCGGATCGAATACGGGAGAGCGGAGATCTTCCTTGGGGAAGGCGCCCGGCTCGGATGTCCGCCGGCGCTCTACCTGGACGGGATGTACCAGGCGGGGATGCAGTTCGACGATCTCGAGAGGGACGTTCTCGGCGCGGTCGAGGTCTACAGGCGGGACGTCGAGACGCCGATGGAGTTCATGCGCACGGGTTCGACCTGCGGCGCGATCGTGGTCTGGACGCCGGACGGCGCGGGCTTCCTGGACTGGGCCGGGGAACTGCCCCCCTTCGAATAGCAGGGCGTCAAGAATCCCCGCGTCAGTCCCGCCCGCCCGCGGGCTCGCCGTTGAGGGTCAGCGTCCATTCGAGTTCCATGTCCTTCCGGAGCGAATGGTAGACGGAGCAGTAGCGTTCGAACGAGAGCATGACCGCCCGCCGAGCCTTCGCTTCGTCCACCTTCCCGGAGACGTGGAAGTCGAACTGGAGACCCTTCACGTAGCGCGGCGCGGCATCCGCTCTGCGCGCCCTCGCCCGGACCGAGAGTCCGGTGAGTTCCTGGCGCCCCCTCTCGAGGATGACCACCACGTCGATCGCGGCACAGGCGGCGACGGACTCCACCATCAGGGCGACTGGGCTGGGGGCGATCCCCTCGTCCCCGTCGATTCGGGTCTCGTGGTCGGCTCGGTCGGCGCTGAACTTGAGCCCGCCGTCCCACCGGACCTGGATTCCGTCCGTCTCCATCTCGATCTCCGTGGCTGAGTTCGAACTTCGGCAACATAGTACAACACGGCTGAATCGCTGAAACCGCCCCGGGATGGAGGGCGTAAAGGCTGTGCGGGAGGTGCGACATGCTCGAGTTCATCGGGAATTTTCTCTGGCTCGCCATTGCCGGCGCCGCTTCGATCGGCGGCTTCGTGACGATGAAGAAATTCGTACGCGGACGGCTGCGCTTCGTGGACGGCGTTCACCGGCGCGGAGTCCCGCTCGTGGCCGGGATCGCGGGCTGGGGCGTTGGACTGCTGGCCGCGATCCTGCCATTCGTCACTCCCATGACGGCCGTTCTGTTCGGGATCGGGGTCGGTACGGGGGTGGCGGCGGGCCGAAGAGAGATCAAGCGCCTCCCGAGCCCCTGAAGCCAGGCGCCATGCACTTGTCCTGACCTCCCGGCGGGACATTTTGCGGCATGCCCTTCGCCGCCGACCCGTTGCGCCTCACAACCGTCCTCGCGGACCTCGTCACCACGAACTCGGTGAACCCGACCCTCGTGGAGGGGGCGCCGGGCGAGACGGAGATCGCGCGCCTCACGACCCGGCACATGCGCGAGGCGGGCCTCGAAGTGACCCGGTACGAACCCGAGGCGGGCCGGCCGAGCGTCATCGGGCGCCTCGCGGGCGTTGGGGGAGGGCCGGCCCTGATGCTGAACGCCCACTACGACACGGTGGGCGTGGAGGGCATGGAGGCGCCGTTCTCGCCGAGCATACGGGACGGGCGGCTCTACGGGCGGGGGGCCTATGACATGAAGGGGGCGCTGGCCGCGTGCATCGAGGCCGCCCGGCTCCTCGGTGAGTCGGGAACGCGCCTCGCCGGCGATGTCCTCGTGGCCGCCGTAGCCGACGAGGAATACGCGAGCCTGGGCACCGCGGACCTGCTCGAACGGCGCGCGCGCGGCGAACTCGCTTTCGACGCCGCGATCGTCACCGAACCCACGTCGCTGAACCTGTGCGTGGCCCACCGCGGATTCACGTGGATCGCGATCACGACGCGCGGGCGCGCCGCCCATGGAAGCCGCTATCGGGAGGGCATCGATGCGAACCTGCGCATGGGACGCGTCCTGCACCGGCTGGAGGCGTTCATCGAGGAACTCCAGTCCCGGCCGGGGCACCCCCTCCTCGGCCCCCCTTCGATGCACGCGGCGTTGCTCGAGGGCGGGAGCGGGATCAGCACCTACTCCCCGCGCTGCACGCTTCGGGTCGAGCGGCGTACGGTACCGCCCGAGACGCGGGAGTCCGTGGAGGGCGAGATTGCGGCCATCCTCGAGGACCTGCGCGCGGAGGATCCGTCCCTCGAAGTCGCCTGGTCGACCTTGTTCCACCGCGAACCTTTCGAGACGACGCCGGAGGCGCCGGTCGCGGCCTGTGTATCGCGCGCCTCCCGCACGGTCCTTGGCCGCACGCCGGAGGTCGTCGGAGATTCCCCCTGGATGGACTCCGCCCTGACACAGGCCGCGGGCGTCGACAGCGTCGTGATCGGCCCGCACGGTGAGGGTGCGCACGCCGATGTCGAGTGGGTGGACCTCGCGTCGTGCGCGAGGCTGGCCGAGATCCTCGCCGAGGCCGCGGCCGACTACTGCGGCTGACTCAGCGGGCGAACAGATCCTCGACGGCCAATCCCATCCGCAACTTCCGTTCAATCGCCCCCTGCCAACCTGCCGGACGAGCATCGAAAAGGTTGTCGACTCCGGCCACCAGCTTGAGTCGTCGCCCGAGATCGACCGAGGTCTGCAGATCGATGGCCACGAACCGTTCCTGCGTGCCGATCCTCGCGTCGTTCCCGTCGGGACCGCTTCCGATGATCGGTGCGGCGCCCGTGAGATGTGCGGTGGCGTCCAGCCGAAACCCGGAGAGCGCCTCGGCGGTCCACGCGGCTCGGGCGCGCGCGGAATGTGCGGCGCGGCGGTCCAGCGGCAGCCCGGAGTCGACCGCGTAAGCGTCAAGATAGGCATAACCCGCAGTGAACTCTGTCCGGTCCAGGACGGCATGGAGGCTGAACTCGAACCCGCGCGTGATCGCGTCCGCAACGTTCCGGGGGGAGAAGATGAGGAGGCCGCTCTCGGCGTTACCGACGAACCCCGGCTCGATGAGGTTCCGAATCCGGTTTGAGAAGGCCTCGACTTCGATCCGGACCGTCGATGCCGGTTGCCAGTCCACGCCGCCGGATATGTTCCAAGAACGCTCCGGATCCAGATCGGGGAACCCCTGGAGGACGTAGCCGCCCCCGACGTTCACGAAGTTCCAGGCCAGTTCCTTGAAGGAAGGCGCCCGGAAGCCGCGGGCCACCGCCGCCCGAAGATGCACGTGCGCTCCCGCGCGACGCGTCACGCCCACGGTCGGCGACAGGTTGGAGCCCCAGCGATCGTTCCAGGTGAGGCGGGCGCCGCCGCTCACGACCGTCCCCCCCAGACGCCAGGCGTCTTGTGCGAAGAGCGCGAGCTGCCGGTCGGCCGCCCGTTCCTCGATCAACTTGTCGGGCGACCGAATGGCGCGACTTGCGACCTCGAGGCCGATGTCGACGGAATGCCCGCCCAGCGCTGCCGAATAGCCCGCCGCGCCCTTCACGAGGCGCTCCCACTGGGCGGCTTCGCCGTCATCGGCGATGGGAGCGTCTCCGCGGGCGCTCCGGAACAGGTGCTCGTATTCCTGAAGAAAGAGACTTCCGCTCCACGTTCCGGGACCCAGCGGCCGGCGCGCCTCCACCCACCCCGAGAATCCCGCGTTGTCGTTGAACCCCGAGAACGCGCCGCCCACGGGCCAGCGCTGCCGCTCGCGAAGGTAGGTGGCAGAGGCGCGAAGGTCCCAGGCGTCCGATGCCTTGAACTGAAGTCGGGACCGGAAGTCCCAGACGCGGGCGAACGCGCTCGGGCCCCCATCGGCGAGCCCCGGGATCCGGTCTTCCTGGCGCCAACCACCCGTGAATCGATATCGGAGACGACCGCCGCCGCTTGCGGTCGCCTCCGCCTCGCGGCGTCCGGCGCCGCCCGACAGGGCGCGCGCATCGACCCGGAACCCCGAGGCGCGAAGCTGCGTGATGACGTTCACGACGCCGCCCAGCGCATCGGAGCCGTACAGGGACGAGAGGGGTCCTTTCACAATCTCCACCCGCTCCACGCCCGCCAGCGACATGCGGCTCAGGTCGCGGTTCTCGAGCAGCGCGCCCGCGGTCGGTTGACCATCGAGCAGGACGAGGACGCGGGCGCCGCCGACGCCCCGGATCATGAGGTCCGAGCCGACCGGGGTGGCGGCCGTCACCTGGACGCCGGGAAGCTCCGCGAGCAGCCGGTCCGCGGAGGCGACGCCGGCCGCGTCTATCTCCTCGGCTTCCACCGTCTCCATCGGCACGGCGATCTGTGAGCGGAGCCGCGGGAGTGGACTCGCCGTGACCACGATTTCGTCGAGAGCGAGCGGGTCGCGCTCGAGCCCGATCCGCCATCCCGCGGCCATCGCGTCCCCTCGAGCGATGGTGCGAGAGCGGTACCCAAGGGCCGAAACGGCAACTGCGCCTCCCGAGCCCCAACTCGGGTCGGGAATGAAGGAACCGACCGGGTTCGTGCGGACCACCTGACGGGCGACGGAATTCGGGGCAACTCCGGCGACGGATGCCGGCATCCACGCCACCTCGGCGTCCGGGATCCCCGCCCCCGATTCCACGTCGTATACGCGCCCCGGTGACTGAGCCCGCGCCGCGTCCGGCCAGAGGATGCCGGCAAACCCGATGGTGATGCAGAGCGCCAGCCGGGCGCCGCGCACCCTCACCGGAGCCGCTGGAATCTCACGGAGGGAAAGCCCGAGTCCCCGGTCGCGTTGTAGTAGTCGAAGAGCTGCACCTTGTAGACCTCTTCGGCCACCCGGACGAGGAAGACGTTGTAGGTCGGCCACATCCGATTGTTCTGCCGGATGCTGTACCAGAACGTACCCCGCGCGTCTCCCACCGTGGCCGGAAACGCTCCGGCGATCGTCGAGAGGAAGCCGGCGTAATCCGGCGCGTCGTCGGCCCGGGCCAGCGCGGTGAAGTCGTCCGTTGCGTCGAGCGGGAAGGTTCCCGCGCCGCAGGCCTCGTTCACCTGTATCGTGAATTCGGGCGACGTCGCGACATCCCAGTCGCAGCCCGCGGGGTCGCGCACCATCCCGTTCGACAGGCTCACGTACACGGGGCCGCGCGTGAGGTCCAGCGCGAGGGTTTCCGGCGCGCCGAGGCTGCCGCCAGGATCGTGACGGCGGAACTGGATGGTCGCGCCCACGGGCCTCTCTCCCTGCATCGCGATGTCCACCATGCGAATCACTCCGTACCCGCGCCCGGACCCCTCGCGCAGCTTCCAGGCCGCGCCGGGGTTCGCCACGATCGAGCCCGACTGGCGGTCGAAGCGGAACCACGATGGGCCTGTCTCCGGCGCGAGGGCATCCTCGATGAATCCCGCCGCCGAAATGTCGGCGGCGGTGACCGCCGCGAACGCCGCTTCCCCATCCTGCGAGGTCAGCGCCGCGACTTCATCCGCCGTCAAGCCCGCATTGTTCCCCAAGCTGACCGCCGACACGGAGCCGGGGCCCGCGACACCGCCGTTCAGCCGCACGGAGAACCTGCGGAAGGCCATATCCCACGACGTGGAACCGCCGGGATCCGCCGGGTTCCGGAGCGCTCCGCCGCCGGTCAGACTCACATAGGCGAAGGAAACGGGTGAGGAGGCGTCGATCGAGATCACGCCTTCTTCGAACGTCTCCTCCGGGGGGGCGGCGACTTCCGACTCGCATGCCGCAACGGCTGCGAGCGTGAGTGGCATCGTGAGTGCGCGGAGGGCCATCCGCGCCGGGAGCATCGGGGTTCCGGACATGTGATCGGTCTCCGTATCGAGAGCTAGCGCCGTTCGAGGTTCGGGTGCTGCCAGCGAGTGGGGGCCGGCGTGCGCGCGCCGGCGGCGGTGCCGCAGGGTCCAAGGGGTGAAACGAGGCCAGCCGAGCAGAACCGCGCCGTAGCTGTTGCCGCGATCCAGTCCGTGATCAGGGGGTGGGGCAGGAAGCCTTCGGTGGCAACGTACTCGAGACCTTCCAGCACGTCGGCGTAGGGGCCGAAGCCGGACACGCGGTAGGGGATCACGAGAACGTGCCGCTGACGCTCCCCCATGTCCGCGACCAGCGCCTTGATCCGCTCCTCCGCCACCTCCCTCGCGCCGGCCCAGTCCTCTCTCAGCGTGCCGACGTGGACTTCCGCGTAGCCGCCGGCCCGCAGGGCCCGGGCCGCATCCTCCATGGAGCCGAGCACCTGTCGGTCCTCGCCTTCATCCCCCATGCCGTGCGCGAGCAGCAGCACGCCGCTCTCGGCGGGGGGGATTCCGGCGGTCGCGGCCCTGTCGACCAGAATGAGAGCCGCCTGCCCGGACCCTCCAAGCCCCTCACGCACCAGCAGGATCCGGCCGCTGTTCGCGAGCGGATCGAGTTCCGTCCCCTCTACCATCCGGTGCCCCACCATCGCGCGCTCCGGGGGGTCGGGACGGAGACCGAGCAGGAATTCCGTCGGGTGCAGGAACGACGCCCCGGACACGAACAGTCTCACGACCGCCACCGTGTTCACGCCCACTTCAGCAAGCGAGTCGAGGGCGGCCTGCATCGTCTCGGGGTCGGCCATCCCCAGCGCCAGGGACACGGGGATCCTGCCTCGCAGCGGTCGCAGAGCGTCTTCGACCCGTCCGTTCCAATCCGGTCCGCCGCCGTGCGCCATGACGAGAATTCCGGGACGAGGCTCCGGTTCGGGTACAACTCCAGGGCGCTCCGGGCGGGACGTCCGCTCGAGCGCGGGCTGCGGTCCGCCTGCGGACGCACACCCGCTCAACATCCAGATCAATCCGAGGGCGCCGACGGACGCCCGCAATCTGTTCGGCATCGGCTCGACCTTGGTAATAATGATAATGAGAATCATTCTCAAGCAGGAAGGTCAGATGAAGATGGCACGGCACGCGTGCGGCTGGCAAGCGGCTGGCAAGCGGCTGGCAAACGGTCGGCAAGCCGCGAAACGGTTGGCGCTTAGCGGGGGCCGCCTGTCCGGGCGGGGACGTTGGCGAAGATGCCGTTCGGTGCCCCGGAGTTCGCCGTGATGATTTCCGGGAAGCCGTCTCCGTTCAGGTCGCCGACCGCGATCCCGTAGGTGGCACACTCGTCGCAGCCGAAGCGGAACTCCTCGAATTCCCCGCTGACGTTGAAGTAGACGGCGTTCTGCGCGCCGGCGTTTGCGATGATGATGTCGAGATCTCCATCGAGGTCCAGATCGGCGAGGCGAACCGCGAAGCTCTGGTCGTCTTCGCGCCCGAAGGGACGCCCTCGGGGGAAGGATCCGTCGCCGTCCCCGAAGTACGCGGCATTCTCCTCTCCGATGTTGGCCACGACGATGTCGGGGAGACGGTCGCCGTCCACGTCTCCGACCGCGACGCCGCGCGTCTCGTCACTCCCCGTGCCGTACGGAGTCCGCCGGTCGAACGCGCCTTCGTCGTTCCAGTGGATCGCGTTCGCTCCACCGTCGCGGTTCGCCAGAACGAGATCGAGGTCCCCGTCCCCATCCAGATCCGCCGCGGCGACATCGATCGTGGAATCGTCCCCTGCCCCGAAGGGCGCCCCCCCATCGAAGCCGCCCTCCCCATTCCCCCGGAAGATGAAGTTCTGGCGACCTCGGTTGACGACGAGGATGTCCGTGTGCCCGTCGCCGTCGAGGTCCGCCAGGGTGAGGCTGCGCGTCGAACTCGGAACGCCGAAGTTCGGGCCCCTCTCGAAGCGCCCGGCGCCGTCGTTGTAGAAGACGAGGTTTCGGGTGCGGTCGTTCCCCGTGGCGATATCGAGGTCGCCGTCCCCGTCGAAGTCCGCCAGCGGGGCCGCGTAGGTGCCGTCCTCTTCGTCGCCCAGCCGCCGGGCCAGCGTGAAGCCACCACGCCCGTCGTTGAGGAAGACCCGGTTCTGCTCGGGCCAGTGCCGGCCGTTGGCGACCACGACGTCGAGCGCGCCGTCCCCGTCCACATCGCCCAGGTGGACGGACGCCGTGAGCCGGCTCGCGGCGCCGAGGGGTCGAAGCGGCCGGAACGTCCGGTCCTGCGCCGCGCTCAAGCCCGCGTCGGACAGGAACGTCGCCGCCAGCGGTGCGGCGGCGGTGGCCAGTACCGCGGCGAAGGCAACTTTCCCCCCGCGGATCACGTGACGCCGGTCCACTCGAGGCTTCGGTCCCAGAGTTCCCGGGCAAGATCCTCATCGTAGGCCTGGGCCGTGGCGGTGACCTCGGTCTCCACCTTGAAGTACCGCCCGGTCACCTCGTCGCGGGCGGGATCCTCGACGAGCCGCATCACGGCGCGGCCGCCGACCTCGGGCTTCGCCATCAGACCCTTCGCTGCGTTCAGGAGCATGCCCAGCGCGCTCCGGTTCTTCCGCCAGATCCGGGTGCGGAGGACGCCGGGGTGCACGGCGTTCGCGGTGATCCCGTGGGCGCTCCAGCGCCGCACCGACTCGAAGGTGAAGAGGGCGTTGGCCAGCTTTGTATCGCCGTAGGCCTGGAAACCGCCCTTCCACGCGTCGCCGTGGGCGATGGCCTCGAGGGCGGCGCGGCGCAGGTCCCCGTTGCGGTGGGCTTCGGAACTCACGTTAACGATCCGGCCGCGCCCGGCCGCGAGCGGTGCGAGGAGCCGATGAGTGAGGAGGAAATGGCCGAGGTGGTTCGTCGCGAACGTCACCTCGAAGCCCTCGGATGTGATCTCGTGCCGATGCAGCCAGACGCCGGCGTTGTTCACGAGGATGTCGATCGCCGGGAAGCGCGCGGCAAGGCGATCGGCGAGGGCGCGGACGTCGGTCTGGAGCGCGAGGTCGGCGAGTTCGAGGCGGACATCCGCGCCCGCCGCGGCTCCAGTCCGCCGCACGTCGGCGACCGCCGGCTCCCCCCGCTCGCGGCTGCGGCACACCATGGTCACGTCGGCGCCCGCCCGCGCGAGGAGTTCGGCGGCGGATTTCCCGACGCCCGAGTTGGCCCCCGTGACCACGGCGACCTGCCCTTTCAGATCGGGACCCGTCCCCTCCATGGCCGCCGTCATCGAGCCGGGAGGGCGAACGCCTGCAGCTTCGAGTCGACCTGTCCGTCGGCGGACGTCGCGACGACGACGAACTGGCGCCCGGACCGGGTGCGGTACGTCATCGGGTTGCCGCGCCCCAACCCTTCGCGCAGGTCCCCTCTCCACAGGGTGGTGCCATCGCGGACATCCATGGCTTCGAGCCACGGAGTTCCACCCGCCAGGAACACGATCCCGCCCGCCGTCGCCAGCGGTCCCGATGTCGTGCCGTGGCTCTGGGGCGTGCCCCCCATGGGCGGGAGGTCGAGGTCTGCCAGCGCCGGGTGCTCCCGGATCGCGGAGTCGTCCCCGAACGGGCGCTGCCACAGGTGATCCCCCGTGTTGAGGTCGATCGCCGTGACCGTGCCGTAGGGCGGCTTCAGGATCGGAAGCCCGCCGGCCACCGAGAGCGTGCTCGCGAAGTTCGGGAGATAGTCCGCGTCCCCGGCCCCCGGCTCCGCCTCGGCGACCCGGGCCAGGAAGGGATCATCGTACGCCTTCACGAACATGTGGCCGCTTTCGGGATCGATGGCCGCGCCGCCCCACCCCGCCCCGCCGATGAGGCCCGGCATCATGATTGTCCCCCCGACGGAGGGCGGCGTGAAGATCGGCCCGGTCCGGTGGCGGCGGAACACCTCCAGCGCCTCCGCTCGCAGTTCGGGCGTGAAGTCGATGAGGTCGTCTTCCGTGATCCCCTGGCGGGAGAACGGCGCGGGCCGCGTCGGGAACGGCTGGGTCGGCCACGGCACCTCGCCGGGAACGGTGCTCTCGGGCACGGCCCGCTCCTCGACCGGCCACACGGGCTCGCCGGTTTCGCGGTCCAGCACGTACGTGAACGCCGTCTTCCCCACCGCCACGACCGCGTCGATTTCGCGACCGCCGACCTCGATCGTCACGAGGGCGGGCGGCGCGGGCAGGTCGTAGTCCCACAGCCCGTGGTGAACGGTCTGGAAGTGCCACACGCGCTCGCCCGTCCGCACGTCCAGGCACACGAGCGACTCCGCGAACAGGTTCTGCCCCCGCCGGTGCCCGCCGTAGAAGTCGTTGTTCGGGGTAGAGACGGGCAGGTAGAGGAATCCCCGCTCGGGATCGAGCGAGAACGGCGCCCACACGTTCGCCGACCCCGTGTAGGACCAGGACTCGTCCTCCCACGTCTCGACCCCGTACTCCCCCTCCTTGGGGATCGTGTGGAAGGTCCAGCGCAGTTCGCCGGTGCGCGCGTCGAAGGCCTGGACATCGCCGGGCGGGTTGTTGCGGTAGATCCGGTTGTCCGGGACGCCGCTGCCCACGATGACGAGGTCCTCGTACACGACGGCGGGAGAGGTGTTGGAGATGTGAAGCCGGTTCGCGTCCCAGGCGAGCCCCTCCGTCAAGTCGACCTCGCCTTCGTCCCCGAAACCGGGAATCGGCTCGCCGGTGGCGGCGTCGAGCGCGATCAGCCGCCAGCGCGAGTTGAGGAAGATCCGGCGCTCACCTCCGTCGCTCCACTGGGCGATTCCGCGGTGACAGAAGCGGCAGCCGCGGTGGAGGTTCCCCCATTCCCACGCCTTGGGATCGTAGCTCCAGAACTCCTCTCCCGTCTCCGCGTCCAGGGCGACGACCCGGCTGTAGGGGGTCGAGAGCCACATCGTGTCGTTGATGACGATCGGCGTCGCCTCGAAGGCGCCCGGCGCCACGCGTTCGCCCTGGATGGGGCTCGCGGCTTCGGGAATCGGCTCCTCTCCCGTCTCCCAGACCCAGGCCGCCTCGAGTTCCGCGACGTTCGAGCGGTCGATGTCCGTCAGAGAGGAATACTTGAGGCCGCCGGGGTCGCCACCGTACACGGGCCAGTCGTCGCCCGCATACGCCGCCATCGGCTGCGAGCGTTCGTCGGTGCCGCCGGCGGCCTCATCGCTGCCGCACCCCGAGAGCGCCACCCCGAGTCCGACCGCCAGCCACCCGAGGGCCGGCACGGCGCGGGCAACGCGGGACATGACGAACGGTGGTCGGGGCATGCGTCCTCCGGAAAGTCGTCGGCGAATGAATCGCAGGGGCGGGAATCTGGGGGGCGCGACGTGATGCTGCGAGTCGGCCGCCGCTCGCGGCGTCGGTCAGTGCCTCCCGACGAGTCCCGGGTTGTGCCGGCGGGCGTAGTCCACGCAGGCCTCCCAGTCCGCTTCGTAGAAGGCGCGGGCACGCGCGAGTTGTTCCTCGCTGAGAAGCGGGTCGGGACTCAGGATCCGCTCCGGCGCGACCCGTCCGAGCGCCACGCCGGCGTGCCAGACGAGACGGCGAGACCTGACGCCGAGCCACCGGAGCGCGGCGGGCGCAGGCTCTTCGCGGTGCCTCATGGGCCAGCGGCGACGCGCCTCGCGCAGGAATCGGTACTGCCGGTCCCGATAGGAACGGTTCGACGGGCGGAACGAGATCCGGGCCTCGTCGTACGCCGCGCCCACGTAGTCGGCGATGGTGCGAACGAATCCCCGGGGATCCGCGACGAGACGGTCGAAGAAGAGCACGAGGGGCCGATGTTCGAAGTGATCCTCGAGCACCCGGATGCGCTCGCGGAAGAGGGCCGAGGACCGGGGCCGGACGCCTTCGTCGCGCTCGAGGTCGATGAAGGCCTCGAACGGCACGTAGCGCAGCTCCTTGATCTCCCGGAGATACACCGACCGGAGCCACTCGTCGTGGCGGCGCAGGACCAGGATCGGCCGGGCCGCCGGCGCCACGCGCGCGAACCACTCCACGGCGGGCGCCAATTCGCGGTATCCGAGTTGCCGGGACACGAGAACGGGAAGGTCCCCACCCCGCCGCACCACCTTCGCGCTCTGCCGAAACCGGGTGCGCGGCACGTAGCGCACGCCCCGGAAACGCGGAAACACCCGTTCCTGCAGCCACCGCGAGGCCGCCCGGCCCGCTCCTACATGAAAAAAGACCTCCGGCATCAACGCTCGCGCAGCGCGTCGAGGAAGACGTCGCCGTACTGCTGGAGCTTGGCGGGGCCGATGCCGGGGACCCGCAGCATCTCCTCGGGCGAGCCGGGGCGCAGGTCGATCAGATCCCACAATACCTGGTCGCTGAACACGATGTAGGCGGGGACGCCGCGCGCGTCCGCCAGTTGCTTCCGCAGGGTGCGGAGGCGCTGGAAGGTGGGGTCCGACGGCGACCGGTCGACGTCGGTCGCTGCGGTGCGCCGGCGGGAGCCCGCCGCGCGCGCCTTCCGCTTGAGCACGGGGAGCACGTCCACGAGATCCGTCACGCCGAGCCCGGTGCACACGTCGCACGATTCGCCGCACCCGTCAAAATCCTCCCCGAAATAGGCGAGCAGCCCCCGGTGGCGGCACGCGTCGCGGTCCGCGAGCCGGAAGAGGTCGACGGCCGCCCGGCGCTTCGCTTCGCGCACCGTCGGGTCATCGATCTCGCCGAGGAACCGCTCCCGCACCTTCACGTCCGCCCACGAGTAGAAGAGGACGCAGTCGCTGGGGAGCCCGTCCCGCCCGGCCCGTCCGATCTCCTGGTACCACGACTCGATATCCGACGGCATGTCCCGGTGGATGACGAAGCGGACGTTGGATTTGTCGATCCCCATCCCGAAGGCGATCGTTGCCACGACCACGTCGACCTCGTCGCGGGCGAACGCGTCCTGGTGCTCGGCCCGCGCGTCGTCGTCGAGTCCCGCGTGGTACGGGACGGCGTCGACGCCTTCGCGCCGCAGGAACTCCGCCATCTGTTCCACGGACTTTCGCGACAGACAGTAAACGATCCCGCTTTCCCCCCGGTGCCGGCGGATGAGCCCGAGAATCTCGGCCCGCGTGTTCCCCTCCCCCTTCTTCCGGCAGACGACGCGGAGGTTCGAGCGAAAGAAGGACCCCTTGTATCCCTCGGGCTTCCTCATGCCCAACTGTCGAACGATGTCGGCGGCGACCCGGCGGGTGGCGGTCGCCGTGAGCGCGAGGATCGGCAGCCCGTTCCCTCCCGCGCCTTCGTCGAGAATCTCGTCCCTCAGTCCCTGAAGCGCCCGGTAGGACGGACGGAAGTCGTGTCCCCACTGCGAGATACAATGCGCCTCATCGACGACGATCAGGGAAAGCGGCGCGTAACGCAGGCGTTCCCGCATGTGCGGACCCAGCGCTTCCGGCGCGAGATAGACGAGCTCATAGTCCCCCCGCTCGAATCCCCGCAGTCGGCGCCGGCGCTCGTCCGCCGCGAGAGACGAGTTGATCGCCGTGGCGCGGAACCCGACGTCGCGGAGGGCGTCGACCTGGTCCTTCATCAGGCTGATGAGCGGGGAGAGGACGAGCACGGTCCCGGGCATGATGCGGGCCGGAATCTGGAAGGTGAGCGACTTCCCCGCCCCGGTGGGCATAACGCCTATGCAGTCCCGCCCCGCCAGGACCGAGTCGATGATGTGCGCCTGTCCCGGCCGGAATTCGTCGTAGCCGAACACGTCGCGGAGGACGGATTCCGGGTGGGGGGCGCGCGGCTCGATCATCGTTCGCAACATACCACGGATATCCGCCCCCGGCTCAACGGGACCTCAACGGACTCGGCAACCGCCGGGCAACCCTTGTCGCGAAAAGCGCATCCCTAGAGGTTGGCAGGTGCGGTCCGAAGGTACGGCTTCGCAGCGCTCCGGAGGTTTAGATGTCCGATCGATCCCGCCACCCCTCCCGTCGCCTCGGATTCCCGGGGGCACTGGCCCTGTCTTCCTGTGTATTCTTCGCAGCATGCGGAGGTGGGAGCGCGCCGGTGGACTACACGGCGGAAGAACTCGCGGCGGCGAAAGCCGAACTCCGGGACCACACCAGATTGCGCACTTTTGCGGCCGGAAAGCTGTTCGGAGAGGAGTGGGTTGCGCGCGCTCCGGACGACGCGGAACTCCGGGCCCTCTACGCGGAGCAACTGGCGGGTTGGCGGCTGTCGAAGGAGATGGAGGGGCAAGCGGACGCCCTCCTCTCCGATGACGCCGACAACCCCTGGGGTTCATACATCCGGGCGTTGGGGCATCTCGCAGCGTACGAAACCGATCTCGCGCTCGAGCCCAGCCGCCGGGCCTGGGAGGCCCTTCCGCGCCCCGAGTTTGCCGCCGCGTACGCGCGTGCCATGCGGACCGATGACTTCGATGCGGCCCTCGGGTTCCTCAGGACTCTGGATCCGGAGATCGGGGGATCGCCCGAAGTGCTCGCGGCACGGGCCGAACTGGAGAATCTGGCGCGGTACGAGCGTGAAGATCCCACATGGGCGGACTCGAGTCTCGCCACGTACGCCGAACTGAGGGAGCGGTGGCCGGACCATGTCGACGGCTATCTCAGGGCGGCCGAGGCTCTCTTCCGGGCCAATCGGCCCGAGGAAGCTCTGCCGCTGATCGAGGAGGCGGTCGCGCTCGCACCCGGCTCCGTGGACGTCCGGCAGTGGCACTGGTGGATTCTGTTCGAGTCGGATGCGCTACCCACCGACGAGCGCCGCCCAGCAGTGGAAGCCAGCATCGCGGAGTTTCGGGACGCGGCGCCCGAGTCGCTTCGCAGTCTCTCCGTGATGGCGAGCATGTACCGCGATCTCGAAGACGATGATCGCGCAGAAGAACTGGAGGCGATGGTCGTCGAGCGGGAGCCGGAGAGCCGCCACGCCCTGTTGGTCTACGTCGGAAGGCAGCGCGCCGCAGAGGACGAGCGGCGCCGGATCCTCGAGGAGCATGGCCAGGAGTCGCCCGAGTACCAGGCTCAACTCGCGGTCGTGCGCGATGCAGTCCACGAATTCCTCGATCGTCCCCACTACAACGACAGGTACACCGGCGGCGCATACATCGATCTCTTCAACGCCCTGCGGCAGATGGACCCCGTACCGGCGGAGGAGTTGGCCGACGCGGTACGCGGCCTCGCCGGGAACGCGAGGGGCACGCCTCCCTGGATCACCTATCTGCAGGCGCCGCGAGCGATGGTCGAACATACGCCCTACGCGCTCGAGGCGGCCGAGATCGCCCGCGAAGGGTTCCAGGCCACGATCGATTACTACCGGGACACGCGGAGTTTCTTCGATACGGAGGGGGAGTTCGACCAAGCCATCCGTGCCGCACTCAGCGAGGGTTATGACGTGATGGGTTGGGCCCTCGCCAAGGGCGGGCAAAGTGAAGACGCGCGTCACACGCTCGAACGTGCACTTGTCCTCTGGGGGGAGAATCCCCTGGCCCGTTACCACATGGGACAACTGTACGAGGAGCGCGCGGCCGAAGCGGCCGAGCGACAGGACGAGGAAGAAGCGGCACGCTGGCTGGACCAGGCGGAGGATTCCTATATCGCGGGATTCGGCGCCAGCCGGCGCGAAAACCCCAACGAGGCGGCGCTCGAAGCGCTCTATGAGAGCCGGAGCGGGAGCCGCGAGGGGATCGAGGAGTACCTCGCGACGCTCGACGAGCGTGACCGGATCCGGCGGCGCGAGCGCATCCTCGAGTCGCGCGTGGAGGCGGCGGGGACGTACGAGCCGTTCACGCTCGCGCGGTTGGACGGCGAGATGGTCGACTCCGCCGACCTGGAGGGGATGATCGCCGTGCTGCACTTCTGGGGGACGTGGTGCGGGCCGTGTGTCGTCGAGATGCCGGAATACCAGAAGTTCGACGAACGCTACCGGGACGACGCCGAGGTCGCCGTGCTCTCGATCAGCAACGACCGCACGAACGACGTGATCGAGGAGTATCTGGCGAAGAACGACTTCGATTTCACCGTGCTCGTGGACGACGACTACGTGACGCGCGCCGGAGTGAGCGCCTGGCCAACGACCTGGTTCGTCGACCGGAAAGGCTACATCCAGTTCGTGAAGATCGGCACCGCCCTGAAGCTCGACGAGGAGTTCTCCTGGCGCGTCGAGGCGCTTCGGGGAGCTGACGACACGCGCTGACGCCGCTGGCGATGGCCGGCTACCAGCGGAAGGCGGTGCGGGCGGCCTCCGCGGCGAGGAGCGTCCTCAGTTTCCGGGCCGTGTCCACGGGCAGGTAGGGGATGTCCACCTTGTGGGAGGCGGCCCCTGCGCCGGCCGTGTCCACGCGGAGGCTGGCCATGCCCCGCCAGCGGTCGATCGGTGAGGCGCGCAGCGCCACGACCTGGATGCGGGTGTAGCGGGCGATCGTCGTGCGGCGCCACAGCCAGCCGCTCCGGAACCAGACCATGTCGTCCTTCAGCGCCCACCCGAGGTGGTCGACGTAGCGCCGCGCGTAGAACACGGCCCAAGCGAGGAAGGCGGCGTGGATGGCCACGCCCCAGGCTTCGAGCGCGAAGTAGAGCGGCACCGCGGCCAGCGTGGCAAGGAAGCACGTTCCCCTCAACACGCGCCGGAACGCGAGCGGAGATACGGGCTCCCAATTGACCTCAGGGGCGTCCAGCTCGGGGATCACCTCCCGGAGGAACTCGCGCAGGCGTTCCCGCCGAAGAATGGGTGCGAGTTGCTGCCGGTGCGGATCCGCGTTCCCCGGCTGCCCGGCCTGGCTGCCTCCGGCGGTCTGGACGCCGACCGCGACCCGACCCGCCCAGCGCTGCAGGGGCCCCTCGTGGATCGTCACGGTCTGAACGCGGCGTAGCGGGATCGTCGCGGAGACCTGCGTCAGCATCCCGAACGTGGCGCGCAGTCCCTCCTCGGATCGCACGACCCGGTAGTCGTGGAGGCGCACGAGCGTCCAGACAATCGACAGCAGCCGGGCGAAGATCACGAAGGCGACGACCAGCGCCGCAATGGCCGCCACGGTCACCAGGATGCCGGCCGCCACCACGTCTGCTGCCGCGCCCTCGACCGCAGGGCCGAGCCACGACTGCTCCCCGCCGACCCAGTCGGAAGCCCGCTCGACGAGGCCCATCTCCCACGCGAGGCCGAAGGCGGCCGCGATCAGCACCATGCCGCGGTTCTGGAGCAGACCGTGGAGCAGGAGTTCGCCCGCGGGAAGATGCAGCAGCGTGCGACCCTCCGCGGAATCGGCCGGAGCGGGATCCGCCGCTGCCTCGGCGGGTACGCCGACCGCCGCCGCGCCGGAAGTCGCCGCCTCCTCGGCACCCGCTACCTCCCCGGCGGCCTCCCGCTTTCCCTCGCGGACTTGCGCCCGCAGCGCTTCGAGGGCCGGCAGCGGGAGGACGGTCAGCGTCGCCTCGGGTTCCTGTCCCCCGCCCGTCTGGAGCTTGACCTCCACGACGCCCAGCACGCGATGGAACACGCCCTGCACGGCGTCGAGGTTCTGGATCCGGGCGTACGGCACGTGCCGCTCGCGCCGAAACAGGAGGCCGCTCCGGATCACGAGTTCCGCCTCCTCGTACCGGTACCGGAAGGTCAGGTAGCGGACCACGGACCCCACCACGAGAGGGATGAGCCCGACAAGGAGGACGAAACGCATCTCCACGACGCCCAGGAAGTTGGCCGACGCGCCTCCGATGATCAGGGGGAGGATCGCCCGCCGCAGTTGGCTTCCGAGCGAGAAGGCGATGGAGAGCGGATGGAGCCTGTGTTCGATGGCCCGCGAGGGCGCCGCCGCCTCAGACGGCATCGTCCCCGGCCGGCGGCAGGAGGTGATCCCGGATGCGGAGCGCCGTCCCGTGCTCCAGGCCGTCGAGGGAGACCTTGGCGTGATCGGTGCCCGCGGTGTAGATGCCCAGCGTCCCGAGGCCGTACTTCCGCTCGAGCGGCCCCTGCGACACGTCGGTGTGCTGCACCCGGGAACGCGCCACGCTGATCGCCTGCCGCCAGATCACACCCTTGCGGATCTCGATCCCGTCCGGGTGCACGGCGTAGGAGGCGTAGCGGTGGTGAAGGACGGGCCACCGGTGCAGCCACCAGCCGAGCGCACCGGTGACCGCGGCCCAACTTCCCAGCATCGGGCCCCATACGACCGGAGGGGGTCCAAGGGCCGCCCACAGCACGCCGACCGCGGCGCCGAGCGGGAGCGAGACGCAACCCGTCACGATGGCGCCGATCGTGCGCTGCAGCGGGATCACCTTCGGATCGAGCGAACGGCGCACCCCGTCCGCGATGCCGCCGGCCGCCGTCGCCGCCAAGCCCGCCGGGTCCGCCGAGCCCGCCATCTCCGCTGTCTCGGCTGTCGCGGCCGCTTCCGGCGTCTCCGGCATCCCGCTGCTGTGCGTCGACTCGTTCATGTGGACAAGTTACGCTGATCGAAGGGTTTTCGTGTCGGCGCGCGGGGCCGGCGGGAACCGGCCGGCGATCCGATGGGAGGAAACCGTGAGCGCCGCGAAGTCACGCAGCGACGAAGAACTGCTAGCCGAGTGCACCGTCGAGACGTTCCGGGCCGGTGGTCCGGGCGGCCAGCACCAGAACAAGACGGAGTCGGCCGTCCGGCTCACGCACCGTCCCACCGGCATCGTCGTGACCGCACGCGAGTCCCGCAGCCAGCACCGCAACCGCGCCCGGGCCCTGGATCGGCTCCGCGCCGCCCTCCGGGAGCGGGAGCACACACCGCGGCCCCGCCGCCCGACGAAACCCACCCGGGCCTCCCGGGAACAACGGCTGGAAGAGAAACGGCGCCGCTCCCTCACGAAGAGGCAGCGGCGCCGTCCCGAATCCGACGAGTAGCCACCGCGGGTTGAACGCCCCCGGTCGCGTCAGGTCGTCGTCGTCGTCACCCGCCGCGCCGGGCGGTTCCTGTATTCCTCCCACAGGCTATCGTGCTTGTTGTCCAGGTCGGACGGCACGCCCTTGATGAAGACCCACTCGATCCGGGTCGTGATCTCGAGCGGATCTCCGTCGGTCACGATCAGGTTCCCCACCTTCCCCACCTCCAGCGACCCCAGTCGGTCGTCCACGCCGAGCACGCGCGCGGGGCCCAGCGTCACGGCTTCCAGCGCCGCCTCCTTCGAGAGCCCCCACGACACGGAGTTCGCGGCCTCGTACGGAAGGGTTCGCGCGTCGGACGAGTTGAAGGTCGCGAACGCGATCTCGACCCCCGCGTCGCGCAGCACGCCGGGCAGCGTGTTCGGATCGTCGTACGCGGTGTCCTCGCCCTGCGGCAACCGCTGCACCGGCCCCAGGATCACGGGGATATTCTTCTCGGCGAGCGTGCCGGCGATCTCGCGGGCGCCGTTTCCGCCCGCGATGACGAGGTCCAGGTTCCACTTCTCCGCGAACTCGATAGCCGACTCGATCTCGCGCCACCCGTTCGCGCGCACGATGACCTTCATCCCCCGGTCGAGGACGCGCGACAGGTGCTCGAGCTGGATGTTGCGGGGCACGCGGCTCGATCCGGACGCCACCGCCTGCCGGTAGTGCTCAGCCGCGACGAACCACGAATCCATCTCCGCCACTTCCTCGTCGAAGCGCTCCTGCGCCCGCCGGAAGGAACGGCCGCCCGCCGGGGGGCCGAAGCCGGCGAAGGCGCGGAATCCCGTGGAGAGCGTGGGCCAGCCGATGACCATGGCCGCGGTCTTCTCGATCTCCATCTCCTCCACCGTCCAGCCATCGAGGTGGACGAGCGTGGCCTGGCCCTGGATGCCCGAACCTCCACCGCCGCCGAAGCGGCCGCCGCCGCCGGGCGCGACCATCGAGTGCGTGATCCCGTTCGCGCGCGCAACCGGGATGTGCTCGCTGGCGGGGTGGATCGCCGTGTGCGCGTTGAGATGCGGGTTCCAGCGCCCCAGCTCGCTCGCGTCGTTCGTCACCGCGACGGCCCCGACCTCCGTGAGCCCGAGCGAGCTGAACGAATCGATCATGCCGGGAAAGACGTGCTTCCCCTGCCCGTCGATGATCTCGGCGTCCGCCGGGATGTCGACGTCCGATCCGACCGCGATGATGCGGCCGTCCCGGATCACGATTGTCCCGCCCTCGATCACGCCGTCGGCCACGGTGTGAATCGTGGCTCCCTGTACCGCGAACGTGCCGCCGTCCTGCGCCGCGACGCCGCTCGGCGCGCAGAGCCCGACAATGGCGAGGACCGCCGCCGCCCCCACGATCGACTTCAGCATGCGTGTCATCGTTCACCTCCCGGCCGGCGGCCCGGCTCGCGCTCGTCATCGGAGTCATCCTCCTCGGCCTCGCCGAGCAGCTCTCTCAACTCCGCCTTCTCGGCCTCGATCTCAGCCCGCATCGCAAGGTCCGCGTCGATATCGAACACCACCTCGCCGTCGATATACGTCGTCCGGACCCTGGCGTAGGAGGAGAGCGGATAGTTCTCCCACAGGACGATATCCGCGTCCTTGCCCGCCTCCAGCGAACCCACGCGGTCGTCGATCAGGAGCTGGATCGCCGGATTGATGGTGACGGTGGCGAGGGCCTCGGCCTCGCTCAGCCCGCCCCACTTCATCGTCTTGGCGGCTTCCTGATTGAGGTGCCGTCCCTCTTCTCCGCTGTCGGAGTTGATGGAGACGTTGACGCCGCGTTGCGTCATGATCGCCGCGTTGTGCGGAATCGCCTCGTAGGCCTCCATCTTGTAGGCCCACCAGTCGGAGAAGGTGGAGGCGTGGGCGCCGTGCTCCGCCATCTCGTCGGCCACGCGGTAGCCTTCCAGGACGTGCTGGAACACGTGGATACGGAAGCCGAACTCCTCGGCCACCCGCATGAGCTGCAGGATCTCGTCCGCCCGGTAGCTGTGCGCGTGCACGTAGCGCGTGCCTTCGAGCACCTCGACGAGCGGATCCATGGTCAGGTTGCGGCGCGGCGGGATCGCATCGCGGTCGCCGTCGGCCACGCGCGCCCGGTAGGTGTCCCACTCGGCCTTGTACTCGCTGGCCTCGATGAAGGCCTGCCGGACCACGTCCATCACCCCCATTCGGGAGGCGGGATAGCGCGCCTCCTGGCCGGGTAGGTTGGGGCTCCCGGCCCGCTTCGGGTTCTCGCCGAGCGCGAACTTGATGGTGGGCGGGGCGCCCTGGAAGAGGAGACCCTGCGCGTCCGCGCCCCAGCGATGCTTGATGACGGCGTTGTTGCCGCCGATCGGGTTCGCGCTCCCGTGCATGACGTGCGACGTCGTCGTGCCGCCCGCCGCCTCGCGGTAGAGCGCGATGTCCGTCGGGTCGATCACGTCGTGGATCGACACCATGGAGGAGACGGAGACCGCCCCCTCGTTGATCGCGTCGGCCGCGATGTGGGAGTGGGCGTCGACGATGCCGGGCGTGATGTACTTGCCCGTCCCGTCGATGACCAACGCGTCGGAGGGCGCCTCCACCTCGGAGGCCGGCCCGACGGCGACGATGCGCCCGTTCTCGAACAGGACGGCGCCGTCCTCGATCCGCCCGGCGTCCGCCGCGGTGAGAATCGTCGCGCCCGTGATGAGGATCGGCTGCTCCTGCGCGGCCGCCCCGCCCGGGACCGCGAGCGCGACGGCGTACGCCAGGCCGAGCGCCAGGTATCCGGCTCCGACTCGCTCGGCAGCCCGTGTCATCGGCTGTGTCCCCGGATGTCTCATCGGACACCTCCTCCGGGCCTCGTGCCCGTGAAGTCCATGTTGCGCATGCCACCGAAGGAAGCGTTCCCCTCGATCGAATCGCCCTCGACCGTGCCGGTGTAGACGATCTCCACGTCCATGCCCGGCCCCATCGTGGCGGAGACCGTGATGCTGAACTCGTTGCCGCTCACCCAGCCGTCGGTGATCTGCTGCTCGCCCCGCTCGCCCTGGATGACGCCGGAAATCGTGCCGTCCCCCGAAACCTCGAGTTCGGCCGTCGCCTCCTGCGAGTCGTTGTTCAGGGAGAGGAGCCAGGTGCCGTTCATGTCGACCGCCGGGGGCTCCGTCGGCCGCGGCTCGGGCGCTTCCTCCTCGAACCTGTGACCGTCGACGAACACCATTCGGATGTCGGTGTCCTCATCGAACAACGGGCCGTCGGTCACGACGAGGTTCGCGATCTTGCCCGCCTCGACGGAGCCGAGCATCGCGTCCACGCCGTAGATGCGGGCGGGCGCGACGGTGAGCGCCTCCAGCGCCGCCTCCTCGGAGAGCCCGTTCTCGATCGCCGTCCGCACCTTTTCCATCATCGCGCGGGGGCTCCCGGCCGAACCGCTGTAGAAGGCCCATTCGACGCCCGCCTCCTCGAGCCGGGCCGGCGTCGTGGGCGCATAGGCGCGGCGCTTCAGCGACGAGAGCGACTCCTCGGCTTCCGGATCCGCATCGCGGTTCCGCTCGGGCCAGTCGGCGTTCACGAGCACCTGGACCCCGGCCGACGCGATCTCGTCGGCGAGTCCGTACGCCTCGTGCGCGCCCTGGAGGACCGGCCGCGCGCCCGTGTCGCGCCCGAGCTTGATCGCGCGCCGGATCTGCCGCACTTCGTTCGCGGGCATCACGGTCGGCCACCCCGCGGCGATCGCGTCCTGGATCGGACCGAGCGCCCGGTCGTAGGTGGGCCGCGGCTGGCCGCTCGGGTTGGCCGTGTAGCGCGCCTCGTACTGCTGGCTGTGATCTGCGTCCAGGTACAGTTGCCGGATGTAGGCGATGACGCCCATGAGGGAGCCCGGGAAACTCCGGAATCCGCCGGCTCCGCTCATCGTCACGCGGAGGGCGGCGGGCGCCTTCACGACCATCTCCTGCTCGTCGCCCGCCAGGTTCACCACGACGGCCTGCCCCGTCACGATCCCGTCATCGGGCGCCACGAGCGCGTTCGTGAACCCGCCGCTGCGCCACGTCTCGATCTCGTCGGAGTCGGGATCGAGCATGTCGGCCGCGTTGACCCAGGAGTTCGTCGCCGGACGGTCCTCGGGCCCCACGGTGCGGGGCTGGTTCGCCTGCTCGACAAACGCGGCGAAGGGGTTGCCTCCCCCGCCGCCCGGATTCCCCACCTGCGAGGCCATCCCGATCCGGGACAGCCCGTCGAACAGGCCGGGGTAGACGGTCAGGCCCGAGACGTCGATCAGCCATGCGTCGCCGGGGACCTCGACATCGGCTCCGACCGCCTCGATGAGGCCGTTGGCGATAACGACGGTGCCGTTCTCGATGACGGCGCCCGTGCCGGTCACGATGCGCGCGTTCTGGAGGGCGAAGAACGGGGGAGGCACCGGGGCCTGGCTCGGCATGTACTGCGCGTCGGCGGGCGCCGGAGCGGCAAGGCCCGACAGCGACGCGAGGAGCAGGCCCGGGACCACCCCGCCCGCCAGCCGGCGCGCGAGTGCGGTTCGGTTCATGAGAGGTACATCCTTACCCAGAGGGTCCATCACGGGTCCATGGCAGGTGAAACAAACCCCTGCACATCCCTTCACAACACGCCGGAGTAAATCTCCGTTCAGTCCCCCACCCGGTCAACGCCCGCGCGGCGCGGCGGACGCGATCCGACAACCCGGATCCGTCCGGGTTCGGTCTGCATCCGTTTGGATGGAGGCGACGCGCGCGTTACGGTGGGGACATGGAACACTCTCCGCTCCCGCAGGAGGGGCTCGCCGTCATCGTGAAGCGCGACTGCCCCACGTGTCGGCTGGTCGAACCGGTGCTTGAGCGGCTCGCCGACGGTCCCGGCGGTCTCGTGGTTCTCAGCCAGGACGACCCGGACTTTCCCGCGGCACTTTCCGGCGTGGTGGACGACACGGAACTCGAACAATCCTTCCACCTCGGGATCGAGACCGTCCCCACCCTCGTGCGCTTCGAAGACGGGAAGGAGGCGGGCCGCACGGTGGGCTGGAACCGGGCCGAGTGGCGCGACCTGACGTCGACTCCGGATCTGGGCGCGGAACTGCCCGAGTTCCAGCCGGGCTGCGGTTCGCGGTCGGTCGAACCCGGCGCCCCGGAGCGTCTGCGGGCGCGCTTCGGCGAGGCCGGCATCGAAGCGCGGCGGGTGGCGCTGGAACCGCACGCCGATCCTCTGGAAGCGTGCTTCGAGCGCGGCTGGACGGACGGGCTGCCCGTCGTGCCGCCGACCCCGGAGCGGATCCTGCGCATGCTCGCGGGCACGCCCCGGGCCCCGGACGAGGTCGTGGGCGCCGTGCCGCCGGACTACGCCGAGTGCACGGTCGAGAAGGTGGCGATCAACGCCGTGCTCGCGGGCTGCAAGCCCGAGTACATGCCCGTCGTGCTCGCGGCGCTGGAGGCGGCGCTCGATCCCGACTTCACCCTGCACGGGATCCTGTGCAGCACGTGCTTCACCGCGCCCCTCGTCATCGTCAACGGCCCCATCGCCCGCCGCATCGGGATGAACTCGGGGCTCAACGTCCTCGGCCAGGGGAACCGTGCCAACGCGACCATCGGACGCGCCCTCAACCTGATCGTGCGCAACGTGGGTGGCGGACGCCCCGGCGAGATCGACCGCGCGACCTTCGGCGCGCCGAGCAAGTACACGTTCTGCTTCGCGGAGGACGAATCGGATGAGGAGTGGGAGCCGCTCTCCGTCTCGCGCGGCACCCCGCCCGGAGCCAGCGCCGTTACCCTCTTCCAGGGCGAGGGCGTGCAGGGGATCATGGACCAGCGCTCGCGCACGCCGGAGGAACTGACCGCGTCGCTGGCCGCATGTCTGCTGGCGGTCTGTCACCCGAAGATCTGCGAGTGGGCGCACGCGGTGCTGCTCCTCTCGCCCGAGCACTACGGCATCTACCGGGAAGCGGGCTGGGACCGGGCGCGGATCACCGAGGCGCTGCTCGAGGCGACGACGCGGCCGCTGAGCGAGGTGGCGCGCGGCGCGGGAGGCCTCGCGGAGGGCGTGCCGGACTCGGAAGCGCGCCGCCACGTGCCCAAGTTCCCGCCCGGGGGACTGCTCCTTGCCCGGGCCGGCGGCGCGGCCGGACTGTACTCCGCGATCCTGGCCGGCTGGCCCGGCGGCCGCGCCTGGCAGCACTCACATCCCATCACGCGAGAGATCGAGACATGATCGCTTCGACCGCACGGAGTTCGGCGACCGTCCTCCACGACCCCACCTCCGAACTCGCTCCGGCGATGCGCCCGCGGCACGCGCCTCCCCCGTCGCTCGAGGGACGGGTGGTGGCGCTGCAGGGGATCGGCAAGCTGCGCAGCGACGAATTCCTCGACCACGTGAAGACGAGACTCGAAGCGCGAGGCATCGCGACAATCCGGACCGACAAGCCCACGAACGCCCGCCGCGCACCGACAGAGCTGCTGCAGAGGATCGCCACGGAAGCCGACGTGGTAGTGCAAGCGTTAGCCGATTGAGGGTCCTGCACGTCGTGCGGTCTGCACGACCTCAGAGACCTCGATGAACGCGGGATCCCGGGCTGCTTCGTCGTCACGACCGAGTTCGAGCAGGCCGCGCGCAGCCAGTCGCGCTCGCTCGGGTTCGAACCCGCCATCGTCTGGGTCCCCCATCCCATCCAGAACCGCACTGCGGATGAACTGGAACAGCTGGCCGATGACGCGATCGAGTCGATTCTGGCCATGATCACTACGACGGACTGACCGCGGCGGTCTGGCCGTCGGCGGCGAACCATGCTTCGAGCGCGAGTGCGCGGGAGCCCCCGGACTTGCTCACGACGCCGAAAACGGTCTATTTGACAGCTGCCGGACCGGTACCGATCCAGCCAGGAGGCCGCATGCCGACCCGCCGACGATTCCTCGCCCGCCTCGGGGGCTCCGCCGCAGCCGCCGGAGCCATGACCATGGTTCCGACGAAGTGGACCACCGCCATCGCCGCGGCCCGCGACGCGTCGCGCACCCCCGGCTCCCCCGAGGAGATCGCGCGGGACGAAGAGTTCTGGCTCGAGATCCAGAAGGCGTTCACGACCGACCGTTCCCTCGTCAACCTCAACAACGGGGGCGTGAGCCCGACGCCCGCCCACGTGCTCGAGGCGATGAAGCGGGACCTCGACTTCGCGAACCAGATCCCGGTCTACAACGGGTGGCAGATCCTCGAGCCGCAGCGGGAGGGCGTCCGCGCCCGCCTCGCCCGCCAGTGGGACGTGGACCCCGAGGAGGTCGCGATCACGCGCAATGCCTCCGAGGGTCTCCAGATCCTCCAGAACGGCTACGACCTGAAGCGCGGCGACGAGGTCGTGACGACGACCCAGGACTACGGGCGCATGATCACGACGTTCAAGCAGCGCGAGCGCCGCGAGGGGATCGTGATGAAGCAGTTCAAGATCCCGATCCCGGCCGAGGACCCGGCCGAAGTCGTGCGGCTGTTCGAGGAGCAGATCACCGACCGTACGCGGCTCGTCCTCATGTGCCACATGATCAACATCACCGGGCAGATCCTTCCCGTGCGCGAGGTCGTGGAGATGGCGCGGGGATACGACATCCCGGTCATCGTCGACGGGGCGCACTCGCTCGCGCACCACGAGTTCACCCTTTCCGAACTGAACTGCGACAACTACGCGGTAAGCCTCCACAAGTGGCTCCACGCCCCGGTGGGCACGGGCCTCCTCTATGTGAGGAAGGAGAAGATCCCCGAGATCTGGCCGCTGCAGGCGTCGCCGGAGAGCCAGGACGACGACATCCGGAAGTTCGAGGCGATCGGCACGCACCCCGAGGCCAACTTCCTCGCCATCGGCGAAGCGCTCACCTTCCACCAGCTCGTCGGCGGCGAGCGCAAGGAGGCGCGGCTCGTCCACCTGCGGAACTACTGGGCCGAGCAACTCCTCGAGCACGACCGGGTGCGGTTGAACACAAGCCTCAAGCCGGGCTTCGCGTGCGGGATCGCGAACGTCCAGGTCGAGGGGATCGACACGAGCGCGCTCCGCAACTGGCTGTGGAACAAGCACCGGATCTTCACGGTCGGCATCAACCACGCCGAGTTCACGGGGCTGCGGATCTCTCCCTCGACCTACACGACGCTCGAGGAACTCGACCGCTTCGTGGACGCGATGAACCGCGCGGTGAAGCACGGCATCCCCGCCTCATGACCGACACCTTCGACATGGCCTTGATCCAGCGGGGGGCCCGGCTGCGCCGTTCACCCTACTTCGAGGCCACCCTCCGGGACGGGTGCCGGAGCTATACGGTCTACAACCACATGTTTCTCCCGACCCGCTACGACGATCTGCACGCGGAGTACGAGAAGCTCCTGAACGGCGTCACGGTGTGGGACGTGAGCGTCGAGCGGCAGGTGGAGATCACGGGACCGGACGCGTTCGAGTTCACGAACCTGCTCACGCCGAGGGACCTGTCGAAGTGCGCCGTCGGGCAGGGGAAATACGTCCTCATCGGAGCCGAGGACGGCGGCATCGTGAACGACCCCGTGCTGCTGCGCCTCGCCGAAAACCACTTCTGGCTCGCGCTGGCGGACAGCGACGTGCTGCTGTACGCGAAGGGGATCGCGCTCAACGCCGGCCTCGATGTCGAGATCTGCGAGCCGGACGTGTCGCCGATGCAGGTGCAGGGGCCGAAGTCGAAGGAGGTCGTGCGCAAGCTCTTCGGTGAGGACGTCCTCAAGCTCCGCTACTACTGGTTCCTGGAGACGGATCTGGACGGCATCCCGGTGGTGGTGACGCGCACGGGGTGGAGCGGCGAAGTGGGCTACGAGATCTATCTGAGGGATGGAAGCCGCGGGGTCGAACTCTGGGACCGCGTGATGGAGGCGGGACGCGATCTGGGCATCTCCCCGACCGGCCCGTCGGACATCCGCCGCATCGAGGCGGGCATCCTGAACTACGGCATCGACATGACGCTCGACACGAACCCCTGGGAGGTCGGGCTCGGCTGGCAGGTCGACTTCGACCAGGAGGGCGACTTCATCGGCCGCGAGGCGCTGGCTCGGATCGCCGAGGAGGGGCCGCGGCGGCTCCTCGCCGGCATCGAGATCTCGGGCGCGCCGCTCGACCTGAACATGGACCGCTGGCCCGTGCGCAGAGGCGGCGGTGCGAACGGAGCCGGCGGCGCGATCGGATTCGTCACGTCCGCCGTGTATTCACCGCGTCTCGGCAAGAATATCGGCTACGCCCTCGTCCCGGCCGCGGCGGGGGAACTCGGCACGCGCCTCAGCGTGACGACGCCGGACGGAGAACGCGACGCCACGGTCGTGCCCCGCCCCTTCGTGGATCCCGGCAAGGACATCCCGAAGTCCTAGCCGGTCGCGAGGTAGCTGACGAGTTCGCCGAGTTCGTGCTCCCAGCCGTCGACGTTGTCCTGGCGGTCGCTCTCGCTCCGAAAGCCGCTCTCGACCAGGCGCAGGATCGTCCCGCCGCCCTCGCGTTCGCTCAGCGTCCACTCCACGGTCGTGTTGTAGCCGCCCTCGAGCGGGGTCTCGGGCTTCCGGGCCCAACGCCACACGAGGCGCTTGCCAGCTTCCACCCACTCGATCGCGATGGCGTACCGCCCGTGGTCGTCCCACACCAGCCAGCCGGCCGCCCCCTCTCGGGGCGCGAGTCCCTCCACCCGGTCAGGGAACCACGAGCCCAGCCCGTCGGGGTCGGCCAGCGCCACCCACACGCGTGCGGGCGAGGCGTCCAACTCGATCGTCCGGTTGATCGCATCAGGTGGAGTTGAATTGCCGGTCATGGGACATGTGCTCCGGGTGCGTGTTCTTCGGTTTCATTGACGGTTGCAGCTCACGATGAATACCGTCCTCGCCCGGTGAAGACGATGATGACGTCACCGGAATCCGCCTCCGATTTTCGGAAGGAGCTCCGATGAGCTTCACCCTCAGTGAGCATCTGCCGGCCGGGTGCCGCGGCCTCGCGGCAGTGACGCTCCTCGCGGCGGCGGCGTGCGGGAGCAGCGTCGACGAGGTCGCGGACGTCGTGCTCGCAAGACACGTCCACACGGACCTTTACGACGCCTACCCCGGCATTCCGTCGCCTGCCGGCGACCGGGTCGTGTTCGCCGACTATGCCGCGGACAAGAGATCGCTGACGGTCTACGACGTAGCGACCGGGGTCGGCCGGGCGATGACCACGACGCAGGGGGGACGGACGCGGGTGACCTGGTCGCCCGACGGTTCGCGCGTGGTCTACATCGACCGCCAGTCCGATCGTCACGGAGTCTGGACTCTGGACCCGACCACCGGCCGGGAGTCGCGCATCGTCGATCCCGGGGACGCACGCATCGACTATCCGCGGCTGCTGCCCGATGGGACGGTGACGGCGCTCCGATACGCGGGTGCGGATACCGCGTGGGTCGCATATGCGCCGGAACCCGACCCCGCGATGTCCGTGGTCGTCGACCGCGCCGGCGGATGGGTCGCGCCCGTGCGATCGCCCGACGGGCGCGCAGTGGCATACTTTCGCGCGGCGGGCCGACGCGCGGACCTGACCGTGACGGAGATCGCAACGGGCGAGACGCGTACGCTCGTCGCCGACCTCCAGCTCGGATGGGACCGCCGCGTGGAGTGGTCTCCCACGGGCGGAGCGCTCCATTTCGCCGGCGCGCGGATCGACGACTCGCTCTTTGTCGCCTGGCGCGTGCCGCTGGACGGCGGCCCGGCCGAACGGCTGGAGCACGACGGCCGTGACGTGCTCGCGGTCACGCCGCTCGCCGACGGTCGCGTCGCTCTCAGTGTGTACCATACGCGCACCGCGGTGGGCCTTGTGCCGGTGGCCGGAGGGGAACCCACCGATGTGACAACGACAGGTTCCACGAGCGCCTTTCTCCCTTCCTGGCACCCCGATGGCAAGGCGCTGGGATTCATCACGTTCTCCTGGCGGCGCGTCCGCATGCCCGTCGACTTCGACCTGGGCGTCCTCGACCTCGATGCGGAGGGCGCCCCGGCCGGCACGGTCCGAACGCTGCTCTCGGAGGAGGGCGAAGACTACGGCGCCGCCTGGTCGCCCGACGACCGGTGGCTCGCCTTCCACTCGCACATGGAGCAGAGCGACGACATATGGCTCGTCCCGGTCGGCGGGAGCGAGCGACCCACCCGACTCACGCACTTCGGACCGGGCGCGGACACCGGCGAGCCGGATTGGAGCCCGGACGGGCGAACGCTCGCCTTCAGCAGTCACGGCCCGCCGCTCGAGGGGAACCCGGGGTCCGTGTACTCGGTCGCCGTCGACCCCGCCACGGGGCGCGCGGCCGCCGACCCCATCCGGGTCCCGCTCGACGGGTTCCCGGGCTATGCCATGGGAGCCCGTTTCTCGCCGGACGGCGAGCGGCTGGCCTTCTACGGACGCTCTTTCGAGGACGGACGCGTCACCGTCTACACGGTGCCGGCAGCGGGGGGAACCCCCACGGCCGTGCTCTCCTTTGTCAACGGCGAACCGTACAGCGCGCCGGAGTGGAGCGCCGAAGGCGCGTCGCTCTTCTACTCGCGCAACGACGGCGTCGGACCCTTTCAGGTGTGGAAGGTGGACATCGCCACCGGCGCGACGGAACAGGTTACGACCGGCGCGCTCGGCGCACTCCAGCCGAGCGTGAGCCCCGACGGAGGCACGCTCGCGGTTACGATGCGTGAGGCCGCCATCGAGGTCGTCGCGCTCGCCACCCGGAGCGCAGACGCCAACTAGCAGTCCGTGGCTATCCGGCGAGCCAGTCCTCGATCAGGCGGCGGGAGATCGAGACGCGACCCGGGAGCCGGAGGCCGATCTCGCGCCGGCGGGCGAAGTCGGCGCGCTCGAACCAGCGCGCATCGACGAGTTCCTGCCGCGCGACGGTCAGTTCGCCGCCCACGCGCTCGGCCCGAAAGCCGAGCATCAGCGACGCCGGGAAGGGCCACGGCTGGGACGAGCGATAGCGGACCGAGCCCACTTCGATCCCCGACTCCTCGCGGACCTCGCGGACGACGGCTTCCGACAGGCTCTCGCCCGGCTCCACGAAGCCGGCCAGCGTAGAGTAGACGCCCTGCGGCCAGATGTCCTTCCGCCCCAGTAGGCAGCGGTCTCCATCGGTCACGAGCACGATGATGGCTGGATCCGTGCGGGGAAAATGCTCCGCGCCGCACGTTTCTTCGCCGCACCGCCGGACGTGCCCTCCCTGCGCGGGGCGGGTCGGACAGCCGCACGTGCCGCAGAAGCGGTGCCGGCGGCTCCAGGTGACGATCGCCCGCGCGTAGGCCAAAAGGGAACCGTCTCCCTGCCCCAGCATCGCCCCCACCCCGCGGAGATCGAGGAACTCCCCCGCCCCGTCGAGTGGGTCATCGGAGGGCGGCCCTTCCGTGGCATCCGCGGCGTCGCCGGACACATCGGCGGCGAACAGTGCGCGGCCTCCGTCGTGTCCCGATTCGAGTCCGAGAAAGATCCATTCCTCAAGCGGTTCCGAGGCGGAAGCTGCGACTTCGGGCGGAAGGAGTACCGGCTCATAGGCCAGGCCGTCGGCCTCCTCCCCGGCTTCCCGCGCCGTCTGGACCACGAGGCTGCGTTCGCGCCACACGGGGACGATGCGCGACGAAGGATCGGACAGCCGGTCGGAGAGCCACCGGGGGTCGGCCCGCAGATGGGTGGCGCGGTCGAGGCCGCCGCCCGCGAAGGGATTCGGTCTCCGGTGGCCCTCCCCCGCCACGCCCGATAAGATCTCGCCGGCCGACATAGGGGGAACGTAGCGGTTTCGAGGGAGAACATGCACAGTTTCGAGGGGACGGCGGGACGGGGCACCCTCCTCACGTTCGATTGTTACGGCACGCTGATCGACTGGGAAGGCGGGATTCTCGCGGCGCTGCGAACCGCGTATGCGGAGGCGGCCGCGGTGGAGGACGAGCGGCTCCTCGGCGAATTCCATGCGGCCCAGAACCGGCTCAAGACGAGCGAGTACCGTCCCTACCGGCAGTTGCTCACCGAGACCGCGGTGGAAGTGGCGCGCGCGAACGGATGGGATACGTCGGACGAGCTGGCGGCCGGCGTCCCCGCGAGCATCCCCTCCTGGCGACCCTTCCCCGACACGAATCCGGCGCTGGTACGCCTCGCCGCGGCCGGAGTCACGCTCGGCATCCTCTCGAACATCGACGACGATCTGCTCGCCGGGACGCTGAAGCACTTCGAGGTCGAGTTCGACCTCCTCGGTACGGCCCAGCGGCTGCGCAGCTACAAACCGGCCGCGCCGCACTTCGAGCGCGGACGGGAATGGGCCGGGGGCTTCGACCGCTGGCTGCACGTGGCGCAGAGCCTCTTCCACGACGTAGTGCCCGCGACTTCGTTCGGAGTCCCCGTGCTGTGGGTCAACCGCAAGGGCGAGCCCCGCCCGGACGACGCCGACCCCATGCACGTCGCGCCCGACCTCGCCACCGCCGCCACTTGGCTCCTGCCCTGAGCGTCAGGGCGATGCCGAGTCGTCGTGAAGTCCGCTCGGAAGGATGTCGCGGGTGAAGCGGTGGAGTTCCCGCCATAGCACTTCGTGCGAGAAGATGTCGTTGTGACCCGCCCCCGGGATCTCGAGCCAGCGGTGGGGTCCCCGTAGCGCCTCGAAGACCTCCCGGCTCTGCCCGGGCGGAATGACCCGATCCTCCTCGCCGGCGGCCACGAACGTCGGCACCTCGATGCGCGGCGCCCGCTCCAGCGTGTCGAAACGGTTGTGCACCCAGTCCAGATACCAATCCGGCAACCACGACAGGCGGTGCCGGGCGATGGCCGCGGTATCCGTGAACGGTCCGAGGAGGACGACGCCGGCCACCGGCCGACTCACCGCGAGTTCCGCCGCCACGGAGCTTCCGAGGGAGTTCCCGAGGGGAAGGAGACGCTCGGGATCGACGCCCCGCTCGTCCACCAGCCACCGGTACGCCGCCCTCGCGTCGGCGTAGAGACCTTCCTCCGAGGGCTTCCCTTCGCTCGCTCCGTAGCCTCGATAGTCGGGCAGGAGGACGTCGAGTCCGAGGTTCGAGAGCGCCGCCGCCACCGTTCCGCGATCTCCCAGGTGCCCGGCGTTGCCGTGAAAGTAGATCGCGGTTCCGCGCCCGTCCGGCGGGTCCGCCGGAAACCACCACGCGTGGAGTTCGATCCCGTCCTCGGTCGGGATGCGGACCTCCGTGGCCTGCGGGAATCCCCAATATCGCGGATGGGTTTCGTGCGGCTGCAGCGTCTCCGGATAGAAGACGAAGAAGGGGACGATCCGGGGCATGAAGAGACGGACGACGGCCATCAGGCCGACGAGAGCGACCACGACGATGAGAAGTTCCACGAGCGGGGGCCGGCGGCGGCGGACGGTCGGGGTCAGCGGCCGGGCACGGACGACGCCGCGGCGAGGCTCCCGGTCCAGCGCGCGTACACGCCGGGGCGCCGGTCGCGCCAGAACAGCCGGCGGTCGGTCGAGGTCGCGCACCGCGAAAGGTCGACGTCGGCGTAGAGAACCGCCTCTTCTCCTTCCGGCGCCCGCGCGAGGACGACGCCCTCCGGATCGACGACAAAGGACTCTCCGGCGAAGGTGAGGCGGGGCTCCGCGCCGACGCGGTTGGCCAGCGCGGCGAAGTAGCCGTTCTGGAACGCCGCCACGCGCAACTCGGCCTCGAAGAGCCCCTCGGGCCACTCTCCGACCGCACCCGCCTGCGGGATGACGACGAGCTGCGCCCCCCGTTCCCCCAGGCGCCGCATGTACTCGGGATAGTGACGGTCGTAGCAGATCGCGACCCCCACGCGTCCGACGGCGGTGTCGTAGACGAGCGCGTCGGTGTCGCCCTTCGCGTAGTAGTGCTGTTCGTGGAAGCACGCGTACTCGGTGATGTGCATCATCCGCGTCACCCCGAGCAGCGAGCCATCCGCGTCGAAGACGGGGGTGCTGTCGTAGCACCGTCCGTCGGGCCCGAGTTCGTACTGATTGAACACCGTGACGAGGCCGAGTTCGGCGGCGCGCGCCGCGATTCGGTCGCAGGTCGGACCCGGGATCGGCTCCGCGATCTCCGCGGCGCCGGGGTCGTCCGGCCGCTGCGGGAAGAAGCGGTCGACCGCGAGTTCGGGGAACGCCACGAGATCGGCGCCCTCCGACGCGGCGCGTCCCATTGCGTCGAGCGCGCGTTCGAGGTTGCGGGCGCGGTCGGGTCCCGCCGATTGCTGTACAAGTGCGATTTTCATCGGAGGATTGTCGGCGCGCGCGCCGGGACCCGCAACGGGGGTCCGCCGATCGCGGCGGTGTTCGTTAGGTTGCTCCCATGTGCGGACGATTCAGCCTTCAGACCCCGGTCCCGGATCTGGCCGAACTCTTCGAGGCCGATCCTTCGCGGCTCCAGGAATGGTCCGCCCGCTACAACGTGGCGCCCACGGACGAGGTCATCGCGCTGAGGCGGGGCGCCGGCGGACGAGAACTCGTGCCGCTTCGCTGGGGGCTGATTCCGAACTGGACGGAGGATCGCGCGTCGGTTCCGCTGATGATCAACGCCCGCGCCGAGTCGCTCGAAACCCGGCGCGCGTTCAGGGACCTCGTCATCGACCGGCGCTGCGCCGTCCTCGCCGACGGCTTCTACGAATGGCGGAACGAGGGCGGCCTGAAGCAGCCCTACTTCGTCCGGCGCCGGGACCGGAGGCCGATGGCGCTCGCGGGCCTGTGGGACGTGTGGCGGGGAGCGGACGGCAGGATCCCCTCCTGCACGATCGTTACGACGGACGCGAACGCGCTGCTCGAACCGCTGCACGACCGCATGCCGGTCATCCTCGAGGGCGAGGGCGCGCAGAGGTGGCTCGACCTCGATATCTCCGAGCGCACCATGGAGCCGCTCCGGCCGTTCGAGGCGGAGGCGCTGGAGGTGTTCGCGGTCAGCCGCCGGGTCAACCGCGTCGCCGCGGACGACGCGGCCTGCGCGGAGTCGCGGAGCCCCCCGATCCGCGAACCGTCAGGCTGGCGCGAGCGCCCGCCGGTGGGCGACGCGCCCCCCGACCAGCTCGGGTTCTTCTGACGCCGGAAGCCGGCGACGGACTGCTAGAAGTTGGCGACGAGCGCGATCGTCAGCGTGGAGTCGAGCTTGTGGCGCGGGACGAGGACCGTCTCCCCGGTCGGGGTCCCCGCAGGATGCTCGAGAGGAGCGCGGGTGAGGGCCGGCGCATTGTCCCACGCGAGCCGGAGTCCGGTCTTCACGGCCAGGGAACTGTTGATGTCGACCGCGAGGGAGTTCGCGAGGTCGGCGCGGAGGTCCGCCGCGTCCGTGAGGTTCTCGTCCAGCGTCAGCGTGCTCTCGAGGTTGGCCGTCTCCGTCAACTGGCGCCGGAAGTTGGTCGAGACGCGGATGCCGCCGAAGCTCGAACTCTTGTCGGGATCATCGACGACATCGTCCTGGACCGTGAACGTGAACCCGTAGTCGCTCTTGAGCCGGGTCGTTTCGGTGTCGATCCACATGTTTCCGATGCCGCTCACCAGGGAGAGCTTGCTCTCGTACCCGGCGAACGTGTTCCGCTCCCATCCGGCACCGGTCGTGAGGTGGACGTGATCGGAGAACGCACGCTCGAATTCGCCCCGCGCGAAGTAGTTCTCGGCCGTCGGCTCGGGATTGGCATCGCTGGTCACGGTGAAGTTGTCCGGAGTCCCAACGGCGACGCGCCGCGTCGTACCGGACTCGGTTCGGAGACCTCCCGCGCTCAGCGACAGTTCTCCTCCGCCCCATTCGCGGCGGGCGTCGCCGCCGAGCCCGAACGTGCGCACCGTAGAGTTCCCCGAAGTGAAGAGCAGGCTCAGCTCCGCGCTGTAGGACCAGCGGATCTCCGCTTCTTCTTCCTGGAGTTCTTCCTGGAGCGACGCGGCGGGCGCGGCGATCGTCCCCGCCACCAGCAGCATGATCCACGACTTCATGTTCTCCACCCCCAACCACCGTGATCGATATCACCCCCAACCACCGTGATCGGTATGAGAAATGGCGACCAAGGCTAGCCAGACGCGCTTCGCCGGGCCAGCTTCTTCAGACCGTTCTATCCGTCCCCCTTCGAGGAGTTCCAGAGGCATGTCCATGTCAGACAGGTTCCCGGTCTTCAACAGTGGGCTTCGCGGCCGCCAGCTCCTCGTCGGCGCCTTCGTGGCCGTATTCCCGCTGCCCCTCGTGGCGGCCCAGGACGCGCAGATCGCGGGGATCGAGGCCCGCCGCGACCACTACGGGAGCGTGGCGCGCCAGATCTGGGAGTGGGCCGAGGTCGGCTACCAGGAGGAGAAGAGTTCCGAACTGCTGAAGGGCGAACTGGAGGCGGCGGGATTCTCGGTCGAGTCCGGCATCGCCGACATGCCCACGGCGTTCGTGGCGAGCTACGGCTCCGGAGGCCCCGTCATCGGGATCCTGGCCGAGTACGACGCGCTGCCGGGCATCTCCCAGGACGCCGTGCCCGTGCGCTCGCCCATCATCATCGGAGGCGCGGGCCACGCGTGCGGGCATCACCTGTTCGGCGCGGGCTCGGTGGCGGCGGCCATCGCGGTCAAGGAGTGGCTGGAAGAGACCGGACACGAGGGGACGATCCGGCTCTACGGCACGCCCGCCGAGGAAGGGGGCGCGGGGAAGGTGTACATGGTGCGCGCGGGCCTGTTCGACGACGTGGACGTGGCGCTGCACTGGCACCCGAGTTCGCAGAACAGCGCGAGGGTGGGGCGGTCGCTGGCCAACAAGTCCGCCAAGTTCCGCTTCCGGGGCTATTCCGCGCACGCGGCGGGCGCGCCGGAGCGGGGACGGAGCGCGCTCGACGGGGTCGAGGCGATGAACCACATGGTGAACCTCATGCGCGAGCACGTTCCGCAGGAGACGCGGATCCACTACATGATCACGCAGGGCGGCTTCGCGCCCAACGTCGTGCCGGACTTCGCGGAGGTCTACTACTACGTGCGGCACCCGGACGCCCCCACCGTGCTCAGGCTGTTCGAGCGCGTGGCGCGCGCGGCCGAGGGCGCGGCGATGGGTACCGGGACCGGGATGGAATACGAGGTGATCCACGGGCTCTACGACCTCGTGCCCAACGTCGCCCTCGGGCGGGTAATGGACGCGAACCTGCGCAAGGTCGGGGGTGTGGAGTACACGGAAGCGGAGCGGGCCTTCGCCCAGCAGATCCAGGACAGCTTCGTGGGCGGATCCGGCCGGCCGCTGGGCTCCGAGGCCGAGATCGAGGAGTTCGGGGTCGACCCCGCGGGTGGCGGATCGACCGATGTCGGCGACGTGAGCTGGGTCGTGCCGACGACCGGACTGTCGACGGCGACCTGGGTGCCGGGCACGTCGGCGCACAGCTGGCAGGCCGTGGCGGCCGGGGGCACCGACATCGGGACGAAGGGGATGATCGTCGCGGCGAAGACGCTGGCGCTGACGACGATCGAACTCTTCCAGAGCCCGGACGTGATCGCCGCCGCGTGGGAGGAACTGAGGGCGCACCGCGGCGCGGACTTCGAGTATTCCGCGCTGCTGGGCGACCGCCCGCCGCCCCTCGACTACCGCCGCTAGATCTGGCCGCCAGGCTCCGGGCCGGCAAGCCCGGAGCCGACGGCCGCATCACTCGCTGCGGCCTAGTCCTTTCGCGGCGAGAGGCGGTCGACGAGGTCGCTCATCCAGCGGCCCGCCAGGTCCCTGCAGCCAAGCCCGAACGCGAGGGCCAAGCCGAAGCTGATGGCCGCGAGGATGATCAGGAAGGCGTCGCCCACGAACTGGACCTGAACCTGCTGCAGGGCCACGACCACGGCGAAGATGACGACGACGACCTGTGCGAACTGCCCCAGCACCTGGGCTTGCGCGATGCCCGCGTTGCTGGCTACGGCGCGGACCGTCGCCCCCAGAAAACCGGCAGCCAGGATGCCCAGAATCAACACGACGATCGCCGTCACGATCGTGGGCAGGAAGCCGACGAGCCGCTGGAGCAACTCGGCGGTGGCAGTGAGCTGTAGCGCATTCAACGCCGCCACCAGCACGACGAGCATGACGATCCAGTAGGCCAGGGCTCCGACCAGCTGGGAGAACGTGCGCTCGATGCCTCCCTTGGCCAGCATCTCCGCCAATTGGATCCTCTCCGCCACGCTGTCCGCCTTCACCGCCCCTAGAAGCCTGACGAGCCCGGTCTTGATCAGCTTGGCGACGATCCAGCCACCGATCAGAATCGCCAACACGGCCAACAGGTTGGGCAGGAACCCCACCAGTTGATCGACAAAGACACGGATCGGCTCGAGCAGTATCGCGTCCCAGTCCATTTCCATGGTTCCCTCCATCGCGAAAAACGGTTACTCGGGGGGCGGTCTCCGCCCGGGCCGATAGAGGATTCAGAATGATGATCAGGAGCCGACGCCACCAGACTGACCCCCCCTCCGGCAAACCGTCCGGAGCGACGGACGGCGGCGTCCGGGCACCGTCAGAGGGCCAGCACGGTACCCGTGGCCTCGACCCGGGCGCGGGGGATCCGACGCAGGGCGTCGAAGTCTCCGGCGGATAGCGCGACGACGGGCGGGGCGCGGTTGTAGAGTTGAGCGGCGACGATGGCGGCGAGCGCGAGGAAGGTGTCGGGGCCGCGGGTCAGGAATGCCGCCGGGGCCGTGCCGCGCCGGATGGCCTCGAGGAGGACGGCGGTCGTGGTGCTGGAGCCGCGGGTCGCCGGAATGGCCAGAATGCGGCCAGCGCCGACCTGGCCGGCCAGCGGGTGGCGCCGGTCGATGATCTCCCCGGTCTCCGCGTCGTAGCCGCCCCAGAAGCTGAGCGGCTCGGACGAGTACAGGACGGTGCCTTCCGCGGCGCCCGCGACGAGCGCGCGGCCGGTCAGCGGACCGGAGCCCGACGCGGCAGACCGATCTCTCACGGCGCGGCGGCCCACGCGCCGTCGTCCCGCGTGACGCGACCGGCGACGGCCGATTCCACGCAGTCAGACAGGCTCCCGAAGGCGACGGCGCGCTCGAGCAGGCCCGGCGTGTACCAGGCGTACTTGGCGGAGTTCGTCATGAGCCGCCGGATGCTCTCCGGCAGCATGGGCGTCGTCAGGATGCAGGTGTCGACGGTCAGCTCCCCTCCGAACGATTCGATCGCGTCGAGGTATCCCGCTGTCGCCGCCAGTTCACGGACGGCTCGCCCCGTCGTGATCAACAACCGCACCCCAGGGTGGCGTCGCCGACCGTCGACGAGCCGCGCCAGGCTCGCGAACTCCGACAGCGAGAAGTGCGGGCTCCCCAGCACGACGAGATCCAGACCGTCCGCGTCGGACAGCCCAGAGCCGAGTTCGTCCCGCGCCGCCCGCAGCGCCGCGGGCCCCGGACACAGCCGGGTCGCCGGTTCCCTCCCCTGAAACGCCGCGTCCAGGTCCGGCGCTTCTGGCGTGCGGCCGACCCAGTGGAACAGACCCACCGCGCCCGAGGAGGCCATGGCGGCCCCCAGCGCCTTCAGGTCGTCCTCTCCCGGCCGGGCCCGGAGTCCGTCGAGCACCGGGATCCGCCCCTCCACGCGCAGGCCGATCCAGTGTCCCAGCACCGGATACAGCGCGGGCTCCTCCGCGAGTCGGCGCGGAACGCCGGAGAGGTCGACGAGCACCTGTCCCGCCCGGTTTCCGGTCAGATGGAGCCCCGCGGCCGGGGCCCGGCCCGTGACGGCGCAGCAGATGTCCAGCAGGTCCGGATAGCGCTCCGTACGCGCGCCCAGCACCGAGTTCGCGAACACGATCGCGCTCGACTCGCCCCACGCGACCTGCTCCCCTAAGCCCGGCCGCGGCTGCGTCTGGTAGGGCGCGCAGGTCCAGGTGGGCTCGCAGCCCATCGCCTCGTACGCCTCCATCTGGCGCCGCGCCGGTTCCGCCCAGGATTCGGCCACGTCCCACTCACGCCAGCCGTGTTCGTCCACGCCCGACACGTTGAGCGTCGTAGGCACCCGTACCCGGGCGCCGCCTTCCGCCAGACGCTCCGCGAACTCGAGCGTGGCAAGCCCCTGGTAGAGCGACGAATCGATGTGCGCCGCCGTGATATCGAGCAGTTCCCGGGCCCCGACGATGTCGGCCATGCGGGCGAGGATCGACATCGCGAGCCGCGTGCCCTCCCCCTCATCTCCCCGCAGGAGAGCGAAGTCTCCCGGTTCGAGCCGCACGCCCGTCATCCCGCCGTGTTCCATCCGGCTGCGTTCCGCCCCATCTTCCGTTCAACCAATCCAGGAGCTTGAAGCCCACGGATCCGACCATGCGCATCGTCTATTTTCTTCCCGGACCGATGTCCCGCGGCCCCCTCGGGCCGGAGGAACTCGTCCGGCGCCAGGCCTTCCTCAACGAGCATGCCTTTCACGGGACGGAAGCCGTCGTTCGCGAGACGGCGAACGGCCCCGCGTCGGTCGAGTCGTCCGCAGAGGAGTATCTCTCGGTGCCGGGCATTCTCGAAGCGGCGCCGCGTCTCGAGGCGGAGGGGTTCGACGCGATGATCATCGGGTGTTTCGGCGACCCCGGCCTCGCCCCGGCCCGTGAACTCGTCGATTTCCCCGTCATCGGCCCGGGCCAGGCCGGAGCGCTCGCCGCGGCGCAGATGGGACAGCGCTTCGCGATCATCACGGTCGTCGAGGAGGTCATACCGGCGATCCGCCGTCAGCTGCGGGGCTACGGCCTCGAAGGGCTCGTGGCGGACATCCGGGCGGTGGACGTTCCGGTGCTCGAACTGCGGCAGCGCGCGGAGCAAGTGCTCGAGACGCTCGAAACCGAGGCTCACGCGGCGCTGCGCGCCGGCGCCGACACGCTGGTGCTCGGCTGCATGACGATGGGGTTCCTCGACGTGGCGCGGAAGCTCGGCGAGCGCCTCGGGGTGCCTGTCATCAACCCGGTGCTCGCCGCGCTCAAGGCCGCGGAATCGTTCGCCGCCACCGGCGTGCGGCCGTCCCCGCGCGCCTATCCCCCGCCCCGCAAGAAGATCGCCCCGACTCCCGTCTGACGCGGCGCTGCGCGTCAGGGCCGGATGACGCCGACGCCGTCCTCGATCGTCATCGTCGTTCCGAATTCGGCGGAGAGCTTCGCGAGACCCTCGAGGATCTCCTGTCCGAGCGCATCGTCCGCCATCATCGGCCGCCCGCGCACCGGACGCGGCAACTGCCAGCCCATGGTGATCGGGTGGAGCTGGATCTCCTTCAGTTTCCCGTCCTCGTACTCGACGACGGGGACGACGCTCTCCCAGAACCCCTTCCCGGCCGGGAACGAAGACGCGCCGGCCCGCTCGATCCGCACATCCTGGAACCGGCCCGGAAGGTCGGCGTACCCCAGCCCCTGGGCCTCGTAGTTGTCCTGTGGCTGGAACTCGATCGTTTCGTTCTGCATGGCGAAGTTCGCCAGCGAGTAGAAGATCGGCTTGCCCTGGTACATCTCGACCGCGCGCAGGATGTGGGGGCCGTGGCCCACGAACATGTCCGCGCCCGCGTCGACGACCGCCCGGGCGACGTCCACGAGGAAGTCGGCCGGCACCTCGCGACGATCCGCGCCCTCGTGCGAGTGGCTCGTGACGATGACCCACTCGGCCTGCCGCTGCGCTTCCTTCACGACTTCGATGATCTCCGCCAGATCCCCGGCGTGCGGCACCGTCTTCACCCCCGGCTTCGATCCTTCCATGAAGGTCATGCCGCCGAAGTTCAGCCGCGGGCCGGAGCCGCCGCCGCGACCCGCCACCGAGAGCGCGTCCCGGAGGCCGGCCATCTGTTCGGCGGTCACGGTCACGTGCCGCTCGTACCGGATCGGGCTCAGCCCGGGACGCCCCCGCACATCCGGCCGCTGGTGGCCCGCCCGCATCGCGTCGGCGAAGGTCGAGGCGATCGAGATCAGCGCGACCCGTCCGCCGGGCGTGTCCACGTAGGCCGGGGACCGCGCCCGCGCGAGGTTCTCGCCGAATCCGGCGACGGCGAGGCCGGCTGCCTCCGCCGCCGCCACCGTGCGCCGCGCACCGCCGGCGCCGAAGTCCATCGTGTGGTTGTTCGCCAGGCTCACCATGTCGAAGCCGAACCAGGCGAGTTCGTGCGCGATTTCCGGTTCCGCGCGCATGTACGTGCCGCCGCTGGCCGCTGCGGGGATCACGTCGTCCTCGTAGTCGTGGAACAGGATTTCGAGGTTCACGAACGCGGTGGTCGCGCCCTCGATGATGTCTCGCAGGGCGAGGAACTCGGGCTCCCGATACGGAGACATCTTCCGCGAGATGATCGCGTCGCCGGCGAGGGCGATGGACATGTTCCCGCGCGCGTCCTCGAACGCCTGCGCTTCGACCGATATCGGCGTGGCGAGGGCGGTCCCGGCCGCGAGGGCGAGGACGGCCGCGATCCCGGCGAACGTGAGAGACGACAGCGGAAGTCGATTCGGGCGCATGAGTGCCTCCGGTGGGCTTGTCTGCGTACGCTTTTGCTTGTGCGGTTCGCATCCGGGCCGACAGATTCGACCGTATGAGCTACAACATGCTTTTCCCGACTGCACGCCGCCACGCCGCCCGGGCGGCCAGAACTTTTGTCACCGCCGCCGCGCTTCTCACCGGCTGGTGGGCCGCCGGCCCTGCCGGCGCGCAGAGCTACGACCTCATCATCCGCGGCGGCACCCTCGTCGACGGTTCCGGGAGTCCGGCCCGGGCGGGGGATGTCGCGATCGACGGCGGACGGATCGCGGCCGTGGGCGAACTCGGCGCGGCGACGGCCGACCGGGTGATCGACGCGGACGGGCGGCACGTGTTCCCCGGCTTCATCGATACGCACTCTCACGCCATGCCGGCGCTGCTGCGCGACCAACTTCGCACCGCGCGGCCGCTCCTCGCGCAGGGGATCACGACGATCTTCGCGAACCCCGACGGCGGCGGCACGGTCGACTTCGCCGACCAGCGCGCGCGGATCCGGGACCCGGGCGTCGGGGTGAACGTGGGGCAGCTGGTCGGGCACGGGAGCGTCCGCCGCGCGGTACTCGGGATGCAGGCACGCGAGGCCACTCCCGAGGAACTCGACCGCATGCGGACGATGGTGCGCGACGGGATGGACGGAGGCGCCTTCGGGCTCTCCTCCGGCCTCTACTATTCGCCGGGCTCGTACGCCCCCACCGGCGAGGTCGTCGAACTCGCGAAGATCGCGGCCGGGTACGGGGGCGTGTATCAGAGCCACATCCGCGACGAGTCGGACTATTCGATCGGCCTGCTCGGGGCCGTGGACGAAGTCATCGAGATCTCGCGTGGCTCCGGCATCACGGGCGTCGTCACGCACATCAAGGCGCTCGGCCCGCGCGTCTGGGGCGAGTCCGCCGAAGTCGTCCGCCGCATCGAGGCGGCCCGGGCAGAGGGTCTCGCGGTCTACGCGGATCAGTATCCCTACGGAGCCTCCGGCACGAGCATCATCGGGGCCCTCGTCCCGCGCTGGGCCCTCGCGGGCGAGGGCGGCGATCTGTACGCGCGCATCGAGGATCCCGGCGAGCGCGCCCGGCTCGTGCCGGAGATGTGGGAGAACCTCGACCGCCGCGGCGGCGCGGATCGGCTCATGCTGCAAGGCGGTCCGCACGGGGGCCGGACGCTTGCCGACGTCGCCGAGGAACGCGGGATGGACGCGATCGAAACCGCGCTCGCCCTGCTCGTGGAGGCCCGTGGAGGCGGAGGCGGAGGCACCGGCCTCACGTCCTTCAACATGAACGACGAGGACATCGAGCGCTTCATGACGCAGCCCTGGATGATGACGTCGTCCGACGGTTCGCTCTGGGTGCCGGGCGAAGGACACCCGCACCCGCGCGGCTTCGGCGCCTTTCCGCGGCGGATCCGCAAGTACGTGCTGGAGGAAGGCGTCACCACGCTCGAACAGGCGATTCACGCCATGACGGCGCTGCCGGCCCGCGTGTACGGCATCGAAGGCCGCGGCGTCCTCGAACCCGGCGCGGTCGCCGACATCATTGTCGTGGACCTCGAACGGTTCCGCGACACCGCCGAATACGACGACCCGCACGGTCTCGCCGAGGGCGTCGAGTACTCCCTCGTCAATGGTACGCTCGCGATCGACGAGGGCCGCTTCACAGACGCGCTCGCCGGCGAAGCGATCGTAAAGACGCGATAACTCAGGAGCAGACATGCGATTCCCCGTCCCGATGACCGGAACACGAACCGTGCTCGCACCTCTGGCGGCCGTCGCCGCTCTCGCGTGGCCCCTTGCCGCACAGGATGGCGCGAGCGCCGGTGAACTTCCGGCCGGCGTCCGGAACCCGGCCCCGGCCGCGGACACCGTCGACCCCAGCCTCTTCGGCGGCCTCTCCTTCCGCTTCGTCGGCCCCTCGCGCGGCGGCCGCGTCACCGCGGTGGAGGGCCACCGTTCCCATCCCCACACGTTCTACCAGGGGGCGACGGGCGGAGGCGTGTGGAAGACGACGAACTACGGGATGACGTGGGAGAATATCTCCGACGGATATTTTCGGTCTCCCTCCATCGGCCATATCGAAGTCGCGGACTCGGATCCGAACGTCATCTACGTGGGGACGGGCTCGGACGGCATCCGCTCGAACATCATCATCGGGAAGGGCATTCATAAGTCGACGGATGCGGGAGAGACGTGGGACCACGTCGGACTCGAGGACGCGGGCCAGGTCCCGTCCGTGAAGGCCCACCCGGACAATCCCGACCTCGTCTATGCGGCCGCGATGGGGAACCCCTTCATCAACAATGAGACGCGAGGCGTCTATCGTTCCTCGAACGGCGGCCTCGACTGGGAGCGCATCCTCTTCACCTCGGATTCCGTCGGGGCGGTCGATCTCGAGTTTCATCCGGCGGATCCCGACGTCATCTACGCCGCAATGTGGCGGGCGCAACGGCATCCGTGGTCGATCATCTCCGGCGCGAGCGACGAAGACGGGATCTGGAAGACGACGGACGGGGGCGACACGTGGCGGCGGATCACGGCGGGGCTCCCGGACGGCCTCATCGGCAAGGTCGACTTTTCCGTCTCGCCGGACATGCCCGACCGCGTGTACGCGCTCGTGGAGGCGCCGGAACCGATCGAGGGCCTGTACCGCTCGGACGATGCGGGAGAGACGTGGGAGCTGATCAACGACGACCCTCGGAATCAGCTCATGCACCGGCCGTTCTACTTCACGAACGTGATCGCGGACCCGACGGACGGGGATGTCCTCTATGTCCTGAACCTGTCCACCTGGAAGTCGACGGACGGGGGGCGGACCTTCAGTACCATTCCGAATGTCCATGGTGATGACCACGATCTGTGGATCAACCCGGACGACCCGCGGATCATGGTGCACGGGAGCGACGGCGGCGGGGTCGTGACGCTCGACGGCGGACAGACGTGGTCGCCGGTCAACAACCAGCCCACCGCGGAACTCTACCAGGTCGATGTGGATGACCGCTTTCCCTACTGGCTCTACGCGGGGCAGCAGGACGATGCGTTCACGGTCGCCGTGCCGAGCCGGCAGCCTTCCCTCTCCGCTCCGGGCGGTCCGGACGCCTACTGGCGCTCGCCGGGCGGGTGCGAGACGGGTCCCGCCGTGCCGAAGCCGGGCGATCCCGACGTGGTTTACGCGAACTGCAAGGGGCGGTTCGGGGTCTACAACCAGCGTACCGGCCAGGAGCAGCAGTACTACGTCGGCGCGGTGAACATGTACGGCACGAACCCCGCCAACCTTCCCTACCGCTTCCAGCGCGTTGTGCCCATCGAGGTCTCGCCGCACGACCCGAACCTCGTCTATCACGGCTCGCAGTACGTGCACCGGACGATGGACGGGGGCCGCACCTGGGAGCGGATCTCGCCGGACCTCACGGCGTTCCCGCCGGAGCGCCAGATGGTGTCGGGCGGGCCCATCACGCGCGACGCGACGGGAGAGGAGCACTATTCCACGCTGTACGTGATCGAGGCCTCGCCGCACGACCCGGACGTGATCTGGACGGGGGCGAACGACGGCCCGGTGTACGTGACGCTCGATGACGGCGAGTCCTGGGAGAACGTAACGCCGGCGGACATGCCGCCGGAGGGCCGCATCAACTCGATCGACATCTCCCGACACAATCCGGACAAGGTGTACGTAGCCGGATACCGCTTCCTGCTCGGCGATTTCCAACCCTACGTCTACCGGACGGACGACGCGGGGGAGACGTGGACGCGTCTCACCGATGGGACGAACGGTATTCCGGCGGACGTGCCCGTGCGGGTCGTGCGCGAGGATCCGGACCGCGAGGGCCTCCTGTACGCGGGGACGGAGTTCGGGCTCTTCATCTCCTTCGACGACGGGGCGACGTGGCAGTCGTTCCAGCTCGATCTTCCGTTGACGCCCGTGACGGACATCGAGGTATACCGGCAGGACCTGGCGCTGTCGACGATGGGCCGGGGGTTCTGGGTGCTGGACGATGTCACGCCGTTGCACGAGATCGGCGCGGACGGATCGGTCGCGGAAGGGGGCGGGGCGCACCTGTTCGAGGGCCGGCCGCAGTACCGCACGCGGCCCGGACGGAACTCGGGCTTCGAATGGGCCTCGAATACGGCGCGGCCGGACTACCGCGGCGCGGGCGCGGACATCAGCTACTGGATCTCGCCGGACCTCGGACCCGACGAGACGGTGCGAATCGAAATCCTCGACGAGGGCGGCGAGGTGATCCGCTCCTACGCCAGTGGCGGGGGCGGCGGCGCGGCCCGGGCGGGGGGACCGGCGATGCAGCGCATGGCGCCGCGCGGCGGGGCCATGCGAGGGGTCTCATCGGCACCGGGCATGCACCGGCTGCGCTGGGACCTGCGCTCGCAGGGCGAGGGCCGCGGCGGGCCGGTCGTGCCGCCGGGCGAGTACACGGTCCGCCTCTCGGCGGGCGACGTGACGGCCGAGACGGGGCTCGAACTGCGGATCGACCCGCGGGTGGCGGCGGAGGGGGTGACCGTGGCCGACCTCGAGGAGCAGTACCGCTTCAACCTCGCCGTGCGCGAGACGCAGGCGGAGGCCCGTGAGGTCGCGGACGGCATCGACGACCTGCGCGAGCGCATCGCGGAGGCGCGCGCGGACGCCGGTGGCGGCCGCAACGAGACGCTCGACGAACTCGCCGCGGAGCTGGACGAACTCGATGCCCGCGTGAGCGACGCGGAGGGCAGCTATCCGCGCCCCATGCTCCTCAGCCAGCTCAACTATCTCGCCGGCATGACCGGGCGGGCCGACCAGGCGCCGGGCGCCGACGCCTACGAGCGGCACGCGGAACTCCGGGAGGAAGTGCAAGCCGTGAGCGAATGGCTGCAGGCATTGGTGCGACGCCTGACCGCCACATGACCTTGCATCGAGGCTGAACAGCCGAGGGGACGGTAGCGCGTGGTCGACATCAATCTCATCGCGCACCCGCTGAGGGGTACGCCCTTCGGCGCCGCGCTCGACCTGTGCCTGATCCTCGCCGCGCTGGTCTGGCTCTTGGGCGTCGTCACGCGCGAGTTCTCGTGGATCGACCGCCTGTGGTCGATATGCCCGGCCGCGTACTGCCTCATCGTGGCCTTCGGGACGGACTTCGCGTCGCCCCGCGTGAACCTCATGACCGCCCTCGTCGTCCTCTGGGGCGCACGTCTGACCTTCAACTTCGCGCGCAAGGGCGGATACCAGCCGGGCGGCGAGGATTACCGCTGGGCCACCGTTCGGGAGAAGACGGGACCCGTTGGCATACAGGTCCTCAACCTCACGTTCATCAGCTTCGGGCAGATGCTGCTCATCTGGTGGTTCACCTCCCCGGTGCACCAGGCGGCCGTGTGGAGCGAGACGCCGCTGGGTTGGCTGGATTTTCTCACAGCCGCGGTGTTCCTCGTGCTCTTCGTCGGCGAGGCCGTGGCCGACGAGCAGATGTGGCGCTTCCAGCAGGGCAAGAAACGGCGCATCGCGGCCGGCGAAGACGTGGCACAGCCGTTCATGACCTCCGGGCTGTTCCGCTACTGCCGCCATCCCAACTTCTTCTGCGAGTTGGGCATGTGGTGGGTGTTCTACCTGTTCGCCGTCTCGGCTTCCGGCCAATGGCTCCACTGGACGGGACTCGGCTTCATCCTGCTCACGGCGCTGATCATTCCGTCCATGCGCCTCACCGAATCCATCTCCGCGTCGAAATACCCGATGTATCGCGACTATCAGGCCACTACGCCGGCGCTGATCCCTGGACTCCGCCGTGGGACCGCGCGCCGGCTGCCGACGTAGCGGATCGCCGCCCGACCGGTCGCGGGCTCGCAGGGGCGACTCCGGGGCCGGCGGGCAACCGTGGCCCCGGTCTCCACTGTCACAGGCGGCGTCAGGTCGGTCGCCTGCTTCCACTGGAGGGAACCTCGTGCACAAGGCCCGCTGCCGTACGCGTCATCTCGTCCTGATCGCGCTCCCGTTTGCGGCCGTGAGCTGCGGAGGGGACGCCGGGCCGTCCGCCGCGGGGCTCGACAGCCCCGACATCTCCCTCGCGCCCAGCGTGGAGGAGGTGTACACCGTCGGCGTGCTCGACGGGGCCGCGTGGGAGATGTTCGGAAGCCTCGCGGGCGTCGCTTTTGGGGACGATGGCTCGCTCTTCATCCTCGATAATGACGCCGGCCACGTCGTCGTTGTCGACCCGAGCGGCGAGTTCGTGCGGACGATTTCGAACAAGGGCGAGGGCCCCGGGGAACTCAGCCAGGCGACGGGATTGGCGGTGCTCGATGATGGGCGGATCGCCGTCAACGACATGGGTCGCGGCATACAGGTCTTCAGCCCCGACGGTGCATCGTTCCAGGAGGCCGGTTTCACGTTCCAGACCGGGATGCCGGGGCCTCAAATGTATGCGATGCCGGATCACAGCCTCCTCTCCGCAGGGCTCCTGGGCGGATCTCTCGCCGCACTCATGGGAGGAGGCGAGGAAGAGGAACCGGCGGGTCGGCCCATCGGCCGGTTCCGGCTCGACGGAACGCAGGAGGACTTCTACACCGCGTGGGCGCGGCCGCCCGTCGAGGAGACGGAGACGGAGACCGGCAACATTCGGATGGTCATGACGGGGTTGGAGGCCTTCTCCCTCCCCCTGAGCCTCGGCGTCTTCCGGGATGGGCGCATCGCCCTCGCGGACTCGGTCGGCTACCGGATCAAGATCCTCGACCTCTCGGGCCAGGTGGTGGGCACGCTCGAACGGCCGATCCCCCCCGTCGCCGTGACCGGCGGCATCCAGGACGCGGAGCGTGAGCACCGGCTTGCGGCGCTGGCGGAAGGCCGGAGCGGAGGCGGAGGCGGCAGCTTCGTCGTGACGAGCATCGCGATCGGCGGAGCCGCCGGCCGCGGCGGGTCCATCGGTCCCGATTCGGAGGCGATGCGCCGCATGCGCGAAGATCGGATCGAAAACATGACCTTCCCGGACGAAATCCCTGTCATCTCGAGTCTGGCCGTGGACCGGAGCGACCGCATCTGGGTCCAGCGCTCCGCCCTGCCGGGAGAGACCGGTCCCACGGACATTCTCACGGCGGACGGGCAGTACTTCGGCACCATCGCCCCGGATGGACTCCGCATTCCGGCCGCGTTCGGGCCGGACGGCCTGCTGGCCTACATCGAACGGGACGAATTCGACATTCCGCGCGTCCGTGTCGTCCGCCTCGTGGACGACCAAATGCTGGAGACCGCCGAAAGCGACTGACCGAACGACGTTCCCGCGGGAACGTCCACGCCGGCCCCGAACGGGCCTCAGCCCGGTCTAGCGCGACTTTTTCGCTACGAAGAGCGCGAGCAGCAGCGCCACGGCCGGAACTGCGGCCTGCGCCGCCGCCCCCGCCCTCACGAGGGTGTAGATCGCGCCCGCCATGATCGGGACTACGACGACAGCCGCCAGGAACCGCGTCGGACGTCTCAGGAACCCGACCCCGGCCAGCGCCTCCACGACGCCGATCAGGTACTGGAACCACGCCGGGTAGCCCCACACCGCAAACTGGTCGACCATCATCCCGGCGATCTTCATCCCGCCGTTCAGAAGGAAGAGCAGCGCGAGCAGAATCGACGCCACGTTGACGGCCCTGCCTGCGTTTCCGTTGTCCGCCACTGAAGCCTCCTCGCGTTACGGGTACCTGGTCCGGCTCCTCGTCGATCTCTGAACCTTGGTCCAACCTTGACCTGTGGCCAGACCGCCGCCTTCCAGCCTGCGGGTTACCGAGTCTCGTCCGCGGCGCGGCGCGCGATTCTCGCGCCGAAGTTCTGCGCGCGGCGGGTGGAGCGCTCGCAGCGCAGGAAGCGCGCCCCGTCGTCCGGCTCCCCCTCTCTTCGGTCGTCGTTCGTCGCGGCGACGTGGCCCGAAACGAGCGAGTCCGCCAACGATTCGGCCGCGGCCAGCCGCAGGCCGAGCCACCTGAGGAGAAGGTCCGGGTCCTCCGGGGCTCGCGGCGAGTCCCCGGCCAGCCACTCGTCCCGGATCGCCTCCCACTCCATCCACAGGGTCTCTCCCCAGCCCTCGTTGCAGGCGGCGATAACCGCGTCGCTCAAGGCCCCGCGCTCGTGCTGCCCCGGCGTTCCATCCCGCTGAAGAAGGCCGGCGAGGAAGCCCGCCATGATCCAGTATCGATGAGCGTCGCCGTCCTCACGCGCTCGCCGCGACTCGTTGAGGACGGCGAGGAACTGCAGATAGCCCGCATCCCAGTCGAACGCATCCTCCCCCGAAACGCCGTCAGCGGCGTCGTCGCCCGATCGCAACCTCCATTCGACGACGCTCCGGACCTGACGGATCCCGTCCAGGTCTTCCTCCTCGATCGCGTCGGAGATCTCATCGAAGAGCGCCCCGGAGTCGGTCCCCGCAAAATGACTGGAAAACGCGATCCCGCCCGCTTCTCCGAGGCGGAAGGTCCCCTGCTGCTCCGCATTGTGGTCTTGCGGCTCCTCCGGGGACTCCCGCTGCAGGCAAAAGATCGCCTCGTCCAGCGCCTTCAGGACCTTCCGGTAGGCGGATCGCTGCCGCTCGGCGTCGTCCATCCCGCGCTCCCTTCCCCGCTCGCTACGCCGGGACCAGCGCGATCACGCGCAGCGGGCTCCCGCTCCCATCCACGATCTTGAGCGGGGCGGCGATCGCCACGGCACCCGTCGGGGGCAACCGGTCGAGGTTGCACAGGCTCGCGAGGCCGAACCTCCCCGCCCCGTGCATGATCCCGTGGTTCGGGAACGGCGGATCGAACCCTCCCGCCTGACCCGCATCGGTGCCGACCGTCTCCACTCCGACCCCGAGCACCGCGCGGTCGTGGGCCAGCAGCGCCGAAGTCTCCTGGTGAAAACCCGGCGAGTGCGGGCCGTCTTCCGACACGTTGAGAAACGCCTCCTTCCCTTCCCTCCGGCTCCACCCGGTGCGCAGAAAGACCCAGGCGCCCTCGGGCACCCGTCCGTGCTCCGCCTCCCACGCCTCGAGCCCGGCGGGCGTGAGAAGGAAATCGGGATCCGCCTCCACCTCCGCCTCCACGTCGATGACGCACGCCGGGCCGACGAACTTCCGCGGCGGGATCGTGTCCGTCGTCCCGTTGGGCACATCCTTCCCCGTCACCCAGTGGATCGGAGCGTCGAAGTGCGTCCCCGTGTGCTCGCCGAGCGTGAGGTTGTTCCAGTACCAGGCCGGCCCGTCGTCGTCATACCTCGAGATCTGCTCGATCGTCACTCCCTTTGACGGCGCAAACATGGCAGGAAGATCGATGACGACGGTATCGGGACCAAGAGGGATCGTGAGATCCACCACCCGGACCGTACCCGCGTTCAACTCCTCCACGAGGCGGTTCAGTACGTCCGACATTCACAGTCTCCGTATGGTTGGCGGACCCGCCGCCGAGGTCGCGGCCGACAGGTCACTTGTCCCCGAAGAACGGCTCCAGCGTCTGGCCCGGATTCGGTTTCGTCATCAGCGAAACCATGATGAAGAGGATGAGGCTCGCGCCGACACCCAGTTCGACGGAGTCGATCCCGTACAGGGGGAAGTAGTGTTCCTGGAACCAGAGCGTCCACACAAGACAGGCGAGGAAACCGCCGATCATGGAGGCGACAGCGCCCTTCGCCGTCCCCCGCCGCCAGTTGAGGCCGATGACGATGGGGACGAAGAAGAAGGAAGCGATGAACTTCGCCTGCTCGAGCACGATGCCCTGGACATCCCCCAGCTTCTGCAGCGCGAAGAAGAGGGGGATGAGAGAGAGGACGACGATGGCGACCCGGTTCGCGTTCACGAGGTGCTTCTGGCTCGCGTCGGGCCGGATGAACTTCCCGTACAGGTCGTGGGCGACGCCGGCGCCGGTGACGAGCAGGATCGAGTTCACGGTCGACATGATCGCCGACAGCATGGCGACGAGCAGCAGCGCGCCGACCACGGGCGGCAGGACGTGCAGCGCCATGGTGGCGGTGGCCTGATCCTGGGACGGAAGGTTCGGGAACAGGACCCGCATGAGCATGCCGATGGACATGATGCTGGTCGCGATCACGACCTGGAAGCCGATCGCCACGAAGATCGCCTTTCGCACCGTCTGCTCGTCCCGCATCGAGTAGAAGCGGGTGAGTTCGTACGGCGCCGCCGCGATGGAGAGTCCGAACGCGATCGCGAACGCGAGGAGTTCGCGTGGCGAGTAGTACCAGCCCACGAGACGGTCATCGAGCGTGTCGAGGAAGTCGAGCGACCGCTCGACCGCCACCATCGGGCTGCCGCCGCCCACCTGGTTGAGGAGAACCGGCACCGCGACGATCAGCGCCGCGACCATGATCAGCGTCTGCAGGAAATCGATGTAGGAGCTGGACCGGACTCCGCCGAGGAGCGTGTAGAGCGCGGTCGAGGCGACGATGATGAGCATCGCGGTGAGCGGGCGGATCCCGAACACGACCTCCGCGATCTCGCCACCCGCCTGGAACTGCGCCACGAGATAGATCGTGTAGGCGACGACGATGAGAACGCCCGCGAGGGCGCCCGCCTTCGGGCTGCCGTAGCGGGCGGAGATGTAGTCGGGCACGGTGAGCGCGCCGAGGCGCCGCAGCTTCGGGGCGACGAAGAAGGCGCACACGAGCCACCCCGTCCAGAGGCCGAGCCACGGAAAAACCCAGGAGACGCCGGCCAGGTAGTGGCGGCCGGCGGTGCCGACGAAAGTGCCGGCGGAGATCTGCGTGGCGGCAAGGACCGCCCCGCCGACGATGGGGCCGATCGAGCGGCCGGCGGCGAGGAAGTCGACTTCGGTCTCGGTCCGGAAGTAGCTCCAGATCGCGATGCCCATGATGATGGCCACGTAGACGCCGAGCACGACGAAGAAGACGCTGCTCATGTCGGTTCGGCGGGTTCGGCCGGCTCGTCGGGGGCCGGCGAGGCGCCGCGCGTGGCGCGCTGTGCGACGACCTCGGCCCAGCGGCGGTCCAGTTCGTCGTCGGCCCGGATGGTCTTGCGGAAGAGGAGGATCACAGTGAGGCCGAGGGCGAAGAAGCCCGCCGCGATCAGGATGATCGTCATCGCGCGGTCCCGGCGCCTTCGCGGCGGACTCGCGCGTTCCGCCACGTCCAGATCGCGCCGGTCAGCAACAGCGCGAGGACCACGAGATCGGCGAGACGCGCAAACGAGAGGGCGCCCCCGCGGGACAGCCGGAGCAGCCCCGGCACGCTCGACAGAGTGGCCGTCACGACGTCATCGCCGGCCCGAACAAAGCGCGGCAGGCTGGTCGACAGGTCCAGCGCATCGAGTACGTCCGGATCCCCTTCCAGCCGAATCAGCCACGGCGCCGTGACGTCCTGAACGACGGTCTCCTCGGCCTCCCGTCCGGCGACAAACAGGGGGATCCGGTCCAGCCGTCCGCGCACCGGATTCCGGACGGTGTAGGACACGACGACAGGCGCGTCGGAGACGACGTCGATGCGGTACGCCCCATCGACCGGGGTCAGCGCGGCGTCGGCGACCGGCAGCGGCGCGCCGCCCCGCTCCATCTCCACCAGCGAAAGCGTCTGATGCTCGATCCGGATGGCGAAGGCCCGTACCGCGCCGGCCTCCGGCTCGAGAGCCTGTCGAACGTGGGCCGCGCCGTCGACAGCCAGACGGACGAATACCGTGTCCGTCGTCTGCGCCGCCGCCGGCGTCGCGGCGGACAGGCCCACCAGCGCCGCCAACAGCGCCAGCGCCGCCGCCGACGCCCGCGCCGGCTCTCCCCTCGCGCGTCGCACCCCCGTCACCCCGCCGGCGCCGAGGCGGCCAACTGCGCCAGCACGCGTCCCACCGCCCGGGCCGCCTCGTGGAACCCGTTCGCCACGTGGTTCGCCTCGCGGCGCACTTCGTTCACGAGGAAGGGCAGCATGTCGGAGCCGGCTTCCGCGAGGCCCGGCAACTCGGCCGCGCGGGCCAGGCGCGGGACCGGCGTCCGTGGCAACGCGGGATCGTGGTCGAATGGCCCTCCCTCCGCGTAGCCGATCGGCACCAGGATGCGGGACAACTCGAGGAACAACGCGTTCACGGCCCCCGCCGCCGTCGAATCCGGTCGACTCCGTCCGATAGCGCCGTAGAGGTCGTCCAGCGCGGCTCCCAGCGCTTCGAGTTCGGCGCGGACCGCACCGAGGTCGAGCAGGTCCCCGGCCGCCTCCACATAATCGTCGACGTACCCCGCCAGTTCCGAGACGGTCTCGCGGAAGTCGTACGGCAGGATCCGCGAGTTGAGCACGCGCACGATCGACGCGACGTAGACGCCCAGGTCGCGCTCGAGGTTCTCCCGTTCGGCGACGGCCATCCCGTCGTCTTCGGTGTGCCACGCGATGTTGCCCCCGCAGCCGCCCGTGGGATAGAAGCCGAGCGCCGCGCGCTCGTCCGCCGGGATGTTCGAGAGCAGCATGTAGAACGAGGTGAGGCCGATCTGATTGAAGGAATAGTCGCCGGCCCGCAGCGGCCGCAGCCGTTTCGCGGTCTTTCCCGTGACGTCCGCGATCGCGTGCGCACACAGCGGCCCCGCCTCGGCCATCCACATCACGTCGTCGTACTCCGTCGCGTGCCAGCAGCCCGGCGAGTCGATGTTGATCGCGCCCACGCAGCGCCGGCGGAGTTCCAGCGCGTGCGTATCCGCATACCACGTGGAGCCGCCGTAGCGCCCGGTCGAGTGCGCGGGCCACCAGGCGATGCGCAGCGAGCGCTTCAGCCGCCCCGCCTCCGCATGGAAGATCCGGGCCAGCTCCAGCAGCGTCGCATCGCCGACGGCGTTGTCGCCGATCCCGACGTCCCACGAGTCGTAGTGCCCATGCACGAGCATGAACTCTTCCGAGGCGCCGGCGATGTGCGCCACGGGCAGCTTGCACGGATACCAGCCCTCATCCAGCCGGACTTCGAGGCGGACGGTCTCGCCCACCGCCCCCTTCAGTCGCTCGCCGTCGGGGTTGTTGATCGCGACCACGGGCGTCCCGGGTTTCGCGGCGAGGTTCCCGGTCGTCGGCGTGCCCCAGATCGACGTGCAGATCCCCCAGTGGATGTTCCGCCCGGGGTTGATGAAGATCTGTCCCGCCGCCCCCGCCGCCTCGAAGGCCGAGACCATGCCCGGCATCGCGAATCCGTCGCTGAGCACGATCTTGCCGGCCACGTCGGGCAGATCGTCGCCAAGCCGCCTGGCAAACAGGTCTCGTTGCCCCGTCGCGGCCGCGGCCGGAACGTAGACGAGTTCCCCTTCGAGCCCGCCTTCCGGCGTCGGGACCGCAAAGGACGGCGGTTTGGCCCGCATCGACCCGCCGCTCCACTCCACCGACGACTCGCGCGGGAGGGAGAGGTAGAGGTCGGGCTCGTGCATCTCGAACGGCACGCCCATCCGGCCCAGCTCGGCGGCGATATACTCGGCGGCGACGTGCTCGTCGTCGCTCCCGGACTCGCGCACGAGCGTCGAGAAGCGTTCGAGCAGGGACCACCCCGCGTCGAACGAGACGGCGCGCAGGAGGTCGGGTTCAAGTGCGTCGGGGCCCGTCGCGAGCCCCGTCGGCATCATGTCGTTCAATGGTCGCTAGCTCCGGGGAAGGACGGTGAGCGTGGCCTCGATGGCATGCGGCTCCACCGTGGTGAGTGTGGCGATGACGCGGTAGACGCCGGCCGGAAGCCCTGCTTCGATTCTCCCGGTCCAGTGCAGCGAGGCACCGGGTTCGAGCGTCTCGCGTCCCAGCACCTGCGCGAAGAACCTGCCCTCGGCCCAATGCCAGACGACGACCCCATCCTCCGAGATCACCTCGAAGTCGTAGCGCTGGCCGTCGGGAAAATCGAGGACGAGTGCGGATTCACCGTCGTTCGTGCCGGTCAGTTCGAGGACGACGGGCGCGGCGGCCTCCGGCGGCTCTTCGCCGGTCGACAGCGACAGTCGCAAATGCAGGCCGGGCCCCTCATCGGCGGATCCCTCATCCGCGGATCCCGCGGCCGATCCCGCGCCGCAGGCGAAGGCCGCCAGCGCGGGCAGCAGCACCGCCGGAGCCACCGCACCAAGCGGAGTGTTCGCCCGGGGTCTCACACGAGCAACTCGTAGTGGTCGGTACCGTCGAGCGCCCAGCCCAGGTCTTCGTACAGCCTCTTGGCGGGTGCGTTGTGGGACTCGGTCTCCAGGATGAGGCCCTTGGCGCCGGTTTCGACCGCAAGTTCCCGCGCGCGGTCCATGAGGGCGCGCGCGACCCCCGATCGGCGTGCGTCCGGTGCGACGAAGAGGTCGTTGAGGATCCAGAGCCGTCTCATCGAGACGGAGGAGAAGGACGGGAAGAGCTGCACGAACCCCAGGGGCCAGCCGTCCTCCGTCTCCGCCACGAAGACGCGCGACTCGCCGGCTCCGAGCCGTTCGGCCAGGAACCGGCGGGCGCCCTCCGGATCCGCCGACTGCCGGTAGAACTGCCGGTATCCGTCGAACAGCGGTGCGAGGCGGTCGACATCCTCGAGACCCGCTTCCCTGACGATCACGGTCACTTCGGACACGGCGGACGCGGGATCCGGGTCGGGCGCCTCGTCAGTCGGCGACGCTCACCCCCTCGTACGTGTGGATCCCGTCCGCGTTCGCCACCGTCATGCGGGGCGGCGTGTCCCGGAAGGGCATCCAGGCGCAGCCGTGGTCCCCGTCCTTGTTGATCGCGACGAACCTCTCGGAGGGGATGAAGTCCGGCGCCACGTTCCGGTACTTGTGGCGGATCATCGCCACGGCGTCCTCGCAGGCCTGCTGCGGCGTGCGCCCCGCGCCCATCTGCGAGACGATATAGTACCCGGCGCACGACTTGATCACGTCCTCGCCCCGTCCGGTCACGGCGGCGGCGCCGATGTCGTTGTCCACGTACAGGCCGGCGCCGATGATCGGCGAGTCGCCCACGCGGCCGGGGACCTTCCAGGCGAGTCCGCTCGTCGTCGTGATGCCCGAAACGTTCCCCTGCGCATCGACCGCCAGCACGTTCGTCGTTCCGTAACGGTGGATGAGGGCCTCGGCCAGCACGTAGTCGCGGTCGGGGCCGTCCCGGCCGGGCAGGTCGAGCAGTTCCGCCCACTCTTCCGCCTCGCGCCTCGTGGCAGCCTCGCCGAATCCGGCGCGGGCGAGCCCACCGCCGGAGCCGCCGCCGGAGCCGCCGCGCGGGCGGCGCAGGTGGTCCGGGGGGCCCCAGTCGTCGGTGTCGGACAGACGCTCGCGCCAGCGGAGCCAGACCTCCCGCGATTTCGGCGTCATCAGGTCCTGCACCTCGAAGCCGAAGCCGACCGCGAAGCGCTGCGCATACTCGCCGATCAGCATGACGTGGTCCGTACGCTCCATGACGAGCCGCGCCACCGAAGCTGGAGTACGGATCCCCTCGATGCCCGCGACCGAGCCCGCGTTGTATGTGGCCCCGTCCATGACGGACGCGTCGAGTTGCACGACCCCTTCTGCGTTGGGGAGGCCGCCCCAGCCGACGCCCGTGCCGTCGGGATCGAGTTCGATGATGTTCGCGCCGCGCTCGACCGCGTCCATCGCCGCCCCGCCGCCCGACAGCACCTGCCACGCCGCCGTAGCCGCGCGCCGCCCCGTGTCGTTCGTATGGCTGGTGATCATCATCGGGGTCGTCGCCCGGCCGCTCGAAGAGAGGGACGGTCTGGATCCGCTCGCCGACGCTCGCGCGGGTACGGCTCCGGCGACGGCTGCCGCCGCGCCCAGGCTCAGGCCTCGACCGATGAAGCCACGACGATTCATCTCGGACATCTCATCCCCCGTTTCCTGGTGTAAGTCTCACCTCGCCCCAAACTGATGCGAGATCCGCTTCTCACGCCAGCGTCCGGTGGGTTGCCCGTCTATGGGTCGCCGCGGCCACGGGCGAGTGGTTCCCCGTCGAGTGCGGCGTCGGCGCCGACCGTGATGCCGAGGTGCTCCAGCGCCGTGGCCGGGACATCGACGATGTATTCCGGCGCGGATCCGGCTGCAGCCCAACTCCGGGTCGCGGGTCCGCCGGCAAGGATGAAGATCGTCATCTCTTCCGGCGAATCTCCGCCGTGGCCACCATCCTCCCGCCGACCGTGATCCGTGCTGATGAGCACGAGCCAGTCCTCATCTGCGTACGTGGGCCGGGCCCGCAGCGCCTCGAGCAACCAGCCGACGTGGCGGTCCGAGAGGGAGATCGCGTGACGGTACTCGATCCCGATCGATCCGTGCCGGTGGCTCGTCTCGTCCGGATTCCCGAAGTAGACGAACGCGGCATCCGCCTCTGCCGCGGCAAGATGTCGCGCCGCGCGGGCGGCGATCACGCTGTCCGCCTCCGCCCACCCGAGTTCGTACCCATCCACGGCGATCAGCGTGTCGATCGCGCCGGAGAGCGCGGGGCCGCCCCCTTCGAGCGAGGCGAGGGGCATCCAGTCGAGGGCCGCGAACGTGGCGAGGGCGGGACGCTCCCGCTCGGCGAGCGTGAGAAAATCCGGATATTCCGAGTACCGGCGCCCCTCGAAGCCGTTGTCCAGCACGCCGTGCTTCCCGGGCCAGACTCCGGTCAGCATCGAGGACCAGGCCGGCCCGCTCACCGAGGGCGTCGTCGTGCGCGCCGACGCGGTGTACCAGCCGCCGGCAGCGAGCGAGTCCATGACCGGCGTCGGCTCTTCGGCCAGCACGTCCGGCCGAACCCCGTCAATCCCGATCACCAGCACCTTGGGGATCCCTCGGACCGGAATTGAATCGGTCTGCGGCCCGCAGGAACTCGCGGCAAGCAGGCCTGGAATCACCGCGGCGAGCGTGGCGGCCGGGCGGAGAATCGCGGAACGCGTTCGGGGCACCATGCTCACATGGTCGCCCGGGCTCCGGACCTTCTGCAACCCGGGTGTGTACACTCCGCTGGCGCGCCGGACGCCGCTCTGGAAGATTGGAGAACCATGAATCGAGTCACCCGTCGTGTCGTTCCGCTCCTTCCGCTACTGCTCGCGGGCTGCTCCACCGCGCCGGTCTCCTTCCAGGGCGTCGCGCCGTCGGAATTGGAAACCGCCTACCGCTGTGCGGTCGCGCAGTTGAACCTCATGGACTACACGATCGAGGACGGCAACCTCGAGGCCGGGTTCGTGCGGGGTCGCCGGCAGACATCCGGCGTCGTACAGGAACTCATCACCGGGGCCGCCCATCACGACGTCCTCACGGCGACGGTGTTCGACAATCCCGCTACCGGCAACACGCATATCAGGGTCGTCGCCTCAAGGGTCGCGGATCACGACATCGGTCTTCTGGCGGGACTCGACGATGACGAGGAACAGGGCGAGAACCAGCTCGGACCCTCCGACTCCGGCAAGGCGGACGCGCAGCGTCTTCTCACCAACTGCGGCGTGGTCGCGGCGACCGGGGGACCGGCGCCCCGGTGATCCGGTTCGCCGGACCCACAACCCTCGTTGTCTGCGCCTCGCTGCTGGCCGCACCGCCGGTCCGCGCCCAGTCCGAGGTGTTCCTGCGGCTGGCGCCCGAGACGAGCTGGCTCTCGGCGGAACACTCCAAGCGCGTGACGGCGGGCGGCGGGTCGAGCGAGAGCGCGACGGGGGCCTCGGGTCCGACGTTCGCGGTCAACCCTTCTCTGGGACTCCGCACACGCGTTCTCGGAGGCCTGCTCGCGGGCCTGGAATTCGAGGGCGTGCTCGTCAATCGGGGGATGATCGAGGGGATGATCGAGCCCACCCCGAACGGCGAACCACACGATGTGTGGCCCGGCGAGTGGGACCTCCGCGACCGGTTCGGGGTCGGCGTCAACGTGCTCCTCGGCCTCGGCGCCGTGAGCGGCTCGACCGAGGGCTATGTGTTCGGCGGGGTCCGCCGGATGTGGAGCGAATTCGCGACGAGCGGCGTCAACCCGGAGACGGGTGAGGTGGGCGAACGCCGTGAGCAGCGGGCGCGCTGGCCGTCGTCGATCGGCATCGGCCTGACGCTCCACCGCGGCTGGCTTGTGGACCTGCGCCTCGGCTACTCGCGCTCCCTCACCGAGTGGACGGTGGAAATCCCCGACGTCCTCCTCGACTACGGATACTCGGCGAGCGCCGTCACTCTTTCCGTCGGGATCGGCCCGCCCCGCTAGCGGTTCAGGAGGTCCAGCGCGATTTCGCGCGCCTCGTCCATCGTGTCGACGACGTGGCCGTCGGGGAGACCCGCGAGGATGTCGAGCGTTTGCAACGTCTTCTCGACGGAACCCGACACTGCCATCACGATCACCTGAGTGCCGCTCTTCTCGGCAACGCCGAGGAGTTGACGAATGAGCATGGCGGCGCTGTCATCGAGGTACTTCGCGTCGGAGAAGTCGAAAATGACGATTTCGTGGTCCTTGATGTCCTTCCCGATCACGTTCACCAGCTTGTGGGACGACGCGACGGTGAACGCGCCTCTGAGCGCGACGAGGCCGACCCGGGCCGAGTACTCGTCCACCGCGTCCGCGCCCTCGGCACCCTCGAAGAACACGCGGTCCAGCAGCGGCACGGAGAGCACGTTGTCGAGTTCGAGGCTCTCGATCTGCCGGGCGTGCGCCATGCCCGCGACGATGAGGCCGATGGCCACGGCCGTCACGAGGTCGACGAACACCGTCAGGGCGAGCGTCAGCACCAGCACGAACAGGTGGTCCCGTCGAATGCGGTGAATGTGAGCCAGAAGCGGCCAGTCGATGATGTCCCACCCGACCTTGATCAGGATGCCGGCGAGCACGGCATGGGGGATGGGTTCCAGGTACTGGCCGAGGCCCAGCAGAACCCCCAGCAGAAAGACCGAACGGAGGGCGCCGGACATCCGCGTGAGACCGCCGGCGCGGATGTTGACGACCGTCCCCATGGTGGCCCCCGCCCCCGGCAACCCTCCGAACAGGCCCGCGATCGTGTTGCCGATGCCCTGGCCGACGAGTTCGCGGTTCGAATCGTGCTGCGTGCCGGTCAGCGAGTCGGCCACGAGCGATGTGAGGAGGCTGTCGACAGAGCCGAGGAGGGCGAGGATGATCGCCGGGTGGAAGGCGCGGGCCAGGAAGCTGGCGGAAGGCAGACTCAGTTGCAGTTCCGGAAGACCGCTCGGAATCGCACCGATGATCGGCACATCGGTCAGCCAGAACAGGCCCAGAGCGGTTCCCGTGACCAGGGCGACGAGAGGGGCGGGGAGCAACCGGGACAGCCGCTGCGGCCAGAAGATGCTCACCGCGAGCGTCGCGACGCCGATGACCAGGGCGCTGCCGTTCAGATTGGCCATCGCGTCGGGGAGCGCCCGCACCGCGTCCATTGGACCGCCCGTTGCCGTGGGCGCGCCGAGGAGAGGCAGGATCTGGATCAACATGACGATGACGCCGATCCCCGACATGAACCCGGAGATCACGGCGTAGGGCGTGTACACGACGAACCGGCCAGTCTTCAACAGGCCCAGCGTGACTTGCAGCAGTCCGGCGAGCACGACCACGGCGAAGGCCTCGCCGAGCGTCGAAGCGTGCGTCGTCACGATGACCGCCATGGCGACGGTCATGGCCGGCGTGGGGCCGGATATCTGGAACCGGTTGCCGCCGCACACGGCCGCGAAGAAGCCGACCGCGATCGCGCCGTACAGGCCTGAGGCGGCCCCGAGCCCCGAGGCGACGCCGAAGGCCAGCGACACCGGCAGCGCGATCACCGCCGACGTGAGGCCGCCGAACAGGTCGCCGCGCAGGGTAGGCAGGTCGTATTTCAGGCTTCGCTCCTTCCCGGCCGTCCGTCCCGGCATCGCACGTTCGATCGCGGACACGTTACTCTGGGAACGTCTCCGAGGGCGAGCAACTGCCGGTCTCGCCCTCGGCTGCGGCGCCGACGCCAGGGGTCAGGAATGAACGCAACCCGCGAACGCTGGGGAAGCCCACTCGGCTTCATCCTCGCCACCACCGGATTCTCGGTGGGACTCGGCAACATCTGGAGGTTCCCCTACCTCGCGGGCGAGAACGGGGGAGGCGCGTTTCTCCTCATCTACGTGCTACTGGCGGTCCTGATCGGGATCCCGCTGTTCACGGCCGAAATCAGCCTCGGGCGGCGCGCGCAGGCGACACCGCTGGCCGGGATGCGGAAGCTCGTCGGTCGAAGCCCCTTCCGCGCGATCGGCTGGCTCGGCGTGGGCGCCGCGTTCCTCATCATGTCCTACTACCAGCTCATCATGGGCTGGATCGCGGCCTACTTCGTCCGAGCTTTTAGAGGGGGTTACGACGCCGGAAGCGTGCAGGCCGCGGCGGAGTCGTTCGCGGCCTTCACCGCGCGTCCGGGAGAGGTTCTCGCCTACACGATCCCCGTGATGCTGCTGGCGGGGCTCATCATCACCCGCGGATTGCGGCGGGGGATCGAGCGCGCGGCACGACTCCTGATTCCCATCCTCTTCTTCTTCCTCATCGGACTCGGGATCGTTTCGCTGCAGTTCGACGGGGCCTGGGAAGGCGTCCGCTGGTATCTCGCGCCCGATTTCTCGGCCATCGGTCCGGAGACGTGGCTCGCGGCGCTCGGACAGGCCTTCTACTCCATCGGGGTAGGGATGATGGGCGCCTTCGTGTTCGGGAGTTTTTTGCATCCGCGCCGGAGCGACATCCCGGGGAGCGCCGCCTCCATCGTGGCCTGTGACACGATCGCCGCGGTCCTCGCCGGGTTCGTCATGTTCCCCGCCCTGTTCGCCTTCGGGATGGAGCCGGACCAGGGGGCGGGCCTCCTCTTCATCACGATGGCGGGGCTCTTCGGCCGTCTGCCGGCGGGTGAGGTGGCGGCGGCGTTCTTCTTCTTCTTCGTGTTCATCGCGGGACTCACGTCGTGTCTCGCGCTGCTCGAAGCCCTGACGGCGAGCGCCATGGATTCGCTGGGCTGGAGTCGTCGGAAATCGCTTTGGGCCGTGCTCGGCGTCCTCCTCCTCGCGGGCGTCCCGCTCGCGCTCGGCGGCGGGCCCTGGGCCGCGGTGCAGCTCGGAGGCCGCGGCCTGTTCGAACTCGCCGACTACGTGTCGGGGAACATCTTCCTCACGGTGAGCGGGCTCGCGATCTCACTCTACGTCGCCCTCGCGTGGGGGTTCGAACGGTTCCGCGCGGAGACGAACCAGGGGGCGGGACGCTTCCGGATCACCGCCGTCTGGGGCCCGGTGATGCGCTTCGTCGTGCCGGCCGCCGTAGCGCTCGTCGTGCTGGCCGGACTCGGTCTCCTGAGCTAGCTACGGCTGGAGGCGGGCGATCTCCCAGCTTCCGTCGTGCGGTGTGTGGCGCGGCGTGTACTCGAGACGATCGTGCAGCCGGTTCGCCCGGCCCTGCCAGAACTCGATCCGGTCGGGGACGAGGACGTATCCGCCCCAGAAGTCGGGCAGGGGCACGTCCCTCCCGTCAAACTGGGCCTCCGCCTCCGCCACCTGAGCTTCGAGTCCGGTGCGGTCGGCGATGGGACGGCTCTGCGCGGACGCCCACGCCCCGATCTGGCTCCCGCGGTCGCGCGTCGCGAAGTACGCCGCCGAATCTTCCGCCGAGAGGCGCTCGACCCGCCCTTCAATGCGCACCTGCCGCTCGAGCACAGACCAGTGGAAGCAGAGCGAGGCCTGCGGATTGTCGTCCAGTTCCAGGGCTTTGCGGCTGCCGTAGTTGGTGAAGAAACGGAAACCGTCGGGGCCGACTCCCTTCAGGAGGACCATCCGTACCGAAGGCCGCCCGTCGCCGGTCGCCGTGGCGAGCGCCATCGACTCGGGCAGGAGCAACCCGGAGGCCTCGGCATCCCGGAACCAGTCGTTGAACAGATCGTAGGGATCCGCCGCCGCCTCGAGGACCGGAAGACCGTGCGTCACGCCCCTCGTGAGCGTGCGGATCGCTCGCAGGTGGGTGCGAAGGTCGTCGAATTTGCTCATTGCGAGCACACGCCCCCGCCGTCGTAGCGCGGGATGCTCCGGAGCCAATTCTGGAATTCGGCGTTGGGGGGAGAACACAAGCCGGTGAGGATCCAGTTGAACGTGGTGAGTCGGAGATTCACGAGTTCCTGCGGAAGCGGCCCGCGCAAATCCGCGTTGGTGAAAAAATACAGGTGCCGGAGCGCGGAAAGCCTTCCAAGCTCGGAGGGCACGGACCCGGAAAGCTCGTTTACCTGAAGTCCGAGAAACTCGACGGACGACAGGTTGCCCAACTCGGGCGGAATCGGGCCCGTCAACGCATTGCAGCACAGAGACAATCGAGCCAGGTGTTGCAGCTTCCCCAGACTGGGCGGGATCGGCCCGGACAGCTGATTCATGTGGAGCTTCAGGTCGCGGAGATTGGAGAGGTCCCCGAACGCCGGAGGAATGGTGCCGGTGATTCGATTGCCGGAGAGCGAAAGAACCTCAAGATCGGAGAGGTTGTCCAGATCCGGTGGAATGGGGCCGCTCAGGTCATTCTGCTCAATGTCGAGAACCGTGAGGTTCCGCAGGCTCGCGAGTTCCGCCGGAATCGGTCCGGTCAGGCTGTTGAAGGCGAGATTCAGCACCTCGAGCTGGCTCAGTTGGACGAGTTCGGGCGGAATCTGTCCGGTGAGCCGGTTCCGGCCCGCGAACAGATCGTTGGAGAGGTCCAGCGCTCTCAGGTTGGTGAGACGGGACAGCTCGACTGGGATCGAGCGCGTGAGCGCGTTCACGGCGAGGCCGAGTTCTTCAAGCTCCGTGAACTCCGCCAGATATGCCGGGATGTCACCGGTCAACTGGTTGTATGACAGGTTGAGACGCCGAAGACTCGTGAGGTGCGCGAATTCCTGCGGCAAGCGGCCCTCGAGCCCGATGCCCGAGAGTTCCAGCCCGGTTACCCGGCCCTCCGCGTCGGTGGTCACTCCATGCCATTGACCGGTCGGCGCGTCCGTCAGCCAGTTGTCGCTTATCGTCCAGCGCGAGCCGCCGGTTGCGTTGTACAGCGTCACCAGGGCAAACCTTTCGGACACGTTCACTACGATCCGCGCGGTCGCGCTGAGGCCGGTTCCGGACGCCTGCACGGATATCACTGCCGAGCCCGGTGCCACCGCGGTCACCAGGCCGGCGGTGCTCACCGTAGCCACCGACTCGTCATGGGAGAGCCACGCGAAGTCCACGCCGCCGACCGGGTTTTCGTTCGCGTCCAGAGCCTGTGCGGTCAGCTGAAGCGTTTCCAGCGCGTCGATCGCGGCCTGATCGGGCGACACCGTCAGCGCGGTGACCGTCTGCGAAACGGCGATGGCCGCGCCTCCAGAGGCGCCGCCGCCCTGGACGGTGGCGGTGACGTTTGTGGCCCCGTTGCCTACCGCCGTAACCAGTCCGGCGGGATCGACCGTCACGATTCCGCCGTCGCTGCTCGCCCAATTCACGCCGATGCCGGACATGACCATGCCGGTCTGATCGCGCACGGTCGCGGTCAGCTGTACGGTCTGTCCCAATGCGGCCAGAACTGCGGACGAGGGGGTGACGGCGAGTGTGGTGGGTACGGGCGTGCCCGGCGGTGCGGTTCCGGGTTCGCCGTCTCCGCACCCCAAAGCCAGCAGCGGAGCGACGAGCAGGACCCGACAACGGTGAAGATGCGGCGCTCGCGGCCCGGGTTGTGTGCGGAGTCGAAAAGGTGCCATCGCTCATCCAGCCCCGTATCGTCGACCACCATGGGCGACGCGCACCACGATGCGGTCGCCGGTGCCGGGCTGCAACGAATCAGGACACCCCGGAGGCCCGAGGCGTCAGGCGAAGCGCGCGGGATCGAAGGGCCCGAGATCGACGTCCGAGCCTCCGTCGAGCACGAGTTGCGCGAGCGCGTGGCCGGTCGAGGGGGCCAGCGTGACGCCGAGCATCTGGTGTCCCGTGGCGACGCACACGTTGGGGAGACCGGGTAGCCAGCCGACGGCGGGGAGGCCGTCCGGCGTCACGGGCCGCATGCCCACCCAGTCGATGCGCTCCGCTCCCTCCAGCGCCCCGGGCAGGTAACGCCGCGCGGCCCGCTCGAGGATCGCCAGGCGGCGCCGGTCGAGGCGCAGGTTGACCCCGGAGAACTCCATCGTCCCGATCGTCCGCACCGCCCCCCGAAACGGGGTGAAGCCGATCTTCGCCGGCGTCACATGCAGGGGCTGCGAGAGCCGGACCCGCGCGTTCCTGACGGTGATGCTGTAGCCCTTCCCCGCCTGCACGGGAAGCTTCCGTCCGAGGGTGTCCGCAAGGGCAGCCGTCTCGGCCCCCGCGGCGAGCACGAAGGCATCCGCGCCCAGCCTCGCCGGTTCCCCGTTCGCCGCGGCGCCGCTTCCCGCCGTCGACGTGAGCGCCATCCGGACGCGGCCTTCTCCGGGCGCGAAGCCGACGACACGCTCTCCCGTCCTGATTTCGACGCCACGTGCCTCCAGGCTTCCGGCAATCTCGGCGCACAGGGACTCGGGGCGCACATGCGTATCCCCGCGCACCCGCAGGCCGATCAGGCCGCCCCCGAGATCCGGCTCCGCCTCCGCGAGAGCCTCACGGTCGAGGACGTCCACCGGCCCCACCCGGTCCTCTCCCAGTCGCGCCAGCAACTCCTCGGTCTGTCGGAGTTCGCTCTCATCATCGTAGGCGAGAATCGTCCCGCTCGTGGCGCGCTCGAATGCCATGCCCTCGTTCGCGAGACCGCGGTAGAGCCGATCCGTCGCGGCGTTCAGCGCCGCGAGGGCGGCCACCCCTGCCCGGTAGCTCTCGGCGTTACAGTGACGGCGGAAGGCCCACAGCCACCCCATGAGCCGCGGCATGGCCGACGGCTTGATGTAGAGGGGGCTGTCGGAGCGGAGCATCCAGCGGAGCGAGGTCAGCGTCAGCCCGGGAGCCGGCAGGGGGCGGGAGATCGACGGACATACCCAGCCGCCGTTTCCCTTCGAACACCCGCCGCCGATCTCGTCCCGTTCCACGAGCACGACCTCGGCTCCACGACGCTCGAGATAGTGGGCGACGCACAGTCCGATGACGCCGCCGCCGATGACCGCGACTCTCACGCAAGCGCCGCCGGTTGCCGGGCGTCGGTGGAGCACGTGCGTCGCGGCCGCATATCGATCACGCCCCCGCGACGGTCCATCTCGAAGTCGCAGCACTCCAGGAGCCGCCGCCTCAGCAGCGCGCGCGCCCGCTGGACCCGCGACTTCATGCCCGAGGTGCTGAGTCCGAGCCGGCGCGCCGCCTCGACCTGCGTGAGCCCGCCGAAGGTCGTGAGGATCAGCGCCTCCGAGTACTTCGCCGGCAGCTCCCGAGCAAACGGAAGCAGACACGCTTCCAGGTCCCGCCGGACGGCCTCGTGGCCTTCGGTGTCAGGAGTCCGCTCCCGCCCGCCGGCCTCCCGGCCCGCCCGGGCCAGCGCCCGCGACTCGACGGCACGGCGCCGATAGTGATCGGTGATGACATTCGTCGCGACGCGATAGGCCCAGGCGAGCGGATCCCGAGCCTCTGCGAGGTCTCCCTGGCGCTCGAGCAGGCGAACGAGGATGTCCCCCGTGACATCATCCGCCCAGGCGGCGTCCACGCGCCCGGCGACGTAGCGCCGCAGGCGGCTCCGAAAATCGGCCCACGCAGGCAGGGCGCGCGCGACGCCTGATTCATCAGGCACAGCAGACCTCGGCGTGAGCCTCGGTTTCACACCCGCCGTCGGGCAGGCACGCTACGGCCGGCGCTTCGTCATCCGGCGCGTCGTCCGTGACCACGTACCACTCCCAGCGGAGACCCTGCGGCTCGTCGGACCAGACCTTCGTCTGGGCCGCGTGACAGCACACAGTCTCCTCCTCCACGGCCGTCAGTATGTCGGCCGCCTCCAGCCTCGCTCCGGCCCTGCGTACCGACGCATCGTCGAACACCTCCACGCCCAGGTGGTTGATGCGCTCCGACGCGTCCGGGTTCTCGAACAGGACGAGTTTCAGGGGCGGTTCGTCGATCGCGAAGTTGGCGTAGCCGGGCCGGCGCTTGTGCGGGGTCGCGCCGAAGAACTTCGCGTAGTAGTCCACCGCTTCGTCGATGTCTCTCACGTTGAGGGCGAGTTGTAGTCGCATGGATCGCTTCTCCCCGGTTTCGTGGCTCGTCATCGTCCTCCACTTCCTCTTCTCATCCCGTTAGACGAACGAGACGGCGAAAGGACGCAACGAGTCGAAGTCTCGCTTGCACCCGCCGCCGCCGCCAGCCGACGTCGCCGGCCGCGCACCGTTGCCTGCACGGACCCCGACGGCCCACGTTTCGTGCCCAGTCGAGACCGTCGCCCGAGCGGTCCCCGTGTGAATCCGCGATCAGGAAGAAGCATGCGCACGTCCCGAACTTCGTTTGCCCTCGCGTGGCTTGCCGGAACGCTCGTCACTCCGCTGGCCGGACAGGACCCCGCTGTCGACGCGGCGGTCGACGGCGTGATCGATCGGATCGTCGAGATGCGCCATCAGATCCATCAGTTCCCCGAACTCGGCAACCGCGAGTTCGAGACCGCGGCCATGGTCGCGGCCCACCTGCGTGAACTGGGCTTCGACGAAGTCATCGAGGGGGTCGCGCACACCGGAGTCATCGGGATCCTGAAGGGAGGCCTCCCCGGCGACGTGGTCGCGGTGCGGGCGGACATGGATGCGCTCCCCGTCACCGAGAACACTGGGTATTCCTTCGCCTCCACGGTCCGCACCGAGTATGGCGGACAGGAAGTCGGCGTGTCGCACGCGTGCGGCCACGACGTGCACACCGCCGTGCAGCTCGGCGTGGCCTCGGTCCTCGCTTCGATGCGCGACGAGATCCCCGGCACGATCAAGTTCATCTTCCAGCCCGCGGAGGAGGGCCCGCCGCCCGGCGAGGAGGGCGGCGCCGACCTGATGGTGCGGGAAGGCGCCCTGGAGGGCGTCGTTCCGTCCGCCATCTTCGGGCTTCACACCTTCTCCGAGATGGATGTGGGGAAGCTGGGCTACACGCCGGGCCCCGCCTTCGCGGCCGTCGACCACTTCAAGATCCGGATCATCGGCCGCCAGGCGCACGGCGCCCAGCCGCAGACGAGCATCGACCCCGTCGTGATGGCCTCGCAGGCCGTGACCGCCTTCCAGACGATCCGCTCGCGCAACCTCTCGCCCCTCGAGCCCAGCGTCATCACGGTCGGCGTCATGCGGGGCGGCGAGCGCTTCAACATCATCCCGATGGAGATGTGGCTCGAGGGCACGGTCCGGACGTACAACCCCGACGTGCGGGACGCCGTCGAGCGGCGGATGGACGAGATCCTCGACGGCATCACGACCGCCGGCGGCGGCAGCTACGTGCTCGACTACGACCGCGGCACGCCCGCGACGATCAACGACCGCGACTTGACCGCGGAGATGGCGCCGACGCTCGCGAAGATCGTCGGCGGGGAGAACGTCCTCGTGATCGATCCCACGATGGGCGGCGAGGACTTCGCCTACTTCGCGAACGAGGTGCCGGGGTTCTACTACCGGCTGGGTTCGGTGAACCCGGAATTGGGCTCGGGGGGCCACCACACGCCGGACTTCCGCGCCGACGACGCCTCGATTTCGATCGGGATGCGCGCGATGTCGAATCTGCTCCTCGACTACCTGAAGTCGCGCCGTCCTTCGACCGACTGACTGTCCGAGCCGCGGGAGGCCGGGCGCGGCGGACGGCTAGGGTTCGACGCGCACGTCGCGCCAAGCGAGGCGCGTGTCGAGTTCGAGCTCCACGCCCTCGTCCAGACCCCGCGGCCGCAGGACAACCGGCTCGCCGAAGGGGACGCCGCAGATCGCGAAGCGGCCTCGCTCGTCGGACACGCCGCCGGAGTATTGGGACTGTTCCGAGATGAACGCGCTCCGCGCCGTGCCCTGGAGGCGGCGCACGCGCCACACGATTTCGACCTCAATACCCGGCACCGGGAGTCCCGTGTCGGCATCGCGTGCAAATCCGACGACGGCGCCCGTACTCCCGTAGGGCGACGAACCGGGGCAGATACGCGCGAAGAGGGCGTCGTCGGACGGAGCCCACAGCTCCAGCGGATCGCTGGTCCGATCCTCGACGACGACGCGCGTCTCGTTGAGCCGCACCCCCGCGGCCTGGAGTTTCGGGTGGTCCACGCCCAGCGCGTAGACGCCATCCGGAAGCCCCGCCACCTGGAAGTCTCCCGCCTCGTCCGTGACCGCGCTGAACGGGACGTCGGCGGCCGCCGGCCGGGGCAGGAACGCCGCGGCGTCGTCCCAGTCGCGGACTACGATTTCCGCGCCCGCGAGCGGCCCGCCGCTCACGCTGTCGCGCAGAACACCCGTGACCGCACCCTCGCCGACCTCAAACGAGACGCCGCCGGCGAAGGCGTCCGTCACCGTGCCCCCCGTCTGGCGGTAGGCCACGAGTACGGGGTCCGGACGACCGGACAGACCCGCCCGGAAGCGTGAGCTCCGGCTGCCGATCGGGAACCGTATCCACCAGTCGCGGACGTAGAACGGGCCGTTCGGCAGGCGGTCGAACGTGAGGTCCGCGCCGATGTGCTGCCGCCGCGCGTTTCGCGGCAGCGGGACGTTGCGGTACCGGATTTGTACGCGGCGCAGTTCCGCGCTCTCCTCGTCGAGCCAGAGCGTGCCCTCGATGTCGATCACGCGGCGTCTGTGCCGTGGACGGAACGTGATGCCGAGCATCGGTTCGTCGTCGATGGCGGCGCGTTCCAGGCCGAAACACTGGGTGTCCCGGAACTCCGGCGACAGCAGCACCGTCGCGTCGGGGGCGTGGAAGACGGCGGAGTCCGCGTCCACGAACGCGTAGCCCGACGTCACGAGCCGGGAGGCCGGCAGACTCCGGAACGGGGGCAGCCGGACATGCCGCCGCGTGCGGCTCTCCACCTCCAGCGTCGTGAGATGCCGCGGATCGAGGGTGCGCTCGTATTCCCGGAGCGTAAACGTGAGCTCTCCGCGGCCCTCGGCCCACACCGCCGTCTCGAGCGCCTTGCGCGCTTCCTCCCACACCGTCGCGAGTTCGGCCCCTTCGCTCGGATCGTCCAGGCAGGATCCGGTGACTTCGACGCGCAGGTCGCCGAGCCGCACCGGGCGTGGCGGGATCTCGACGGTCACCGCCAGTCGTTCCCCCCGGGTCAGTTCGTACGACTCCGTGATCCAGTCGGCGTAACCGATCCGTTCCACTCGGATCCGGTAGGTGCCCGGGCCGGGCGCCCGGAGCGAAAACACGCCGTCCGCTGCCGTGAAGTCGGCCTGAACCGCCTCGTCCGAAGCGTCCAGGAGGCTGACGAATCCGCCCGAGATCAGCGGGCCGCCGTCCGTCTCCCGCACGGTGCCGCTGATCGTCTGAGCCGCGACGGGCGCCGCGAGCCACAACCACCACACCGGCGCGACGAGCAGGCCGGCCGCGAGCCACGCCCTCGGGGACCGGACTCGCATGAAGAAGCGATACCTCATGCCGGAATGTCGCGAGGCGCCCCCACCGGCGCCAATCCGCGCCGCTGGAAGCCCGCGATCAGTCGGTGAGGCGGAGCGCCATCAGCCGGTTGGGAGCCTGGATCACGACGTGCTGCCGGCCTTCGTGCATGTACGTCATCATCCCGTACCGCGGCTGCGCCGGAAGCTCGACCCGCCCCAGCCGCTCGCCCGTCGCCTTGTCCACGGCGAACAGGTAGGAGGTCCCGTCGCTCCCCTCCCCCGTGTACATGAGCAGGGTGCTCGTGACGATCTGCGCCGCCTGCCGCCCCGTGCCCGTGTTCGGGATGTCCATGCCCTGAAGCGCGTCGTGCTCGAGCACGCCGTTCGGCGTGTCGCCCACCGGAATCCACCACAGGTGCTCGCCCGTGTTCATGTCGATCGCCGTGATCCGGCTGTACGGGGGCTTGAAGAGCGGCAGGCCCTGCACCCGCCGAACGCCCGCGAAGCCGCCGACCGCGAACTTGGTGATCGTCGTCCCCGTCTGCGCGGGCTCCCGCGCATCGCGCTCCTCCCCCGGCACCATGATCCGCGATCCGCACCCCTTCTGAGAGGTCACGTACAGGATGCCGGTCTCGGGATCCGCCGCCGGCGTCCCGTCGATGTTCGTCCCGCCCACATCTCCTGGACACCACATCGAGGCCACCTTGCCGAGATCGTTGTCCCGATGCAGCGGCGGCGTGAACATCGGCCCGATCACGTAGTCATCGAGCGCCTCGATCGCGGCTTCCCGCAGTTCCGGCGTGAAGTCGATCAGATCGTCGTGCGTCAGCCCCTGCATGTCGTACGGCGCCGGCCGGGTCGGGAACGGCTGCGTCGGCGAGAGCGCTTCGCCCGGCATGAGACCCCCCGGCACCGGCCGCTCCTCGATGGGCCAGATCGGCTCGCCCGTCTCGCGGTCGAACGCGTACGCGAAGGCCTGCTTCGTGACCTGCACGACCGCCGGAATGTCCTCGCCATCCACCGTCACGTCCATCAGCACGGGGATCTGCGGCGTGTCGTAGTTCCATATGTCGTGGTGCACAAGCTGATAGTGCCAAACCCGTTCTCCCGTCTGCACATCGAGCGCGATCAGGCTCGTCGAGAACAGGTTGTCGCCCGGCCGGAATCCACCCCAGAAGTCCATCGTGGCCCCGTTGGTCGGGACGTAGACGATCCCCCGCTCCTCGTCGGCCGAAAGCGGCGCCCACGACGAGATGTCGCCCGTCCACTCCCAGGCGTCGTTCTCCCACGTCTCGTGACCGAACTCGCCGGGTCCCGGGAGGACGTTGAACTTCCACATGAAGTCGCCCGTACGGGCGTCGTAGCCGAGGATGTCGCCCGGCACATTCTCGCGCCGCGACTGGTTATAGCCCTGCTCGGCCGAGTTCCCGACCACGATCACGCCGTTCACGACGATGGGGGGCGACGAACTCGTGATGTAGCCGGTCTCGAGCGGGATGCCGTAGTACGGGTCGAACTCGTGCCCGAGCCCCGCGAGCAAGTCGACGACCCCTGACTCCGGGAAGCCCGGGACGCCGGTGGGCCCGCCGAAGCCCTCCACGTGCTCGCCCGTGTCGGCCCACAGCGCGTGCAGGAAGAAGGCGGGACTCACCACGTAGACGACCGCGCGACCGTCGATCTCTCCGTACGCGACGCCCTTCCCGTGGTTCTTCCGCATCGAGTACTCCCAGCGGAAGGTCTCGGGCTCGACGTACTCCCAGACCTTCTCCCCGGTGCCCGCGTCGATCGCGTACGTGTGCCGCTTCTCGCCCGCCACGGAGATCAGCAGCCCGTCCACGTAGATCGGCGTGGCGCGCGCGTTCACCGCCGGGTAGTCCGACCCGTCCCAGATCCAGGCGACCTCGAGGGCCTCGAAGTTCTCCGGGTCGATCTGGTCGAGGGACGAGTATCGCTGGCCCATGTCGTTGCCCGCGATGTTCTTCCACTCGGTGCTGTCGGCCGTGCCCCCGCCACCCTCCGCGCACCCCGCGACGGCGACGCCGAACGCGAGCAGGAGAGAGATGCGGCGGCACGCGAACGGCGGCGCAGGGGATGTTGAGCCCGCTCTGCTCATCGAGACCTCTTGACAGGGGGAGACGGTCGAAGCGGCCGACCACGGGCGGCGGCTCGCGGGCGCTGAACATGAGCCGCGCCCAATTCGGCGGTCAAGCTCTGATCTTGTCCGCCGACGCGGCAGCGAGCCCTCCCCGGGAATCGCTCCGGGGAGGGCTTTCAGGACTGTTGCGAACGGTTTTGAGTCCTGTCAGCCGTCGCGGTGGCTAGTGCTCGTGCACGTGCACGTGGAGGGGTGCGGTGACGAAGTCCGCGTGCCCCGACCCGACCGCGCCGTGCATCAGGCTGAAGGTGAGTTCGGTATCGCCCTCCGCCACTCCGTGCAGGTGTCCTCCGAACTCGCCCGGGGTGTCCTGCTCGAACTCGGCGATGGACTCGTTCGCGACGTCCACCTGCAGGTAGAAGTCGTCGTCGAGCGAGACTGCGTGCCCGTCGTGGTCTACGAACTGCACGTTGATGTGGGCCGTTTCCTCGCCCGGCTCGACCTCCAGTTCTCCGGTCCACGCCCCATCGTGTCCATCATACGACGCGACGGTCTGGCCGCTCAGCGACAGAACCACGCCTTCGACTTCTCCGGCATGATCGTCCTCCATGGGGTCCATGGTGCCGTCGTCGCCGCAGGCGGCCAGGACCAGCAGTCCCGCGGTCAGCAGGGCGAATGGCAGTTTCGGCTGGAAATGTCTCATCTTTCACCTCGTTGTGTTGATGTTCCGGTCGCTCCGGTGACGAAGCACCTCAAAGGTACGGCTGCGGATGGCTCACTAGAAGACAACTCGATAGGTCACGCTGATGGATCTCCCCGCTTCGGGCATGATCTCCTTCACGCGCGACAAGTGGTTTCTGTACACCGTGTTGCCAAGGTTCTCCCCCCGAACAGTGATCACGTTCAGCCGCCCAACGACCGTGATCCGCATTCCGGCGGAGAGATCGAAAACAGCGTATCCATCGGTTGGGTCCTCGAACGGACCCGTCCGGTCCTGTCGCGCCGCAACCCGTGTTTCGGCTTCGACGAACCAGTTGCGAGGCGCGTAGCCGACCGCGAAGCGCCCCTGCAGCGGCGGGATCAGCGGAAGCGGTTCGTCCGTCGCTTCGATCCTGCCCTGGACGTACGAAGCCACGGCCTCCACGGTCAGATCCCCGACCGGCGCCCACTCGAGCGCGCTCTCGAATCCCGTGAGCACCGCGTCTTCCCCCTGGAACTGGAAGATCGGGAGCCGCACGCGACTCAACTCTCCCGTCTCGAGCGGGAAGACGTAGTCCGCGATGGCGTTGTGGAACCACGTCATCTCGGCGTTCAGCCGGTTTCCCACAAAACGCGCGAACAGGTCGATCCCTGTCCCGCGCTCCATCTCGAGCGATGGGTTTCCCACCTCGAAGGCGTAAGCCGCCAGGTGGGGACCTTCCGAAAAAAGTTCGTTGACGCTGGGGGTGCGGAAGGCCCGGGCGACGGAAGCGCCCACCGTGAAGCTCGGCGTGAGCTGTGCCAGGGCTCCCAGGGATCCGGATGCCGCGCCGAACGACCTCTCCCGGATGTGGCCGATGTCGGATGAGGGATCCTCCCGGTCGGGCCGCACGCGCACCCAGTCGTAGCGGAGACCCGCCTCCAGGCGTATCGGATTCAGATCGACCTCCTCCAACACGAACACCGCGAAGGAAGTCTGCGTCGAGTTCGGCGTGAAGAGGGAGCCTCCGAATCCGAAGTCTTCCCAGGAACCCCGCGTTCCCACGCCTCCCGAAGAGAAAGGGCCCCAGCCGCCGTGGCGGGCGAGGATCTCGCCACTCGCCGTCTGGCGCTCGAAGAGCGTTCCCAGGATGTCGGGGGGCTCGATCTCCCTGTGCTCGTACCACGTGTGTCCCGCATCGAGCTCGATGCTCTCGACGATCCCCCGGGGCCGGAGCACGCTGCGCAGCCTGGTCGCGGTCCGCTCCATCTCGACACGAACCCCGGCCTCGTGACCTCCGACGAACCCTCCGGGGATGCCGTAGTCGTTGCCGTAGTAGCGGAAGGTCGCGCCGGCGTGTCCCCAATCGTCCACCCAGGAGGTACCGCCGGAAATCTCCCGAATATCCGTACTCGTGTTCTGCAGGGGTCCGACCGGGGTCTTCAGGTCGCCGCTGTTGCGACGCGCGAACTCCAGCCGCACGGGGATATGGTCCGTCAGACCATATGTGAGATTCAAGCTTCCGCTCGCGGCGTTGCTGACGGTCTGTCCCTGCAGGGTGAACGCGCCCGTAAGGTGATGCGGCACGGATGAGGGCACGTCATCGCGGACGACGTTGATGACGCCCCCCAGCGCGTTGCTGCCGTACAGAATCGCGCCGGGCCCACGGATCACCTCGACCCGGCGCGCCGACGATGGATCGATCGCCGTGGCGTGGTCGGGGCCGCTCGCAAACTCGTCGCCGACCCGTTCCCCGTCCTCGAGCATCAGGATGCGATCTCCGCTCAGACCGCGGATCACGGGGTGCACCGAGCTGGGCCCCATGCTGCTCACCGCCAATCCCGGCTCGGAGGCCAGGGTTTCCGCCAGCGTTCCGGCGAGACGGCGCTGCAGATCCTCCCCCGCGAATACGCTGGTTGGGCGCAGCACTTCGTTCGCCGCGCGGGCCACGACGGACCCGGTGACCACGAGATCCGGCAGCGAGATCGGATTGGCCTCCATCTCCACCACCACGATCTCTTCCCGCGACGCATCGACGTCCAGCGAAACTGTGCGGTAACCCAGGCGTTCGACCCGCACCGCGTAGATGCGCGGGCCCGGCACCGGAACATGGAACGTGCCGTCACCGTGCGAGACCGCCCGGCCACCGGATGCGGCGATGGAGATCAGGGCGCCGGCGAGAGGCTCGTCGGATTCGGCATCGCGCACGACACCCTCGATCTCGCCCGCGTGCTCTACCTGCGCGGAGGAGCCGACGGCTCCAAGAGCCATTGCCAATACGGCCGGGATGAGACCGGCCAGACGCCTTATCACCATGGACAGCTTTCTTCGAGACGCACCAGCGACCGCTCTTGCGGGAGAAGCGTGCTGCGTCTCGCTGAAACGCATCAGCGGGTAACGGGTGTTTCGGGAGACTTGCGATCCGCCTCCCACAGGATGATCGGGGGGGCTTCCGGGACGGCTGCCCGGCAGCGCGTCAGGCTTGAGGCGGGGCCCTGGGACCGCTTCCGCCGGGCGGGATCGGGCGGCGTTGCCAGGCGTTCGCGGTCGGGGTGTCGGGGGTGGTTTCGGCCACCAGCGACAACTCGATCGGAATCAGGGACGGGAACCCCACCGACACCGTGCGAGACAGCTGGCACAGCAGGTGGCTGTGCCCAGCGTCGCTGTGCTCGCTGGGCTCCCCTTCAACGTGCGCGACCGCGTTCGGCGCGTCGGCTTCAAGCACCGCATCCACGGCCGGCAGCACGGCGAACGCCAGCGCCTGAAGGAGGACGATGGCCAGAACACCGAACCGGCGAAGATCCCGCGGCTGTCGAGGAGAGGTCCGCTTCACAGCTATGCCGCCAGAGTATTCCGGGTGCCGCCACAGGGCACTCCGGATCAGTGCATCAAGCTGCGTTCGGGCGGGAAACGAGTCAAGATAGCGGCGTAGCAGTCTTCGCCGTCACCCGGCCGTTGCCGCGCGAGGCTAAACGGATCACCCTTTGAAGGTGTATCGGGAGGGCAAGCGCCGGCGGCGCGGTCGTCCGACCTCTAATCGGCACCGGAACGCGATGGGACCAGGACGAAGTCTGATGGGCAAGTGGATTCGAGACCGGGTAGTCGTCTTGTCGATCGCCGTAGTGGCGACGGCGGGCGTCTTCGTCTGCGCCCACCTCTCCCTCGAGGCGTCATTTCCGAAGAAGGATGAGACGGTGGCGATCAGCCCCCCGACCGTCACGTTGTGGTTTACGGAAGCACCGCAGATGGCCGGGACGTCCGTCCGTCTCCTGCCGAAAGGGGGCGAACCCCTCGACCTGGAGCCCGCGACCGCCCAGGAGGACGACTCGAGCGTCGTCGTGCTGGACGTGAGCGAGACACTCGCGGACGGCGACTACGAGGTCATGTGGCGGGCCATGTCGCAGGATGGCCATACGATCCGCGGCGACTTCGGCTTCAAGGTGCAAACCGACCGCTGAATCCCGGTCGCCACGCCAGCGGGCCGTCGCCTGCTACAGTTCGGCGAGCGCCTCGGCGTTGAAACCGACCAGGAGCGTGGTCCCCGCCAGCACGATCGGCGCCCGGTATTTCCCCGTGGGCCCCTTGAGCGCGTCGAGTTCGGTCTCCGCGGGATTCAGGTCGCGCCGACTCCTGCCTCTGGCGATGACCACCCGCTCGGCGGTCGCCAGGAGCGCCCGCACATCGTCATCCGTCAGCGGCGCCTTCGTGGCGGATCGTTCCGCCGCGATGGTCGCGCCGATCTCGTCGAACACCGCACGGGTGCGTTTGCAGCTCGTTCAGCCGGGACGCTGGTAGAAGAGCGTCACCTCGGTCATCTCGATCTCCTCGGTTCGAAGCGGGAGCGGCTCAGTGTGCGGCCGGGGCGGCCAGGTATCGTTCTGTGAGCACGTCCCGGTGGTGAAGCTCGTGGCCGGCGATGATGTGGATGAGCGCCCGGACCGTGCACTCGGCGCCGCTCGCGACCCCTCGGCGCGAGAGCGTCTCTTCGTCGAGCGAGGCGAAGAAGGCTGCGTTCGCGGTACGCAGCGCCCGGAATTCACGCAGCAGTTCCGGGATGGGGCGGCCGGCCGCGTTGGAGGCCGCGGCCCATTCGTTCTGATCCATCCCCGGCAACTCCGCCGAATCCGCGCGGGCGACGTGGAGCGCCCGGTAGGAGAAGAGCCGCTCGGTATCGATCACGTGACCCAGGACTTCCCGGCACGTCCACTTTCCGGGCTCGTAGGCGAAGTTCTCGCGCTCGGCCGGGAGGTCCCCGAGAAGCGCGTCGAGCGCATCGGGCGCCTCGCCGAGGACGTCCGCCAGGGGTCGGTCCTTCGGCACCCGGTCGATGTAGGTGGAGTAGTAGGCGCCGTGCTCGTCGGGTCCAGGTCGTTTCATGGCGGGCAAACTATCGACCTCGCCGTCCCGGCGTCATCTTGTCCGCATGATCGACAGAAAAATCTCGGGCTCCGCGTGGCGCACGGGTCGCATCCTCGGCGGGAGCGCCTGCGTGCTGGCCGGAACGGCGGCGACCGTGCTGGCGCAGGAAACGCCGGCGGAATGCGTGGCGCCGGGCTCTTCCCTGCGCCTCGACCACGTACCCGTTGCTGTCGGCGACCTCGGGGCCCTGTCGCGGCGGCTCACCGACGAGTTCGGCTTCCACGTCCGGGACGCGCGGCGCGATCCGAACGGACTGGAGACGGCGGAGATCGGGTTCGGCGACGGGACCCGGCTCGAACTCAGGACCGTCAGCGGCTCGGGTGACCCGGACGCCGACGCCACCGAGGTGCGGCGCTATGCGGATCTGGTCGCCGATGGCGGCGGTGGGGCCTACGTGGCTCTCGCAGGAGCCGACGGGACCGGCCTGGGTGAACTCCTGGCCGTTGCCCGGGACGTCGAACCCGGTCTTGCGGCCGCCGATTCCGGCGCGGGCCGCAGGGCGGCGTTCCCCCTGGACCACCCCCTGCACGCGGTGTTCTTCGTCGACCCCGATCCGGGGGCAGAAGAGCCGCGGAACATGTCGGGCGTGGCCGAGCACCCGAACGGGGCCCGGGGGCTGCAGGCCGTCTGGGTAATGGTGGAAGACCCGGAGCGCCTCACGCGGTTCCTGCTCGCCTTCGGGGCCCGCGACTGCGGCCCGTCGCGCCACCCGGAGCACCTGTATGGCCGCGCCGTCGGCCTCCGGGGCGGGACCCTGTACGTCGTCGACGCACGCCTGTGGATGGCCGACCCCGGCTCGGCGCCGGTCGTATCGCTGACCGTCCGCGGCGGGCCCGAGTCCGTCTCCGACAACATCGTGCTCGGTAACGCCGGCGGCCTCTGGGTCGAACTGCGCCCTTCCGAGGAGAACGGATGACGATCCATACGCTCGATGCTCGGACTTCCATCGTCGACCTGAAGTTCCAGGGCTTCGATCTCGCGATCGGGACCGGCGTGCTGGAGACCGGGGACGGCGTCGCGCTCGTCGACCCCGGGCCCACGACCTGTCTTCCGGCGCTGGAGGCCGGCCTCGGGGAAGCCGGGTTCGGCCTCGCCGACGTGCGCGCCATCCTGCTCACGCACATCCACCTCGACCACGCCACAGCCGCCGGAACGATCGTGAGCCGGGTGCCCGCAGCGCGGGTCTACGTGCACCCCGTGGGGGCGATCCACATGATCCGGCCCGAACGTCTCCTCGCCTCCGCCGGCCGCATCTACGGCGATCTGATGGAGACGCTGTGGGGAGAGTTCCTCCCGGTGCCCGCGGACTCCGTCACCGAGGTGGACGAGGGAGACACGGTGCAACTCGGCGACCGCACGCTTCGGGTCGCCTACACACCCGGCCATGCGAAGCACCACGTCGTCTATTTCGAGGAGAACGGGGGGACGGCGTGGGTGGGTGATGTGGGCGGCATCCGCATCCCGCCCGGGGGCGTGATCCCCGTGACACCGGTGCCCGACATCGACGTCGAAGCCTGGAACGCGAGCATGGAGCGCGTCATGGAGTGGGATCCCGACCGCATCGTTCCGACCCACTTTGGCGCGGTCGAGGATCCGGCCGCCCATTTCGCCGAACTCCGCGACGGACTCGCGCGCTGGGCCCGCACCGTGCGCGAGTCGCTGGGCGACGAGAATCCCGCGGACCCGGATACGTCCGCCGACCCCGCCCGGGCCCGGGCCTTCGCGGCGTGGGTGGAGGAAGAGTTGCGCGGACGCATGCCGGCCGCGCCGGTGGACACGTACGTCAACGCGTTCGGGGGGCGCGACTCCTGGTGGGGCCTCGCCCGCTACTGGCGCAAGCGGGCCGCGGCTGCATGAAGCTGACGCCGCCGGTCGCGGGGTTTGCGAGCCTTCTCGTCCCGGGGCTGGGTCAACTCCTGCAGCGTCGAATCCGCGCGACGGGCATCTCGCTGGCCAACGCCGCCCTGGCCGCGTACACGGGAACCCGATGGTTCGCGGACGGCGAGGCTCTCGACTTCATGTGCTTCATTGTCGGCGCGGCCGTCCACCTGTTCCAGGCGCTCGAAGCCGTGGAGCACGGAAGGCGGTAACTGTCCTTCCCGGGTCCCGTCAGCTGGCGGCGGGGCGGACCACGATCGTGATTTCCTCGTCGGCGAAGAGACCGCCATCGTCGGCGCGGCCGCGGAGGATGTAGGTGCCGGGCTGAAGGAACGTCACCGTCACAGTCCAGCGGCCGTCTTCCGGCAGGTCCGGGGGGCGCCAGTGCGGCGACCACGGCGAATTCGCGCCCGTGCGCGTGTCCTCCCACACCTTCACCTGCGGCGGGTCGAACGTCACCTCCCCCTCGCCGCGATAGACGAACCACGACATGAAGAGGCCGTTCACCTTCTGCACCGTCACGCGCGACGGGGGCCGGAGCTGGCGGCCGCTGAAGCTGGGGAAGGCGTTCGCGATCGAGTCGACGCGCGCGGAGTCCTCCGCAGTCTCCGGCGGATCGGGCGGCCCCTGGCGGAACGCCCGCAGCAGGCCGTCGTCCTCGACGATGACGCTCACCGTAACCGGCTGGCCGACGATCGCCTCGCGAGTGCGCTCACCCTCCAGCGTGATGGTCGGTGGCTCGTTGGCCCGCATCTCGGCGTTGCTGGAACCCGCGCCGAGCGCTCCCGTCTCGGACATTATCACCGTGTTGTCGACGATGTAGTCGGGTCGCAGCGACGCGTAGGCGTGCTCGGTGACGCCGTGGCTCGTGAGCGTCCACACGAGTTCCCGGTCGCCCCAGTCGGCGGGGACGCGGACCTTGAACACGAAGCGGTTGCGGCGCGGGAGGAAGTGGGTCGGCTGCCCCCGGTCGGCGGGTCCCGGCGAGAACATGTTGTCCTCACCCACGGGGACGTCGATCTCCTCGAGCCAGTTCCGGTTCATGTAGCCGAACAGGAAGTTGAACGAGCCGTCTTCGTTCTGTTCCCAGCCCTCGAACGCGGGGGCCACGTTCTGGCCCCGCGTATAGGTCTGGGCGTCCGAGCCGGCGGGGAACGAGGCGGCGGTGAGGATCAGCGCAAGAAGCGGCACGGCCGGCGCCCCGCGCCACGCGGCCCGGGGCATGCAACCCGGTTCGGTCACGACGATCCTTACCGGCGCCCGCCGGGGTCGCGGCCGTCCCCGGATCCCGTCTCACCGTCAGCGGAAGATTCCGCCTCGGTGGCGGCATCGGGCTGTGCCCACTCGGCGTTCGCGAAGTAGCTCATGTCCCCGTTCGCGGGGATGACCATGCACAGCGGGCAGCCGACCACGTGATCGTTGGGGCCGAGCGCGAGCCGGTGCCGGCGCATCGCCATCTCCTCCACGAACTGTTCATCCGACATCTCCACTCGCATGCCGAGATCGATGAACATGTTCGCGACCGAGCGGTTCCCGGAGCCCTGCCAGTTGCGCGTGTCCGGCACGTTCCGGTTCGCCTCGGAGGTGTCCATGTAGCCGATGATGTGGAGGATCGTCCCCTTCGGAAGGAGCGGCTGGTGGTCCTGCGCGTAGGTGTAGCCGCGTACCCAGTTGTGGTCGTAGCCGACGCAGTTCAGCGTCTCGACATTGAACCCCCAGATCGCCTCGAGGCACATGCGCATGCCGGGCGCGTGCAGGTGCGGCTCGAAGGTCACGAGCTTGGTGTGCTGGTTCAGCACCTTGTAGGCATGAAGTTCCTGCCCCGCCACGCCCGGTCGGATGTCGATGTCGCTCCCGTTGCCGAGCCCGAAGACGCTCCGCCGGTATTTCGGCTCGTAGTCCTCCGGATGGAAGCGGAAACCGATCTCGAGGTGGGCGCGCGTGTCGCGGCCGTTGGAATGGAGGTGGACGGAGTTCGACACCACCGAGGAGCCCGCCCTGAGCAGGCGGCCCGCCTCGTCGTCAAAGAGGTCGGGTTCGCGGCCGACTTCGTGTACCGGCCAGCCCGTGTCCGAAGAGGCGCGCCGCGACCCGGGGCCCGTCTCCTGGCCCTCGAGCACGCGCGTGCTCCAGATCATGTGGTGGACGACGAAACGGCCGCCCACGGTGTGGCGCCCGCCGTGTTCCCCGTCCCTGCGCTGGGGCACGTCGTTCACCTCGCGGATCTCGACGGACTTCACGTAGCGGTCCTCGGTGAGACCCGTGGGCACGCTCTCGATGTCCCCCCACCAGTCCGGCGCGTCGCCCTTCACGAGCACCTCGGGGAGCTTGACGATCAGGTCCGGCTCGCCCGCGGCCCACACGACGTCGTCGTCGAACTCGAGCGGCGGTGGGAGATCCGCCGGGTCGCCCTCGGGGGTGCCCGCGCGCCGCCAGGCGTCGAGCGCCTCGATCTCCCACTCGTCGAGCGACATGTCGTCCTTGAAGTGCTGGATGCCGATGTCCTTTTCGACGTACCACGGGGGCATGGCGCCCGCGCGGTCCCGGATCTGCGTGCGGCGGGCGATCATGCTCGCATAGGGCTGCACGTCGTCGTACGTGACGAGCGGCATCGGCGCGACGCCGTTGTCGCGGTGGCAGCGGACGCACGCCCGCTGCAGGATCGGCGCGACGTCGCGGCTGAAGGTCACGTCGACAGCCTCGGCGCCGGGCGAGGCGGCTGCCACATGTCGTGCCGTAGCGGAGGACTCACTGTTCTGCGCCGCCGTTTCCGTGGCGGAGAACAGGAGCAAGGCGACCAGAGCCGACGATGTTGCGGCGAAAGACGTAGTCCGCTTCGCATGCGGCATTGGATGGCTCCTTACATGAGGGAGTCTTCCCCGAAAGTCTACGCGGATAGTATCCGCCGGGTCAAAACCTCGGCCGTCAGCCGCCAAGGTCGGTGATTCGCAGGTTGCGCCAGCGGACCTTGATGCCGCCGCCGTCGTGGATCTGGAGCGCGATGGAGCCCTCGGCCTGTCCGATCTGCGCGTCCTCGAAATCCACCATCTTCGTGCCGTTCAACCACGTCTGAACGCGGTCGCCGTCGGCCCGGATCCGCATCGTGTTCCAGTCGCCCATGCGGAGGGCCGCGTCGAGTTCCGCGTCGGGCTGCACGAGCCAGCCGCGGCCGTACGACTCGTAGATGCCGCCGCTGAACAGGCCCGGGGGCGCGACCTCGGCCTGCCAGCCGCTCACGGTCGTCCCCTCCACGCTCGAGCGCAGGAAGACGCCGCTGTTGCCGTCCGCCTCCTGCTTGAACTCGACGGTGAGGTCGAAGTCGCGGTGCGTCGCCTCGGTGACGAGGTAGCCGTACTCGGCATCCGGGCCGCTCTCGCACACGATTTCCCCGCCCCGCTCTCCGTCCTCCACGTACCAGAGTTCTGTTCCGTGCACGCGCCAGCCGTCGAGGTTCTCGCCGTTGAAGAGGGAGACGGGTTCGAGGGGGCGGATCCGAATGTTGCGGTACCAGACGTTGCGCCCGTGGTCCTGGAGGCCGATCGGCCCCGAGGCGGCGCGCCCGTAGCGGGGATACGGAGCGAACTTGCTCGACGCGACGAGCGCCTCCCATTCGGACGACCCCAGTTCGTACTCGACCGTCTTCGTCCCGTTGAGCCAGTGTTCCACGAGGTTGTTCTGGATGCGGATCCGGCCCTCGTTCCATTCTCCCGGCCCGCGCAGCGTCTTCTCACCCGAGGCGTGCAGGTCGTAGTTGTCCCCTGTCAGGTGCGTGTGCATGTCCATCGTGCCCATCTCGATATACGCCGGGTCGTCGAGCACCTGGTATTCGGGCGCGTTGTACCAGATCGCGGCGCCCTCCTCCTCGACCACGCGATAGAGCACGCCGCTGTTCGCGACCTCCGAGAGCATGAATTCGAACCGGAGGTCGAAGTCGGAGAAGGATTCGGTCGTCACGATGTCCCCGCCGATCGCCACGTCGGGGTCGGTCGCCGTCGCGCCCACGACGAGCGCGCCGTCGATCACCGCCCAGCCGGTGTCCGGGAAGGTCTCCAGGTTGTAGCCGCGCCAGCCGGCCGTCGTCTCGCCGTCGAAGAGGAGGCGCCAGCCGGCCTCGCGCTCGGCCGCAGTCAGCGTATTCGGCGTCGTCTCCGCCGCTCCCGCCTCCCCCATGTCCGACGAGGACTCCGGAGCCTGGGCGCAGCCGAGGGCCAGCCCCGCAACCAGCGCGGTCACGAGCGGAGTGCGGAGCGGGAGTCGCGCGCGGAGCCGGTGGCGTCGCGGGGCGCGCATCAGACGAGCCTCATGGCGTCGGGGTCCCAGTGCACGATGCGGTCCTCGAAGTAGGAGAGGTTGCAGGCCAGCGCGGGGGCGGCCGCGCGCAGCCCGAAGGTCGCGTCCTCCCGCACGGGCGGCCCGCCGCGGATCGCCTCGAACCAGTTGAAGAAGTGGTCGACGTGGGCGCCGCGATATCCGCGCTCCACCTCGTACCGAACCTCGGCCGGGGGGAGCATCCGGACCCGCGGCGGGAGCCCGTCGGCCGACGCCGCGGCCTCGGCCATCTTCTCCTGGGAGAAGGCGTCCATCGGATCGACGGCGACGTTCTTGCGGAGGATGACCTCGGTCCACGTCACGTCCATCGCCCCTTCGCTTCCCACGAGGCGGAGGAAGGTGCTGCCCGAGGTCCCGTCCACGAAGTTCACGCGCAGCGAGAGGTTGAATCCCGGGTGCGTCTCGGTCTCGGGGTAGTCGAAGACCCCCAGCAGCACGTCCGGCACCTCCCGACCGTCCTTCCAGTAGCGGAGCCCTCCGGCGGCCTGGATGCGGATCGGGCCGCGCGAACTCACGACGAAGTGGAGGCTGGAGAAGAGGTGGACGAAGAGGTCGCCCGCAACGCCGGTCCCGTAGTCGCGGTAGTTGCGCCAGCGGAAGATTCGCAGCGGGTCGTACGGCCGGTCCGGCGCCGGCCCGAGGAAGCCCTTCCAGTCGACCGTCTCCTCGGAGGCCCCACCCGGGATCGGGTACTGCCACGCGCCGATGGGGTCGTTGCGCGCCCAGAAGCCCTCGGCGTAGTTGAGCTCGCCGATCGCCCCTTCCTCGTAGAGTTCCTTCGCCTTCTCGTTGCCGAGCGAGCTCATCCCCTGGCTCCCCACCTGGAAGACGGACCCGGACTCCTGCTCGGCCGCGATCAGGGCATGCCCTTCCTCGATCCGGTGCACCATCGGCTTCTCGCAGTAGACGGCCTTGCCGGCGCGGAGCGCGTCGACGGAGATCGGCTGGTGCCAGTGGTCGGGGGTGCCGACGATGACGGCGTCGACATCATCGCGGGCGAGGACTTCGCGGTAGTCGCGGGTGGTGAAGATGTCCCCGTGGCGCTCGCGCGCGGCTTCGAGCCGGCCGTCGAATACGTCGCAGGCGGCCACCAGGCTCACGCCCGGGATGCGGAGCGCCGTCGCGACATCCGCCATGCCCATCCCGCCGGCGCCGATCACGGCCAGGCCGAGGTCGTCGGACGGCGCCGCGCGACGGGCTTCGGGTCGTCGGGCGAGCGTGCGGCGGACGGCGGGACCGCTCCGACGGTCTGATTCGGCTCCGGCCAGCAGCGAGGGCGCGCCGGCGGCAAGCACGGAGCCGGCGGCCACGGATTTGACGAAGCTCCGGCGGCCGCGGTCGCGGGGCGGCCGGGAACCGGCTTCTCTCTTTTCTTCGCTCATGTCGGACACACATTCATCCCGTGGGTTCGAGGGCGAGGTTCGCCCGGGGCTGGCTCGAAAACGTAAGGTTGTGTCGATCAGGTCAGCAAAAGGAGGCGCAAGCGTGCGAGCACGTTGGGCTCGATGGACGATGGCGGCCACCGTTGTGCCGCTCAGTGCGGTGCTCGCGGGCGTCGCTTCCGTCCCGGCCGCGTCCGGGGATCCGGTCCTCGTCGTCGTCGAGACGGAGATGGGCGCCTTCGAACTCGAAGTGGATGTCGACCGGGCGCCCGTCACCGCGGCCAACTTCCTCCGCTACGTGGACGGCGGGTTCTACGACGGCGGCACGTTCTTCCGGACCGTGCACGCGGACAACCAGCCCAACGACTCCATCCGGATCGCCGTCGTCCAGGGCGGGCGGAATCCCGATCTGGAGGCCGAGTCCTTCCCGCCCATCCCGCTGGAACGCACCTCCGAGACGGGGCTCCTGCACGAGGACGGGACGGTTTCGATGGCGCGCGGCGGGCCCGACACCGCCACGCAGAGCTTCTTCATCTGCATCGGCGACCAGCCCTCGCTCGACTTCGGCGGCATGCGCAACGCCGACGGCCAGGGCTTCGCGGCCTTCGGACGCGTCGTGGCAGGCATGGACGTGGTGCTGGCGATTCACCGGGCACCCTACGAGGCGCAGCAACTGACCCCGCCCGTGCGGATCACGAGAGCATACCGGAAGGAGTGATGACCTTCCGGCGCAACCATTCGGAAAGGAGGACCCCCATGCCGATCGCACGCCAGCTTTTCGTCGCCGCGACGGTCCTCGCCGTCGCTGGACCCGTCTCGGCCCAGAGCGAGCCGCCCGCGGAGCCGCCGGCCGACTGGGAGGCGACCGCGATCGACTACAGCAACGTCCCCTATCCGCACCCGGTGTCGTACCTCGATGTGGAGGTCTATGGGAACGACTATCGGCTCGCGTACATGGACGTGGCTCCGGCCGGCCCGCCGAACGGTCGGACGGTCGTCCTCTTTCACGGGATGAACTTCTTCGCCGCGGGGTTCCGGCCCACGATCGAGGCGTTGCGGAACGCGGGGTTCCGCGCGATCGCGATCGACCGGCTGGGCTTCGGCCGCTCCTCGAAACCCATCATCCACTACAACCTCCACATCCCCGCCCGGAACGCGAAGCGGCTGCTCGACGCGCTGGGGATCGAGCGCGCCGCGATCGTCGGACACTCGATGGGCGGGATGGTGGCGACCCGTTTCGCCTCGACGTATCCCGAGACGACGACGCACGTCGCCATGGTGAACCAGATCGGCCTCACGGACTCCCGTCCCGGCCGGGGGTGGACCGACGCCGACGAGAACTACGATTCGGTGCTCAACGGGACGACGTATCAGTCGGTCCTGCGCGGGCACATGCGGTACTACCCGAACGGCTGGCGCCCGGAATACCTCGAGTGGGTGAAGGTCCAGTACGGCCTCACCCTGAGCGGGGACTGGCCGCGCATGGCGCGGGTGCGGGCGGCGCAGCGCGCGATTCTCTACGAGGACCCGGTCGTGTACGAGTGGCAGCACATCGCGACGAAGGCGCTCGTCATCGGGGGCGCGGACGATCGCCTCGTGGCCGACTATCCGGCGCGCGCGCGCCATGTGGCCGAGGAACTGCAGAACGCGGAACTCTTCCTCTTCCCGGAGGTCGGACACTCGCCGCAGTTCGAGATCCCGGAGCGCTTCCACGCGGAGCTGATCCGCTTCCTGCGCTCCGATCCGGACGAGCCCGCCGATCAGTCGTGGCGGGCAACGGACGTCGGCCGCCCGCCGGGTTCGTAGCGCGGGCGCCGACGGCGCGAATAGGTTCCCCCGCCATGAAGAACTCCAGGCTGCTGCCCTTCACGCTGCCGCTCCTCGCCCTCCCGGTCGCCGCCGGTTGCACCGGGGAGGCGCCGGAACGGCCGGTCCCCGTCGCGGACATGCAGGAACTGATGGTCTCCGTGATGGAGCCCGCCGCAGAGGCCTACTGGGACGGCGTGGGCGAGGTCCTCACCGAGGAGGGCGTGCACCAGTTCCGGCCTCTGACCGAGGAGGACTGGACCTCGCTGCGCAACGCCGCCTTCGTCCTCGCCGAATCCGGCAACCTGATGATGATGGACGGCCGCGCGCGCGACCGCGGCGACTGGATGGACCACTCGCGAACGCTGGTCGAGGCGGGCCGCCTGGCTCTGGACGCCGTGGACCGCCGCAACCCCAACGCCGTGTTCGACGCCGGCGCGGAGGTCTACTACGCCTGCCGAGACTGCCACGCCCGGTACGCGGCGGAGACGCTGAGACCGAGCGATCCGTACAGCGCGCCGGCCCCCGAAGAAACTCCGGATCCCGGCGCGACCGCGACGGACGCGACGGACGGCGACGGACGCTAGGCCTTCCGGCGCATGGAACGATTCCTCGAGTGGCTCGGGAACACCCCGTGGAGCATCGCCCTGCTGGAATCCACGCTCGCGTGGCCGCTGATCGAATCCTCGCACGTCCTGGCCGTGGCCCTCTTCTTCGGCACCGTGATGATGAACGACCTCCGGCTCCTGGGCTGGACGATGCGGCGCGTGCCCGTCTCCGAGGTCACCGGCCGGCTCCTCCCCTGGACCCGGATCGGATTCACGGTCATGGTCGTCACCGGGCTCCTCATCTTCTACTCGAACCCGGTCCGCTACTACCACAACATCTTCTTCCGGCTGAAGGTGATCCTGTTCGTCGTGGCGGGACTCAACGCCTTCCTGTTTCACCGGGGGATCCACCGCCGCGTGCTGGAGTGGGAACGCCTGCCCGCGCTTCCGGGGCGGGCGCGGGCGGCGGGCGCCATCTCGCTCGCGGCGTGGGCGCTCATCATCGTGGCGGGCCGTCTCATCGCCTACAACTGGTTCGACTGTGACATCCCTGGACAGCCGGGCTGGGTGAACTGGGCGGCGGGCTGCCCCGTGGCGGGGGACTGATGGGCGGGCGTCAGTTCGCGCCGGAAGCGTGGCTTCCCTTCTTCGAGCGGCTCGAGAACACGGGCCTCGGGACGGCCGTGCGCGAATCGATCTGGGCCTTCCCCATCATCGAGGCGGTCCACCTGCTGGGACTCGGGCTCCTGGGCGGGGCGGTGCTGCTCGCCGACCTCCGGCTCCTGGGGACGGGGCTCACGCGGCAGCCGGTCGCGAACGTCGTGCGGCACGCCCACCCCTGGCTCGTGGCGGGGGTGGCTCTGATGTTCCTGACCGGCATCCCGCTGTTCCTCTCGGAAGCCGTGAAGTGCTACTACAACACGTCCTTCTGGGTGAAGATGATCTCGCTTCCGTTCGCGCTCGCGTTCACCTTCGGGGCCCGGAAGTGGGTGGTCGCCGCGGCCCCGAGTCGCGCGAACTGGCGCACGCGGCTCATTGCCGCGATCTCGCTCGGGTTGTGGTTCACGGTCGCCGCGGCCGGACGCTGGATCGGCTTCTCCGCCTGAACCGCGCCTCGGCGCCCTTCAGCGCCTGTCCGGAGGCTCCACCCGCATCAGTATATCGGCGGGCCTGCTGACCCCGGCGGCCGGAACCCGGGCGGCCATGTCCCTGGACGGCAGCATGTAGTCCTCGGCCACGGACATGTCCACGATCCACCCCAAATCGGCGAGCGCACCCAGCGTGATGGCGGAAACGACGTTCAACTCCTCCCCCGGACAGTTGCCGCGGGTCATGATCTCGCCGCACAACACGCTCCGCCAATGCCCGCCCGCGTCGGCATCCTCGGCAGGGTCGTTCGTCACCGGCACCTTCCCGCCGGTGTAACCGCTCCCGCCGGCCGCATCGAACGCGGCAACGGCGGTCGGCCCGGGGAAATGGGTATCCACCCTCCTCGCACTGCTCGGGAGGTTCACGAGCCGCACGTCGCCCGAGTACCAGTACGTGCCGATGCCGAACACGTGGCCCAGTTCATGCAGCATCACCTCGTAGGTGAAGTTGTCCGGGACGCGGCCGAACGGCGCGGCGTACGGGCGGTCCCGGGTCCAGTAGACCCCGCCACCGGAGAAGTAGAAGCCGCCCCCCCGTCGATCCACGCGGGTTCCCACCGGTCCGCCGCACGCGAGACCTGGGCATTCTTCGCCGACCCCGTCGAACACGAAGACCGTGAAGTCCTCTGGGCTCGTATTGTCCTTCAATGCGGCTTCGTAGAACCCCACCGCGTGATCGAACATCAGTCTGGCGCAGCGGGACCAATCGTTCGGTTCATCGTACGCCAGTTCGACCCGGAGGCCCGTCGAGGCGCGGTCGTGGAGGGGGCGGTCATCCAGTTCCGGAGCGTAGCAGTCGTCGACCGCCGTCAGCATCCGCCCCGTGCTCATCTCGAACGCGGACGACAGCGCCCGATAGTGGAGATACCGCCGCCCTCGCCCGACCGCCGTGATCTCCAGCTCACCGCTACCGCTCTGCCTGAGGTCGAGGTTGGGCGGGCCATCGACCGGGGCTTCGCCGACATGGAACTCGTCGACAGGGAAGGCGCCCAGATGGAACTCGTAGGAGATGTCGGCGCCGGCGCGCGATGCGAACCAGTCGAGCGGCGTGGACACGCGCTGCCCTACCTCGTCCAGGATGACGCCTTCGGGCAGCTTCCCCGGCGCGGCGGCGGTGTCCAGCGCGGTCGGGAGAATCACCACGAGGCTGTCGGCCACCCTCCCGACGCTTGCGGCAACCGTCAGAATCTGGGCCTCGGCGGGAGTCCCCAGATCGAAGATGGTCCAGAACTGCGGGCTTTCCCGTTGCAGCCATATCTGTCTCAGGCTGTCACCGACGAGCGTGCGATACGTCACTTCCTCCGTGCCCGTCGTGAACCTCACGGTCGGCTCGACACCGGTAACGGGGCTCCCGTCCTCCTGCCTGGCCGTGACGCGGATGACCGGAGATTCGAGGCCGGGACGGATGATCAGGGTGTCCGTGCCCGCCCATTCGTTGAAGTCGAGCTCGGCCCCGCTGAGGTAGTCCTGAATGATCTTCCGCGTCTCGATGACCACGCTTGCCGCAATGGGCGCGGGCGGAGGTGCTGCGGGAGGGGACGGCTGCGGCTCGGGGTCGAGCGCGTCGCCCCCGCCACAGCCGGCAAGAAAGACGGCGGCCCAGGCGCTGAGTCGGTGTGGTCCCTTCATGGCACCGGGGCTCGCGGGGTTAGTCGTGCTCCTCGAGGATGCTGTGGCTGGTGACCTCGACGATTTCGCCTTCCCAGCCCGGCGGCGGCTGGCAGGGGTTGGCGTCGTATCCGGGATCGTTGGGCCGCGGCGCGCCGCCGGGAGGGGCACCGGCGCCGGATGAGCCCATGAAGAACTTGCTGCCGTCGGTGAAGGTGACGTCGCGGCCATTAGCGCGCTTGAGGGAGTGGTCCTTGGCCTGGTATCCGTCCACGATGAGTTCGGTGCCGGGCGCGAGGCAGTCCCGCTGGAGGCCGCGGCGCAGGAGCGTGTTCGGCGTCCCACCCTCGACCATCCAGACCTCGGCTCCCGCATCGGTCTCGACCTCGAGGTGAATCCACGTGTGCGGGTTCACCCATTCGAGCCGCACGACGGCGCCCCGGAGCCGGATGGGGGCGTTCCGGTCGAACTCCGCGCCGAACGCGTGGTGCGCGATCAGCGGCGCGGCGGCGGCCAGCGCGACCCCGCCCGCCAGGAGGTACAGAGGCAGCTTCCGCATAGATCTCACCCGTGTCTCAACCCACGATCCGGCGCCCCAACGCCGGGCTTGCATCCACGCTGCAAAGTAACAGCCGCCGGGGAGTTCCCGCGACGGGATAGCGGCCCGTGGCTAACGCTCCTGGGCGCGGGCGCCGCTGAGGACGTTGGAGAGGGCATAGTTGCCTTCGTGGCAGGCGTACTCGTAGAGCTGTCCGTCGAGGCGCGTGAAGGGCACTTCCCCGCCCCAGCTCTCGACGAACGTGTCCGGATCCTCAACGGTGAACTCGTAGTGGATCGTGTGCTCGTCCGCGCGCGTGAAACGTTCCGTCACGGTCATGTTCTCCGAGCCGGGGCCGAACAGGTAGACGTACGCCGCCATCTGGTCCGCGTTCAGCTTCGTCGTCCGCACGACGAGCGTGTCACCCGCCCAGCGGCCCCACGATTCGCCGAACCACGGGCGCACGCCATCGGCAGCCGGCGTCGGCGCGCCCATGCGAATGATGCGCACGTCATGCACCATCTCGGTGAGGATCATGACGTGCTCGGGCGTCTGCACGATCGTGTAGTTGTTGTTGTAGAAGTAGTTCGGCAGCATCGGCGGGCCGGCGTTGGAGCCGAAGGAGAGGATGCAGCGCTCGCCGATGGGCCGGTTCTCGGGATTGTCGAACGCGCCTTCCAGCCGCGCGAAGGCCTGCATCCGGCGCCGCCGGCCCTCGGGCGTGAGATCCGGGATGCGACCGTCTTCCGGGTGCGTGAGGAGAGAGCTTCGGGGCTCGCCGTCGAACACCGCGACCCGGTCGCCCGCATCGATCCAGAAGTAGTTGTAGCCGCCCACGCCGCCGGCCGCGCCGGTGGAACCGTCCCCTCCGACCGGCGGGGCTTCGCGGTCCGGGTCGCTGGGCGCGTTTCGGTCGTCGATGTACTCCTGGCGCCGCCCCTCGCGGACCGCGACCTCCTCCGCCGTGAGCACGAGGGCCTCGCCCTCGGGGCGCTGCAGCGGCGTCATCGTTCCGTTCGTCCAGTCGCCCTGCAGATCGGGATGCCCGTCCGCGGTCCGAGGGACGACCCACTCGTCCCCGTCTCCCCCGGGGACAGCGCCGGTCCCGCCGGCGGTCCCGCCGGCGGTCCCGCCGCAAGCCGCAAGAGAGACGGCTCCGAGCAGGGCCCCGAGCCGCCGAACGGCCGGGAGTCTTCGCGGGCGGCGGCGGTGAGTCGGGCGTGTCATCGGCGCGGGCGGCCCTGGCAGCCCGGGCTACCGGATCGGGTTCTTCCGGAGGTGGCCGTACATCAGCTCCTCCACGAAGGGGACGCATTTGAACTGCCCCAGCCGCGCGTCGGGATCCACGTTCCGGTAGAGCGGCAAGCGGATCGTCCACGGCTCCGAGAACGTCTCGGGATCCTCCATCGTGGCCTCGTACATCAGGTGGTCGGGCCCGAGCATCGTCCACCTCTCCGTGACGACGAGCCGGTAGCTGTGGTGGTTCCCGGCCCGGTCGAACCAGGTCTGGCCATTGAACCCGTTCACCGTGACGACGAACGTGTCCTCCTCCCAGCGCCCCACCGACTGGCCCATCCAGGAATCCACCTGCGGGGGACCGGGATCCTCGAGATAGATGTCGCGCACCGCCCCGGCGTACTCGTAGGCGATGAAGAACTTCGACTCGCTCTGGAAGATCTGGAACGGGAGATGCATGTAGTTCGCGCGCGGGACGCCGGGCAGGTAGCAGCGGATCTCGGGGTCGCGCTCGAGCCAGCGCTCGCGGTGCTCGTCGCGCCGCTCCAACGCCTCCGGCAGATAGGGGATGCTCCCACCGACCACAATGCCCTGCCCCGACGGAACGGACCCCACGGCCCCGAGCGCGACGACTTCATTGGCGGGGACGGGCACGACGGGGCCTTCCTGCATGGCGAGCGCGGGACGCGCCATGTGCGGCTCGATGTCCCAGTACGCGTTTCCGAGCGCGCCCCAGATGCCGTTGAAGTCGGGACGTCCCGAGGCCGTTCGCGGGATGCCGTCATCGGGCGCGCAGGCGCCAACCGTTCCCAGCCCCAGGGCGAGAAGAGCGGTCAGGACACGGCTCCTGCGACCGCGATTCTGCTCCGCGCGATGAAGCGCGCGTCTCCTCAGGAAGTTCGCCATCGGCTCCGGCCTCCGGTTTGATCGTTCCGCGTGCGTCGGGTCGAAACTGCGGCTCGGCCTATTCTCTGGCCAGATCGACAGTTCGGAGGCACATTTCGAGGGGGACGATGCACTGCGGGGCGACGCAGGGCGGGGGGACGGGTTGCGCAACACTGAACGGCCGGAGGAGACATGAAAAACCTGCGCGTAACCGGACTGGCACACCTCACCGCACTGGGGGCCGCGTTCCTCGGCATCGCGGCCTGCGGCGCGGAGGACGCCGCGGAAGACCAGATGGATTCAGTCGACGTCACGGATCCGGCGGCAGAGGGTCTCCCGAACCCCACGCCCAACGTCATCAAGGATTGGGCTCCGCTTCCGGATGGCCGCGAGTGGGGCTCCACGGCGGGCATCGACATCGATCCCACCGACGGCCACATCTGGGCGTACGACCGCTGCGGCGGGATCGCGCTCGCCGGCGGGTGCGCGGAGAACCTCGTCGACCCCGTCTTCAAGTTCCACCGCGAGACGGGCGAGATCCTGGCCAGCTTCGGGGCCGGCCTCTTCGTGCTTCCGCACGGGCTCTACGTGGACGATGACGGGAACGTCTGGGTCACGGACTCCCAGGGGACGGAAGACAAGGGGCATATCGTCGTGAAGTTCTCGCCGGAGGGCGAGGTGCTCATGATGCTGGGGGAGATGGGCGTTCGGAACAGCGAGCCCGGCACCTTCTTCAACGAGCCGTGCGACGTCATAACAGCTCCGGATGGGTCGATCTTCGTCTCCGACGGGCACAGCGGACAGAACGCGAACCCGCCGGAGGGGTCCACCGGCCGCATCATCAAGTTCTCGCCCGAAGGCGAATACATCATGGAGTGGGGCGTGATCGGCGACGCGCCGGGCGAGTTCCGGACACCGCACGCGCTCGAGATGGATTCGCGGGGGCGCCTCTTCGTCGCGGATCGCGGCAACCACCGCATCCAGGTCTTCGACCAGGAAGGGAACCTGCTTGACATCTTTTACGAGTTCGGCCGCGTCAGCGGGCTCTTCATCGACGACGGGGACAACGTGTACGCGATCGACTCGGAGTCGAACCCGAACCAGCACGCCGACTGGCTGACCGGCGTCCGGATCGGGCACGCGTCGGAGGACCGCGTCACGGCCTTCATCCCGCCGCACGAGTCCGACGATCCGCAGGGCGAGGCCGGCGAGGGTGTTGCGGTCGATGCGGACGGGAACGTTTATGCTGCGGAGGGACCGAACTCGCGGGCTGCCGCCGAGGGCGGAGTCACGAAGTACACACGCAACCGATGAGCAACGGACGCCAGGGCTGCTGCAGGAGAGAAAAGACGATGAGGATAAGAAGATTCGCTTCGGGGATGGCGGTGGGTGCGGTGACGCTGGCCCTCACGGGGTCCGCCACCATGGCGCAGGAACTCAACGAGGTATGTCCGGACTCGCCGGACATGACGGGCGCCCTGTGGGGGCTTGTCTCGGACGGGGACACGCAGATGGGGCTGCCGAGCGCCACCGTCGTCGCCACCTGGGAGAAGGACGGCGAGTCGGGACAGATGGAAGGGCAGACCGCGCTGGACGGCGGTTACACGCTGTGCTACGTACCGCTCGGCGTCGAGATCTCGGTTCAGCCCGTGTTCATGGGCACGGGAGGGGCCGCCCTCACGGCCAATCTCACGGAGCAGATCACCCGCCTGGACCTCCCCTTCTCGCTCTCCGCTGTCGGTGGTGGTGGCGGCGGCGACGACGACCGCATCTGGGCCTGCTTCGGGGGCACCACGGACAATCAGATCAACCTCCAGAATTCGCGGCTCGTTCGCTGCGACCCCGGCTGGGAAGGCATCGACCGTTGTCCGAAGGACTCGGAACACGGCCAGCTGCAGGCGCAGATGGCGGGCGCCGGGGTCGGGCAGTTCCGTGAAGCGCTGGAGAGGCTGGTGGCCGACGCGCAACGGGTAGGCGCGAACGCACTCATCAACTGGCGGAGGAGCGGAAATTCGTTTACCGCCGAGGCGGTCACCATCTCCGTCGACCCCGCCACCTGCCGCTGAATCCGGAGAGCGTCGGGCGCGGGCTCCAAGCCGTGAGCCCGCACCGACGCTCATCCCTGGTGGGTCGGCCGGTCCCGCTGCCGGCCGGTCCCGCTTTCTGCCAGGTCCGCTAGCGGCGCCGCACGCGGATCGGGAACGGAGGACGTTCGGGCGTTGCCAACGGTGACGCCTCGAGTTGCTCCAGCACGACCTCGATCGCCTTCTCCAGTTGCGGGTCGACACCCGCGATGACGTCGGCCGGCCATTGCTCCACTTCGATGTCCGGCGGCACGCCCACGTTCTCGACGATGAATCCGTCCTCCGTCCATATCGCGAGATTCGGCGCCGTGATCACCCCGCCGTCCATCAGGACGGGGAAGCCCAGCACGCCGACCAGGCCGCCCCAGGTGCGGCGGCCGATGAGCGTGCCCAGCTCGAGCTTGCGGAACATCCAGGGCAGCATGTCCCCGCCGGAACCGGCGGTCTCGTCGATGAGCATCACCTTCGGGCCCGGGATCGCACCCTGCGGCGTCACGAGGTCGGCCCCGTAGCGCATCGCCCAGTGCGACATGTACGGCCGCCGGAGGATGTTGATGTAGTAGTCCGCGATCTGGCCACCCCCGTTGTGCCGCTCGTCGATGATCACGGCCTCCCGGTTCGTCTGCGGGAAGAAGTAGCGCTTGAAGTACTCGTGTCCCGCGCCGGCCGTGTTGGGCACGTACACGTATGCGACTCGCCCATCCGTGGCTTCGTCGACCCGCGCGAGGTTGCCCTCCACCCAGTCCCGGTTCCGCAGCGCCCCCTCGTTCGCCACCGGCACGACGTCCACCGTGCGGGACCCCGCCCCATCCGGCGACGGGCCGACGGTGATCGACACGATCCGGCCGGCCGCGTTCTCGAACCGGCTGTAGAGGTTCTCCGGCGCCGAGAGATCGACCCCTTCGACCGCCAGCAGGTAGTCGCCGGCTTCGACCTCGACCCCCGGTTCCGTGAGCGGGGACCGGAGTCCCGGATTCCAGTTGAGACCGCCGTACACCTTCTCGAACCGATACCGCCCCTGTTCGACGACGAAATCCGCGCCCAGCAGGCCGCCCGGCACGTCGTCCGTCTCATGCAGGAAGTCGCCGCCGCCGCCGCGGTGATGCCCGACCGCGATTTCGGAATGGAGCCACGTCATGAGCCGGTTGAGGTCGGCCCGCGAGGCGAGGTGGGGCAGGAAGACGGCGTACTTCTCCTTCATGGCGGGCCAGTCTGCGCCGTGCATGTTCGGGTCGTAGAAGTAGTCGCGGTTGATCCGCCACGCCTCATCGTAGATCTGACGCCACTCCGCGCGCGGATCGATTCTCACCTCGACATCGGCGACGCCGAGTCGGTCCGCGCCGGATCCGATATCCGTCCCGCCGGCATTGCCGATGAACCAACCGCCGGACGTCGCGTACAGCACGCTCCTGCGGTCCGCCGACAGGTCGTAGAAGCGCGTGCCGTCGACCACCGTCGCCGCCTCGCGGTCGGCGAGGGAGAAGCGGTGAAGGCTGGGACCCGCACCGGGGCTTCCGAACCCGCTGGCCGTCTCGCTTCGGATGTAGAAGAGCTGACCCGGCTCCCCGGGCTGCAGGTTCGCGTAGCCGGCTTCGGGCAGCGGCAGGGCGAGGATGCGCTGGTCGAGGCCGTCGAAGTCGATGTGGACCGTCACCTCGTCCGCATCGTCGGCGCCCTCCGCCTCCGGTTCGGCCTCGTCCCCGGCCTCTTCGTCGCTCTCCCTGGCCAGAGGCGACGGCGTGCCCTTCTCGAGGACCGCGAGATAGATCGCGTTCGTCATCTCGAAGTCGTTGTTCGACTGTGCGAACCACTGGACGACAGGGCCCGCGTCGGTGGACGACGTGAGATAGAGGTACTGGCCGCCGGCGTCGAAGACGGCCTCGGAGACGTCGCTGAGTCCGTCGGTGACAGCCCTCGTTTCGCCCGTCTCGAGCAGGTGGACGTAGGCCGTGCGGATGTTGGTCTCGTTGTTGCGCGTGTAGACGAGCCACCGGGAATCCGGCGACCAGGCGTGCGAGGGCGGGGGCAGTGGCCCGTACATCGCGTCGGCATCCACGCGGTGGGCGTCCCCGGATTCGAGATCGATCCAGTACACGGCCCGAGAATTGTCCGTGTAGCTGATCTTCGTGCCGTCGGGCGACCACACCGGGTCCCCGTAGAACCCGGCGCCATCCAGAACGTAGCTGCGCGCCTCTTCCGCCCCCGACTGGGGAGCCACGTATAGCCGGTATTCGCCCGACGCATCCGAGAACCAGGCGATCGACTCTCCGTCCGGCGACCAGGCGGGACTCCGCTCATGCGCGGCGGTCGACTGCGTGAGGTTGCGGTCATCGCCCTTGTCGCGCGGCAAGGTGACGATCTCGCCCCGGAACTCGAAGGCGGCGCGGGCGCCGGAGGGCGAAAGGCTTGCGTTGCGGATGAAGTTCCCGCCGCTGGCGTAGCGGGGCCGCACTTCCAGGAGATCCGTCGCGATCCGCACGGGCACCGGGTCGCTCGCACCCGAGCCGGGATCGAGCAGATGGAGCCGCCCCGCCTGCTCGTAGGCGATCCGGCCGGCGCCGGCGGACGCGCTCAGGACGGGAAAGTCCTCGTGCGTGGTGATTCGCGAGACGTGCCCGGTCCCCACGTCGTAGGCATGGACGTTGAACTCCCCGTCGCGGTCCGAACGGAAGAAGACGCGGTCCCCGATCCACATGGGATCCGTGTCGTTCGAGCGGCCTTCCGGCTGCGGAATCTGCACGACCGAATGGTCCGCCACGTCGTAGATCCAGATCCGCGTCGTCGTCCCGCCCCGGTAGTTCTTCCACTGCGTGAAGGCTTCGTACAGCGGCGTGTAGGCGATCTTCGCGCCGTCCGGGGAAAACGTCGCCTTGAAGGCGTGCGGAATGGGCAGCTGTTCGGGGTGTCCGCCGCTCGTCGCGACCGTGAACAACTGCGCGTGGCGGCCCGTGTATGCGTTGCGTCCCGAGGAAAAGAGCACCGCCGATCCGTCGGGCGTGAAGCTCTGGACGAGATCGGCTCCCGGGTGCCACGTGAGTCGCGCGGGCACGCCCCCCTCCGCGGGCACGAGAAAGACATCGGTGTTCCCGTCGTATTCCCCGCTGAACGCGATCCATTCGCCGTCCGGCGAGAAGCGCGGGTTGAACTCGACGCCGACGTGCGAGGTCAGCCTGCGCGGCGAACTGCCGTCGATTCCCGCGGTCCACAGGTCCCCGGCGTACGCGAACGCGATCCGGTCCGCACTTACCGCGGGCTGCGCGAGCATGAGCGTGCCGGTCGCGTCCTGCGCCCAGGCGGGGCGGAACGAGGCCGCGGGGAGCATGGCCGCGAGGAGCATAACCGTGAGGAGGGACGAGCGTGCCTTCAAAGGTACCTTCATCGGATCCTTCGCAATCTGGGGTGGATTTTGGGTCGAGCCGTGAACGCTGTCTGATTGTACGTCTTGTACGTCTGATTGTACGTCCGGAGACGTCGAAACCGGTATTGGCGGCCGGCCGTACCGATCCCGTATCGGCCCCGCATTGACCCTGTCGTGCGGTTGCCCGCTCGAGTCGGGCCTCCTTACCGTCTCTCGCGCGAATGTCGTTTCACCAGCTTCGAACCCGCCCCGGAGTTACCCACATGAACACGCCTTTCGGTCGCCGCCCCTGTCACCCGTTCGGTGCCGCCGTCTGCGCCGGACTCTTCGCCCTTCTCGCGGCCGCGGAGATCGCGGCGCAGAGTTCGGAACTCGAGGTCGGCCGGACATTGCCGGGCACGCTCGCCGCGGGCGACACGGCGCGCTACACGATCGAGACGGACGAGAACGACTTCGTCCTCGGCGAGGTGAACCAGATCTCCGTGGACGTGACGGCGCGAGTTCTCGACCCGGAGGGGACACAGGTCGGCCGCTTCGGCGGGCTGGGACGCGGCGTCGAGCGCTTCGGCGGGCGGACGTCCGGCGCGGGCATCCACACGCTGGAACTGTTCGTGGCGCGGGATGATGCCGAGGGCGGCGGGCGCTACGAGATCACGCTGCTGCGGCACGAACCTGTCGCGACGGACCCCGAGGAACTCGCCGACCAGATCATGTCCCGCTTCGACGGTCGGCATTCCCCGGGAGGCGCGGTCCGCGTGTGGCGCGACGGCCGCACGCTCTTCTCGAAGGCCTATGGGATGGCGAACCTCTCCTATGGCCTCCCCTTCGAGGAGGATACGCGCACGAACATCGGCTCGACCTCGAAGCAGTTCACCGCCTTCGCGATCATGCTGCAGGCGGAGCGCGGGCTCCTCTCACTCGACGACGACATCCGGAAGCACATCCCCGAACTCCCGGAGGTCGCGCACGCGATTCAGGTGAAGCACCTGGTCACCCACACGTCGGGACTGCGCGAATTCCTGAACCTCTTGCGGATGACGGGACGCCGCCTCGACCACGGGGACTGGATCGACCGCTCGGAACTCATCGACATCGTGCAGCGGCAGCCGGCGCTCCAGAACGAGCCCGGCGCGGAATGGAACTACAACAACACGGCGTTCGGCCTCGCGGCCGTCATCGTCGAGCGGACCTCGGGGCAGGACTTCCCCGTCTTCATGCAGGAGCACGTGTTCGGACCGCTGGGGATGACCGGGACGATGGTGCGCCCGTCGACCCGGCACATCGTCCCGAACATGTCCGAGGGCTATACCCCCGGCCCGGACGGATACCGCCAGATCGGGGACCTCGGCGGCGCCGTGGGGGCGGGGGCGATCTACAGCACGGTCGGCGACCTCCAGACGTGGGCCGAGAACTACGCGAACCCGCGGGTCGGCACGCGGGAGAGCATCGATGAGATGATGACGTCGTTCGTCCTCAACGACGGGGAGGAGACGGGGTACGGGTACGGGCTCTCCATCGACGAGCAGCGCGGGCTGAAGCGGGTAAGCCATGGGGGGGCCGATGTCGCGCACCGCTCGATGTTCGTCTACTTCCCCGAGATCAACGCCGGGCTCACCACTCAGAGCAATCACGCGCAGTTCAACAGCGGCGTGGCTTACGAACTCGCCGCGGCCTTCTTCGAGGACGCGATGGAGGAGGAGGAAGAGGATGCCGCGGCGGATGCGGGCGGGTTCGATCCCGCCGACTACGACCCCGAGGCCTTTGACGAGTTCGCCGGCCGCTATGCGCTCGACGCGGCGCCGACCTTCATCCTCACCTTCACGCGCGAGGACGACACGTTCTACACGCAGGCGACGGGCCAGCAGCGGCTCGAGATCGTCCCTACGTCCGACTCGACCTTCCGACTGCTCGCGGTCGAGGCATCGGTCACCTTCCTGCGCGACGAAGCGGGCGACGTGGAGGGACTGACGCTACACCAGAACGGGGACAACCACGCCACGCGCCTCGAGGATGACGAGGCCGAGGAATGGGAGCCGACGGCGGAAGATCTCGCCGACTTCGCCGGACGGTTCTTCAGCGACGAACTGGAGACGTTCTACGCATTCACCGTGGAGGACGGAACGCTCATCCTGCACCAACGGCGGCTCGACCGCGCGGAACTCGAACCCGGAGAAACGGATCAGTTCTCCGGCGGTGGCCTGTCGTTCGCCTTCGAGCGGGACCGCAATGGACAGGTGATCGGTTTCTACCTCTCCAACGTCCGTACGCGCGACGTCCGCTTCGGCCGGGTGCGCTGACAGAAACCGGGGTTCCGCTTAGCTTGTAACTGAGAGATGCCGGCAGGTTCAACCGAGGGGCGGGAGGCGCTCGCGATGACGGGATTCGGAGTTCGTTTCGGTCGTAGTGCTGGGCGGGGAACCTTTCTTCTGGCGGCGGTCATCGCGTTCGGGGCTCTCCCCGGCGCCGCATGGGCCCAGGGTCGAATCACAGGCTCGGTCACGGATGACGACACGGGCGCACCCCTGGCGGCTGTGCTGGTCGAGGTTCTGGATGCGCAGGGCGCGGTGGCGGCGCAAACCGCCACGGGCCCGGGCGGCACCTATGCCATCGACGGTGTGTCCGCAGGCTCGTATTCGGTCCGGTTCACCGCGCCGGGCTGGGTGACCGTCGTCATGGAATCGCAGGCCGTCGCCGCCGGCCAGTCGACGTCCGTCTCGACGACCATGACGCAGCAGTCGTTCGAACTCAACCCGCTTACGGTCACCGCCTCCCGCACGTACGAGAAGGCGCTGGAGGCGCCGGCGGCGGTGGAGGTCGTCTCGACCCGCGATCTCGAAGAACGCCAGGTGACGTCTCCGATCGAGCACGTGGAGCACCAGCCCGGCGTGGACGTGGCCCGCACGGGGATTCGCGGCCGCGCCGCGGTGCTGCGCGGCTTCAACAACATCTTCTCCAGCCGCACGCTGTTCATGACGGACAACCGGATCGCGCGCGTGCCTTCGCTCCGAGTGAACATCTTCTACCTGAACCCGGCCTCGGACCTCGACATGGATCACGTCGAGACCGTCCTGGGCCCGGGGTCGGCCCTCTACGGACCGAATGCGGCGGGCGGCGTTGTCCACTACCTCACGAAGTCCCCCATTCGCTCGCCGGGCGCCAGTTTCTCGGTGGGCGGCGGCCTCCGGCAGCAGGGCGACACGCCGGGGGTCGGCAGCGGCTCCATCCAGGGGGAGGACGCCGGGCTGTTCCAGTTCGATGGGCGCATCGCCGTGGCCCCGAGCGACAAGTTCGGGTTCAAGATCTCGGGCCAGTACTTCGACGCGACCGAGTACGTTTTCAACGATCTGGTCGAGGCGCAGGTGGGGGGCGCGGGGCAGGCCTGCATCGGAGCCGGGTTCAACCCCGCCTCGCCAGCCTGCCAGCCGTTCACTTCGGGCCTCGATCTCGCGAATCCGACGGATCAGGCCGTGCTGGCGCAGTCGGCCCGGAACGCGGCCATGGGGCGCGATGACGGGCACCGGAACTGGGCCGTGGACGCGCGCATGGACTTCGAGCCGTCGCCGGGGACGTCGCTCATTCTGGCCGGGGGGCGAAACGTGGCCGCCCAGGCAACGGAACTCACCGGATTGGGCGCGTCGAACGTCACCAACTGGGGCGTCACCTACGGACAGGCACGGCTGCGGCACAGGGATCTGTTCGCGCAGCTCTTCTACAACTACAACACGAACGACGAGACCTTCCTCCTCCGCTCGGGCCGCCCCCTCTTCGACAATTCTTCCCTGCTGGTGGGACAGTTGCAGCACCAGTCACGGATCGGCTCGGCGCACCGGCTCATCTACGGGGTGGACTACCTCGGGACGAACCCGGACAGCCGGGGCACGATCAACGGGCAGTTCGAGAACGACGACGAGACGACCGAGGTCGGCGGCTACCTTCAGTGGGAGTGGGCGCTGAGCCCGAAGTTCGACCTCACCGGCGCGTTCCGGTACGACCACAACAGCAGTCTCGCGGATCCCGTCTTCTCGCCGCGCGCCGCGATGGTCTTCAAGCCGGACGCGTCGCACTCGTTCCGGCTGACCTTCAACCGGGCGTTCTCGACGCCCACGTCCACGAACCAGTTCCTGGACATCTCGGGAGGGACGGTCCCCATCACGGGCACGCCGTTCTTCTACGACCTGCGGGCCACCGGCTCCGGGGGCAACGGTTACGCGTACATGCGGGATAACGGGACCCCCATGCACATGTCCCCCTTCAACGTGCTGGCGGGCGGAAGCCCGCGGCAGTTCCTGCCCACTACGACGGCCCAGTTGTGGTCCACGGCGGTGAACCTGCTCGGCGTCGCCTATCCGCAGCTGGCTCCGTTGGCGCCCTTGATCCCCATCCCGTCGTCGGACCAGGTGGGCGTGCTGGCGTTGCTGCTCGATACCGAGGTCGCGGGCGGTGGCGCTCCGCCGGAGGGCTGCGTCGCGCCTCCGTTCTGCGAGGCGGTCGACCTGGCGAATCTCCAGGACATCGAGGCGCTGGGGCCGACGGTCAGCAACACGTTCGAGTTCGGGTACAAGGGAGTGTTCGGCGACAACGTTTCCGTCGGCGCCAACGCCTGGTTCACCCGCTACGACAGCTACATCGCGCCCCTCCGGCTGCTCTCGCCGCACGTCTTCCTCAACGGCCCGCAACTCGGCACCTACCTGTCGGGAGTGTTCCGACAGCTCGTCGGCGTGGCCTTCGCGAACGAGGCCCAGGCGTTGGGGACGGCACAGCTCATTGCGACGGAGGCGGCGAAGATTCCCCTGGGGACCGTGACTCCGACGAGCGCCGGCGGCACCGCCGCGGCGATGGTGGCCGGATATCAGGATGCCGGCGGGTTCGACGTCATGGGGGGCGAGCTGGGCGCCGGCTTCCTCCTCAGCGACCAGCTGGAGATGGCCACTTCGCTGTCGTTCATCGACAAGAATACCTTCGAGACGGCGGGCGAACTCCTGAGCGAGGTGTCGCTGAATGCGCCGACGGTGCGCGGGACCGCGTCGCTCACGTACCGGAACGACGATTCAGGAGTCAACGGGGGCCTGCGCTTCCGGGCGCAGAACGGCTATCCGTTCAATTCGGGCCCCTGGGTTGGCGATGTGGACGCCATCACCACGCTGGACGCGAATTTCGGCTTCCGCGTGCCGGGGTACGAGGACCTCTGGTTCCAGGTGGACGTGTCCAACGTCTTCGACAAGGCGTACCAGAGCATGTTGGGGGCGCCGGCGATCGGGCGCGTGATACTCGCCCGCATGCGCTGGGACTTCAGTCCGTTCTAGCAGAATGCCGGGGGTGGGGCTCGAACCCACACGGGGATGGACCCCTTCGGATTTTAAGTCCGATGCGTCTGCCAATTCCGCCACCCCGGCGCGCGTGCCGCACGCGCAAGCTAACGCCTCGCCCGCACCGGGGCAGAAGAGCCGCCTCCGCTTGCGGGTGAGGTGGCGCCGGGCCCAGCATGGACGGGAGGACTACGCCCGGAGGCCATCATGAATCGATTCCTGAAGCGACGCGCCCCCGCCCGCACCTTCTCAGGTCTCGGCGCGCTATCGATCCTGCTCTACGCTCCCAGCGCCGCGTTCGCGCAGGCGCATCCGAACCCGGCCACGCCCGACTCGCTGCGTCAGATCCAGACGATGGAGCCGCGCATCGGGCCGCCCGGCACCGAGGTCAGCCTCTACACCGAGAACATCCCGCTCCAGGCGAGGGTGGTCGTCGGTCTGGGAGCCATCGGCACGGGCTTCGAGGAACTCGGGACCGGCGATCAGGGCGAGTTCGGCGAGATCGGAGCCACGGTGAGCGTGCCGGAGACCGCGACGTGGGACCGCGCCGTCGTCTTCATCATCTTCAACGGGAACTTCGCGCCCACGGGACTTTCCGACCCGTTCCACGTGACGGATGAGGACGGCCGGATTCAGCGTACCGGCACCATCGAGGGGCAGGAGAACGGTTGCGTGACGTTCGAGGACCGCGACGGATACTTCTACACGCTGGCGGGCGACCTGGGAGACGCGGGAACCGGGGACTACTTCATCGTCGAGGGGGCGGCGTCACGTTCCGTCGCCTGCCCGCACGCGGACACCATCGAGGTCGACCGCATGGAGGAAACGGAACCGTTCGAGCGCCCCCGCCCGGAGCCGTTCCGCTAGTACCGCGGCAGCTTCCTCGCCGGCGCGGGGCGCCCAGCGCCTCTTCAGCGCCTGGACGAGCCGGTGACTTCGACGAGGAAGATGACGAGGAGCGTGATCAGGACGGGGATGGCGAGCAGCCATTCCTGCAGTTCGGGCATCGTGTCTTCTCCTTATCGTTTGCCGGTACTGCCGAGCCCGCCTGCGCGATCCGTCGAGACCGCGACCGGCCCCTCCTCCCAGCGCGCGACCCGGTACTTGTGGAGGACGACCTGGGCGATCCGTTCACCGTGTTCGATCCGAATGGGGTGCGGCGCCGAGTTGAGGACGAGGACGAACCACTCGTCCGGATAGTCCGCGTCCACGGTACCGGGCGCGTTCGGCACCGTGAGTCCGCGCTTCCAGGCGAGCGACGACCGCATGCGAATCTGCGCTTCGTAGCCGTCGGGCAGGCGCGCGCGGAAGCCCGTCGGCACGAGCGCGCGGTCGCCGGGTTCGAGGACGATCGAAAGCGTACCGTCCGCGGCGGAGATCGCGGTCACCGAGGCGGTTTCGCGGCTGGCACCATGATGGACCCGGATCGGCCCGCACGTGAGGTGCGCCCGGATGTCGTAGCCGGCCGACTGCTCCGTAGCCCGCGTCGGAACACGAACATCTTCCGCCAGCTTCTCGAAGATGACGCGCGCACCATCAGCGTCGGACAAAACCCCTCCCCCACCTGCCTGACCGTTCAGCGGAACCGACGTGCCCATTCTGCGGCGGCGGACATGAATCTGTCGAGATGCTTCCCCGTCGTTTCGTCCGCCAACTCGAGATCATCGTCGAACACGGCGCCCGCCCCCGAGAGCAGAACCCGCGGCTGCGGCATGACGTGAGCGTTCAGCCCCGTGAGCGATTCGCGCAGGGAGCGCTGGGCCAGCGCCGTCCCCAGGCGGCCGGGCGTCGCCCCCATGATCGCGACGGGCTTCCCGTCCCACGCCTGCGGACGCGGCGGCCTCGACCCCCAGTCCACAGCGTTCTTGAGCACGGCCGGCAGACCTCCGTTGTACTCGGGCGTCACGAGCAGCACGAGGTCCGCGGCGTGAACCGCGGCCTTGAATTCCGCGACCACGTCCGGATCGCCGGCCGCCTCCACGTCTCCGTCATAGAACGGCAGCCGGGACGGATCGAAATCCCGCGTCTCGACGCCGCCCGGCGCCCGCACGATGGCGGCCCGCAGGAGCGCCCGGTTGAACGACCGTCGACGGCAACTGCCCGCGATGGCGAGCACGGAGAGCGGCGCCGGATCCGACGCGGACGCTGAATCTGGTTGGCGTGTCATGGGCCGGAGAGTGCGCCACGCAGGGACCGCGCGCAAATTGTGATGCTCGCCGGCCGCGGCGACGTTTCCGCGGGAACATCACACTTCGAGGAGCCGTCCGATGAAACAGTCTTCGTTTGTGTACCGCGCGATGCTCGCGGTCATCCCGTACACCTGTTCGCTTGCACTTCTGTTCGCTACCGCGGCCGCAACGACCGCGCAGGAGGCCTCGAACGGGGCGGAAGAGCCGGAGAACGAGAACCTGCCGCTGCCCGTCGACCGCACGGTCGCCATGGACATGACCGAGGGGAGCTGGATTTCACTCGACGTGAGCCCGGACGGCCAGACGATCGTCTTCGACTACCTCGGGGACCTCTTCACCATCCCGGTCGGCGGCGGGGATGCGACGCAACTCACATCGGGGATGGCCTTCGATGCCCAGCCCCGGTTCTCCCCCGATGGCGCGCGGATCGTCTACACGTCCGACTACGACGGCGGGCAGAACATCTGGGTCCGCTCGCTCGACGGCTCCGACACGACGCAGATCTCCCGGGGTGCGGCCAATCGCGCCGAGTCTCCCGAGTGGCTCCCGGACGGGGACTACATCGTGGCGTCGATGGGCGGCTTCCGCGGGGGAGGGCTGCCGAAGCTCAAGCTGTTCCACGTCGACGGCGGGAGCGGCATCCAACTCGTCCCGGAACCGGACAACCTGAAGATGCTCGGAGCCGCAGTCTCCGCGGACGGCCGCTACATCTGGTACGCGCGGCGGACGGGAGACTGGACCTACAACGCGCAGTTCCCGCAGTACCAGCTCGAAGCGTACGACCGAGAGTCGGGCGAACGATACACCCGCTCCTCGCGATACGGCTCCGCGATCCGGCCCGTGCTCTCGCCCGACGGCCGCTGGCTCGTTTTCGGCACGCGTCACGAGGAACACACGGGGCTCATCATCCGGGACCTCGAGAGCGGCGACGAGCGCTGGCTCGCCTATCCCGTCCAGCACGACGACCAGGAGTCGCGGGCCACGCTGGACGTGCTCCCCGGCATGTCGTTCACCCCGGACTCCCGGCACCTCGTCGCGTCCTACGGCGGGAAGATCTGGAAGCTCCCGGTCGACGGTGGCGACGCGGAAGAGATCCCCTTCCGCGTGCAGTTCGACCTCACGCTGGGGCCAAGGGTCGACTTCGACTATCCGATCGAGGACACGCCGACCTTCACCGTGCGCCAGGTCCGCGACGCGGCGCCCTCCCCCACCGGCGACCGGCTGGCCTTCACGGCGCTGGACCGCCTCTGGGTGTCGGGCGCAGACGGCTCGAACCCCGAGCGCCTCACGGACGCGGACATGTCGGAGCACTTCGCGACCTGGTCGCCGAACAGCGAGTGGATCGCGTACTCGACGTGGGACGGGAACGAGGGGCACCTGTACAAGGTGCGGAGCGACGGCGGCGGGGATCCGGTGCGGCTTACGCGCGACGCTGCGGTGTACTTCGCCCCCGCGTGGGGGCCGGGCGACCGGATCGTCGCCGTGAGGGGGCTCATGCGGGCCTACGAAACCCAGGGCGAGGGCGGCGCTCCGGGGACCGAGATCGTGTGGGTGTCCGCCGACCCGGACGGTTCCGAGGGCGGGCCGGCGACGCTCATCGCGCCCACGGACGGACGGGCGAATCCCCACTTCGTGGAGGGGAACGACCGCATCCATCTCTTCCGCTTCCCCGACGCCCTGGTCTCGATTCGATGGGATGGGACGGACGAGAAGGAGCATGTGAAGGTGCGCGGGCCCACCCCTCAGGGTTCGACCCAGGGCCTGTCCCCCTCGACCATCGAGATGGCGCCGCGCGGCGACCAGGCGCTCGCGGAGATCCAGCGCGAGATCTACACCGTGACGGTGCCGCGCGCCGGCGTGACGCCGACAATCAACGTCTCCAACCCGGACAACGCCTCCTTTCCCGCGCGCCGCGTCACCGATATCGGCGGCGAGTTCCCCGCGTGGAGCGGCGATGGGCGCACGGTGCACTTTTCGCTCGGCAACGCCCACTTCTCCTATGACCTCGATGCCGCGCGGGCGTACGAAGACAGCGTGGAGGCGGCCGAAGCCGAGGAAGAAGCCGAGGAGGAGGCCGGAGCGGAAGCCGACGAGGGCTACCGCGCGGTGGAGCACCGCATCCTCATCGAGGCGCCGCGCGACATCCCCACCGGCGTAGCGGTACTCCGCGGGGGGCGCGCGATCACCATGAACGGCGACGAGGTCATCGAGAACGCGGATATCGTGGTCCGGAACCACCGGATCGAGGCCGTGGGCGCGACCGGTTCGGTCGCCGTGCCCGACGACGCCGTCGTCTTCGACATCAGCGGCCGGACGGTCGTCCCGGGATACGTGGACACGCACGCGCACCTGCGGGCCCGCGACCAGCTCCACCGGACGGACGTGTGGCCGTACCTCGCCAACCTCGCGTACGGGGTGACGACGACACGCGACCCGCAGACCGGGAACACGGAAGTCCTCTCCTACGCGGACATGGTCCGCACCGGGAGCGTCCTCGGGCCGCGGGTCTATTCGACCGGGCCGGGCGTCTTCTGGCAGGACGGGATCGATACGGAGGAAGAGGCGAGGAACGTCCTCTCCCGCTACGCCGACTACTTCGATACGAAGACGATCAAGATGTACGTGGCCGCGGCGCGGAAGGGGCGGCAGCACATCATCATGGCGGCGCGCGAGCTCGGGCTCATGCCGACGACGGAGGGGTCGCTGAACCTCCGGCAGAACCTCACGGAAACGCTGGACGGATATCCCGGGCTCGAGCACTCGATCCCGATCTTCCCGGTGTACGACGACTACGTGCGGCTCTTCGCGGAGACGGGTCGGGTGTACACGCCGACGCTGCTGGTGTCGTACGGGGGCCCGTGGGCGGAAAACTACTTCTACTCCCGCGAGAATCCGCACGACGATCCGAAGCTGCGCCGCTTCGTCCCGCACGATGAGGTGGACTCGCGCACGCTGCGCCGGCCGCAGTGGTTCCGTGAGGACCAGCACGTGTTCTCGCGACACGGGGAGTTCGTCCGGAACCTCGTCGACGCGGGGGGCAAGGCGGGCGTGGGAAGCCACGGCCAGCTGCAGGGACTCGGCTACCACTGGGAACTGTGGGCGATGGCGGCAGACGACATGGACGAGCACGACGCGCTGCGCACGGCGACGATCTTCGGCGCCGAAGCGATCGGGCTCGACCGGGATCTCGGTTCGATCGAGGCGGGGAAGCTCGCCGACCTCGTGATCCTGACGGCGAACCCGCTGGACGATCTGCGCAACACGAACGCGATCGAGCAGGTGATGTTGAACGGGCGCCTGTACGACGCGGATACTCTCGACGAGATCCATCCGCGGCAGCGGCCGCTGGCCCCGCTCTGGTGGTGGGATGACGAGCCTGAGGGTGTCCCGGGCGTGACGGCCCGCTGACGGAGAAGGCGGATCGGTGCGGAGCGGTTACGACTTCGTGATCGCGGGCGGAGGCGTCGTCGGCGCCTCCGTCGCCTTCCACCTGGCGGAACGGTCGGACGCCTCGGTCGCCCTCTTCGACCGGGGAGAGGTGTGCGGCGGGGGCACCGGCCGGTCGTGCGCCATCGTCCGCAGCCACTACTCGGTGGCGAGCAACACCGAGCTCACGCTTCGGAGTCTCGATGTGTTCCGCGATTTCCGGGGTGCGCTCGGCGAAGACGATGTGGAGTGCGGCTTCGTGAACTCGGGCTACCTCATCCTCGCTGGGCCCGGAGCGTTCGCCGACCGGCTGGCCGACAATCTCGCCCGGCAGCGGAAGCTGGGCGCGGACACGTCGCCTATCGGCCGGGCGGAGGCGCTCGAGGCGCATCCACACCTCGACCTGGGCGACGTGGCGGCCATCGGCTGGGAACCGGGGTCCGGCTACGCGGATCCGGTCGCTACAACCCGCGGGTACGTGACGGCCGCCCGGCGGCGCGGGGTCGCGGTGTTCGAACACACTCCGGTGGAGCGGCTGCGCCTCGGGCCGCACGGCGGTCCCTCCACGGGCCGCGTGACCGGCGTGACGACGCCCGGCGGGACGGTGGAGGCAGAGTGTGTCGTGAGCGCGGTGGGGCCCTGGACGCGCAGCCTCTATGCCGACTCCTGTCTGTCGGACGATGCCGTCGAAGCCCTCCGCCTGCAGGTGTCGCGACACGTGGTGCTGACGTTCGGAGGTTCGCTTCCATACGGTCCTGAACTGCCTATCGTCAAGGATCTTACGGTCGATAACAAAATGTATTTTCGACCTGCCGATGGCGGTGTCGTGCTCGTGGGGACCGGGGATTTCGGAGATCCGCTGGAGGATCCCGACCGAATGACCGCCGGGGCTCCGCGGGACCTCGTCTCTCTGCAGCGAACACAGCTCGGGGCTCGCATGCCGGCCTTCGAAGGGGCGCGGCTCGCGAACTCGTGGGTGGGTCCCTACGACATCACGCCGGACTGGAATCCGGTGTTGGGTCCCGCGCCCGGCCTGCCGGGTCTGTACCTCGCCTACGGCTTCTCGGGGCACGGGTTCAAGATGGCCCCGGCGATCGGGCGCTGCGTGGCACAAGCGCTGCTGGGCGAGACGCCCGACATCGACCTCACGCCCTATCGCCCCGAGCGCTTCGAGGAAGCCGCGCTCCTCCTGGGCGCGTACGGCGTCGGATCCATCTCATAGCGCGCCCGGTCCGCCAGCATCGCGGTGTTCTCGTCGGTCATGGGATCGGGCCGGTGCGTGTTCGGATCCGGAGCGCTCGCGGCCGTCGCGCAGGTCGCCGTGTTCCGATGTTTGCCGGTGCTCGGAAGGACGCTCACCGTCGTGGGGAAGATCTCCGGTCGGAGCCACGGCGGGAGCGAACCAGGGGGCGAGGATGAGGACGCCGGCCACGCTCATGCCCAGCCAAACGCGCGCCGGCGGCCGCGACGAGCCGCGTTCGTTCAGCAGGCGCCGCACCCGCAACTCCAGTTGCGAGCGACGCCTGCCGATGCAGGGGACGGGGATGCTCCGGTCACGCCGGACCACCCACCCCGCCACTTCCGTCAGGCAGCTCGCCATGGCGAAACGGTCTTCGAGCTGACTGGCCGCCCAGTCATCGCACTGCTCTTCGGTGGCGAGACGTACCTCGCGGACCGCAAGCCGGAACAGAGGCTGAAGGAAGAAGACCGCCTGCAGGACGTTCAGGATCCCCAGTCGGACCGTGTCGCGGCGGCGGTGGTGCGCGACCTCGTGCCCCAGCAGCGCGGCAAGCTCGCCGTCGTCCAGTTCATGGAATGCGCGGACCGGTACACAGATCTCGCGACGGGTTCCCATTCCGAGCGCGAGCGGCGAGCCGAGGGTGTGGCACTCCGTCAGGCGCGGCGGCGAGTCCAGTTCCGCTCTCCGGCTGAGCGTGGCGAGCGCCCGGGAGGCTCGCGGATTCGCCACCGGCTCGCGATGGAGGAGGCGGCGCCGGAGCATCGCCAGCCGAAGGAAATAGAAGGCAAGGAGGCCACCGGCGAGGAGGAGCCACGCGGCACCAGCCGAGCGGAACCACACCGGGCTGGCCGCAGCATCGCTGTGGGCCGCTTCGCCTTCGCCATGGGCCGCCTCCCTTTCGCCGCGGATCTCACCGGCCGGCCGTGCGGGGGTGGGCGCCGCAACATTCGCGCGGTCGTGTTCACCCTGTTCGCCCTCGGCGTGGGCTCGCTCCGCGCCGACGACGAACGAGGGCGCCGGAAGCCGCCAGATCGCCGCCTCCGGCGAGGCGAACGTCCGGGCCGTGGGAGTGATGAGGCTCGCGGCGAGCGCCGTGTACCAGATCGTCTCCCGAAGACGCGGATGGGTCCTCGGGAAGAGACGCAGACCGAGCCAGGCGATGCTGCACCACAGGGTGCTGTGGACGAGGAACGCGAGGAGCCACGCCATCAGTTCGTTCATTCCCCTCCCCCCTTCCGCTTCGCTTCAACGAGAGCCCTGAGATCGTCCAGATCCTCCACGTCGACCTCGCCGGACGCGATCAGGTGATTGACGAGCGCCGTGCTGTCGCCGGAGAACAGCCGCTGCACGAGGTCGCCGACCATCCCCTCCCGAACGTCCGTCTCGGCGATCTCGGGCCGGTAGATGAACTGTCGGCCGTTCAAGCGGTGGCTCACACACCCGTACTCCTCGAGCTTGCGCAGCATCGTCTTGATCGTCGTGACGGCGAGCCCGCGCTCCTCGAAGAGTGCCTGATGGACCTCGATCGCGGGGGCTTCGCCCCGCTCCCAGAGCACGCGCATGATGGCGAGTTGCAGGTCTCCGAGTCGACGTTTCCGTTTCATGGCTAGGCTCTTGAGTACGGGACTTGGCGATTACCCGGATAGTCATACCCATCGACCCCGGATTCCGACAGGGGTGCCCGATGCGGACGGTGTATTGACGCGCCAACCGCGAGGCGGGTCACTCGGCGGACGCGGCGGCGACGGATGCGAGGCTATCGCGACCCCGCTCTCAGCTCGGTCTCGAATGCGTGCATCTCGCCGCGCAGGATCCGGAGCTGGTTGTACAGCGGACGGTAGGCCGCGTCTTGCGGACGGACGCCATCGCCACGGGCTTCGCCACCGCCTTCGCGGCCGCCGTGCTCGCCGGCGGTGTCCCCGCGGTGCTCGCCACCGCCCTCGCGACCTCCATGCTCACCCCGGCCTTCGCGGCCGCCGTGGCCTTCGCCGCCCTCCTCGCTTCCGGCGCCGTGGCCTAGCTCGATGCCGGCTTCCGGATGGCTGATCCAGGAACTGAATTCTTCGCCGAACGTCCCGAGTTCAACGGGGATCGTCTGACCCGGCCCGACGTCGACGCGCTTCGTCGGCCCGAGTTCCGTGCCGTTGTCCAGGTGGATCTCGACGCGCACCTGCGACAGGGTCGTGGTCGTGGTGTTCGTTACCGAACCCGCGAAGACCTGCGTGTTGGGGTTGAACTGAAGGACGAGGCGGGCACCGTTCGCGAAGACCTCGTCCTGCCTCGTCAGCTTCGCGAGATAGGCGCCGCCTTCCTCACCCCCTTCGCCGCCCTCCGAACCGGCGTACTCGCCACGGCCTTCTCGGCCGCCGTGTTCGCCACGGCCTTCCCGGCCTTCCCCGCTTGCCGGCGAACCGGCCCGTGGGCCGGCCGGATCGGCGCTGAGCCCCGCGAGCACGCGCGTCTCGCGGAGCGCGGCGCGAGCTTGTTTCACCATGCCATAGAGCGCGTCCGCGTCCGCACTGCTCCCGACGGCCTGCACTTCCTGCCCTGTCTGCACGGGGGACACCTCGTCCCCGCCGCCGCCCAGAAGCGCGGGCACCCCCACCCCCGCAGCGCCGAGCAGCATCACTGATACGATCGCGATCTTCATTGCCAGCTTCCTTTCCGCGTTTTCCGGTTCGGACGGGATTGGTCCGTCCGATTGAACGACTACTATAATAGTCAACTACTCCGATAGTCTGCACAGGTTCCGGCAGGCGCGCAAGGTTGCGGGATCCGGGCAACCCCGGACCCAGCCGCGGGTGTTTCGATGTCGCGCGGGTGGTGATACGGAGACTGCCGCTGGTGGTTCGCTGACCCGCGGGCGGCGGTCGAAGCGTCGGGGGTTACCCGTCAGCGCTCCGGCGAGAGCACGAGGTGGACGGCGCCGAGCGGGCGGTCGGCCGTGTAGAGCGCGAGTTCGAACCGCCCCGCGAGCAGATCGTCGAGGGCGGCGGCGCTCAGCGTCAGGGTGCCCTCGGCCGACGCGTGGCCCGGGCCGGAGAGACGTCGCACGACGGCGTTCGGCCGCGTCCCGCTCCCCCGGCGCTGGAGCACGATCGCGTGGGCGTCCGCCGGCCCGAGGCCGGACGTGGAGATGAGGTAGCGCAGGGTGCCGCGCGGGAGGTCGAGGCTGAAGCTGCCGTGGAGCCGAGGGGCGGCGGGCCGCCCGGCCCATCCGCCATCGCCCGCGACGCTGAAGCGGAGCGGTGCCGGCGCGCGGCCGTCCACGAGCGGGGGCGTGCGGTGGGGCGCGCGGCGCGGCTCGATCGCCCGTTCGAGCGTGTACGCGAACGAGACCAGGCGCGCATCGTCGAACGGGCGGCCGATCAGCTCGACGCCGGTCGGCATCCCGGTCCGCGTGAAGCCCGCGGGCGCGCTGATCGCCGGGAGCCCGCTGTGCGCGGCCAGCTGGCACGTCCCTCCGACGGGCGGTGAGCCGATCCGCGCGGGGTCGCGCCGCAGCGTCGGGTAGGCGATCGCATCGAGCCCCTCTTCGTCCATGAACGCCACGATCGCCTCCCGCAGCGCCGCCTGCCCCTCCAGCGCCTCGGCGTAGGCCGCCTCGTCGCGCGGGCCCGCCTCGCTGCGCCGCCGGAAGGTGCCGTCGAGCTGCTCGTGGTGCAGTCCCAGTTCCACGATTTCCCCGAGCGACGCCACCGGCGCGCCGCCGGCCCTGTCCAGGTAGGCAGCGAGGTCCATGGCGAATTCGTGCCCGATCACGCCCGTGTTCGCGAGCAGCGAGTCCTGCTCGGGGATCTCGACCTCGACGATCTCCGCCCCCGCCGCGGCCATCGCGTCGAGGGCGGTGCGAACGGCCGCCGTGACCGGAGCTTCTGCGCCCGAATCCGACAGCCACTCTGACAGGGCCCCGATGCGCGCCCCCGCCAGCGCCTCCGCGTCGAGCGCCGCGCGGAAGCCGACCGGCTCCCGGCCGCGCATCGCCTCCGTCGCCGGGTCCGCTGCGTCCGCGCCGACCGTCGCGTCGAGGGCGATCGCGAGATCCACGACGGAGCGCGCCAGCGGCCCGCCCGTATCCTGCGTGTGCGAGAGGGGGATGAGCCCGTCGATGCTCGACAGTCCCTTCGTCGGCCGCAGCCCGACGAGGTTGTGGACCGACGACGGGATGCGAATCGAGCCGCACGTGTCCGACCCCCACCCCACGGCGCCGAAGCTCGCCGCCACCGCCGCGCCCGTCCCGCCGGAGGAGCCGCCGGGGTTCCGCGCCGGATCGTACGGGTTCCGCGTCTGTCCGCCGAGCGAACTGATGCTCGTGATCCCCGCCGCCAGCTCGTGCATGTTCGTCTTCGCGAGGATGATCGCCCCCGCCTCGCGCAGCTTCCGCACCTGGAAGGCGTCGTCCGGCGGCGTCCACCCCGCGAGCGCAACCGTCGACCCGGCCGTGGGCATGTCGAAGGTGTCGTAGTTGTCCTTGAGGAGGATGGGGATCCCGTGCAGCGGTCCCCTTACCCGCCCCGATGCGCGCTCCGCGTCGAGCCGCCGCGCCTGCTCCCGCGCCGTGGGATGGAGGCGGATGATCGCGTTGAGCGTCGGCCCCGCCCGGTCGTACGCCGCGATCCGGGCGAAGTAGGCATCCACCAGGCCGACCGAGCTCACCCGGCCCGACTCGAGCGCCGCCTGAAGCTCGGGGATCGAAGCCTCCCACACCTCGAACGGCGCCGACCCGGAGGGGTCCGCCGTCTGCGCGGAGAGCCCTGCCGCGGACGAGGCGCCCCCCGCGAGCCCGAGACTCCACGCGATGAGGCGGCACACGAAGCGGCCGTGGACGATGAGGTTCCGGGCGACGGGGTTGTTAGCGAGTTCCATGTGCCAGGTGCCCTTCCCCGATGGCCACGAAAACCCCCGAGCAGGTGGCCGTGCACTCACCTCCGGAAAGCAGCTCGGCTTCGACCACGACCTTGCGCTCACCCGCTTCGGCGATCCGCGCCCGGAGTTGCACCGGAGCGTCGGAGGGCGTCGGCTTCCGGAGCCGGACCGTGTATTCGGCCGTCACCGTGACGGGCGGATGATCCAGGCCGCGCGCGCGCATGAAGTAGTGCGCGGCGCACCAGTTGCACTGGCAGTCGAGCAGCGTCCCGATGATCCCTCCGTTGAGGATGCCCGGGAACGACCGGTGATTCGGCCCGGGCGTCCATTCGGCCACCACCTCGTGACCGTCGTCCGCCGCGGGGAAGCTGCGCAGCCGGAGCCCATCCGGATTCGCCTGGCCGCAGCCGAAGCAGATCGACTCGGGCGCGTACTTCTCCTGCAGCGCCTCGCTCACCGCGCCGCAGCCCGCTCGCGCTCCACCAGGAACCGCCGCAGGATCTTGCCCGACGCCGACTTCGGGATCTCCTCGAGGAACTCCACGGCGCGGACCCTCTTCTGCGGAGCCACGCGCTCGGCCACATACCGCATGATCTCCTCGCCGCTCACGTCTCCCGACCGCACGACGCAGGCCTTCGGGATCTCTCCGGCTTCTTCATCCGCCACCGGAATGACGGCGACATCGGCCACGGCCGGATGGGAGAGGAGGAGGTCCTCGAGCTCGGCGGGGGCCACCTGGTAACCCTTGTACTTGATGAGTTCCTTGGCGCGGTCGACGATCGTCACATATCCGTCCTCGTCCGCGCGCCCCACATCCCCGGTGTGAAGCCAGCCCTCGGCATCGACCGTGTCCGCGGTCGCCTCGGGGTTCCCCAGATATCCCTTCATCACCTGCGGTCCGCGGACCCACACCTCCCCTTCCCCGCCGGGTCCCAGCGCTTCTCCGGAATCGAGATCGACGATCATCATCTCCGTGCTCGGGATCGTCGGTCCAATCGTCCCGATCTTGTCCACATCGACGTTCTCCCCGAAACAGACGTGCGTCACGGGACTCGCCTCGGTGAGACCGTAACCCTGGAACACGCGGCACCCGATCCGTTCCTGGCAGGCGAGGGCGATCTCCTCTCCGAGCGGGGCCGCCCCGGACATGATCCAGGACACGGACGAGAGGTCGTAGCCATCGACCACGGGGTGCTTGGCGAGGCCGAGCACGATGGGCGGAACGAGGTAGAGACAAGTCGCCCGGTACTGCTGAATCGCCCCGAGGAACTCCTCGAGATCGAAGCGCGGCATGGTGACGACGGTCGCGCCCGCTTTCAGGGCGCCGCTCATGACCACGACCATCCCGTAGATGTGGAAGAAGGGGAGGACAGCGAGCACGACGTCGTCGGCGTCCACGAGGCCGATGGCGCTGAACTGCTCGATGTTCGCGACGAGGTTCCGGTGCGTGAGCATGACGCCCTTGGAAACGCCCGTCGTGCCGCTCGAATACGGGAGCGTGAGGAGATCCTCGGCGGGATCGCGGATGCCGGCGATCTCCGCATCCGTCGTCATCCCGTCTCCGATGAGGTCGGCGAAGGCGGTGGCGCCCTCGGCCTCGCCGAAGACGAAGATCTCTTCGATGCCCGTCCGTACCGCGACGGCTCGCGCCCTTTCGAGGAGCGGGGGTACGGTGATGAACCAGCGGGCGCCGGAATCGTTCAACTGGGAGACGAGTTCGTCGTCGGTACTGAGAGGGTTCAGCGTCGTGCTGCAGCCGCCGGCCATGCCGGCCGCGAGGAACGCCGTCGAGTACTCGGGCAGGTTCGGACTGCAGATGGCCACGACACCCCCCCGCCCCAGTCCGCGGGCCGCGAGACCCCGCGCCGCGGCACGCGCCTGGTCCCGGAGTTGTCCGTAGGTCACGACTCGGCCGCTCGGTCCGTCGATGAACGCGGGTTTGTGCCGGCGCTCCCCGAGGGAACCCAGGAGATAATCGGAGAACGACTGCTCCGGAACGGTGATCGGGGGATGGGGGCTCTGGAAGATCATCGCGGGAAGATCGGCGCATCGGCGGCGGCGCGGCAAGGCGGTCGCGAACCCGCGCCCGGCTGCGTCCGCTGCCCCGAGCGGATAGACTCGTGTGCCGTGAACTTCAACCGCAAGATCCTGCTGTGCGCCGTGGCCGTGGCCCTGGGAGCGCTCTTCATCCGCCTCGGGTTCTGGCAGCTCGACCGGCATGGCGAACGGAGCGCCGGGGTGCGCGCGCGCGCCGAGCGCGCCGACGCCCCGCGGCTCGAATGGCTCGGCCCCGGCGACGTGCCTCCCGATACGGCGGGCCTCATCGGCCGCCGCGCGCGGCTCGCCGGCCGGTGGGACCGGGCCGGCGAAGTCGTCCTCCGGAGCCGCACGCTGGACGGGCGGGCGGGCGCGGAAGTGCTGACCCCCTTCCTCGTCGGCGGGGACGCCGGGCAGGTCGTGATGGTCCTGCGCGGCTGGCTGCCCGCGCCCGACGGCCTGCGCCCCGACCTCGCGTCGGGCTGGGCGGGTTCACCCGACGACGCCTCGGAGGCGCGCATCCCGGCCGAGGTCGACGGGGTCTTCGTATCCTCGCGGGACGGACGCGGTGGACAGCCCCTACAGACCGAGATCGCCGGCGCGCAACACCTCGCCATCGCGGGGCTCGACCTGGCCCTCATCCGCGAACAGACCGATCTGGACCCCTCGCCCCATGTCCTGCGGGCGGACGATCCTCCCCTGGGTGGCGCCCTGCGGCCCGCCCGCGCGCTCGAGACCGACAGCGGCCCGCACCTGTCCTACGCGATCCAGTGGTTCGCGTTCGCCGTCATCGGGCTGGGCGGGACCGCGATCCTGCTCCGCTCCTCAGGCGGCCGGACGTCCCCATCCGAAAGGAAGCGATCGTGAGCCATCGAAAGTTTTCCGACCGCCGGGGAAACCGCTGGGAAGTGCGCGTGGCCTCCCGGTCCGAATGGCGGTTCGAGCCCCTGCCGGGAAACCCGGGCACGCCGCACCGCGTACGTCCTCCCCTCTACGCGGGGGACGACCCGTTCGAACTCAGCGAACAGGAACTCCAGTCCATACTCGGCGCCGCGACGCCGGAGGCGAGGACCGATCGCGGCGCTCCGCGCGCCTCGCCCTTCGGGGAAGCCCACGAGCCGCGCAAAAGGAAATCACCCTTCCTCGACGACCATGACTAGCCCACAGGAGGCACGCGATGTCTGAAACGCCGCTCGGCCGCTTCTGCTGGTACGAGCTTCTCACGACGGACCTCGAAGGCGCGCAGGACTTCTACCGGCGGATCATCGGCTGGGAGACCGGCGCCTGGCAGGGCGAAGGCCCGGAGTACATCACCTGGAACAACAACGGCACGCCCATCGGCGGCGTGATGCAGTTGCCGGCCGACGCCCTCGCGGGCGGAGCCCCGGCCCACTGGATGCCCTACCTGTCGACGCCGGATGTGGACGCGACGGTGGCGAAGGCGGAGGGGCTCGGAGGCGGCGTGATCCACCGTATGGAGATCCCCGAAGTCGGCCATATCGCGGTCCTCAGGGATCCCGGAGGCGCGGTGTTCACGGCCTACCAGCCTTCCGACGATACGCCCGGGCACGACGGGGCGCCCACCCTCGGCGAGTTCTCCTGGCACGAGTTGGTCGCCGGAGACCTCGACGCGGCGTGGTCGTTCTACTCCGACCTGTTCGGGTGGGAGAAGACGACGGCGATGGACATGGGCGAGGCCGGCATCTACCAGATGTACGGGCGCGACGGCAAGGAACTGGGCGGCATGATGAACCGGAGCGACGACATGCCGCCGCCGTGCTGGGGGCTCTACATCCTCGTGTCGGACGTTCACGCCTCGGCCGAACTCGTGAAGGAGCTGGGCGGGTCGGTCGTCGTTGGGCCGATGGAAGTTCCCGGCGGCGAGTTCATCCTGCAGGGCATCGACCCGCAGGGGGCCGCCTTCGCCCTGCACAGCAGGTAGTTCAGACTTCCCGGTCGTCGGACAGACCCGGCGGCCGGCCGAGGATTTCGGACAGAATCACGGCGCGAGGGAGCGGCGCGTAGCGCTCGAAGCGTTCCAGCGGCTGCTCCCGGCCCGAACGTCGTGAGGGCGAGCCGATGACCGGCGCCTCCGGGGCAACGCCCGGGGGCAGACCGGCCCGGGGCCGCGCTGGCGCGACCGACGCCGCCGCGGGCGCCGACGCCGCGGGGTCGAACAGCGGCGGGGGCGGTCGGGCGGGCTCCCGCGATGCGGTCGGGCGGAGCATGCCCGGCATTTCCGGGGTCTCCTCCGGGTCCACGTGACCCACCATGCTGCCCGGCCGGCCCTCCTCCGCGGCCTGCTGCATCTGCTGCTCGAGCTGGCGGCCCATGTCGCGCAACTGGTCGCGCAACGTCGGACGCCGCGCCGGAGGCGGCGCCTCCCCTCCGGCGGCGTCGACGGTCTGAATGGGCGACGGCTCGGCGTCGAACTCGGGTTCGGCTCCGGCCTGTTCGAGCGCCTGTTCCTGCCGCTGCCGGTTCCTCTTCATCGCGGCGCCGATGCTTCGCACCCAGAGGAAGATCATCAGCAGGATCAGGGGCAGTGCCCCCTCGAGATCGGGCATCAGGCGTCCTTATCGCCTTCCGGCGGCTTCGCGATGGACCTGCGCATCTGCGTATCGCTCTGGATGTTGCGGTACTTCATGTAGTCCATGATCCCGAGGTTGCCCTCGCGGAACGCCTCGGCCATCGCTAGGGGGACCTCCGCCTCCGCCTTCACGACCTCGGCCTGCATCTGCTCGACGAGCGCCCGGTTCTCCTGCTCCGAGGCGACCGCCATGGCCCGGCGCTCCTCGGCCTTCGCCTGCGCGATCCGCTTGTCCGCTTCCGCCTGGTCCGTCTGCAGTTCCGCGCCGATGTTCTTGCCCACGTCGACGTCCGCGATGTCGATGGAGAGGATCTCGAACGCGGTCCCGGAGTCGAGCCCCTTCGCGAGCACGGTCTTCGAGATGTTGTCCGGGTTCTCGAGCACGGCCTTATGGGACGAAGCCGACCCGATCGTGGACACGATGCCTTCGCCGACGCGCGCCAGGATCGTCTCCTCCCCCGCCCCGCCGACGAGGCGGTTGATGTTGGCCCGCACCGTCACGCGCGCCGTCGCGATGAGCTGGATCCCGTCCTTCGCCATCGCGGCGACCTTCGGCGTCTGGATGACCCGCGGGTTGACCGAGACCTGCACCGCGTCGAGCACGTCCCGCCCCGCGAGGTCGATCGCGGCCGCCTGCCGGAACGGCAGTTCGATCTGCGCCTTGTCCGCCGAGATGAGCGCGTTCACGACCCGCTCGACGTCGCCCCCCGCCAGGAAGTGCGACTCCAGTTCGTTCGTATGGAGCGGCAGACCCGCCTTGTAGGAGCTGATGAGCGGATAGACGATCCGCGGCGGAGGGATCTTCCTCAGGCGCATCCCCACCAGGCTGCCGAGGCCCACCCGGACCCCCGACGCGATCGCCGTAACCCACAGTCGGATCGGCACGATCCACGACAGAATAAGAACGCCGAGCGCGACGGCGATGAGAAGGATGATCCCGCTTCCCGCAAGATCCTGGAGCATATTCAGACCTCGTTCCCGGTTTCGGATTCGGACGGCTCCTTGGCGCGGCGCACGAGTACTCGTCCGCTCGCGACCTCAAGCACGCGTATGGGGGTCCCGGCCTCGAGCCAGGGACCCTCGGTCACGACATGAATGCGTTCATCGTTGACGATCGCGACCCCCGTGGGCCGCAGGTCGGTGGACGTGACGCCGCGTTCTCCGACCAGGTCCTCGCGCGGCGGCACGGAGAGGTATCCCGTCTCGCGACTCGTCGAGTCGCGGAGGAAGAGTCCGGAGAAGCGGTTGCTGCGCGGCAGGTGCCGCACGAGCGCCCAGGTCGCGACCCCCACGAGGATGATCGAGAGAGAGACGAGCCCGGCCGCGTTGAAGATCTGGTCGAAGGTCGGGATCTGGCCGACCATGCCCATCACGGCCGCCCCGAGTATGGCCGCCGTCCCCAGGATGCCGGCGACCCCGAAGCCGGGAATGACGAGGACTTCAAGCGCGATGAGCACGACCCCGGCGCCGAAGAGGAGGATCTCCTCGATCCCTGCGAGGTGGACGAGGTGGTGCGCCCCGAAGAACGCGGCCAGCGAGGCGAGTCCCACCGCGCCAGCCACGCCGAAGCTCGGCGTCCGCACCTCCACGATGAGTCCGAGGAAGCCGAGGCTCAGGAGGAGAGGCGCGACCGCCGGGTTCGTCAGGAAGCGGACGATCGCCTCCGCCCAGTTGGGCTGGATTTCCCGCACCGGGGCCGCCGGAAGCCGCGTGATCTCCAGGAGTTCGATGAGATCCCGGACCTCGGCGTCCGCGACTCCGATCGCCGTGGCCTCATCCGTCGTGAGGGTGAGCAGCCTCCCGGCTTCGCTCACGCCGGGGACCTCGATGCTCTCGTCGACCATCGCCTCCGCGACCAGCGGATCGAGCCCCCGTTCCTCGGCCAGCGCCCGGAACTCGGAGCGCATGGCGCTCACCATCTTCTCCGGGGCCTTCTCGCCTTCGCCCGTGACCGGCGTGGCCGCGCCGATCGTGGAGCCCGGTCGCATGTAGATCCGGTCCGTCGCGAGCGCGATCATCGCGCCCGCCGAAAGGGCGCGGCGGTTCACGTAGGCGTAGGTCGGGACCTCCGCGTCGCGCAGGTCGTCGATGATCTTCCACGCGGCGTCGACCCGGCCTCCGGGCGTATCGAGTTCGATGATCACGGCGGGCGCCCCGGATTCCGCGGCTTCCGAGAGCGCGCGGGCCACGAACGGGGCCACGCCGAGTTCGATCGTGCCGGAGATCGGCACCCGAACGACCGTCGCTGCGGACTGCGCGACCCGCGAGGCCGGCGTGAAGACGGCGCCGAACCCCGACGGCACGGGCCCGCCCGCCGCGGACGCCGCCACGACGGCCACCCCGAGGGCAAGCACCGGCGCCGGCAGCCCCGTGATGCCTGGTTTCATTCCCGGTCTCTTCATTCGTCGCATGGGCCGCAATCTAACCGTGCCGTGGGTCCGCCGCCCGTCAGCCGCCCGGCCGGTCCGGCAGCGGGATCGGCTCACCCGCGGAGGGCCGCACCCCTTCTGCGTACAGTTGGGCATTCAGCGCCGGCACGCGCGTCTCGATGAGCGCGTTGAGCCGGTCCAGCAGTTCCGGCATCACGTTCCAGACCTCGTCGACCTGCCAGAGATGATCCGCCGTCGGGACCGTAGACGAACCCTGGATCGCGTTGGCGACGCCGGCGTTCCGGCGCGCGTCCCCCAACTCGTCCCGGATCTCTTCGATCTCCTTCTCGATCGCCTCAAGCTCCTCTTCCAGTCCCTCCGGCGCCTCAGCGGCGCCTTCGATGAGGTCCTCCGCCGCGGACAGCTGCTCCTCGAGCGCGTCGAGGGCCTGCCCCGCCTCGTAGATCGGGCCGGCCATGGCGTGGAGGCTCATGAGCGCCTCCTGCCGCGCCATCCGGTCCGCCCGGCTCATCGGGCGCCGCGGTTCCGCCACGACCTCGACGGTGGCCGAAAACGTCTCGCCCCCCGCCTCCATGCTCACCGTGTACTGGCCGGGCAGGACGATCGGGCCCTGCGGCGCGCCGCCGAAGAAGAAGCCGCCTCCGCCACCCGGACCGCCGCCCCCCTCGCGCTCGTACGGCGCGTCGTGACGCCAGTCCCAGATCACTTCGTTGACACCTACCTCCGCGGGCGCCTCAAGCGTACGTACGTGTGCCCCCGAGGCGTCGCTGATCTTCAGCGAGAAGGAGTCCGCGCCGCCGTCCTCGTCGTCGCCGCCGTCTCCATCGTCCGAACCGTCGGCGTCTTCCTCTCCCTCCCCGTCATCCCCGTCGCCGTCGGCGCCCTCTCCCTCAGCGTCATCCGCGGTCACGTCCTCGGCCGGCGCGTCCCGCAGGTAGTAGCGGATGCGCGCGCCGCGCGGCGGGTTCGGGGCGCTGTAGGTCGCGCCGTAGAAGGGCCAGTCCCCCCGCTCTGTCCACATGATCGAGCGGTCGCCGAACACGCGTCCCGCCTCGGCCAGCATCCCCTCGGAGAGCGCCTCGAGCGGCGCCACATCGGCCAGGATCCAGGCGCTGCGGCCGTGCGTGCCGACAATGAGGTCGTTCTCGCGCGGGTGCACGAGGATGTCGTCCACCGGGACCGTGGGCAGGTTGTTCTTGAGTTGCACCCAGTTATCGCCGCGGTCCACGGAGACGAAGACGCCGACCTCGTTCCCGATGAAGAGGAGGTTCGGCGCCCGGTGGTGTTCGACGATCACGTTCACCGACCACCCGTCCGGCAGCCCGTTCGCGATCGCCCGCCAGCTCTGGCCGTAGTCCTCGCTCACGTAGGCGTACGCCGCGTAGTCGCCGTTCCGGTGCCCGTCGAAGGTGGCGTACACGCGCCCCTCCACGTGGTGCGACGGCTCCACCCGGCTCACGTAGGTCCGCTCCGGGAGGCCCGGGATGCGGTCGACGACGTTCTCCCATGTCTCCCCGTCGTCCCGCGTCACCTGCAGGTTTCCGTCGTCCGTCCCCGCGTAGATGAGCCCCGGGGCGAGCACCGACTCCTCCACCGAGGTCAGGTTCCCGTACGTGGAGATCCCGTCGTTGAGCGACATCTGCGGCTCGGAGCCGGGCACGCCCATGATCTCCAGCTCCTCGCGGTCGATCTGCTTCGTGAGGTCGAGCCCGCCGACCTCCTCCCACGACATCCCGTAGTCCCGCGACCGCAACAGGTAGTTCGCCCCCAGGTAGACGGTCGCCGGGTCGTGCGGCGAGAGCAGGAGCGGCGAGTTCCAGTTGTAGCGGTAGGCCTTCGTCGTGTCGCCGTCCGCCCGCGGTCCGACGATGGGGCGCATCGGGATCTTCTCCCCCGTCGTCAGGTCGTAGCGGTTCATGTTCCCGCCCTGCGACTCGGAGTAGACGATCGTCGAGTCCGTCGGGTCCACGATCGTGAAGAAGCCGTCGCCGTACGCCGTCTCGTACCAGTCCTGGTGCCGGATGCCGTGGAAGGAGCGCGTGTTCGAGGGCCCGCACCACGCGTCGTTGTCTTGCAGCCCGCCGCACACGGCGTAGGGCGTCCGCATGTCGTGCCCAATCGTGTAGAACTGGCCGAGCGCGATGTTGTCGAACATGCGCCAGTGCGCGGCCCCGTCCCACGAGGCCGCGACCCCGCCGTCGCTGCCCAGGATCAGGTGGTCCGGGTCCTCCGGGTTGATCCACAACTGGTGGTGGTCGACGTGAATCTGCACCGCGCCGTCGTTGCGGAACGTCCGTCCGCCGTCATCCGAGATCGAGAGCTGCGTGCCGAGGACGTAGAGGCGGTCGGGGTTGCTGGGGTCGATACGGACCTGGGAGTAGTACATAGGACGCGGGTTGGTGTCGGACACCTTCTCCCACGTCTCGCCGCGGTCGGTCGACCGGAAGAGCCCGCCCTGGCGCGGACCGCCGCCTCCGCCCCCGAAGCCCTGCCACGGCCGACGCGGGTCGGCCTCCACGAGCGCGTAGACGAGGTTGCCGTCCTGCCGGTAGATGTCGATTCCGATGCGGCCCTTGTCGCCCCCCGGCAGCCCTTCCGTCAGCTCCGTCCAGTTGTCGCCGCCGTCGACCGTCCGGTAGAGGCCGCTCCCCGGGCCTCCCCCGTTGAACCCCCAGCCCGTCCGCTGCCGCTGGTACATGGCCGCGAAGATGGTGTTCGGGTCGGCGGGATCCATGGCCAGGTCGATGGCCCCCGTGTGGTCGTCGACGTACAGGACCTTCTCCCACGACTCCCCGCCATCCGTCGTGCGGAAGACGCCACGCTCGGGGTTCGAACCCCAGAGATCCCCCATCGCGGCCACGTGGACGACGTCGGGGTTGCGCGGATGGATGAGGATGCGGGCGATGTGCTTCGTCGCCTCGAGCCCCATGTGCATCCACGTGTTCCCCCCGTCCGTCGACTTGTAGACGCCGTTCCCCCACGGGGAGGACTGGCGGTTCTGCGGCTCGCCCGTCCCCACCCACACGAGGTTCGGGTTCGCCTGGTGAAGCGTCACGTCCCCGATCGAACTCGTCGGCTGGTCGTCGAAGAGCGGGGTCCACGACGTGCCGTGGTTCTCCGTCTTCCACAGTCCTCCGGTGGCCGTGCCCAGGTAGAAGATCTGGGGTTTCGCCTCGACGACGTCGAGGTCGGCGATCCGTCCTCCCATGAGGGCCGGGCCGATCTCCCGGTATTCGAGGTGGGAGATGGCCGTCTCGAGCGCGGACTGGGCGGCGGCGGGCGGTGCGCCGGCCGTGGCGCCGACGAGGAGACCGGCCACGAAGAGCGCAAGAACTCGTGCTGCTTTCATGATACTGCCTCGGAAACGGGGAGATGACGGGGCTTCCGCCCGCAAACTGCACCGCAGAGATGCCCGCGCAATACGCCGGGCCGCCGCGTCTTCGAATGTCTGTTCCCGACCATGTGGATATCTTGTTTCTCATCGCGTTGAAGAACTGTCTCCGGGAGCGTTGAAAAGATGTCTCCGTGCACTGCCCGACCCTTCGACCTGCGCCTGGCCGGACTGGGCATCTTTCTCTTCGTGGCCTGCGGGCCGGGGCCGGATTCGACTCCGGACTCGACGGCCGAGTCTCAGTCCTCGCTGTCCGCGGAAGCGACCGCGGCGCTCGTCGCGGCCTTCCAGGCCGAACTCGACGCGGCGCGGGCGCAGGCCCAGGAGACGGACGAGAACTTCCCGGGGGCGACCGCCGCGTTCATCCTCCCGGACGGGCGCGTGTTCGGTTTCGCCACCGGCCTGTCGGACGTGGACGACGACATTCCGATGACGCCGGACCTGCGCATGGGCTCCGGCAGTATCGGCAAGACGTACGTCGCGGCCGTCGCGCTGCAACTGGCCATGAACGGAGAGCTGGATCTCGACGCGCCGGTCGCGACCTGGCTCGGCGACGAGGAGTGGTTCTCTCGTGTCCCGAATCACGCGGACCTCACGGTGCGCAACCTGCTGAACCACACGGCCGGCATGATCCAGCCGTACTTCGAGGACCCCGACTTCGCCGTGAAGCTGGGCGAGGTGTTCCGCGATCCCGACGCCTACATGACCCCGGAGGAGTTCGTCGCCGAGACGGTGCTGGACGCCGAGCCGCTCTTCCCCGCCGGCGGGGGATACCACTACAGCGACGTGCACTACACGCTCGCGGGTCTGGCCATCGAGGAGGCGACGGGCCGCGCCTACTACGATCTCCTCGACGAGCTCTTCCTCGACCCGCTCGGCCTCGACCTCACGCTGGCGGCCGATCGGCGCGACCTGCCCGGACTCGCCCAGGGCTACGCGCACCGAAGCTCGCAGCTGTACGGCACGCCGCTCGAGGTCGTCGTGGACGGCCGGTTCATCCTCCATCCCCTGCAGGAGTGGACGGGGGGCGGTCTCGTGAACAACCCGCAGGCGATGGTGCGCTGGGCGAAGCTCCTCTACGAGGGCGAGGCGATCTCGGGGGACGACCTTCCGCAGTTGCTCGAAGTGGGGTTCCCGGCCGACAGCACGAGACCGCACCTGGGGTACGGGCTGGCGGTCTCCGTCGCCGATAGCGAACACGGGCTGACGTACGGCCACGGGGGCTTCTGGCCCGGATACAACTCGCTCCTCGCCTACTACCCGGACCACGGCGTGGCGGTCTCGATCCAGGTCAACTCCGACGACTCGCGGATGCGCGACCACCTGCCGAAGCTGACCGGCGTCGTGCTGGAAGCGCTGGCAGGCGCCGGGGGATAGCAGCCGCCACGGGACCACGGCCGCCGCGGGTCAGTCGGCGCGCGGGCCGGAGAGCCGCGCGCCCGCGGCGAGCACGAGGATCGAGGCCAGGAGGAGGGCGGTCGCCGCCGGGAAACCGGCCCGCGCCGCGCTTTCCTCCCGTGCGGCCGGCTCGAAGACGGGCACCCCGTCCCAGTCGACCGCATCGATCGGGGTGGCGGCAAAGAAGTGCGGGTAGAAGTAGGTCTTCAACCGCTCATGGTGTCGGCGGACGGCATCCTGGTACGCGAGTTGCGCGCCGAGATCGGTGGCCGCGAGGCGGTCGAGGGCGAGCTGGGCCGCGAGCGGGGGCACGAGCAGGGACCACCGCCGCGCCCACCGTTCCCGCTCCCGCAGCACGTCCCGGTATGCGCCGGACGCGTCGCGCGCGGCCCGGTCGCCCCGGTGGTTCATGGCGTAGTACCAGGCCCAGGTGAACACGTCCTCCGGGACCGTCCGGTCGCTCCACTCCGGGTAGTCCTCGAAGAAGCCCCGCATCGTCTCGTCCTTGGTCAGATCCCAGGCTTCGTGATATCCCTGCCGCTGGCGCACGGTGAGTTCCAGCGCTTCCGGGACGGGGTGGAGGATCGCGTTCGCGAGGCTGAGCGCGGCGGGCGCCAGCAGCGTGAGCGCCACCCACGTCCCGACCAGGATCATGGCGTCGGCGGTGGAGGACCGGCGCCCGGACGTGACGCCGAGGCAGAGCCCGAACCAGAACACGGTGTGCAGCGCGATGAGGGCGACCGCCCAACCGGCCCGGCCGTCGAGGGGGAAGCCCGCGAGAAACGCGGCGACCGTGACCGGCACCGCAACCACCGCGCCGACGAGACAGGCGCGCGACGCGAGCTTCAAGGCGAGCAGACGCCGGGGCCGGGCGAAGAGGCGGACAAGGTTCCAGGTGCCCCCTTCCCGCTCGCTGGAGACGAGGTCGTAGGTGAGGGCGATGATGAAGAGGGGGAGGAGCGCGATGAGCAGGAAGGCGAGGTCGAGGTCGCCCGCCGCGGCGAGGCGCGGGTTCACTGTTTCGTGTTCGTAGAGTTGCCCTTCGAGCGCCAGGAGTCGGATTCGAAGGCTGGCCGTCTCGACCTCCGTCCGGCCCCGGGCGAGCCCCGCCAGAGGGAGGGACGGCTGCGGAGCCGGGAAGGCCAGGTAATAGAGCACCTCCCCCGCTTCCGTCGCGGGAGGATAGGTGGAGAGGAGGTAGGCCAGCTGGTCGCGGTAGGCGGTCTCCGCGGCGACCGCGGAGGATGCCGCCGCTTCGATGTTCCGACCGCCGCGCCACGCCGCGTAGACCCCGATCGCCAGGAGCAGCGCGACGGCGATCCCGACACCGGTGGAGCGCGTCAGCCGGAGGATGTCCAGCCTGAGCAGCCGGAGCCGCGCCTTCACGATGCGGCCCGCTCCACCTCCACGCGCGCCAGCCGTGCTCGTGCCAGGCCGAGGCCCAGCAGGGGAAGGAGAATCCACAGGGTGAGCGCGGCCAGGGAGAGCGCGCGACCGGCGAGCGCCCCTCCGAGCGGGGGCGGCCGGGTCCCGAAGGTGGGGAACTCCGCCCAATTCTCCCGTGACAAACGCTGGGCGCGGTCGTTCTCGTAGCGGATCTCGTTGATGTGGAGATCGTTGAGGCGCTGTATGAGGTCGTACCGGTGGGCTTCGGCCTGCGCCCGGAACGACTCCACCGCCTCGGGCCCGGTCCCGGATGCCGCCATGGAGAGGTCCCGCGCCGCCAGATAGGGGGAGAGCAACCCCGCCCACGACAGGACGCGGTCCTGACGGCGCTGTCCTTCGACCAGATCCTGCTGGTGCTCTTCGTGGATCCGGCTGCTGATGGCTTCACCTTCGCGGCTCACCACGCCGCCCCAGTTCAGGGGAAGCTCGTCGACCGACCCCACCTCGTAGCGCTCCAGGTACTCGTCCCGCAGCGAGCGGAAGAATGGATCCTGCGGGTTGTGGCTGTCCCCGACCTCGTTCAGCGCGCGTTCCACCTGGGCGGTGAACTCGGCGCGGGAGGGCAGCGGATGCAGTGCCCCGGCGACGGAAGCCCCGAGGCGCGGCACGGCGACGCAGAGGACAACCCATACCGCGATCAACTGCGCGAGGGCGCTCCGCGAGGAGGCCCGGAAGGAGGAGGCGAGGACGGTTACCAGCACCCAGCCCGCGAGATAGGCGGCGTAGATGCCCGCCAATCCGGCCATGCGCCCGACCGAGACCGGGCCCACGGCCCCGGACCCGGCGATTACGGCGGTGGCGACACCGATGGGAAGGGCGGCGAGGGCCGCCACCGCCGCCGTGCCCAACACCTTGCCCGCGAGGATCTGGGCCGGCGTCGCCCCCTGGGCGAGGAGAAGTCGAAGCGTACCCCGCTCTCGCTCGGCGCTCACGGAGGCGAAGCCCGCGACGACGACGAACAGCGGCAGGAGGAGAGCCAGGACGCTCGCCGGCGTGAGGCGGCCGAAGCGCAGCATCCCGGTCGCGTGTCGGGCATCGCCGAAGTTGGCCGTGTTCTGCCGGTGCCCCTCGAGGAAGAGCGAGGTCCCCGCCCAGGTACCGACGCCCGGATCGAAAAACGCGAGCGGCGCCTCATCCCGAAAGACGAGGAACCCGTAGTGGATAACCCGGTGCGGATGACGGTCCGGCTGATCCAGCCACTGGCGCTCGACCATCGCCTGGTAGCGGGCGCGCTGTTCCGCCTCGCTCGCCGCATGATGCCGGGCGCCGAGGACCGCGACCACGCCGAGGGCGATGACGAGCCCCAGCAGGAAGAGCACGTACCTGTCCTCACGGACCGCACCCACCTGCCGACGGGCGACGAGCAGCGCGTTGCGGAGACCCATCTCCTAGTCGGCTCCCCGCACGCGGCCGAGTCCGACGCCCGCGCCCGCAGCCACCAGGATGAGGAGCGCGCCCAGGACGCCCAGGGGAACGGCGGCGCGGCGCGTGACATCGCCGGACGCCTCGTCGGCAAGACGGAACTGCGGGACGCGGGCAAGGACGCTGGCGTCCATCTGCTCGCCGGCGACGATCGCGGGCACGAAGAAGTCCCGCCATCGCTCGGCAAAGGCGCGCACCTCCGACTGGAAGCCGGCGAATCGCGCGTCCCCCGTCCCCGCCGCGTCGAGGAGCACCTCCTGGGCCATGAGCGCCGGCGACAAGAAGCGGTAGCGGCGGACGAGGTCGATCTGCTCCCCGCGGCTGGCATCGTGTTCGGCCGTCACCTCCTCCAGACGGCGGTTGACGGCATCGGTGGCGGCCCATGCCAGCGCCCCCAGGCCGGGCTCGTCGGCCACCACGCCCTCGGCCATCTCGGGATGGTCCTCCAGGTATCGGGCGAGGAGTTCGCTGCGGCGGTTCACGGCTTCGTTCGACGCCTCGCGCTGGGCGGTGATCATCTGCACCCGCGACGGCAACGGGTGCAGCAGGCCCGCCGCGATGTTGATCCCGGCCGGGAGCACGACGACCAGCACCAGCCACGCGCCCACCAGCACCGTGGCGTTCCAGGCGGAGGACCGTCTCAGGCTGTTCACCCACGCCGCGAGCACGAACCAGAAGAGCGCGTACGCGACGACCGCGGCGCACCAGAGGAGGATCCGGCCGGGCGCGCCGAAGCCTCCCGTCATGAGCATCCCGACCAGCGACACCGCCAGCACCATGCCCACCACCACAAGAGCGCGGAACGCGAGCTTCGCCGCCACGACGCCCCGCGCCGACACGGGCTGCGAAAGGGTCAGGGCCAGCGTCCCCTGCTCGCGCTCCTCCGAAAGAACGTTGAAGCTCAGAGCCAGCACGAGCAGCGGCAGCAGGTAGACGACCACGAAGGCCAGGTCGAAGCGCCCGACCATCAGGTTGAGGGGACTCTCGACCTCTCCGTTCTGCTGGAACGACGACTCGTTCGTGTAGATGTTGACGTCGTAGTAATACGGTAGCAGGTCGCTCTGTCCGACCGTCAGGGCCGTCAGGGGGCCCGGCGTCAGCACCGCCGTGTAACGGCCCCGCGCCCCGCCCAGCACGTTCGGGAGCCGCGGATCCGAGAAGCGCGAAGCGGGTTCCGCCCCGTTCTCGATGTCGGCCAGTTCCTGCGCAAGGGCTTGCGAGCGCTCGACGTTGCCGGCCTGCGCGGCCTCCACGGTGCGCTCCTGAAAGCGCGTCCAGACCACGCCGTTGGCCAGCGCGTAGACGAGCAGGAGCATAAAGAGACCGAGCGCGATCCGGAGCGGCCGGTCCGCCATGAGCAGACGCCACTCGTTCCGGAGTACCGTGCGCGCGGTCATCCTACACCACCTCCGCGCGCCGTACGCGCGCCGCGGCGATCAGGATCGTTCCCGCGAGCCAGCCGCCGAGGACGACGAGCGACAGGATCCGGTTGCCAAGCACCCAGCCCAGGGTCGGAGCATCGTACCGCAGCGGCGGGGTCGACTCCCAGAGTTCGGCCCCGGCCTGGTAGGAGAAATCGCCGCTGAGGGAGTTCTCCGTGAGGTCGCCGTTCATGCGCCGCATCAGGTCCCGGCGGTACGTCTCCGCGGCGCTCGCAAAGTGCCGGTGCTGCTCGACATCGGTTCCGGCCAGTCCCATGGAGAGCGCGCGCACCGCGAGCAAAGGCGCCGCCACCGCAACCAACTCGTGGACGGCCCCCTGGCGCTCGAACGTGTCCCAGAGCGCGCCGTAGTTGCGGTCGAAGATCCGGTTGCCGAACTCCTCGCTCGCCTGGAGCAGGACGCCCGACTGATTGATCGGCAGGTCTTCGACCCGCTCGACGCCGTACTCCGTCAGCAGGCCCTCGGTCAGCGCCTCGTTGTCCGGACGAGCGATGTCCTCGGTGCCGGTGGCCATCTCCCGTTCCACCGTGCGGGCGAACTCGAGGGCGGAAGGCGTGGGGTGCATCCACTTGGACAGGTCCACCGCCACGCGCGGCGCCACGAGCCCGTTCACCACCCACACGCCCAGGAGGATCACCAGCGCAGTGCGCGTCGAGCGGGCCCACGCGGAGACGGCCAGCGCGAGCGCCACGAAGGCGGCGAAATAGACCAGGTAGACGACGGCCAGGACCGCGGCCCGGGCCACCGGGGATGCCGCCGGACCCGGACTCCCGACGACGAGGGCCGCCGCCCCCACCGCCGCCGCCGGCACCAGCAGCAGCGCGAGCGCGCCCGCGATGCCGAGCGCCTTCCCAAGCGCCAGATCGCGCCTCCCGACTCCGGTCGCGAGCAGTTGACGAAGCGTGCCCCGTTCCCGCTCGCCGGCGAGCGCGCCGAAGGTGAGCAGGATGATCAGCAGGGGCACGAGGTGTTGCAGCACCTGCGCCGCCGTGAGGGCCCCGACGCGCTGGGCCGCCGTCGCATCCTGGGCCGGGCGCAGCAGGAAGTCGTTCTGCCGGTGCGCCTCCAGCCACACCGATGTCCCGGTGTAGGGGTCCACGCCCTCGTCCACGAAGGACAGCGCGAGGCGAGGCTTGAAGGCGTAGATGCCGTAGTGGGCCGCGGAATGGGGATTCTTCTCGCCCTGCGACTCCCAGTGGTCGCGGGCCGTCTCCTGCGCGGCCGCGTGCTCCCGCTGCGCCTCCCGCGCCTGGACCCACCCGTGGCCCAGGGAGACGAGCAGCAGCGCTCCCACCAGGACGGAGCACCACCGGAAACGGCCGTCCCGGAGTACGTCGGTGAATTCCTTGCGGATGATGTGGCGGATGCCGTGCCCGGTCATCGACGCCTCCTAATCGTGCATGTGTTCCAGGTAGACGCGTTCAAGATCCGCGTGGCCGATCTCGTCCGTGCCCAGCTCCGTGACGAGGCTTCCGTAGCGCATGATGCCCACGCGCGTCCCCGTCTCCTTGGCGCGAAACAGGTCGTGCGTCGCCATGAGCACCGCGACGCCGCCATGCCTGAGCCGCTCGATCAGGGCCGAGAACTCGTTGGAGGCCTTGGGGTCGAGACCGGACGTCGGCTCATCGAGCAGGAGGGCGTCGGCCTCCTTGGCCATGGCGATCGCAATGCCGACCTTCTGCCGCATGCCCTTGGAGTACTCGGACACGCGGCGGTCGACCGCGTCGCGCTGCAGGCCGGCTTCGACGAGGATGTCCGCGAGCCGTTCGCGCCCCAGCGACCCCTTCCCGCCCAGGGCGGCGAAGTACTCGAGGTTCTCCAGCCCGCTGAGATTGCGGTACAGCATCACCTGTTCCGGAATGTAGGCGAGCCTGTGTTTCGTCTCCCGGTCGTGGGTGGACACGTCCATGCCGGACACCAGGGCCTGGCCTCCGGACGGAGACACGAAGCCGAGGAAAAGGTTGATCGTCGTGGTCTTCCCCGCCCCGTTGGGGCCGAGGAGGCAGTAGACCTCTCCCGGCTCGATGGCCAGGTCGAGGGAATCGAGGGCCTGCGTGGCGCCGTAGCGCTTGCTGAGCCCGCGGGCCTCGAGGAGGGGCGGTCGCCCCGCACCCGATTCGGCGGTCTGCATGAAATCTCCATCTCTCGCGTTTTGCCGCGCCGTCACCGGCGCAACGGTCCAAGAGTCTCCTGCCGATCTCCGGACCGGCAGAGGGGCTTTCGCTACGTAGAGATGGGAAGCGGGGGAGCGCGGCTACGGTGAGGAGAGAGATGGACGGCCCGGGGATCCAGCCCGTGCCCGCGAAGCGCCGGAGCCTGTGTGAAACTGGACCCGCCGACGCTCGGCGTCGCCGGGGAAACCACGAGCCCCACCTTGTGCGGCAGCTCGCAGATCGCACACGCGGCCGGAGAATCGGCCGCGCCGTCGTGCGTATGCGAACCCTCCGCGAGGCCGCTGAAGAGGAGCGAGAGGGCGACCGGGACTCCGGTCAGCAAGCGCATGCGGCCCCGAGATCGTGCGGCGTCGACCTGGTTTGCCATGGCTCCCCTTCTCTTCCGCGGATCGGCGCGCCGGCCGGCCGGAAAGCGGCTGTGTCGGCGGCGGCGGCACCTTAGAGAATGCGGGGCCCCCGGTCAACGTTGCGCCGCGCGCACCCGGGCAGCGCACGCTGTCGGGCGGTCAGCCGCGGCGAGCGCCCGCTCCAGATCGGCCTCCAGGTCCTCGGAGGCCTCGATCCCCACGGACAACCGGAGCAGCCCCTCGCCGATCCCCGCCGCCAGGCGCGCGGGTTCATCCATCGACGCGTGCGTCATCGTCCAGGGGTGCGCGACCAGGCTCTCCACGCCGCCCAGCGACTCGGCCAGGGCGAAGTGCTCGATACGGTCCACGAAGGCATCCACCGCCGCTCGTCCGCCGCGCAGTTCGAACGAAACGAGGCTGCCCCACCCCGTCTGCTGCCGCCGCGCGATATCGTGCCCGGGATGATCGGGCAGGCTCGGGTGATGGACGCGTGTGACGACGTCGCTGCGGTCCAGCAGATCCACGATGCGAAGCGCGTTCGCTCCGTGTACGCGGCTGCGCGCGTGAAGGGTCCGCATCCCCCTGAGCGTCAGATACGAGTCGAACGGAGCCCCCGATACGCCCATGACGTTGGTCCACCAGGCGATTTCTTCGAGCAGATCCTCGTCCGCCGCGACCACCGCCCCGCCCACCACGTCGCCGTGCCCGTTCAGGAACTTCGTCGTCGAGTGCACGACGAGATCGGCGCCGAACTCCAGGGGGCGCTGGTTGACGGGCGAGAGGAAGGTGTTGTCGGCCACGCAGATCGCCCCGATGTCGCGCGCCACCCGCGCCCACCCGGCAATGTCGGTGATCCGCAGGCGTGGGTTGCTGGGCGTCTCGATCCAGATCATCCGGGGCCGGAGTCGGCGGGCAAGTTCGAGCGACGCCGGGTCCCACGGGTCGACGAACTCGACGCGATATCCGCCACGGCTCGCCTCGGCGGAGAAGAGGCGGTAGCTGCCTCCATAGCAGTCGCGGGGCGCCAGGAGCAGATCGCCGCCCGAAAGCAGGCGCGTCGACACGGCGATCGCCGACATGCCGGAAGAGGTGACTACCGCACCGCACCCTCCCTCGAGTTCGGCGATGGTGTCGGCCGCGAGATCGCGCGTCGGGTTGGCCGTACGCGTGTAGTCGTACTTCGCGTACACGCCCGGAGCGTCGAAGAAGAAGTTGGTGGAGAGATGGATCGGCGGCATGATCGCCCGATGGGCGGTGTCGGCACCGAGCCCCGCCCGCACGGCGCGTGTGACGGGGGAAGAGGCAACGCGAGCGGCAGAGCGGTGGGTCATCATGACCTCTCCGAGTCACGAGTTTACCTCATCGGACTCCGGAGATTCGACACCCTGACTGCGGCTACCGCCTCGAAGGGCGGCGGGCGGTTCATCTTCACGGTGGATGCGAGTCCACCGCAGGAGTTGGCACCTTCGCGGGAATGCCACTTCCCGCAGGTTGCCCCGGCGTCAACGGGCCTGTCCCTCAGCCGGTCTCGATGAGTTGTCGTGGGGCAGTTCTACAGGGGCGACCTCCGGATGTCAAACCGCGCGGCGCGGGATGCGTGGGCGCTAGTACGGCGTCCTGTCCCGCTTCCGGATCCAGCGCTCGAAGACCTCCCGCGCCCCGTCGGAGGGGACCCGCACGAGCGACACGATCGTGCGCTCGCCCGGGGGCCTGGCCATTTCGTCGTAGATGTCCTCGTCGCTGAACCGGATGCGCGCCGCGTCCTCCCGGGTGTTCGCGTAGTACACGCGGCGGATCCGGCTCCAGTAAATCGCTCCCAGACACATCGGACACGGCTCGCAACTCGCATAGATCTCGCAGCCGCCGAGATCGAACGTGCCCAGAATGTCGCAGGCCTTTCGAATCGCCTGGATTTCGGCGTGGGCCGTGGGATCGTTGTCCAGCGTCACGCGGTTCGTCCCCTCCGCAACGACCTCGCCGTCCTTCACGACGACGGCGCCGAACGGCCCGCCGCCCTCGTCCACGCTGCGCTCGGACAGATCGATGGCCCGCTGCATGAATCCGTCATTCATCACGACGCTCGTTTCGCAAGGACGTGCGCGCTCAATTCCAGCCAGTCGACGCTCGGCGGTCGACTCCCGGAGCACTCCCCGAATATACTCAGCCGGTCCTGTCCCCGGGGTTCGGCCGGGGGCCCCCTCGTCCTCAGCCCCGCGGCGAGCGCGATTGACGAACTCTTCCGGTGGCCGCCCCTCCCGGCGGCGTACACGCGACCTCACGGTCGACCTCGGACTCCTGGCGACGGCGATCATCTGGGGGATCAACTTCTCCGTCGTGAAGGTCGTCCTGCGGGAACTCGATCCGCTCGCATTCAACGCCGTGCGCTTCCCGTTCGCGGCGCTGGCGGTCTGGTGCCTCCTCCGGGCTACAGGGCGGCCGGTCCTCCCGCCGCGGAGCGAGTGGCCGCGGATCCTGGGACTCGCGGTGGTAGGCCACGTGATCTTCCAGGCCACCTTCATCTACGGGATCGACCTGACGCTTACCGGGAACGCCGCGCTGCTCCTGTCCACGAGTCCCGTGTGGGTGCTCCTGATCGCGTCCGCACTCGGGCGAGAGCGGTTCAGCCTCGCGATCCTCCTGGGCGTCGCCGCAACCATCGCCGGCATGGCGATCCTCATCACCGGCGGCACGCAGGAAGTCGGAGGAGCCGGTCTCGGCGATCTGCTCGTCCTCGGGGCCGCGTTCTCCTGGGCATCATTCACGGTCTTCGGACGGCGCATCACGAAACGCCGGGGCGCGCTGGAGGTGACGGCGTGGACGCTGTGGGCCGCCCTCCCCGTCATCATCATCATGGGGATCCCGGATCTGATGCGCGTCGACTGGAGTTCGATCCCGCCGGGGATCTGGTTCGCGACGGCCTACACGGGGGTCTTCGGGATCGCCATCGCCTACCTGCTCTGGTCGCGGGGCATGAAGACGATCGGGCAGAGCCGGACGGCGGTGTACCAGAACCTCGTCCCGGTGATCGCGCTGGCGACGGCGTGGATGTGGCTGGGAGAGACGCCCACGCCGCAGCAACTGGGGGGCGCCGCCGTCATTCTCTCGGGCATCGCCGTGGCTCGGGGGCTGGCCGGGGGCCGGCGTCGTCGCGCGCCATGAGCCAGGTCTGCTTCTGTCGCGGAGCGCCGGTCTCGCGACGGTATCCGGCGGCGGCCTACCTTGGAACCCATGTCCGAGGAGCGCAGGGTAGCGGGGATCGTGCTGGCCGCCGGGTCGTCGACCCGCATGGGGCGCAACAAGCTCCTGTTGGACGTCGGTGGAGAGACCCTGGTGCGCCGGGCGGTCCGCCTCGCGGGTGAAGCCGGACTCGACCCCGTCATCCTCGTCACGGGACACGCGCGCCGTACCGTCGAGCGCGAAGTCCGGAACCTCGACTGTACCCCGGCTTTCAATCCCGATCACGAGACCGGCATCCAGACATCGGTGGCCTGCGGCATCGCCGCGGTGCCGACGGCCTGCGCGGCGGCCATCGTGATGCTGTCCGACATGCCGTTCGTGACCGCGCGCATGGTGCGGACGCTGGTGGAGCGTCACGCGGAGACGGACGCCTCGCTCGTGGTGTCGCGCTATGGCGAGGTGAACGCGCCGCCCATCCTCTACGGCCGCGGCCTCTTCGGCGAGATCTCCCGCATGCGGGCGGGGTGCGGGCGGGAGGTCGTGCGCCGCCATCACGAGCGGGCGGTCCCGGTGGACTGGCCGGCCGATCGGCTCAGGGACCTCGACCGACCGGACGAATATGAAGCCGTGCGGAGGGAGTTCGCCGGGGTCGGCTCGCGCTCGAGCGATCTCCCGTGAAACGCGACCTGCTGGATCTCGCCGCCCGGTTGACGGCCGAACGGCAGCCGTATGCGCTCGCGACGGTGGTGCGGAGCGAGCGACCCACCAGCGGGAAGCCGGGCAACATGGCGCTGATCTCGGCGGACGGAGTCATGCACGGCTGGATCGGCGGCAGTTGCACCCGGTCGGAGGTGATCCGCCACGCGCTGGAGACGCTGGATCAGGGGGAGCCCAGGCTCCTCGCCTTCGGGTCGAGTCCCGGGCGCCCGGACGGCCTGGTCCCCGTACCCATGTCCTGCAGCAGCGGAGGGAAGGTGGAAGTGCACGTGAATCCGGTTCTTCCGGCTCCCGTCCTCGTCGTGGCGGGGAGCTCGCCGGTCGCCGTCGCGCTGGTGCGCCTCGGCGGCGCGATGGGGTACACGACCGTGACCGAGACGTCCGAGGACGAGGCGCTGGCGGCCGCCGCCGACGAGATCGTGGACGACTTGGCGGAGACGGCGGCGCGCTACGCCGAACGCCCCCGCGGCTGGAGGCTGTACGGAGTCGTCGCCACCATGGGACGGCGCGACGAGCGCTCGCTCGCGGAGCTGGCGGCCGCCGCCCCGGACTACCTGAGCGTGATCGCCTCACCCACCCGGATGGAGGAAGTGCGCCGCGTTCTGGCCGCGCAGGGACTCGGCGCCGACGAGATCGCCCGCGTGCGCGGGCCCGCCGGGCTCGATATCGGCGCCGAGAGCCCCGAGGAGATCGCCGTCAGCATCCTGGCGGAGATCGTGCAACTGGGCGCGGAGCCTGGGGAATCGGAAGCCCGCGAACCCGCCGGCGCGCCTGCAGGGGAGGAGGCGACCATGGAGCCGGCGGCCGCGCGGGAGGCGATCGACCCCGTGTGCGGCATGACGGTGAACGTGGCGGGGGCTCCTTCCTCGGTGTTCGAAGGGGAACCGGTCTACTTCTGCTGCGAGGGGTGCCGAACGCGATTCGACGCATCGCCGGAGGCGTATCTCCAACAATGAATGACGGGGGGCGGGATTGAAGACCGTACTGAAGGTTGCCGCGCACGTCGCGGTGATCGCTTTGCTTTACTTGATGTTGTCGTTCTCTCTGTTCCTTGGACTGCAGGTCAGCACGACCTACGGGAACATCGGCATGGTCGTATCGATCGGTGCGGTCATCGCCTACGTCGTTCTGGTTTATCGCAGGCGCTCCCGGCGGGTAACGATGGAGGAACAAGGCCCATGAGAATCGAGGAAGGGTTCACGATCGACGCGCCCCCGGCGACGGTGTGGGCGATCCTCTCCGACCCGCGGCAGCTCTCGGAACTGTTGCCGGGGGCGGAAATCACGGAGCAGATCGACGACACGACGTGGGAGGGCGGCATGACCGTCAAGGTGGGACCCCTCGTGGCGGCCTATACCGGCACCGTATCCTTCATGCTGAACGAAGAGGAGCGGTCCGCGGTCGTCCGCGCGCGGGGCCAGGGCAAGGCCGGGATGGGCACCGCCGACATGACGATGAACAGTCGCGTCACGGCGCTGCCCGACGGCGGCTCCGAGGTGACGATGGATTCGGACGTGACCGTCACCGGGATCCTCGCGCAGCTCGGCCGCGGCATGACCCAGGTTGTGTCCAAGCGGATGCTGCAGGAGTTCGTGGGAAGACTCACGAGCGCGCTCGAGAATCAGGCGAAGGAGGCAGAGGCATGATTCCCCCGCAGTTCGACTACCATGCGCCGGGCGGGCTGGACGAGGCGCTCGGCCTCCTCGGCGAACTCGACGACGCGAAGGTGATGTCGGGTGGCCAGAGCCTCCTCCCAATGATGAAGCTTCGGCTTGCCGCTCCCGCGAACATCATCGACATCGGCCGCATCCCCGGGCTCGACACGATCGAGGAGCGGGACGGCTGTCTCCGCATCGGGGCGCTCGTGACGGAGGCCCAACTCGAGGAATCGGCGGCGGTGGCGGAGCGCTATCCGATCCTGCTCGACACCGCCCGCGTGATCGCGGACCCGCTCGTCCGCAACCGCGCCACGGTGTGCGGGAACATCGCGCACGGCGATCCCGCGAACGACCACCCGGCGACGATGCTCGCGCTGCGGGCGCACGTCATCGCCACCGGGCCGGGCGGAGAGCGCACGATCGACATCGACGACTTCTTCCATGGCCTCTTCATGACGGCGCTGGGGGAGGACGAGATCCTCACCGAACTCCACATCCCGGTGCCGCCCGCGGGCAGCGGCGGCGCCTACGTCAAGCTGGAGCGCAAGGTGGGCGACTACGCGGTCGGCGGCGCGGCCGTGCAGCTCACTCTGGACGACGACGGCAAGGTGACGAAGGCGGGTGTGACGCTCACGAACCTGGGCTTCGCGCCCATCCGCGCGACCGCAGCAGAAGAGACGCTTCTCGGTGCGGACTTCGTGCCGGCGAGCGGGCTGCGTGGCGCCATCGAGAGGGTCCGCGACGCGATCACGAAGGCGCCCGACACCGACGAGATCATCGCCGCCGCCGCGCAGGCCGCGGCCGATATGACCGAGCCGGTGGAAGACCGGCGTGGCTCGGTCGAGTACAAGAGGAACATGGCCCGCGTGCTCACCGCGAGGGCCATCCGCCAGGCGCTCGCGCGCGCCGGAGCCGGAGGGTAGAGCGATGGCGACACACCAGATCTCCGTCACCGTGAACGGCGAGGCGCACGCCGCCGAGGTCGAGTCGCGCACGCTCCTCGTCCACCTGATCCGCGACGACCTGCGGCTCACCGGCACCCACATCGGCTGCGACACGACCCACTGCGGCGCCTGCACCGTGCTGCTCGACGGCAAGCCGACGAAGTCGTGCACCGTCCTTGCCGTGCAGGCGGACGGGGCCGAGATCGGGACCGTCGAAGGACTCGCCGGGGCCGACGGCATGCACGCGCTCCAGGAGGGCTTCTGGGAGAAGCACGGCCTCCAGTGCGGCTTCTGCACGCCCGGTATGCTGATGACCGGCGCGGCCCTCCTCGAGGAGAACCCGAACCCGAGCGAGGCCGAGATCCGGGAGGCGATCTCCGGCAATCTCTGCCGTTGCACCGGTTACGTGAACATCGTCAAGGCGGTGCAGTACGCCGCCGACAAACTCGCCGCTGGCGCCGCCGAAGCGGGGGAGGACAGCTGATGGCACCGAAGACTTCCGCCGACATCTGCGGCATGGGGCACTCCATGAAGCGCAAAGAGGATCCGCGCTTCCTGCAGGGCAAAGGCAACTACATCGACGACATCGTCCTCCCCGGCATGCTGTGGCTCGACATCGTCCGCAGCCCGATCGCCTACGGGAAGATCAAGGGCATCGACTCCAGCAAGGCGCTGGAGGTCCCCGGCGTCCTCGCCGTCCTCACCGGTAAGGATCTTGAGGCCTACAACCTGCACTGGATGCCGACGCTCATGTCGGACACGCAGATGGTGCTCCCCACGGACACCGTCATGTACCAGGCGCAGGAGGTCGCGGCCGTCATCGCGACGTCGCGCTACGCGGCCGCCGACGGCGTCGCCGCGGTCGAGGTCGACTACGAGCCCATGAAGCCCGTGATCGACCCCTTCAAGGCGCTCGAGGAGGACGCCCCCGTCCTCCGCACCGACAAGGAAGGCCAGACCGACAACCGCATCTGGCACTGGGAGGCGGGCGACAAGGAAGCGACCGACAAGGTGTTCGAGGAGGCGGACGTCGTTGTGCGCGAGAGCATGCACGTGCCGCGCATCCACGTGGCCTCGATCGAGACCTGCGGCTGCGTGGCGGACTTCAACCCCGTCGAGGGCCACCTCACCGTCTACATGACGACCCAGGCGCCGCACGCGATCCGCACCGTGCTCGCCCTCGTGGCGGGACACGTCGGACTCTCCGAGGAGAAGATCCGCGTCGTGTCGCCCGACATCGGGGGCGGCTTCGGCGGCAAGGTGCCGGTCTATCCCGGCTACGTGGTCGCGATCGCGGCCTCCGTCGTGCTGGGCAAGCCGGTGAAGTGGATCGAGGACCGGATGGAGAACCTCCAGGCGGACTCGTTCGCGCGCGACTACCACATGGACGCCGAACTCGCGGCGGACGCCGACGGGAAGATCCGCGGGCTCCGCATCAAGACGCTCGCGGACCACGGCTATTCGGACGCCCAGGCCGCGCCTTCCAAGTTCCCGGCCGGGCTCTTCTCCATCTGCACCGGCTCGTACGACATGGAGCAGGCGTACGCCGAGGTCGACGCGGTCTACACGAACAAGCCGCCGGGCGGGGTCGCGTACCGCTGCTCCTTCCGCGTGACCGAGGCCGTGCACTGCATGGAGCGCGTCGTGGACACGCTGGCGCACAAGATCGGGAAGGATCCGGCGCAGTTGCGCGAGGAGAACTTCATCCCGAAGGAGGCCTTCCCCTACCAGTCGCCGCTGGGCTGGGAGTACGATAGCGGGGACTACCAGGCCGCGATGGACAAGGCGAAGGAGATGATTGGCTACGACGACCTGCGCCGGGAGCAGGCCGAGAAGCGCGCGCGCGGCGAACTGATGGGGATCGGCGTGTGCAGCTTCACCGAGGTGCTGGGCGCGGGTCCGTCCAAGGACTTCGACATCCTCGGCATCAAGATGTTCGACTCCGCCGAGGTGCGCGTGCACCCCACGGGCAAGGCGATCGCCCGCTTCGGCACCAAGTCGCAGGGCCAGGGCCACGAGACCACGTACGCCCAGATCATCGCCGAGGAACTCGGCCTCCCCGCCGCGCACGTGCAGGTCGAGGAGGGCGACACCGACACCGCGCCGTACGGCCTGGGCACCTACGCCAGCCGCTCGACCCCGACCGCCGGGGCCGCGGGCGCGATGGCCGCGCGCCAGATCCGCGCCAAGGCCGCGAAGATCGCCGCCCACCTGATGGAGGTGAGCGAGGAGGACCTCGACTGGGAGCCCGGCAAGTTCTCCGTGAAGGGCGCCCCGGACCGGTCCGTCACGATCCAAGACTGCGCCTTCGCCGCCTACACGAACCTCCCGGAGGGGATGGAGCCGGGGATGGAGGCGACGAACTACTACGACCCGCCCAACCTCACGTTCCCCTTCGGAACGTACATCTGCGTCGTGGACATCGACCGCGGCACGGGCGAGGTCACCGTGCGCCGCTTCGTGGCCGTGGACGACTGCGGCAACATCATCAACCCCATGATCGTGCAGGGCCAGATCCACGGCGGCCTCACGCAGGGCATCGGCCCCGCGCTGTTCGAGGAAATCCCCTACGACGAGGACGGCAACAACCTCGCCGGCTCGTTCATGGACTACCTCGTCCCCACCTCCATGGAGACTCCGGCCTGGGAGACCGGCCACACGGTGACACCGTCACCCCACCACCCCCTCGGGGCCAAGGGGGTCGGCGAGTCGGCCACGGTGGGCGCGCCGCCGGCGATCGCGAACGCGGTGGTAGACGCGCTGGCGCACCTGGGCGTGACGCACCTCGACATCCCGATCACCCCCGACAAGGTGTGGGAGGTCCTCAGCGAGAAGGGGGTCGCGGAGTAGGAGGCGACCGGCTGATCCGGCTGTCCGGTTGCCCCGAGAAGCCCATGCGGACATCTTCTCGCGCCATGATTCACGCGTCTGACATCCGACCCCTCCGCGCCCGCGGAGCGACCTGCGCCTGTAGCACCTGCGCCTGTACGTGTTCGTGTCTCCACGACGCGTGGATCCGGGTGTGTTGATGCGCTGAGCCCCAGCTCAAAAGCGTTTTTCCGAGCCGCCCCGGTCCACCGACCCGGGCGGCTTTTTCTGTGCCCCTTGCAACCGGACTCAACCCGAGAGAAACCCATGATTCGTCCCGTTCTGCCGCAGATACATGTTCTGTACGAAAACCCGGCCTGGATTCCGCCCCTTCAGGAGGCGCTCGCTCGGGAGGGCTTCCGGGTCCGCCTCGTGCACGTGAACGAGGGGCTCGTCGACCCCTCGACGCCACCTCCCGAGGGCATCTGGATCAACCGCATCAGCCCGTCGTCGCACACGCGGGGCCACGTCCACACGGTGGAACTGGCGCGCCAGCTCCTGTACTGGCTGGAGTCGCACGGCCGCCGGGTGATCAACGGGCTCGGCGCCTTCGAGCTGGAGATGAGCAAGCTCCGGCAGGATCTCGTCCTGCGGCGACACGGGATCCGCACCCCTCGCACGGTGCTGGCCGTGGGGAAGGAGCATCTCCTCGACGCGGCGGCCACCTTCGATGGCCCGTTCATCACGAAGCACGACCAGGGTGGGAAGGGCCTGGGAATCCGCCTCTTCCGCGACGCGCGGGAACTCGAGCGGCACCTCGGCGGCGACGGCTTCGATGCGGGGCCCGGCGCCCGCATGATCCTCCAGCAGTACATCGAGGCCCCGGAGCCGTTCATCACGAGGGTGGAGATCGTGGGCGGACGCTTCCTGCTCGCCATGCGGAGTTCCACGGCGGACGGGTTCGAACTCTGCCCCTCCGACGCGTGCAATCCGATGCCCTCCGAGAGGGACGAGCCAAGGGCAGGCGAGGAAGCGGCGCTCGAGGCGTGCCCGGCCGGCCCGGGTCTCTTCAGCCCCTCGCCGGTCGCGGAGGACGACCCGCTGGCGCAGCGGTACATCCGGCTCTGCAACGAGGAAGGGATCGAGATCGCCGGCATCGAATACGTGCGGGACGCGTGGGGCCACCGCTACACGTACGACATCAACGGCACCACGAACTACAACCAGACGCTCGGCGCCCGGATCGGCGTCGACGGCATGGGTGAAGTGGCCCGGTACGTCCGCCGCACGGCGACCCACGTCCGCCGACGGCGACGGCGCATCGCGTCATGATCGGGTCGCACCCCCGTCCGCGTGCGCACGTTCCCGCGGGAACGTCGGGCGTCAGCGAAAGGCTCGGCGCAGCAGAAATTCGTAGATGCCGTCGCCGAGCCACTTCCTGATGAAGAGCGCGGGCCGCGCCATCGAGCCCTTGACGTATCTTCGGCGGGGATTGGGGGTGGTAGCGGCCTCGAGCAACACCTCGGCGAGTACGCGGGCCGCGGTGCTCCGGTCCTGTGCCTTCGGATCGTCGAACATTCTGAAGAACGGTTCGAACTGCGCCTTGTACGCGGTGCCGTCGTAGTACTCGTTCAACCGCGCTCGGGTCACGTCGATGAACTCGGTCCTGATCGCGCCCGGTTCGACGAGGACGACCTGGATGTTGAACGGCGCGGTCTCGAGGCGGAGGCAGTCGGACCAGCCTTCGACCGCGTGCTTGGTGGCCACGTACCAGGCCCCGAGTGGTACGAAGATCTTCCCCACCACGGATGAAACGTTGATGATCCGGCCCGAGCGCCGCGCTCTCATGTGCGGCAGGACGAGCCGTGTGAGGTGGGCGAGGCCGAACAGGTTCACCTCGAACTGGTACCGCGCGTCGTCGAGCGGGATGTCTTCGACGGGGCCGTAGAGGCCGAAGCCGGCGTTGTTGATGAGGACATCGATGCGCCCCTCGTCCTCGATGATCCGGCTCACGGCCCGCTCATTGTCGCCTTCCTTCGTGACATCCATCTCCACGGGCGCCATGCCGTGTTCGGCCAGCTCCCGCAGGCGATCCCGACGTCGGGCGCCGGCGTACACGGTATGACCTTTCCGAGCCAGGAGGATCGCGGCTTCACGCCCGATCCCGGCGGATGCTCCGGTGACCAGCACGACCTTGCCCATGGCGCTGCTCCTTCCGCCGGCGTCTTCTTTCGGGGGCGCGTGAAGACGTTCCCGCGGACTGCTCAGATTGTTTTCTTAAATCACTGTCAAAGAATGATTTATCGGCATATCAACGGCATTGCTCCCACCAATATTTCCGCCGGGAAGAACTGGATTCCAATGGCCCTTGGTGGCGGCAACGGGACGTAAGCGTTCGCGGATTTGGCGGAAGGCCCAAGCAGTCGACGCGGTCGGTGAAACGAAGCACGGCCCGCTCGGTGAGAGGTCGCGACACGTCACCCCGCTCGTTCGTCCGAAGGATCTCGCTGCAAAACTCTTGTCGCGTCGTCGGGGCAGACATACGGGTCCACTGTCCGGCGGTGAATCTCGGTCCCCATGGATCGGTGTTTCACGCACCCGATCCTCCTCAGCCTTCTTCGTGTTGATTCCGCAACACCTTGCCCGATCGTCTCCATTCTAGCCGGAGCATTTCCTCTTGGCTCCAATGCCCCGCAGCCCACGTCTCCGAGTTCTTCTCAGCCACAGGCTCACGGTCGGGGCGCGAGACCGCGCCCGACGGCCATCGATTCGTCGCCCGCGCCGACCGCCCCATCCGACGCCGCCGGATCGCTCTCCCGCGCCATCTCGCAGGTCGCGTCATCCCGATTGAGCGCTGACGCGCAAACCAATCCCTGAGACCCATTCCTTGCTCGAGCTTGCATCGAGCGGCCCACCCTTACACCATCCGCCGCCAGCAGGCTGGTCGCCCCGCCCCACGTCCCGCGGGCGACTTCGGCCTTGCTCGAGTACGCGGCGAACCGACCGGGCTCGCCCCGCAAGCGTTGGTCTCGCATCCGGTGCATGTTCACCGGAGATTTCCAACCCCATTTCTCGAAGAGGATTCATGAAACGGTCTCTATTCGCTGTCATCGCTCTTGCCGTCGGCCTCGTGTCCTGCGGGGAGACGGGCGATCCCCTATCCCCGAGCCTCGCATCGGTGCCGGTCGCCGTTGAATCGGGCGCGGCGCTGAAGAGCGAAGTCGAGGAGCTTCCGCCGGGCGAGGCGGTGGCGGCCCGCATCCTGAAGCCGGGCTGCGTGATTCACTATCGTATCTCATCGGACCTGTACGTGGTGCAGTGGTTCAAGATCGCGCACAGCGAGGCGGCGAAGAAGGGTTCGGAGGGTCTTCAGGTCATCGTCCACGAAGTCAACGTGAGCGTGACCCGACCCACCGAGGAAGGGGAGGAGAACGGCGAGACGGAGACGCTGCCCGCCAAGCTCGACATCCGAGCTGTTTGCAAGGCACCCGCCACGGAACTGGGCGAGTCGGAGAACCAGGACTGGATGAAGGCTCACTTGGGCAACAAGGGTCTCGACTTCTCCACCGCGTCGGAAGACGAATCGGCCTCGCGCGGCCCGTTGGCCGAGGCCGCGCACTTGGCGTGGTCCGGTATCCTCGGGCTCGGGAAGCAGTTGCTCCCGGCCCCGCTGAGCGCGCAGGAAGAGGGCGAGACGTGCGCCACTTGGGCCTACACCGGCAGTGCCGGCATCATCTGCACGCGTTGGTCGATCGAGATCACCTGCCCCTTCGGATTCGACTACGAGGCCTCATCGGGGCAGTGCCGGGGCAACGGATTCGGCGGCGGAGTGTCCCCCGGCCCCGGCGGCGGTGGTGGCGGAGGAGGATCCAGCCCCGGCGGTGGTGGCGGCAATGGGGGCGGCGGCCAGGGAGGGGGAGAAGGAGAGACGGAAGGCGAGGGCGAGGGAGAAGGCGAGGGCGAAGGAGAAGGTGAGGGCGAAGGAGAAGGCGAGGGTGAAGGAGAAGGTGAGGGAGAAGGCGAGGGTGAGGGAGAAGGCGAGGGTGAAGGCGAGGGAGAGGGTGAAGGCGAGGGTGAGGGCGAAGGAGAAGGCGAGGGCGAAGGTGAAGGCGAGGGAGAAGGAGAAGGCGAGGGAGAGGGTGAAGGCGAGGGCGAGGGTGAAGGCGAGGGCGAGGGTGAAGGCGAGGGCGAGGGAGAAGGCGAGGGCGAAGGTGAAGGCGAGGGCGAAGGTGAAGGCGAGGGCGAGGGCGAAGGCGAGGGTGAAGGCGAAGGCGAGGGAGAAGGCGAAGGCGAGGGAGAGCCCATAACCGTAGCTTTCACGCTGCGTTGCGATGGGACGGTCATACGAGGCAACACCGGCGGTTGCAGCGTTTCCGCGCCAACCGACGTAACTCTGAGCACACTGCATTTCTTGTGGTCGGCGTCGGGAAGCCGTGCGAGAAAATCCGGCTACGGAGCCTCCGCGTGGGAGGGGACGGCAGTGGGGCCTACAACGATCTCGGTAACGGTTTCGGATCCGGCAGGGGAGATCGCCAGCTTCAGCGATTCCCGGAAGGTCAACGTGACCCCGCGCTCGTGGACGTTCAACCGACCGACCCCAGCCAAGGGTAGTCGGGCGACCTATGGGGGCACGGGCTGGGACAAAGGCAAGTGGGGACAGCACGATGCCGGCACCACCACCGTCCCGCTCGTCGCCGAAGGGGACGGTCCGTGGACGGGTCTGTACATGGCGTCCGGTCCGCCCGTTCACAACGGCAACAACAGCATCACGCTGCATTTCGACCTTGACCCCAATGGCAGCGCACATCCGAAGGCAAATCAGGTTTCGTGCTTTTCCGCCAAGAGTACCGCCCAGAACGCCAACGTTGTCGCGGTGAACGCCGCGTGCGGGACATCGTCGGCACTGTCCACTTGGAAGGCCCGTGTGATTGCACACGAGGAGGCCCACGCCAACGCCGGAGACAAGTGCCTCCGGTCTGCGTCGACAAGAAACAAGATCGCCGAATTGGAGCGGACCATCGGGAGTGAGGTGAACGAGTTGCGGACAAGGCTATACCGCACTTGGAACAGGTTTTGGGAGCAGTCTGTCCTCCCGGCGTTCGAGGGAAGGCTAACGACGCCGACCAGCCCTAAGTTTTGGGAATACCGTTTCAAGGGCAGTTGGAATCACCACGCACTGGCGGGCGTACGGGAAGGCGGGGCAACTAGTTGCTGAACCGGTCCCGGACTCGGTGCCGCAAGATGAACACGAGACAAGAGGACATCGAGATGGAGTCGAAGACACGGAACAGGGTACTTGGCGTCGTCGCCCTGACTGCGCTTCTCGCGTCGGGCGAAGGCGTCGCTCAGGAGCGAGAGAGGTCGCAGGAGACCCCGGTCGGACCGGGACTTGTGCTGGACGAAGACGGCGGACGGCGGCTGCCGACTCCAGCGGACGCGCTGAGGGCATTTTGGGAGCCAGCGATTCTTCCTCACCCCGAGAACTGGGCCGCGCGCGCCCAGCCGGCTATCGCCGTATTGCGGCAGGAGTACGAGCGTCATCCGCCGGTAGAACTGGACGCGCTGGCGAACGCTTTGGCCGACTCAGTATTGGCGGCCGAAGTCCCGGAAGACATGACCGAGGAGTACTATCTGGAGGTAGACATTTTCACGACGCTGAACTCGGCAGCTCGTGCGGGCGGATACGGGACGGCTCACGCGGGGTCGTTTGACGCGCTGGTCCGGATCTACGAAACGGTCGTAGATAGGGCGCTGGCCGATGGCGGCACGGACCCCGTGGAAGAACTCAGACGCCGTGGGGGGCCACGTGGCGCCTTCCGGCTAAGGGAAGCACTTTGGACAATATTTTCGGCAGATCGCACTGGGCGTGGTGCGGATTACGTGCTGGCCGTGATCGCCGCGAGTGAGCCGCCGAGCATCGAAGATGTTTGGCCGATACGTCCCGGCTCCCTGTGGTGCGAAGCGGCGAACGTCGTGCGGAAGAACTCCGGGCTTGACGACCATCCCCGGAAGGATGAGTTGCCTCCCCTCGCGCTAGACGACGAGATGTTCTACCAGCTCTGCGGATACCACTAGATCTTGATCTCAGGACGGTTGTTCACAGGATCGACGAGGAAGAGCTTCGGAGGATGAAGAAGCGAGCCGGTGACTACGTTCGGCCGTTCGTGTTGTTGGCTGTGGCGGTGCCGACGAGCGCCGAATCGGCGCAGGAGTGGACGGAGGGACTTCCGCCGCCCCAGCTTCGATTCGGCGCTCATACGTGACGTGGAGGCGTGGCAGTTCCCGACCCCGTTCGACGCGCTTCGTGTACTACGCGAACCGCCTGCCCCGGGGTGACGGAGGTCGGAAAGTGATCCGACCGCGGCGGTGCTGGCGCAGCGGTTCGAACCGAGGTCGCGAACCGAGTTGGACGCGTTCACGGATGCCTTGGCGACGGTCGTGCTGGACGAGTCGGCGGACAAGGACCTTCGCTGGGAAGCGTCATTCACGCTCATACGAGCGGCCAACGCCGACAAGTCGCAACCCGTACGAGGGCGCGTTTGACGTGCTGGTGCGGATTTACGAGACGTTGGTGAGCGGCGGTTCGAGGCGCGGTCTCCCGCGCCTGCCCGCTGCCTCCGGGAGCGGCGAAAAAGCCAAGGGGTCGTAGGGGGGCGGAGCGTCCCCCTGCAAGCCCGCCACGTTGAACGTGGCGTCGGCTGGCTGCCGGCCATTACCGGGCCGGAAGCCAGCCCCTTTGGGCCGCCTCCGAAGCGCCCCTCGGCGCACCGACCGAAGCAACGGACGAGGGCCTGTCTCTCGACGGCTGTATGGGCCGCGCAGTCGTCCGTGAACCGGCGCCCCCGCCGTAAAGGAGCGGCGCGTCGGTATGCGACATCAACACCGTTCCGACGGGCCGCCAGCGGAGAGTCAACCGCCCCGCGAGGGGGATTCGTCGCCCCAGCCGCCCGGCTTGGGGGCCGACGCCCGGACGCCGCGATCCCCGACGCGCTATTGACTCGGCTTGCTCACGGACGCCTTCTTGAACGCGGGGTGCAGCCGATGAACGAGTTCGACGAAGGCGTCATTCTGCGGGCCCATCGGTTCCGGGCCGAGTTGGCCGGATACCGGATCGAGCGCGGCCACTACATGGACGGCGAGGACGATCGCGCGGACCGGTGGTACGTGGTGCCCTCCTCCCGGGAGGTCTCGACGGACGCCGACCGGTCGGGAGCGGGGTTCCGCACGGTCGCCGAAGCGGCGGACGAGGCCGTGGGGCTGGCCGGCGAGAGGCGGGGTCCGACGCACGGGGGTACCGATTCGGGCTCGCCCGGACGCTCGTGACGGACGACGAGAAGCGGGTCAGATACGGACCGGCGGAGCTTCTCCCAGGAGTGGGGACTTCGTGTCGGACGACGATCTGAACGCTCGGGTGCTGGGTTGGCTCGAAAACGGTGGCCAACGCCCGCATCCACGGGTCCGCTGAAGAAGCGCCCCGTGGACCGGTTTCGAGGTTGATCGGCCGCACCTGAAGCCCTTGGCCCGCTGGCCCTACCGGCTCGTGTCGCCGCTTCGCCCCGAGCCCTCGGAGGGACGGGACGAGGCGGCGGCGTAGGAAACACTTCCGGCTGTCCATGGGCGCCGGAGCAAGCGAGGTCGGACCATGGCATTGAAGGGTTCCGGAACGGCAGCGCTCATGACCATTCTGCTAGTCGCGTGCGGGGACTCCGCGACACCGCCCGACTCTTCGCCTCGGCGGAGGCCTCCGCCGATGATACCGCCCCTGACGGTTTCGGTAAGTCCAACCGAGGCGACGATTGTTGCGCTGGACGATACGGTTCGGCTCACGGCGGAGGTGCGCGACCATACCGGCGGGGTGATCCCCGCCGCATCCGTCAGTTGGTCGAGCACCGATGCGTCGGTCGCGCGCGTGGACGATTCGGGGCTGGTCACGGCGCAGGCCAATGGGACGACGACGATCAGGGCCCGTACGGGGCGGGGTTTGGGCGATGCGCTCATCACCGTGATGCAGATCCCGACCAGCATGGCGGTGGCTCCGGCGCGGCTGAATTTCAGGAAGATCGGCGAGACAGCCCACCTGACCGCCTCGGGCGTGGACGCCAACGGCCACGCCATCGTGGGCGACACCATCGCCGCCACCTGGTCGAGCGACGACGCGTCGGTTGCAAGCGTGGACTCGACAGGCCTGGTGACGGCAGTCCGTAATGGATCTGCGGTAGTGAGAGCGACGTGGCGCTCCTACGCCTTTACGGTTGCCGTCACGGTCACGGATGCATCCGAGGATCGGGAAGCTCTCGAAAGTCTTTACCGTGCCGCCGGCGGCGATGCTTGGCACAGCAATCGGAGTTGGTTGAGCGGTGCGCCTCTTTCCGAGTGGCATGGGGTGCGGGTCGCTCCGAACGGCCGCGTCGATGGCCTCGACCTTACGGGCAACGGCTTGACCGGGTCCATACCGGCCGAACTGGGAAACATGGCGAACCTGCGATTCCTTCGGCTCGGCGACAATGAGTTGACCGGGCCGATTCCCCCGGAGCTGGGCAAGCTCAACCTGCTGGAGTCGCTAGAGCTGCTGCGGAGTGGAGTGAACGGTCCCGTTCCCCCGGAACTCGGAGGCCTGATCTCCTTGACGCAGCTGTTCCTCGGCCAGAATGACTTGTCAGGACCGTTGCCGGTCGAGATCGGCGATCTCACGAGGCTGAGGAATCTCCAACTCCTGCATAACCCGCGTCTTACGGGAATTCTCCCTATCAGCCTCGCGAATCTGAGGGAGTTGTCCAGTTTTTTCGCGTACGGAACGGGTCTATGCGCTCCGTTAGGTGACGCGTTTCGCGAGTGGCTGAACGGCATCGAAGATCATCTGTTGGACGAATGTGCCGAGGACGATGTTCAGCGGCTCTTGTTGAGGGAGTTTTTCGACAGTACGGGTGGCGAGTCTTGGATCAACGGAGAAGGCTGGAATTCCGACGCGGACGTGGGGCACTGGTACGGGCTTGCATCGGAGGATGGGTTGGTACGGTCCATCTCGCTGGCGGGCAACGGTCTGACGGGTCAAATACCTTCCTCGGTCGTGACGATCCCGAAACTGCGAGACCTGGATCTTCGCGACAACGGTCTCGTTGGGCAGATTCCGGCAGGAATCGGCTATTCCAACGCGCTCACCGACCTGCGGCTTGGCGGGAATGCGGGGTTGGAGGGGGCGTTCCCGTTCAGCATCACGGACCTGGAGCTGGAGGTTCTCGAATACGGGGGGACTGGGCTCTGCATGCCCCCGACTCGGGGTTTTCTCGACTGGCGTGAACGTGTCGACGTGGTGGAAGGACCCCTGTGCGAGAATGTCGAGGATGTGCAGGTGGGGCTTGGGGGCTACGTCACGCAGGCCATTCAGCGACCTGAAGGGGACGTTCCGCTCGTCGCGGGCCGTGACGCTCTGCTGCGAGTGTTTCTCACCAGCGGCACGTCGAATTCCTTCTGGGCACCCAAGGTCGTGGTCGTGCTTGGGATAAGCGGGAGAGAAGTGTTGCGAGATACGATTCCGGCAAGGCACCCCGTAATGGCTACCTTTGCCGACGAGGGCGATATACTTCGATCCTACAACGTTCCGGTCCCGGGCGAATTGGTCCGGCCGGGACTCGAATTCGTGATCGAAGCGGATCCGGATGGGTTGCTGCCGCTGGCCGACGGTAGCTCGGTCCGGTATCCGGCCGCCGGTGCTGCCTCGGTGGGTGTGGTCGAGACGCCTCCAATGGAACTTGTGGTGGTTCCGGTGGTCGAGGCGGCGGCCCCCGACTCCTCGATCTTCGAGTGGACGAACAACGTTGCCGACGACAGTCGGGAAGTGGGCCTTCTGCGCTACGCCTTTCCGTTCTCCGAGTTTCACGCGAGGAGTCGCGAGACGTACGTGACTTCCAGTGCGCTGCATACCATGGACGGGCAGCGGAGATTGGTTCTCGAAATCGAAGGGCTTCGTGCCATTTCGGGAGGTTCCGGCTACTGGTATGGGGCGGCGGCAACCGTGAATGGTTTTGTTCGCGGCGCCGGACTGCTCGCCGGGCGCGCGAGCATGGGGAAGCCGTCGATTGCGGAACTTGCCCATGAAGTGGGGCACAATCTGAATCTGCGACATGCTCCCTGCGGGAACCCTCTTTGGACAGAGCCCGATTTTCCCCACCCGGACGGGGGCATCGGCGCGTGGGGTTATGATTTCCGCGACGGTACGGCGGTTTCTCCCGAGACGCGCCGGGACGTCATGGGATATTGCTACGGGCAGGCCTGGCTGAGCGATTACTTTTGGGAGAAGGTGCTCGTCCACCGGGACAGCGTCGGAACCGATGCCCGGGTTGCCGCGTTGCGGTCCCCCAAATCCGAGTTGCTCGTGCTGTGGGGCGGTGTCGCCGATGGGGAGCTTCGGATCGAGCCCGCCTACCGGATAGCGTCTGCGGAACGTCTTCCGCACGGGCCCGGCCCGTACCGTCTCGAAGGGTTCGCGGATGGTGTTCCGGAATTCTCCTTCTCGTTCACGCCGGGAGAAGACAAGTTCGGCAACAAGTACTTTTTCTTCATGATCTCGGCGAGGCCTTTGGACCGGATCACGCTCACGGGACCGGAAGGGACGGTGACGATCGGCGAAGACGATGAACGTACGATCACGGTCGTTCGTGATGGGGCGGGAAGTATCCGGGGTATCCTGCGCGACTGGAGCGGCGATCTTCCGGCTGCTCTGGAACCCGTCGCCGGTCTCGATGTCGCGACGTATCGTGCGCTCGGCGGCGAGAGAAGATAACCCCTGCGAAACTTGGTTGGACACCGCGGTTGAGCGGACGTGGGAACTTCGTGTAGCGACGGCGGGCGGTACACCCACAACCGACCGCAACTCTGGTCTCCCGATCCCCGTAGGCGGTTGCCAAGTCTGCTCGTTTCGGGTTTTTTCTGACGAGCCCGGGGGACCGATGCGACGAGCAGGTGCCGAGCGGTGACGATGCGCCGACAGCTCTCAGCGCGGGTTTCGGTACCGCACTCTAGAAGGTTCCGAGGCGGGCGAGTTGTTCGAGCAGGTAGCGACCGAATCCAGGGATGAGGCCACGCTGGGAGAATACGGACGTCATCTCCTGCGCACGGATAGACCGGCGGAGGCCCTCGACGTCGCCCGCCACGACGCGCTTCGTCCATAACGCCGCGGGAAACCCGTGCAAGTCACAAGGCCGCCTTCGCCGCATCGTCGGGATGAAGGATCTGCCGTGATCGGGCTTCCCTGGAGGACTGATCCGACGGCTATTCGGCAATGGCGGTCGAGCCGCCTCGCGGCGTCCGGATTCGGCGTAGCCCGCTGCCGATCCGGAGCAGCGCATTGGACATCGGGGCGCGTGTGCAGGGAAATCGCGAGCGGGCGTGCGGAACGCGGATTCCGCAAGTCGCCGGGCGGCTTGGGGTTGAGTCACGGTCCGCGGATCGACGCTGCCGATCCGCCTCTCCGGGCCGTGGCCGGGAGGCCCCGCCCTTCTGGATGTCCGGTGCGGCATAGGGGGAGGGCGGCATGTGCAGGCTCATGCCGTCCTCCGGGCGGATCGCTCCCGACCAGCAATCCCTCCGGGAAGACCACCGCGCGCAGTGGAGCGGGCGCAGCGGTTCCATGAGCGGCCCTCAACGGGCGAGATAGGCCGCCCAGTCAGCCATGAGCCGTCGCCGCCGCTCGAACAGGTCCGTGCGGCGGTACGCCGCCTCTACCTGATTGCGGATCTTGTGCGCGAGCGCCGCCTCGGCCACCTCGCGCGGATGGTCCGTCTCCTCGGCCGCCCAGTCCCTGAAGCTCGACCGGAACCCGTGCGGCACCGCCTCGACCCCGCAGGCTTTGAGCAAGTGCCAGACGGCCGTGCGCCCGAGCGGCCTGCCGCGCACGCCCGGAAACACGAGCGCGCCGCCCCGCCCGCTCCGCCGCGCCTCGTCGAGGATCGCGAGCGCCCGCCCGCTGAGCGGAACCCGGTGCTCACGGTTCCCCTTCGTGCGCGGGGCCGGGATGGTCCACACCGCCTCCTCGACGTCGATCTCCCTCCACGCCGCCCCGCGGACCTCGTTCGAGCGCGTCGCCGTGAGCACGAGGAACTCGAAGGCCAGCTTCACGACCGGACGGCCGCCGGACGCCTCAACCGTCCGGATCGCCTCCGCCACCTCGCCGTGCGGCAGCGCTTGGAGGTGTTGCGTGCGGTTACCCTGCACCCCGAGCACCGGGCCGACCCGGTCGCACGGGTTGTCCGGCCTGAGACCCATGGCCACGGCCCACTCCATGACCGCCCGCATCCGCTGGCGCAGCTTCCTCGCCAACGCCGGCTTCCCGTGCCACATGGGAGCCAGGATCCCGATCACGTCGGCGCTCGTCACCTCCGACACCGGCATCTCCCCGATGCGGGGGAAGACGTGGCGCTCCAAGCTGTTCATCCAGACCTGAGCGTGCCGGTCCGAGCGCCACCCCGGCCGAAGCTGCCTCCAGACCTTGTGGGCCGTCTCGACAAAGGTGGGCATCGACTCGGCCCGCCGCTTCTCGGAGAGCGGATCGCCGCCCTCGCGGGCAAGCTTCCGGTTGAGGAACGCCTTCTCCCGGGCTTCCTTGAGAGAAACAAGGGGGTATCCGCCGAGTCCGAGCTCGGTTCGGCGGCCCCGGATCGTGAGGCGCTGGATCCAGCCCCGGCTCCCGGAAGGGCGGACATCGAGGTACAGGCCGTTGCCGTCGCAGTACCGTCCGGCCTCGCCAACGTGGCGGACGAAGGCGGGTGAGAGCGCGTTGTGGGGGTGCCTGCCTCGCGGCTTGCGCTTCGGAGGTCGTCGCGGGAGCGTCATACCCACCATAATACACACCACATGGCGGGAGACGCAAGGGGACGGAATCAGCCGATTCGGGACGACAGCGACACCGAAATGCCGCGACAAATCAATATAATCAAGCAATTTATGGACGCCATGGGACGTGGCTGCACGACGTGAGCGTCTTATGGAATACAGCCCCGCGGGAACGTCAGGGTGAGGCTTCGAGGGTGGACACGATGTCAGCATTGAGCGAGGCGTGGAAGAAGCGAACCGCGTGAAGGGCGGGCCGCGCCGGCGGACCACGGCGCAAACCGGGCTGTGGAAGGGGCTGAATCCCGGGATGGCGCTGGCCGCCAAGGGCGTCGTGCTGGCCTTCGTCCTCGCCACGGTCTGGGACGTGGACGCCGCCGGCGCCGCCTTCGGCCGTGTCCGCGCCTGGATCGAGGGCTCGCTCGACTGGTTCTACGTCCTGACCGTCTGCGCCACCCTGTTCACCTGCCTGTTCCTCGTATGCAGCCGCTTCGGCCGGATCCGGCTCGGCGATGAGGATTCTTCGCCCGAGTTCAGCCGATTCTCCTGGCTCGCCATGCTGTTCTCGGCAGGTATCGGGATCGGAGTACTGTTCTTCTCCATCGCCGAACCGATCTTCTACCTCGACGACAGCGGGGCCGCGGGGTACCCCAACAACCCGATCGCCGACATGGCGGGCGCCGAGGCGCTGGATGAGCGGCGGGCCGTGCACGCCATGCGCGTCACCTACTTCCACTGGGGCGTCCACGGCTGGTCCGCGTACGTCCTGGTCGGGCTGTGCCTGGCCTACTTCGGATTCCGCAAGAAGTTGCCGCTGACGCTGCGCTCCGCGCTGCATCCCCTCATCGGCGACCGGATCTACGGCCCGATCGGGGACCTCGTGGATCTGCTGGCCGTGTTCGGGGGCGTTTTCGGCATTGCGACCTCACTTGGCCTCGGTGCGAGCCAGATGGCCAGCGGCCTCAACGTCCTGCTCGGCGTCGATCCGGGTCTCGTCACGCAGGTTTCGATCATCGCCGTCATCTCGGTGGCGGCCACGCTGTCGGTCGTGTCCGGCGTGAAGCGCGGGATCCGCCGCCTTTCCGAGTGGAATATCGGCTTGAGCGTCCTCCTGCTCGGGTCCTTCCTGCTGCTGGGCCCCTTCACCTGGCTCGTCAGGTTCGTCGCCACGTCAGCTGGCGAGTATCTGTGGCGCGCGGTACCGATGGGATTCTGGATCGCCGATGGCCCGGGCCAGGCCGCCTGGCAGAACGCGTGGACGATCTTCTACTGGGGCTGGTGGATCTCCTGGGCGCCCTTCGTCGGCACGTTCATCGCCCGCATCTCCCGCGGGCGCACGCTGCGCGAGTTCATCCTGGGCGTGCTCGTCGTCCCGACCTGCCTCGGGCTGGTGTGGTTCGGAGTCTTCGGCGGCAACGCCATCCACCTCGAACTCACCGCCCCGGGCGGCGCCGGCACTGCGGGTATCATGGAACTGGTCCGGGGCGGGAACTACCCGGCCGCGCTCTACGCGACGATCGACCGGATGAGCGACGCCGGCTGGCTCGCCTGGGCCATGTCCGCCATGGCCACCGTCCTCGTGGCGACGTGGTTCATCACATCTTCAGACTCCGGCACCCTCGTCATCACCACTTTCCTGAGCATGGGCGACCCTCACCCCCCGCAGCGTTTCCGCATCGTCTGGGGGCTCGGCGTGGGGGCGGTGGCCGCCGTGCTGCTGCTCGCCGACGGTCTCCAGGCGCTGCAGACGGCCGCCATAGCCGCCGCCCTGCCCGTGAGTGTCGTACTGCTGTTCATGATCGCCGGACTGCTCAGATGCCTGGCGAGGGACCCGTAGCGACACAATCTCACCTGTTCCTCCCGCCACGCCGCCCCCCACACCGTCCCCATGCCGCTGGTCAGGCGCCCGGCATCGTCTGGATGTCGGGACACTCGAGTAACGACGCGTCCGCCGTGACAAGGGTGAGGTCGTGCACCATGGCGGTGGCCGCGATGAAGCGGTCGGCTGGATCACCATGGCCGAGGCGCATGCTGCGGCTGCCGAACGCGACCTCGAACGTCATCGGGATTTCCCGCATGGGCCGAACCGTCAGGGCCGTACGGATCCAACTCCAGGGATCCGGCTGGAGGAGCACACGTCCCTTCTCGGCGAGCACCAATGCTTCCCAGATGCTCACGGGCGACAGCGCCAAGGTGTTCGCCGGGTCGGTCAGTTCGCGGCGCGCCCGGCGGGAGAGCCGATCCGCATCCAGCAGGCTCCAGAGCCAGATGTGGGTATCCAGGAGCAGCTTCACCGCGTCCGACCGTCGCCGGGATCGGCGGCCTCCGAGCGAAGTGTGGTCCACTCGGAGGGATCGACCGCCGGAGAGACGATGTCGCTGACGATCCCACCCACGTCGCTCATCACCCCCAACCATCCGCCGTGACCGGGCTGGACGTCAGCTTCGTCGGACGCGGTATCCCGCACGGTCCGGGTCGCCTCGTAGCCCGCGGCCATGCGCGCACGCTCGCGCACGACGCCCAGCGTGGGTTGCGGGAGCGCGTGGCGGGCGAGCAGGTGGCGCAGTTCGCCCTCCAGAGAGCGATGGTTGGCCTTCGCCTGCCTCTTGAGCGCGGCGATCACGTCGTCGTCCACGTTCCGAATCGTGAGTACTCCCACGTGTGCTCCTCCTGCGTCAACTACTCCGTGAAGGCGTAATGTAGGGAAACCGGCTTCATTATGACAGCGCACCTCCCGTCGTCGGAGACGGGACCCTGCAGCATCTTCCCCTCCTCCTGTCCCCACACCGTCCCCCGACGTACGATCCGGTCGATATGCATGCAGCTGCCCCCCCGACTCGTCGCCGACGCTGATCCGTTGCGTTTATGGGCGTTGTCCGACCTGCACGTCTCTCATGCGGAGAACCGGGAGGCGCTGGACCGCCTGCCCGCCCGTCCCGACGACTGGCTGATCCTGGCCGGCGACGTCACCCACGGCGCACATCGACTCGAGTCGTGCTTCGCCCGGCTGACCCCGAAGTTCCGGCAAGTCGTCTGGGTCCCCGGAAACCACGAGCTGTGGACGATACCGGATGCGTCCCCCGAGCTCCGCGGCTTGGCCCTCTACGAGCATCTGGTCGGCATCGCGCGCTCGCGGGGCGTTCTCACTCCGGAGGACCCCTATCCTGTGGTCGAACGGCGGGACGGGCCGGTGCTGATCGCGCCACTGTTCCTGCTCTACGACTACAGCTTTCGGCCGTCGCACGTTCGGCGTGACGCGGTGGTTCGGTGGGCCCGGGAGACCCGCGCGGTCTGCTCCGACGAGGTGATGCTGCATCCCGACCCGTTTCCGGATCGGGACGCGTGGTGCGCCGCGCGCTGCGAGGAGGCCGCCGCCCGGCTCGCTTCGTTCCCGGCCGATCTTCCGAAGCTCCTGATCAATCATTATCCGCTCGAGGAACGACACGCCGTGCTGCCGAAGATTCCCCGCTTCACTCCGTGGTGCGGGACCCGCCGGACCCGAGGTTGGCACCGGCGGTTCAACGCATGCGCAGTCGTGTACGGCCACCTCCACATCCGGGACACCCATTGGCTCGACGGCGTGCCCTTCCAGGAGGTCTCCCTGGGGTATCCGGGGCAGTGGGACCGCAGGCAGGGGATCGGCTCCTACCTGCGGGAAGTCACCGTGGCGCATCGCGTTTCCGGTTCATAGCGGCGATGGCGTTCCGCACGTGTCGCGCGACCGGCCGCCCTGGCGCCACGCTGCTGATCGGCGTGGTTGTCGGCGCGCTCTCCGCCGGCTGCGGGAATCTCCCGTCCGATACCGGCGATCCCGCCGAAGCCATGACCTTCCGCTTCGATTTCGACGAGGGCCCCCTTGGGTTCGTCGCGGGCTTCGCCGACTACCCTCCCGCGGATGAGGAGATCTACGAATTGACATCCGGGCACCGTGCCCTCCCGCCGCCGCTGGGGCCGCAGTCCGGGCTGTTCATTTCCGGGGTCAACCGGAGTGACGATCTGTTCATGTTCTTCAAGGGCCCCGTCGTCGGCCTGACCCCGGGAGCGAGCTATGCCGTCGAGGTCAGCGTGGAAATCGCGACCGGCACCCCCGCCGGTTGCGTTGGCGTCGGGGGTTCGCCGGGGGAGAGCGTCTGGATCAAGGCCGGCGTGACCGCTGAAGAACCGGTCCCGGTCCTGGCTGGTTCCTACCTGCGGATGAACGTCGACATTGGAAGTCAATCGAACGGCGGCCCGCAGGTGGTGGTGCTCGGCAACATGGCCAACTCGCGGCAGTGCGAGCAGCCCCGTGGATGGGAACTCAAAGCCCTGGAACGCACATCGACGCCCGCAGGTGTCGCCGCCTCAGCCGATGGGCGCGCGTGGCTCCTGATCGGCGTCGATTCAGGATTCGAGAGCGGGACGGACGTCTACTTCACCCGCGCGTCGGTCACGTTGACTCGGAATTCGAAACGGTGAAGCGCCCGGCGCCGGGGAACTGAAGGGGATCTCTCACGACGCGGGCTCCCAAAGCTCGATCGCGTTTCCTTCGGGGTCGTGGATGCGGGCGAAGCGGCCGATGCCCTCCATCTCGCTTTCGTGGCTCACCTCGATATCCGCGGACTTCAGTTGCGCGATCATCGCGTCCAGGTCGGCCACGCGGAAATTCAGCATGAAGGCCTTGTCCGCCGCAAAATAGTCCGTGTCAGCGGCGAAGGGCGCGAAGACCGTGACCCCGGACTCGGTCACCCAGGGCGCCATCTCCATGTTCGTCGGAGCGGGATTGATGCCAAGGTGATCCTGGTACCATTTCGCAAGTCCTCCCGGATCCTTTGCCCGAAAGAAGAACCCGCCGAACCCCTGAACGTTTTGCACGCCACGTCCTTTCGATGATGGGCTGCACGATCAACGCAGCGGAAGTTCCGCGGAAGGACGTGGTCTCCGCCAGACGGAGGCGTTTCAACCGCCCGGGACGCGCCGGATGGGGAACGCCTCGCCGGGGCGCAGCCGATCCGCGAAGAACCCCCAGTTCGCAAAGCCGTCGTCCGACTGTGGCTCGACCAGGCTGAACAGCAGGCGTCCGAGCGGCTGGTCGGTCCGCGCCAGCATGTCTCCGGGGGTCGGGGTGACGCGGTCGGCCTCGTAGCGGCCGAAGAGCGTCTGCTCGTTGCGTCCCTGGAACGGCCGCTCGGTCGTCTGGACGGAGTCGATGCGGAACGCCTCGACTTCCAGGGGCGCCGCCCCAGCCGGCTCGAGCGCGATCCCGTGTGCCGCGAGCCGGGTCAGGATGTCGCCCAGGTCCGCAGGAATCAGATAGGCTTCCGGCACACGCTCGCGCAGTGTCGGCGCGAACGTCCCGTACTCGTACATGGTCTCGACGTACTGCGTGTCCGCGCGCAGGAGCAGCGGGCGCCCGGTGAGGGGGTGCACCTCTTCGACGGTGGCGCCCATGAGGATGTCGACCGGGGAGGCGGAACGCTCGGGGACGGCACGCAGCGCGAGCGACTCACCCGTCACCCCGGCGGCATCGGCGGCCGCGACGATACGCCTGACCTCCTCCGCGTGTTCATGGACGTAATCGAGGATCTCCTCCACGAAGTACAGCGTCGCGAGCACCCGCTCCTCGAAGCTTGCGTAGGAGTAGGCCTCGCTCAGGATCGCGATCCGGTTGCGGAGGCCAATGTAGTTGTTGTTGAAGCGCGGGCGGTGGTCGAAGGTGTACCAGCCGGGCGCGTCCCCGCCCCGCGCGAACGCGTTCCCGTAGTAGTAGTACTCCCAGCCGTACTTCTCCCGGATCTCCCCGGTCACCTGGGGGAAGAGCCCTTCCCGCAGGAAACCGTCGATCTCCGCCGGCGTGTTGGGGTGGAGCGGAGGCGAATAGGTGAGGTGATAGGCGTGCCGCGTCCCGTTGGTCGTGTGCAGGTCGACGGCCACGTGCGGATCGTACTCGCTGAACAGCCGCGCCACCGACCGCGCCTCCGGCGAGTCGAGCTTCATGTGATCGCGGTTCAGGTCGTACCCCTGGGCGTTCGGCCGCTGGCCCATCCCGCCCAGCGGCCCGTGCTGACGGCCGCGGTTCGTGAGGCTCACCCGTTCGTTGCCGTCCGCGTTGTAGATCGGCGCGATCAGCAGCACCATCGATTCCCGCCACTCGCGGTGGCGGCCGGCGAGGAGGTCGCGCAGCAGCATTTGGAGCGCCTCCTTCCCGCACACTTCACCGCCGTGGATGTTGCCCTGCAGGTAGACGACCGTCTTGCCCGAAGCCCTGACGGCCGCCGGACTCGGGTCTTCGACGTCGCCCACCACGGCCATGGGAAGCGCCCGTCGTATAGCCGTACGTCGTGTAGTGGACCGAGGCATCGCTCGCCGCGGCGCGCTCCAGGAAATCCACGACCTCGGCGTACGAACTCGTCTCCCGGTACGCCGTCCGCTCCGCGCGCGTGAGAAACGCCTCTCCCGCCGGCGCGGGACCTCCGCACGCCGAGACCGCCCCCGCTACCGCCACCCACGCGAGTAGGAGGTACTTTCGGGCCACTGCCCTATACCGGGGATCATCACGACTCGCGGCTCGAAACTGTCCTCTCCACCGCGCCGCGAAGGAAGGATCCTCGTCCTGAATCATCTCCTTCAGCGACGCCTCGACGAGCGATGAAAGGGAGACACCCCGACCGCGCGCGTATCGCTTGGCAGCTCGTGCCACGTCGGAGTCCACCGTGACCGTGAGCCTGATCTTCATTCCTCACCTCCGGAGGCATGTATACGTGCCGTTGATAACTAGACGTATATCCGAGGATGGACGAAAGGAGCCGGCCTCCATCGGAGTGGCCGAAGGCAGGATGCAGTCTTCGAGGCCGGCGCCGATAGACGACTCGATTGCTTGCTATGCGGCATTGCCGCACATTGCCGATGCGAATCCATACCACGCGAACCTACGAACGCGCCGTGCGAAAGCTCGGACAGGAAGGTGCTGACGCGGATCGTTGCCGCGATCAAGGAAGAGGAACGAAACCGATGACGAACCGGCGAACCGATTTGGGACGCGACGTGGAGGCGGCGCTTGAAGAAGTGCTCGCCCATGTGCGCGGCCGAACGCAGCTTCCCTGCCGCATCGTCGACGACCCCGCCGCCGAGCACATCGTGACGCTACGTAAGCGCATGAAGTTGAGCCGCAAGAAGTTTGCGGACAGCTTCGGGTTGGATGCTCGCGCGGTGCAGGAGTGGGAGCAGGGCCGACGGGTTCCGGACCGCGCGGCTCGTGTCCTGCTTACCGTTATCGACCGCGATCCCGAGGCGGTCATACGCGCTCTCGGCAAGTAGGGCGCAACCTCCTGCTATTCCCCTCGATCCGGCCGGTCGGCCCAGGCGGCCACATTGGCGGCCACCTCTTCAGCCACATCCTCGTTCGTGCGGGCGCTGCGCTTGAGGACGCGGAAGGAGTGGTCCGCGCCCTCCAGCCGCTGGAGCGTGGCGAGCGGGCCGAGCGAGGCGCACGTCTCTTCGATCAGGTCCCAGCGGGCGAGGGTGTCCCGCGTCCCCTGCAGGAAGAGCATGGGCACCGTCACGCCGCCCAGGTGGGCCGCCCGCTCCGCCGCGCGCTCCGGGCGGCCGGGCGCGTGGAGCGGGAAGCCGAAGAAGACGAGACCGCACACGCCCGGCAGCGGCGCCTCAGAGGCCGCGGTCGAGGTCATGCGGCCGCCCATCGACTTGCCGCCCGCCAGCAGCGGAAGCCCGTCCGCCAGGGCGGCGGCCTTCGCGACGGCGGCCCGCACGGTTTCCACGAGGACCGGCGGCCGGTCGGGAGGCCGGCGGCGGCCGGAGAGCACCCGCGCCTCCATGTAGGGGAAGTGGTAGCGAAACGACGCGATCCCCTGCCCGGCCAGCCGCTGTGCCATGTCCGACATGAACGGATGCTCGATCCCCGCGCCGGCCCCGTGCGCGAAGGCGAGCATGGCGCGCGGCTCCGGCGGGCGGACGAGCAGCGCCGACACTTCACTCACGCGGAGGGAAACGAACTGAGCCTGCTCGGGAAAGCGATGCGTCTCGCCGACATCGCCGGCCGCGCGCGGAGGCAGCGGATTCACGACGCCCGCACGATCACGGCGCGCGGGCGTCCGGCTGGTCGCGCGGTTCGTGCGCGGCAACCGGGCCCGTCCAGCGGTCCGTGGGATCGAGTGTTTCCTCCGCCTTGGGATCGCGCGGCGCCGGGATCCGGAGCGCCAGCCACAGGGCGATGGCCGACGCCGCGGCCCCGACGAGGAACGGGCTCTCGATCGAGTACAGTTCGAACAGGTGGCCCGCCGCCAGCGGCGCCAGGACACGGCCCAGGCCGCCGGCCACCTGGCTTCCGCCGAGCACGGACCCCTGTGAATGCTCATCCGTGTTCCGCGAGATCAGGGCGTGGAGCGACGGGAAGATGAGTCCCGTCGCCGCCGCCCAACTCGGCACGAGGAACCAGAGTTGCCAGCGGTCGGCCAGGAACGGGATGGCGCCCACGCCCAGGGCGAGCAGCGCGCACCCCGCGCGCACCGTGTTCGGTTCGCCGAACCGCTTCACGATCCGCCCGACGAGCCCGCCGCGCACGATCACGGTGACGCCTCCCGCGAGCGTGAACACGAGACCCATGTCCGCAGCCGTCATCGCGAACACGCGCTCGGTGTAGAGGGCGAGCACCGACGTCATCGAAGTGAAGCAGGCGAGCGTCAGAAAATACACGACGAGGAGCAGCCACAGCGGAAACCGCGTCAGAGAACCCAGCCACATGCCGAGGGTCGCGGCTTCCCCCTTCGATGCGTCGGCCCGGCCGGAGCGGAAGTGCCGCGACTCCGGCAGAAGAACCATCGCCGCCATCAGGTTCAGCAGGCACAACCCTCCGGCGACGTAGCCGGGCGCCCCGAGTCCGAAGCGGCTGAAGAACCCGCCGATCGCCGGTCCGAGCATGATCCCGAGGCCGGACGCGGCCCCGATGAAGCCGAGCCCCCGGGCCCGTTCCTCGCCCTCCGTGGAGTCCGCGACGTACGCCTGCGCGATCCCGAGCGTCCCGCCGGCGGCGCCCGCCGTCGCGCGCGAGATGAGGAGGAGCCACAGGTTGTCCGCGAGCGCGAACAGGAGGTACGAGAGCGCCGACGCCAGCAGCCCGATGAGGAGGAGGCGGCGGCGTCCCACACGGTCGGAGAACCGTCCCCAGATCGGCGCCGACACGAGTTGCGTGATGGAGAACGAGGCGATGATGAGGGTGACCCAGCGCGGCGAGGCGCCCAGTTCCTCGGCGTAGAACGGGAGCAGCGGGAGGACGATGCCGAAACCCATCATGTCCACCATCACCGTCCCGAACAGGACGCCGAGTCCGGAGCGTCTCAGCATGCGAGCAAGGTCTTCACTCTGGTCACGACACCCCGGGCCGACTCCACGTTGCGCTCCGAATCGCGTCCTCGTGACGGAGCGGAACTCGTGGAGAACTCACTGTCCGCCACGCGGGAGCCGGGATAGTTTGACCGTCCGCCGCAAGTCGGGGAAAGGCCCGGCGCGGCGGCCTCTCGCACCTCATCTTTCGAGTGGTTCTCAAGAGGAAGGAATCCATGGCTGACACGCTGATTCGTTATGCTGCCGACGACGGCGTCGCGGTCTTCACGATCGACGACCCGCCCGCGAACACATACACGTACGAGATGATGCGCGACCTGGACGACGCGATCCTGCGCGCGCGCTTCGACGAAAACGTCCACGTCATCGTCATCCGGGGCGAGGGAGACAGGTTCTTCTCCGCCGGGGCGAACATCAAGATGCTCCAGACCTCGGACCCCTACTTCAAGTACTTCTTCTGCCTGCACGCGAACGAGACGCTGACCCGCCTCGAGCACACGCCGAAGCTCGTGATCGGCGCCCTGAACGGACACACGGTGGGGGGCGGACTCGAGATCGCGCTCGCCTGCGACATCCGGATCGCCCGCCGGGACGCGGGGAAGATCGGGCTGCCCGAGGTGAATCTCGGCGTTCTCCCGGGGACCGGCGGGACGCAGCGGCTCGGCCGGCTGCTCGGGAAGCCGAAGGCCATCGAGTTGATGGCCGAGGGCCGCACGTTCGGATTCGAGGAGGCGCTGGAGCTGGGGCTCGTGAACAAGGTGTTCGAGGGAGATGACGAGGAATTCCACGCGCAGGTGATGGAGTACGCGCGGCAGTTCACGCCGCCCCACAAAGCGTCGCGCGCTGTGGGCCGCATCAAGCGGTCGGTGTGCAGCGGGGTCGAGGTGCCCTTCTCCGAGGGCCTCGCGATCGAGCGCGAACTCCAGCAGCTGCTCTTCCAGGGTGACGATGCGCGCGAGGGCCTCGCGGCCTACGTCGAGCGGCGGGCGCCCGAGTTCGCGGGCCGCTAGGGCGCGGCGGATCGGGCGGAGACGGCAGGAGCAGGGAGTAGAGCGATGAGCGGCGCCGACCGCACGCCGGTCATCATCGACGCTGTCCGCACGCCGGTGGGACGCGCGGGCGGCGCGCTCTCGTCGATTCGGGCCGACGACCTCCTGGCGCAGGCGATCCGCGCCCTTGTCGAGCGGACCGGCGTCCCGGCCGGCCGCGTCGAGGACGTGATCGCCGGGTGTACGAACCAGGCCGGCGAGGACAACCGCAACGTGGCCCGCATGGCCGGCCTCCTCGCCGGACTCCCCGTCGAGGTCGCGGGCCAGACCGTGAACCGGCTCTGCGGGTCCGGGCTGCAGGCGGTCGTCGCCGCGGCGCATGCGATCCGGGCCGGCGAGGGCGATGTGTTCATCGCGGGCGGGGTCGAGAGCATGTCCCGCGCACCGTGGGTCATGCTGAAGACGGACCGGGCTTTCTCGCGCGTGCCGCCGAAGCTCGCGGACACCACCGTCGGCTGGCGCTTCGCGAACCCCGCCATGCCGGAGCCGTGGACGATCCCGCTCGCCGAGACCGCTGAGGTCGTGGCGGAGGACCACGGCGTCGGACGCGGGGAGCAGGACGCCTTCGCGGTGGAGAGCCAGCGCCGCGCCGCCGCCGCGATCGAGGCGGGCCGGTTCGCGGACGAAATCGTCCCGATCGAGGTCCCGCAGCGGAAGGGCGACCCCCTGCGGGTGGGGGGCGACGAGCACCCCCGCCCCGGCACGACCCCTGAACAGCTCGCCCGCCTGCGCGCCGCCTTCCGGGCCGATGGCACGGTGACGGCGGGCAACGCCTCCGGCATCAACGACGGGGCGGCCGCCGTCCTCATCGCGAGCCGGGCCGCCGCGGGCGAACTCGGCCTTCGGCCGATGGCGCGCGTGGGCGCCTCGGCCGTCGCCGGCGTGGAGCCGCACCGGATGGGTATCGGACCTGTGCCCGCCACCCTCAAAGCGCTTCAACGCGGGGGACTTACGGTCGATGATCTCGACTTGATTGAACTCAACGAGGCGTTCGCCGCACAGGCCCTGCCCTGCATCGCCGAACTCGGCCTCGATCCGGACCGCGTGAACGTGAACGGAGGCGCGATCGCGCTCGGCCATCCGCTTGGCTGTACCGGCGCCAAGATCCTCACGACGCTCGTGCACGAGATGGGGCGGCGGGACGCATCCCACGGGCTCGTCACCATGTGCATCGGGGTCGGTCAGGGGATCGCGCTCCTCGTGCACCGCGATGCGGACACGGCATGACGCGGGCGGGTGCGGCATGAGCGAGGCACACGTCCTGATCGAGATCGAGGACGGCGTGGGGACGCTCACGCTGAACCGGCCGGACAAGCTCAACGCGTTCATCGGGGAGATGCGGAGCGAGATCGCGGGCGGGATCGAGGCGCTCGGTGCGGATGACGGGGTGCGCGCGGTCATCATCACCGGAACCGGGCGGGCGTTCTGCGCCGGCGCCGACGTCAAGTACCTCACCCGTCTCATCGAAACGCAGGCCATCGACGAGGCCGTCGCCCTCGTCGATGCGGGGCGCCGGGTCGCGGGGGCCATCCGGGCGATGCCCAAGCCCGTGATCGCCGCGGTGAACGGGCCCGCAGCGGGCGGTGGCGCGAACCTCGCCCTCGCCTGCGACCTGCGACTCGCCTCCGAGACGGCGTCGATCGGGCAGACCTTCAACCGCATCGGCCTCCACCCGGACTGGGGCGGGACCTTCGCCGTGCCCCGCCTCGTAGGTCCGGCGCGCGCGGCGGAACTCTTCTTCTTCGCGGAGATGGTGCCGGCCGCCGAGTGCGAACGGATGGGGCTCGTGAACCGCGTGGTCCCCGCGGACGAACTCATGCCGCTGGCCCGCGAGTGGGCGCGCACGCTGGCGCGGAAACCGGCGCTGCCCCTCCGGCTCGCGAAGGAGGCGGTACGGCGCTCCCTGTCCTCCAGCTTCGAGGAGATGCTCGACTACGAGACGGCGGCGCAGAAGGCCTGCTTCGAGTCGGCGGACGCGCTTGAGGGTGTCCGGGCGTTCGTGGAGAAGCGCCCGCCCCGGTTCGGGGGCGGCGGCGAGGTCGAACCCCCGACCGCCACGGAGGCGGACAAGCGTGTCTGAGACCGTCACCGTTCGACCGGCCCACGTCGGCGACATCGATGAACTCGTCGCGATGTGGACCCGATACATGCGGATTCACGCCCTCAATCCCGCCTACCGGCGGCTCCGGACGGACGCGATCGAGACGCGCGCGGGCATGTTCCGCCGTCACATCGAAGAGGCCACGAGCGTCGTCTTCGTGCTGGAGGCGGAAGACGGCGGCCTCGACGGCATGCTCGTCTGTTTCGTGGAGGAGAACGAGCCCCTGTTCGACCCGCCGCGCTACGTGCGCATCCAGACCCCGTTCGTGAGGCGGGAGGAGCGGCGCAAGGGGAACCTGCGGCGCCTGCTGCGGGCCGCCTTCGAGTGGGCGACGGACTGGGACATCCACGAGGTGCGCCTCTTTACCGGAGCCGACAACCTGATCGCGAACGCGCTCGCCGATGACCTCGGCTTCGAGGCCATCGAGGTCGTGCGCCGGTACTCGCTCCGCTCCGAACCGGAAATGAACCCGGAGGACTGGATCGAATGACGGCTCGTCCGGCGCTGGCCGTGCTCGGGGCCGGCACGATGGGACACGGGATCGCCCAAGTCGCGGCGATGGCCGGCTACGACACCCGGCTGTTCGACGTCATGCCCGACGTGCTGGAGACGGCGCGCGAGCGCATCGAGGCCAACCTCCGCAAGGGGATCCAGCGCGGAAAGGTTACGCCCGAAGAGCGCGACCGTACGCTCGACGGATTGTCGTACAGCCGGTACCTGAGCGAAGCCGCCGCCGGTGTCGGGATCGCAATCGAAGCCGTTCCGGAGAAGCTCGATCTCAAGCAAAAGGTTCTCGCGCGGTGCGCGGAGGCGGCCGCCGACGGCGCGATGCTCGCCACGAACACCTCTTCCCTTTCCATCACCGCGATCGCGGAGGGGCTCCCGTCGCCCGACCGCGTGATCGGGATGCACTTCTTCAACCCCGTCCACATCATGGCGCTCGTCGAGATCGTGCGCGGGGCGGAGACGTCCGACGACACCGTGGCGAGGGCGCGGGAGGTCGCCGAGCGTCTGGGGAAGACGCCGATCGTCATCGCCGACTCGCCCGGGTTCGCCTCCTCGCGACTCGGGCTTGCGCTCGGGCTGGAGGCGATCCGCATGGTGGAGGAGGGCGTGGCGAGCGCGGAGGACATCGACACCGCGATGATGCTCGGCTACCGGCACCCCATGGGACCGCTGAAACTCGGAGATCTCGTCGGACTCGACGTTCGGCGCGACATCGCCCGCTACCTGCACGAGGCGCTGGGATCGCCGGTCTTCGAGCCCCCGGCTCTGCTCGAGCGAATGGTGGCGGCGGGCCGCCTCGGCCGGAAGAGCGGACGCGGCTTCTACCGCTGGGACTGACGCCTGGAACCAGGAGACACTCGTGAGCAACGTACAGACCGCCCCGCAGACATCCTCGACCCACTCCGCCGGCGCCGCACCGGACACGGAGTCCCGGACGCGGACGCTGACCGCGGCTCAGAGCGACTACCTCTATCCCTGGGTCCGTCCCTACTACGGCGAGCCGCTCGCGCTCTCCCGGGGCGAGGGCGTCTGGCTCACCGACGTGGACGGCGACGAGTACCTGGACCTTTTCGCGGGCATTCTCACGACATCGGTCGGCCACTGTAACCCGGCGGTCGTGGAGGCGGCGCGCGCACAGATGGAGCGGCTCGGGCACACCTCGGCCCTCTACGTGACGGAAGGCCAGATCGAAGCCGCGCGCTCGCTGGCGGAGATCACGCCGGGCGCCCTCCGGACGACCTGTTTCACGAACAGCGGCACGGAGGCGGTGGAATCCGCGGTGGCGACGGCGCGGTTGTACACGGGCCGGCACGAGATCGTCGCGCTGCGGCTCTCCTACTCAGGCAGGAGCACGCTCACGAGCCACATGACGGCGCAGGGCGCCTGGCGTCTCCCCGGCGGGGGCGTCGACGGGGTCGTGCACGCCCGGTCGCCGTACCTCTACCGATCTCCGGTCGGGGCCGGCCCCGAAGCGACGGACTTCTTCATCGACGACCTCGTGGAAGTCATCGAGACGACGACGGGCGGGAAGCCGGCCGCCTTCTTCGCCGAGACGATCCAGGGCGTGGCCGGCGTCATCGTGCCGCCCGCGGACTATTTCCGGAGGGCGGCGGAGGTGATCCGGAGCTACGGCGGCCTCTTCATCATCGACGAGGTGCAGGCCGGGTTCGGCCGGACCGGGGACCGCTGGTTCGGGATCGAACACTGGGGCGTTGAACCGGACATCATGGTGATGGCAAAGGGGATCGCGAACGGATTCCCCGTGGGGGCGACCGTCACGCGGCCGGAGATCGCCGAGGCCTGGCAGGGGCCGTCGATCTCGACGTACGGGGGCAACTCGATCTCCATGGCCGCGATGAGCGCCACGCTGGGCGTGATGAAGAGCCAGAACGTCCGGGCCCGCGCTGCCGAGCGCGGCGCGCAGCTTCGCGCCGGACTCGAGGCGCTGAAGGGCACCCACGACTGGATCGGCGAGGTGCGCGGCATGGGGCTGATGCAGGGCATCGAGATGGTCGAGGACCGCGCGGGGAGAGCGCCGGACGGCGGGCGGGCCGGGGCGCTGCTCGAGGCGGCCCGCGAGGAGCGCCTGCTCATCGGGCGGGGCGGCCTGAACGGGCACGTGATCCGGATCGGACCGTCGCTCCTCATCACGGAAGACGAGATGGCGGAGGGCATCCGCCGCCTCGGGGCCGCCTGCCGGCGGATCGACGGCTGACGCGGCGGGCCGCGCGCGAGGGCGTCCGGACATGAGCCGTCTCGCCGGGCGCGTGGCGATTGTGACGGGCGCCGGCCGCGGCATCGGCCGGGCCCACGCGCTCGCCCTGGCGGCCGGCGGGGCGAGCGTCGTCGTCAACGACCTCGGCACGGGCGTTCACGGCGACGGCGCCGATGGCGGGCCGGCCGAATCCGTCTGCGCCGAGATCCGGGCCGGCGGCGGCCGGGCTGTGGCCAGCCGTCACGACGTCTCCGACTGGACCGCCGCCCACGACCTCATCGCCCTCGCGGTCGAATCCTTCGGCGGACTCGACGTGCTCGTGAACAACGCCGGCATCCTCCGCGACCGGGCCTTGTTCAACATGTCGGAGGACGAGTGGGATGCCGTCGTGGCCGTCCACCTCAAGGGCCACACCGCCCCCACCCGTCACGCGCTCGCCTGGTGGCGCGCGGAGGCGAAGGCCGGCCGGCCCCGCGCCGCCTCCGTCATCCACACGACCTCATCCTCCGGGCTGTGCGGGAACTTCGGACAGGCGAACTACGCGGCCGCGAAGATGGGCATCGTCGGCCTTTCGAAGGTGCTCTCCATCGAGGGAGCCCCGTACGGCGTGCGCTCGAACGTGATCTCGCCCTCGGCGCGCACGCGCATGGTCGCCGGCATGACCGGCGCCGATCAGTTGGCGGGGCCCGACGAAACGGGATACGACCCCTTCGGGCCCGAGCACGTCGCCCTCGTCGCGGCGTGGCTCGCGGAGGCCGACTGCCCGGCCCGCGACCAGATCTTCCATGTATCGGGACGGCGGGTTCGCGTGCTGGAGGTCCCCCGCATCGCCTTCGAGGCCCGCTCGGAGGGCGACTTCACGCCGGCCGCGCTCGCCGACGCGCTGGCGGACCGGCTCGTCGATCCCCTCGGCGCCTTCGACCTGATTCTTGGTGGCTAGCTGGCCCCGGACACTCCGTGGGGAACGCATGCGCCCCCTCCCCATTTGGAGGGTAGAGCGAGTCGTGGCTTGACGATGTCGGCATCGGCGGTAGAGTATCGCCCCGCGAATCATCGCAGGCGTACCCAATCCATACCCTTTGCGAAAGGCTGCTCCAATGGCCGCTGAAGCTCGCCTCAGAGAACTCGTCAACGAGCATCTGGATCTGGGCCGTGAACCCCAGTGGGATGGTGGGCTCGCGGACTCAGGCGTTTCCTCGCTCGATGCCGTCGCCTTCAAGAAAGTCGTCGAGTCGGAGTTCGGCGTCTCGATCCCCCCGGAGTGCTTTGACACGCTGCGCAAGCTGGCCGCGTACATCGACTCCCAGGCCGGCTGAACGCACCTCGCCGGCTTTGACTGCGCCCCCCCGGGCCGACCGGTTCGGGGGGGCGGCCTGACATGACTTCCGGCGCCCTTTGGGAGATACCGGAACCGCATTCCGTGGACGATGTTCGGCACGATGACGGCAGCGTCACGAGAGTGCGGCGACACGGGAACACCCGCGGCCGCCGTCTGCTCGTGGGCCACGGCAACGGTCTCGCGGTCGACCTGTATTACCCGTTCTGGTCGCGGTTCCTGGATGACTTCGATGTGTTCGTCTACGACCTGAGAAACCACGGCTGGAACGCCATCGGTCCGCGCGACGAGCACAATGTCCCCAACATGATCCGCGACCAGGAACAGGTCGTCGAGGCCATCGCGGCCCGCTACGGCCCTGCGCCGACGATCGGTGCCTTCCACTCCCTTTCGGCGCTGACGGCGCTCCTGTCGGACTCGCTCGGCACCGGTCGAACCGGTGAACTCGCCGCCTGGATCCTCTTCGACCCCCCTCTCTTCAAACCGAGGCTGGGCGAGGCCGAGTTCGACAAGTCCGCCGACCGGTCGGCGGAACTCGCCCGGCGTCGGACGGACCGGTTCGGTAAAGCATCCGAGTTTTCGGAACTCCTCCACCATCTCGTGCTGTCGCGCGCCGTTCCGGGGGCCGCGGAGCTGATGGCGAGCACGGTGCTTCGCGAAGCTGCGGACGGGGAGAGCGTCGAGCTTCGGTGTCCGCGCGAATACGAGGCGCAGATCTTCGCCTACGCGCGCACCTACGCCTTCCTCGTGGACCTGGGGAGCCTTCCGTGTCCGACCAAGGTCATCGGGTCGGACCCCACGATGACGTTCTCGTACATGCCGTCGTTCAATCTCAGCCACATCAACACGGTCGACTACGACTTCATACCGGAATCCACGCATTTTCTGCAGGTGGAGCATCCCGGGGAGTGCGTCGAACTGATGCGCGACTTCCTGGAGGGCCACGGCCTGTAGGCCCCGACGACCCGCCTCAACCCGAGACGGCTACCCGAACGGTGACGATGTCGGTGTCGTAGTACTGCCGATGGCGCACCGACGAGGCCAGGTGTCGCAGGAGGCGCAGCGACACCTCGCTCTCCGCGGAGGTCTCCTCGACCTCTCCGCTGAGCAGTGCGAGGCGATCCTGGAGGTTCTCGTCCCGCGGGGCGACTACGAATTCGAGCGCCACCTCACTCCTGTCGCGCCGCGCCGCCATGACGAGCCGCCGCTGAGCCGGGCCATCTCCGGACGCCTCCGGCCGGGCCAGCGAGAGGAGCGCCTCCTCGGCGGCGGCGTCCAGGCGGTCCGCGGCCTCCGCGTCCAAGCCCGCCTTCGCTGCGAAGGTCCCGAGAAACTCCCGGATCCGCGGGAGCGCGGCCGGACCCGACTCCGTCTCGATGCGTGCCCGGCGGGGTGCGGTCAGGCGCAGGAAGGAGGTCAGCGCGATGGCGGTGAAGCCGCCGGCGTTCATCCCGTTGGCCAGCAGGCCGCCCGCGAATGCGGACACCTGGTCGGGGAGGATGAGCCCGTACTGCAAACTGACGCCTGTGAGGAAGGAGAGGCCGACGACGACGCCGTCGCGAAAACCGAGTCCGCCCTGCAGGACGATCTTGAGGCCGATCGCGAACAGCATCGCGAGGAGGACGGCCAGATACGCGGCGAAGACCGGATCCGGGACCGCGAGCACGACCGCGAAGACCTTGGGAAGGAAGGCGAAGGCGATGAAGGCGGCGCCGGCCGCCAAACCCACGCCGCGCGCCGCCACCCCGGTGAGCTGCGTGAGGGGCACGCTGGTCGTGGTCGCGCTGCCGGGCACCGTGCCGGCGCACCCGGCCAGCAGATTGCCCATCCCGTCCACGGCCACCGCACCCTGCACGGCCCGGAAATCGGTCGCACGATTCGCCCGCCGCCACGACACTCGCTGGACCGCGACCGCGCTGCTCATCGTCCGGATGGCCGCGATCACGGCCACGAGCAGGAACGAGGGCAGGAGGGTCCAGAAGGCGGGCCCGAACTCGAGGTCGAAGCCCGGCGGGCGCGGGCTCGGCAGGGCGACCCACGTCGCGGCCGCTATGCGGTCCACATCGTACAGGCCGTAGGAGGCGGCGATCGCGGTCCCGACAATCACGCCGATGACCGGGGCCCACAGGCGGAGCGCCCCCGCCCCGCGCAGGGCGAGACATCCGATCAGGATCAGCGTGACGAAGAAACTGAGCGGAGCGCCCGGGAGTACGCGGCCGTCGGGCCCGGTGGCCAGGAGCCCCGACACGAACGGCAACACCGTCACCGGAATCAGCATGATCACCGTGCCGGAGACGGATGGGGTCAGGATCCGCTGGAAGAGCGACAGCCGCCAGGAGAGCAGCAGCGGGATGAACGCGGCGACCACGACGAGGGTCGCGAGGAGGGCCGGGCCACCCTGCGTGAGCGCCATGATGCTCGCCGGGATGAAGGCGCCGGAGGTACCCATCAGGAGGACGTGTCCGGCGCCGAGGCGCCCCGTCCGGACCGCCTGCAGCATCGTCGCCAGACCGCAGACGGTGACGGAGGCGAGCACGGCCCACGAAAGATAGGCCTCGCTGACGCCGGCGGCCCGCATCACGACCAGCGGGATCAACACGATCGCTGCAATGTTCAGCACGGCAAGCTGAAGCCCGACGCCGAGCGTCAAGGGCCTCGGAGGCTTCTCGCCGGGCTCGTAGCGGACGCCGGCCGCGCCGTCCGCCGCGGTGGCGTTCAAGCCCCTGTCTCGATCCAGTGGCGTCTGCGCTGGAACGGATAGCCGGGGAGCGCGACCCGGCGTCTCGCCTCACCCGCGAACAGGCCCGCGAAGGAGACGGGAAGGCCGGCCCCGTACCCCCTCGCCACGGACTCCGCAAAGGGCACGTCGACGCCATCCTCCGCGTTCGGCCAGTCGCGAAGCGCCGTCGGACCCGCGGACGAAGCCGCGCCGATGCTCACCACGAGGTCCACGTCGAGATCGGCCAGCGCGCGGGAGGTGCGGCCGGGATCCGCGGGCGCCCGCGCCTGCTCGCGCCAGTAAGCGCCGTCCGGCGCCCGGGAAGCGTCCATCCTGCGGCCCGTCACCTGGCTGACGATCGCCACGGAAGGCGGCGATAGCTCCATCCCCTCCGCCGCGGCTTCCAGGTCGTCGAGCGGATCGTGCGCGGATTCTCCCGCTTCGCCGTCGGGCACGGCGGCCGCCAGACGCTGTTTCGGCCGGGCCATGGCGGTTCCTCTCGCCGCGGCGAGGCGCGCCCCGTCCTCCAGGCTGAAGACGCCGGCGGCCCAGCCGGCTGCCAGCTCGCCGGCGCCGGAGCCCGCGACCGCGCCGGGACGGATGCCCACGCTCGCCCAGAGCGCCGCGAGCGCGCAGCCGCGGGCGTACGCGGCCGGCTGCGCCCACTCGGGGTCCCGCAGCGTTCCCTGCGCCCCCGCGCGGCCGAACATCACGTCGAGGAGCGACGCCCCGTCCCGTTCTTCCCTCAGCACCGCGTCGCAGCGATCGAGGACGGCGCGGACGACCGGCTCCCGTTCGTACAGATCCTCGCCCGCTCTGTCCCGGCTGCCCTCTTCTCCGGCGAAGACGAAGGCCACCTTCGGTGGGCTGCCCGGCTCGGCGTCGCGGCGCCATTCGTCGTCGACCGCCTGCTCCGCGAGGACGCTCAGTTCATCGCGCAGCGACTCCACGTCGCGGAACGGGAGGCCGGCCCGGTGGGCGAGGTGAGTCCGGCCGACACCCGCCGTCCAGGCCATGTCCGCGAGCACCGAGTCTCCGGCGCTGCCCTCATCCGACGCCTCTCCGCCGTGTCCCTCCAGCCACTCGAGATACCGCCCCGCCAACTCCTTCAACGCCCGGGGCGACTTCGCCGACAGAGGCAGAAGGCGAGTCTCCCGTGGAGCGACGGCGGAGGCGAGCGGCAGCGACCCGACCGACTCGGGCACGGCGACCGGAACCGCGACCGCCGGACCCGCGGGCATCGGGGCGCCGTTCAGGGTCGAAACGCGGTCCGGCCCGCCGTTCCCCTCGACGACGACGTGGGCGTTCGTCCCCGAAATTCCGAACGAGCTCACGCCCGCCCGGGGCGGCCGATCCCCGTTCGCCGGCCACGCCACCGCCTCGTCGGTGACCCGCACCGGAAGGTCCTCCCAGGCGAGATGAGGGTTCGGGTTGTGGAAGTGCAACTGCTTCGGGATCCGGCCCTCGTTCATGGCGAGGACGGCCTTGATGAGGCTCGCGATCCCGGCCGCGCACTCGAGGTGGCCGATGTTCGTCTTCACCGAACCGATGAGGAGGGGCCGCTCCTCGTCGCGTTCCCGGCCGTAGACAGCCGCGGCCGCCTGCACTTCGATGGGGTCGCCGAGATCGGATCCCACCCCGTTCGCCTCGAGGTAGTCCACCGAGGCCGGCGGGACGCCCGCCCGTGCGAGCGCCTTCTCGATCACGCGTTCCTGGGCCGGCCCGTTCGGGACGGTGAGCCCCGCGCTCGTTCCGTTCTGGTTGACGGCGGATCCGCGGATCACGCCCCAGATCCGGTCGCCATCCGCCTTCGCGTCGGCGAGCCGCTTGAGGACGACCATCCCGCAGCCCTCGCCGCGCACGAATCCGTCCGCCGCCGCATCGAAGGTGTGGCAGCGTCCGCTCGCCGAGAGCAGCCCGACCTCCGTCATGAAGGTGGCCGTCTCGGGCCACAGGATCGCGTTGACGCCGCCGACGAGGGCCAGTTCCACTTCTCCCTGCCGGACCGCGGCGGCCGCCTGGTGGACGGCCACGAGCGAGGAAGCGCACGCCATGTCGAGCGGCACCGCGGGACCGGTGAGACCGAGCGCGAAGGAGATCCGGCCAGCGGTCACGCTCATCGTCGTCCCCAGGTATCCGTGCCCGTGGCCCATGGCCGCGGCGAGATCCCGGTAGTCTCCCGTGGTGACTCCGGTGTAGACCCCCGTATTCGTGCCCTTCAACTGCGCCGAATCCAGGCCCGCATCCTCCAGCGCGTGCCACGTCGTCTCGAGCAGGAGACGCTGGCGGGGGTCCATCATCCGCGCCTCGATCGGAGTGATCCCGAAGAAGCGCGCGTCGAACTTGTCGATGTCCTCGAGGAAGGCGCCGCGGCGCGAGTCGTGATCCTCCGAGGCGGGATCTCCGGCCACGCCGTGCCAGGGGCCCGCGTCCCGGCGCCCGTCCGTGACCGCATCCGTCCCGGCGTCGAGCTGGCGCCAGAAGGCGGCAAGGTCCGGCGCGCCGGGGAAACGGCACGCCATGCCGACGATCGCGACGCCGTCGTCCTCGTCCCGCGCCGGATCGCGCTCGGACGGTTGTACCGGAACCTCGACCGCCGGCTCCGGGGCCGGGGCGGGGGCCGGCGCCTCGCCCCCATCCCCGAGCTCCTCGGCCAGATGCGCGGCGAGTTCGGCGATGTTGGGATAGTCGAACACGAGCGTGTTCGGCGCCGTGTACGTGCCGGAGAACGCCCGGTTCAGCCGGTTGCGCAACTCCACGGCCATCAGCGAATCCATCCCCAGATCGAAGAATCCAACCGTGGGGGCCGGAGCCGACGACAGTCGCAGGACGGCCTGCACTTCTCCCTGCACGAACGACACCAGAAGGTCCTGGCGTTCCGCCGCCAGCGTTCCGCGAAGCCGGGTGAGGACGTCCTCGGAGGAGGCGTCGTCACCCGCCCGGGCCTCGGACGCCTGGGAGAGCAGATCCTCGAGCATGGGCGGCGGATCCTCGACGGCCTCCTCGAACACATCCCAATCCATCGACATGACGACGGACGTCGTGGCGTCCTGCCGCACGAGCCGATCGAACGCCCGCATGCCCTGTTGCGGCGTGAACCAGCGGCCTCCGAGCGCCGACCGCTGCCGGTCGATCCGGTCGCGCTGTTCGGCCGCTTCGCCGATGTCCGACCAGGCGCCCCAGGCGATGGCCTGTCCCGGGAGTCCCAGTGCGCGGCGGTGGCCGGCGAGCTGGTCCAGGAAGGCGTTGGCCGAGGCGTGGTTCGTCTGGCCCGGATTGCCCATGACGCCGACCCGGCTCGAGAAGAGCGTGAAGAAGTCCAGGTCGCGGTCCATCGTCGCGCGGTGCAGGTGCCAGGCGCCGAGGATCTTGGGCCACAGCACCCTCTCGAACCGCTCCCAGCTCTGATTGGGGAGCGCGCCGTCCGACAGCACGCCCACGCTGTGGATCACGCCTCCGAGCGGCGGCAGGTCGCGCTCGATGCGCTCGAGCATCCCGTCGATGGCCCCCTGGTCGGTCATGTCGGCCAGTTCGACCTGGATCGTCGCGCCGCGTTGCCGGAGCGCGCGGATCGCTTCCTCGGCTTCGGGGTCCGGGTCCCGCCGCCCGTTCAGCACGACCGCTCCGGCGCCCCGTTCGGCGAGCCAGTCGGCCACGGCGATCCCGATCCCGCCCAGGCCGCCCGTCACCAGGTAGCTCCGATCCGCGCGCAGCGCGCCCCGCACGAGCGGAGGCGTCGTCACCACGATCTTCCCCAGGTGGCGGGCCGAGCGCATGAACGACAGCGCCGCGCCCGCCTCGGCCAGCGGCCACCGGCTGTGGATGATGGGCTGGAGTTCTCCGGCCGAGACGCGGGCCATCAGGCCCCGCAGGATCCGTCCCGCCCACGCCGGGTCCGTCTTCTTGACCACGTCAAGTTCGAGGATCCAGTAGCCCACGTCCGGACGCACGGCCGCCATCTCCTCTTCGGTGAGGATGTCGCGCCGGGCCATCTCGACGAAGCGTCCCCCCTGCCGGAGACAGGCGAGGCTCGCGTCGATGAAGCCCTCGCTCGTTAGGCTGTTCAGGACCACGTCCACGCCCTCGCCGCCCGTCGCCTCAAGGATCTCCTCCCCGAAGTCCGTCGTGCGGCTGTCGAACACGTGCTCGACGCCCAGCGAACGCAGATACGCCTGTTTCGGGGCGCTGGCCGTGGCGAAGACCTGCGCGCCGGCCGCCTGCACGAGCTGGATCGCGGCCAGTCCGACACCGCCCGCGCCCGCGTGCACGAGCACCCGTTCGCCCGCTTCCAGCCCGGACAGTTCGAAGGACAGCGCCGCCGACACGAACGCGCTCGGCACCGTCGCCAGGCCGCTGACGGAGAAGCCTTCCGGCGCGGGAGCGACGAGTTCCTCGTGCGTGATCATCTGGGGCGCGAAGGCGCCGAACCCCAGTCCCACGACGTGATCGCCGACCGCCACGGAGGACACGTCGGAACCCACCTCGAGGATGTGGCCGCACATTTCCCGCCCCAGCAGCCCCTCCTCGATGAAGCCGAGCGACCGGAACACGTCCCAGAAGTTGAGGCCGGAGGCCTCGACCGCGACGCGAACTTCATGCGGTTCCAGCGGCCGCGCGGGCAGGGGCTGTACGTGCGGTCGGTCAAACACGCCCCCTGTATCCGGCGCCAGCACCCATTCCGTCTCCTCCGGGAACTCGAGGCGCTCGGGGCCCGAGTCCATCCGCACGAGACGCGCCACCCGACGGCTTCCGCGGCGGTACGCGATGTGGTTTTCGGGGTCCGGGTAGAGGAGTTCGTTCACGAGATCCGGTTCCGGCGCCATCGAGCCGGGATCCAGATCGAGCATCCGTGCCTGCAGGTGCGCCGCTTCCCGGGCCACGCCCTTGCCGAACCCCCACACGGCGGCCCCGGCGAGTTCCCCGCCCCGCTCCCTCTCGAGGATCTGGGCCCCGCGAGTGATGAACCACACGCCCCTTTCGGGAGTCAGATCCGAGTCGCCCACGCCCTGCACGAGCGCGAGCGCGCTCGCCACCGCGCCCTCGACATCCGCCGCCAGTTCATCGGTCGTGGCGCGCTCCCCGTGGCCATCCAGCGCCGCGAGATGCACGGCGCCGTGGAACGGGACCTCCGCGGGCAGGCTCTCGATCAGGGACCGCCACGCCTCGCGGTCGCCGGCACTCTTTCCGTCCGCCACGACGACGGTCTGGTTCCGCGCCCTCATCCCGGCGGCCAGCCTCTCCGCGACGCCGCCATCGTCCGCGGCTAGCACCCACGCGCCCGCGGGCTCCGCCACCTTCGCCGGGCCCTGCGCCACGATCACGCCCTTGTCGAGCTTCATGTCGGGATCGGACTCGTCGACCCCGAGGACTTCCACCGCCTCGAACCCCGCATCGCCGAGGGCCTGTCGCCATACTCCGGGCCCGGCCAGCGCGTGGTGCGGACGGTAGTCATCGGCGAAGCGCCACCAGCCGTCGAGCTGCCCGAACGTGAGGTCCATCCAGCCCAGGCCGGTGAGGTTCTCGAGCGCGACCAGTTGCCCGGACGGCGCCATGAGGTCCCGGCAGTGTCCGAGCGTCTCCTCCAGGTATCGCGTCGCGTGCAGCACGTTCGAGGCGATCATGAGGTCGTAGCCGTGGGCGTCGAAACCCTGGGCGATGGGGTCCTTCTCGATGTCCAGGGGACGGTACTCGATACACCCGCCGCCGTCGCCGAAGCGCGCCTCGGCCTCCGCGAAGAAACCGGCGGAGATGTCGGTGTACACGTACTCGAACCGCCCCGCCGGAAGCTCGGGCAGGACCGACGCGGTCGCCGACCCCGTCCCCGCTCCGACCTCGATCACCCGCAGCCGCCGGCCGTCGGGGAGCGTGGCCACCAGGGCCCGCACCGCCTCCGCCAGCAGCTCGTTCGCCGCGCGCGCGACGGGTGCCTTCAGGTACAAGGTCGGCGGCCGTCGGCTCCCCGCTGCTGAACAGGAGCGTGAGCGGATCCGCCTCGCCCCGCAGCGCGTCGGCCAGTGCCTCGCCGGAGCGCCGGAAGAGGCCGACCTCCGTGACACCGTGGGCATAGCGGCCGGCCATCCCGGTCGCGAACTCGTCGAGATCCCGCGGCAGCTGTTCCGGCAACGGATCGTCCGGCCCCACGAGGATGTGGAAGCCGTCGGCCGTCTCCTCCGCCACGCCGCACCAGGCGAGCATCTCGAACATCCGGCGGAAGAGGCGCCCGTGTTCCGGGAGGACGTTCAGCTCCTCCCGGAGTCGCTCCGGATCCACCGTCTCCCCGGCCGTCCTCCGCCAGCCCAGCTCCTCGAGGGTCGCCAGGGCGCGGGCGTGCGACCAGCGCTCGAGATCCGCCAACATGGCGTTTCGGTCGTCCGGATCGACCCCGGCGTCGGTCAGGTAGCCGGCGAACAACTGTGCGCCGTCCGCGATGGCGGCCGGGCTCGGGAAGAAATCCGCGGGAGCGACACCCAGCGGGAGTTCGCGCTCGCGCCATGCGACCTCGTACAGCAGGTCCTTGATCCCCTCGACCGCCGAGAGCAGCGCCTGCCGCGTGGCCCGCTTCACCGTGTAGCCGCTCAGCCGGCCGAGCGGCGCGCCGTCCGGGTCGTAGATGCGCAGTTCCCCGCTCAGGACCTCCGCGGGCTCGCCCCCCTCGGCCTCCGCGTCGCGCGACGCTTCGCTCAGGCGTACGTGGCACACCACCCGGTCGGGCAGCCGCCCGGTCAGCCACAGCCGTTCCCAGCCGAACGGGAGATACGTGGCGCCGCCTTCCGACCCCGCCACGTTGCGGGCCACCCCGACGGCCTGGAAGCAGCCGTCCAGCACGAGCGGATGCACGTCCAGCCCGTGACCGGCCATGGCCGCCGGCAGCGACACCTCGGCCACCGCCTCCCCCGGGCCGGACCAGGCCCTCCCCAGCGTGCGGAAGGACGGACCGAGATCGACCCCCGTGCTCGCGCGGTGGCGGTAGTAGTCCGCCACTTCCACGGGCGAGAGATCGGCCCTCAGGCTTTCGAGGTCGATGCGGCTGCTGTCTTCAGGGTCGGGAACGCCGGCCGCCAGACGACCCTCCACGTGGACCGTCCAGACGCCTTCGCTCCCCCGGCTGAAGATCTGGACGCCGCGCGGCGCCGACGGGTCGGGGGCGTCGAGCACGACCTGCAGCGTCCGCCCCGCCGCATCCGTTTCGTCCTCGTCCTCATCGAAGACGAGCGGATTGTGCAGCTGCATCTCCTCCACGACCACCGACCCGCCCTCCTCGAGGAGGGACGCCGCGATCGTCATGGCTCCGTACAGCGCGCCAGGCGCCACGACGCGGCCGAACACGCGATGGTCGTCCATCCAGGCCGGATCCGAGGGGAACACGTCCGTCTCGAAGGTGATCTCGCCGCGGGCGGACTCGTGGCGGGCGCCCAGCAGCGGGTGGCCCGCGCTGCCGCGACGGCGTTTCGGCGGCGCGAGCCAATGGCGGACGCGCTGGAACGGGTAGCTGGGGAGCGAGATCCGTCTCCGCGTCTCCCCGGCGAAGAGTCCGGCGAAGCGAATCGGGAGGCCCGCCTCGTACGCCGCGGCGACCGCCTCCACGAAACTGTCCGCGCCCTCGGTCCCGGGCGCATCGGCTGGCGGCGCGGTGAGGCTCGACAGGACCGCCGGAGCTGGCGTCTGTGGCGACTCCGGCCAGGCGGAGGCCGCCATCGGGGCCAGCAGCGATCGAGGACCGATCTCCAGCACAAGGTCGACGCCGAGGTCCGCCAACGTCCCGACACCCTGGGCGAAGGCCACCGGCTCGCGCGCGTGCCGCCGCCAGTAGGCCCCGTCCAGCATCTGCCCGGCCTCCACCGCCCGGCCCGTGAGGTTGCTGACGACGGTGAGGGATGGCGCCTGGATCGCGGCCCCGTCGAGCGACGCCGCCAGTTCGTCCAGGATGGGATCGACGAGGGCGCTGTGGAACGCCCGCTTCGTGTTCAGACGCCGGACCCGGACGCCCTCCGCCTCGAATCGCTTCGAGATGGCTTCGATGTCGGCAACCGGGCCGGAGACCACCTGATGACCGCCGTTGTAGCCCGAGATACTCAGCCCGACGCCGGACGCCTCCGCGTTCACGGCCTCGACCGCGGACGCTACCTGCTCGGGCGACGCGAACACCGCGGCCATGCCGCCCTCCTCCATGCGCGACATCAGCGCCCCGCGCGCGGCGGCGAAACGCATCCCGTCCTCGAGGGAGAACACGCCCGCCGCCTGCGACGCCGCGAGTTCGCCGATGCTGTGCCCGATCACCACGTCGGGGCGGACGCCGAGACTTGCCCACAGCGCCGTCAGCGCGCACTCCAGCGCGTAGAGCGCGGGCTGCTCCCAAGCCGTGTCGCCGAGATCCCCGGTCCCGTCCGGTCGGCCGAACATCACGTCGAGCAGCGAAGCGCCTCTCTCTTCGACGAAGACCGCCTCACAGCGGTCCATGACGGCCCGCGCCACCGGCTCGCTCTCGTAGAGCGCCGCTCCCATGCCGGCCCACTGGCTCCCCTGCCCCGTGTAGGCGAAGGCCACCCGGGCCGGCGCGCCCGCCGGCGCGCCTCCATCCGGCGCGGCCAGGGAGAGAAGTCGCTCCCGCAGCGACGCCGCGTCACGGAAGACGACGCCCGCGCGGTGGTCGAAATGGCTCCGTCCCACACCGGCCGTCCACGCCATGTCCGAGAGGAGCCGGCCCGAGGCGGGGTCCCCGGAGGAAGATTCCTCGGCGTGCTCGTCCAGCCACGACACGTACCGTCCGGCGAGGTCGCGGAGCGCCTCCACGGATTTGCCCGACAGCGGAAGCAGGCGCGCCGCGCGACGGCCGACGTCCTCCGGCACCGGCACGTCCGCCACCGTCTCCGACATGGAAACCGCCACCGGCAGTCCGGCCCCCGCGGCCCAGTCCCCATCGGCCGGGGCTTCCTCCGGGGCCTCGTCCGGGGCGCGGTACTCCTCCATCACGAGGTGGGCGTTCGTCCCCGAGATCCCGAACGAGTTCACCCCCGCGCGTCGCGGCCCGTCCAGACGGCTCGGCCACTCCATCATCGAAGAGGTCACCCGGAGCGGGAGACGGTCCCAGTCGAGGCTCGGGTTGGGATCGTGGAAATGGAGGTGCTTCGGAATCACGCCGCGGTGCAGGACCAGCGCCGCCTTGATCACGCCCGCCACGCCGGCGGCCGATTCCAGGTGCCCGATGTTCGTCTTCACCGAGCCCATGAGAAGGGGGTTGTCGGCGTCCCGACCCTCCCCGTAGACCGCCACCACCGCGTTGGCCTCGATCGGGTCGCCCACCGTGGTTCCCGTCCCGTGGGCCTCCAGGTAGTCGACTTCGAGGGGAGAGACGCCCGCGTCCGCCAGCGCCGTGAGCATCACTTCTTCCAGCGCCGGCGTGTGCGGCACCGTGAGTCCGGTGCTCGCCCCGCCGTGGTTCACCGCCGAGCCGCGAATCACGGCCCAGATCCGGTCGCCGTCCGCCGCCGCCTCGCTCAGCCGCTTGAGGACGACGACCCCGCACCCCTCGCCCCGCACGTATCCGTTGGCCGACGCGTCTAAGGTTTTGCACTGCCCATCGGGCGACAGCATCATGGCGTCCGCGCGGAGTTCGTAGATGCGGCCGTTGAGGATCGCCTGTACGCCGCCGGCGATGGCCAGATCCGCCCTGCCCTGCTGCAGGTCCGCCACCGCGTCGTGGACCGAGACCATGGAGGACGCGCACGCGGCGTCCACCGCTTTCGCCGGCCCCCGGAGCCCGAGCACGAAGGAGACCCGGCCGCTGGTGCCGTTCAGGTTCGTGCCGCTGAGCGCGTAGAGGCAGCTGGCCGCCTCGGCGGGCTTGCTCGAGTCCACGACGAGCATTCGATACTCGTCGTTGCTGATCCCGGTGTAGACGCCGGTGAGCGTCTCCCTCAGCCCGTCGGGATCGATCCCCGCGTCCTCGAGCGCCTCCCAACTCGTCTCCAGCATCATGCGCTGCTGCGGATCCAGCAGTTCCGCTTCGACGGGGGAGATCCTGAAGAACGCGTCGTCGAACTGGTCGATATCGTCCACGAAGGCGCCGAAACGGCAGCCGTCGCTCAGGACCGCGTTGTCCCCGAAGATCTGACCCCAACGCCCCACGCCGGAACCGGGGACCCCCTCCTGGACGGAGTTCCCGCCCTCCTCGAGCAATCGCCAGAACGCCGGAATGCTCGACGCGCCGGGAAAACGACACGCCATTCCGATGATCGCGATCGGCTCCGCCCGCCGCCCGTTTCGATCTGCCATGGTTATGGTCCCCTTGCCGGCCGGCTTCCCCGGACCGGACATTTGTTCGGCCGCAACGTCACCCGAAAGCAGTGTCACTCCAGAATATGACGTGAAATATCATGCCGTTGTAGTCCGGCCAATCCGGCCCGGCTCCGTCCCGGCCGATTCCGGTCCGGCACGAGGAAACAGGAGGAGGACGATGACGCACGCCCGCTCGACGTTGACCGCCCTGATCGCGCTGGTGGCGATCCCCCTCGCGGTCCCGGCCGGAGCCATGGGCCAGAACCGGGACATGACGCCGGAGGAGCGCGCCCGTCTCATGGCCGAATACGAGGCCCGGATCGACGCCGAACTCATCTCGGAGCGCCCGATCGAAATGTTCGACTCGATCTGGATCGAGGAACTCACGTGGATGGAAGTCCGCGACATGATGGCGGACGGGTACAACATCGCGATCGTGTCCACGGGCGGCATCGAGCAGAATGGGCCCTACGTCGCCACGGGCAAGCACAACTACGTGCTGCAGGGGACGTGCGAGGCCATCGCCCGGGAGCTGGGCAGCGCGCTGTGCGCGCCGATCATGAAGCTCGTTCCCGAGGGAAATATCGACGAACCCTCCGGCCACATGCGCTACCCCGGCACGATCTCGCTCCGCCAGGAGACCTTCGAGGCGGTGCTGGATGACGTCGCTTCGAGCCTCCGGGCGCACGGCTTCGAGCACATCGTCTTCATCGGCGACAGCGGCGGGAACGTACAGGGGATGGCGAACGTCGCGGCACGCCTCAACGAGCGCTGGGACAACGCCCACGCCCATCACATCCCCGAGTACTACCGCTACGGAGGCGGGGACTTCCTCGAGTCCGAGCTGGGGATCGTGGAGACGGAGAACGACGGCATCCACGACAGCTTCGGCATCACGACCCTGATGATGACCGTCGACCCCACCGTCGTCCGCTACGACCAGCGCGTGGAGGCGGGGCTCGCAAAGATCAACGGCGTCCCGATCGCCCCGAAGGAGAAGACGATCGACATCGGCCTCAAGCTCCGCGCCTACCGGACCGCGCTCACCGTCGAGAAGATCCGCGAGTCCATCGCCAACACCGGCACGTAACGCGAGTTTCCCACCCGCTCAGCCCGCGCGGCTCACGGTCCGCGCGGGCTCGTTGAATCTCACCGCCCCCCGCGAGGCGTAACACTTCCTTTCGGCCGGCTCCACGAAAGAAGAACGAGTGGCGAGTCCCCAACCGAGTTCCCCCATCCCCGCGCGAAGCAAGCTGATCGTCGGCACGCTCGCGTTCGGCGGACTCACCGCGCTGGGGCTCGTGGCGCTCATCCGGTGGCGCCCTCCTTCCGAACTCGACAGCATCCTCGCCCGCATCACGCCGGGGTTCGCCGTCGCGCTGCTGGCGCTGCTCGCGTTGGATTTCACGCTGGGCGGCCTCCGATATCGACTGCTCCTCGACGGCCGCGTCTTCTCGCGCGTCTCGCTCTGGCACTGCATGCGGGCGAACTGGGCGAACATGCTGCTAGGCGCGATCACGCCGGCGCAGACAGGCGGTGGCGCCGCGCAACTCTATGTGCTGTGCCGGCGCGGGGCGCGGCTGTCCGAAGCGATTCTCTGCTCACTGCTGACGTTCGTGGCCACCCTGCTTTTCTTCGCGTTGGGCGGCCTCGCCGCCCTGGGGTTCCTGCCGGGCGAGGCGTTGTCCGGGGGCGTGCTGATCGCGCTCGCAGTCGCGGTGGCGGTCATTGCGATGCTGGCCGCGCTGCTGATTTCGGCCGTCGCGGCCCAGCGGCGAACCGTTCGGTTGCTCCGACGCTTCCTCAACGTGGTTTCAAGGCGGGGGACGCGGGTCCGGCGCTGGGCGGCGGCGGGCAGGCGCCTGCTGAGCCGTGAGATCGACCGGCTGGCCTCCGGGGTCCGGGCGGTGGCCTCGCGCGGCAAGGTGACGCTCGTCTGGGTGTGCGCCGCGACCGCCGTCCTCTACCTCAACAAGTACTTCATGGGCTACGTCCTCGCGGCGGCGCTCCAGGGGCCGGTCGACCTCTCCTTCATCGGGCTCCAGCTCCTGCAACACATCGTCCTCTATTTCTCGCCGACGCCGGGCGCCTCCGGCGTCGCGGAGGCCTCGACGGGGCTGCTGATGAATCGGGTGCTGCTCGCTGAGGTGACGGTGCTGTGGGTCGTGGGCTGGCGGCTGCTCACAACGTTTTTCGGGACGATCCTGGGAGCGGTCGTGCTGTTCGCCGAGGCGCGGCGACACGTCGATGACGTCCGGACCGAGGAGAGGGGGACGGGGGCGTGAAACTCTGCGTCGGCGGGGCCGAGTTCTGGAAACGCCTCGAACGCGACATCCGCGGCGCGCGCGACTACGTCTACATACAGACGCTCTCCTTCGAGGGGGACGCGGCCGGGCTGGGCCTGGCGGAAGCCGTGCTGGCCTGTGAAGCGCCGCGCAAGCGCATCGTCGCCGACGCCGTGACGAAGTACCTGATCAACGACCGGTTCATCGGCCTGCCGCGCGCGCGGCGCGACCCGGCCCTGCAGCGCGAGGTCGCGGCCACCGGCGAGATGTGCGACCGGCTGGAACGCGGCGGGGTGCCCGTGAGGTTCACGTGGCCCGTGGGACGGCGATTCCACCGACTCATCGCCCGCAACCACAAGAAGCTGGTCGCGATCGACGACCGGATCGCCTACCTGGGCGGCATCAACTTCAGCGAGCACAACTTCGCCTGGCACGACTTCATGATCCGGATCGAGAGCCCCGGGATCGCGGCGTTCCTGCGCGAGGACTTCGAGCATACCTGGCGGGGACACGACCGGGCCGCCGCCGCGGAGATCGACGGCGACGAGATCGTGGTCGGCGAGGGCCGGGGCAACGCCGGGCTGCGCGACGCCGTCTCCCGCGCGCTCGATCGGGCAACCGACCGGATCGTCGTCCAGTGCCCGTACATCAGCGAGCCCTTCTGGAGCGCCCTCGGCCGGGCGCACCGCCGCGGCGTGCACGTCACAGTGATGATGCCGGAGGATCACAACCGGGCCGTCATGAAATGGGGGACGCTCGACGCGTCGCGGCGCGAAGGCTTCGAGGTTCTCATGCTGCCCGGTCCCATGACGCACGCGAAGGTGATGCGGATCGACGACACGGTCGTCCTCGGTTCGGCGAACTTCGACTACGTGAGCTTTCGCATGCAGCCGGAGATCGTCCTCATCACGAGCGCGCCCGATCTCGTCCGCGATATCGGAGAGCGCATACTGGAGCCCGATCTCGCGCGCTGCCGGGAGCCGGCGGAGGAGCGCCGCCAGCGGTGGCGCGAGCACCTGGGCGGCATCTCGATGCGCGTGCTGGAGTCGCTGTCCTCCACGGTACGCGAGCGCCGGCCGAGCCCGATCCCGCTCGCGACGTGGCGCGACGGACGCGCAAAGCCGGGCCGACGACGGGATTGAACCGATGACTTCGTGGTTTCGGCGGTACCTGCTCCCCGGCTTCGTCTTCCAGTCCATCATCATCGCGGGCGGGTACGGGACGGGGCGCGAACTCGTGGAGTTCTTCCTCCGCTTCGGTCCGCTGGGCGGACTACTGGGGATGCTCCTTCCGTCCACGATCCTCGTCAGCATCACCGCCATGGCTTCGTTCGAGTTCGTACGCGTCTTCGGGACGTACGACTACCGAACGTTCTTCCAGCGTCTGCTGGGGCGCGGCTGGTTCGTGTACGAGATCGGGTATCTTGCGGCCGTCCTCCTCATCCTGGCCGTGATCGGCTCCGCCGCGGGGACGTTCCTGCTGGAGACGTTCGGGCTGCCGTACGCGGCCGGCGTGGTCGGGCTCCTCGTCACCGTCGGCTTCCTCGTCTTCAAGGGGACGGACGCGATCGAGCGCTTCCTGTCGGGCTGGTCGTTCGTCCTCTACGGCGTCTACCTGGTGTTCTTCGCCTGGTCCATCGGCGCCTTCGGAGAGGCGATCGGCGCGGCGTTCGCGTCGGGCGAGGCACGGGAGGGATGGGCGCTCTCCGGGTTCCGCTACGGGGTGCTGCAGGTGTCGCTCGTACCCGCGATGCTGTTCGCGACGCGCCACATCCGGCGGCGGCGGGAGGCGCTGTGGGCGGGCGCCCTCACCGGGCCGATCGCGATCATTCCCGGCGTCCTCTTCCTCGTGGCGATGGCGGGGCAGTACCCGGGCATCGTGGACCGCCCCGTACCCGCCAACTACCTCCTCGAACTGCTCGGGTCGCGGGGATTCCAGATCGCCTTCCAGGTCGTCCTCTTCGGCACCCTCATCGAGTCCGGCACCGGCGTGATCCACGCGTTCAACGAGCGGGTCGCAGGCGTGTTCGCGGCCCGCAGGGCCCACATGCCCCCGACGCTGCGTCCGGCCGTGGCGGTTCTTCTCCTCATCCTCGCCTCGCTCCTGTCGCGGTTCGGGATCATCGACCTCATCGCGACCGGCTACGGCGCGCTGAGCTGGGCCTTCCTCTTCATCTTCGTGCTTCCGCTGCTGACCATCGGGATGTACAGGCTGTACCGGGGCGGAGGCGGGGGGCGCGGAGGATCCGCGTAGGGCGAAATCGCGTCGGCGTCCCTATATTGAAGGGTTAGGCAGGAGAAGGTCCGAGGAGCCAGATCGCACCGCCGGTCGCGGAGGACGAGCGATTCCATGAAGAGACTCGCGATTGCGCTGTCCTGCATTGCGCTTTGGGGGTTGATTTCCACGCTTCCTGGCGGCTCGTCCCTCTCCGCCCCTCTCCCCGCCCAGGCCCGTGAATTCATCCCGGACACGATCCCGCAGACGGTCGTGAACCAGGTCTGCACGAACTGTCACAACGACACCCGGGTGCTGGGGAACCTCTCCTTGGAGCGTTTCGAGGTGGAGATGGCGCACCTCGAGGCGGAGACGGCGGAGAAGATGATCCGCAAGCTTCGCGCCGGAATGATGCCGCCGCCGGGGATCCGGCGCCCGCCGCCCGAAGACCTGCTCGCGCTCGCCGAAACGCTCGAGGCGCGTGTCGACGCCGTGGCGGCCGACCGCCCCGACCCCGGCGTCCGCTCGTTCCAGCGGCTGAACCGGGCGGAGTACGAACGCTCGATCCGGGCGCTCCTCGGACTCGACATCGACGCCTCCGCCTACCTGCCGAACGAGACGATCAGCGCGGGCTTCGACAACATCGCGGACGTGCAGAACCTCTCCGCGACGCTGCTCGAGGGATACCTGACCGCGGCGAGCGAGATCAGCCGGCTCGCGCTCGGGGACCCGACCGTCACGCCAAGCGAGACGGAATACGAGGTGTCCCGCTACGCCGAGCAGCGGCAGCACGTGCCCGGCACGCCGATCGGCACGCGCGGCGGGATCTCCGTCGTGCACAACTTCACCGCGGACGGGGACTACGTTTTCCGGCTCGCCTTCCAGCACGAGTCGACCGGGAACTTCTTCGGGCAGACGACACCGTTCGACGAGCAGGTCGAACTCTCCGTGGACGGGGAACGGCGGGCGCTCATCGACATCGATCGCTGGATGCACCGGCAGGATCCCAACGGGGTTCAGGTCGAGACGCAGCCGATTCACGTGACGGCGGGGCCGCACCGCGTGTCCGCCGCCTTCATCAAGCGCTTCGACGGACCCATCGAAGACCTGGTGTCGCCGCACGAATGGAGTCTCGCGGACAAGAAGATCGGCTATTCGCACGGGATCACGGTCGTCGCCCACCTCCGCGACCTCACGATCCGGGGGCCGTTCGGCGTGTCGGGCGTGTCGGAGACGCCGACCCGGACGCGCGTGCTGACGTGCCGACCCGAGACCGGCGATGAGGCGGCGGAGCGCCGCTGCGCGCGGGAGATCGTGGAGCGGCTGGCGGCGCAGGCCTACCGGCGGCCGGTGGACGCGGCGGATGTCGACCCGCTCCTCGCCCTGTACGACGCCGGGGCGGAGGAGGACGGCTTCGAGGTCGGGGTTCGGACGGCGCTCCAGGGCATCCTCGCGAGCCCGGACTTCATCTTCCGCTTCGAGGAACCACCGGCCGGAGCGGGGACCGAGGGTCCGTATCGCATCGCGCCGCTCGATCTCGCTTCCCGGCTCGCCTTCTTCCTGTGGGGGATGCCGCCGGACGAGGCGCTCATCGAGGCGGCCCGGACGGGCGGGCTCGACGACGCGGCCGGCGTGGAGACCCAGGTCCGCCGCATGCTCGCGCACCCGAACGCCGAGGGGCTCGCGACGCGCTTTGCCGCGCAGTGGCTGCGGCTGCAGGATCTCGACAGCGTCCACCCGGACGCGCTCCGCTTCCCCGACTTCTACGAGCAGCTCGCCCGTGACATGCGCCGCGAGACGGAGCTTCTGTTCGAGCACCTGGTGCGGGAGGACCGCAGCTTCTTCGAGTTGCTGACGGCGGACTACACCTTCGTCAACGAGCGGCTCGCGCGGCACTACGGCTTGGCCGGCGTGGCCGGAACCCACTTCCGGAAGGTCGACTATCCGGACGACGCCCGCCGCGGTGTGCTGGCGCACGGGAGCATCCTCACCTCGACCTCGCATGCGAACCGGACGTCGCCCGTGCTGCGGGGCAAGTGGATCATGGAGGTCCTGTTCGGGACGCCGCCGCCCCCGCCGCCCCCGGACGTGCCGGACCTCGAGGCGATCGACGAGGCCGAGGAGGGCCGCTTCCTGACGGTGCGCGAGCGGCTGGAGATGCACCGCGCGAGTCCGGCCTGCCGTTCGTGCCACCGCGTCATCGACCCGCTAGGGCTCGCGCTCGAGAACTTCGACGTGACGGGCGCCTACCGGATCAAGGACCAGGGGCGCACGGTCGATCCCAGCGGCGACCTGTACGACGGAACACCGCTCTCGGGACCGGCCGACCTCCGAACCGCCCTTCTCTCGCGGCGCGAATCGCTGGCGAGGGCGTTCACCGAGAGTCTCATGGCCTATGCGCTCGGGCGCCGCGTCGAGTACTTCGACATGCCGACCGTGCGCCGCATCACGCGCCGCGCGGAGGCGGAGGACTACCGCATGTCCGCCTTCATCCTCGGAGTGGCGGAGAGCCCGGCCTTCCTCATGAGCCGGGGCGGCGCCATCGTCGAACAGGGGGACGAGACCGGCGGCTCAGACCGGGGGACCGATCCGGCGACCAACGGCGGAACCAACCAGGGGACGTGATTCAGATGGACATCATCACCGGAAAGCACATTCCGCGCCGCACCTTCCTCCGCGGAGTCGGGGCCACGGTGGCGCTTCCGATGCTGGACGCCATGGTTCCCGCGGGACGGCTGTGGGGATCGATCCGTCCCGCGGATCCGACGCGGCTGATCGCGATCGAGATGGTGCACGGCGCCGCCGGCTCGACCGCCTACGGAGCCTCGCGCGGCTACTGGTCGCCGCTGCAGACCGGTCGTGACTTCGACCTCAGCACCGGGGCCCTCGCCTCGCTCGAACCGTTCCGGGACCGGCTCACGATCATCAGCGACACCGATATCGAGGCGGCCGAGGCCCGGATTCCCAAGGAGATCGGCGGCGACCACTTCCGGTCCAGCGCGACCTTCCTGACCCAGTCCCACCCGCGGCAGACCGAGGGCTCGGACATCCGCGCCGGGACATCGATGGACCAGATCTACGCCCAGCGCTTCGGGCAGGACACGCCGATCCCCTCCATGCAGCTCTGCATCGAGAACGTGGACCAGTCCGGCGGGTGCGCCTACGGCTACGCGTGCGTCTACACGGACACGATCAGCTGGCAGTCGCCGACGGAACCGCTGCCCATGATCCGCGATCCGAGGATCGCCTTCGACCAGTTGTTCGGCGCGGGGGGGAGCGCGGAGGAACGCGCCGCCCGCCGCCGGGCGAACCGGAGCGTCCTCGATTTCATCGCGGGGCGCATCGGCGAACTCCGCCGGGAACTGGGACCCGTCGATGTCCGCCGGCTCGACCGCTACCTCGACAACGTGCGCGAGATCGAACGGCGCATCGAGCGCGTGGAGACGCAGAACCGGAGCGGCGAGGAGCGGGCGCTGCCCGAGGCGCCGGCCGGCGTGCCAGACTCCTTCGTCGAGCACGTGCAGCTGATGTTCGACCTCCAGGCGCTCGCCTTCGAGTCCGACATGACGCGCGTGTTCTCGTTCAAGCTTGGGCGCGACTCGTCGGCCCGGGTGTTCCCGGAGAGCGGCGTCGACAAGCCGTTCCACCCGGCCTCGCACCACGGCGCCGACGAAGGGAACATCGACGACTTCGCGCAGATCAACCGGTTCCACGTGTCGATGGTCCCGTACCTGCTCGAGCGGCTACGGAACACGATGGACGGCGAGACGGACCTGCTCGAGAAGACGATGGTCATCTACGGATCGCCGATGGGCGACCCCAACGTCCACAACCACAAGCGCTGCCCCCTGTTCGTGGCCGGCGGCGCGAACGGGAAGCTGGACGGCGGAGTCCACGTGCGGGCCGCGCCGAGCACCCCCATGGCCAACGCGATGCTCTCGCTCATGCACGCGCTCGGGCTGGAAGACATCGAACAGTTCGGCGACAGCACCGGCGCCCTGTCGCTCTCGGCCCCCGACACGAGCGCGGCCGGCTCGTGAAGCGGGATGGGCGCCACCGGATGGCCGCGGCGATGAAGCCGCCGGCGGTCGCGCTGCTGGCGGTACTTCTGAGCGGCGCGCTGTCCCCCGATTCGCCGGTCGCCGACGCCGCGATGACGGGCGACCTCGCCGCCGTGCGGGCGCTCCTGTCCGATGGCGCCGACGTGAACGCGCCGCAGGGCGACGGAATGACCGCGCTCCACTGGGCGGCGCGTTCCGCGAACGCCGACCTGACCCGCCTGCTTCTCGAGGCGGGCGCGGATGCCGGCCCCATCACCCGCATCGGCGCCTACACGCCGCTGCACCTCGCGAGCGAAGTCCGGGGCGCGGAGGTCGTGGGCCTGCTCCTCGAAGCGGGCGCTGAACAGACCGCCACCACGGAAGACGTGGGCGGCGCGACCCCGCTGCACCTCGCCGCCGGCGCGGGCGGCGCGAAAGCCGTCCGCCTGCTCGTGGAGCACGGCGGCGACGCCGACGTCCGCGAAGCGCGCTGGGGCCAGACGCCGCTCATGTACGCAGCCGCCCGCGGCCGGGAAGCTGCCGTGAGGGCGCTGCTCGATGGCGGCGCGGATCCCGCTCTCGCCACCTGGGTCACCGACATCACGGCGTTGGCGGAGTGGTCGCAGGCGGACCGCCGGGCCCGCGCGGCCCGGATGCGCGGAGAGCCCGAACCGCCCGTGCCGCCCCGCCCGGCCCCGTCCGATGCGCCGCTGGCCGCCGCCTCCGCCGCCCCTGCGGACCGTCCCGCGGCCAACGATGAGGAGGACTACGAGCGCCCGATCGAGGAGCCCGAGCCCCTCGGCTACGGCGACCTCATCGGCGGGCACGGCGGCCTCACGGCCCTGCTTCACGCCGCCCGTGAAGGTCACGCCGGCACCGTGCGCGCGCTCATCGAGGGCGGCGCGGACATCGATCAGGTGAGCGGGGGCGACCGCACGAGCCCCATGCTCATCGCGATGATCAACGGCCACTTCGACCTCGCGATGGAGCTGCTCGAGGCCGGAGCCGACCCCAAACTCGCCTCCGCCGCCGGCGCGACGCCGCTCTTCGCCGCCCTCAACGCCCACTGGGCGCCGAAGTCGCGCTACCCGCAGCAGCACGCCTACGGGCAACAGCGGCACAGCTATCTCGACGTGATGCGCCGCCTGCTCGACGCGGGAGTGGATCCCAACGCCCGTCTCGAGAAGCACCTGTGGTGGGTGTCGTACAACTTCGACCTCCTGCAGATCGACCTGAAGGGCGCGACCCCCTTCTGGCGCGCCGCGTACTCGCTGGACGTGGAAGCGATGCGCCTTCTCGTCGAGTACGGCGCCCAACCCGGCCTCGCGACGATCAAGGTGCCACCGCGACGCCTCCCGGCATGGGACCGCGAGAAGCGCGACCTGTCCGGCGTTCCCCCCGTGCCCGTGGGCGGCCCCGCCGATTACCCGATCCACGCCGCGACAGGCATCGGCTACGGCCAGGGCTTCCCCAGCAACGCCCACCGGTACGTCCCGGACGGCTGGCTGCCGGCCGTTCGCTATCTCGTCGAGGAACTCGGCGCCGACGTGAACCAGCGCGATGACGAGGGCTACACGCCGCTCCACAACGCGGCTTCGCGCGGCGACCTCGAGGTCATCCGCTTCCTCGTCGAGCACGGCGCGGACCCGACCGCCGTGAGCCGCGTCGGCCAGACCACCGCGGACATGGCGAACGGCCCCTACCAGCGCACCCAGCCCTTCCCGGAGGCCGTCGCCCTGCTCGAGAGCCTCGGCTCAAAGAACAACCACAACTGCGTGTCCTGCTGACCCACAGCCCGCCGGCACCACTCCAGCCATGATCACCGTCTCCGGTCTCGGAAAGGCGTTCGGCGGCCAGGTCCTCTTCAGCGACGCCACCTTCCTCCTCAACCCCGGCGAGTGCTACGGCCTCGTGGGCGCGAACGGATCCGGCAAGACCACGCTGCTCAACATTCTCGGGGGCACGGAGGACCCGACGGAGGGCTCCGTCACCATCCCGAAACGCCTCCAGGTCGGCGTCCTTCGCCAGGATCACTTCCTCCACGACGACGAGGAGATCCTCGGCGCCGCGCTCATGGGGAACCCCGATCTGTGGCGTGCCATGGTCGAACGGGAGGCCCTGATCGAGACGGAGGACGGAGACTTCGACGCCGACCGCTTCTCCGAACTCGAGGAGATCTTCCAGCGCCACGACGGCTACACGGCGGAGGCCCGCGCGGGCGAGATCCTCGAGGGTCTCGGCTTCCCGAGCGAGATTCACCGCCGTCCGCTCTCCACCCTTTCCGGCGGGTTCAAGCTCCGCGTGCTGCTCGCCCAGGCGCTCGCCGGCGCGCCCGACGTCCTCCTTCTCGACGAGCCGACGAACCACCTCGACATCCTCTCCATCCGCTGGCTCGAGAAGTTTCTGCGGGAGTTCAAGGGGGCGATCGTCGTCATCTCCCACGACCACCGCTTTCTGGACAACATCGCCACGCACATCCTCGACATCGACTATGAGACGGTCACCACCTACAAGGGCAACTATGACGACTATCTGGTCCGAAAGAGGGAGGACCAGGAGAGACGGGAGAAGGAACTCGCGAACCGCGAGCGCGAGATCGCCCACCACCGACAGTTCGTCGACCGCTTCCGGGCCAAGGCGAGCAAGGCGCGACAGGCCCAGAGCAAGCTGCGCCTCATAGAGAAGCGCGCCGAGGCGCTGCAGCCGCTCCCGGTCTCCTCGCGCCGCTATCCGAACTTCCGCTTCGAGTCCCGCCGTCCGAGCGGACGCACCGTGCTCGGAGTGGAGGGCGTGCAGAAGGCGTTCGGCGACGGTGAGGAGTTGAACGAAGTCCTCCACGGCGTCGACCTCTCCCTCGAGCGCGGGGACCGCATGGCGATCATGGGCCCCAACGGGATCGGGAAATCCACGCTGCTCAAGATCGTCATGGGCGAACTCGAGTCCGACGCAGGCCGCGTCACGTGGGGCTACGAGACACACCCGAGCTATTTCGCGCAGGACCAGGAGGCCCGCTTCGAGTCGCCGGGGCAGACCGCCGAAGACTGGATCGCGGGCTTCTGTCCCGGCCGCACCCTCGGATTCGTGCGGGGCGAGATGGGGCGCGTACTCTTCTCCGGCGACGACGCGAAGAAGCGGGTCGGCAACCTGTCCGGCGGCGAGGCGGCCCGCCTCGTCTTCTGCCGGATGGCGATCGAGCGACCCAACGTCCTCGTCCTCGACGAACCCACGAACCACCTCGACCTCGAATCCATCGAGTCATTGGTCGAGGCGCTCCGGGGCTACGACGGCACGCTCATTCTCGTCTCGCACGACCGCTGGTTCGTCTCCCAACTCGCGACCCGCATCGTCGAGATCTCCGAGGACGGGATCCGCGACTTCAAGGGAAGTTACGAGGCGTACGTCCACTACTGCGGAGACGACCACCTCGACGTCGACACGGTCGTCCTCAAGGCGCGGAGAGAGAAACGCGCCGCCCGCGCCGCCGCAGCCGAAACTCGCGGCGCGGGCAACCTCTCTGCCCGGGGAAACGCACGCGGCGGCGACCCTGGAGTCGCGCGGGGCAACCGGAACCGCTACCGGGGCGGCTCGCTGCGGAAGAAGCTGAACAACATCACCCGGCAAATCGAAGCGGCCGAGACTCGCCTCGCCGAAATCGACGAGGTCTTCGCCGACCCCGCCTTCTACGCGGAGACCCCGATCGAGGAAGTGCGCACGCTCGAGACTGAGCGCGCGTCGCGGCAGGGGGAGCTCGACGAGCTGATCGGCGCCTGGGAACGAATCGAGACCGAACTCGCCCACCTCGACTGAAGACCTGCGGGCGATGAGTCGTGGCTGCTATAGCGGCCAGACGATGGGGAGGAAGAAGACGACCATCAGCATCAGGAGCAGGAAGAGCGGCGCGCCAACCTTCGTGTAGTCCACGACCTTGTAGCCGCCCACACCCATCACGAGCAGGTTCACGGGGTGGCCGAAGGGACTCAGGAAGGCGCAGGAGGAGCCGACGGCCACGACCATGAGCAGGGCCCGTGCCGAGAGATCCAGTTCCGACGCGGCGCTGAGCGCGATCGGCGCGACGAGCACCGCGACCGCCGAGGTGGGGACGAACTGCGCCGCGAGTGCGCAGATGAGGAAGATGCTCGCGATGAGGATCCGCGGTCCCATCTCCGCCGCGCGCCCCACGACTTCGCGCGCGATGAGTTCCGCCGTGCCGGAGTCCTCCATAGCGAGGCCGAGCGCCAGCATCCCGCCAAGGAGCATGACGACCCGCCATTCGACGAAGGTGTAGACCTCGTTCCCCTTCACGCACCCCGTGCACACCATGAGGAGCGCGCCGAGAAGCGCCGCGATGTACACGGGGAGCAGGTTCAGGGAGGCCGCGAGGATGAAGCCCACCATGATCGCGCTGGCGATCCACGCCTTGTGGACGCGGAACACCTCGTGGAGTTGCCCGTGGAGGACGAGGAATCGCGGGTCGCGGGCGAGGAGCCCGATCTTCTTCCGGTTGCCGTAGACGAGGAGCGCGTCTCCGAACTCCAGCGCCGTGCGCGAGATGCGGATGTTCGAGTGAAAGGCCCGCCCGCCGCGGAAGATCGAGAGCAGGTTCAGCCCGTAGGACTCCCGGAAGAGGACCTCGCGCAGCGTCTTCCCGACCAGGTCGGAACTCGGAGCCAGCGTGACCTCGGCGAATCCGACATCCTCCGACTCCAGTTCGTCCACGGAAGGTCGTTCGTCCGCCGGGATCAGCGCTTGCAGCGCCTCCAGCACGGCGAAGCAGGCCGGGGCGCCCTCGACGATGAGGTGGTCGCCGGCCCGCATCCTCTCCGACGCGTCGGGCAGCGCGATATCGCCCTCCTCGCGCTCGATCTCCAGCACCGTGAGATCAAAGGCGCGCCTCAGACGTGACGCGGCGAGCGTCTGTCCGTCCAGCCAGGACCCATCCGGGACATGGAGCCGCATCAGCCATCGGTACAGCTCGTATTCCTCGGTGGCGGAGCCGATGTCCGTCCAGCCGATCGATGAAAACTCCGCCGCGTAGCGGAGTTGCTGGAGCTGGTCCTCGCGGCCCAGAAGGAGGAGCGCGTCCCCCGCCTCGAGCCGCACCGCCTGGAAGGAACCGCTCAGAACCTCATCGCCGCGCCGGATGGCGACGACGTGCGCCTGGAACCGGTTGCGGAAATCGATGCTTCCGACCGTGCTGTCGACGAGGTTCGATTTGTCGGCGACCTCGACTTCGGCCAGCATCGTCGAGTCCTTCACGAGACGTCCCAGGGCATCGTCCGATTCCCTGTGCCTGACGAGGTGACCCCAGGCGCGCAGGCGCTCGAGCGCGTTGATCCGCCCCTCGACGATGAGCACGTCGTCGCTCCGCAGCCGGAAATCCCGCTCCGGCGCCCGCACGAGGTGCCCCCTGCGGCGCACGGCCAGGAGGTCGTACCCCAGCGCCTGCCCGAGCCGCGCCTCGACGAGCGAACACCCGTCGAGCGCCGAACCCGACGGAATCCGGAGCGCGAGCAGCGATTGCGCGAGCCGGTAGCGGCCGCTCAGGTCGATCTCGTCGCCCCCCTCCTCGTCCCCGGTGGAACGGTCCGGAAGGAAGTGCCTTCCCGCGAGGACCACGTACAGAACCCCCAGCGCGAGCGCCGTCGCGCCGACGGGCGTGAAGGCGAAGAAACCGAATCCGCCCTGCCCCATGCGCTCGAGGATGCTCGAGAGGAGGATGTTGGGCCCCGTCCCGATGAGCGTCGTCATGCCGCCGAGGAGCGCGGCGAAGGAAAGCGGGATCAGAAGACGGGAAGGACGCATCCCGAGACGGCGGGAGATCTCGATCACGACGGGGATGAGGAGGGCGACGGCCGCCGTGTTGTTCATCACCCCCGACATCAGCCCCGACGTGAGCATCAGCAGCGCCGTGACGCGCACGGGAGAATCCCCCGCGAGCCGCAACACCTGCGCGCCGACGACGTTCGCGACGCCGGTCTTGTACAGGCCGCCGCTGAGCACGAGCACGGCCGCGATCGTGACCACGGCGGGGTTGGCGAACCCTTCGATCGCGCGCGCCATCGGGATGACGCCGGAGATCGCCAGGGAGAGGAGCACCATGAGCGCCACGCCGTCGTAGCGGACCCATTCCGTGACGAAGAGGACGACCGCCACCGCGACGATGGCGAGGACGACGATGACGTCGGCCGTCACGGTCCCGACCTCTGAATCGTCGACACCGCCTGCGCGAGCCCTCGCGCGGTGAGCGTCCCGGCGTGGCGCCGCCGGCCGAGGAGGATGAGCGGCATGTCCGTCCTTCGGGCCACCTCCAGGGCGAAGGCGCCGATCGCCGGTTCGCCCCGGGCCCGCCGTTCCATCCCCATCACCACGAGATCGCTTTCCTCTCCCAGTCTCGCCAATGGTTCGACGGGTTCGTCGGTGTATTCGAAGGCCACCTCATGCGGCCCCGCGGCCTCGTCTCTGGCGAGTCGGCGGATGCCCTGCTCGACCCTCCTGCGCTGGTCGACGGGCGTGCCGGATGGGAGCGTGCGCAGGAACGTGACCCACGGCTCCGAGGAACGCGACAGACTGCCGAGCAGGCGGGCGCGCAGTTCGCTGTGGTCGCGCCGCCCGCTCACGGGAACGAGCACGCGCCGCGTCTCCGCGATCCGCCAGCGGGGCGGCGCCCGCACGATGACCACGTCCGCGGCGATCCTGGAGATGAGACCTTCAAGCCGTGACTCCACCCCGGGCTCCGAGAGTCGCGGCAGGCCCACGAGCACCGTTTCGCACGTGCGGTTGTTGGCCACGCGGGCGATCTCGCCCCACACGTCCGACGCGATGGTGAACAGCGTTTCCGGGCGGACCGAGCCTTCGAGTCCCCGCCTCACGGCCTCTCCCAGGATGTCCTTGGCATCCCGCACGACCGCATCGAGAGGGACGGCGGGACGCCCCTCGCGCCGGATCACCGACAGCAGCAGGATCCGCCCGACGCTTGGGGCACGCACGGTCGTGGCTACCTCGACAAGGCTCGCCGCGCTGGCGGGATTCCCGATCGGAACGAGGACCAGGGGGCTGCGGCCGCGCAGCCGCGCCAGGTCGGGGTCCCGGGCCTGGGCGCTTGCGTCGGCGAGGCGGGCGCCCGGCGCAAGGAACGTGAGGTAGAGCACCGCCCCGAGCCCGAGCCACACCGCGACGACGCGCCCCGCCTCCGGCACGGCGATGGCCTGGAAGATCGCCAGCCCCAGGCAGAGGGCCGCACCGACCACCGGGAGCGCGGCCGGCCGCGGGCGGCCCGAGCGCAGGCGGGCCAGCATCGCGGCCCAGTGCACCATGGCGAACGAGACCAGGAAGATCAGGCTCGCTGCGGCACCGGCCGCGGCGACGCTCCCCACGGCGACGGCGATGAGCATCATCATCGCGCCCGTCGCGGCCACGGCGATGGCGGGCGTTCCCGTGCGTGCCCGCATCTCCCCCACGTGATGCGGCAGCGTCCGGTCCCGCGCCATCGCGAACGCGACGCGCGAGGCCCCGAACAGGTTCGCGTGCAGCGCCGACAGCATCCCCAGGAGCCCGGCCCCGATCACGAGCCAGTACCCGGCCGGACCCATGAAGCGCTCCGCGGCCACGGCCACGAGTTCCTCCGGGTGTGCCTCCGCCGCGGCCTGGATCCCCTCGGGCGGCGCGCCGACCGTCGCGACGACGACGAGCAGGGGGATATAGACGACGAGCGCGATCCCGAGCGACAGGTACATCGCCCGGGGCACGGTGCGCTCCGAATCCCGGACCTCCCCTCCCACGGCGGCGATGAGGTCGAAGCCCTGGAGGGCGATGAAGGTGTAGCCCATGGCCTGCAGCACGCCGAGCGAGCCTTCCGGGGCGAACGGGCTCAGGCGCCTCAGCGTCTCGGCGGGAGAACCGGCGGAACCGACGAACCAGGCCACGCAGCCCCCGGCGATGAGCACCGCGAACACGACGACCTTTCCGATCGTGGCCGCGTCGCCTCCGCCCGCGGTGCGCTGCACCAGGAGGATCGAGTAGCCCGCGACCGCCGCGATCGCGAGCCCGATCTGCGTCCCGCCGTGTCCGAGCCAGGCCGCGGACACGCCGAGCGCCGGCGCCAGGCGCTCCAGGCCTTCCACGAGGAACGCCGCGAAGCCCAGCGCGTAGAGGACGCCCGCGACGATGGAGGCGAACCAGACCACCCACCCCACGATGAAGGCGACCTCGATCGAGAGCACCTTCTTCGCGTACGTGTAGATGCCGCCGGATTCCGGGAAGCGGCGCGCGAGGCGGGCGAAGCTCATCACGGTGAGGAACGCGATCCCCCCGTTGAGGGCGAAGGCGAGGATCGCGGCCGGACCCGCGGTCGCGAACGCGACGCCGGCGAGCGCGAGGATCCCGCCCCCGACGATCGCGCCGACGCCGAGTGACGTCGCGCCGTAGAGCCCCATGTGCCGTTCGCTCATCCCCGAGTCCCTGGAGGTGCCGGCCGCTGGTGCCGGCCGCCGTGTTGTAACGGTGTTGCCGGCGGTGCCCGTTGTTTCCGCCGAAAGGCCCGCTAATCTTGGGGCCTACCCCGACAAAGTCACCCCGACCTCGACACTGAACCCGCACCCCGGCGGAGCGCGAGTGAACGCCCCAGCCCTCTTCTCCAGACGGTCTCTCGAGCTCCAGGCGCGCGTGCGCGAGTTCATGGAGGCGCACGTTCACCCCAACGAGGAGACTTTCCACCGGGAACTCGAAGCGGCCGAGAACCGGTTCTCCACGCCTCCGGTCCTCGAGACACTGAAGCGGCGTGCGCGAGACGAGGGACTGTGGAACCTCTTCCTCTCACCTGACGCGGAACCGGGACGCGGCCGGGACACGGATTCGGGGGACGCGGGTCCGGGAGACACGGAGCCGGATCCCCGCTACGGGGCAGGCCTCTCGAACCTCGAGTACGCGCTCATCTGCGAGGTCATGGGACGCGTGGAATGGGCGCCCGAGGTCTTCAACTGCAACGCGCCCGACACGGGCAACATGGAGACGCTGGCCCGCTACGGGACGTCGGCGCAGCGGAAGGAGTGGCTCGAGCCGCTGCTGGCGGGCGAGATCCGCTCGTCGTTCGCGATGACGGAGCCGGACGTCGCCTCGTCGGACGCGACGAACATCCGCTCCTCCATCGTCCGGGAAGGAGACGAGTGGGTCATCAACGGCCACAAGTGGTGGGCGACGCAGGCCCCCCGGGCCGAGTGCCGGCTGTTCATCTTCATGGGAAAGACGGATCCGGACGCGGCGCGCCACCGGCAGCAGTCGATGGTGCTGGTGCCGCGCGACGCCGCCGGCATCGAGGTCGTGCGGCCGCTCGGCGTGTTCGGCTACGACAGCGCCCCGGTCGGCCACGGCGAGGTGCGCTTCACCGACGTCCGCGTGCCCGCCGGGAACATGCTCCTCGGCCCGGGCCGCGGGTTCGAGATCGCGCAGGGCCGTCTCGGCCCCGGCCGCATCCACCATTGCATGCGACTCATCGGCGTCGCCGACCGCGCGATCGAGGACATGGCCGCGCGGGCGAGGACCCGCGTCGCCTTCTCCGGACCGCTCGCCGAGAAGGGCGCCCTTCGCCATGCGCTCGCCGAATGCCGCATCGCCGTGGATCAGGCCCGGCTGCTCACCCTGCACGCCGCGCACATGATGGACACGGTCGGGAACAAGGCCGCGCGCCGCGAGATCGCGATGATCAAGGTCGTGGCCCCGCGCATGGCCTGCCGCGTCCTCGACCAGGCGATCCAGGTCCACGGCGCCCTCGGCGTGAGCCCCGACACGTGGCTCGCCGCAGCCTACGCCCACTCCCGCACCCTGCGCCTCGCCGACGGCCCGGACGAGGTCCACCTCGAGGCGCTCGCGAAGCTGGAACTGCGGGGGCCGCGGGAATCGTAGGGGTCGCGACGAATCTCAGGCGCGGCGGGCGAAGCTCCACCCGGCTTCGGCCAGCATGGGAGCCTTGGCGCCGACCTCCAGCGCGTTCCGCGAACTCGCGTTGCCCTGGATCGCCCGCGCGTAGACGCCCTGGCAGATCGAGGCGAGGCGGAAGAGGCCGAAGGCCATGAAGAACTCCCAGTCCGGCACTCCGTCGCGTCCCGTCCTGCGGCAGTACGCGGCCACGTAGTCCTCCTCGGACGGAATCCCCAGCGCCTCGCAGTCGATCTCCCCCAACCCCTTCCACAGGGGACCCTCGGGCAGGTGGTACGTCATGCAGTTGTAGGCGAGGTCGGCCAGCGGATGGCCCAGCGGGTCGCCAGAATCCAATATCCCGACAGGAAATCGTCTAACTGTTTACAGGACTGCACGATCTGCGTTTCCTGCCGTTGGACTGGACCTTGCTGGACCGAGCCGACAAAGCGGGGAAACTGGAGTCAATCGGCGGGATTCCCGCGCGGGGCGCACGGGCCTGTCGAACCGCGTGCGGGAGCCGTTGTGGAGCCACCATATCCGCAGATCCCCGAAGCTGGACTTCCGTAGTCCCCGCTTCCACCTTTGGTGGGTGCGGCGAAGACCACGGGATGTCGCCACCGGGCTCATCCCGCCGGATTCAGTGTCCCGCGAAGGGATGTCATGAGAAAGTACTTCGAGTTTTGCAGCGGGACGCTGGCGCTGTGCGCCACCATGGCCTCCGGCCTCGTGCTCCTTCTGGCGGTGTTTCCGGCCCTGCCGATCGGTGGCGAGACGCTTGATGTCCGGGATGGCTACACGTACGCCGAGGCTCTTGCCGCGCTGGAGGGCTACGGCGAATCGGGGCGACGCGTCTATGCGTGGGCCAGCGTGACCCTGGACACGTTGTTCCCGGTCCTCTACGCCAGCTTTCTGGCCGGACTCGTGTACCGGTGCCGACCCGCGGAGCGTTGGTGGAGGCTGGCCTACCTGCCCGTTGCGGCGGCGCTGATCGATCTGGGCGAGAACATCCAGATCGTGCTCATGCTGACGCGCTACCCCGACATCTCCACGGGGCAGGTGGCCGCCGCGTCGCTGTTCACGTCGCTCAAGGGAGTCGCTTCCTTGCTATGCCTGACTCTGGCGATTGCACTGGCGGTTGTCGCGGGGATCCGCCGCGCGCGATGAGCGGTCGGCTGTACGGGATCGACCTCATAGGGGGTGATGGCGTGGCCGAACCCTATCCTTCGGACTTCGCCGCCGCCGATGCCTGCCTCCCGACGCTCAGGCCGAACCCGGGTCCTCCGCCCGCGTCACCGTAGCTGCCGTGTAGGTCCAGTCTCAGGCCGCCGGGCAGGTTGACGCCGTAGCCGGCGCGGGCGTCGAGGGTCCAGCGATCCCGGTCCGGCCCGCCGCCGCGAAGGCCCCCGCCGAGCGGACCGCGCAGGAGCGCGCCCGAGGCGCGGGCCGGGCCGCCCCATCGCGGCGAGACCGAGAGCGAGAACCCTTCTTCGTCGCCCTGCCCGCCGAGCGCGAGGGTCACCGCCGCGCCGCGCTCGCGGTAGCCTTCCGCCGTGTGGTGGACGAGCATTCGGGCCTGCGCGTCGAGACGCACGATGCCGAGCACGGCCCGGAGCTCTCCGGCGACCTCGACGCCGTCGCCGGTCTGGCCCGCGCCGCCGTCGAAGCGCGCGTGCACCGTGCCGGACGGCGTCAGTTCCAGGCCGCCGAGCCGGACGGGCAGCGACAGGTCGAAGCCGATCCGCACCTGGTTCACTTCGATGTCCTGCCGGTCGATGGTCTCGTCGCCGTCCCCGGTGCGGAGCCTGGCCCACGCGGCGTCGCCCAGGAAGGCGAAGTCGAGCCCGCCCGGCGCTCCGGCGCGCTGTTCGAGTTCGACGAGCCCGAGCCGGAGAGTCGTGGGGCTCGCGCCCGTCCTTCCGGCCGCGCGCGCGTTCCGGGCGTTGCCCCTGCCCGCGCCGGCCGAGGCCCAGATCGAGGTGGACCGGCCGTCCCACCGGAGGTACGGATGGACGGCCGTCATGAACTGGGTGAGCCGTCCCTCCGAGGTGCCCGCGCGCCAGTCGCCCACGCCCTTGCTCCGCGAGACCGCCACGCCGGCCAGCCAGCGCGCGCCCAGCCTCGTGTCGAGGCCCGCGTACGCGGTCGAGAGCTCTCCGTCGTAGCCGGAGTCCGCGGACGGCGTCCCCTCGAACCTCTGGATGTCCCCCTGGCCCCAGAGCGACCAGCGGCCGCGCCCTCGGCACCGCCCGCCGTCCTGCTCCGAGCCGCCCCAGCCGAGAAGGAAGTCCGCCGCGCCCGCGCCGGACCCGCCGCCCGCGACGCCGAGCGCCCGGGCGGGCACCGACCGGAGCGCGGCCTCCATGCGCTCCGCCGTCTCCGGGACCGCATTGGCCGCCAGCGCCGTGGGCGCGCCCCGTTCCGCCCGCAAGCGCACGGCGCCGAACGGATCGAGGCCTTCTTCGCCCATTCCCAGCGCGGCGGCCGCCGCCGAGCGGGCGCCGGTCCAGGTCCCTCTCAGCATGTCCGCCGCCCCGGTTCGCCCGAGCGGCACGGACCGGCCCATCACCGCGAGCCGGGACGCCTCGCACGGAGGTGCCTGCATCCTGCGGCCCAGCGCCGCCCTCAAGCTCGCCAGATGGCCCCTTGCGGTGGCCGCCAGCACGTTCCCGAGGACCGCGCGCTGCGGCCGGTCGCTCACGCCGACCCGCACGCTCTGGCTCGCGGTCAGGCCCGCGGGGTCCCACGCCGTGACCGTGACGGTCGCCGAGCCGTACACGACCGGCGTCAGCACGAGCACCGCCCCCGCCACCGCGGCCTCGACCACGCCGGTGTCGTTCGACCGCGCGCCGTAGGTCAGCGCGTCGCCGTCCACGTCGCCGAAGTACGGCGACAGGTCCACTTCGACCGGAGCTCCGCCCTCGTCGAGCGTCTGGTCCGGGACCCGGCCGATGGCCGTCGGCGCGTCGTTGACGGGCAGCACCGTCACCGCGACCGTCGCCGTGTCCCTGAGGCCGCGCCCGTCCGAGGCGACGTAGGTGAACGAGTCGGCCCCGTGGAAGTCGCGCTCCGGCGTGTAGATCACGACCCCGCCCGAGACGAGGCGCACGGCCCCGTGCGCCGCCGCCGTGACCGACCGGACGTGCAGGCGGTCCCCCTCCGGATCCGTGTCGTTGGCGAGCACGTCCACCGTCACGGCCCGGTCCTCGGGCGTCACCACCTCGTCGTCCGCCGCCTCGGGCGCCTCGTTCACGTCGGTCACCTCGACGGCGACCTCCGTCCGCGCCTCGCCCCCGAACCCGTCGAGCGCGCGCACCACGAGCTCGAACCGGTTCGGCGGCGTCTCGAAGTCCTCGCCCGGACCGATATACCTCACCGTCCCATCCAGCGCCCCAACCGCGAAACGCTGCCGGTCGCCGGACACGATCTCGTAGCTCAGCGCGTCGCCGTCGGGGTCCAGGGCCGCCACCCGGTCGAGATCGGCCGGGCGCTCCCGGCCGTCCACGTTCTCGGGCACCAGGAAGAAGTAGGACGGCGACTCGAACGCGGGCGCGCGGTTCACGACCTCGACCTCGACCACGGCCGACGCCGTGCCGCCCCGCCCGTCGGAGACCTCGACGCGGATCGCCATCGTCCCGAGTTCGTCCGGAGCCTTCCAGACCGCCCAGGAGGCGTTGACGGATCCGTTGAAGGTGCCCTTCGCGGCGCTCCAGCCGTAGGCGAGCGGGTCGCCGTCCGGGTCCGTCGCCCTCGCCTCCAGCCACACCTCGCCGCCGCGCGGCACGGTGCACGGATCGCACGAGGCCGTCACCTCGGGAAGTTCGTTCACGTCGGTCACCGTCACGACGACGCGGGCGCGCGCCTCCGATCCGAAGGCGTCCCGCGCGCGCACGGTCAACTCGAACAGGTTCGGCTCCGTCTCGAAGTCCTCGCCGGGGCCGACGTACGCCACCACTCCGTCCCGCGCTCCGACCGCGAAGCGGTCCCGGTCCCCGGCCGCGATCGAGTACGTCAGCGCGTCCCCGTCCGGGTCCTCGGCCGCCACCCGGTCGAGAACGACGGGGCTCTCCCGTCCGTCCTCGTTCTCCGGCAACTCGAACTCGTAGACCGGCCGCCCGAACGCGGGCGCGAGGTTGAACACCTCGACCTCGACCACGGCCGACGCCGTGCCGCCGCGCCCGTCCGACACCTCGACGCGGATCGCGGCCGTCCCAAGTTCGTCCGGGGCCGTCCAGCGCGCCACGGGCTCGCCGGCGTCCGAGAGGCGGCCGCTCGGCGCGCTCCAGGCGTAGGTCAGCGGATCGCCGTCCGGGTCCGTCGCCGCCGCTTCGAGGCGGACCACGCCGCCGCGCGGCACCGCGCACGGCTCGCAGGTGGCCGTCACCGCGGGACGCTCGTTCTCGTCGGTCACCTCGATGAACACCTTCGCCGCGTCGTCCGCGCCGAAATCGTCCCGCACGCGCACCGTGAGCTCGAAGATGTTCGGCTCCGTCTCGTAGTCCTCGCCCGGACCGGTGTACCTCACCACGCCGTCGCGCAGCCCCACCGTGAAGCGTTCCGAGTCGCCGAACACGATCCCCTCGGCCGTCACCGTGCCGAGTTCGACCGGCCGCTGCCGGCCGTCCAGGTTCTCGGGCAACAGGAAGCGGTAGCTCCGCTGCCCGAACTCCGGCCCTTCGTTGACGGCATGGACCTCGACCGAAGCCGACGCGGTGCCCCCCCGCTCGTCGGAGACCACGACAAGGATCTCGAAGCGCCCCAGGCCGTCCGGGGCCGTCCAGGTCGCCGCCGGTTCGTCCACCGGACCGCTGAACGCGCCCCGCGCCGCGCTCCAGCCGTAGGTCAGCGGATCGCCGTCCGGGTCCGACGCCGTCGCCGTCAGGCGCGCCGTGCCGCCCGGCCCCACCACGCAAGGCGCGCACGAGGCCGTCACCGTCGGCGGACGGTTGGGCGGCGGCGTCCGGTCGCGGATCGTCACGACGACCGAAGACGGGCTGCCCGGCGTCACCCCGGACGGCAGCGCGCCCAGCGCCACCGTGAACGTCTCGTCGTCCCGGTCGGCGTCCCGCGCCGTCGTCACCGTGCCCGTGCCCGTGGTCTGTCCGCCGCCGATGGCGATGCTCGCCAGCGAGCCGTAGTCCCCCGCCTCGGCCGTGCCCGCCGTCAGCACGAGCGGGACCGTCACGCCGCCCGACAGCGCCTCCGACAGCCGCGCCGTCACCGTCACCGGGCCGCCTTCGTCGACCGGGTTCGGCGCGGCCGACAGGCTCACCGCCGGCGTCGTGCCGTCGTCGTCCACGATCGTCAGCGTGTGGCTGTTCCGGCTCCCCACCGTGTAGCCGCCGCCCGTCGTCAGCGTCAGGACGACCGTCTCGTTGTCCTCGTCCGCCGCGTCGTCGGTGATCGCCACCGGGATGGCGGCCGTCGCCGCGCCCGACGCGACCGACAGCGTCCCCGAGCCGCCGATGCTGAAGTCGCTGCCCGCCGTCGCCGTGCCGCCCACCGTGTAGTTGACCGTGATCGCGGCCGTCGGCGCCGGCGACAGGCTCACCGTCACGTTGCGCGTGCCGGCGTCCTCGCCCGCGCTCGACGACGACGACGCGAACGAGACCTCCGGAGCCGCCGCGTCCCAGGTCGCCGTCGCCGTGACCGCCGACGCCGGTCCCGTGTTGAGGCCGTCGGTCGCCGAGTTGGCCGCCACCTCGACCGTCACGTTCGACCCGCTCGTCGGGGTCACCGCCAGCGTGTAGTCCCGCCCGCTGCCGGAAAACGCGCCCTTCGTCCCGCCCGCCACCGTCACGTCCCCGGTCACGAACCCCGTCACGGCTTCCGAGAACGTGAACGTCACGCTGAGCGCGGTCGTCGAGTTGATCTTCGCCGGCACCCCGCCGATCGTGACCGTCGGAGCCGCCGCGTCCCAGACCGCCGTCGCCGTGACCGCCGACGCCGGACCCGTGTTGAGGCCGTCCGTCGCCGAGTTGGCCGCCACCTCGACCGTCACGTTCGACCCGCTGGTCGGGGTCACCGCCAGCGTGTATTCCCGCCCGCTGCCGGAAAACGCGCCCTTCGTCCCGCCGGTCACCGTCACGTCCCCGGTCACGAACCCCGTCACGTCCTCCGAGAAGTCGAACGTCACGCTCAGCGCCGCCGTCGAGTTGATCTTCGCCGGAACCCCGCCGATCTCGACCGTCGGGGCCGCCGCGTCCCAGGTCGCCGTCGCCGTGACCGCCGACGCCGGTCCCGTGTTGAGGCCGTCGGTCGCGGCGTCCGCCGCCACGGTGACCGTCACGTTCGACCCGCTCGTCGGGGTCACCGCCAGCGTGTAGCTCCTGCCGCTGCCGGAGAACGCGCCCTTGGTGCCGCCCGCCACCGTCACGTCCCCGGTCACGAACCCCGTCACGGCTTCCGAGAAGTCGAACGTCACGCTGAGCGCGGTCGTCGAGTTGATCTTCGCCGGCACCCCGCCGATCGTGACCGTCGGAGCCGCCGCGTCCCAGACCGCCGTCGCCGTGACCGCCGACGCCGGACCCGTGTTGAGGCCGTCCGTCGCCGAGTTGGCCGCCACCTCGACCGTCACGTTCGACCCGCTGGTCGGGGTCACCGCCAGCGTGTATTCCCGCCCGCTGCCGGAAAACGCGCCCTTCGTCCCGCCGGTCACCGTCACGTCCCCGGTCACGAACCCCGTCACGTCCTCCGAGAAGTCGAACGTCACGCTCAGCGCCGCCGTCGAGTTGATCTTCGCCGGAACCCCGCCGATCTCGACCGTCGGGGCCGCCGCGTCCCAGGTCGCCGTCGCCGTGACCGCCGACGCCGGTCCCGTGTTGAGGCCGTCGGTCGCGGCGTCCGCCGCCACGGTGACCGTCACGTTCGACCCGCTCGTCGGGGTCACCGCCAGCGTGTAGCTCCTGCCGCTGCCGGAGAACGCGCCCTTGGTGCCGCCCGCCACCGTCACGTCCCCGGTCACGAACCCCGTCACGGCTTCCGAGAAGTCGAACGTCACGCTCAGCGCGGTCGTCGAGTTGATCTTCGCCGGCACCCCGCCGATCGTGACCGTCGGAGCCGCCGCGTCCCAGACCGCCGTCGCCGTGACCGCCGACGCCGGACCCGTGTTGAGGCCGTCCGTCGCCGAGTTGGCCGCCACCTCGACCGTCACGTTCGACCCGCTGGTCGGGGTCACCGCCAGCGTGTATTCCCGCCCGCTGCCGGAAAACGCGCCCTTCGTCCCGCCGGTCACCGTCACGTCCCCGGTCACGAACCCCGTCACGTCCTCCGAGAAGTCGAACGTCACGCTCAGCGCCGCCGTCGAGTTGATCTTCGCCGGAACCCCGCCGATCTCGACCGTCGGGGCCGCCGCGTCCCAGGTCGCCGTCGCCGTGACCGCCGACGCCGGTCCCGTGTTGAGGCCGTCGGTCGCGGCGTCCGCCGCCACGGTGACCGTCACGTTCGACCCGCTCGTCGGGGTCACCGCCAGCGTGTAGCTCCTGCCGCTGCCGGAGAACGCGCCCTTGGTGCCGCCCGCCACCGTCACGTCCCCGGTCACGAACCCCGTCACGTCCTCCGAGAAGTCGAACGTCACGCTGAGCGCGGTCGTCGAGTTGATCTTCGCCGGCACCCCGCCGATCGTGACCGTCGGAGCCGCCGCGTCCCACGTCGCCGTGGCCGTCGCCGCCGACGCCGGAGCTACGGCGCCGGCGAGTGGGGCCGGAACAGGGTCAGGGTGTTTCCAGACCCGAAAACCGGCCTGTTCCAGGTGGAGTGGCGCGAGAACGGCCGAAGGCTCACCCGGTCGCTGGGGCACCGCGATTGGGCGAGGGCGAAACGGCAGGCGGACGAGTTCGCGGCCGGGTTCGCCGCCCCGGACCTGAACGGCAAGGGGGAAGCCGAGCCCGAACCGCTCACGCTGGAAAAGCTCTTTGACATCTACGGTGAAGAGGTGACGCCCTCCAAGAGGCGGAAGTCTTGGCAACGGGACAGAGCCGCGATGGCGATGTTCCTCAAGTTCTTCGGCAGGGACCGAAGGCCGGAGACCCTGTCCCAGCGCGATTGGGACCGATTCATCCGGGAGCGCCGCGCGGGCAAGGTCGGCCCCAGTGGCAAGCCCGTGGGCAACCGGATGATCGAAGCGGACCTGACGTTCCTGATGGCGGTGCTCAACTGGGCCGCGAGGTCGAGGGACGAGCACGGCCGCCTGCTGCTGGACCGGAACCCGCTGAAGGGTCTCCGGAAGCCCGTCGAGAAGAACCCCACCCGGGTTGTTCTCACCGAAGAGGAGTATCAGGCGCTGCTCGGGGTCTCGCGGGGGTTGGACTGGCGCTTCCACGCCGCGCTCGTGCTCGCGCACGAAACCGGGCACCGGATCGGCGCGGTTCGCAATCTGCTGTGGTCCGATGTGGACTTCGAGGGCGAGACCGTTCGCTGGCGGGCGCAGCACGAGAAGACGGGCTACGAGCACACGACGCCCTTGACCGAAGAGGCGTTGGCCGCCTTGGAGGAGGCGCGGGCGATGAGCGACGGGATCGCGGACGCGCCGGTGTTGCCCGCGACCCGGAATCCCTCGGAGTGCGTGGGCTTCCCGCAGACCCGCTTCTGGTGGAAGCGGGCGGAGCAGCTCGCGGGACTGGAGCCGAAGCGAGGGAGAGGCTGGCATTCGCTGCGGCGGAAGTTCGCCAGCGACCTGATGGACCTGCCGCTGAAGGTGCTCTGCGAACTCGGAGGCTGGAAGGCGGCCAAGACGGTGCTGCGCTGTTATCAGCAGCCCGACGAGGCCCAACTCAGGCAGGCGATCCGGAGCCGCCGGAGGGCGCGGGGCTGAAATCGACTCGGCGGGAACCGAACGGCGGGAAATCGACGCCTGAATCCCGTAACTTCAATGGTTACAACAGATCCGCACGGGATGGTAAATGCTGGCCCAGCGTCGACAACTCCCAGTCCACGATCGCGAGCACGCGCGGTTCGGTGGGGTGCAGGATCATGTTGTCGAGCCGGTAGTCGCCGTGGGCGATCGTCGTCTCCCCCTCCGACGCGTCGCTGGCGGGGATGTGCGCGGGCAGCCACTCGACGAGCGCCTCCATGGCCGGGATCGGGTCGGTCCGCGCCGCCTCGTACTGTCTCGTCCAGAGGGAGATCTGCCGCGCGACGTAGTCCGACGGTCTTCCGTAGTCCCCCAGACCGATGGCCGTCCAGTCGACCGCATGGAGCCGCGCCAGAGCCTCGTTCATCGCGTCGTAGATCGCCGCCCGTTCGGCGGGAGAATCGACCTCGGGCAAGCCCGGGGCCGCCGGCACCCGCCCCTCCACGTGCTCCATGACGAAGAACGCCTGCCCGATCACGCCGGAGTCCTCGCACAGGTGGATCATGGCCGGCACGGGCACGCCGCTGTCCGCGAGCGCCTTCATCACGCGGTACTCGCGCTCGATGAGGTGCGCGGAGGGCAGGAGGTCGCCCGGCGGCTTCTTCCTCAGGACGAAGTACCGGCCGCCCGCTTCGAGCCGATACGTGGGATTGGACTGCCCGCCCTGGTACTGGAGCGCCGTCACCCCGCCCGCGAACTCCGACAGACCCCGAGCGCGCAGGTAGCCGGCAAGTCGTCGCGCATCGAAACGGTGCGCCTTTGTCACGGGTCCCAGCGTGGCCAACGGCTGTCTCCGTCTGGAAGGGGCCGTTCAGAAGATGATGCTCACCGCACCGTGCCAGGCGAGGTCTTCCAGATCGAGCACCGCGCGGCGGTAAGCTATTTTCAAATCCCCGCCCTTCCGCCTGAGGATATACTCGATGGCGCCGACGTAAGGTGCTCCCTCCCCGCTACGAAATCGGTAGACCAGGACGTTTGCCGAAGCCCGGAGTGCCCCGTCCCCGGTCTCTTCGACCCGCACGTTCGAAACAAACCGGCGGGTCCGCGACCGCGGAGACTCACGGTGCGAATGTCGGCTGTTCAGCCGTGCCACCCTGGCGCGCAGGCGGATGATATCGTCATCGATGAAGACGAGGTCGCTCTCGGGATCGCCTTCCGGTAGATCCGTGGACGGAACCACGTACCGAGCGTCGTCCGTAAACAGATCGACCCACTCGTCCAATCTCCAGTCGTCCAGGAGGGCCGCTTCCCTGAACAGGAACTCCTCCACCAGCGCGCGTAGCGCGGACCTGCCGCTGCCGGTCACTCGTCCAGCCGGTCCTGGACATTGGTCCTGTTCCGGCCCTGCATGTGGGCGTGCCACTGGCGCCAGAATCCTCGCATTTGGAGTTCATCCGACGTGCCCGGGCGGGGATTCAGCATGCCTCGCGAGATGTCGGACCACTCGGCCTCTGTGGCGCGGAAACCGGCCTGACACGATTCGAGGACTTCCACATCGTCCGGCGTGGCAAAGCCGCCGGGTCCGAGGAACGTCAGGTAACTGTCGAGCCGGGTGGCCAGCGCGGGACCCGACTCCTCCCTGGGCACGAGATGCCAGGCCGTGACCTCCATCCTGTCCGGCGCCACCGGTTCGATATACCTGATGCTGATGGCCACGAAATCCATGATCAGCAGGTTCGGATAGATGAGCAGGTTCCGCGACGTGTCGGCCATCCGGTAGGTGCGCTCCTCTCCGTATTTCTGCACCAGCCGCCGGCGCACTCGCGAAATGCGCTCCCTGGCTTCCTCGCCGAATACGGGGTGCCAGCGGGCGATGGGGCGGCCGTTCCGGGATATGTTCTCCGACACGCAGTGGCCGCCGCCCAGCGCCTTCGCTAAGCCCGGGGGACGGGCGGACACCGTGTCTCCGCTGTCGTCCGTCCCGAAACCGGCGATGTAGTCGACGTAGGTTCGATGGGTCGGGAGCAGGTGGTATCCGTCAAGGCTGTTCTCGGCCAGCAGCTTCCAGTTGGCCTTGATCGTGTACTTGTTGGACCCGGGAACCACCCGCATCCCTTCCTCGGCCTGATCGACGACCAGGTCCAGGTAATCCCGGGCCCCGGCCAGGTACGTGACCAGGTCTTCGACATCCGGGTTGAAGCTCACGAAATAAAAGCCCCGGTAGCTGTCGACCCTCGGCGGTTCCTTCAGACAGAACTCTTTCCGGTCGAAGTTGGGGCCGTAGGCATCTTCCCCGGGGACGCCGATCAGCTCGCCGCTCGTGTTGAACGACCAGGCGTGATAGAAGCACTGCAGGACTCCGGCGTTCCCCGCGTCGCGGCGGCAGATCATGGCCCCGCGGTGCGGACAGGAATTGAGGAACACCCGCACCCGACCTTCCTTGCCGCGGATGAAGAACAGCGGCCGGCCGGCTACGGTGCGGCGGCGGAAGTCACCCGGGGCCTCCACTTCCGATTCGTGCCCCAGGTAGATCCAGCACCGATCGAGAATCCGTTCCCGTTCCTGCCGGAACAGATCGGCGGACGTCATGCACGACCGGTGGACCCGGAAAACCCCGCGGTCCCGGTCGTCGACGATCAGATCTTTGATGTCCACCGCCGGTTTGCTGCTAGGGACGCCCCGTCATCCAGTCCCACGCGTGGACGTGGCATTCGGCGAATACGTTCGCCTTCGCGAAGGGACTGTCGTCCAGGAACGCGCGCGCCGCCGCGACCGAGGGAGCCTCCATCACGATCAGCCGCCCGACGATGCTCTCGCCATCGTCTCCGAGCGTGGGCCCGCCGTGGTGCACGACGACATTCGGGTGGGCCGGATGACTGCTGAGATACTCCAGGAATGCCGGGCGCGTTTCGTCCCGCGCCTGCGCCGCCCCGGACTTATCGGTGATGAATGCAGCGATGTACATTGACGCACCTCTCTGGCCTGTGTCCCATCACGGTTGGTATTCCACCGCTCAAGCCGTCAAGCTGCGGTCCCGGTTGGGGTTCACGCAACGCTCCGGGAGCGGCGACCCCTACTGGCCGCGGAGGGCGTCGATGCGGCGCGCCACGCCCTCTTCGTAGCCGGATTCGACGAAGCCCGCGCGCTTGAACTGAATGAACCCCGCCTGGTCCAGATAGAACGTCGTCGGGTAGCCGAGGATCTCGTAGTCCAGGGCGAGGCCCTGCTCGTCGAACAGGACCGGGAACGTGAAGCCGCCCTCCTCGATCTGGGCAGCGACCTCGTCCCGCGGAGAACCAGCCGTGGCGACGGTGAGGAACACCACATCCTCGGCGTCCTCGTACGTCTTCAGGAGTTCGACGAAGTGCGGGAACTCCTCGATGCAGGGACCGCACCATGTCGCCCAGAACTTCAGCACGACGATCTTCCCCTCGAGGTCGCTCAGCCGCCACTCGAATCCGTTCTGGTCCGCGATCGTGAACTCCGGCGCCTCGCGCTCGATGCGCTGGCCAAGTTCCCGCCGCTCCAACTCCTCCTCCACGACGGGACGGCGCACGGCGAGCCGCTCCTCCACCGTCTCGGGGGACAGTTCGGCTTCGACGGCCGCTTCAGCCGCGAGCGGTCGGAACCGGGACCCGCCGAATGCGATCGCCTCCACGAAAACGTCGAGAGCCTCCGCCGGCCGGTCCGTGCGGAGGAGATGACGCCCGTACTCTCCCAGCGTGGCGGCATCCCGTGACTCGTTCGCCACCTGCTCGAACAACTCGCCGGCCGCCTCGATTTCCCCGAGTTGCGTGAGCGCTCGAGCCTGGAGGATGAGGGCGCCAGCGATCGCGGACTGCCGCGACGCCTCCCGCCCGTCTCCCTGGAGACCCGGGTACAGGTATCCGGGGCTGTCCGCTCGCAGGTCTTCCTCGATCGCGAGCGCTTCCTCGAGTACGGCCTGCGGCTCGATCCCGAAGTAGAGCAGGCCGCGGAGCGTCGAGAACACGCTCTCCCGCCAGCGGACCGCGTCCATCGAGGCATCGAACAGCCGTCCGGCCACCTCCGGTGCGAGCGGCGCGTGCGGCGGTTCGGCCGCGACCGTCGCCGCGCCCCACACGGTCCTGCTGCTCGGCGCCTCACCCGTGATCGAAGCGAGCGCACGCCGTGTCACGACTGTGTGGTTGCGGTCCATCCACGCGCCGCGTCGCCCGAGATCCCGTGACTTCAACCCCTCGGCGGCGATGCGCGACAGCTCGGCCATGTCGACTTCGTCGGCACCGCCGTAGAGGACACCCTGGAAGTCGAAGACCAGATCCCAATACCGGGGGTCTTCCGCCAGGACCCCACGGTCGGGCGCGGCTTCGAGACGCTCGAGCCAGCGGTCCGCGTCGTCTTCCCGCCGCAGCATGCCGAAGTCGTATCCCGCCGCGAGCCGGTACAGAACCGGCGCCGCGACATCCGGATCGCCTTCGATCTCGGCGGCGAGCGCATCGAGCACGACTCCGATCGAATCCCTCACGGCCTGGCCCCGGTCGCCCTCCTCCTGATCCGCGAGCGCGACGCGGAGCGCTCCCACGGCGTGGAGGAGGATCTGGTCGTTCGGCCGCATGGCCTGCAGCTCGGCGAGGATCGCGCCGTACGCGTCGAGCTGCCCGAGATCCGCCGCCGCCTCCTGCCCCTCGTCGTAGATGACGGGACGGTCCGGCGCATTGCGGAGCGCTTCGGGGAGGATTTCCAGGATCTTCTCGGCGTACCTCCGATCGGTTCCGTAGACGCCGGCCCACCGGAGGTTGTGCACGTATCCCTCCCAGGCGGCGGAGTCCTCGGGCTCCAGTTCGAGTACGCGTTCCCAGGCCTGCGCGGCTTCCGCCTGCAGATCGAAGAAGCCGGCCAGTATTGCGTATTGCCGGTGCGCCTCCGCCTCCTCCGGAGAGACGTTGCGCGCCGAGTCGTAGCGGGCCATGGCCCGTTCCAGCCGGATCGCCTCGACGTCCGCGGCCGCGTCCGCCATCAGGTCGGAGTGCGGGCGCGCGTCGCCGCACCCTGCCGCAAGAATCGCGAGGCCCGCGAGACCGGCCCGGTAGAACGTCATAGGTCCCTCGAAGCATGGGTTGCGCGCATCCGGGACCCGCGCGGATCCCGCGCCGCCGACACAGCGCCGCCGACACACTGCCGACACCGAATCCTCGGACGATGGTTGTCAGCGGGCCGTCTGCGGCGGAAGGTAGGTCACGCGAGGTCGCCCAAACAACGCGAACGGAGGCGTGAATGCCCTCTCCCGTGATCATCGGCGTCGTGGTCGTGTACCTCCTCTTCCTCCTCGTCATCGGCGTGTGGGGCGGGAAGGAATCGCACGATGTGAAGGGCTACTACGCCGCGGGCAAGAAACTCCCGTCGTGGGTCCTCGCATTCTCGTCCAACGCAACCGGGGAGAGCGCCTGGCTCCTGCTGGGTCTCACGGGGATCGGGTACGCGCTGGGCATGCACGCGCTCTGGGTCGTGCTGGGCGAAGTGGTCGGCGTCGCCCTCGCCTGGGCCTTCGTGGCGCGGCCGTTCAAGGCGTTCACCGACCGCTACGGTTCGATCACCGTTCCCGACTACCTCGAGGACCGCTTCCGGGACAAGACGCACAGCTTCCGCATCGTCGGGGCCGTTATCGTCCTTTCGATGGTCGCCTTCTACGTGGGAGCGCAGCTCACGGCGACCGGGAAGGCGTTCGATTCGTTCCTCGGCACCGGCTACGGCGTGGGCGTCGGGCTCGGCCTCGCCGTCGTCCTCTTCTATACCGTCGTGGGCGGATTCAAGGCGGTGGCCTACTCGGACTTCGCCCAGGGCGTGCTCATGTTCGCGTGCCTCCTCATCCTGCCGTTCGTCGGCATCGGCGCCGTGGGAGGCTGGGGCGCGCTCATGGACGGGCTGCGGGCGGCCGAACCTCTCGCCGTGTTCGCGGGGCTGCAGGCGTCCGGCCCTGACCTCCTGCGGCTCGGCGGCGGGCTCGGATTCACCCCGCTCGGGATCGCGAGCGCGGCCGGGTTCGTGGGTGTCGGACTCGCGTTCCTCGGCGCCCCGCAGCTCCTGGCGCGCTTCCTCGCGGCGCGCGACCAGCGCGAGATCCGGAAGGCGGGGCCGATCGCCGTCGGCTGCATCATCGTGTTCGACATGGGGGCGGTGTTCACCGGGATGGCTGCCCGCGTCCTCTACCCGGCGCTCGCCGACCCCGAGACGGCGCTCCCCGCCATGGCCGCAGGACTGCTGCCCGACCTGTTCACCGGCCTCGTCCTCATCGTCGTCCTCGCCGCCATCATGTCGACGGCCGATTCCCTGCTGATCCTCGCCTCCTCCGCGGCGGTGCGGGACGTGTATCAGAAGATCTTCCGGCCCGACGCCCGGCAGCGGGCGCTTTCGGTGCTGGGGAAGGCCGTGACGGTCGTGCTCGGCGTAACGGGACTGCTGCTCGCCCTGACCGCGGAGAGGGCGATCTTCTGGTTCGTCCTGTTCGCGTGGTCCGGCCTCGCGGCGGCATTCGCCCCGGTCGTGCTGTGCTCGCTCTTCTGGGCCCGCACCACGCGCGCGGGCGCGCTCGCCGGCATGATCGCCGGTTTTCTCGTGACGATGCTGTGGGTCGTCCTCTTCAAGGAGGGCTTCTACGACCTGTACGAGATGCTCCCGGGCTTCGCGGCCGGGTTCGCCGTCACCATCGGCGTCAGCCTGTTCACCCAGCCGCCCGAGGGCGCGGCCGAGGAACTCGCCGCCATCCGCGAGGAGATCAGATAGCAGTCCGGACTCAACCTTCGGCTTCGGAGGCAAGCATGTACGATAGCGTTCGCCCGCCGGTCATCTCGCACGTGGAGCGAGTCCGAGTGTCATTCCTCGCGCTCTCGGCCCTGGCATCGCTGTCGTTGACCGCGGTGCCGGCCGGGCTCGGCGCCCAGGACTACATCTCACTCCTGCCTCCCATGGAGTGGCGCTCGATCGGGCCGGACCGGGGCGGACGCTCCATCGCCGTGGCGGGCCACGCCGCGCGGCCGTTCGAGTACTACTTCGGCGCGACGGGCGGAGGGCTGTTCAAGACGACGGATGGCGGCACGACCTGGAGCCCGGTGACCGATGGGCAGGTGGGCAGCGCCTCGGTCGGGGCGGTTGCCATGGCCCCCTCCGACCCCGATGTCGTCTACATCGGCATGGGCGAGGTGCAGCTCCGCGCCAACGTCCTTCAGGGCGACGGCGTCTATCGCTCGGACGATGCCGGGAAGAGCTGGCGGCACCTCGGCCTCGCCGACACTCACGCGATCGGGCGCATCCGCATCCACCCGAGCGACCCGGACCGCGCCTACGTGGCGGCCCTCGGCCATCCCTTCGGACCCAACCCGGAGCGCGGCGTCTTCCGGACGACCGATGGCGGCAGGACGTGGGAGAAGGTCCTCTTCCGCGACGACCGCACGGGCGCCGTCGACCTCGCCATGGATCCGAGCGATCCGGACGTCCTGTACGCGACGCTGTGGCAGGTGTACCGGAAGCCGTGGCGCCTGTGGAGCGGCGGCGAGGGATCGGGGATCTTCAAGTCCACCGATGGCGGCGACACCTGGACGGAGATCACGCGCAACCCGGGCCTTCCGGACGGCGTACTCGGCAAGATCACGATTGCCGTGTCCGGAGCGGATCCGAGCCGGCTGTGGGCGAACCTCGAGGCCGGGGAGGGCGGACTGTACCGCTCCGACGACGGGGGCCTGACGTGGACATTCGTCAACGGCCACCGGGACATCTGGCAGCGCGCCTTCTACTTCCAGCGCCTGGTGGCAGATCCGGTCGACCGGAACACGCTTTATATCCTCAACTTCCGGCTCATGCGCTCGACGGATGGCGGACGGACGCTCGAAAGCGTGCCGGAGACCCACGTCGACCACCACGACCTGTGGATCGATCCGACGAACCCGCTGCGCATGATCGACGGCAACGACGGGGGTGGCGTCGTCACGGTGAACGGGGGTCGCACCTGGACCTCGATGCGGTATCCGACGGCCCAGATCTACCGCCTCGCGACGACCGCGGACTTCCCCTACCACGTGTGCGGCGCGCAACAGGACAACTCCACCGTGTGCGTGTCCTCCGAGTGGGCGCACCTGCGGGATCCCGCGAGCCCGAACGCGGAGTGGATGTACCCGGTGGGCGGAGGCGAGAGCGGCTACATCGCGCCGCACCCCGCCGACCCCGACATCTTCTACGCGGGCGCGACGAACACGCTCACCCGTTACGACCGCGAGACCGGCGCCGCCAGGGACATCCAGCCGTGGCCCCGCATCGTCATGGGCGAGCCCGCGCGGGACATGCCCGAGCGGTGGAACTGGACCTATCCGATCGCCGTGTCGCCCCTGGTGCCCCACGCGCTGTACGTCGGATCGCAGCACCTCTGGAGGTCGCTCGATGAGGGTGAGTCGTGGGCGAAGATCAGTCCGGACCTGACCCGCGCCGAGCCGGAAACGCTCGACGACTCCGGTGGCCCCGTCATCAAGGACCAGGACGGGCCCGAGATCTACGGCACGCTCTACTCGATCGGGCTTTCGCCGCACGATCCGGAGACGATCTGGACCGGATCCGACGACGGTCTCGTGCACGTATCGCTCGATGGCGGCGACAACTGGCGGGACGTCACGCCGCCCGACATACCCCCGCACACGCGCGTCATGACCGTGGAGGTGTCTCCGCACCAGCCCGCGAGCGCCCACGTGGCCGGGATCCGGTACGAGATGGACGACCGGGCGCCGTACGCGTGGAGGACGGACGACTACGGGGCGAACTGGACCCGGATCGCCGATGGCATTCCCGAGGGTGCCTTCGTTCGCGTCATCCGGGAGGATCCGGAGCGCGCCGGGCTCCTGTACGCGGGCACCGAGCACGGCGTGTTCGTTTCCCTTGACGGCGGTTCGAGTTGGAGCGACCTGTCGTTCCGGCTTCCCGATACGCCCGTCACCGGGATATCGGTCGAGGAGCGCGACCTCGTGATCAGCACGCACGGCCGCTCCTTCTGGGTCCTCGATGACATCGAAACGCTCCGGCAGCTACGGGCGGACGTCGCGACCGCCGACGTACACCTCTTCTCCCCGGCCGACGCGGTTCGCCGATCGATCCCCGCCGTGATCGACTTTCGGGTGAGCGGGCCGGAGGTCCACGTGCGACTCGACATCCTGACGGACGACCGCGAACCCGTCCGCACCCTCGTCGACGAAACGGTGGGCGGGGGCACTCACCGGATTCGCTGGGACCTCCGCTACCCGGGCGCGGTGACGTTCCCGGGGATTGTGCTCGAGGGCGGCAACCCCGCGTTGGGCCCGTGGGCGCCGCCGGGGCGCTACGTCGCGCGACTGACCACCGACGGAGCGACCGGGGAGGAGACGTTCGACGTGCGCCCCGACCCGAGGCTCCGGGACATTCCCCCCGCCGCCTTCACCGATCAGTTCCGCCTCGCCCTGGCGATCCGCGACGCCGAGAGCCGGGCGAACGCGAGCGTCATCCTCGCCCGCGATCTCCTCTCCCGAATCGAAGCGATCGTCGCGGACGTCGAGGACGACGCTCTCCGGGACGAGGCATCCGCCTTCGCGGCGGGGATCGAGGCAGTCGCGGGAGAACTCTACCAGCTCCGGAACCAGAGCCCGAAGGACAAGATCGCGTTCCCCATCAAGCTGAACGACCGCCTGACCGGCCTGCGCAGCCACCTGGAGCGGGGAGACGGCACCCCGGTCGACGCGTACCAGGCGGTCTTCAACGAGCTGTCCGCGGAGCTGGACGGGCACCTGCGGACCCTGGAACGGATGCTCAGCGACGACCTGTCCCGCCTGAACCGGCGCCTCGAGGATGCGGGTCTCCCCCGCGCGCCGGTGCCGACCCCCTAGACGCGGGCGGCGATCACCCCGAGGAGGCGGTCTACGTCTTCGCGGTTGTTGAACATCGCGACGGCGGCGCGGAGGAGTTCCCCTCCCTCCTGGTAGGTGAAGAACACGCCTTCCGTGCGCAGGGCGGCGCCGAGTTCATCCGGATCCATGCCGTGGTAGAAACTGACGATCGCCGAGGGGTTGGCGGGCGGCGTGAAGAGCTTCATGCCGAGGTCCGCGGCCCCCTCCCGGAGCTGGCCGGCGAGCGCGTGCGTGTGCTCCGCGATCCGCTCCAGCCCCACGTCGCCGAGGAACCCCAGGGCGGCGTCCATGGCGGCGATCGGGCCGTAGGCAGGGTTCGCGTACTCATACTTCTGCGCGTCCGTCTTCAGCCGGTACTGGTGCTCGGGGAGCGTCTCGGCCACGTGCCCATGCCCGAAGCGGTCGGGCTGCATCCACTCATGGTGCTCCCGGCGCACGTACAGTGGCGCGCAGCCGAAGTCGGCGAAGAGCCACTTGTAGCCGTTACCGCACGCGAAGTCGACGCCCTCGTCGTGGAGGTTCGTGGGGAACGTGCCGAACGCCTGGATCCCATCGGCGAACAGGTAGCCGCCCCGTGCGTGCACGATCTCGGCCAGCGTCGGCAGGTCGTGCCGGAACCCGTTCCGGTTGGAGACCCACGCCACGCTGATGAGGCGCGTGCGGTCGTCGGTGTAGGCGTCGTAGTCCTCGGGCTGGGCGCGCCCTTCGCGCGAGGGGATGATCCGGAGTTCGACTCCGTGACGTCGCTCGAGCTCGCGGTACACGACGAAGGCGGTGACGAAGTGGAGTTCGTCGATGACCACGTTGTCGCCCGGCTGCCAGTCGATCGCCTTCGCCACCATGTTCTCGCCGTCGCTGGTCGAGAAGAGGAGCGCGATCTCGTCCTCGTCCGCCCCGAACAGGCTCGCGAAGCGGCTGCGGGCGCGGGCCGTGGCCCGTCCGCGGCTCCCCGGATCGTTGTAGCTCAGCTTCTCGTCCGCGTACGCGACGAGCGCCTCGTGCACCGGACGCGGGAGCGGTCCCGTGGAGGCCGTATTCAGATACGCGAACTCCTCGGTGACCGGGAACTCACCCCGGATCCCCAGCGGATCGTCGTCCGACCCGGGGACAGGAGGCGTAGGCGAGCGGGCATCGGGGGGCGCGTGCGCGGCGAGAGCCGGCGCGGCGGGAAGCGCGAGCCCCGCGGCGGCGGTCGTCTTGACGAAGTTGCGGCGGCTCCAACCGTTCATCCGACTACTCCTGCGTGATCTGACCTGGGTTCGTCTCGGACTTCCGAAAACGTACGCAGAAAACCCGCCCGCGGGACAGCCGCCCGCCGGGAAACGTTCCCGCGGGAACGCCGGTCGCCCCGCAAGCCGTGGGCCGAGCCGTGGACCGGGACCCTCGGCCGTCCCTAGAATCCGCGGACCGTCTCATCTCTCCATGAATCGAAACGGGAGCCGGACCATGTCGAAGCTCATCGTCGCCGCCCTCGCGGCGGGTGTCCTCTGGAGCGCGGCGCCGGGCGACCGCCCGGACAACCCGCCGGCCACCTACATCTCCGCCGCCGACATTCTCGCCACGATCGCGAACGCGCCCGACGGGCGGGTCAGCGACCAGGCGATCCGGCACATCGACGCGGGCGGACACAACGCCGGCGTGGGCGTCGTCCAGCGCCCGCCGACCACGTCGCTCGGGGCGATCCAGCACCACAAGCAGACCGAGGTCTACTACGTCGTCTCGGGCCGCGGCACGCTGGTGACGGGCGGCGAACTGTCGAACGCGCGGGAACTGGACCCGGAAGGACAGACGGTGCGGACGCTCACCGGCCCCAGTGCCGTGGGCGGGATCGTGGGCGGGGAGAGCCAGGACATCGGCCCGGGCGACATGCTCATCATTCCGGCGGGTTCGCCGCACGGCTTCAGCGAGATCACGGAGACGATCACCTACATCGTCGTGCGCGTGGACCCCGACCAACTCGTCGAGCTAAAGTAGGGAACGCCAAACCGATCCACCGTCGGAGGAAGACCGGATGAGCGACTTCACGCGGCGTGACTTCATGGCGATCTCCGGCCTCGCCGCGGGAGGCGCGGCGCTGTCCGGCTGCGGCGCCGGAGACCCCGGAGCCGGATCCCGCCCCACCGCCGGCACCGCGGCGGGAGGCCACGCCGACCTCGTCGTCCGCGACGCGACCGTCTACACCGTGGATGACGACCTGCCGCGCGCCGAGGCGTTCGCCGTGAAGAGCGGCCGCTTCCTCGCCGTAGGCTCGAGCGACGACGTCTCGAACCTCATCGGCGCCGGCACCGACGTGATCGATGCCGCCGGCCACACCGTCGTCCCCGGCTTCATCGACGCCCACAACCATCCCTTCTACTCCGGCACCAAGCACCTCAAGCAGGTGAGCCTCGACGTGCGCTCCATCGAAGGCATCAAGAGCGCGCTGAGCGAGCGCGCCCAGAACACGCCGCCGGGCCAGTGGGTGCAGGGCTTCCTCTACGACGACACGAAGCTCGAGGACGGGCGTCCGCTGACCCGCGCGGACATCGACGACGCGGTCCCGGACCACCCCGTCTCCGTCACCCACCGCGGCGGCCACACCGGCGTCTACAACTCCCGGGCGTTCGAACTCGCCGGCATCACCGCCGACACCCCGGACCCGCCCGGCGGAAAGTACTACAAGGAGAACGGCGAACTCACCGGACGCGTCGCTGAACACGCCAAGGACCCGCTCGAGAGCCTCATCCCCGCCGGGACGACGCGCGCCGAGCGGCAGGAGAGCATCCGCCTCATCGGCGAACGCATGGCGGCGGCCGGCCTCACCTCCGTGCACGAGACCGGCGCCGGCAATGATCTCGTGAGCTATCAGGACGCCTACGAGGCGGGCGAACTCCACTTCCGCGCCTACGTCTTCCCCAACGCGGGCGACGCTTCCTTCCTCTTCGCTTCCCTCAAGGCTGCGGGCATCCGGACCGGCTTCGGGGACGAGTGGGTGAGAGTCGGCGGGATCAAGTACGTGGCGGACGGCTCCGCCTCCGAGCGCACGATGGCCATGTCAACGCCCTACGTCGGACGCCCCGACGACTTCGGCATCCTCACGATGGATCAGGAGGGGATCCACCACGCGGTGGACGACGCGGTCCGGAACGGGTGGCAGATCGGCATCCACGCGAACGGCGATCTCGCGATCGACATGTGCCTCACCGCCTTCGAGCGCGCGCAGCGGGAGATGCCGCAGGCCGACCCCCGCTTCCGCCTCGAGCACTGCTCGCTCGTCAACGACGATCTCCTGCGCAGGATCCGGGACGTGGGCGCGATCCCCACGCCGTTCTACACCTATGTCCACTTCCACGGGAACAAGTGGGGCGAGTACGGCGCCGAGAAGATGGAGTGGATGTTCGCGCACCGCCGCTTCATCGACTACGGGATCCCCGTGGCGGGCGCCTCCGACTATCCGCCGGGGCCGTTCGAGACGCTGATGGGCATCCAGAGCATGGTCACGCGCACGGACATGCAGGGACGCGAGTGGGGCCCGAGCCAGAAGATCACGGTCGAGGAGGCGCTCCGCGTGTGCACGATCAACGGAGCCCACGCCGCCTTCGAGGAAGGGATCAAGGGATCGATCACCGCGCGAAAGCTGGCGGATTTCGTGATTCTCGCAGAGGACCCGCACACGGCCGACCCGTTCGCGATCAAGGACATCGAGATTCTGCGCACCGTCGTCGGCGGGCGCGCGACATACGAGGCCTGAGGAGGCGAAGATGAGCGAGGTCAATCGCCGGGAGTTCATGGCCCTGTCCGGGCTCGCGGCCGGGGGCGCGGCCCTGGCGGGCTGCGGCACGCAGGGTGGGAGCGGCGGGCAGGCCGGTGCCGGCGGCTCCGCGCACGCGGACCAGGTCGTGACCAACGCGAACGTCTACACGGTGGACGACGCGAACCCCCGGGCCGAGGCGCTCGCCGTGAAGGGCGGCCGCTTCCTCGCCGTGGGTTCGAACGACGACATCGCCAACCTCATCGGACCGCGCACGCAGCGCATCGACGCGGGCGGCGGCACCGTCGTCCCCGGCTTCATCGACGCCCACAACCACCCCTCCTCCGCCGGCATGCGCCACCTCACGCAGGTGGACATGAACATCCGCACGATCGAGGGGATGAAGTCCGCGCTCCGCGAGCGCGCGCAGAACACGCCTCCGGGCGAGTGGGTCGTCGGCTTCCTCTACGACGACACGAAGATCGAGGAGGGGCGTCCGCTGAACCGGCGCGACATCGACGAGGCCGTCCCCGACCACCCGGTCCAGGTCACGCACCGGGGCGGGCACACGAGCGTCTACAACTCGAAGGCGTTCGAACTGGCCGGGATCACCGTCGACACGCCGGACCCGACGGGCGGGCACTTCTACCGCGAGGACGGCGAACTCACGGGCAAGGTCGCCTCGCTCGCGCGCCGCCCGCTGCAGCGCCTCGTTCCCGGCGGGAGCACGCGGGACGACCGCCAGGCCGGCGTCGCCCTCATCGGCCAACTGATGTCCGCGGCCGGCATCACCTCGGTCCACGAGACGGGCGGGAACAGCCAGGGCCTCACCGCGCTGCAGGACGCCTACGACGCCGGAGACCTCCGCTTCCGCATGTACTACTTTCCCTCCGGCGGCAGCCTGCTCTTCTCGGCGCTCAAGCAGGCGGGGGTTCGCACCGGCTTCGGCGACGAGAACCTGCGCATCGGCGCGGTCAAGTACAGCGCGGACGGCTCCGCCTCGGAGCGCACGATGGCGATGCGGACCCCGTACGTCGGGCGCCCGGACGACTACGGCATCAGCACCATGACCCAGGAGGACGTCCACCGGGCGGTGGACGACGCCGTCGGCGCCGGCTTCCAGATCGCGATCCACGCGAACGGCGACAAGACGATCGACATGTGCCTCAACGCATACGAGCGGGTCCAGCGCGAGATGCCGCAGGCCGATCCCCGCTTCCGCCTCGAGCACTGCTCGCTCGTGGACGATCCCCTTCTGCAACGGATCAAGGACATCGGCGCCATCCCGACGCCCTTCTACACGTACATCCACTTCCACGGGAACAAGTGGGGCGAATACGGGCCGGAGAAGATGGAATGGATGTTCGCCCACCGCCGCTTCCTCGACTACGACATCCCCGTGGCGGGGGCGTCCGACTACCCGCCGGGGCCGTTCGAGGCGCTGATGGCGATCCAGAGCATGGTCACCCGCACGGACATGCAGGGACGCGAATGGGGCCCGAGCCAGAAGATCTCCGTCCCCGAGGCGCTCCGCATCTGCACGATCAACGGGGCGCACGCCTCCTTCGAGGAGAACATCAAGGGCTCGATCACCGCGGGGAAGCTGGCGGACTACGTCATCCTGGGCGACGATCCCCACGCGGCCGACCCGTACGCGATCAAGGAGATCGAGGTCGTCCGCACCGTCGTCGGCGGCCGCACCACCCACGAGGCCTGAACCCGCGCCGCCCGAAACCGCCAACCTTTAGCGTGGAGTCGTCATGAGTGACGTTCTTCTCGTCGAGAAGCTCGACGGACATATCGCCAAGCTCACGGTCAACCGGCCGGAGAAGCTCAACGCGCTGAACGGCGCCGTCCGCTGCGCCATCTTCGGCGCGCTCGACCGCCTGGCGGCGGACGACGAGGTCCGCGTCGTCGTCATCACGGGGGCGGGCGACCGCTCCTTCATCGCGGGCGCCGACATCTCGGAGTTCAAGGACGCGCGTCCCGTCGAGCAGTACCGCAGCATGACGCGCGGCGACATGTACAGCGCGATCGAGTCCTTCCCCAAACCCGTCATCGCGATGATCAACGGCTTCTGCCTCGGCGGCGGCTGCGAACTCGCCATGTCGTGCGACATGCGGGTGGCCTCGACCTCGGCCCGCATCGGCCAGCCGGAGATCAACCTCGGACTCATCCCCGGCGCCGGCGGCACGCAGCGGCTCCCGCGTCTCGTCGGCGAGGGCTGGGCGATGCGGCTCGTGATGAGCGGCGAGCTGATCCCGGGGGAGAAGGCCGAGCAGATCGGCCTCGTGGAGGCGGCCGTCGCCCCCGAGGAACTCGAGGGTCACGTGATGGAACTCGCGTCGAACATCGCGAGCCGCAGCCCCGTCGCGCTTCAGGCGGCCAAGGAGTCCATCCTCGCCGCGCGACGGATGCCGCTGGACGAGGGGCTGAAGTTCGAGCGGAGCTGGTTCTCGCTCCTCTTCTCGACGGACGACATGGCGGAGGGCGTGGGCGCCTTCCTGGAGAAGCGGAAGCCCGAGTTCAAGGGCTCCTGAGCGGAACCCTCACGGGATTCCGAGGGGGCGGGGATTGCCCGGCGCGGCTGGCAGCCGGTGGCGGTGCGGCTGCGAGCTCGCGGCGGGCCGGTGTCGCGACGCTAGGACGCCGGCGTCACGACGCTGACGAAGCGGCGGCCCCGCCGGCGGTGGAATTCGACCTGTCCGTCGGTGAGCGCGAACAGCGTGTCGTCCTTCCCCCGGCCGACGTTGCGACCCGGGTGGAAGGGCGTGCCCCGCTGCCGGATGAGGATGTTGCCCGCGACCACGTGCTCGCCGCCGTATTTCTTGACGCCGAGGTACTGCGGGTTCGAATCGCGTCCGTTGCGGCTGGAGCCGACACCTTTCTTATGCGCCATCAGTCGCCTTCCTTCACCGCAATGGCCTTGTCCACGTCGCTCTTGAGGATGCGGCCGTCCTTGCCCGTCCCCTCGATCGCGGTCAGGTCGAGTCCGTGCTCCTCCGCCAGCTTCCGCGCGACGGGCGTGATGTCCACCGCCGCCGCCTCGGCCTTCGGAGCGGGCGCGGCTTCGGCCTTCGGCGCGGCCTTGGCCTTCGGAGCGGCCTTCGGCTTCGGGGCAGCCTTGGGCCTGGGCGCCGCAGCCTTCGGCTTCGCCGCCGCCTTGTGCGGTTCGCCGGGCAGATCGATACCGAGGATGCGGATCTCCGTGTAACCCTGCCTGTGACCCTGCTTCCGCCGGTAGCCCTTCCGCCGCTTCATCTTGTAGACGATGATCTTCTCGCCGCGACCGTGGCTCACGACCTCGGCCGCGACCGACGCTCCCGTCACGCACGGGGCTCCCACATGGACAGCCCCGTCCTGCTCGGCGAGCAGCACGTCTTCGAACTTGACCGTGTCCCCGGGCTCGGCCTCGAGGGAGGGGATGCGGAGCACCGCGTCCTCCACCGCGCGAAACTGCTTTCCCTGGGCTTTGAAAATCGCGTACATATCGTCAGATCACCGCTGAAATGCTGCTGGAATTCGCAGGATTGCGAGCCGCTGAGAGTACCCGCGCCGGGCGGATGTGTCAAACAAAACGGCGCGAATCCGATACGCCTCCAACGGTCGGAACGGCCGGCGATGGCTAGCTCGAAATGTACTTCTTCGTGACGTCGGCATCGGCCGGATGGGCGAGGAGCCGGAACTCGTCGAGACCCAGCAGAGGGTCGTCGCGGAGATCGATCGCAATCCCGCCGTTGCTCCTCATTCGGCCCAGGAACTCGCGCTCGCGCTCCAGCAGGTGGAGGGCGATCACCGGGTGTGTGAGGATCGTGATCCCGCTCTCCCGGCCGGCCGCGGCGACCCGGTCCAGCGCCCGCTCCAGCCGGCGTACCACGGTCTCGGAAGCCAGGATTCTCCCCGCGCCCTCGCAGTAGGGACACGGTTCCATCATTCGCTGGTGCAGGCTGGGGCTCACGCGCTGCCGGCTCAGCTGGAGCAGGCCGAGTTCGGAGAGTCCGAACGCCTTCGTGCGCGCGCGGTCGTGGCCCAGCAGCGTCCTCATCTGCTGCACGACCTTGTTGCGCGACTCCTCCTCGTTCATGTCGATGAAGTCGATGACGATGATCCCGCCCACGTCGCGCAGGCGGAGCTGGCGGGCGATCTCTCCCGCCGCCTCGAGGTTCGTCTTGAGGATGGTCTTCGCCGGGTCGCGGCGACCCGTGTAGCGCCCCGTGTTCACGTCGATCGAGACGAGGGCCTCCGTCTGTTCGATCACGACATGGCCGCCGGACTTCAGGTAGACGGTGCGGCCGAACGCACGCCGGATCTCCTCCTCGATCCCGAACTCGTCGAAGATGGGCGCCGCGCCGTCGTACCGGCTCACGCGCTCGAGCAGATCCGGATCCACCTGTCCGAGATAGGAGCGGATCTCGTGGTACAGCTCCGCCGAATCCACCGTGAGCAGGTCGATCCGGTCGCTGAAGAGGTCGCGGATGATGCCGGACGTCAGCCGCGCGTCCTGGTACACGAGGGCGGGCGCCTTCATCCCCTTCTGTCGCCGCCGCACCTTCTGCCACGTCTTGCGCAGCGACTTGAGTTCCCGCTCGCAGGCTTCCTTCGTCAACTCCTCGCCGACGGTTCGGACGATGACTCCGCCGTCGTCGCCGAGGATGTCCCGCACCATGCTTCGCAGACGGGCACGCGTCTCCCGGTCGCCGATCTTGCGGCTGACGCCGACGTGGGATGAGTCCGGGATGTACACGAGGAAGCGGCCCGGGAGGGAGACCTGCGTCGTGACGCGGGCCCCCTTCGTGCCGATGGGCTCCTTCACGACCTGGACGAGGAGCGTCTGATCCTTGCGGATCGCTTCCTCGATGCGGGGAGCGTTCTCGTTGCGCGCCCTCCGACGTCCCCCGTTTCGTTCCCGTCCCCCGTTCCCGTCTTCATCGGGATCTTCGTCGGACTGTAGATCGGAGGCGTGCAGGAAGGCGGACTTCTCGGCGCCGATGTCGACAAAGGCGGCCTGAAGTCCGGGCACGATCGCTTCGACCACGCCGAGATAGATATCGCCGACGATGCGGCGCTCGTCGGGCCGTTCGTACATCAGTTCGACGAGCTTGCGGTCTTCTACGATCGCGACCCGTTTTTCGCGGGTCGTGGCGTTTACGACGATCTCGCGGCGCACGTTACATTAGCGCGCCCGGGTTCGCCGCGCCCGATTGTGCTACCAGAGGGCTGGCATCCTGTAAGACTCGATTCTTCGCTGCGAACCGCCGGACGCTGCCCGGGGGTTCGTGTATCTGTTCGTTGCTGCCCGGTTTCCGCTGACAGCCGTGACGCACGGCTGAAACTGCGACCCCAAACTAATCGAGGGAGCCCGCTTCGCGCAGCATCTCCCTTGAAATCACGATCTTCAGGATCTCGCTGGTCCCTTCGCCGATCTCCGTGATCTTCGCGTCCCGCATCATCCGTTCGACGGGATACTCGCGCGAATAGCCGTACCCGCCGTGCAGCTGCACCGCCATCGTCGTCACGTCCATCGCCGTCTCCGAGGCGAAGAGCTTGGCCATCGCGGCCTCCTTCTTGTGCCTCGTTCCCGCCATCCGGAGGTGCGCGGCGTGGTGCATCATGAGCCGCGCCGCGTGAATGCGCGTCTGCGCTTCGGCAAGCATGAAGCGGACGCCCTGGAAATCGTGGATCTTCTTGCTGAACTGCTTCCGCTCGCCCGTGTAGCGGACCGTCTGGTCCAGCGCCCCCTGCGCGATCCCGATCGCGTGGGCGGCGATCCCGATCCGTCCGCCGTCGAGGGTGTCGAGGAAGATGGGGAAACCGCGGTCCACTTCGCCGAGCACGTTCTCCTCCGGAACCTCCACGTCCTCCAGCGTGAGTTCGCGCGTGTCGGAAGCGTTCCAGCCCAGCTTGCGCAGCTTCTGCCCGGCGCTGAACCCCGGCATCGGGTCGAGCTCCGGGGAGTGGCCGAACCCGACGCGCGCGGCATCTTCGAGATCGCACGTTTCCTTGGTGAGGACGAACGCCGTGATGCCGCGCGAGCCCTTCTCGGGCGACGTGAGGGCGCCGACGACGAACACCTCGCCCACGCCGCCGTGCGTGATCCACGTCTTGCGGCCGTTCAGAATCCACCGGTCGCCGGCCTTCCGGGCCGTCGTTCGCATGCCGCCCGCATCGGAGCCCGACCCCGGCTCCGTGAGCCCGAATCCGCCCAGTACGCGGCCGCTCGCGAGGGGCCGCAGGAACCGTTCCTTCTGCGCCTCCGTCCCCCAGCGCGCGATCGGGGTCGCGGCCAGGCTCGTGTGCGCTCCGATCATGATCGAATGACTGGCGTCCACGCGGGCGAGTTCCTCGACGGCGATCGACGCGGCGAGAAGGTCCATGCCGGCGCCGCCCAGCCCCTCCTCGAACGGAATCCCGAACAGGCCCAGTTCCGACATGAGGGCGCCGGTGTCCCACGGAAAATCCTCCGACTCATCGTAGCGGGCCGCGACCGGAGCGATCTCCGCCTCGGCGAACTCGCGCACCATCTCGCGCATCATCTCATGGTGGTCTTCCAGGTAGAAACTCGGGTCTCCCATTCACTCCTCGGTTCGGTGCGTGCAGCCGGCGTTGCAAGCGGCGGCGCGCCGGGGTCGGGTGCTTGGCCCGGCGGCGGGCGGGCTGTGACTTCGGGACGCCACCCGCCTAACGTACCGGAGGCGGGCCTCCCGCCCAAGCAACTGGTGCACCCCGGACGCGTCACGATCGGGCCCCGGCAGGCGTTGACCCTATGGATGGCAAGGGTGCAAGCCCGCGGCGCTCTTCGCGTACCGGCAACGGTGTGGAGGGGAGAACCGTGGACTTCGAGGCGGCATACAAGAGCCACTGGACGCCACTCCTTCGGTATGTCGACCGGATGGTGGGTGACGCCGACCTTGCGGCGGACGTCGTGCAAGAGGCGTTCGTTCGGCTGTTGGACCAGTCTCTTCCGGACGAGGAGGTACGGCGCTGGCTGTTTACGGTGGCGACGAACCTGGTGCGGGACGACGCTCGCATGAGTTCGCGGCGGCGGCGGTTGCTGTCGCAGCGCTACGAACAGGCGGACCTCGCGCACGATCCGGCGGAGTTGCCGGACCAGTCGGTCGTGCGGGCTGAACGGGTCGCGGCGGTGCGCGCCGCGCTGGCGGAGATGCCTGAACGCGACCGTCAGTTGCTGTTGATGAGAGAGGAAGGATTCCGGTACGCCGAGATCGCCGAGGTGATCGAAGTCGCGCCGGGATCGGTGGGAACGCTGCTTGCGCGGGCGCTGCGCCGGTTCACGGAGGCGCTGGATCCGCGGATCGTGGAGGACGAGACCGGTCGGGGACGGCGAGGGGGGGACGATGGGTGACGGGTCGGGATGCGACTGGAAATCTGCGTTGAAAATAGTGAGGATTGAGTATGTCTACGCGTGAACAGCCACATGTCGACGACGGAGCGCTGCTCGCTCTGCTCGACGGTGAGCTGACCACAGCAGAACGGAGAGCCGTCGAGACGCGCCTGGCGGCGTGCCCGGAGAGCGCGGCGCGCCTCGAGGAAATGCGCTTCGCGACGCGGCGCGCGACGGCGGCGCTCGACCTGCTCTCGGTGCCGGAGTCGCGGCGCGAGATGCCGGCGGCGCTGCGGGAAGCCGCGCGCCGGGCGCCGGCGTCTCTCGCGAGCGCGAGGGCGCGGCGCTGGGCAAGGCTGAGCCGCCGCTCCGTCGCGGTGGCCGCGGGGATTACGCTTCTCGTCGCCGCGGGCGCCTACGCGGTGCCGGGATCGCCGGTCAGGGGCTGGGTCGACGGCGGCATCGATGTGGTTGCGGCCTGGATCGCGGGCGATTCCCAGGTCGCCGGGGACGCCGGACCTTCCCGGGTGTCGGTGGATCCCCGCGAGGGCGCCGTGCGCATCCTGGTCGTCGGTTGGCACGAAGACACGCGGTTGACGGTCGAACTGTCCGACGACGAGACGGCCACGGTGACGGCCCGTGACGCGAGCTTCCATGTGGAGCCGGGCGTCATCGAGGTCGCGGGAGCGGCGGATGAGATCCGCGTGACCTTGCCGCGGGGCGCCGCGATCGGTTCTGTAGTCATCGACGAGAGCGAGGTCGTCCGCCTCGAGGGCGGCGAATTGCGGCGCACGGATTCGGCCGCTGCGAGTCCCGTGGAGATCTTTCTCGGCGCCGACGGGTAGCAGCGCGGGTAACGGCCGCCGCACTGGTGGACGACGGTGACCTGACGGACCGCTAGCCTCGAGGGGTGGATCCCGGGATGACGAAGCCCATGTACCGAAGGCCGGGGCCCGTCTCCCATCCGTGGCGATTCGCCCTGCTCCTCGGACCGGTTTCGACCTGCTTCTTCGCTCCCCCGGTTCTCGCTCAGGATCCTCCGCCGCCCCCGCCCTCCGAGGAAGCGCCGGTTGTCGGCGCCGTCTTCGGCCGCGTGCTGCGCGCCGAATCCCAGACGCCGATCGCCGCCGCTTCGGTGGAGGTCCGCTTTCCCGAGTTTTCCTGGTTCCTCGTGACGGATGACAATGGCTTCTACCGGGCGGAAGGGCTCCCGGCGGGACCCATCCATCTCGTCGCGCGGGCGCTGGATCGCGACCCGCTCGCCGCCAGCATCCTGGTTCCGGCGGGCGGCGATGTCCCGCTCGACCTGGCGCTGGAGCGGCGGCCCGTCGCGATGCCGAGCCTGTTCGCCCACATCCTCGCGCGGCGGCTGCCCGCCCCGGGCCTCACCCGAGACGGGTTCCGGGAGGAGGGGGAAACGGAACTCCGCGCGCTGGATTCATCTCCGGGCGTGGCGGAGGCGGGTCTGACGCTGGATGAAACCGGCATCGATCCCGCGGATCCGACCAGCGTGCTCTACGTGCGGGGTGCCGCGTCGGACCTGAAGCTCGTGCTGCTCGATGGCGCGCCGGTCTATGCGCCGTTCCACCTCAGTGGACTCCTCGACGCCTTTCCGGACGGCGTACTCGACGAGGCGTCCCTGTACATCGGCGGGACGCCGGCCCGCTACGACGGCGGACTCTCCTACGTCCTCGACCTCAAGATTCGCGAGGGAGACGCGGAGCGGTTCCGCGTCGCCGGCGCGGCCGACATGCTGGGCGGCACCGTGCGGGCGGAGGGCCCCATCGGACCCGCCGGGCGGGTGCTTCTCAGCGGTCGGGCACTTCACGGACTCGGCTATCCGATCATCACGAACGAGCAGGAAATGCCGTATGGGTACGGCGATGTCCTGGGCCGGCTCGACTATCGCCTGGGACCCGGAAAGTTCACCGCGACCGGATTCTGGAACCGCGAATCCGTGCGGCTCGACATCGGGCGGCTCGAGGACGCCGGAGCGGTGGAGTCGGCTTACTGGGGCAACCTGGCGGGGTCGGCGAGCTATCGCGTTCGGCTGGCCGACGGCACGTTCACGCTGAGGGGCGCCCACGGACGGTTCGGCACGGGTCTGCCGTTGCCGCGCGACAAGGAACTGGACTTCGAGGTCTCCTTCGCGGACGTCATCGCGCGGACCGTACGAACCCGGACGGAGGCGCTGTTCGAGTCGGGAGGTCGCGAGATACGCTGGGCCGCGGGCGGCGGCTTCGACTCGTACGAGACCGTGGTGGACCGGCGGACGGTGCTCGGCGGCAGAACGGCGCACGACGTGACCCACGCGGTGCGGCGCGCCAACGTGGTGGCCGGCTGGGGCGAGGCCATCTGGCAGGTGGCCCCGGAGATCGAGGTGAGAGGTGGATTCCGGACGAGCTACTTCGCCCCCTCCCGGCGCGCGAAGTTCGCGCCGCGGGGCACCGTCACCTGGCACGTCACGGAGGCGGCGGACGTCCGTCTTTCCGCAGGGAGGTTCTTTCAGGTTGTGCGCGGGCCCGAATCCATCCTCTCGGGCGACCTCACCGGACCCGTCATCGGCGGCGTCCTGCCCGTGTTGGATCCCGATTACGTCCCGCCGACGACGCCGGGGTCCAGCATCGCGGGAGCGTCTCACCTCGTGGTCGGATTCTCGAACTCGCTCGAGAACGGCGTCGATGTCGGCATCGAAAGCTACCTCAAGTCCTTCGACGATCTACCGGACGCCAATCAGCTCTACTCCGGGGGCGGGGATCTGTGGCTGCAGGCGAAGGAGGGCCCGGTCCGGGGCTGGGTCGGCTACTCCATCGCGTTCGTGTGGACGAACGATCCGGATGAAGAGACCCCGTTCGTGGGCCGGCAACTCCTGAGCGGCGGACTCTCCTCGGGCGTCCGCGAGTTCGACTTCGGCCTCCGGCTCGCGTACGGGGCCGGCCTGTCCTTCGCGTCCGTGACCGCGGGGCGCGAGGAGAAGGGCGCCCCGAGCGGCGACGATCCCCTGCCGGTGCTTTCGGGCGCGCCGGAGGACTCGTATCTCCGGGTCGACGCGGAGATCTCGCGACGCTGGGTCGCGACCATCGGCCGCTCGTCCTTCGAAATCGCCCCGTATGTGCGCGTGCTCAACGCGCTGGATCGCCGGGACGCGCTCTTCTATCAGACGACGGCGGACCAGCCGCTCACGCGTCCCGCCCCGCTCGCGTCCCTCCCCGTGATCGCCATCTTCGGCGTGTCCTGGTCGTTCTGACGCTCCCTCCGCGATCGCAGTTGTCGCATCCATCGCAGACCGGAGCGCGTTCGCCGAAGTAGGCGGCGATGGCCGCCCGGCGGCAGGCGGCGGTTTCGACGTAGGCTCGCATGGCGGCGCGCCGTTCGGTGTCGGCGGCGGCCCGGTCGGAGCCGGGCGGCGGGCTGCCCGGCCGGTGGCGCTCGCGCCGGCCGAACGGAAGGGCGCGGCGGCGACTCCCGCGGATCGCGACCATCACGCAGCGCGCCGATTCGCCGTCACGGCCGGCGCGACCCGCTTCCTGGACGTACTCCTCCAGCGATTGCGGCGCGCCGAGATGCGCGACGAGACGCACGTGCGGGTGGTCGATCCCCATGCCGAACGCGGTCGTGGCGCAGACCACTCGAATGCTCCCGTCCAGGAAGGCCCGTTGCGTCGCCTGGCGTCGTTCGATCGGCAGACGCGCATGATACGGGGCGCTCGGCACCCCGGTCCTCGAGAGCGCGATCGCAAGCTGCGCGCTCAGTCCCCGCGTGCGCGCGTAGACGATCGCCGACGCCCCCCGGCACGCCGTCACCTCGCGCCGCACGCGCCGATAGGCCTGGCCCGTGTCGGAGGCCATTTCCACGGAGTAGCGCAGGTTCGGACGGTTCGCGGGCACGAAGATGCGGATCGCCCGTCTCATCCCCAGGAAGCGCTCGATGTCGCGCCGCGTGCGCCACGTCGCGGTGGCCGTGAGGGCCGCCAGCGGCGGACTCCCCATCCTCTGCCTCGCGCGTCCGATCCGGAGGTACGACGGACGGAAGTCGTGCCCCCACTGGGAAACGCAGTGCGCCTCGTCCACGGCGATGCCCCCCACGCCGACTTCGCGCAGGCGATCGCAGACGGCCCGGCTCTCCAGGCGCTCAGGCGCGAGATACAGGAGGTCGAGTTCGCCCCGGCGGGCGCGCTCGAGCGCCTCGTCCACCGCTTCCCGCGGCGTGGCGCTCGTCCAGCCCAGCACCCGCATGCCCCGGCGCGCGGCCCCGGCGACCTGATCCTCGATGAGGGAGATGAGCGGCGACACGACGAGCGTCGCCCCCGGACGCAGCAGCGCGGGGATCTGGAAGCACACCGATTTGCCGAAACCCGTCGGAAGCACCGCGAGCGTGTCCCGGCCGCCGAGGACGGCTTCGACCACGCGCGACTGGGCGGGACGGAAGTCGTCGTAGCCGAACCGGTCCCTTAGAAGGTCGCGCGCGTCCTGGAGGGTGGCCGCGGGGCGGCCCGCGCCGGGGCTGTCATCGGTCTTCACACCCCTCAATGCGCCCCGCGATCAACGCGGGATCAACTTGCCCTTTTTCGTCCCAGGCGGAGGACGACGGCCGCGACGAGCAGGCCGCAGCCCGCGCCGGCGACGAAATCCTGCTCCGTGAGCGCGCCAATGAACCACGTGGCGCCCCCGGCCAGGCCGAGTCCGATCTGCAGCCGCAGCCACCAGTCGCGGACCGCCGTCGACGCCTCCGTCCCGTCGTCCGGTCCGCGACCGGCGATCATTCGTCGATCGGGCGGGCGACCGGCGTCTCGTCGCCCGCTTCACCCCAGCCCACCGTCGCACCGGCGATCGCCCCCCACAGCGCGTTGACCGCAAGGATGGAGAAGACGACAAACACTCCCCGTCCCGCGTAGAGCGCGAGGGCGGATAGCAGAGGGAGATCCCCCCTCGCGAAGTCCAGCGCGGGCTCGCCGAGGCCGAGCCGGATGACGACGTAGAGGGTCGGCGCCAAGGCGAAGGTCGCGCCGCGAGCGGCCGGCGAGCCGGACAGATAGGGGTAGAGCACGCCGAGCATGAGGCCCCAGACCGCGCCACTTCCGAGGTGCGACAGGAACTCCGCCCCCGTCCACCCCGAAGTCAGTCCCATGCTCAGCGCGCCGATGGAGCCGAACTCCGCCACGACCGAGCGCGCGACGGCCGAGACCGCGGCGCCCAGGAGTCCGCCGAGCAGCCCGAGCCCGAGACGGGCGCTCAGGTCGAGCCGGCCCTCGACCGCGGCGCCGTGCGCGCCGCCACCGAGCAGCACGGCCGTCGCGGCGAGCGCCGCGATGAGCAGGAGGACGGCGAGCGTGAGCGGCGCCCCCTCCGTCGCGAGCACGGCGACGCCCGACGCGCCGGCGCCAAGCGCCCCGACCCGCCACAGGAAGGCCGACCCCGCCGCCGAAGCCAGACCGTTCTCGCTCATGCTCTCTCCCCTTTCTCCCGTTTCCCCCTCTTCCCGCCGCGGTCCAGGAAGGCGCGGATGCCGGACTGGCAGTCGTCCGTCATGCGGGCGATCGCGTTCACGCGGACGCCGGTGGCGATCGCGGCCTCGAAGCTCTGCCCCTCCGTCCCGTAGAGCAGCTTCTTCGTGAGCGCGAGCGCGGACGTGCTCCGTCCGGCGAGTTCGGCCAGGAAAGCGGAGCCTTCGGCGTCGAACTCCGCGTCCGCGTAAACCCGGTTCACGAGGCCCAGCCGCGACGCCTCCGCCGCATCGATCGTGTCCCCGAGCGACATCAGCTCGAAGGCGCGCTTCTCTCCCAGATTCCGGCGCAGGATCGCCGTCACCATCGCGGGCACGAAGCCGAGCCGCACCTCCGGGTAGCCGAAGCGGGCGCTCTCCGCCGCGAGCACGAGGTCGCACGCCGTCGCGAGGCCGCACCCGCCGGCCAGCGCGCGACCATGCACGATCGCGACGACCGGCTTCGAGAGCTTCCTCAGCAGCGTGAAGAGTTCGCCCAGCGCTTCCGCCTCCCGCAGGCTGGCCATGACGCCCTCCTCGACCGAGGCCTGCACCTCCGCCAGGTCGGCGCCCGCGCAGAAGTCCGGGCCGCGCCCTCCGATCCCGATCACGCGCACCCGGGCGTCCGCCTCGGCGAGCGCGAGCGCCTCCTTCAGCTCCGCGACGAGCGCACCGCTCAGCGCATTGCGGCGCTCCGCGCGATCGAGACGGATCCGGTTCACGCCGGTCCGTTCGTCGATCTCTATCTCGAGGTATTCGAACACTAGTCCGCCCGGTTCAGGAGATGGTCCGGCACGTCGATCTCCATCCTCAGGAGGGCGGTGGCGAACGTCTTTCCCTGGGCGTCGAGCATGAGCGACACGGTCCCACCCCCGCCCAGCGAGCGGTGGAGGAGGAAGTTGAGCGCACGCAGGTTGGGAAGCTCGAAACGCTCGACCTCGCCTTCACAGATTCCCTTGAAGTGATACTTCACCCTTTCCGCCGTAACTTCCTTTACCAAAAACGGATAAATGGATGGTCGAAAAGCGATGAGGCCCACGTTCGCCGTGTCCCCCTTGTCGCCCGAACGGGCGAAGGCGATCTCCTTCAGGCGCACCTTCACAGCTCCATCGTCTCCACTTTCACGTTGGACTCCACGACGCCGCGGTCGATGAGCGCGGGCCAGTAGGCGACGACCTCCTGCACGCGGGGGCGTCCGCCCGCGAAGCCCGTGACGGTGGGCGGGCCCGCGAGGATGAGCGGCGCGATCTCCCGGCTGAAGCGCGACACGGCGTGGCGGTCCGGACTGCGGACGCCGACCCGCAGCGTGACCTCGGGCAGGTCGTCGGAGGGGGCGCCGGCCAGCGGCCCGTGACAGGCGCCGGCGCCGACGATCTCCGTTCGGATCTCGTCGAACTCGAGCCCCAGGTGCCGCAGGCGGCCCCGGAGTATCTCGTCCGCGCGCCGTGCCTTGTCCACCGCGTCGGGCCAGGCGTAGGTCAGGGCGCCGACCGTCTTGAAGCCATCGTGGTAGGCGATAGAGACCTTGAGCTTGTCCGTGCGCGAGCGGCCGGCCACGCCGTCGACGCGGACCCGGTCCTTCCCCAGGTCGCGAAGACGAATGGTCGAGAAGTCCGCGACCACGTCCGGCGTGATGTATTCCCGCGGGTCGCCGAGTTCGTACACGACCTGCTCCGCGACGGTCTCCCACGTCACGCGCCCGCCAAGCCCCGGGTGCTTCGTCACGACGAACGTCCCGTCCTCCGCCGCCTCGATGATGGGATAGCCCGGCAGCGTGAGGTCGATCTCCCGCCAGTCGACGAGCGAGTTCCCGCCGGAGGCCTGGCAGCCGCATTCGTTGATGTGCCCGGCGACGACCCCGTGCGCGAGCCGGTCCCAGTCGTCGGCGGACCAGGAGAACTCGTGCATGAGCGGCGCGTAGGTGAGCGCGGTGTCCGTCGAGCGCCCGGCCACGACGATGTCCGCCTCCTGGCGCAGCGCCTCGATGATCGGTTCGGCGCCAAGGTACGCGTTCGCGGCGGCCACCCGGTCGCGAACGGTGGAGAGCGGCTCCCCCGTCTCCATGTGGCGGAGTTCGTGTCCCGCCGCGAGGAGGTCGTCGAGCGAGTCCATCAGGTCGTCGCCCGTGATCACCGCCACCCGGGGCCGGCGCGGCAGCGACGCATCCGCGAAGGCGAACCCGAGTTCGGCCCGGCACCCCTCGGGGTTCACGCCGCCCGCGTTCGAGACCACGCGGATCTCCCTATCGAGAAGATCGCGGATGAGGTCATCCATCAGGGGCACGAAGTCGCGCGCGTAGCCCGCGGCCGGGTCCCGGTCCCGCTGCTTCTGCATGATCGACATCGTGATCTCGGCCAGGTAGTCGAGCATTAGGTAGTCGATCGCGCCGCGCCGCACCTGCAGCTTGGGCGCCTCCTGCCAATCTCCCCAGAACCCCTGCCCGGAGGCGACGCGCACGCGGCGGCCGCCGTCGCCCCCGACGCGCGACGGGAGCGGCCGCTCCTCGAGTCCCACCGCGGCGGATGCCTCTTCGAGCACGACGGCTTCCGGGGCCCCGGGCTGCGCGTTCACAGGCTGTCCGGGAGGGTGAAGGGCCCGAGATGGGGGCCCGGGTTGCCGAGGGAGCAGCGGAGCGCGAGCGACAGTACCGCCCGCGTGTCCTCCGGGGTCAGGATCGCGTCCACGAAGCCGCGCGCCGCCGCGTATTTCGCATCGAGTTGCTCCTCGTAGTCCGCCCGCGTCCGTTCGATCGCGGCCGCCGTCTCCTCGTCCAGGTCTCCGCCCGCCGCTTCCTCGAGCTTGCGTCCGAACGCGGCCTGTACCGCCGCCTCCCCCTCCATCACGCCCATCCGCCCTGTCGGCCACGTGAAGATGAAATCGGGATCGAACCCCTGCGCCGCCATCGCGTAGTACCCCGCCCCGCTCGCGTGGTTGATCGTGAGCACGATCTTGGGCACGCGGGCCGTCGCCATGGCCTCGACCATGCGCGCGCCCGCCCGGATGATCCCGGACTGCTCCGCCTTCGGCCCGACCATGAACCCGCTCACGTCCTGCACGAAGAGGAGCGGCGTGCCGTGCCGGTCGCAGAGGTCCATGAAGTAGGCCACCTTCTCCGCGCTCTCCGTGTACACGATCCCGCCAAACTTCGGCGGTTCGCCGGCCTCGCCCCGGAACATGCCCCGCCGGTTCGCGATGACCCCCACCCGGAAGCCGTCGATGTGCCCCGTCCCCGTGAGCATCTCCGGCGCGAGGTCCGCCTGGAACTCCTCGAACGGCCCTTCGTCGAGGATCGTCTCGAGGACCGCCTCCATGTCGAAGGGCTGGCGGTGGTCGCCGGGCAGAAGCTCGTAGGCCTCTTCCGCGGCGCGCGCCGCCGCCCGCGCTTCGACGGCGGGGTCCGGGCGGTGTCCGGCGGGGAGTCCGGCGACGAGCGAGCGGACCTTCTCGATGCACGCGCGGTCGTCCGCCACGCGGTAGTGCGCCACGCCGCTCACGCGGTTGTGCATGAGCGCCCCGCCGAGTTCCTCGGCCTCCACCTCCTGCCCCGTCGCCCCCTTCACCAAGTTCGGCCCGCCGAGACCCATGAAGCTCGTGCCCTCGACCATCACGATCACGTCCGAAAGGGCCGGAAGATAGGCGCCGCCCGCGATGCACTGGCCCATCACGGCGGAGATCTGCGGCACCTCCAGGTAGTGTCGCATGATCGAGTTGTAGTAGAAGATGCGGCTGGCGCCGTACTGCCCGGGAAAGACCCCGCCCTGATACGGCAGGTTCACGCCGGCCGAATCCACGAGATAGACGATCGGCACGCGGCACCGCATCGCGATCTCCTGCGCGCGCAGGATCTTCGTGATCGTCTCGGGCCACCAGCTCCCGGCTTTCACCGTCTGGTCGTTCGCGACGACGACGACCTCGCGCCCGCAGATCTCGCCCACCCCGGTGACCACGCCGGCGGCCGGCGCCTTGCCGTCGTACCGGTCGTGCGCGATGAGCAGGCCGATCTCCAGGAAACCGCCGCCCTCGTCGATGAGGAGGTCGATCCGCTCGCGGGCCGTGAGCTTGCCCTGGTCGTGCTGCCGGGCCACGCGCTCTTCCCCGCCGCCACGCTGGATGCGGGCTTCGAGCTCGCGCAGTTCGGCGACGAGCGCGCCCATCCGGCTGTCGTCGTTTTCGCCCACCGGCCGCGGCTAGCCTTTCGCCCCGGAGGCCTCGCGCCCGTTCTCCTCGAACCAGGCGCGGATGTAGTCGACGGCTTCGGAGGTGGAGGTCCCCGGACCGAAGAGGCGACCGACGCCGAGGTCGTTCAGCGCCTCCACGTCCTCGGCGGGGATGATCCCTCCGCCGGTGAGGAGCACGCGGTTCATCCCCTGACCGTCGAGGAGCGATTTCACGCGCGGGAAGAGCGTCATGTGCGCCCCCGACAGGATCGAGAGCGCCACGACGTCCACGTCCTCCTGGAGCGCCGTGGCGGCGATCATCTCCGGCGTCTGGTGGAGTCCGGTGTAGATGACCTCCATCCCCGCGTCCTGGAGGGCGGCCGCCATCACTTTCGCACCCCGGTCGTGGCCGTCGAGCCCCGGTTTGGCCACGAGCACACGGATCTTCGGTTCGGTCAAGCGCTTCTTCTCGGCGGTTCGTCTCGGGAGTTCATCCCGATGTTCGCGGTCACGAGGGAACGGTCGAAGTTATCCGCCGAAAGGCGCGCGCTGCAACGACGATCCAGTGTCGGCACCACCCGTATCCGGGGTTGCCTCGACTCGCTTCGGCCCGCACCCTCGTTTCATGCGCGACGACGCGACACGAGTACACCGGACCCTCCTGAACCTGGCGGCCTTCGTCATCATCGTGGCCGGGATGCGGGCCGCCGCCCCGCTTGTCGTCTCCTTCGTGCTCGCGCTCTTTCTCACCATCCTGTGCTCCACGCCGCTCCGCTGGATGACGGACCACAGGATTCCCAAGTCCGTCGCGGTTCTCGCCCTGGTGCTCGTCATCCTCGCCCTCGGGACGGTGGCGGGGGGCCTGATCGTGACCCCCGTCGTCGAACTCGGCCGCTCGGAGGCGCAACTCGACCGGCTCTTTGCGGAGCAGATCGAGACGGTCGAGGCCACGCTGAGCGACTACATGGTGCGTTTCGGGCTCCAGTCGCCCCTGCTCGATGCCGACGAACTCATCTCGATCTCGCCGAGCTGGATGCTCGGCCTGATGCGGCAGCTCCTCGAGAACCTGGGATTCATCCTCGCCAACGGGTTCCTCATCATCCTCACGATGGTCTTCATGCTGCTCGAGGTCTCGAGCTTCCCCACGAAGGTGCGGGTCGCCCTCGGCGAGGCGGATGCGACGGAGGCGCGGGAGAACTGGGAGAAGGTCGGGACCGCGGTCCGGCGCTACGTGGTGCTCAAGACGATCGTCAGCCTCGGCACCGGCCTCTGCGTCGCGGGGCTCATGGCGCTTCTGGGCGTCAACTACCCGATTCTGTGGGGCGTGGTCGCGTTCCTGCTGAACTACGTACCCAACATCGGGTCCTTCATCGCGGCCGTGCCGTCGGTGCTGGTCGCGTGGCTCACGATGGGGGTCGGGACGGCGATCGCCGCCGCGGCCGGGTTCCTCGTCGTCAACGTCCTCTGGGGCAACCTCATCGAACCGAAGGTCATGGGGTACAGCGTAGGCCTGTCGACGCTTGTCGTCTTCGCTTCGCTCGTCTTCTGGGGCTGGGTCCTGGGGCCGGTGGGGATGCTGTTGTCGGTGCCGCTCACGGTGATGTTCCGCATCGTGCTGGGGACGAACGAGTCCACGCGCTGGATCGCCGTCCTCCTCGGCTCGGAGCGCTCGGACGAGATCACCGCCGCGATCGACGCCGAAGTCGCCGTCGCGCTCGGGAATGAAGGCTAGGCCGCGACGCTAGGCCGCCGCGGCCGCCCGGAACACGTCCAGCGCCCCCGCCACATCGTCGTCCGTCGTGTGGAGGTGGGGGATGACCCGCAGGTCCCGCCGGCTGTAGGCGTTCAGCAGGACCCCGTTCTCCCGGCAGCGGGCCGCGAACTCCGGCGCGTCGATCGCCGTCGTCTTGAAGCGGACGATGTTCGTCTCCACGGCTTCAACGTCGACCTCCAGTCCGGGGATCGCGGCGAGTCCGCGGGCCAGCCTCTTCGCCCGGGCGTGATCCTCGGTGAGCCGCCCGCGGTGGTGCTCGAGCGCGTACAGGGCGCCCGCGGCGACGATGCCCGCCTGCCGGAAGCCGCCGCCGTAGAGCTGCTTGAAGCGGCGGGCGCGCTCGATGAGATCGGCCGGGCCGGCGAGGGCGGACCCCAGCGGGGCGCCGAGCGCCTTGGAGAAGCAGACGTTCACCGTGTCGAAACCCGCAGCGAACTCGGCCTCGGGGATGCCGGTGGCGGCGGTCGCGTTCCACAGCCGGGCGCCGTCGAGGTGGGTCGCGAGGCCGGCTTCGCGCGCGGCGGCGAGCATCTCGCGCAGGAGGTCCGGCGGCCACACGGCGCCGCCCGCCCCGTTGTGCGTGTTCTCGGCGCAGACGAGGCGCACGGGCGACTGCATGCGCGCACGCACGGTCCCCATGTCGAGGTTGAGCGCCGCACGCAGCGTCGCCGCGCCGAACATGCCGCGTTCGCCCTCGAGCGGCCGGATGACGACACCGGAGATCGGCGACGGCGCGCCTCCTTCGCCGAACCAGATGTGCGCTCCCGGGCCGATGAGGACGGTGTCGCCCGGTTCCGTGTGCGCGCGCAGGGCGAGCTGGTTGCTCATCGTCCCCGTCGGCACGTACATGGCGGCTTCCTTGCCGAGGATCTCCGCCGTCCGCCGCTCCAGTTCGAGCACCGTCGGGTCGTCCCCGTAGCAGTCGTCCCCCACGGGCGCCGCCGCCATCGCCGCCCGCATCGCCTCCGTCGGCCGCGTCACCGTGTCGCTGCGAAGGTCGATCATGCCGAAGCGGCGGCCATGAACGCGCGGCGATCCAAGCGTCCGGCGTACAGGGTGCGGCTACCGCAGTTGCTAAGCCGGTACGTCGACCGACGCAACCGAAGTCTGCGGCTGCGGGATGGGGTCTCCGTGCTCTCGAAGGGACTCAACATGGAGAACGACCGCATCGCGGAGCAGTTTCTCCGTCTCCTCACACGAGTCTCCGGCGGCCACACACCCGGGCAGGTCAGGCACATAACCGGAGTAACCATTCGTGGTCTTCTCGATGACGGCCGCGTATTTCAATGCAATCTCCCCTGTCTGATTCCCGCTTGTTTGAGGATACTCCTCCAGGTTCCAAGGGCCAAGTCTTTGCTCGGTCGGCCCGCTATGGTCACCGTTCCGAGCTTCTCAGGGTGTCCAGCCATCGGCCGTCACGAGTCGCATGGCCTCTCGCACCTTGGGCATCGGGCTCTCCGCGCAGCTGTTCGTTCCTCGCTGCGCCAAGTGTCCGATCACTCTTCAACTGCGTCTCAATTCGTTCGGCACCACGCTTGAGCGGCGTCCGCGACGCGGTCGATGTCCGCCTGGTCGTTGTAGACGCCGATGGAGAAGCGGAGCATGCCGGTGCGGATCGCGAGGCGGATGCCGGCGGCGGTCAGGTGGTCGTAGAGCGAGTTCATGGCGGGGTCGTCGGCCGTGTAGTGGCGTCCGCCGCCGCTCTCCCCGACGGAGACGATGTGCGCGAGGTGGGGTCCGGGCCTCCCGCCGACGACCGGAAGGTCGAGGTCCAGAAGTCGGTCGACCAGATCGGCCGCCAGACCGCGTACGTGCTTTTCGATGCGCTCGACGCCCCACGCGCCCAGCAGGTCCAGGGCCGCGTCGGTCGCCGCCGCCCCGAGGTAGTTGTAGTTGCCCACGTCGAAGCGGAGCGCGCCCGCCCGGAAGCGGAGTTCGTCGTCCGAATACGCCGTCTCGTGCGCGTCCAGTTCGATCCCGAACCGCGCCACGTGCACCGGCGTCAGCGTCTCGGCCACCTCGCGCCGTACGTACAGGAAGCCGAACCCGTACACCGAGAGGAGCGCCTTCTGCGCCGCGACGGCCAGCGCGTCGACGCCCAGATCGTCGACATCCGTGCGGTGCGCGCCGACCGACTGCGCCGCGTCGACCAGCGTCAGGGCTCCGACGCCGCGTGCCGCCGCCGCGATCGCCTTCATGTCCGTCACGAACCCGGGGGCAAACGTGATGCTCGGGATCGTCACGAGCCGCGTGCGTTCGTCCATCGCCGCGGCCATCGCCTCGACCGGAATGTGCCCGTCCTCCGGCGCGACCGGCCGCACCTCGATCCCGTGCGTGCGGACGAGGCTGTACCAGAGGTAGATGTTGTTCGGGTGCTCGAGCGCGGGGCACAGCACCACGTTGTCGCCTCTCTCCCACGGGAGGCTGGCGCCGAACAGGTTGAGGCCGTCGGAGACGTTCTTCGTGATCGCGACCTCGTCCGCGGCCGCGCCGATGAGTGCCGCGAACGACGACCGCGCGCGATTGACCGTGGCGACCATCTCCGTCTTGTCGCCCCGCCCCGACGTTCTCCCGCCCAGGTGACGCTCGATCGCCGCCCGTACCGGCTCGGCCATCAGCGAGTTGGCGGAGATGTCGAAGTAGGGCTGCTCGCTCGCGCCGGGGAAGAACGCTCTCACTTCCGGGTTCACGCTCGCCTCGCTTCGGAGCGGGCGACGAGCGATGCGCCGACCATGTCGCCCATGATGTTCACCGTTGTGTTGCTCATGTCGACCAGACGGTAGATCCCGCCGACGATCGCCGCGACCTCGATCGGCAGGTTCAGCGCCTGAACGTAGATGAGCGCGACGACGAAGCCGCCGCCGGGAACCCCGCCCGTCCCGTGCGAGAGCAGCATGCCCAGGAGCAGGATCGTCACGAAGTCCGCCGGGGAGAAGGTGACGCCGGCCGCCTGCGCCGTGAAGAGGAGGACCGCCGCGAGCATGACCGAAGTCCCGTCCTTGTTCAGTTGCGCCCCGAGCGGGAGGACGAAGGAGTACACGCGGCGCGGAAGGTCGAGACGCCCGGCCGTCTCCAGTCCGACCGAGAGCGAGGCGAGACTGGACGTCGTGGCGGCGGTCGTGGCCCACAGCGAACCCGTGGCGCGCAGGAAGCGGGCCGGCCGATAGTCGCTGAAGAACCTGAGCAGGAGCATGTACCCGGTCACGATGACGATCTGCGCTCCCCACACGCCCGCGAGGAAACGCGCCGTCGGGCCGATCAGGTCGGCCCCGTAGCGGCCCACCGTGACCGCGACGAGGGCGCCGATGCCGACCGGGGCGATCCACAGGATCATGTGAACGAGGCGCCGGAAGAGCCCCGCCAGGTCCTCGAACAGGGTGGCGAGACGAGCGCGCGGGCCCTCCCCCAGCGCCATGGTCGCGATCCCCAGCACCAGCGCGAGGATGACGATCTGCACGACGTTCCCCTCGGCGAAGGCGCGGACGACGTTCGTCGGGATCATGTCGAGGAGGACATCGGCGGCCGAAGGCGCCTCCCCCACCGCCCCCGAGACCGTCTCCGGCACCTGCTCCGTGAGTGGCAGCCCGTCTCCCGGGCGCAGGAGCGCCATGGCGCCCAGCCCAAGCGAGAGCGCGACGATCTCCGTCGTGAGGAAGAAGCCGACGGTCTTGCCGGCGAGCCGCCCCAGCGTGCGCAGGTCCGCCAGCGAGGTCAGACCCGCGAGGAGGTTGAAGAAGACGAGGGGCGCGGCTGCCAGTATCAGGAGGGTGATGAAGAGGTCGCCCAGCGGCTGGATCGCGGCGACGCGCTCGCCGAGGACGGCCCCCAGGAGGACGCCGGCGAGCATCCCGATGAGGATCCGCCCACCCGGCCCCACCTTCATTCAGCGAGCTGCGGCGAACGGATTGATCACTCGAAGACCACCGTAATCCTGCTCGGCGCTCAAGTCTTCCGAATACACGATGTCGCAGCCACAGGTGCGGGCTGCGGCCAGAATCGCGCCGTCCCAGTACGACAACTGGAAGCGCCGGCTGATGGCCACCGCCCCCAGGAACACGTCGAACGTGATCTCCTGCACACGAAGGGGGTCGAGCAACTCGATGAACCTGAGCGCCTGTTCGGGCGTGAGAGGGTGCTGACGACTGGGTCTTGTGACCTGGTGGTAGAACTCCTGCAGAACCTGCACCGAGAGGGCCAGGTCTTCTCGGTTCAGGAGCGCGTGTGCGGCGCGACGCTTGCCGGCTTCCTCGGCCGAAAGGCTCGCCGCATAGATGAGGACGTTCGTATCAACGAATCGCACGGCGCTCGTAAAGCTCGTCGCGGGGGATGTTGTCGGACGCCCGGAAGCCCCCGCTGGTGGCACGGATGTCTTCGCGCAATTCCTTCAGAAGCCTGCGCCGGCGCTCGTTGGGCGTCTCCACAGCACGCGAGTCGCCTCCAGCCGCCACCCCATCCTCACCGGCAAGACTTCTCAGGTATCCCCTGACGAGTGCCGAGACCGACGTATCCAGCTCCGCGGCCCGGACGCGCGCCATCCGATGCGTCTCTTCATCCACGGATACGGTGATGTTCCTCATGACACAGCCTCGCAGTTACTGTGATCCACAGTCTAGAAGGTCGTCGAGCGTGACGCAATGAGACCGCGCCCCCGTCAGGGACGGCGCGAGGGCCGGGTGCCGAGTTCGAATTCGGTTCGGTTGAAGCGGTGGCCGCGCTTCAAGGTGAAGCGGACGGACTTGAGGTGTTCGACGCCTGCCGTGGGATCCTCTTCCAGGAAGACGAGGTTGGCGTACTTCCCTTCCTCGACCGTCCCGATCTCCTGCGCGAGACCGAGCGCGAGCGCCCCGTTGCGCGTGGCGGCCTGGATGACGTCCGCCATGGGCATGCCGACGCGCTCGTGGAGGTAGGCCAACTCATCGTAGAGGGCGGGCCATTCGGAGCCGGGGGCCGGCGGGGCGTCGGTGCCCGCCGCGATCAGGACGCCGGCCTCGTGGGCGCGGCGGGTGAGGCCGACGCTTTCCTCTGCGCTGCATGCGGCCCGGACGCCTCGCCGGCGCGGATCGGGAGGCGGTGCGTCCGGGCCTTCCCTCGCGGCGTCCGGCCTCGGTGCGGGGGGCGCCGGGGGCGCGGCGGCGCTGTCGCGGGCCATCGTCATCTGCTCGCGGAAGAAGCCGACCTTGAGCGTCGCGTCCAGCACCGTGCCCCGGCGTTTCATCTCCTCGAGGACCGCGTCGATGCGGGGATCGTCCAGATCCACGTCGACCCTGCCGGAGCGGCGTCCGGCCAGCGCCTCCTCGATCACTTCGTCCGGGATCGCGGCGCTCGCCAGGCTGCACACGTGGGACATCGAGGTGACGCCCGCCCTCGCGACATCCAGCGGAAGGGCCGGGCCGACGTGCGTGTGGGACCAGACCGGGATGCCCTGGCGCCGGGCCTCCGCCGCGATCCGCGCCAGGAGGGGGCCGTCGATCGAGGCGTAGGTCTTGAGGCCGGTCGCCCACGTGCCGCGGGCCAGCGCGATCGTCTCGGCCAGATCCGTCTCGTCATCAACGATCTGCAGCCAGGGGACGCGGCCAGGCACTTCACCCATCGACGAAGACCGCGTGCGCGGGTCGATGAAGAAGGACTCTCCCGCGACGAGGGCCGCGTAGTGGATGTCCGGCGCCGGGATCTCGCCGACCAGCGCCGCCCGCTGGAGTTCCGCGAGCGCGCGCACGTCGCCGGCCATGTCCCGGGCCGTCGTCACGCCGCCGTAGATCAACCGGTTGAGTTCGAACTCGGCCGCGGCCCGGTCCGCGCGCGTGGCGAGGTGCGTGTGGCTCTCGATCAGTCCGGGGATGACGTACAGCCCACGCGCATCCTCGACCTCGGCCTCCGGCCAGGCGTCGAGGGAGAGTTCCTCCGTCGGGGCGAGCGCCGCGATCCGCCCGTCGCGGACGACGATCGACATGTCCGGCATGAGCGGCGCGCCGGTGCCATCGAGGATGGATACGCCCTCGTAGACCGTCGTCTCGGGCTCGGCATTCGGATTCCGCGGCGGTTCCCCGCTCCGCGACTGGCCTGCGAGGGGCGCGGTCAGCGCGGAGAGTGTCATCGTCGCCGTCCATGCCAGCGTCCCGCGCACGGCGCGTCTCCACATCTTCATTCTCCCCACACGTCGCGCATGACGCGCAGCGCGTTCAGCCCCAGGATCCGCTCGATGCGCTCCGACGAGTGTCCACGCGCCTCGAGCATGCCGGCCAGCTTCCGGAACTGGTCCGGGCCCTGGAGATCCGGGATGAAGGGGACGACGCCGGGGCGCTCGCCCGCCGCGCTGATCCCCGCCCGGCGCCGCGCCTCGACCTCCCGGCGCGCCGCCTCGTACGCCGCGTCGAGATCGTCCACGGCCGTCGTGCCGCCATCGGTGCCAATGCCGACATGCTCCTCGCCGCACACCTGCAGCGCGTGCTCGATGTGCCGCACCACGTCCTCCGCCACGGCCATGCCGTCCGCCGCGAGGAATGGCATGAAGTAGACCCCGACGAACCCGCCGCCCTCGGCGACGAGCCGCAGTTCCCGGTCCGTCTTGTTGCGGGGGAGGTCCGTCACCGCTCGGCAGCCCGTGTGCGTGATCGCGACCGGCGCCGTGGAAGCGTCGATCCCGTCCAGGCAGGTCCGCTCGCCGCTGTGGCTGAGGTCGACCAGCGTCCGGGTGGCGTTGAGTTCGGCGACGACCTCCCGTCCGAAGTCCGTCAGGCCGCCGTTCTCCGGCACCATCGATCCGTGCCCGAGCTGGTTCGCGCCGTTGTACGTGAGCTGGATGACCTTGACGCCGAGGCCGGCGAAGACGGCGACCCGTCCCGCGTCGTCCCCCATCATGGCCGCGTTCTGGAAGCCCTGGATGATGCCGACCCTGCGGTCGCGGGCCGCGCCCTCGATGTCGGCCGCCGACCGGACCTTGAGGAGCGCCTCCGGATGGTTCCGGATGATTCGGTTCCAGCGCGCGACCTCGGCGACGGAGTACTCGAACGGCTCCTGCAGACCCGCCACGTAGCCGATCGTCGTGTTGACGGCGGCGGTGCCCGAGTCGAGGGCGTCGGAGAGCGCCCGCTCATCCAGCGTGAGCGGCCCGTCCGCCGGGTCGCCGCCGAGCGGACCCCGAGAACCGCGGCGGTTGGGGTTCCGGATGCCGCCCAGCATGTTGATGACGAACAGATCGGACTGAGCGCGCCGCGCCGGCGCCACCCGGACTCGACCCGCGACACTCGTGGCGCCAAGCGCGAAGCCGGCTGCGGCGCCAAGAAAGGCGCGCCGCCCCATGCTGCGCGGGTTCCCGGTCTCCATCGTCTCGATCCCCCGGATCACAGGTTCCTCCGTCGGACGCCCGGGTTCGCCCTCCCGCGAACCGCGAAGCCGCGTCGGGTGAAGCAGTAGCCCTTACAGTAGGATCAGGGGGACGCGCAGGCACACCTTCCGCTTGCGGTGACGAATCATGCCGCGCTAGGGGATTCGCGCTCTTCCATCCATGAACGCCGCCGCGACCGGCACCATGAGCGTCACCGCGGCAACCGCCGTAACTGTAATCAGGTCTCCGCACATCGTTCCACAAATCACTATGCCGTGGATCGGAGGCACAAGAAGATGAACGACGACGAACACATAACAGGCACTCAGCAAGATACGTAGCCGCGCCTCGAGAGGCCCGCCATCCGAGGCGAACCATATGGTTTCGCCGACAATGCGGTATTCCTTCGCGCGATTCTCATCGGCGGCCGTCGCAATGGCACAGTATCGATTGTACAGCACTTCCCGGACCACCAACATCATCACCGCACAGATCGCCACCATGCTGACGGTCCGCCAATCGTAGGGCCTGTCGGTGCCAGGCATCCCGAGCGCACTCGGCTCGATGGCGGTCAGGCCAAGGTAAAGCGGAATAAAGCTCCCCCAGGCGAACGCCCCTATCGCCGTGCGTCGATCCACTCGACACCACCGCAGCAGGATCCCGCCCGGAGCGTACAAGACTGCGACCAGGAGGAGCATCGCCAGCGCCACGGTCGCAGTGCCGAATTCCGCAAACGTGGCGGCAACCGACGGGGCCTGTGTCTTCGCGATGGCGAATGCCAGGACCGGTGTTGCGGCTCCGACAACGAGAGCCTGACGGCAGCCCCTGCCACGGATCACTCCGATTCCGTCCCGGAGGCCGGAGAACAGAGATCCGACAGCTCTGTGTTTGCCCGTTTCTCGGCTCTCAATCGTCGGAAGCCGCTCGTCGATGAACGCTTTGCGGTTGCGTCTCCGAATCGTTTCGACGTCGTCGAGAACCCTGCGTCGAGTGAGGTCCACGCGACAGATGAGCCACAGTCGTGCATAGGAACGGTTGAGCGCAGCGCCGACACCGCGCGCCGAGAAGTCGCGCGCAACCGCCCGGTGCTCCGTGGCTCTTTCGCTGAGCGTCAGCCAGGACTGGAGTTTGGCGCTCGCCCGCCGAACGTTGGACAAGTGCGTTGCGGAGTTGATCACTATCGTGCCGGCTGCCATGCCGACCACCAGCATGGGCAGTGCGATCCCGAGGATCCCATACAGATCGCCTTCGGCGAGCAAGTTCTGCGGTCCGACCGCCACGTCGTCGACTCCCGGCCCCAGACCTGTGTCAGCCCCCGGGCGTCGGGTGGCTACCCGTCGAGCAGTGGGGCGAAATGCTCGGAGGCGAAGGCGGCGAGGAGTTGGTCCGCGGGGATGCGTTCAAGATCCAGGAGATTGCAACCCGGCCACCTCTTCGCCTTCCGGCGGAGGGTTTCTCGGGGGAGTCCGAGTTGCGCGCCCACGTTCTTCCACTTCGCGCCGGTGGCTCGCACTTGCTGCGCCCGGAGAACGGCGAGGGCGCCGAGGAACCGGTTGAGCGTCGTCCGGCCCCGGGCGCGGACCTGAAACTGCTGAAACAGCGTGACGGGAGCGCAGCCCACCGCCGCCGCGAGCTCCTGCACGTTGCGGACGGGCGTGCGGCGGGCCTCCCGCAGGCTGTATGCCACGGCGGAGCGGAGAGCCGGCGGCGCCGTCGACCGCCGAATCTTCTCCGCCAGTTGCTCCAACGCGGACGCGCCGCATGCGGACTCGATGCGCGCGGCGAGCTGACTCTCGACATCCTCGAACCAGACGAGATCCGCCACCTGCACTCTGCTCAGAAGACGCGCGATGGCGATTTCACGGTCCGTCACGAGGATCACGGGAACCCACGGGAGTTTCCGCTCGACCTCGCGCAGGAGGGCGGTCCTTTCCGCCAGGAGCTGGCTGCGGCAGCCGAACACCAGGCACTCGATGTCGAGGTCGGCGGCCGCGAGGTCGTTTGTCGTGTGGATCACGCGAACGCCGCCGACGACGGCCCCTCTCATGAGTTCCGCATCGCCGGTCGTGTCCGCGAGGATGCCGATCATTCCACGATTCCCGGTTACGCCAGCGATTGCCTGGGCGATGCCCTCGGCGATTCCTTCGGCGGCGGGGAGACCCACTCGCGACCGCGCAGCCACAAGGCCACCGACACGAGTGCGAAGGAGGCCGACCACGCCCAGTAGGAGGGACCGAGGTGCCCGTACACGACGAGTTCAGCGTCGACCGGGATCGGGAGGGGCCGGAGGAGGTTGAACGCTCCCAGCCCAAGGGCTGAAGCGCCGACAGCTCCGAGGACGTATCCCACCCACGCGTCGATCGAGCGTCGGGTGCGCCCGAAGGCCAGGGACGCGGACATCATGACCACGGCCGAGAACGCCACGAGCATCCACACGGGGATCGGCGCGAGCGGCAGAAACTCCTGCCACGCGACGGACATCCTGAAGTCCGGATGCGACGGATCGAACGCCACGGTGCCGAAGTCCGAGAGAAACAGCGACAGCGCGTACAGCCCCCAACCCGCCAGGATGAGAGGCCGCCAGGCCGGGGTGTCCTGCTTTGCGAACTCACGGGAGAGCAGGGTGGGGTCGCCGAGTTCTTCCCGGGCCGTGGCTTCGAGCGCGGCGGCGGAGGCCGGCGTGGCGTCACGCGCCGGTTCGTCGGCCGCGTGGGCCCGCAGGTGGTCCTCGAGTTCAGCCAGTTCGCGTCGTGAGAACCGCCCCCCGGCCTCCAGACCTTCCCGCCACTTCCGGATCCCGTCATCCAGTCGAGACATCGCCGCCTCGCCAGGATAGCTCCAGCACTCCGTACATGGCCCGCCAGCTCTTCCGGTCGGTCGCCAGTTGTCGCTGCCCGCGGGTCGTCAACCCGTAGTACTTGCGCGGTCGTCCTTCGTCGGTGGGTTCCCAGTAGCCCTCAATGAGGCCGTCCTTCTCCAGCCGGTGCAGGAGGGGGTAGAGCATCCCGCCCGACCACTCCAGGTCGCCGCCGGAGAGCCGCTTCACGTGCTTGATGATCTCGTAGCCGTACGTGTCGCCGCCCGCGAGGATCGAGAGCACCAGGGGGCGCGAAGAGGCCGCCACAAGCTCCTTGTAGATGGATTTTTGCATCCGTTCTTCGATATGTAGAGGTACGATGTAGATTGAACACCTACATATCGTGTGCCGGGAAAGATAGCAACCCGCGCTGCGAGGGGTAGCACACAAGTCCGGCAGTGAGTTCTGCCGCACCCTTCAGCGCTCAGGCGCCGGAGACCCCCGGGCGGGCTCTTCGGAATCGTGCGACCAGAACTCCCAGCAAGCCGAGGACGAGGGCCCCTACGGCACCTCTCGCCACCACGGCCTGAAGAAACCGCGTCCGTATCGCCTCCCTGCGCGCCTCCTCTTCCTGCAACATCCCGGCCAGGCGCTCGTCCCTGGCCCGCCTCGCGGGAGTGAGGCCGCCCTCGGTCACCACCGAAAGGTCCGCGCCGCGCCTGATCAGCACGTCCATGATGGCCGGATTCGGGTTCCCCACGGGGCCGCCCCGAATCCTCCTGGCGGCGTCGTGCAGCGGCGTGCCTCCGTTGTGCTTTCGGACGTTCACGTCGGTCACGCCGGCCAGCGCATCGACGACGGCCGGGTTCTCGTTGAACAGGGCCGCAAGGTGAAGGGGTGTGCGCCCATGCCGCGTCTCGGCGTAAACGTTCGCCTCGTATTCCAGCAGCGCCTCCACCACGGCCGGGTTCCGGTTGTACCGGGCGGCCCAGTGCAGGGGCGTCCGACGCGCGCGGGTCGAGGCCTCCAGGGGAGCCCCCGCTTCGACCAGCGCCCGGATCACGTCGGGATCGCCGCTGAACCGCGCCGCCCAGTGCAGGGGCGTCTGCTCGGCCGGAGTCCGGTCGTCGACGCTGTATCCGGCGGCAAGGCAGGCCCTGACCGTCGCCGGGCCCGCCCTCTCCCAGAACGGTCCCGTCATCCAGCCCTCGCACGGATCCTGGACCGGCCCGGCGGCGGCCGAGGTCAGAACCGAAAGAACGAGGAGCGTCGACAACATCGGTGGCTCCGTCACGAGGCGTCGTCGTCGCCGACATCGGGAGCGCCGGCTGCGAGTGCCGCCTCGAGATCGAGCCAGAACGGTTCCCAGATGTGCCCGTCCGGGTCCGCGAAGGCGCGCGCGTACATGAAGCCGTAGTCCATCGGTTCCCGCGGCTCGTCCGCTCCGTGCGCGAGCGCCGTGTCCATGAAGCCGTCCACGTCCTCGCGACTCTCCAATTGGAGCGAGACGAGGACCTCCGTCGCCTCACGCGCGTCGGCGAGGGGCCGCGGCGTGAACGTCGCGAACCTCTCGGGCGTCACGAGCATGCAGTAGCAGTTCCCGTTGAGCTCCATCCCGAGCGTCGCCTCGTCGCTGAAATCGTCATCGAAGGCGAAGCCGAGGGCCGCGAAAAAAGCCCGCGAGCGTTCGAGGTCGGCCACCGGGAGGTTGATGTAGACGTTCATGGCATAAACGTTGGCGATCGTCGCAACAACGACAACTCCGTGCGACCGTCACCCGCCTGCACTTGCACCGGGTCATGCGCTACGGTACTAGGAGCGTGATCCCCGCCGGTGGCTGGCGACACCGTCCGCGCGGGCTCGACCAACCCGATGGAGCAACCCGGAGCGATACATGAACACGGCCCAGATGGATCACTACAGGCAGAAGCTGGCCTTCGAGACGGACGCGTGGGATCTCAAGGAAGCGCTGGACCGGGAGGATTCCGTGGTGGTGATCGATGGTCGATCCGCCGAGGCGTACGCCCGCGAGCACATCCCCGGCGCCGTGAATCTTCCGCACCGGGAGATCAGCGCCGAGACGACGGCGTCGCTCGACCGGTCCAGGCTCTACGTCTGCTACTGCGGCGGAAGCAGTCGTGTTCACAACCTGATGTGAACATTGACCTTACGGGACTCAGACTCTGTTTTCCCGCTTTTCGGTTCCCGCCAATCGACCTGGGTCAGGCGCCGACCCTCGGGCGGCTCTCCAAAGCCTTCCTGAGCTGTCCAGCGTCGGCCTGCTGATAGCAGCGCAGCACCGTCTGGGCTTCCTTCCACCCACCGAGTTCGCAGAGCACCTTCAGCGGAAGGGCCATTAGGTCGGACGCGAACTTCCGCCTCAGCGAGTGCCAGCCCCTCCCGCGCTTCGGTTCCAGCCCCGCCAGCGATTGGGCTTTGTCCCACCAATACCGGACCGCCGACAGGCCCGCGCACCGCGAGGCGTCCTTGGGGGCAGGCAACACCGGAGAGTCCTCGGCGTCGGGATACCTGCGTTGCGCAGCCTCTTCCAAGGCGACGACGGCCTCGTCGGTCATCGGTGTGACGTGCTCGTAGCCGGTCTTTTCATGCTCCGCCCGCCAGACGATGGTCCTGTCGTCGAAGTCGATATCAGACCACCGAAGCTGACGGATCGCGCCGATTCTGTGTCCCGTTTCGTGGGCCAGCACGAGCGCGACATGGAACCTCCAGTCCACCTTCCGGGAGACTCCGAGCAACGCCCCGTACTCCTCGTCGGAGAGGACGACCCGGGTGGGGTTCTTCTCCTTGGGCGTCTTCAAGCCCCTCAGCGGATTCGAGTCGAGAAGGAGCCTCCCGTTCTCGTCCCGGGACTTCGACGCCCAGTTGAGGACCGCGATCAGGAATCTCAGGTCGAACTCGACTGTTCGGTCGGACACGGGTTTGCCGCTGGGTCCAACCTTGCCGACCCTCCGCGCCCGGATGAAGCGATCCCAATCGCGCTGCGACAGGGTCGCCGGATCGCGGTCGGGTCCGAAGAACCCGAGGAACATCCTCATCGCAACCCGGTCGTATCGCCGCGACCTGTCGGCCTTGATCGGCGTCACCTCCTCACCGTAGATGTCAAAGAGCCTTTCCAGCGTGAGCGGCTCGGGTTCGGCGTTGCCGTTGGGCTCGTGAACCGCGAAGCCCGCGGCGGCCTCGTCGGCCTGCCTCTTGGCCCGAGTCCAATCGCGGTGCTTCAGCGACCGGGTGAGCCGTCGCCCGTTCTCGCGCCACTCCATCTGGTAAAGGCCGGTCTTGGGATCGGTGAACACCCTCACCCGGTTCCGGCCCCATTCGCCGGCGCTGTACGAGCGCCGACTTCGTTTCGTGCGTGCCATCATTCGATTCCCCTCGTGATGGACCGCACGACCTGCGCGAACGAAACTTCGCGGAGGGAAGGCCCTTCCGCCAGTTGCACTTGCCCGAAGGCCGGTTTTCGTCCCGGAAACCCGGTCACCGGGGCCTGGCGGCGAGCGCACATCGACCTCGGGGTCCGTGTGCGCGGACACGCGTTCCGGACGTGCACTCCAGCGACGGCGCATGCCGTTTGCCGGATTGCGGTTGCACCACGGCCTCCGGGGCGGCGGTGCCGCGCCGGAAACGGAGGCCATGGCCGGAGCGACCCCCATACGTGGACGCTTGGCGTGCCACGGGGGAGGGTTGGGATGTGCACGCCATCCCAACCCTCCGCGGGAGGTCGCTCCGGGCCAGCGATCCCTTTGGGAAGGCGGCCCGAGACTCGCTGAGCGCGGTCGCGGATGGTTTGGAGGCCACCGCCAGCGGCCTTCAACCCTTTGGGCAGCACGCGCGTCCGCATTGCGTGCATTCCGCCACTGGGTGGGGTGGACCTTCTCACCTCGTCGGGTCGATCTTGCAGACGAACGCGGACGGTGCCGAGTCTTGGTGGGAACATGGGGAGCACCGCCCCCTTCCCACCGCCGGTGCATCCATCCCCACGTGGAGCGAGAGAGCCCCATTCCTGCAAGGAGCAGTCGCCGTGATCGACCAGCCCGCGACCAAACCGAGAACCCCGAGCGAGATCTTCCCCACGCTGAGCGAGGACTTCCGCCGCCGCGTGGTGCAGCGCGCTTTGAAGCACCGTCCAGAGTCCAAGGCGCTTCGCCGACAACGCGGGGCCGCCCTGCGGCGTCTTCGGGTGGACGGATACCGGGACGCCAGCCGCGCGCCCCGGCCAAAGCTCCTCCAGCCCGTCTTGGAGGCGATCCAGCACCACGATCACGATCTCGCCCGCGCGGTCCTCAATGCCTGGATCGACTCCCACGGAGGGCTTCGCGATCAAGCCGCCCAGCATCTGGCAAGCAGGGGCATGCCCGTACCCGAGCCACCCGACGCGCGGTTCGATTCGTTCTGGACGCACGAGGAATGGCGCGCCGAGCGCGAGGCGTTGGCGGCGACCGACGACGCGGTGGACCGCGAGTCCGCCGGCCTGATGCTCTGCCTGCTCGCCCGCCGCTTCCCCGCGCCGCCGCCATTGGTGTCGCCGCTCTTTCAGGATTGGCTCGACATCCTGCAAGACCTTCGGCCCAACGCGCCCGAGTGGGATGAGGCAGACACCCTCATCAAGTGGATGGACGACATCCGGCGGGACAAGGAGCGCGAACTGATCGGCTGGTGCAGGGAGCAGATCACGGGCCTGTGCGCCTCCCTTCAGGAGCGGTTCGGCGAGGAACTGCGCTACCTCGGCATCGACCCGGACCCGTGGCCCGGACTGGTCGAGGAGCGGCCCGCGCTGACCAATTCGGCGCTCCCGCTCCTCATCTTTCTGGAAGTGAGCTTCGAGACATACGAGCCGATCCGTCCCCAGGCCCCCTCTCGCGACGAGGAGCTTGAGCGCTCGGTGCAGCGCCGCGAGTGCGAGGACGCCATTCTCGCGGCGGTCGATGCGTGGCGGGAGCGCGTGGCCAAGCCCGACCCGCCGGACGAGGACGTATCCGGGACCGAAGCTGACGCCTTGGAAGGAAGCGCGGCTTCCAAGGCGGCCGACGGCGCGGAAGCGGAGCCGGAAGCTGATTCCGGCGCGCCCGAAGACGACGGCGATTCGGCCCGGTGCGAGATCGAGGCCCTTCGAGGGGACCGCGAGCGCCTCGAAGCGGACAACCGGACGCTCCGGGAGGCCAAGACGCTGGGAGACGAGGAGGCCGGACGGCTACGGGACGAGGTTGCGCGGAGCCGGCGGATGGAGGAGCACTGGCGGCGCGCCTACGTCGAGGAGCGCAGACAGGCCCGGGTGGGCGAGGGCGAGCCCGTGGCGGCGGAGCCGGTCGGGAGCGTTCGCGAGGCCATCGCCCAAGCGCGGGAGATGTTCTCCGACCGGCTGCTCATCAAGCTCAACTCGCGCTCGAACGAGGACACGCCCTTCGCGAACCCCGCCGAGGTGTTCGACGCGCTGGCGTGGCTCGCCACGGCGTACCGGAACGGGCCGACCGACAGGATCGGGGAGACCTGCCCCGGCTGGTTCTACAAGGCGAGCCAGTCGGCCGCCACGATGGGACGGTTCCGGGACTGGTACCGGACCCGCGTGAACGGAACCGCGTGGAAGCTGGCCGCCCACCTCGGCAAGGGGGCCAGTCACGACCCGCACCACACGATCCGGATCGCCTTCGCCTGGGACGAGGAGAACGAGCGCGTCATCGTCGGGTTCGTCGGCCTGCATCAGAGGAACCGGAGTTCGTAGGACCAAGGCGCGCGCAAGGGGTGGGGGCGATGGCCCGAGCCGAGGTTCACGGCAACCCATTGTTGCCGATCTTCGGTGTGCCGGAGCCGTGACTTGGAGGCGTTTTCGACGCTCCCGATGCCGATCCGTGCGTGCACATCCCACGTCGGGGTGCTTGTGCACGGAAACCGCCTTCCCGTGTGCACGCCTCCGGTTCCGCATGTCGCTAGCGAGCTTGCGGTTGCACCACGGCCGCCGGAGCGGCGATGCCGATCCGGCCATCGAGGCCGTGGCTGGGAGCGACCCCCCATCTCGGCATGCCTCGATCGGCATCGGGGAGGATGGCGATGTGCATCCCCATCCTCCCCTCCGCTGCGGGGTCGCTCCCAAGCCAGCGGTCCCTCGCGGGAAGGGGTTGGCGGTCGTCTTCCGCGCTCTCCTCCGACCTCTCCAAAGCCGCCAAGGCGGCAACTGTTCGGTCAGGCGTGCGCGGCGCTCCTGACCCGTCTCGTCGCGGTCAGCCGCGCGCCGCCTCCATGATCTCGGCGACGTATTCATCCAGCCGGGCCATGAGCTCGATCACTTCCGCCTTGCTCTCCGCGCTCGCGAGTTCCTTGGCCAGATCGAGCAGAAGGCGGCGAACCGCAACCGGATCGCCCGCCTTCACCGGTGGCGCATCCGCGGCGGCGGTCTCCTCAGCCGTTGGGACCTCCGGTTCCGGCGGCGCCTTGGCCTCGGGCGCGGCGGCCCTTGCGAGCCGCGCCTTCACTTGGAGGGGGTATCTCGCGTGGAACTGCCGACCCGTGAGTTGTCCGACGGAGGGGTCGATCTCGCGGGCGCCCGCGAACAGGTCCGCGTTGGTGATTCCGGGATTCACTTCGAGCATCCGCTCCACGTACTCCATGACGGCGGCACCATCACCCAAGGACGCTGGCGAGGGGTCAGGTGGCGGAGCCGCTTTCGGCTTCCGTGCGGGCCGCCCTTGGGGCGCTATGCTCCGGATCGCCGGTAGCCGATACTTGGCGTGAAACTGTTGCAGCGTCAGTTCCGCGACCGACTCGTCAATCTCGCGGGCAACGGCGAACAGGGTGGCGTTCTTCACGCGGGGATCCTTCTTCAGTTCGCCTTCCACGTACTGCATCACGGCATCCTGCAAGCTGCCCATGTCCGTTACCCTTTCTGGAGGCGGGTCCGCGCCCGGTGGGCGCGGATGAGTCGGAGGCTGTTCGATTTGTATTCGACCATGAATACTCGACGAGCGGTCAGGCAGGGTCAATGTCGCCGGGCCTCCGATGCCCCCGCCGTTCGAGGTGGCTCTGCCCGTTACCTGAAGTAGCGCCAGTGATCGACCGCGTACATCTCGCCCGCCGTCCGGGGGATCGCCGACACCAGCCCCGAGGAGCGCCGCGTGCGTCCCGCCGCGAACCGGAAGCCCGGGCCGGAGGCGTGTTCGTCGCAGGCCAAACAGGGATTCAGGTTGCCGCCCTCGTCCGTGCGCGCGCCGTCCATGTCGTTCGTCAGCACGTTCCACAGGCCGTAATGCCCGATGCAGGCCCCGGCACAGCGCCGCCTCGTATGCAGCACGTTGTATGTCCACGTCTCGGCACAACGCGCCGACAGGCCGATCTCCTCCATGAGGCACCGCTTGACGCCCCCGGCCGTCAGCCTTCGCGCGCATGTCCTCGCGGGCGAGGTTAGATCCGGTCTCGCCATGTAGGCCGCGAGATCCCGCAGCGACGAACAGGTGCCGCAGTGGCGACGGTGTGTGACGACGTGACCCTCCGCGACCGCGCTCTCCGCGTCGGGGAAGGTGCGGAGCCGGTAGTCCACGCGCGCGGAATCGGCGAACCGGACGGCGCACACCTCGGTGTCGGACGCCAGCGAGGAGTACCATTCGAGGACCGGTTCCTGCCCTCTGAAGGAGAACGTTCCCGCCGCTTCGTCCCAATCGTAGCTCTGTGGATGCGGAGGGAGCGGATACCGGAGGTCGGCCAAGGCCCGACAGGACTCGCGGTACGGCGGCTCGTAAGGGGTCTTCGTCAGAAAGCCGCGGTCGGGCGACGCGCTCTCAAGACCGAGCCGGTCGTGGATCTCGTCCGCGTTGAGCAGGTTGGTCCGCCGCAACCGCTCGATCAATGCGCCCGTGCCGGGAGGGAGTGCCGCGACGACTTCGCGCTCGACCGACGCCCGGTCGTCCAGAACCGCCTGCCGGTCGGAGGACGACACGAGGAGGATCAGGAGCAGCGCCACAACACAGAGGACGACAAACGCGCCCGCACGCCGGATCCGGCTGGCCGTCACCGCACCGGCTCCTCAACCCGAGAAGACATCCGATCCGGCAAATCAGCGGGACAGCGGCCACCGCCGCCGGTCACCGTCCGGCTCCGTCGTCCGCGAACGCCGACCGCGTGGAGTTGAGCCTTCCCGCAGGGATAATTCTTGGGGGGAGCGACCCCAGAAGGGGCGGGGACGAGCGTGTGAAAACGCGCACGGCCCCGCGCCCGAACCGGGCACCTGTGCCCCTGGGGTCGCTCCCCACCAAGCCCCAAGCGGCTCCTGCGCCCCGGCCGACCGCGCGGCGAAGCCGCAAGACGTTTCCGCGCCATCGGATATGCAGGCCAGGCGGTGCGCATCACCGGAGCGCCAAAATGTGCATCGACCCCCTGTGTCTCTTGCACACCTCCGGTACGGCCCAGCGCATCAGGACTCCCACCAGATTCGAGCCCCCGCCAGCCGGTCCGAACTCCATGTCTTGACGCTCTCGGTCAGCCCCCGGCCCGCCCGCCTGCGCGCCCGGTTCTCAAGGGCGATGGCGTGCTTCAAGGCGGCGCTCAGGCCACCGTATTCGTCGAGCGTGCGGACATCTCCCGCGAGGATGGCCTGCTCGATCCGGTCGAGGTCGCGCCGGGTCTCCTCGTCGATTTCGGACGGGCGAGGATACCGCGACCAGTTGGCCAGCACCCGGCTCGTCCTCCCGTACTCCTTCCATCTCCGGACGACCGCCACCACCTCGATCTTGAGGCCGAGGTCCCAGAGGCCCTTCCAGAGATCGCCGTGCTTCGCGCCCCACGAGCGGATCGCCGTCGCGGTCTCGTAACCCGGTTCGGCGTAGACGAAGACGGCGCGCTCCGTATCCAGCGCGATGGGCAGCCCGAGCGGGAAGAAGCGCCGTATACCCCCGAGCGCGCCCCGGTAGACCCGTTGGGGAAGAAGCCCCCGCTCAATCCCGAGCGCCTCGAAGGCGGCCACCCGGTCGGCTTCGGTGGGAAGCCACGGCAGGCGGGGATGTTCGAGCACATAGTCGAGTCCGAGCAGGCGCCGCATCACCACCTCCGGCGACGTGATCCGCCGGCGGCGGCGGTCTCCCAAGCCGAGCGCCCTGTAGATCGGGCGACCGTGGATCCGGCATATCCGCCCGATACCCCTGATGCCGGGCGGCTTCTCCTCGATGGCCACGCCCTGCGCGACGAGCTTGCGGACGGCGCGGCCCACCTTCTCGTGGTGGCACCCGAGGAAGCTCGTCCACTGCACGCGGGTGAACACGCCGCCGTGGCAGCAGGCGAGCGCGATCCATTCGGCGCGGCGTCCCTTCCAACCCAACGGCTCCAGCGCCCTTGCTCGTTCCGTGGCGGCCGTTCCTGTCGCCGCCGGACCGAATCGTTGTTCCGGCGTATCCATGTCTGAAACGGTGATGAACCGTTCGCAGTCGAGTCAACCAGCGGGCAGCATCCCATGCGCCGGTAACGTACCGGGGTGTTCAATGCCGTATGCATCCCGCCGGACACCGCCGCCAGCCGCTCCCCCGGCCCCGGCCCGGCCCACGACCGGAGTATCCAGTTACGGGTCCAAGCTACCCTGCGATGGCTTGGATAGATTTCTTCCGGCGGTCGGCGACATCCCCGAACCAACGCGTTCGGCTCTTGGTCGGCTCGGAAACGCGCTTCCATGTGAGGGTCGCTAGGTTTGGACGGCGGACCATTGACAGCATCAGGAGGAATGCAACCATGGCAGGCAGCGCGCTACGAGGCAGGAGCGTCCGCGTGCCCTTGGCCTCGAACGGCGGAAACTAACGGTGTCCCGACTCTTTGACGGTAGCCTCTTCGCGGAGGGCTTCCTCCGGGAAGCGATCAATGAGCTTCCCGACTGGCACGACGTGTCGGCGTCGGCCCTTGACGACCTTGAGGCCGCGTTGCAGGCCCGGTTGGACGGCTTCCCCACGCACCTGTCCCCCAACGAGAGCCAGACCGAAGAGGACTTGATCTGGCCGGTGTTGAAGCGACTCGGTTGGACGGCCCACCTCAGGCAGCAGAACCTGTCGCCGGTCGGCCGCCACGACGTGCCGGACGGCTTGCTGTTCGCGGACGGTGCCGCGAAGGACCGCGCCAACCGCTTCGCCGACGAGTGGAAGCGCTACGGCCACGGTCTGGCCATCGTCGAGTCCAAGCGCTGGCTGCGGCCCCTCGATCGCCGTTCGGGGCGTCGGGGCGAGGAGTCCGCGCCCTCGACCCAGATGCTGCGCTACCTACGGCGCATCGACGACGTGACCACCGGCAAGGTGCGCTGGGGCATCCTGACGAACGGTGCCCGCTGGCGGCTCTACTGGGCCGGGGCGCGTTCGATCTCCGAGCAGTTCTTCGAGCTCGATCTCGGGGCGGTTCTCGGGCATTCGGCCGATGGCGGCGACAGCCTCCCGGCCGACGAGCGGAGGCACTGGCTCAAGGTGTTCGCGCTGGTGTTCCGGCGGGATGCCTTCCTTCCCGACGCGGCGGACGAGCGGACGTTCCACGAGCGGGCCATCGCCGAGGCCCGCTACCATCGGGAGCGGGTGGCGAGCAGCCTGTCGGCGGTGGTCTTCGAGCAGGTCTTCCCGGACCTTGTCCGGGCGCTTGCGGAGGCCGATTCCAACGCCCCGCTGGACGAGGTGCGGGACGCGGCGCTGGTAGTGCTCTACAGGCTCCTGTTCGTGCTCTACGCCGAGGACCGCGATCTCCTGCCGGTCCGGGACAGCCGGTACGACGACTACGCGCTCCGGGACCGGGTGCGCGGCGACATCGGACGCCGCAAGGACGAGGGGGATGTGTTCTCGGTCGCGGCGGCGCGCTACTGGTCCGCGTTCGACGATCTGTGCCGGGCCATCGACCAGGGCGACGCCTCGATAGGTCTTCCTCCCTACAACGGAGGGCTGTTCGACCGCGACGGCGCGCCCATGCTGTCGGGCGTGCGGTTGGGCGACGCCGTGATGGCCGACGTGATCGACGCGCTGTCGTTCGAGCGGACGCCGCTCGGACGCCGGTACATCAACTACCGGGATCTCGGGGTTCAGCAACTCGGCTCGATCTACGAGCGGCTCCTCGAACGGGAGGTGGTCCGCGAGGGCGGTAACATCGTCGTCCGTCCGAACGTGTTCGCCCGCAAGGACTCGGGCAGCTACTACACGCCGGACGATCTGGTCGATCTGATCGTCCGGGAGGCCGTCGGGCCACTCGTGGACGCCCGGATGGACGCCTTCGCCGCCGAGGCGACCGATCTCGCTTCCCGAGAGGTCCCGGAGGATCGGCGCATGGGCCGCCTGAAGCGGCTCGATCCGGCCGAGCGAACGCTCGAACTGAAGGTCTGCGATCCGGCGATGGGATCCGGACACTTCCTCGTCAACCTCGTGGACTACGTCGCCGACCGCGTCATCGAGGCGATGGCCGAGGCCGAGGCGCTCGTGGAGGGATACCTGTCGCCGCTCGCGGAGCGGATCGAGGGGATCCGCAACACGATCATGGACAACGCCGAGGACCGGGGCTGGACGTTCGATCCGGGCCAACTCGACGACCGGCACATCGTCCGCCGCATGGTGCTCAAGCGGTGCGTCTACGGGGTGGACAAGAACCCGATGGCGGTGGAGCTGGCCAAGGTCTCGCTGTGGCTCCACACCTTCACCGTCGGTGCTCCGCTGAGCTTTCTGGATCATCATCTCCGCTGCGGCGACAGCCTGTTCGGCGCTTGGGTGGAGCCCACGATCCGAAGGACGGACGAGCAGAGCAGCCTGTTCCTTCGGGGACCGCTCGCGCGGGCCACGCGGGCGGCCGCGCCCATGCAGATCATCGAGGGGCTCACGGACGCCGAGATCGCCGAGGCGCACCGCTCCGCCGACATCTTCGCCGAAGTCTCCGAGATGACCGCTCCCCTGCACGCGTTCATGTCGCTGCTTCACGCGTTCGACTGGCTGGGAATCCCCAGAAGAGGACCGGTCAAGACCGCGTTCCTCAAGTGGCTCGATGGCGTGTTCGGCGACCAGATCGCCATCGCCCAGGGGGAGCCGTTCGACTCGACGGATGCCCACCTCCCTCACCTGAACGATGCCTTGGGCTTGGCCGCGAGCGCGCGGTTCCTGAACTGGCAGGCCGCCTTCCCCGGCGTGTGGTCCGACTGGGAGGCCAAGGAGTTGAAGGGCGGCTTCGACGCGGTGATCGGCAATCCCCCTTGGGACCGGATGAAGCTGCAACAGGTCGAGTGGTTCGCGGCCCGCCGACCGGAGATCGCGATGGCTCCCCGCGCTGCGGACCGGAAGCGCATGATCGCCGAACTTGAGAAGGCGGAAGACCCGCTGGCGGAGGACTTCCGGCTTGCGAGCGAGCGGGCGGCGGCGGGCGCTCGGGTGGCCCGGACTTCGGGGGACTATCCGCTGCTGGCCCGAGGCGACCTCAACCTCTACTCGCTGTTCGTCGAACGGGCCATGACGCTCGTGAAGCCCGACGGCATGGTCGGGCTTCTCGTGCCGTCCGGCATCGCGTCCGACAAGATGGCGGCCCCGTTCTTCAAGAGCGTGGCCACCGAGGGGCGGCTCAAGGCCCTGTACGACTTCGAGAACCGGCGGACGCGCTACGACACCACGCCCTTCTTCCCAGACGTGGACAGCCGGTTCAAGTTCTGCGCCTTCGTCGCCAGCCCCGCACCGGGGAGCGAACCGGCCCGCTGTGCGTTCTTCCTGCAGGACGTCTTGGAGACCGAAGACCCGGAGCGGTGCTTTCCGCTCTCGGCGGCCGACTTCGCAGGGGTGAATCCGAACACGGGAACGGCTCCCATCTTCCGGTCACGCCGCGACGCGGAACTCACGACGGCGATCTACGACCGTTTGCCGGTGCTGGTGGACCGCTCGTCGGGCGAGGCCGTGAAGGCTTGGCCGGTGAAGTACTCGACGATGTTCCACATGACCAACGACTCCGGCTTGTTCCGCACCCGGTCGGAACTGGAGGAGACGGAGGGTGCTTGGCCGATCGGCGGCAACCGATACCAAGGCCCCTCCGGGGAATGGGTCCCCCTCTACGAGGGCAAGATGGTGCAGGCGTTCGACCACCGCGCGGCCAGCATCGTCATCAACCCGAGGAACCTCCACCGTCCGGCGCAGCCGAGACCGGCCACCGCGGAACAGCACTCCGACCCGAACTGGCTGCCCGACCCTCAGTACTGGGTGTCCGCGTCGGAATGTGGGTGGCCGCCCCGTCCCGGTTGGGTTCTCGGCTTCAAGGAGATCACCGCTCCGACGAACGTGCGGACGTTCATCGCAGCCCTGCTACCGGCGGTTGGATTCGGCAACAAGGTGCCGGTCTTGAAGCCGGAAACCGATGATCGCCGCGAATGGCTGCTGGCGGCCAATCTCAACGCGATGGCGTTCGACTTCGCCACGCGCCAGAAGATCCAAGGTCAGACGTTGAACCTTTTCATCCTTGAGCAACTTCCGGTCGTCCCGCCGGAGCGATACCGGCAGGTCAGGTTCGGAGCCAAGACGGCGGAAGAGGTCGTTCGCGAGATCGTGCTCGAACTCACCTACACGGCCCACGACATGGCCCCGTTTGCCCGCGAGATGGGCCATGTAGGCGATCACGGCGAAGTCTTGCCGCCCTTCCGATGGGATGCCGAGCGCCGCCTCAATCTGCGCGCCAAACTGGACGCGCTCTACTTCCACCTCTACGGCGTCACGGATCGGGACGACATCCGCTACGTCTACTCCACCTTCCCCATCATAGAGCGCGACGAGAAGGCCGCCTACGGAGCCTACCGCTCCCGCGACCTGTGTCTTGCGTGGACGAGCGCGCTTGCCGCTGGACATCCAGACGCGGAGATCGATCTGTGACCAACTCCCCGAGTCCATCTCCATGAACACGCATCGACTTACGCCAATGGGCCGTCCAACTCACGAGACTGCGGAACGTGAGCCTGCTCGGTCGGACTGAGGGCTGAAGTGCGCGACACGCGCGAGCGTCTTGTCGTAGTGGGGTTCGGCATCGCCGCTTACAGATTCGTCGAACGCCTGCGGTGGCTCGACGCTCTGGACCGTTACGACCTGACTGTCTTCGGCGAGGAGCCCCTGCCGGCCTACAACCGGGTGCGTCTCACGGAGTGGCTCGACCACGGCGATCTAGGGCGTCTTGTCCTTCCATCCCGGCAATGGAGTGCGGACCACGGGGTTCGCGTGGTGACGGACACCCGCGTGGTCTCCATAGACCGCGAGCGGCGCGTCGTCGAGACCGCGAACGCGGAACGAGTCGGCTTTGATCGTCTGGTGTTGGCAACGGGTTCGGCCCCGGTGATCCCGCGTATCGAAGGGGCCGACGGCGAGGGCGTCTTCGTCTACCGCACCTTTCGAGATCTCGAACGGATCCGGGGCCGGGCGCTGGAAGCGAAGCGGGCGGTCGTCGTGGGTGGCGGCCTACTGGGGATCGAGGTGGCCGAGGGTCTTCGTCGGATGGGTCTCCATGTAGTGGTGGTGGAGCGTTCATCTCACCTGCTCAGCCGCCAGTTCGCACGCGACGCCGGGACGCTGCTGGAGACGGCGGTTCGGAGGGTCGGCATCCAACCGATGCCGGGAGCCGGATTGACCCGGATCGAAGCCAGGAGCGGCGGCGCGCTGGCCCTGAAGATCACGGGTCTGGACATGCCTCTGGTCACGGACATGGTCGTGCTCGCCGCAGGCGTCCGTCCCCGGGATCAGCTTGCCCGGGCATGCGGCATAAGTGTCGCGTACAGGACCGGGGGCATCGTGGTAAACGATCGACTCCGCAGTTCCGACCCGTCCATCCACGCGATCGGCGAGTGCGCCTGCCACCGCCGCGCCGTCCACGGACAGGCGGGTCCGGGCTACCGGATGGCCGAGGTGCTAGCCGATATCATGGCCGGCGGCGACAGCCTTCATGGACGGTATACGCCGACGACCCGGCTTAGGCTGGTCGGCATCGACATCTGGGCGCTGGGCGACACCGCCGTCGCCGGAGAGACCGTGACGTGGTGCCGGAGCGGGTCGTACCGCCAGCTGCGGCTCCGAGCGGGTCAGATCATCTCGGCCACATCCATCGGTCCTTGGGAGGAGTTGAGCGTCGTACAGGACTTCATCGACCAGCGTCGCCCGGTCTGGCCGTGGCAACTCAGGCGGTTTCGGCGCGATGGCATGCTTCTGCCGCACTCCGTGCAGATTCCCGTGTTGGAATGGCCGCCGACAAGGGTCGTGTGCAACTGCTTGGGCGTGACCCGGGCCGCTCTGACAGACGCTTGGCGGGAGGGATGCGACTCCGTGGAGGCCATGGCCGCGCGCACCGGGGCCTCCAGCGTCTGTGGTGCTTGCAGGCCTCTGTTATCCGAACTGGTTGGGGATGTATCCGCCCGGACCGCGGAAAATCGTCCGCCCGGACTTCCGACCGCTGCTGCGGCTGTGCTGATCCTGGCCCTCGTGATCGCTCTCGGGCCTCCCACCCCGCTGGCGACCAGCGTAATGGAGAGCGGATTCTGGGACGTTCTCTATCGCGACGGCGGCTGGAGACAGATCACCGGATTCACGGTTCTGGGCTGCGCGTTGGCGACCCTCGGGCTCTCGCTGCGCAAGCGCTGGAGGCGTATCCGGTTCGCAAGCATGGGAATGTGGCGGCTGGCGCACGCCGGGCTGGCGGGGTTGTCGCTGGTCGCTCTCGTGACGCACACCGGCCTTCGCCTCGGGTCCGGTCTAAACCTGATGCTGACTCTTTCGTTCCTGTGCGCCACGGTGTTCGGGACCGCAGCCGCGGCGGGCTTCGGCCACCGACGCGCCCGAACCCTGTTCTGGTTGCATGTCATCGCGGTCTGGCCGCTTCCGGTCCTGCTGGCATTCCACATTCTGTCGGCCTACTATTTTTGACCATGCGCGTTGGCCGCCCGACCCTCGTCTGGCTGCTGCTCTCCGCGACCGTGGCGGGGTATCTGGGCTTCAGTCTCAGGCGTCCGGCGAAAGTCGCCTTCCTGCCCGGTCCGGCGAGCGACGGCCATCATCAGATCGAGGTCGCCTGCACGACCTGCCACACACCCTTCGGTGGAGTTCCGCAGGCGGCATGCCTCGACTGTCACGCCGCCGAACTGGAGCGCGCCCAGGATTCCCACTCGGTGCAGATCTTCAGCGATCCCCGGCACGCCGACGACCTGGCGAAAGTAGACGCGCGCCGATGCGTCGTCTGCCACACCGAACACCGCCCCGAGATCACGGCTCCGATGGGTGTCACCCTTCCCCCGGACTTTTGCGCCGTCTGTCACGGCGAAGTTGCCCGGGAACGCCCCACGCACCGGGACTTTCCGGCTAACACCTGCGCGTCCGCAGGGTGCCACAACTACCACGACAACAGGGCTCTCTACGAGAACTTTCTCGCGGAACACGCGGTCGCGCAGGCCGCCACCTTCCCCGGACGGCTGCCGGAGCGGGAACCTTGGGTCGCGCACGGCCCAGGGACGCGCACGCCGCTGAGCGCCGCCGACGCCGATGGTCCCGTCTCCTCCGCGCCCGAGCTTGTCGCGGCTTGGGCTGGATCCGCCCACGCCGCGGGCGGGGTGTCTTGCTCCGACTGTCACCGGAGCAATGGCGCGGAATGGGTCGATCATCCCCCCCGCGACACCTGCGCGTCCTGCCACCAAGTCGAGCCGGAGGGGTTTCTCGCCGGCAAACACGGCATGCGAATCTCCGCGGGCTTGGACCCGGTGTCGCCGTCCATGGCGCGCCTGCCCATGCGCGCCGCCGCGCGATCGGAGATCCTTGGTTGCAACTCCTGCCACGATGTCCACGCCATCGATGTGCAACGCGCGGCGGTCGGTGCCTGCGTGTCGTGTCACGCGGACGAACACTCCGAGTCGTATCCCGAGTCACCTCATGGGCGAGTCTGGCTGTCGGAGGTTGCGGGCGCGTCGCCTCCCGGCAGCGGGGTCAGCTGCTCGTCCTGTCATCTGCCTAGAGTCCCGCGCCGGGTGGCCGGAGACCTGCGCACCGTGGTCGAGCACAACCAGAACGACAATCTGAGGCCGAACGAGAAGATGATCCGCGACGTGTGCCTGCACTGCCACTCGCTCGCGTTTTCGCTGGACGCCCTGGCCGATCCGGATCTGATTCGACGCAACTTCGCCGGGACGCCGGCTGGGCATATAGAGAGCATCGACATGGTATTGTCGCGAAGAAACGATGATGCGGAATCTCCGCCCTGACCGAAGGAATCAAGATGGACAAGCCTGTTTCGCGCCTCGCTCGGGGGATTGCCCACCTAACCCTCGTCGCATCGCTTGTCGGATGCGGCGGGGCAACGCTGGACGATCAGAACTCGGAATCCGGAATCTCGCCACGGATGATGGCAGACGCCCTTCACCACGTTCTCGAATCGGATCGCACCGTATACGCCCGGCACGTGGTCCATCGGCTTCAGGATCAGGAAGGGGTCATCCTCGCCAGCGAGCACTGGGAGGACGACAGGGCGTTGCCCCTGCCCGCGCAGATGTTCCGCATGGGTGCTCAGCTGACGGCGGAGAGGACCGACGCCTTCAGCTACGCACTCCTCTCGATGTGGCCGATCAACACGCGGAACGCCCCCACGACGGAGGCTGAAACGGCGGGCCTCCAGAGCGTTGCCGAAGACCCGTTTACGCCGTTCTACCGCACGGAGACGCTCGGCGGTGCCGAGTACTTCACGGCGGTGTACGCGGACGTTGCGGTTTCCCCGGCCTGCATCGCCTGTCATAACGCCCACCCTGACAGCCCGCGCGACGACTTCGGGCTGAACGAAACCATGGGCGGAGTAGTGATCCGGATCCGGCTGGACGGCTGACGACGCCGTGCTACTTCTGCCGAGTCAATCGCGAAGCACTTGTCCATTGATCCGGTCCACCGCCGCCTTCGCATGCGAATAGGCCTGCACGACGTTGCTGCGGAAGAACCTGATGGTCTGCGGGGTCGGCGTCGCGATCACCCCGATCAGAAACGCGTCGAAGCACTCGATGACGTGCCGCCAGACGTTGTAGATCGAGCGGTGACACTCGTCGATGACGATGAAGTCGAAGTGCTCGCTGGGAAGACTCGGCGTGTGCTCGACCGGGACGCGCTCACCGCCAAGGGGCCGCGCCGTCCTCGAACCGGAACGTCACGCGCTAGTTGCCGGACACCGAGACCTTCAGCCCCCGGCGGCGGACGATGCGATCATCATCCAAGTCCAAGGCTGTCGCCCGCCGGACGACAACCGGCGAACGCCGCGAGCGGCTTGAGGCGGCACCTTCCCGACCAGAACCGGTCGCGAACTTGACGAAAGGGTGGTGCGGAACCGCAAGTTCTTGGTGGACAACGACAAGACTCTTCCACATCTGGGACCTGGAGAACCGACATGACCAAAGCCGATCTCGTCGAGCGCGCCGCCGAGGCGCTCGGCCCAAGGGTCACCAAGAAGGACTGCGGGCTCGTGGTCGACGCGTTCCTCGACGCCGTGAAGGACGCGCTTGAGCGGGGAGAGGGCATCGAAATCCGGGGATTCGGAACCTTCAAGGTACGCCGCCGCGAGCGCCGCATAGCCCGCAACCCCAAGACGGGGGAACCGGTCGAGGTTCCAGCCCGCGCCGCGCCGGTCTTCCAACCCTCGTCACTTCTCCGCGACCGGGTGATCCGGAGGAACGCCTCGGCGTAGGCACGGACATGCGTTCGGTACTAAGGCGGGACGGTTCCGGGACAGGTTTCGACTCCCGCAACTTCCCGGGAATTGAGGCGGTTTTCCCGCTCCAGCGGCACGGTCCAGCAAAGTCCAGAGAAAGGGCAGGAAGCGCAGATCGTGCTGTCCTGTAAGTAGTTAGACGATTTTCTGCCGTGATTCTTCTCTCCGTAGAGGCGCTACTGCGACGGGATCGGCTGCAACGCCTCCACCAAGACCGCGCTCAAGCTCCTCGGCCTGGGTTTCGAGGTGCGCGAACTCATGGGCGGCCTCGACTGGTGGAAGCGCGACGGCTACGCGACCGAGGGGGCCGAAGCCCGCGCCGGAACTGCGATCGCCTGCGGCTGCTGAGTTCACGTCGACGTTCCCGCGGGAACGTTTCCTGAGCGGACGAGCCTGACGTTGACGGAGGTCGGGGCGTCGCGTGGGTCCGCGGATTACGATCTCGTCGTCGTCGGGGCCGGGTTCGCGGGGCTCGCCTGCGCGCGACGGGCGGCGGAGCGCGGGCTCTCCGTGCTCGTCCTGGAGCGGCAGTCGGAGCCGGGCGAGCGCATCCACACGACCGGGATCCTGGTGAAAGAAGCGTGGGAGGAGTGGGCCGCCCCCGCGTCGCTCGTCCGCCGGATCCAGCGCGTCCGGGTCTACGACCCAAACCACCGCTTCGTCGAACTGGAGCGCGACTCCTACTTCTTCATGGCCACGGACACGGCGGGGCTTCTCCGTCATCTCGTCGGCGAGACCCGCCGCGCGGGGGCCGAGGTCCGGTTCGGCGCTCCCTACGAGGGGGTGGCGTCGTCGACCGCAGGGTCGGCGGCCGCGTCGAGCGCGACGCGAGGCTCGATGCCGTTGACGCTCGCGGGCTCCGGCGCGGCGTCCGGCGTGACCTGCCGTTTCCTCGTCGGGGCCGACGGGGCGCGCTCGAGGGTGGCCGAGAGCTTCGGGCTGGACCGCAACCGCCGGCTCCTCAAGGGTGTGGAGTGGGAGTACGAGCCCCGAAGCGGCGACGGTGACTGCCTGCACTGCTTCATCGATCCGGAGTGCGCGCCGGGCTACATCGGGTGGGTCGTACCCGGTGTCGGAGCGACGCAGGTCGGGCTGGCGCTCCATCGCGACGGGCGCGCCGACCTGCGCCGGTTCAGCGAGAAGGTCGACGGGCTGTTCGGGTTGTCGGGGAGACGGGTGCTGGAGAAGCGCGGCGGCGTCATCCCGATCGGCGGCCGGCTGCGTAATTTCTACGCGGATCGGGTCCTGCTCGTCGGAGACGCGGCGGGCATGGTGTCGCCGCTCACGGCGGGCGGCATTCACCAGGCCTACCGGTTCGGCAAGCTCGCCGCCGACGCGATCGCGGATCACCTGGGCGGGGGCGGCCCCCACCCCGGCGATGTCGTGCGCCGCGCGTATCCGAACCACGCCCTGAAACGTGCCGCGCGCTGGGGGTTCGACCACCTTCCGGTGGCGCGCGCGTTGCAGGCCGGACTCCTGAGCTGGAGTCTGTTCCGGGGACTGGCCGAAAGGGTGTTCTTCCACCGCTCCCGGTAGGCTCCCGACGGGCGAGACAGGATGGAGCCGCTCATGAAACGTTCCCACGGGAACGCGAACGGGAACCCGAACCGGAACGAGCACGCGAAGTGCGTGATCGTCGGCGCGGGGATCCACGGCCTCTCGACGGCCTGGCACCTGGCGTCCGAACTGCGGGCGGCCGGGCGCGGCGGGGGCCGCGACATCCTCATCATCGACAAGACCGGGATCGGGGCCGGGGCGTCGGGCATCGCATGCGGCGTCATCCGCAACAACTACTTCCAGCCCGCCATGCGCGAGCTGATGGCCCACTCGGTGGCGGTCTGGGATAGCGACCCGGAGGGGTTCTCCTACCACCCGGTCGGCTATCTGCAGATCAGCCACGAGGCGATGCGGGAGGACGTCGCTTCGATCCACGAGCAGCAGCGGGCCATCGGCTACGAATCGACGTTCATCGAGGGCGCGGGGGCGTCGCACGCCTACATGCGCGGCATCTTCGACGACTGGCAGGCGCGCGGCATCACCAGCGTGCTGCACGAGCACCGGGGCGGATACGCGAACAACATGGCTTCGCTCCGGGGACTGTGGGCGAAGGCCGCCGCCGAGGGCGTCCGTCTCCTCACGGGAGTCGTGCACGAGGGGTTCGAGCGGGACGCCTCGGGCGCGGTCACTGACGTGGTCACGGACCGGGGCTCCATCGCCTGCGAGCGCGTCGTGGTCGCCACCGGCCCGTGGGTCCAGCGGCAGTGGGCCATGCTCGACCTACCTCCCGTCACGCGGGTCCGGGGGCCGGACGGCGGCGGCGGGATTGGCGCCCTCCGTGACGTGCCGACGTGGAGCTGCTGGGCGCTCCAGGAGGGCACGCTGGACGTCGATCCCGGAACCCTCACCGACAACGGCGGTGGGTTGCCGCCGGTCGTGCACGTCGACACGGACGAGCCGCTCCGCGATGAGCTCGGGCTGGTGAGCGAAGGCCCGTGGGGCATCTACTACAAGCCGGACTTTCACTTCGGGGGCGTGCAGGGCGGCGCCATGCCCTACGAGATCGAGAAGCCCGCCGCCGAGGTGGCCGTGGACCCCTACGGTCCTCTCTCCCCCGACTTCGTCGTCGGCGAGGAGTTCTACCGCCTGTGGACGGCCGCGCTCGCCTTCTGCCAGAAGCGCTTCGAGGGCCGGAACCATCTCATGAAGCGGGAGCCCTCGGGCGGCATCGGCTGCTTCACGCCGGACAGCTTCCCCGTGTTCGACACCTTCGCCGACAACGTCTACTTCATCGCCGACTCCAATCACGGCTACAAGATGATCGGCGTCGGCGCGCTGGTCGCGAAGGAACTCACGGGCCGGCCGCAGGCGTTGCTAGAGCCCTTCCGCTACGCACGGTTCGCCGAAGGCCGGCTCCACCCCACCAGCAACTCCCCCTTCCCCTGGAGCTGACCCGCTTCGCCCGGAGCTGACCTACCTGAAGCGGTTCGTGACGTTCCCGCGGGAATGTCCGTCAGAGATTAGGGGACGTGGGTGGAAACAACTGGAGGGCGAACGGCGGCGGGCCTCGGGAGGGGCCGTCCGGAACCGGGAGGCGATCTGATGGAAGACACCGGCATTCGGCTTACCGCGAACGACAGGTTCAAGCGCGCCAGTGCGAACTTCACACGGGTCGGTTTACTGGTCGCCGTCTTTCTCCACCTGGGGCTCTTCGTGCTCGTGCAGCCGTTCGAGGCCGCGGACATGGGGTCCGTCACGAACGAGATCGAGTCGATCCGGCTCCCGCCGGAGGTCAGGATTCCGCCCCCGCCGGAAGCGATCGCGCGTCCCGCCATGCCGAGGGTCTCCACCGTCGACATTTCCCCGGACATCACGATCGCGCCCACGACCCCGGACCGGGTCCCGAGGGGTCTGCCGCCGCGTCCCCGGGCCCCCGATCCGTCCGAACGTCCGACGGTGGTCCCCTACGACACGCCCCCCGTGCTGCTGAACGTGGGGGAGGTCCTGCAGGTGCTGGAACGGGAATACCCGCCGACGCTGAAGGACGCGGGCATCGAGGGGAGCGTCGAACTGTGGATCTACCTGTCGGAGGAGGGCCGGGTCGAGAGGTCCGAGATCAAGACATCCTCCGGCAACCCGCTGCTCGACGAGGCGGCGGGCAGGGTCATCCCGGCGATGCGGTTCAGTCCGGCGAGGAACCGCGACAGGGTCACGGCCGTCTGGGTCTCGCAGTGGGTGACGTTCCGCGTGAACTAGTGTAGACGCTAAGATTCGGCCCATGTCGACCCACTGGGCCATCGATCTCGGCACGTCCAACACCACCATCTGCGAAGACCGGTCCGGCCGGCCGCACATCGTGAACCTGCCGGACCTCGCGAAGCTGGAGCCCGTCACGCAGACGCCGGTCATGCCTTCGTGCGTGTGCGTCATGGACCGGGACGGCGAGGAAGTCCTCATCGGACAGGCGGCCGTCACCTACAACTGGGACGGACAGGCCACCGGCTTCGCGCGCGGCTTCAAGCGCTACCTCGGCACGGAGAGCGGCCGGGCGCTGGCCCGCGCCGGCGGGAGGGCCTTCACCGCGCAGGACGTCGCGGCGCTCTTCCTGCGGGAGGTCATCGGCACCCTCGAGACGCGCTTCGGCGAAGAAGTCGCCGACATCACGATCGCCACGCCGAGCGGCTTCTACGAGATGTACCGGGCCGAGCTGCAGGCGATCATCCGGCGCCTGAAGCGCCGCGGCTGGTGGGCGCGCATGTGGGCGCGGCTGCGGCGGCGGCCGGCCGGGATCGTGTTCCGCACGCTCGACGAGCCGGTCGCGGCCGCGCTCGGCTACGGGGTGGATGTCGGACGCCCCACGACCCTCGTCGCCTTCGACTTCGGCGGGGGATCGATGGAAGCCGCGGTCGTGAGGACCCACGGCGCGCAGACCGCGGAGACCGGACGCGCGGAGGTGCTCGCGAAGCAGGCGGTGGAACTCGGCGGGGACGACGTGGACGGCTGGATCCTGGAGCGGTTCGTCCCCTCGGCCCTGCACGACTGGCCCGAATGGGAGGTCGCGCTCCGCTGGGAGGCCGAGCGCGTGAAGCTGCTCGCGAGCGCCGGGAACGAGGGGGACTTCACCTTCCGCAACGAGTCGTACGGGAAGCTGGACTACCCCGTCCTGAGCGATATCCTCGCCGCGAACGGCCTCTACGTTCGGATCCGGGAGCTGCTCGACGCGCTGCTCGCCGAACTCCGGACGCGGCACGGCGTTCTCCCCGATGGTATCGATGACGTGATCCTCGAGGGCGGGTCGACCCTCCTGCCGGAGGTGCGGAACGTCGTGGGCGACGTGCTCGGCCGGGAGAAGGTGCGGGAGTGGCTCCCCTTCGCGGCCGTCGCGCGCGGCGCGTGCATCTTCGCGGGCGGCGCGCACGTCGAGGACTTCATCTACCACGACTACGCGCTCCGCGTCCTGCCCGACGACGATGCCGACGTCGAATACGAGCTGCTCATCCCCGGCGGCACCTGCTTCCCCACGGTCGACAACTTCGCCACGCGCTACTACGCCCCCGGCCGAGATGGCCAGCGGCACATCAACCTCTTCATCTGCGAGGTCGGCCGGGTGGCCGGGCGTCCGATCGACTGGACCGAGCGCAGCAACGGCTCCAGCTACTTCGTGCCGCGCACCGCGGGCGAGCGGGCGTTCTGCCTGTGCCTCAACGAGGCGGACCCCGCCCTGCCGCTGGACCCGCCCGGCAAGGGCACGGCGCCGCGGCTGCGCGTGACGTACTCCGTGGACGAAAACCGCTGGCTGTGTGTAACCGTACATGACCTGCACCGGAAGACGGACCTGAGAGTCAAGCACCCCGTGGTGAGATTGCGATGAGCTTCCTCAAAGCCCTGTTCGGACCGAGCCGGAGAGACGTTTGGCGGCAGCTCGCGGGGGAACTGAACGGGCAGTTCCACGACGGAGGCCTCTTCGGCCACTCCGCCGTCCAGGCCCGCAGCGGCGACTGGACCCTCACGCTCGACACGTTCACGTCGGGCGACGGCAAGACGAACCAGACGTTCACGAGACTTCGCGCGCCCTATTTCAATCCCGAGGGGTTCCGGTTCGACATCTACCGGGCGGGCGTCTTCAGCGGCTTCGGGAAGGCGCTGGGCATGCAGGACGTCGAGGTCGGCCATCCCCGGTTCGACCGGGACTTCGTGATCAAGGGCAATGCGCCGCGGCGCCTGCGGCGGCTCTTCGACAACGAGAGCGTCCGTCGGCTCATGCAGGCCCAGCCCAAGATTCAGCTCACCGTGAAGGGGCGCGACGGGTGGTTCGGCAGGTACCCGGACGGGATGGACGAACTCCACTTCCAGGCGCATGGAGCGATCAAGGATCTCCCGCGGCTGCGGAACCTGTTCGACCTGTTCACCGAGGTCCTGTGGCAGATCTGTCACGGGGGAAGGGCGCACGGAGACGACGTCCCGTTCCACGTCCGCCGCCTGAGCGCGCCCGGGGGCCGAATCACCAACAAATACGTCCTCTGGGAGGGCGACCAACCGCGCCGCGACGCGGCCGCCGAACTCGGACGGCTCCGCGACCCGACGGCGATTCCGGCCCTCGCGGACGTGCTCTGGGACGACGACGCCGTGCTCCGGCTGCGGGTGGTCGAGGCGCTCGCAGCGACTCGGCACTCCGATGCGATCGGGCCGCTCATCCCGCTGCTGGGCGACGCGCGGAAGGCCGCCGGCCTTCGATTCCGCGACGGGGTCGCCGAGGCGTTGCGGCAACTGGGCGAAGGAGAACTGGTCGTGACCGTGGGCGCGGCGCTCGGCGGCGATGTCGGGCGCCTGAAGGCCTACGACGGCGGACACCGGGCGGAGATCATCGCGGCGCTCGGCCACGCGCTCGAGGGGTCCTCCGGCGCGCACGCGGCGAACGCGCTCGCCGAGATCCACGCCGTCGAAGCCCTCCCCCGGCTTCGCGAAGTGCAGAGGAGCCTCGGCACGCGGGACGCCACGGGTCAGGCGGTCGCCGCCACGATCGGGAAGCTCGAGGCACGGGCCTCACTCCCGCGCGCCGCCGCCGCGGCCGACGTCGAAGTCGACACCCTGCCACGGTCCGCCCAGGCACCCGGCCCCGACCCCGGCACCCTCCCCCGCGGCTCCCGGGCGCCGGGTGGAGGGGCCTGAAGCCGCGGCAACGATCATGTCGCGCCCCTCGGATGGCGGCGTCCGTTCAACTGCCTGCCGATGAACGTCGGTCGCACAAAATACCGGTAGGTCAGCAGGATCAGGCCGATTGCCGTGACCGAGACCAGCGCGAGCTTGATGATCCCCGGAAGCGGCACGCCCAGCAGGAGAAGGGGCAGCAGCATGACGAACGGCACGTGGACGATGTAGATCCAGTACGAAGCGTCCGCCATGTACCGCCAGCGGGGACTCGGCCTGCCCAGGTAGCGCAGGAACAGTCCGATCAGGCCATAGGCCATGAACCACATGGAAAGTGCGAGGAAGACGACCGCCCGCAGATGGTGCTCCTCGCCGCCTCCGGTGCACGTCCTGTCCGGCGCGAGGGTACAACCTGCAGCCAGGAAGTGCCGGTACACGAAGAAGCACACGATCCCGGCGGCGAGGAAGATCCATGCGGGGCGCTCAAACCCCTCCAGCGTCTCGCGCCGGCGCAACAGCATCCAGCCGAATCCGAAGAACAGGCCGTACAGCGCCAGCAGGCGCAGGGGCGGGAACGGACCGGCGTAGTAGTCGAGCGCCCACGACTCCATCCGGTACAGTATGAGTCCCGCGGCCAGCATCAGCACGGCGATGCCTCCCCGGTGCACCCAGCGCTCGAAGAAATCCATCGCCCGGGCGCGCACGCCGGCGGGAATCCGGGCGGCGAGCGGGCGAAGTGCGCTCGCGACCACGCACAGGATCAACAGGTGGTAGAGAAACCACAGGTGCATGAACAGATGGTCGAGGGCCCTCGACGAGGTCAGCTCGGCAAGGTTGTAGGCGGCGTTCGGCGGCGTCGCGCTGAATTGGGCGGCGAACGGAACGATGAAGAACATGGTGACCGCCAGGACGGGCCACGCCACGACGAACGGCACCCCGATCCGGCTCCATCGCTGCCGCAGGAAGGCCCGGGTGCCACGCGCCTCGACCAGGTACGCGGCAAAGAACCCCGCAATCGCGAAGAAGACGGGCAAGTGGAATACGCGGATGAAGACGATCACCCAGTAGGCGAGCATGTCGGCCTGTGCGTCCCGGTAGGGCCATTCGAAGAAGACGGTGGGCACGTAGCTCACCGCGGCGTGACGAACCACGCCGAGCAGCATCATGGATGCGCGCAGCCGGTCGAGGGAGTGATATCGCGGAAGGCTCGCCTGTGGCCGCGTCCCGGTCACCCGGACCTACGCCGTGATCGCGACGCTGTGTGTCCGCCGGCGCAGGACGCGGATGCTGAAACGGACGGGCTGCATGGTCGGGAACGACCTCACGCGCAGTTCATAGTCGGGCGCGAGCGGCTCCAGTTCGAGCTCCCTGAGTATCGTCGCCATGGTGAGAGCGAGCTGGAGCGGGACGAGGCCGCTCCCGAGACACCGGTGGTTGCCGGCCCCGAAGGGGGCGTAGGCGCCGCGCTGCCGGTGTTCGCCGCGCGCCTTCGTGTAGCGCTCGATGTCGAACCGCTCCGGCTCCGGGAAATACTCGTCGAGCGTGTGCCCGACCGCCGTGCCGATCATGACCTGCGAGCCCGCGGGTACGCTGTAACCCGCAAACTCGAACGAGTTGGCGGTCGTCCGGAGCACAGCGGGCGAGACCGGATTGAGCCGCAGGGTCTCCATCGCCACGCGGCGCGAGACGTCGAGCCCCTGCAACGCCGTGCCGCTCACGGGGCCCCGATCGAACAGGGCGTCCGCCTCGGCCGTCATCCGCTCCATGAGCTGCGGGCGCTTCAGCACGTTGTAGATCATGAACGAACACGTGCTCGCGGTGGTGTCCAGTCCAACCATGTAGGGCGCGAGCACCGTCAGGGGCAGGTTGGTCTCGGGAAGAAGCTGGGGATCGGCTTCGCGCAGCTCGAGCATCAGGTCGATGAAGTCCGGTCTCGTGCTGCGCGGACCCACCTTGCGCTTGTGTGCGAGCACCGTCCGGGCCAGTTCGCGGCCTCGTTCGCGGGCGCGGCGGAATCGCGGGAGCTTCATGACGTGCGGAATCGTCGCGGCGCTGAGGAGCAGCCCGCCGAGGAGGGTGGACAGGTCGCGCGTATAGCCCTGCGGTGAATAGCCCGCCATCATGTGGCCCATCTGCTCGGCGATCACGTGCTGGAACGCCGGCAACGCCTCGAACGGTGTCCCCACCGGCCACTTGTCGATCTCCTCGCGGGTGATGTCGATGACCTGCTGTGACCGGTCTCTCATGGCCCGGACGGCGTATCCCTCGGCCTGGGCCTTCCGCGTGGTGACGTGATCGATCCCGTCCATCGTCAGAATCGAGCGCGATGAATCCATCTGGTTGTGGAAGTCCGCCATCGGCTCGAGCGACCGGAAGACGGCCTTTCCGTGCTCGGCCAGGAAATCGGCCGCTTCCGGTCCCGCCATGCACACGAACCGCCGCCCCGGAGCGCGTATCCGGAAGATCGGGCCCAGGTCGCGGTACTGGCGGGCCAGGAACTGGACGAGCCCCTTCCGCATGGCCAGGCCGTTGCCCAGCAGCGGAAGGCCCGGGACCACGGGGATCTCTTTCGGCGGCCGAGGCTCCGAAGATAGTTCATCGGGCGCCTCGAGTCCTTCGATCGCGAGGCCCATCGTGCGGCCGATCAGGTCGAGATTCTTCAGCAGATCGATGCGATCCCGGACCTGCGCCCGCTCCTCCGTTGACAGAATCGTGCGGAACAGGCCGCAGGCGTTGGCCAGCGCGATCATCGCGACGTCCCGCGGATCCGGGACATTGTCGCTGAAGAGCACGCGCATGATCCGCAGCCTCGCTTCCTCGACCGACTGCCCGTCGACGGGGGGATAGTGCCGCGACCGCGACACCGCCGGGACCAGGGACAGGAGCCCGTGCGCTTCGGACCTCAGGATGCCCCGCTCGACCAGGCGAGCCAGCGCGGCGCGGCGGATCCGGTCCCCCCGCCCGGCGATCCACTCGAGCCAATAGGCCGTGTCGCGCGACTGGCCGTCCTTCGCGATCTCGGCGAGCATCGGATCGAGGATGTCGTCGCCGAAAGGCGTGGCGTCGACGAGCATCAGGCGCTCGGTATCCGTGTCGATGCGGTCCTCGAGCGCCAGATCCATCAGCACCGCCCCGGCGAGTGCCAAGTCGAGCGACCGGGGGGCAGCGGCCAGATCCCCCCGCTCCTCGTCCAGGACGAGAATCAGAATTTCCTCCGCAAACCTCAGCATGGCTGAACGGTCGGGCGTCGCGCGTCGCGCGTCAACGTAACGGACGTGCGCTCTCACGGTCGCGTCCGGCGTACTGCGGTCATCCGGCCTCTTGACCCTCACGTAACGGCGGATCCTCGGGGGCCTGAATCCCGGCAGAAAATCGTCTAAAGTCTTACAGGACTGCACGATCTGCACTTTCTGCCGGTGGGCTGGACCCTGCTGGACCGTGCTGCGAAAGCGGGGAAAACGTACTCTAATGGCGGGACTCCCACACCCGCCGGTGCCTCATCTCCAAGGGTGCCTGGAGCCGACTTCTCGCCTTCGATCCATGACATCCTCTTGCGGACGGCTCGGGTGCCGACCCGGTCTCTGTCCTGCGCCGGCACCTGGCCCTTGCTTCGTCGGGACGGAACGCCCGGCTACCTTGCCTGATCCGGGAGATGAGGTCTTCGACAGCCGAGCCGAGCCCGCCGCGCAGCTTGGCTGATCGCCCGCCCACCTGTCCCGTTCTGGTCTCCGTTGCCTTATCGTCTCTGGAGACTGTGAACACCCATCACGCAACCAAGAGAGACCACCATTGGCCCGATTCAAGGACGCCGAACCAATTCTCGCCGCAACCGAGCGCTGGAAGAACCGATGCCTTCTCGGTGGGCGATCCGTATTCACTGACCGCTCTCTCTGGACTCGCACCAACTTCGAGGAGCTCCGGTCGGTCTACGTCGAGAACCTCGACGACCTGTCGAAGGACTCTTTTCAGAAGAAGCTGGAACGTCAACTGCAACCCGCCTCGCCCGACGCCAAGTGCCTCTGGGCCGAGATGACATGGGTATACCGCTTGATTCAGGCTTCAGGGTCCATGGGCTCAAGCAGGAAGCGGGCGACGATCGTTCAGGTCTGGGAATGGTCCGGGCAGGAGTTCCCGGAAGACCACGAACTGATGAGCGACGCCGTGCTTGGGGCGGGAGTCGTCAACCCGAGCACCGCCTACAATACGCTTGCGTGGGCCGAGTTCCGCTTCTTCGTGGTCGCGATGCTCGATTGGTGTTCACTGGCACCGAATGAGCGTGAGGCCCTCCTCGATGATCCGTGGGGTTTCGCATCATGGCTGGACGGCACCAAGCACGCCGCGAATCGCATGTTCCGGCACGCAATGGTGTTCCTGCTCTTTCCCGATGAGTTCCAGGACATCGTTTCCACGAGCGGGAAGAGAAAGATCGTCAGCCGCCTACATCAAGGCGACCGGATCGACACCTCCAACCCGGTCGAGATCGACCGGGCGCTGCTTGCGATCCGCGAGCGGCTGGAGGAGGAACATGGATGGTTTCGGTTCTACGATCCCCGGATCAAGGAGCTTTGGCAACGCCCTTCAGCCACTAAGCCCAAGAAGAACGGTGGCGGAGCGCGGTTGGTTGGCGGCAAACGGTCGGTAGCGGAGCCAGAGGCGACGTACACGGACACGCACGCCCAGCAAGACCTTTTCATCGACCCCGGCCACTTCACCCGCCTGGTGGAGTCCATCAAGTCGGGCAAGAACCTGATCCTCCAAGGGCCGCCCGGCACAGGGAAGACCTTCATCGCGCGCCGAATCGCTTGGTGCCTGATTGGCCGCGAGGATTCGGACCCGATTGAGATGGTCCAGTTCCACCAGTCCTACGCCTACGAGGATTTCGTGGAAGGCTTCCGGCCCACCAAGGGGGGAGGCTTCGACCTGAAGCCCGGCGTCTTCCGGCGTTTCTGCGAGCGGGCGCGAGCCAACCCGGCCATACCCCACGTCTTCATCATCGACGAGATCAACCGCGGAAACCTGTCCCGTATCTTCGGCGAACTCCTAATGCTCATCGAGGCCGACAAGCGCAGCGAGGACTACGCCGTCACGCTGCCCTATTCCGACACGCGGTTCCACGTCCCCGCCAACGTCCACCTGCTTGGCATGATGAACACCGCCGACCGCTCGTTGGCCTTGGTTGACTACGCGCTGCGTCGGCGATTCGCCTTCGAGACGCTGGAGCCCGCTTACGGGACGGAGTACGGCCGGGATGCGTTCGAGAAACACCTCGCGTCGAACGGCGCAGATCCGAGCCTGGCCCGCCGTATCTGCGACCGGATGGGTAAGCTCAACGAGAAGATCGCCAACGACAAGGAACTCGGCCGGGGCTTTCGGATCGGCCACAGCTACTTCGTTCCCGGCGATGGTGGCGTGCCTTCCGAAGCTTGGTACAGGCACGTCGTAGACACCCAGATCGCTCCGCTTTTGCGGGAATACTGGTTCGATGCGGCGGAAGACGTCGAGAGGGATGTAGCGAAACTCACTGAAGACGCCCGACCTTGAAGAACATCCCGATCCTCAACGTCTACTACCTCCTCTGCTATGCCTGGGGCCGGGTTCAGGAGCGGGACACCAGACGGCTGGCCTCGCTCGGCGGCCTTTCGACGGTCCAGGACCTTCTCGGCAAGGTGCTCGCGGGCGGCGTCAGCCACCTCTTCCGCCGAGGCATTGATCGCGGCTACGTGGAACGGCGCGAGGACCTCGCTGGAATCCGCGGAAAGCTGGCGGTCAGCGAGACGGCGAAGCGGGCGCTCCGGGCGCGCGGTCGGGCCGCCTGCGACTTCGAGGAGTTGTCCGTGGACACTCGGCCGAACCGCATCCTGCGCACGTCACTGCATGGACTGCTGGGGAGGCCGGTAGAGCTGCACCGCGATGTCCGTAGCGACGTGCGCTCCGCTTACAGACGCCTCAATGGCGTGTCGCGGACCCGCCTGACGAGGAACGCCTTCAGCCAAGTCCAGCTCGGTGGCAACCGGCGGCTCTACCAGTTCCTCCTCTCGGTGTGCAGGCTCCTGTATGAGAGCGCGGTGGTCGATGAAAAGACCGGGCACACGACGTTCCGCGACTTCCGGCGGGACGAAGCGACGATGTGGGCACTCTTCGAGGAGTTCGTCACGGGATTCTACGAGCGCGAGCAGCGTGCGTACGGGGTGAATCCGGGGGGCAGCCGCCGAATCCGTTGGGGGGAAGCCAGTGCCGAGGACGACGCCAACCGGGCTCGAATCCCCGTCATGACGGCCGACGTGATCCTCGAATCGTCCGAGCGCCGGATCATCCTCGACACGAAATACTACCGGGACGCGCTGGCGCGCGGACGGCGTTCCGGCACGGGCAAGCTGCACTCCGGCAACCTGTACCAGTTGCTCGCGTACCTGCGAAACCGCCAAGCGACGAACCCGGGGCAGCCCAGGCACGAAGGCATCCTACTGTACCCCGAGGCCGGCGAGCCGCTGAGAGCCGATGTCCGCCTTGAAGGGTTCCGCATCCAAGCCCGGACGGTCAACCTCGATCGGGACTGGCGTCGCATCCACAGGGAAATGCTTGAGACCGTCGGGCTATCCAGTCCCGACTCGTAGTGCGCTTCGCGCGTGCAGCCGGGAAGGCTCTGGCCCGCGATGCGGAGACCACGCGTCCATCGCTGGCCGCAGAGGCACTCGTAGCGTACCCTAAGAGCGGCCCGGACGGATGGCTCTGCGGAGGACCGCGTTATCTTGGGTGGTCCGATTCCTGGCTCGGAGAACGAATCCACATCCACATGAACAGCTTGCCGACCGATGAGTAGACCAGACTGGCTCGCCATCGAGAGCCAGGATGTCGCGGGACGCCGCGAACGCGCACGATACCACTTGGCGAGCGGGCGAGCAGCCGTCACAGGGTACCGGAGCGCTGCGGCTTGTGGTGCGCCCACTGGCTACCGACGGGCCTAAAGGCAGATGGCGCCGGTCGATCAAGTCAAGGCGGTCCTGGTTCCGCAGGGGAAAATCCTAGACTTCATTGACGAGACCATCCGCAAGGAGACTCCTGAAGAGTACGTCCGGCAAGAGATCGAGAAGTCGCTGATCCGTGAGTACCGCTACGTCCGCGACGAGATCGCCGTCGAGTTCGGGGTCAAGTTGGGCACGGCTAGGAAGCGTGCCGATCTCGTCATCTTCTCGGAGGGCGCTCCCCACAAGCAGGAGCACGCGTGGGCGATCATCGAATGCAAAGCGCCGAGCGTGCCCCCAGGCCACAGGACGGAGGGTGTCGCCCAACTCAAGAGCTACATGGCCGGGTGCGTGAACGGCGAGTTCGGCATGTGGACGAACGGGCAAGAGCGGTTCTGCTACCGCAAGGTCACGAAGAACGGGAAGGTCCAGTTCGTCGAAATCTCCGACATCCCGGAGAAGGGGAAGACGCTTGACGAGACCGAGCGCCCGAGTTTCATCGAGTTGCGGCCTGCGACCAGCGATGTGCTCCTCTTCACGTTCCAGCGATGTCACAACTACATCGCGGGAAACCAAGGACTACAGAAGCCGGACGCCTTCTGGGAGCTGCTGAAGCTCATCTTCTGCAAGATAGAGGACGAGCGGTCGAGCGAAATCGACTTCTACGCGACATCGAAAGAGCGGCAAGGGCTGAACGGCCACCTTAAGGTGAAGGGCCGCATCGAGAAGCTGTTCGCCGGTGTGCGCCAAAAGTACTCAACGATCTTCAAGTCCAATGAGGTCTTGGAACTTGAGCCGCGTGTGCTCGCGTACCTTGTCTCGCAGCTTCAGCCCTGGTCGCTCTTGGAGAGCGATATCGACGTGAAAGGGAAGGCCTACGAGGAGATCGTGGGCTCGAACCTGCGAGGTGACCGGGGTGAGTTCTTCACACCCCGCAACATCTGCGGGATGGCCGTGGCCATGCTCGACCCGGGACCCAACGATCTCGTGCTCGACCCTGCTTGCGGCACCGGCGGGTTCCTGACCATCGCCATGAACCAAGTGATCGAGAAGATCCGGGCGAGCGAGAAAACGAAATGGCGGGTAGCTGGGAACCCGCGCGAAGGCGAGATCGCGGAGTTGCACCGGAAGATTCGGGACTATGCGGATCAGCGGATCGTCGGGATCGACATCAACCCGAATCTCGTCAAAGCCTCGAAGATGAACATGGTGATGAACAACGACGGTGCTGGCGGCCTGTATCAGGCGAACACGCTGGCTAGATCCGTGACGTGGAGCGAGACCCTCCGTGATCGAGACCTTGACGGTGCAGTCGATCTCCTGTTCACGAACCCACCTTTCGGCTCGAAAATCGTCGTAGACGATCCGTCGATCCTGGAGCAGTACGAGCTCGCTCACGTGTGGGACTACGACGAGAACGAGGACCGCCATCGCATGCGGGAGCCTTGGCAACTTCAGAAGTCTCAACCACCGGAGATCCTATTCGTCGAGCGTTGCGTGCAGTTCTTGAAACCGGGAACCGGTCGCATGGCTATCGTACTGCCGGACGGGATACTGGGCGCGCCGGGCCTCGCGTACGTGCGGGAGTGGATTCTCGAGCAGACCCGAGTGCTCGCCAGCATCGACCTGCACCCCGACACGTTCCAGCCGGGCAACAGCACGCAAACGAGCGTGCTCATTCTAGAGCGGAAACGGTTCAACGAGATCGAACTGGAGCGCGCGGCCGGCAGGAAGAAGGACTATGAGGTGTTCATGGCGCTTGCCAACCACATCGGGCACGACAAGCGCGGCAACACGACGTTCGTTCGAGATGAAGACGGAAACGAGATCGTCGTGTCCAAGGAGGAGCGTGTACGGGATGTCCACCACGGGACACCCGTGTACCGCACGGTCGAGGTGAAAGAGAAGGTCAAGGACGATAACACGCAGCAGATCGCGGAAGCCTTCCGGGAATGGCTGACGGCGCTGTGACCGCCACTGCGGCCCGCCCACTACCCCGAACGCGGTCGCTCACCCCGCAATACGTGACCCTGCCGCTATCCGAGATAGCTGCGGGAGACCGCCGTCTCGATGCTGAAGTCTATCTGTCCGATGGATTCACCGTCCGTCGAGCGATCCGGGACTCTCTGCTGGCAGTATCGCCGCTCGGGCAACTCGCGCGAATCTGGCAGCCGAGTCGCCTGAAGGGCATTCGAGTGGATCGGGAGCACGGTGCACCGTTTCTCGCGGCTACCCAGGCATTCGACATCTGGCCGACGCCTAGGAAGTGGCTGGCGCCCAGCAAGACGCCAAGCATTGCAGATCGCTATGTGTCGCCCGGTTGGATTCTCGTCACGTGCTCCGGCACGGTGGGAACCGTCATCCTCACCTATTCGGCGCACGCCGACAAGGTCATCTCGCACGATCTTCTGCGCGTCGAGATCGAAGAGCCGTCGCTGCGGAGCTACGTGTACACGTTCCTTCGCACGCGCTTCGGGCGCACGATGATGCGGGGAACCCACTACGGAAACGTCATCAAGCACCTTGAGGTGTCTCACCTCGAACAGATCCCGGTGCCCGTGCTGCCTCGACTACGCGACGAGATCCACAACCGAATCGGCTCTGTATTCACCGCTCGCGACGAAGCGTACCGACTCGACATGACCGCTCGGCTGCGGTTCGCGGAGGCAATGAGCGACCAGCCCGAAGCGCCGCCGGAAGGGGGCTATACCGTTCAGGCTTCAAGGCTCTTCCACGGACGGCGGAGGCTCGAAGCCTTCGCGCACAGTCCGGCCGCGCAGCTGGTGGCGCGAACGTACGAGCGCAACGCTGAGTCAGTTGCCCGATTGGGGCAGATCGCCCGCGCGTTCGTGCCGGGTCGATTCAAGCGGATCTACGGCGAGCAGGGAACGACGTACCTCGACAGCGGGCCGGTGTTCAAGGTCAACCCGGAGCTCTCCAAGTTCCTCACGCCAGCCACACCGATCGATTTCGACGCCTACATGGTGAAGCGCGGATGGCTGCTCATGGCGTGCTCCGGACAGATCTACGGGATCAACGGGCAAGCGATCCTCGCCGACAGGTGGCATGAGGGTAAGGTAATCACCCAGCATATCATGAGGATCGTCCCGGAGGACTCGATCCGCCCAGGCTATCTTCAGACGGTGCTTTCGCACCCCACGCTCGGCCAGCCGCTCGTAGTGAGCCAAGCCTACGGCACGTCGGTCCCAGAGTTGGCTGTGGAGGACATCGAAGGGCTGCCGATTCCGCGACTAGCTGTCAAGCAAGAAGAAGAGATCGCCGATGCGGCGGAGAGGGCAAGCGAGTTGCGTATGAGGGCCAACGACGAAGAGAACGAGGCCGTCGCGAGACTCCAAGGTGAGTTGGTGTACGAGCTGGGAGGCCAACTCGCCAAGAAGAAGCGGGTCTCCAAGGTCGCCGAGCGACCTACCTTGAAAGCGGCCATGACTCTTCCGGGTAGCAACGCCGGAGAGGCATGAGTCGAGCTTGGGTTCGGGAGGATGGCACGGGTCTTTGCCGCGGTGTGCCCGGCGCGCGAGTTCCAGGCGTCAGACCGCGCCCACAAGAAGAGTCGCCGACCAGTCTGCCGGTCGTATAGGCCCTCGTCCGCTGGTACGGGCGGTGCCCGGAGAGCTGCCGCGAAGGCGTCCGCTAGAGAGTCACGATCTGGGCCTACCCTTGGTGCGATGGAGGCGCTGCTGGTGGTGTGAATTCGGGCTTCGGGACGACGCTGGAACCCCTTGGACATCGCCGATTCGCTCGTAGTTGACACGACCGGAATCGGTCCCCTGACTTGTAAGCCGACGCCAGTCTGACGGCCGAACTCCCGCGTCGGCGGGTGGGTTTGCCCACCAAGGCGGGAGAGCCAAGATGAAACCAACCGCGACCGGAACTCGTAAAGTGTCGCCCTCCGGGTCACCGGAGCGCGAACAGCAGCGCGAATCGAACGAGGCGAAACGCCGGAGGAGAAGCGTAGGCAGGTTGATCCACCCCAAGGCGGAAGCGGTGCCCGTGTCCATCGGCATCGGCGCTGGCGAAATCGTTGGCCGCTCCGGCTTCCAGAGTGCATGGACGGCCCGGCATCGCCAGCCTCCGTCACACTGCCAGCCTCGCCGAGCGAGGTCCGTCTGAACCGGTTTCCCGGAGCGCTCGCGGAGGTGCACCGGCATCGGATCGGCGGCTGCGTTCGCCGGGTCCCGGACGCGGCCCCCACGGGCTTCTCTGACGCCCGTTTCGTGGTTCAGCGAGCTTACTCCTTGGGGCCACACTCCGTGAGTCCCCTGCGGAGGCTGGCGGGGGGCTGCGCCCCCTCTGACCCCCGAACCGGAAACGGCGCGCCGTGAGCCCTGGACGCGCCGTTTGGGTGAAGGTTCGCGCCAGCGAGGCGGAGCGCGCCGAGTGGCACGCCAAGGCGCGCTCGGCAGGCCTGACGCTGTCGGATCTGGTGCGCCGGGCGGTCGGCCGGACGCACACTTGGACCGTCGCTCACGCCGAGGTCGAGCGCGAACGCACCCAGCAGGTGGCGCGCGTCGGGAACAACCTCAACCAGATCGCTCGCTGGGCGAATGCCCACAAGGAGGGCATCGAGGCCGTCGAGGTGATCGGCCACCTGATCGCCATCAGGCGGGCGCTCAGCGCCTTGGAGCCCGCCGAAGACCCGGACGCGGATGCACCTTAAGTTCCTGGCGCACGGAACCGGATCGGCACGCAAGGCGGCCAAGTACCTCCTCGGGGAGCTTGACGCGGCCGGGAAGCCGCGCGAAGGCGTCGAGGTGCTCAGGGGAGATCCGCACCAGGTGGCCGCCGTGGCCGATGCGCTCCACTTCGAGCACAGGTACACCTCCGGCGTGATCGCGTGGGCGCCGGAGGACCAACCGACCGACAAGCAGATCGAGGCGGTTGTGGACGCCTTCGAGAAGACCGCTTGGGCGGGGCTGGACTTCGACCGCTACGCATGGACTGCCGTCCTGCACCGGGAGGAGGGCGGAGGCGCTCACGTCCACGTTCTGGCGGCGCGGTGCGACTTGGAGACCGGACGCAGCCTGAACATCGCCCCTCCGGGCTGGGAGAAGACGTTCGGCCCGCTCCGAGACGCCTTCAACCACGAACACGGCTGGGCTCGCCCGGACGATCCGGCGCGGGCCAGAGTGCAGCAACCCGGCCACCGCGCCTACATCGAGGCGGCGCAACTGCGGGCGGGTCTTCGGCTCGAAGCCTCCCCCCGCGACCTGATCCGGGACTACCTGCTCCAGCGCGTCGAGCACGGGACCGTGCGGAATCGCCGCGAGGTCGTAGACGCGCTGCGCGAGGCGGGCCTTGAAGTGCCGCGCCAAGGCAAGGACTACATCACGGCGCTGGACCCCGCGAGCGGAGATCGCTGGCGGCTGAAAGGAGAACTGTACGGCATTGGATTCCAACGCGAACGATTTGACCGCCCGGCTGGGGAGACGGCTGGAGACCGAACGCAGGGAGATCGAGGAGTTGACCGCGAACGAGCTGAAGCGGCTCGGCGAGAACTCGCGGCGCGTCGCGAGGAGCGCGCTGCGTTCCATCGAGCGCGATACGGAGGAGGCGGTCGGGAAGATGCGCGAGTTGCTGGTCAAGGCGTGGCTCCGGCCGCTGATCGTCGGCATGGCGCTCTGGCTCGGCATCTTCGTCGGAAGCTGGGCGACGATGCAGTGGTTGTCGAGGAGCGTTCAGGATCGGATCGAGGAGCGGTCGATGGTGGACCTCCAGATCGCGGGTGGACGCGAGATGCTGGCCGAGATCGAGGAGACGACCTGGGGCGTGGGGCTGCGGGAGGTCAACGGGGTGCGGTACGTGACGCTGCCGACCCGCACGCCGGTCCTGACGGCCTTCACCGTGGACGGGCGGCCCTACGTAGAGCTACAAAGAGAGTGAAGGAGCTATATGACCGAGTTGGAGAGGCAGTTGACGGAGGCCTTGAAGAGGTTGTCCGCGCAGTCCGAGACGGAACGGCGGCGGCAATCCGAGCAGGTCGAAGCCTTGCGGCGGCGCGTCGAGCGGCAAAGCGGGGAGAACGAAGCCTTGCAGCAGCGCGTCGAGCGGCTGAGCGAGGAGAACGAAGTCTTGCAGCGGCGAATCGAGCGGCTCGACGTGCTGGCGACACGCTTGGCCGAGTATTTCGGGACATCCGCCGTCGCGAGACCGCGCAGCCTCCGTATCTGATGCGCCGCCCGGGACCGGATCGCGATCAGGGTCCGAGCCGCTAATGGCGTCCAGTCGCGCTGCCGACCGCCCGTCTAGCGGAGAAGCCTTCCCGGCGCGAAGTTTGGGGCGCGCAGATCGTGCAGTCCATCACGAGAGGAATCGAATGATGGCACGCACGAAACGAAGTCGGCGCTCGTACGGCGCCGGCGAATGGGGCCGGAACCGGGTGAGGATCTTCCCCGACCCGAAGACCGGCATGTTCCAGATCGAGTGGCGCGAGAACGGGCGCAGGCTCACGAGGTCGCTCAAACACCGCGACTGGATGAGGGCCAAGAGGCAGGCGGACGAGGTTGCCGCTGGCTTGGCGGTCCATGAGCCTAACGGCGAGGCCGAATCCGAGCGCGAGCCGCTTACCCTGGGACGGCTTCTTGACATCTACAGGGAAGAGGTGACGCCCACCAAGGCGGAGACCTCCCAGCGGTCCGACCGGACGGCAGCGAGGATGTTCCTCCGGTTCTTCGGGGAAGACCGAAGGCCCGAAACCCTCTCCCAGCGCGACTGGGACCGCTTCATACGGGCACGGCGCGCGGGCAGGGTTGGCCCGAGTGGGAGGCCGGTGTCCGACCGGACCATCGAGCACGACCTGAAGTTCCTGATCGCCGTGCTCAACTGGGCCGCCAAGTCGAGGGACGAGCGGGGCAAACTCCTGCTCCCGTCGAATCCCTTGAGGGGTCTCAGGACTCCCACGGAGAAGAACCCTACGCGGGTGGTGTTGTCCGAGTCGGAATACCAAGCGCTACTCGGCGTGTCCCGTCAGTTCGACTGGCGGTTCCATGTAGCGCTCGTGCTCGCGCACGAGACGGGACACCGAATCGGAGCGATCCGGCAACTCAGGTGGTCTGACATCGACCTCGATGGCGGAGTGGTTCGGTGGCGCGCGGAGCACGAGAAGACCGGATACGAGCACTACACGCCGGTCACTGCCGAGGCCCTCGCCGCTTTGGGATGGGCACAAAGGCGGAATCCGGGGGCAGGAAACACTCCGGTGCTACCCGCGTCGACGGATGCCTCAAGGTGCGCTGGCCGGTCGATGGTTCGTTACTGGTGGTCCCGAGCCGAGAAGCTCGCGGGTCTGGAACCTCAGCGCGGTAGAGGCTGGCACTCGCTGAGGCGGAAGTTCGCCTCCGACCTCATGGACCAGCCCCTCAAGGTGCTCTGCGAGCTTGGTGGCTGGAAGACGGCCAAGACGGTGCTCCAGTGTTACCAGCGGGCCGACGAGGCTCAGTTGAGGCAAGCACTCGAAAGCCGCCGCAGGGTGCCCGTCTGATCCCTTTTGGCGGGAACAGAATAGCGGGAATCCAGCCACCGAAGCCCCTAAGTCCAAGAATCACACAGGATTCACTCCCCCCTTGACCCTGACGTGAACGTCAGGGTTTACCGTGGGGCGCATGGAAACGGGGCAACTTCACACGGTGGGGGAGGTCGCGCGGCTGGCGCGCGTCACGGTGCGCACGCTGCACCACTACGACCGGATCGGTCTGCTCGTCCCGTCGGGGCGGGCGGAGAACGGATACCGGCTCTACGCCTACGACGACCTCGAGCGGCTGCGGCAGATCCGGCTGTTGCGCGAACTGCGGTTCAGCCTGGACGCGATCGGCCGCATGCTCGACGCCCCTGCCTACGACCGGCTGAGCGCGCTGGAGGCGTAGCGGGAGTTGCTCAGGGAACGACAGCGGAGGACCGACAGCATCATCCGAGGGGTCGACCGCGCTCTGAGGGCAATAGATGAGGAAACGGAAATGGACAGGACGAAGATGTTCGAGGGGTTGGAGGAATTCGACCACGCGCAGTACCAGGAGGAGGTCGAGCGGCGATGGGGCCACAGCGACGCCTACCAGGAGTCGATGCGGCGTGTCCGCGGATACGGCAAGGACGACTGGGCGCGGATCACCGAGGAGGGCGAGACGGTGGTGGCCGGGCTGGCCGCGCTGCTCGCCGACGGCGCCCAGGCCGCCGGCCGCGCGGCCATGGACCTGGCGGAGGAGCACCGGCGCCACATCGATCGCTGGTTCTACCCGTGCAGCCACCGCATGCACCGAAACCTCGCCGACATGTACACCGCCGACCCGCGCTTCGAGGCGTACTTCGAGAAGCGCGGGAAGGGGCTCGCCGTGTTCGTCCAGGACGCGATCCGCGCCAACGAAGCCCGCTGGAGAAACCGTGAGCGTGAGTGATGCAGGGGGCCTCGCGTGACAGCGCACGATAAACCGTTATCATTACGGTTCACCTGCGCGGGGGTTACTTCGATGCAACGAGATACTCGACAACGCCGGGCGATCCGCCGCGTGTTCACGAACGCGGGACGCCCCCTCTCGCTTGACGAGATCCTCGAATACGGCAAACGGATCGTGCCGTCTCTCGGGGTCGCGACGGTCTACCGGAACGTGAAGACCCTGGTCGGCGAGGGATGGCTGTCGAGAGTGAAGCTCCCGGGCGGCGGGCTTCGGTACGAGTTGGCCGACCGCCCGCATCATCACCATTTCCTCTGCAACTCCTGCGATCAGGCGTTCGACGTGCCTCGGTGCCCGGACGAAGTCGAGACGCTCGCGCCGGACGGCTTCCAGGTCGACAGCCACGAACTGATTCTCTTCGGCCGCTGCGTGGCGTGCGCGTGACGCGCCCCTGACCCACCCGTGCGCGTAACGGGCCTCTGACCCAGCCGCTCCCCGCAACAGCCTGGCTGGACTCCGCCGGCCATCGTCTTGCTCGTTATTGATAAGTTGTTATCATTACGCCCAAGCGCAGGCCACCCTCTCCTCCCACTCGCGCGCGGGCCCATGACGACGTCCAGACGTTTTTCCATCCTTTTTCTTTTTCTCGGGATCACCCTCGCAGGCGTGCCGGCGCGCGCCGCGGGCTCGGCGCCGGTTGCGCAGCAGGCCGAGCAGCAGGCCGGGCAGCAGGCGGCGGATACCGTCGACGTGGCCTCCGAGGTCGTTGCCATCACCCTGCCGGACATCGTCGTCACGGCAGTCCTGAGTCCCACGGCCGCGAGCGAGGCGATCCGGCCTTCCAGCGTCTTCTCGGACGAGACGCTGCAGCGGCAGCTCGCGGGAACCCTCGCGCAGACGGTGGAATCGGTCCCGGGGGTCACGGTGACGAGCATGGGGCCGGGCACTTCCCAGCCCGTCATTCGCGGCCTGAGCGGAGACCGCATCCTCGTGCTCGAAGACGGCCAGCGGGTGGGGGACGTCCTCAGCAGCGGCCCGGACCACGCCTCGGCGCTCGCCCCTTCCTCGGCCCGGCGGATCGACGTGATTCGCGGACCGAGCGCGATTCTTTACGGCAGCAACGCACTCGGCGGCGTGATCAACGTCATTCGGGAAGAGGTCCCGCAGGCGGTGCCTGACCGCGCGACCGGGTTCACCTCGCTCCAGGGGCAGGGGGCGACCCGCGGCATCGGGGGGAGCAGCCAGGTCACCGTCGGCGTCACCGAGAACATCCCGCTTCGCGTCGAGGTCTCGAAGCGCGAGGGAGGGGATCTGCGGACGCCCATCGGACGCCTGATCGGCACCCAGACCGACGTGCGGAGCGTGGCGGCCGGAACCTCGTGGGTGGACGACTGGGGCTACGCGGGCGGTTCGTTCCGCTACTTCGCGAACGACTACGGGATCCCCGGAGGCTTCGTCGGCGGCCACACGAACGCGGTGCGCACCGAGCAGGAGAGAGCCGCCGGCCGGTTTCGCAGCGTCATCCGGCCGGAGGGAGGCTTCGAGGCGATCGAACTCGATGCCGGCTACACCTGGTACCGGCACCACGAGAGGGAACCCCCGGACATCCTCGGCGCCCAATACGATCGCGAGATCGTGAGCGGAGAGGCCCGGGCGCGGCACGCGGGCTGGGGGCCGTTCGCATCGGGGGCCGTCGGGGCGAGAGTCTCGTGGGAGGACTTCGGATTCGGAGGCGCGCTGTACACCCCGAATTCACGGCGCAGGACGCAGGCCGCGTATGTCCTCGAGCAGATCCAGCTCGATCCGGTCACGGTCGAGGCCGGGCTACGCTACGACCGGGTCGAACTTGAACCGGATCAGGAAGACGCGTCCTCCGACATCGGGCATATCCGCGCGCGTTCCTTCGACGCAGTCTCCGGATCGCTGGGCGCGCTCATGCGGTTGACCGGGCAGTTCACCGTCGGCGCGAGCGTGGGCCGGGCCTTCCGCACGCCGGACGTACACGAACTCTACTCGGAGGGGCCGCACCTCGCGGCCAACTCATACGACGTCGGCAACCCCTCGCTCGGGACCGAAACGGGACTCGGCATCGACGTGTTCGGGCGCGTCACGGGACAGCGCTTGAGCGCCGAGGCGACGTGGTTCAGGAACACGATCGCGGGCTACATCTTTCCGCAGGCGACGGGGGAACTCAGCCGCGTACGGCTCCCCATCTACCAGTTCGTGGGAGAGGACGCCGTGCTGACCGGCTTCGAGAGCCAGCTCGAGTGGTCGGTGCCGGACGGACTCAGGCTGGAGGCCGCCGCGTCGTACGTGCGCGGCACGATCCGCGCCACCGACGAACCCCTCCCGTTCATGCCCCCGGTCCAGGGTCGCGTGGCGATCGGCTATTCGCCGGTGAACTGGTTCGTGGAGGCCGAGACGCGGATGGCCTCGAGTCAGGAACGGACCGGGCGGTTCGAGGAACCCACCGATGGATACGCGGTCCTCGGCCTCTCCGGCGGCGTGCGTTTCACCTTCGCCGGGCGGCCGCACGTCGTAACGCTCCACCTCGACAACCTCGGCAACACCGAGTACAGGCGTCACCTGTCGCGGGTGAAGGAGATCATGCCCGAGGCCGGGAGGAGCCTGAGCGTGACGTACCGCGTCGTGTACTAGCCGGGGCCCCGAGGTCAAGACTCCGTACGCAAATCCCGTCCAACCCGCTATGCTGAGGCGCGATTCAGGGTAGGCTCTCGACTCGGCGGGGAGACATGACGGTTTTCGAGGCTCACAGGGAAGGCTTCGCGCATGCGGAGGCGTACTGCGGCCGGGTGGCGGCGGCGTTCGCCGTAGCCGGCGGCGTCGCACTCGCGGTGCTGCTCGGGATCACGGTGGCCGAGGTCTTCTGGCGCTACGTCCTCAACGATTCCCTGCTCTGGATCGAGGACGTCTCCACGATGTCGCTCGCGGTCGTCGTGGCGGCGGCGGTCGCCTACGGGGCGCGCGAGGGCTCTCACGTGTGCGTGAACCTGATCGCGCGCTTCGCCGGCCGGCGCGTGACACGGGTCACGGACGCGGTCGCGCGGCTGCTCGGCGTGGGCGCCACCGCCGCGGCCGCGTACGCCCTGTTCGTGCACGGCAGTTGCGGCCTTCCCTGCGGCGACGTGACCGGCAGCGTGTCGATCCCGCACCTGCCGTTCTACTACGCGCTCGGCGCGTCGCTCGCCGCCTACGGACTGCTGCTCCTGTCCCAGCTACTCCTGGGGTTCGCGGTGTGGCACGCGGAAGACCCCAACGAGCCGGCCGAGTGATGGACGGGACCGGCATCGCCCTCGTGGGCTTCCTCGCCCTCTTCGTTCTGCTCCTCATCCGGGTGCCCGTGGGGCTAGCGATGCTGGTCGTCGGCATCGGCGGAATCGCCGCGATCCGTCCGGGCGCCGTCACGGCGGTGCTGGCCGGCGAGATTTTCGCCGTGGCCTCGCGGTATCCCCTCACCATTCTGCCGCTGTTCATGCTGATGGGGAACCTGGCCGTCGTCTCCGGGATGAGTCAGGACCTGTACCGCGCGGCCCACAGTTGGCTCGGCCGCTTCCGGGGCAGTCTCGCATCCGCGTCGATCGTCGCCTGCGCCGGATTCTCGGCGCTCTCCGGTTCGTCGCTCGCCGCCGCGCTCACCATGGGCCGCGTGTCCCTGCCCGAGATGCGGCGGTTCCGGTACGACGACTCGCTCGCGACCGGGGCCATCGCCGCCGGCGGAACGCTCGGCTTCCTCATCCCGCCCTCGGCGGGACTCGTCATCTACGGGATCGTCACCGAAGAGAGCATCGGCCGCCTGTTCATGGCCGGCGTGATGCCGGGGATCGTGCTCACGCTGCTCTTCGTGCTCACCGTCTGGATCGTCGTCCGGCGCGATCCGGACAAGGCGCCGCACGCCACGACGTCCGTTCCGTGGCGGGAGCGCCTCCGCGCCACCGCGAGCGCCGCGTGGATCGTGGGCATCGTCATCGTGACCATCGGCGGGATTTACGCCGGCGTCTTCTCCGCCATCGAGGCGGCCGGAGTCGGCGCGTGCCTGACGCTCGTCGCGGCCTGCGTGCGGCGGGCGCTGAACCGGAAGACTGTGATCGACGTCGTCAACGGCACGCTGAAGGCGAGCGGCACGGCCTTCCTCATCCTGTTCGGCGCCTTCGTGTTCAAGGTCTTCCTCGGACTCACCGGAATCGCGTTCGTCGCGGCGGAGTGGGTCGGCGAACAGGGGTTTTCGGGCGCCCAGGTCGTCATGCTCGTGCTGCTCATGTTCATCGTACTCGGCACGTTCCTGGACGGGTTCGCGATGCTCGTGCTGACCGTTCCCCTCGTACAGCCCATTCTGGAGTCGCTGGGCGTCGACATGATCTGGTTCGGCGTGATGATCGTGATCACGCTCGAGATGGGACTGATCTCGCCGCCCGTCGGGCTGAACATCTTCGTGGTCAAGGGCGTCGCCCAGGATGTGCCGGTGCGCACGATGTTCCGCGGCATCCTGCCGTTCTGGCTCGCGATGCTGGCGGCGCTGATCCTGATCGCGCTCTTCCCGCACATCGCGACGTTCCTGCCGAACGCGATGTACGGGTCCTAGATTGAAGCCACTGCGCTCGGGACAAGACTCGCGATCAGGGGAGAAGATGGACGCACGGGAGTCCGGCGCTTGAGGCGACGCGCCAACGAGGACCTGCGCTATGAGGTCGAGGACCGGATGCCGCGGCCGGTTGCCGTGGGTCTCGGCCTGCAGCTCGCGGCGATGGGCATCAACGGCGTCGTGCTGATGCCGACGATCGTGTTTCGGGCGGGCGGCGCGGAGGAACTCGTGTTCTGGGCGGTGTTCGCCTCCGTGCTGGCCTGCGGCGTGGCCACGATCCTCCAGGGCGTGCGGGCGCGACGGATCGGCGCGGGGTACGCGCTGCCGCACGTCAGCTCGGCCATCTTCATCGCGGTCTGCGCGGAGGCCCTGATTCGGGGCGGACCAGGGCTGCTCGCCACCCTTGTCGTCATCTCGGCGCTCGCCCAGGCGGCGTTTTCCGCGCGGCTCTCGCTCCTGCACCGGGTGCTCACGCCGGTCGTCACGGGGACGGTGGTCATGCTCCTTCCCGTCACCGTGATGCCGATCCTCTTCGGCATGATCAACGAGTTGCCGCCCGGAGCCCCCGTGCCGGCCGGGCCGGTGAGTGCGATCGTGACGATCGTCGCCATCCTGGCGGTTGCGCTCCGGACGAAGGGGACGTTGCGCCTCTGGGCGCCCGCCATCGGCATCGTCGCGGGTTCCCTGGTCGGCGCGGCCTTCGGCATCTACGACACCGCCGGCGTGGCCGACGCCGGGTGGATCGGCATCCCGCCCGGCCGCCCGCCGGTGCCGGACGTCGGCTTCGGCCCGGAATTCTGGGCGTTGATCCCCGCGTTCCTCTTCGTGGCGCTCGTAGGCACGACCAAGTCCGTCGCCGTCGCGGTCGCCGCCCAGCGCGTGTCATGGCGCCGGCCGAGGGCGGTCGACTTTCGCGCGGTGCAGCGCGCCGTGGCCGCGGAAGGCGCCGGAAACCTGCTCGCGGGTTTCGCGGGAACGATGCCCAACACGCTCAACGTGAGCGGCGTGGCCGCCATCGAAGTCACGGGCGTCGCGGCGCGCCGGGTCGGCGTCGCGGCCGGACTCGTCTTCTCCGTCCTCGCCTTCGTCCCCAAGGCGCTCGCCGTCATTCTCGCCATTCCCGGCGCCGTAGTGGCCGCCTCCATCGCCGTGATCATGGCGACGCTGTTCACCGTCGGGATGCGCGAAGTCGCGCGGAGCATCGACGCGAACCCACGCAACGGCCTCATCGCGGGCGTCTCGTTCTGGACGGGCGTCGCCCTCGAGTTCGACCTGGTCTTTCCCGCCTATTTCGCGGAGTTCGCGGGCGGGCTGTTCAGCAGCGGGTTGACGTCGGGCGGCCTGGTGGCGCTGCTGCTCACGGGGCTGACCGCACGGCGGAAGCGCCGGCTCCGGGGCACGCTCGATCCGGCCGAACTGCCCCGGATCCGGGAGTTCATCCAGGCGTTCTCGGCACGGCACGGGCTCGCGGCGGTCAGGGACCGGCTCGAAGCCGCAGGCGAGGAGGCGCTGCTCACGCTCCTGGAGTCGCGGGAAGCGGCGAAGCAGGCGGGCGCGGCGGAGGGAACGCCGGACGAGGGGAGACACGAACTGCTCCTGACCGCGAGCGAGGAGGACGACGAGGCCGTGCTGGAGTTCCGGGTGGGGGCGGCGGACAGCGACGACCTCAATCTCCAGGATCGCCTCGCGTGGCTCGAGGCGAACGCCAGGGAGACCGAGGTGGAGCAGGAGATCTCGCTCCGGCTGCTCAGGCACCTCGCCTCCTCCGTCCGTCACCAGCAGTTCCACGACGTGGACATACTGACCCTCCGCGTGTCCGCCGTCCCCGAACGGGGGCCCTAGAATGACGCGCGTGAGGCCGATGCTCGTCCTCGGACTGCTGTTCGCGGGCGGATGCGGGGAAACGTCCGACGCGGGCGGCACCCGGGAGCTGTCGCTGGCGCATTTCCTGCCGGCGGATCACGTCCTGACCGATGGCGTGTTCACGCCGCTCGCGGAGAAGCTCGCGGAGCTTTCGGACGGCCGACTCACCCTCCGGCAGTTCCCCGCCGGGGCGCTGAACTCGTCCGCGCCGGCGCAGTACTCGATTCTGCTCAGCGGCGTGGCCGACATCGCCCTCGCGATTCCCTCCTACACCGCCGACCGCTTTCCGATGACCGACCTCATCGGCTACCCCGGCATCTGCAAGAGCCCGGAGGACTGCACCGAGGCCCTGCTGCGCGCCCGGTCCGTTCTGGAGCGGGAGTACGAAGCGAAGGTGCTGGGGATCTGGGCCACGTCGGCCCCCGTGCTGCTCACGCGCGACACGCCGGTGCGGACGCTGGAGGACATTCGCGGGCTCAAGATCCGGGTCTGGTCGCGGAGCGCGATCCCGTTCGTGGAAGCGCTCGGCGCCAGCGCGGTCATGCAGCCGGCCACGGTCGTCCACCAGAGTCTGACCACGGGCGTCATCGACGGCGTCGGCATCGCGCCTTCGGGAATCGCCGCGTTCCAGTTGCACGAGCCCGCCGTCTACCTGACGAACTGGCTCCCCGCGTCCGGACTGCCGTTCGTGCTGCTGATGAACCAGGGGGTCTACGACGCCCTGTCCCCCGAGGAGCGAGGCTGGATCGACGAAGCCGCGGACACCGCCATGTCCATGGCCGGCGGCGCGGCGTACGGGCGCGCCGGCGCCGAGGGGCTGCGGCTGGCCGTCGAGGCCGGCGTCGAGATCATCGACCTTCCCGAGAGCGAGAGGCGCCGCTTCGAACAGGCGATCGCCTCCGTCCGCGAAGCGGGGCTCGCCCGCCAAGTCGGCGACATGACCGCCGGCGAGGTCATCCGCCTCTTCCGCCCCGTCCCGTAGGCGCGCGCCGGACCGCCCGGGGAGCGCCGATTGCCCGGTTGGTGACCCTCACGCCGCCCTTAGCGGGGTCTCGTCGTACTGTCCCCAGAGGACCCAGAGGGCCCAGTCGAGGTCGAGGGGGTCGCCCTGCCAGAGGCTGGTCGCCGTCCAGGGATCGATGCCCTTCTGCCGGTGCCAGTTCCCGAGGCCCGCATCGGTGGTTCGGGGCGCCCTGACGTCCTCATTGGCTGGAGGCACTGCCGGGACCACGCGACCCGTCGGATCGCGGAAGCGCGCTGCGCTCGGGGCCGCGCCCAGCGCCGCGCCCGCCTGCCCCATCTCGACGCGCCAGCCGCCCTCGTGCACGGCTTTGTGGTGGAACCGGCACAGGAGGATCAGGTTGTCGAGCTTCGTCTCGCCCCCCTCGGACCATGGGATGGCGTGATGCGCCTGCGTATAGCGCGAGCCGCAGCCCGGGAAGCGGCAGCCCCCGTCCCTGACGTCGAGCGCCTTGCGCAGCCGCCACCCGACCGTCCGCTGGCGGCGGCCCACGTCCAGCACCGAGCCGTCCGGCCCGCGCTTCACCTCCACGACTTCCGCGTCGGACGCCAGTCGCCGGGACGTTCCCGCGGGAACGTATGAGCCCTCCTCCGTGGCGAGGATTTCGGGGCCGCCGGCCACGGTGTGGACTACCAGTTGGACCTTCGCCTCGGCGCGATCCTCGAGCCACGCCCCGAGCGCGTCGTGGCGCCGCTCCGACGGGGTTGGCCGGAGTCCGGGCGGGGTCGGCGGGGTCGGCTCGCCCGTGGCGGCTTCGGCCTCGCGCTCCATGGCGCGCTCCTGTCGATAAAGTTCGTCGCCGGCCGCATCCAGCGTCTCCATGAGCAGGGCGCCCACCTCGGGCAGGAGCAGCCCCCGAACCTCGTACATGCCGTCAGCCGTCAGGTGCACCGTCAGGTGACGACGGTCCGCCAGCTCCGCCATCTCCGGCGTGCCCGCCAGCTCCGCGACGGCCGCGTCGGCCCTCCTCCAGGCGCGCACGAGACGCTCCACCTGGCTCGCCGTGTGGTGGAGGGCGAACTCCACCAGTCGCGCCTCGTTCTCGGGCGTGGCCATGCGCGTCAGGGCCCGGACCTTGGACCAGGAGAGCCGCCCCTTTTCCATCTCGGCCGACGTCAGGGACAGGTCGGCAAGGCGCCGGGCCGCCCGCAGCCGCTCGCGGGCCGCGCCGAGGGAGATCCCGGCGCGCCAGTTGAGCCAGTGGGCGCATGAGCGCCAGCCGCTCCAGAGTTCCTCCTCATCGTAGCGGCGCAGTAGCGTGAGGAGCCGGTACAGGGCGGCGTCGATGTGGGCGCAGAGTTCGGCGATCTCGTCGCCGACGGGGTCGCGGTTCAAGACGGCGGGAGCGTCGGGCGTGACAGGCATGGCGTTCTCTTCCGAATCTCAGGGGTGAAGGGGCATGAGCGTGCACCGTTTGCGACTCCGGTTTCATACCCCAATCTTCGGTAAATGTTCGGTGTCCATGTCAACGTAGTCTCAACGGCGGTTCTCGACTCCCGAGACGTTCCCGCGGGAACGCCGGCGGCCAGTCAACCGGTGCTTGCCACCCCGCGGGCTTCGATCCAGTGAACGAGCATCGCGGCCATCTACAGCCAGCCGAATCCACTAGCCAGCCGAATCCATTCGCGGTCCTCGAACGTAGATTCCGTACGGATCTCATCGTTCCGGCAGCCGTGGAGGACGTGAGCGCCATGGGCAAGTGGTCGCGCAGGTGGTCGCCGAAGTACTGGCCGAGGTGGTATCGCATCGCGCTGATCTGCAGCGTCATCGGAGCGGCGCTGGGTGGCATGCTGGCCTGGTTCGGGCCCGGCTGGGGGCGTTACGTGGCCCTCGCGGGCGTCATTCTGTGCTTCATCTGCCTCTGGGTTCTCCAGAGCCTGTTGGAAGACGGCCCGGACGGCTTTCCCGGCGACGACTGACTGTCGCGTTCAGTCGGCGCGCCAGCCGACGCTTGCCGCCCACTCATCGCGGGCACGTGCGTACGCCTCGTGGTCTGTCGGCGGACGGTCTCCCTCGGCGCTCGCCCGGCTGCGGGCTTGCTCCATCTGCTCGGCCAGCGGCGGGAGGCCGATAGCCAGTCGCCGATCCTCCAGCCGCTCCGGATCTTCCACGTCGCCCGGAGAGAGACTCCCCTCGGCGTCCCAGTCGAACTGCGTTCCATAGCGCTGCCGCCGGCCCTCGAAGAAGCGGATCCGGTCCTCCAGCATCGCCGCGTGGCGGGGTGACGCCCTTCCCTCGCGCGCCGCGGCCTGGAGTAGCGGGAGCGCTTGCCGGAGCAGGTCGGGCTCCCCGATCGCGTGCTGCAGGACGATCCACGCAGCCTCCGCCCCTTCGCGGCCGACGAGGTCGGTTCCCGGCCATCCGACCGACTCCATGATCCGGCCAAGGCGCGTCGCGTTCCGCTCGTGGACGCGGGCCATCCGAGGCTCGTAGCCGCCGAAGAGTTCGCCAGAGGCCGCAAGCTCGGCGCGCACCACCTCGTCCCGCCGCACCATCTCCAGCAGTTCGTCCCTCAGCGTCTCGTTCATCCGTCGCGTCCCGCTAGGGGAGCCAGCGGAGGGTGGCGGTGAGGGAGTGGTGGCGGAGGTCGGCGGTGGTTGGGTTGATGGTGATGCGCCGGAGTTGGCGGCTGCCGTCCTCCTCGTAGCGGACCACCTCGATGTCGCCGACGGAGGTGCCGATGCGTCCGGCGTCCGTGTAGCGGTATCCGACGTCCAGCAGCATGTCGGCGCGCAACGGGACGGTCAGGCCGGCGGCGAGCATCCATGCAAAACCGTGGCCCGTGCCCTCGGGAAGAGACGTGGAGGGCGCCTCGCCGCCGGGTCCGCTGCGGAGGCGGCCCGAGGGATCGTCGGGGTTGGGGAACCGTTGGATGTAGTCGGTGAGGTGGTAACGGTTCACGCCCAGTCCCCCGCCCGCCCACAGGCGCGACCGGCCGAGCGACCTGAACTCGTAGAACCCCGACAGCAGCAGTCGGCGGGCACTCATGCTTGCTTCGGTCGGCTGCACCGGCCCTCCGCCCTCGTAGTTCGATTCGCCCTCGTACGTGACTCGGCCCGTGACCGCCAACTCCACCTGGGCGCGAAACGCCCCGAACCGGTAGCCCGCCGCGAGGCCGTACTCCGGCCCGGCCGCAAGCGTCCCGGCATCGGACTGGTCGTCACCGTACAGCGCCGCTTCGCCCACGTCATCGCCGTCGACGAAGCGGACTGTCGGCCGGGAGGACGGCGGCGACCCCGACAGTAAGGAAGATCGGGCCGGGACCGGTGGGCGCCTGGCCAGCGACGGCAGGCGGCACGGCGGAGAGGCAGCCCAGCCCGAGCAGAAGCCCGGTCAGGGCGCCGATGCGGCGGCGGTTATTGACGTGCGTCATCAGGCCGGCTCGGTGAAGGCGAGGAAATATCCGTCCGGGTCCTGAATCGCGAATTCCCTCATGCCGTACTCCATGACCTCGGGGCCCCACGCAAACGGCACCAGGTCCCTGAATTCATCGGCCAGGGCGCGCACGTCGTTCGGATGGAAGTAGAGGACGCCGCTGAACACCGGCTCGGTGGGCGTACCCCTTGGTGGGTCGGTGTAGAACTGGAGCGCGATGCCGTCGCGCGCGACCTCCCCCCAGATCGGCGCATCCTCGTCCGGGAACAGGCCGGTCCGAGAGAACCCGAGCCGGCGGTAGAAGGCGAACGTGGCTTCGAGGTCCCGGACCAGCAGCGATGGCACGAGTCGGTTCCCGAGGACGGTGGGATTCGGGTTGTTGTTCATCACGTTCCCAATGTAGTTCAACCTGGCCTCTCCGCGACGACACGTTCCCGCGGGAACGTCCCTGGGGGGCCTCACGGGCTCATTGTAGCGGATGTTGCTACCGGTCGCCGGATGTGCAACCCTAACACATGGTTAGCGAAGTCGTCCGGCACGCGTTGCGCCTGCTGGAGGGAAGCGGAGCACCCGAGGCTCCTTGAGAAGTGGGTCTACGAAGGTTTGAGCGAAGAGGCACGGGGCTGAGCCGGAGGAGGTCGGATGGGGCGTATCTGCGGTGTACTGGGTTCGGTGCTCTTGCTGAGCGGGTGTTCTATGGCCCTGGTCGACCGGCCGCCGTTGGGCGATGGACCGCTGCCGCGCGGAGCGTGTGCGACGTCCGTCATGGCGCCCGCGCTCGACGCGTCCGGAGCCGCGTTTTGGGGGTTCGCCGGCGGGGTGAATCTGGCGGCCGGGTTGAGCGATGAGCCCGAGACGGGCTACGTCACTCACGAGGCCGCCGGTGCCGCGGCGCTGCTCATCGCCGGCGTGTACACGTACTCGGCGGTCAGCGGCTTCAAGCGGACGAGCGCGTGCCGCGAACGCCAGTCCCTGAGCGAACAGGCGATCGCGGATCATCTCCGCAGCATCCGCCTCTCGACTGACGGGGATTGACGACCGCCCTCCCCCCCCCAAATGGAGGGTGGCAGATTGTTGCGGCGGGGGTCACGATGGCGCGATGAAAACCAACACCGCGCTGGACACGACCTCGGATTTCGCGGCCGTCAACGGCCTCCGGATGCCCCCCGAAGCCATGCTCGAGCTGGCGCGCGAGGCGGCCGAGATCCTCGTGCGGCGCCGGGGGGAGCTGGCGAGCGAGCATGCGTGGGACGGGGAGTTCCGCGAGGCGCTCGAGGAGCGGCTCATGCGGGACCCGCCGGAAGCGGGCCGTCCGGCGACCGACGTCATGGAGCGGGCCGTCCGCGATGTCCTGACGCTCACGCTGAGCCTCGATCATCCCCGCTGCTTCGGCTTCGTCCCGTCGAGTCCCACGTGGCCGGGAGTCGTCGCGGACTTCCTCGCCGCCGGCTACAACGTCAACTCGTGCAACTGGCTCGTGGCGAGCGGGCCCAGCCAGCTCGAATGCGTCGTCATCGAGTGGTTCCGGCGCTGGCTCGGACTGCCGGAGACCGCGGGCGGGGTGCTCACGAGCGGAGGGTCCGCCGCGAGTCTGGACGCGCTCGTGGCGGCGCGCGAGGCCGCCGGCTACCCGGAGCGCGCCGCCGTGTACATGAGCGACCAGACGCACAGCGCCCACCTGAGGGCCGTGAAGATCGCCGGCATCCGCCCGGACCACGCCCGCATCGTGCCGAGCGACGGCTGCTCCTGCATTGACCTGGGCGCGCTCGCGCGCATGGTGGCCGAGGACCGCGCCGCCGGGCTGAACCCCATCGCCGTGTGTGCCAACGCCGGCACCACCGCGACCGGCGCCATCGATCCGCTGCGCGCGCTGGCCGAGTTCTGCGCGGCGGAGGACATCTGGTTCCACGTGGACGCCTCATACGGCGGATTCGCGGTCGTGACCCAACGCGGGAAGAAGCTGCTTGACGGCATCGAGCGGGCCGATTCCGTCGGGCTCGACGCCCACAAGTGGTTCTTCCAGCCCTACGAAGTCGGCTGTCTCATGGTGCGGGACGTGTCGACGCTCGAGGGGCCGTTCGAGATCCGGCCCACCTTCCTCCAGGACTCCCTGTGGGGCGCGGGCCACCCGAACCTGACGGACCGAGGGCTTCAGATGAGCCGGTCCGCCCGCGCCCTCAAGATCTGGATGTCGGTCGAGACGTTCGGGATGGCCGCGTTCAGGGAGAGCATCGCGAACGGGATGGACTGCGCGGCCCGCGCGGAGGCGTACGTCGACGCGAGCCCGGTGCTCGAGTGCCTGAGCCCGGCGACGCTGAGCGTCGTCTGCTTCCGGGTCCGGCCCGTCGGCTCGGAGATTGCCGAGGAAGTCCTGGACGAACTGAATCGCGACGTGCTCGCCCGCCTGTTCTGGGAGGACCCCGCGTTCGTGTCCTCCGCCGTCGTGTCGGGCAAGTTCGCCCTCCGGCTCTGCATCGTGAACTACAACACGACGTGGGACGACGTGAGAGAGGTGCTGGAGGCCGCCGAACGGTTCGGCACCGAGGCGCTCGGGGATAAGCAGTTGTAGATCGGGGTTGCCGACGGCGCACCGTCGGGTTCGGTTGGGGACCGCGCCCCAAATCAGGGGGCATACGTTCTTGCAACGGGTTCCACGACGGACGGGGATGAGACAGGACACGGTGCCGGATACGACCTCAGATCCCGGGGTTGCCGACAGGCTCGAGATGTCCCCCGAGGCGATGCTCGAGCTGGCGCGGGAGGCGGCCGAGATCCTCGTGCGACGGCGGGGGGAGCTGGCCGGCGAGGACGCGTGGGACGGGGAGTTCCGCGAGGCGCTCGAGGAGCGGCTCATGGAGGATCCGCCGGAGGAGGGACAGCCGGCAGCCGACGTCATGGAGCGGGCCGTCCACGACGTCCTGGGGCTCGCGCTGCGCCTCGATCATCCCGGCTGCTTCGGCTTCATCCCGTCGAGTCCCACGTGGCCCGGCGTCGTCGCGGACTTCCTCGCCTCCGGGTACAACCTCAACACGTGCAACTGGCTCGTGGGGAGCGGCCCCAGCCAGCTCGAGTGCGTCGTCATCGAGTGGTTCCGGCGCTGGCTCGGCATGCCGGAGACGGCGGGCGGGCTGCTCACGAGCGGAGGGTCCGCCGCGAGCCTGGACGCGCTCGTGGCCGCGCGGGAGGCCGCGGGCTACCCGGAGCGCGCCACCGTGTACATGAGCGACCAGAGCCACCCCGCCCACGTCAGAGCCGTGAAGATCGCGGGCATCCGTCCGGATCACGCCCGCATCGTGCCGAGCGACGGCCGCTCCCGCATCGACCTCGACGCGCTCGCGCGCATGGTGGCGGAGGACCGCGCGGCCGGACGGAATCCCATCGCCGTGTGCGCGAACGCCGGCGCCACCGCGACCGGCGCCATCGACCCGCTGCCGGAGCTTGCCGATTTCTGCGCGGCGGAGGACATCTGGTTCCACGTGGACGCCGCGTACGGCGGGTTCGCCGTCGTGACCGAACGCGGCCGGAAGCTCCTGGACGGCATCGAGCGGGCGGATTCCGTCGGGCTCGACGCGCACAAGTGGTTCTTCCAGCCCTACGAGGTCGGCTGCCTGCTCGTGCGGGACGTAGCGACGCTCGAGGAGCCGTTCGGGGTGCAGCCGACCTTCCTCCAGGACTCCCTGTGGGGGTCGGGCCACCCGAACCTGACGGATCGGGGGCTGCAGATGAGCCGGTCCGCCCGCGCGCTCAAGATCTGGATGTCCGTGCAGACGTTCGGGATGGCCGCGTTCCGGGACGGCATCGCGAACGGGTTGGACCTCGCGGCCCGCGCGGAAGCCTATATCGACGCGAGCCCCATGCTCGAGTGCCTGAGCCCGGCGACGCTGAGCATCGTGTGCTTCCGGTTCCGGCCGGCAGGCAGGGAAATCGCCGAGGAGACCCTCGACGAACTGAACCGCGAGGTGCTCGCCCGCCTGTTCTGGGAGGACCCGGCGTTTGTGTCTTCCGCCGTGGTGTCCGGCAAGTTCGCGCTCCGGGTGTGCATCGTGAACTACAACACGACGTGGGACGACGTGCGGGCCGTGCTGGAGGCGACGGAGCGCTTCGGCCGGGAGGCGCTGGAGAAGTTGTAGTCAACCGCCTGGCTCCCCGCAGTGTAGCAATTGTTGCCACAGCGTCCAGGACGTGCGACCTTGCGGCATGGCTACCAGGCAGACGCGAAACATATCGCTTCCACCGCAACAGGACGCGTTCATCGAGCGGCTGGTCTCTCGGGGACACTACCGCACCGCGAGCGAAGTCGTACGGCACGGGTTGCGCCTGCTGGAGGAAGCGGAGCACCGAAGGCTTCTCGAGAAGTGGGTCTACGAAGGTCTGAGCGAAGAGGAGATGAACCGGGTCCCGCCCGCGCTCCTGGACCGTTTAAGAGCACACTTCCGCCAACTTGCCGAAACCGCCCTCCGCGACGTCGCGGACGACCGTGTGACGGACGGGCCCGCAGCCATGCAGCGGTTGAGAGAGAGAATCGAGGCACAGGGCTGAGTGTCGGCCGGCTACCGGCTTAGAGCACGCCCGTCACGATTCTGCGCGTAATCCATGGCGCGCGAGACCTCGATAGTATCCTGAATCCGAAGCCCGCGAGGCACTGACCCCGTCGAGAGTTGCCGGCGGCGCACCAGGACTGAAGGCAAGCCTGGCGCTTGACGAATGAGCTCGACGTGGGCTATTGACGCGCTGCGAAGTCCGCGCCTCTCACGTCAGGAGATCTGCAAGATGCCAGCGTCCCTCGCCCCCGCTCGCGCGGCCGCCCCGCTGCTCGTCGCCGCCGTGCTTGCGGCCGGTTCCGCTCCCGCGGCCGCCCAGGAGCCCGGGCTGACCGGCTTCACCGCGGCCCGCGCCGGCACGCAGCTCACCTGCGAGGCCCGTTTCCTGGATCTGCCGCGCGCCGAGTCGTTCCGCGAGCACCTGCGCACGATCACCGAGAACCCGCACCCGGCGGGGTCGGAGGCCCAGGTGCGGGTCGGCGAATACCTTGCGCAGGCCATGGAGCAGGCGGGGCTGGCGGTGAGCCGCCACCCCTACGACGTCTACCTGCCGGAGCTGACCGACGATGTCGAGGTACACATCGTGACGCCCGTCGCGATGCAGCTCTCCAACCGGGAGCCCGCGCTTGCCGAGGACCGCTTCTCCGACCACCCCGACCTGCTCAACGGGTGGAACGCCTTCTCGGGCTCGGGCGACGTCACCGGCGAGGTCGTCTACGCCAACTACGGCCGTCGCGAGGATTACGAGGCGCTGGACGAGATGGGCGTTTCCCTGGCCGGAAAGGTTGTGATCGCCCGCTACGGCGGGAACTTCCGCGGCTACAAGGTGAAGTTCGCCGAAGAGCGGGGGGCGGTGGGCGTCATCATGTTCAACGACCCGGGGTTCTCGGGACTCGACGCCTACCCCGAAGGCCCGATGATGAGCGGGCAGACCATCCAGCGCGGCTCCGTCCTAACGCTGCCCTGGACCGGCGACCCGCTCACGCCGTTCGAACCCGCGCTGCCCGTGGACGGCGACCGGCAGGTGGAGCGCCTCGACCCGTCCGAAGTGGCGCTGCACAACATCCCCGTCCTGCCCATCGGCTACGAGGCCGCCACCGAGGTCCTGTCCCGCATGACCGGCCCCGAGGTTCCGCCCGGCTGGGCGGCGGGGATGGAGGTGGACTACCGCATCGAGGGCGGCCCCGACCTCACGGTGCGGGTGCGCGTCAACCAGCCGATGAAGCTCACCCGCGCGACCAACGTCGTGGGCACCGTGCGCGGCACCGAGTTCCCGGACGAGTGGTTCATCCTGGGCGCGCACTACGATCCGTGGGGCTTCGGCGCCATCGACCCGAACGGCGGCACCGCGATGCTGCTCACCCTCGCCGAGGCGCTGGGCGAGCTGTCGCGCGACGACGAGTGCCGGCCGCGCCGCTCGATCATGATCGCGCACTGGGACGCGGAGGAGTACGGCATCATCGGGTCGACCGAGTGGGTCGAGGAGTTCCGCGAGGCGCTGGAGGCGAACGCGATCGCCTACATCAACGCCGACGCCGCCGTGTCCGGCGCCAACTTCGGCAGCTCCTCCTCGCCGTCGCTCAAGGGGCAGATCATCGAGGCCACGAAGGCGGTGACGTACCCCGGCACCGGCGAACCCCTGTACGACTGGTGGCTGGAGCGCGCGGGCGAGGGAGCGGCGGAACCGGGCCTCGGCAACCTCGGCGGCGGCTCCGACCACGTCGGCTTCTACACCCACGCGGGCGTGCCGTCCGGCTCGCTCACCTCCGGAAACCCAGGCGGCGTCTACCACTCCAACTACGACAACTTCGCGTGGTACGAGCGCTTCGGAGACAGCACGTTCGTCCACGGGCCGATGATCGCCCGGGCGGACGGGATCCTCGCGCTCCGCTTCGCCAACGCCGACGTGCTCCCGTACGACGTGGTCCGCTACGCGACCGACACCCGCACCCACGTCGAGACGCTGTACGAGGTCGCGGCCCAGCGCGGCCTGAAGGTCGACCTGTCGCGGCTCGTCGACACCACGCGGGAGCTGGACGAGTCCGCCGCGATCCTGGTGGCGGCGCGCGAGCGCTGGCTCGGCTCGGGGGAGGTGGACGCGACGCAGGCCGAGGCCGTGAACCGGGCGCTGATCGGACTCGAGAAGGCGTGGCTCAACGACCGGGGACTCCAGGGCCGGCCGTGGAGCCGCTCGATCTACGTCTCGCCGGACCCGTTCAGCGGCTACGCCTCGTGGATGCTGCCGGGCCTCCGCTACGAGATCGAGACCGACGACCGGGCGGACCTGCCCGGGTGGGAGCGCGTCTACATCGGCGCCGTGCGGAACCTGGCGGAGCGGATGCGGGCGGTGGCCGCGATGATGCCGTAGGCCCCCCGATCAGCGGGGCGGTCTCCGCGGCCTGCGCTCGATGAAGATGCGCGGCTCGCCCAGCACAATGTCCCGGCGGACCTCCGCGGCCGCCGTTTGCGCGGCGGCACCGGCACCCCGAGGCCAGGGCATCGCCTTCGACAAGTCCACCGTGTAGCCCGCGTCCACCAGGGCGCCCAGGGAGATCGAATTGGCATCCCAACCGCCGAAGGGACCCATGAGTTCGTAATTCACGATGGCCTCGTGCCAATGCGACCCGCAGTTTGTTTGAATGGGCACGCCGGGCAGGTCGGAATCGCCCCCACCGGCGCGGAAGGCCTCCACCGCGTGCGGACCTGTGAAGTACTTGCAGTCCGAGGTGGCGAGACCCTCCTCCGACCGCCAATGAACCAACCCGAGGAGGTGGCCGATCTCGTGGCGTGCCAGCCCCTGGCTGGGGAACCCACCCATCACCACGTACCCGCCGCCGGGGTCGAGCGCCGGAGCCTCTCGACCACCGCCAGCCGGGAAGAAGCAACCAGAGGCGTAGCCCGCAATCCCCGCGAGCTCTTCCATTCGGGTGACGACAAGCAGTTCGTCCGCCAGGGCCTTCACCTTGCCGCCGAACGGGTCCCTGTTCGGGCAGCCGGCCTCGCGGTCCGGCCACTCGGTTCCGTCGAGGATGTCGGACCACCAGTCCGCAGCCTCCGTCATGGCCCGGCCGTAGCCGAGCGGCACGGGCTGGTCGACGACGATGTCGATGCCGAACGTCCCCACGGGGTCGCGCACCACGACGTACGCGACCGCACTGTCCCCCCCGGCGGCCGGGAGAATCGTCACGTCCGCGGATCCGGTTCCGAGGGGCGACAGCGTAAGCCAGCCCTCGGTCACCGAAGCGGCCACGACCGAAGAGTCCGAGATGGTCACCGCCGAAGGCGTGCGGAACTCGTCCGGGAGCGCGAGGGACAGGCCGTTGCCGTCCTCCCGCATCAGCGCGCTGGGTAACAGGCGCACGCCGGGATCCAGGCAGGGGATCACGTCGGTGCTCAGTTCATTGAGCCTCGCACGGATGTCGGAATCGGCAGGAGCGCAGAATCCGGCCCCCAGAGAGAGGAGCTGCAGGCTGGGAAGCTCCAGCAGGAAGGCAGGGAAATCGCCCGCAAGGTCGTTGCCGGCCAGAGACAGACCGATCAGTTCCGCAAGGTTGCCGAGTTCGGGTGGAATCGGGCCGGTCAGTTCGTTCTGCGTCAGCCCCAGAACTTGCAATCCGGACATCTTCCCGAGTTCGGGCGGAATCGAGCCGGTCAGCCCGTTTCCGTTGAGGGTCATGTACATCAAACCCTGCAGTTTCCCCAGTTCGGGCGGGATCGTGCTCCCGCTCAAGCCCGAATTGTAGCCGATGACCAGGCTGGCGAGGCTGGTCAACCGGCCAATATCCGGTGGGATTCGGCCGGAAAGACCGTTGAACCAGAGACTCAATTCGACGACGCGTCCGTTCCGGTCGGCCGCGACTCCGTACCATTCCCCAAGCGGCGCGTCGGTGAGCCAGTTCTCGCTGTTCTCCCAGCCGGAGCCGCCCGTCGCCTCGTAGAAGGCCTCCAGCGCCGCTCGATCGGGATTGTTCGCCGTCGCCTCGATGGACACGGATCGGTCGTGGACGGAGGCCACGAGGGTCTGTCTCCCCGCGGCCGCACCCAGCGTCCATGTGGTCCGCGCCACCCCCTCCGCGTCGCTTGCCGCCTCAGCGGGGTCCGCGGCGCCGCCCCCTTGGCCGGGCGTGAACGCGACCGTCGCCCCTGCCACGGCGGAACCGCCCGCGTCCGCCACCCGCACGACGACGAGTTCCGGCAACGCCGCGCCCGCGTCCGCCCGCTGTCCGTCGCCCGACACGACCTCGATCGTGGCGGCCCGCGGCGGCGCCGGAGGTGGCGGGGGTGGCGGTGCCGGAGGTGGCGGCGACGGCGCCGGAGGTGGCGGGGGTGACGGCGCCACGGGCTCTCGCCCGTCGCCGCACGCGGCGGCGAGCGCCATCGCCAGCAGCGCCGCGAGGGCGCACGCCCACGAAACGCGCGTGAGTTTCTCTGATCTGGTGTATATCACTCAATGCTACTCCCGAGACCAACTGCCTCCGTTCCGACGTTCCGGCCACGCTCGCTCGCGGGCCTTCCGTACGGTCGCGGTCAGGGTACCGCGCGAATGGAGGCAGAGTTCCCGGGGCGCATCACCCGATGGTGAACACGAGCCCGCTCTGGAAAGCCACGTGGTTGGTCTTCCGTCCCTCATCGTCGATTTCGGTGAGGCCCCTTGCGTAGATCACCTCGAACGCGATGTCGAGCGAATCGGTCAGCCTCACCTGGAACCCGCCGCCGACGGCGAGTCCGAAGTCGTTCGACTTGACTTCACTCACCCCGCCCTCGCCGCACGCCACCTCCGCGTCCTGGGCGCCCGCCGTCCGCCCCGCGCCGCCCGTGCGTCCCGCGTGCACACGGTTGGGAATCCCCGGCGGGACCTCGGGGCGGATGGGCCCGGGATCGACGGCCGTCACCGCGACCTGACACGAGAGGTTGAAGGCCACGTAGGGGCCGGCGAGGAAGCCGAAGTTGAGATTCCCCTCTTCGGCGTCGGTGCCGACGCGGAGGAGCGCCGAGAACTGCAGGTAGTCCATCTGCGCCATCGACTCGGTGAGCCGCCGGCTCGCCGTGATCGACGGCGGCACCTCCGTGGCGCCGCCCTTCTGGGCCAGCCCCAGGCCGATGCGGGCGCCGAGGACGCCGCCCAGCGGGATCCCGGCGTCGATTCCCGCCACGATCCCGTCTCTGGGGTCGTCGAACGCGGATCCGCCTCGCGACTCCTGTGCGCCCCCGGACAGGGTCGCGGGACCGATTCCGGCCCTCAGGCCGATGGTCGTCTGCGCCCCGAGCGGCGCGGCGGCCAGGGCGAGGAACAGGGCCACGGCGTGGATGGCGGCGCGCGCGGAATAACGTCGTGCGGACATGGCGTCTCCTTTCATGCCCTATTCTCTGCCGTTCGCGTCAGATCATCAACTTTGTGAGACACCGGCCGGAGCACGCGTTGCACTTTTTCTCCATGCGTTCCTCGCACGTCACGCGTATCCGGCCGCACGCCCTTTCCGTCTCGCACGCAATCGTGTTCGCCCAGTCGGCGCTGGAGATACGGTGCATGGCGGTGATAATCGATTCGCGGGCCGCCGCGAGCGCCTGCCGCTCGCCGGCCGTGGTGGCGGCGAGTTCGGCCTTCGTGAGACGGCGCAGGCACTCGAGCGTCGCATCGCGCGCTTCCACCAGCGCTTCATGCTCGCGCGCCAGCATCGCGGCGATGCTCAGCGCGGGATCGCTCGCGATGGTACCACATGCCGTGGCGGGTTGATCGGGCTCCGGCTCGTCGGGCGTGGGCAGTTTCGTCGCCATTGTCCTTCCCTTCTCTCCCCCCCCAATGACCTTCTTTCCCCCTATGACGCTCCGAACGGTCAAATGGTTACACGCCCCGGAACCGGGGCGCTCTTGAAGTGTCTCTCTACGGTCGTACTATGCGTGCCGGCTCGAGGTGCCGGCCGCGTCCTTCACTCTCACACATCCCAGGTCTCCGACCATGATCGATATCAACGAAATCGGCGCGACCGCGTTCGTGATTGCATCCATTCGGGCGCTGGAGCCCGAGAAGCCGCGGCCGCTCTTCAACGATCCCTACGCGCCGTGGTTCTCGAACGACCGGGCGCGCACGGCCGCGCGGCAACTGGACGCGGCGTTTCCGCCCTCGACCACGATGGTCCGTTTCCGCACCCGCTACTTTAACCGGTTCGTCGAGCGCGGGATCGTGGACGGGGCGCGCCAGGTGGTGCTGCTCGGGGGCGGCTTCGACATGCGCGCTCACTTCTACCGCGGCACGGGTGCGACCTTCTACGAGGTGGACCAGAAGGCGGTCCTCGAATTCAAGCGCCATATCCTCGAGAACAACGGGATCGAACAGCCGCCGTCGCTCTTCGCCAACTACCTGGAAGCCGACGTTCCGGGCGAACTCGCCGATCTCGGCTTCGACCCCGCGGCGCCCACGCTGATGGTCTGGGAGGGCAACACGATGTACCTGCCTCCCGAGACCATCATGCCGTTCCTGAACCGGCTCGGGAGCGCGATGCCGTCGCTCCGCGTCGCCTTCGACTACTTCTCGGTGGACCTGCAGCGCCGCGAATTCGAAACCGACGAGGACCTGAAGCGGCTCGAAGGCGTGGAGCGGGCGATGAACGCCTCGTTCCCCACCGGCTTCCCCGACCTGACCGTGTTCGAGCGGGAGGCGCCGTTCGAGGTGGCCGAGTCGGGCACGTTCGCGGAACTGGCGGAGGAATACGGCCTGGGCGAGATGGTGGCGGAGTACCCCGAGGACTGGCGCGAGACGCTGAAACTCTACCGCTACTGCGTGCTGGAACGGCGGTAGCCGGTATTGTAGACACGCTCCTCTCGGCCGCCACGCGCTACGCGAGGTTGCCACGAAACGTTCCCGCGGGAACGTCCGTCAACCTGTAAGGTTTGGACGCCGCCCTGAGACTGCGCGGAGATGGTCGCGGATCGCCTGCTCGCTCAGCGCCGTGCGGCGGCGGCACTCGCTGCTCCACATGAAGCCGTGGACCGCGGAGACGGCGAACACGCCCCCCAGGATGCCGGAGGCGAGGCGGTAGGTGTCGTGGGCCTCGTCGGTTTCGAACGAGGCGCGCGATTCCCCCCAGATTCCCGCGGCCTGTCCGAGGTGGCCCAATCCGACCACGCCATCTATGATCGGCGCGGCAGGGCTGCGGGTGCAGTGGCCCAGCGCCACAGGCCCGGGCGCCTTGGGCGGTCTCGTCATGAAGAGCATCGAGCACCCGCTCGACATGAGCGAGCCGGCGAGCACCGCGACGACCGCGGCGCGACGATGTCCGGACATGGCGCGTCCTCCCGCGTTGTGCATCATCTGATCGGAATCACGAGCCCGCCCTGCAGGCTCAGGTGACGGCTCCGGGTTCCGTCTTCATCGATGCGGGTAAGGCCGAGGGCGTAGATCAGATCGAACGCCAGGCGGAGCGAATCGTAGAGTCCCACTTCGACTCCCGTCCCGAACGCCAGTCCGAAGTCGGTGGACCTGAAGTTGGTGCCCGCGTAGTCGACGCATGACGCTTTCGCTCTCGAAGGCAGGAATTCGGTGTAGAACCGATACTCCCCCGATCCGGGTGGAGCGAAGTGTGTTTTCACCGAGATGTCGCACGAGTGGTTCAGGGCCACGTAGGGACCGGCGAGGACGCCGAAGGTGAGAAGCCCCCGCTCGGCGTCGGCGCTCGCGCGGAAGAGCGCGGACAGTTGAAGGTAGTCCAACTCGGCGGTCGCATCGATGAACGCCCTGCCCGCGGCGAGCCACGGCGGCGGGTCCGCGCCGCCACCCTTCTGGGCCAGCCCCACGCCGACGCGCAGATCCACGGTGCCGCTCAGCGGGATCCCCACGTCGATTCCCGATACGACCCCGAATCGGGATCCCTCTTCCCCGCGTTCCAATCGCGGCACCTCCCGGGACAGGGTTGCGGTGCCGATTCCGCCCCGGAGGCCGATCGTTGTCTGCGCGGCGAGCGGCGCGGCCGCCAGCAAGACGAGCAGGGCTACTGCGCAGACCTTCGTCAAGGCGGAAATGACGACTCCTCCTCCGCGGATGCGGTCCGGTCGAGCGGGGTCTCCCCTGTTTGACGACCGATCCGCAGGCGGGGTCACCACGGAAGGCATCACGAGCGCAGCCGGAACCGCTGGATCTTTCCGGTCGCGGTCTTCGGAAGTTCAGCGACGAACCGGATCCAGCGCGGGTACATGTAGCGCGGGAGACCCTCCTGGCAGTGCGCGACGAGTTCCGCCCGCAGCTGGTCGGCGGCCGGTGGCGCGCCCGCCGTCTCCCGGAGCGGCTCGGACAGCACCACGTGCGCCTCGGGTTTCACCAAACCGTGGTCGTCCTCGCGGCCCACGACCGCCGCCTCCAGCACCGAGGGATGTTCCATGAGGCGGGCCTCGATGTCGAACGGAGAGCACCAGATCCCGCCCACCTTGATCATGTCGTCGGCGCGGCCCTGGTAGTGGAACCAGCCCTCCGCGTCGCGCACATACTGGTCGCCGGTGCGGAGCCAGCCGTCGACGATCGTCCGTCCCTCGAGTTCCGGACGGTTCCAGTAGCCGGGGGTCGTCGAGTCGCCGCGGATCTCGAGCTGTCCCGCCTCGCCGGGATCCGCCTCGGTACCGTCTTCGCCCACGATCCGCGCTTCGTAGCCGGGGACGACGCGGCCCGTGCTCCCGGGCTTCACGTTGCCCGGCGCGTTGGAGATGAAGATGTGGAGCGCCTCGGTGGAGCCGATCCCGTCCAGGATCTCGAGCCCCGTCGCCGCCTTCCAGCGGCGGAAGAGGTCCGGGGGCAGCGCCTCGCCGGCCGAAACGCAGAGTCTGAGCGAACTGAGATCGAGACCGCCCTGCCCCACCGAGCCGCCACGAGCCGGACCACCGCGCGCCGCGCCGCCGGCGTCCAGCGCCTGAAGCTGGGCCGCGTACAGCGTCGGCACCCCGAAGTACGCCGTCGGACGCAGCGCCTCGATTGTCTCGAACGTCGTCGCCGGAGTCGGCCGCCGCTCGTCAAGGATGGCGGTGCCTCCGACCCACAGGGGGAAGGTCATCGCGTTCCCCAGCCCGTACGCGAAGAAGAGCTTGGCCGCGGAGTAGCAGCGGTCGTCCTCGCCCAGCCCGAGGATCCCCACGGCGTAGTGCTCGCAGGTGGCGGGCATGTCGCGGTGCCGGTGCGGCACGCCCTTGGGACGGCCGGTGGTGCCCGAGGAGTAGAGCCAGAACGCGATGTCCTCCGGCCGGGCGTTCGCGGCCTCCAGCTCCGGAGCGGCCGCAGCCACGTCGTCGAGCACCCCGCGCTGCGGCACGAGCACGAGCCCGCGGGCGCCCGTGCGCGCCGCCGCCAGCCCAGGCACGACCTCGGCCGCGAACTCCGACGAGTAGACGACGGCCCGGCACTCCGAGTCGGCGATGATGAACGCGAGATCCCGCGCCCGCATGAGGTAACTCACCGGTACGGGCACGATCCCCGCCTTGATCGCCCCCCAGAAGAAATGGAAGAACTCGGGGCAGTCCTTCACGACCATCAGCATGCGGTCGCCCGGCGCGAGCCCGAGCCCGAGGAGCGCGTTCCCCGCCCGCGCCACCCGCCCCGCCAGCTCCGCGTACGTGACCGCCCTCCCGGCCTGCTCGATGGCGACCCTGCCGCCCCGCCCCTCAGCCAAGTGCCGGTCGATATACCACGACGCCGCGTTGAACCGGCCACCGAAGCACAGGCGCGCCGGGCAGGTGGAACGGTCGATCGTGAGTTCTGTCTGACTCATGGTCGTGAATCTACGGCAGATCCGAGAGTGTTGCGGTCCACGGACGCGGCGAAGGCTTCGACGTCGCGGGGGGATGTGAGGCGCACGAACCGGATGTGAGCCCAGCGCGGGTCGGAGACGCGCGCGGCCATGTTTCGGCGCTTCCGCCGGTGCTGTGTGATGGTCCAGCCCAGCAGCGAATCGTGCCGCCAGATCAGGAGGTGGCGCCAGAACCACTCCCGGTTCGTACCCCATACGAGTTCCCCGGACCGCGAGCGCCGCCACGAGCGGCGGAGAAAGCGCCACACGAGCAGCGGCAGCGGCAGGTCGAGCCAAACGACGGTATCGAGGCGTGGCCACAGGGTCCGCCGTGAGAACCTCTCGTAAGAACCCGCGACAACCCAGCGCTCCCCATGGGTCGCCTCTCGAATGCGGCGCTCGAACCTCTCGGGGTCCGTCTGGTTCAGTCCGACCCAGCCCGGCAGCCAGTTGAGCGCGTCGAGTTCCACGAACGGCACCTCCAGCGCCTCCGCCAGCCGCGCCGCAAGCGTGCTCTTCCCCGACCCGCTGTTGCCCATCACCTGGATGCGGTCGCCAACTTCCGCGTCCGGCGCCCTGCGGCTCACATGAACTCCTCGGATCATGGTCGGCAGTCTACTGTAGACCTGGAGCCTCCGCGCAAGCACCGAGGCGGCGGAGCGGCCGACCTCGGCGCGGAGCCGCTTGCCGGTCGGTCGGGCCTGGGGGCACAATGGCGACGGCGTGCCGGAGCGGAAGGCCGGCGCCTGGTGTCCAACTCCGATATCCAACTCCTGGGAGCCACTTCAGATGCAAGACGCAGATCGAATCGATACTACGCGGCCACAATGGCCGACGTTCCGCCACCGCAGAGCTCCGCTTTCTTCCTTCGCGGCCCTTGCGCTCCTGGTGTTCGTCGGTGGCTGCCAGCCGGGCGACGCGGCGGCCGGCGCGGAAGCCGGCACCGAAACCAGTGCGGCCAGCGCCTTCGTCGAGGCGGGGGGCGCCTTCCCGGATGGGTGGCCCTTCGCGGCCGAAGACGCGCCCGTGACGGCCACCGAGGGCATGGTCGCCTCGACGGACGAATTCGCGTCGCGCGTCGGCATCGAGATCCTCGCGGCCGGGGGCAACGCGGTCGACGCGGCGGTCGCCACGGGACTGGCGCTCGCCGTCGTGAACCCGGAGGCCGGCAACCTGGGCGGCGGCGGGTTCATGATGATCCGCCTCGCCGACGGCACCGTCTTCGCGCAGGACCACCGGGAGAAGGCGCCCATGGCGGCCACCCGGGACATGTACCTCGACGAGGACGGGAACGTGACCGACCTCTCCGTGCGGGGACACCTCGCGGCGGGCGTGCCCGGCACGGTCTCCGGACTGTGGGAGGCACACCGGCGCTTCGGCGCGCTCGAGTGGACCGACGTGGTGCAGCCGTCCATCGATCTCGCGCGCGGGTTCGAAGTCACGACGCGGCTCGTGTCCACGCTCGACGCGGCGCAGGAGGGGATCCGCGCCTTCGAGCACAGCGCGCGCATCTTCCTCCCCGGCGACGCCGTCCCCGGCATCGGCGACACCTTCGCGCAGCCGGATCTCGCCACGGTCCTCACCCGCCTCCGCGACCAGGGGCCCGACGACTTCTACCGGGGGGAGACCGCCGCCATGATCGTGGCGGAGATGGAGCGCGGCGGCGGCATCATCACGCTGGAGGACCTCGACCGCTACGAAACGGTGTGGCGCGAGCCCGTCGCCTTCGACTACCGCGGCTACACGGTGCATTCGATGCCGCCGCCGTCCTCGGGCGGCCTCACCATGGCCGCGATCGCCAACATGGTCGAGCGCTGGGACCTGGGCGCCATGGGGTGGAACAGCCCCGAGACGATCCACGTGATGGCCGAGTCCTTCCGGCGCGCCTACGCCGACCGCAACGAGTACCTCGCGGATCCGGACTTCGTCGAACTTCCCGCCGACGAGTTCCTGTCGGAGGCCTACGCGGACAGCCGCGCGGCGACGATCTCCGCGGACCGGGCGACCCCCTCCGCCGAGGTCAACCCCGGGATCGACGCCTTCCTCGACGAGAGCCACACGACCCACTACGGCGTCGTTGACGCCGAGGGGAACGCGGTCGCGGTCACGACCAGCATCAACTCGTGGTATGGCGGCAAGGTCGTCGTGGAGGGCGCGGGGTTCTTCCTCAACAACACGATGGACGACTTCGCGTCCAAGCCCGGCACCCCGAACCAGTTCGGCCTCGTGCAGGGCGAACGCAATGCGATCGGCCCCCAAAAGCGCATGCTGTCCGCCATGAGCCCCACGATCGTCGAGGACGCGGCCGGCGACCTCTTCCTCGTCACCGGAACCCCCGGCGGCGCCACGATCATCACGACGGTGCTGCAGTCCATCTTCAACGTCGTGGACCACGGGATGAACGTCGTGCAGGCGGTCCACGCCCCGCGGGTGCACCACCAGCACCTCCCCGACCTCGTCTTCCACGAATACGGGGGACTGGGAGGGGCCACGACGAGTACGCTGGAGGCGCTGGGACACACCGTCCGCGAGCGCGACCCGGGCCCGCCCGACGCCTACTTCACCGGCGGCATGTCGGGCGACCTGCAACTGATCATGGCGATGCCCGACGGATCCTGGACGGCCTGGTCCGACCCCCGCCGCGGCGGGACGGCCCTCGGCCGCTAGGCTTGCAATCCCCGTCGACGGTGCCTCGCGCATGAAGTTTCGCGCCGCCCCCGGTGATGTGTTCGGCGGCGTGACCTCCGCGATCGTGATGCTGCCGATGGCGTTGGCCTTCGGCGTCGCCTCGGGTCTTGGGCCGGCCGCCGGAATCTACGGCGCCGTTGCGGTGGGATTCTTCGCGGCCGTGTTCGGCGGCACGCCGGCTCAGATTTCCGGGCCCACCGGGCCGATGACGGTCGCCATGGCTGCGATCGTCAGCCTGTATGCCGACAGTGTGGGGGCGGCCTTCACCATCGTCATGCTGGCCGGTCTGTTTCAGATCAGCCTGGGGCTTCTCCGGATCGGCAGTTTCGTAAGCTACACTCCCTACTCCGTTATCTCCGGCTTCATGACGGGGGTCGGCACGATCATCATGGTCCTGCAGGTCATGGCGTTCCTGGGTGCCGATCCAGTTCCGGGAGGGCCACTCGACCAGATTGCGGCCTGGCCGGGCGCCCTCGCCGCCCCCGGTCTGCATGATCTTGCCGTCGGTGTGGTCGCCTTGACGATCTGCGTATTCTGGCCCCGCGGGTTACGACGGTTCCTCCCCGCGCCGCTGGTCGCCCTGGTGGTCGGCACCTGCATCGCGCTCTTCGGCCTCACCGAGGCGCGGACCATCGGCGCCATCCCGGAGGGCTTGCCGGCGTTGTACGCGCCACGGCTGGATTGGGGCTCGATCGCGAGCTTCGTGCAGCCGGCGCTGATGATCGCTCTTCTCGGTTCCATCGACAGCCTGCTGACCTCACTGGTGGCCGATTCGCAGACCCGCACGCGTCACAACCCCAATCGAGAACTCGTGGGCCAGGGTCTCGGCAACCTCGCGGCCGGCGTCGTGGGCGGGCTGCCCGGGGCGGGGGCCACCATGGGCACCGTCACCAGCATCCGGGCCGGAGGACGCAGTCCACTGGCCGGTGCTCTGGCCGCCGTTCTCCTGCTCGCCCTGCTCCTGGAGTTCGGCTGGATTGCCGAACCCATCCCGCACGCCGTTCTGGCCGGCATCCTCATCAAGGTCGGGTGGGACATCATCGATTGGCGCTTCGTCGTCCGTCTGCGGGCGATCCGCCGCGAGTACGTTCTCGTGATGCTTCTGACCTTCCTCGTGACGGTGTTCGTCGATCTGGTCACGGCGGTCGCGCTCGGACTGATCGCTACGGGCGTCGTGCGCTCGATGGACCGGACGCGGACGGAACTGGACAGTGTGCTTTCCGTGCCGCTCCTGGACCCCGCGTTCGTGCCGGATGTGGCGGATATCGATCCGTATCGCCTCCCGGTGGGGCTCGTCAGGCTGAGGGGCCGCTTCTCGGTCGGTTCCGCGAACGAGCTGACCAGGGCCATCCACGCGGACATCGAGGACCATGACATTCTCATCCTCGACTTTTCCGAGACTACGGACGTGGACGACAGCGCCGCGCTCGCCATCGAGGAACTCGTGGAGAGCGCTCTGGACGAGGGCACCGCCTGCATCGTGATGGGGCTCGGTGGCGAGGTGGCCAGGGTCTTACATTCCCTCGTCGTCTTCCGCCACGTACCCACCGGCCATTTCGTGGATGGTCTCGACGAGGCGAAACGGCTGGCCGGTCATCTGCTCGGCGGTGGCGGCGCCATTGCGCCGGTCTGACCGCCTGCCGGTCGGCGGGGATCAATCGCGGGAGGAGCGGATGGAAGAAACGAACCGGGCAAGCGAGGTGGCCTGGGGCTACGAGGGCGAGACAGGCCCGGATCATTGGGGCGGCCTGGATCCCTGCTTCGCGCTCTGCGATTCCGGTTCGCGGCAGTCTCCCGTGGATCTGGCGAACGCCATTCCGGCTGCGGCCGGCGACACACTGGACATCCGGTGGCAGGCCACGGACGCGTGCGTGCTGGATACCGGCCACACTGTCCAGGTCGACATGGCCGAGGGGTCCTTCATCGTTCTTGAGGGGCGTGAATTCTCGCTCACGCAGTTCCACTTCCACTTGCCCAGCGAACACACGGTCGGCGGAGCGCGGTACGCGTTGGAGGCGCATTTCGTCCATGTGGCGGCGGCGGGTGACCTTGCGGTGATCGGCACCTTCATCGAGATCGGCGGGGAAGACGTGAACATCCAGAGGATCTGGGAGGCCATCCCCGCGTACGGCGCGTCGCCCGTGACGCTCTCCGGGTTCGATCCGGCCACGCTGCTCCCGAGGGGCCGCGTCTACGCTCGGTACACTGGCTCTCTGACGACCCCGCCGTGCTCCGAAGTCGTCCACTGGGTGGTCATGGCGGAGCCGACCTTCGCGTCGCAGGCCCAGGTCGACCTCTTTTCGAAGCTGCACCCGCCAAATGCGCGCCCGGTGCAACCGCTGAATGGTCGGACCATCACACTGCACGGATCGAGCACACAGCCGTAGTGAACAGGAGGTGACGTCCATGTCCCAGGTATCGGTGCCCCGCAGCCGTCTTTCGTTCAGCGCGTTCACCCCCCTGGCGGCGCTGTTTCTTCTGCCTGTAGCGCTGTTTCTCCTGCCCACGGCGGCGCACGCCCAGGACCGTGAGGTGCGGGTCACGGTGTCGGAGGGGACGAACATGGCGGCGGCGGTCTCTCCGGACGGGAGCCGGATGGTGCTCGACCTCCAGGGGACGCTGTGGGTGATGGACGCCGGGGGCGGCGAGGCGCGCGCGATCACGGACATGTACTACGACGCCCGGCAGCCGCAGTGGGCGCCGGACGGGAGCCGGATCGTGTTCCAGTCGTTTCGGGACGGGCGCTGGCACATCTGGTCGATCGCGCCCGACGGGACCGATCCAGTGCAGCACACGTTCGGTCCCTACGACGAGCGGGAGCCGGCCTACTCCCCTGATGGCGGCGCGATCGTCTTCGCGTCGGACCGTTCCGGCAACTACGACATCTGGACGCTCGATGTCTCGGGCGGGCCCGGCGACGGCCGAATCCAGCGGGTGACGGACGCGCCCACGCACGAGTTCACGCCGCAGTGGTCGCCGGATGGCGAATCCCTGGCCTACGCCTCGGACCGCGGCCTCGGGGCGATCATCGTCCGCGAGAGCGGCGGCTCGACCCGGGTCGTGGCGCGGAACGCGGGCGCGATTTCGCCGGCGTGGAGCCCGGACGGAAGCCGGATCGCGTACTCGGCCGTCGTCCAGGGCCAGACCGGCCTCTGGGTGGCCGACGCCGGCGGGGGCGGCGGGGGCGCTACCACGCCGACGCGCCTCACCGAAGCGGGGGCGGACGTCTTCCCCTTCCGTCCCATGTGGATGGGAGAGATCGCCTACACGGGCGACGGCCGCATCCGGCGCGTGTCGGCGGACGGCGCGCCCGGGGCGGACATCCCCTTCGAGGCCACGTTCGCGTTTACGCGGCGCGACTACGAGCGCGCGCCGCGTTCGTTCGAGGCGGGAGAACCGGAGCCCGTGCAGGGGATCGTCGCTCCGGCGGTCTCCCCCGACGGTCGCCACATCGCCTTCACCGCCCTCGGCGACCTGTGGCTACTCGACACCGGGGCGGACGGGGCGGAAGCCGCGGGCGGCGCGACGCCCCGGCGGCTCACGGACGACCCCTTCGTCGACCTGATGCCGGCGTGGTCGCGCGACGGCTCGCGGCTTGCCTACGCATCGGACCGGGCGGGCTCGCTCGACATCTGGGTGCGCGACATGGCCACCGGCACCGAGACGCGCGCCACCACCGAGCCCGGCGGCGAGGTGGGCCCCGTGTTCTCCCCCGCGGGAGACCGGATCGTCTTCACCTCGGTCATGGGACTGCAGGCCGCCGTGCAGGTCGTGGACCTCGCGACGGGCGAACTCACCACGATCCGCAACGATCTCTTCGCCCCCAGCCGGCCGTCGTTCTCCCCGGATGGGCGGACGATCGCGATGTCCGTCCTCTCCCAGTACTCGTCGCGCTTCCGGGAGGGACGGAACGAGATCCTCCTGCAGCCGCTGGACGGGGGCGACACGCGCCGGGTCACGGCGGCCGATCACGAGAACATGGGTGTGCGGGCGCTCGACGGGCCGGTGTGGTCGCCGGACGGGCGGCGCATGGCGTACGCCAGCGAGGGCGTGCTGTGGATGGTCGAGGTCGACGCGGAGGGCACGCCCAGCGGGCCGCCGGTACGTCTCTCCAACCATCACGCGGACGCGATCTCGTGGACGGGCGACTCACGGTCCATCGTCTATCAGTCGACGCGCGGCCTTCGCCGCTACCACCTCGACGACGGCCTCTCCGAGGAGATTCCGGTGCGGCTGGAGTGGCAACGCCCCGTACGCGAGGGGGCCGTGGTCGTACGCGCGGCGCGCGTGTGGGACGGCGTCTCGGACGACATCTCCCGCGACATGAACGTGATCATCGAGGGCAACCGGATCGTCTCCATCGTCCCGCACAGCGACGCGCGCCTCGCCGCGGTCATCGACGCGGGGGGCGAGGTCGTGGACGCGGGCGACCACACCGTCCTTCCGGGCCTCGTCGACATGCACTCGCACATGGGCTACGGGATGGGCGAGGCGCTGGGCCGCGCCTTTCTCGCCTACGGGGTGACGACGATCCGCGATCCCACCTCCGACCCCTACGAGGTCGCCGAGCGCCGGGAGTCCATCGACTCGGGCCGCCGCATCGGACCGCGGGAGTTCGCCACCGGCCGCACGATGGACGGCAACCGGATCTACTACTCGGGCGCCGGCTCCCTCGGCCCCAACGGGAACCTCGAGCTGGAGCTGGACCGCGCCGAGCACGTGGGCTATTCCCTCATCAAGACCTACGTCCGCATGCCGGACCTCATCCAGCGCCGCATCATCGAGTTCGCGCACGGGATCGGGATTCCGGTGGCGAGTCACGAGATCTATCCCGCCGTCGCGCACGGCCAGGACCACGTCGAACACATCTCGGGCACGAGCCGCCGCGGCTATTCGCCGAAGGTGACGGCGATGTACCGGACGTACGACGACGTGATCCAGCTCCTTACCGCCTCCGGCATGACGATCACGCCGACGATGGCCCTCATGGGCGGCTGGTGGAAGTCCGTCGGCGACGACCCGTCGTGGACGACCGACGCCCGCTTCGAGGCCGTGTTCCCCGAGGGGATGGCCGAGGCCATGACAGCGCGCGCCCTCACGAGGGGCCGGGCCGGCGGCATCGACGCGCTGCTCGCCGACGCCGGCCGCACCGTAACCCGGGTCGTGCGCGGCGGAGGCAGGGTCGTGGCGGGTACCGACTCCCCCATCATCCCCTACGGCGCCGCCCTCATCGCCGAGGTCGAGAACTACGTCTGGGGCGGCCTCACCCCGGTTGAAGCCCTGCGCACGGCCACGTCGGTCGCCGCCGAGGCGCTCGCCATGGAAGGGGAGATAGGAACGCTGTCCGCCGGAGCCCTCGCCGACATCCTCATCGTCGAGGGCAACCCGCTGGAGGACATCGAGGACCTGCGCCGCGCCCGCATCGTCATCAAGGACGGCGAGATCTTCCACCTCGAGGACCTGCTCTCGCCCCCCGGCGCGCTCGTGCCCTGAGCGCGCGGGGGACGCTCCGCCGGGTTACGGGGGAAGACCCCTTCAGCCTCCGATCGGGAACACGAACCCGGCCTGAAGCGCCAGGTGCCGCGTCTTGATGGTCTGCATTGACGTGTCATCGATGTTCACGAGTCCCAGCGAGTAGATCAGATCGACACCCAGCCGCAGAGCGTCGGAGATCGCCAGTTCCACTCCGGCGCCCGCCGCGATGCCGAAGTCGGTCGGTTTCGTCGCAGCGTCGCACGACCCGGATTCGCTCAGCGATCCCAGTTCGCCAAGATCGACATCCAGGCTCGCGTCGCAGAAAAGGAGGGAAGCCGCCCACGGGCCCAGCAACAGACCGACGGACGCTCCGCGGTCTCGCGGCGTTCCGATTCCGCAGGAGCGCCGATGCCTGTACCCAGTTCGCCTCGATGCGGGCCGAGCCCGCGATGCCTTCCGACGGGAGGTCCGCGGACTGGACCGTACCCTTCTGCGCATACGTTCCGCCGATCCGAAGCTCGACCCCGTTTCCGACAGGAAACGCGAAGTCGAGGCCCGCGACCACACCCCGCCGTCCGTCCTGATCCGAGGTATCCTCCACATCCGTGGAGATGGTGGCCTGGCTCAGCCCGCCACGAAATCCGATCGTCGTTTGCCCCATCAGCGGGACGGCGATCAAGAGGGGAACGAGTGACGTGACGACTCTGCGCATGTGGAAACCGGCCTTTCAGAAGATCAGAAGAGACTCGTTGCGATGAACACTACGGCGACGGCGCTCAGCGCCCAAATCACGCGGTCGCTGCGCCGCAGGAGGACGTGCTTGTTGAGGATCGCACCGATCGGGGCGGCGAAGGCGTAGGTGGCGAAGAACGTCTGGTAGAAATCCAGCATCAGGGAGCCGGTGAAGCCTCCCGTCCCTCCGATGGCCTCGATGATGTCGACGACGGTGAAGAGGATCGTGAACCAGACGCCGAGCTGCAGGTAGAGCTTGGCCTCGGCCCGCCGCCGCTTGCGGAGGATGGCAAACGCCGCCAGCACCTGGCGGAAGGCGAGCGACACCGCCCCGCCGGGATCGTTCGTGTAGTAGAACAGCCGCAGGCGGTGCGCCCAGCGGTCGAACCCCCGCAGCACCGGCAGTCGGGAGAGGGCGGTCCAGCGGGTTCCCAGCAGCGTGATCGCGATGAGCGCGAGCACCGCGATGATCGGCTCGTAGACGCCGAACCCGCGCGCGAAGGCGCCCATTGATCCGCCCGCCAGCATCATCACGATGGCGTCGGCCACCAGGCGGCCGCGCGTGCGCCGCTTGGCGGCCCAGTGCGGCTCCGGAGGGAGCGTCTCCCCCTTGGCGGGCATGAAGGCGAGTTGCCGGGGCGCGAGACCCAGGAACTGCCGCCGCGCCTGGTCTTCGTTGAACTTCCGCACCATTCGCGGGATCAGAAGGACGTCCAGGAGCCACCACAGCCCCGCACCGCCGAGGGTGAGGAGCATGAGGAGACCGGTTCCGGGACGGTCGAGGTAGAAGCGGTGCCCGCCGAAGATCCCCGTCAGGAGCCACAGCGGATAGGCGATGCCTTCGCGCTTCGGCCGGTAGCTGTAGAGCTGGTCGAGCACCGCGCGGGAGAAGTCGAGGTCGCCCCTGCCGGGCACCTGGGGAGGGCCCTGGTGCAGCGCGGAGAGACCGAAGAGGGTCTCGTCGGAAGTCCCGGCGGCGGGATCTCGTCGCTTCGGCATCGGAGGACCGGGGGAGCGGCAGCGAGCGGGCGCGTGTCGCCTAGAAGGCCACGGGCTCCTTGAAGCGGCCGTACACCTTCTCCAGCACGATCCGGATCTCGCCCAGCGTCGCGTAGGCGCGCACGGCGTCGAGCAGCGGCGGCAGCAGGTTCTCGTCCTCGCGCGCGGCCCGCCCCAGCGTCTCGAGCGCGCGCTCGACCGCGCCGGAATCGCGGCGCGCGCGGAGATCCGCCAGCCGCGCCTCCTGCTTCGCGGCGGCCTCCTCCCCGATCTTCAGAATCTCGATCGGCGGCTCCTCCGCATCCTCGAACCGGTTCACGCCGACGATGGTCTGCGTCCCCTTCTCCACCTCGTCCTGGAACCGGCGCGCGGACGCCGCGATCTGCGCCTGGAAGTAGCCGGACTCGATCCCGTACACGACCCCGCCGATGTCATCGATCTCGCGGAAGATCTCCTCCGCCTCCGCCTCGAGTTCGTCCGTCAGCGACTCGACGAAGTAGGAACCCGCGAGGGGGTCGATCGTGTTCGGCACGCCGGTCTCGTAGGCGAGGATCTGCTGCGTGCGGAGGGCGATCTTCGCCGCTTCCTCCGTGGGGAGCGCGAGCGTCTCGTCCATCGCGTTCGTGTGCAGCGACTGCGTGCCGCCGAGCGCCGCCGCCATCGCCTGGTACGCGACCCGCACGATGTTGTTGTGCGGCTGCTGCGCCGTGAGGGAGACGCCGGCCGTCTGGGCGTGCGTCCGCAGCCTCAGGCTCCGGGGATCCCGGGCCCCGTACACGTCGCGCATGTGCCGGGCCCAGATGCGGCGGCCCGCCCGGAACTTCGCGATCTCCTCGAAGAAGTCGTTGTGCACGTCCCAGAAGAAGGAGAGCCGGGGCGCGAAGCTGTCCACGTCGAGCCCTCGTTCGATCCCCCGCTCCACGTAGGTGAAGCCGTTCTTGAGCGTGTAGGCGAGTTCCTGCGCGGCGGTCGCCCCCGCCTCGCGGATGTGGTAGCCGGAGATGGAGATGGTGTTGAAGCGCGGCGCCGCGTCCGCCGACCACTCGAAGATGTCGGCGATGATCTTGAGCGCGGGCTCCGGCGGGAAGATCCACGCGTGCTGGGCCTGGTATTCCTTGAGGATGTCGTTCTGGATCGTCCCCCGGACCCGGTCGAGCGGCACGCCCTGGTTCTCCGCCGTCACGAGGAGGAAGGCGTACAGCATGAGCGCGGGCCCGTTGATCGTCATCGACACGGAGACCTTGTCGAGCGGGATTCCGTCGAAGAGGGTCTCCATGTCGGCGAGGCTCGAGATCGCGACGCCGCACTTCCCTACCTCTCCCTCGGAGCGACGGTCGTCGGAGTCGTACCCCATGAGGGTGGGGAAGTCGAAGGCGACGGAAAGCCCGGTCTGTCCGCGCCGGAGGAGGTACTTGTAGCGCTCGTTCGTCTCGTGCGCGGTGGCGAAGCCGGAGAAGAGCCGCATCGTCCATAGCTTCGTCCGGTACATCGAATGATACGGGCCGCGCGTGAACGGGAACTCGCCCGGCGTGCCGAGTCGGTCCAGATACCCTCCCGGGCCGGTGTCGCCGGCGTCGAGGGGGGTGTAGAGCGGCTTGATGTCGCGCCCGGAGATGCTCCGGAAGCTGGTGTCGTCGCGCTGCGGCGCCTGACGGAAGACCGCCTCCCAAAGCTCGAGTTGATCGCTCAGCGCGCCGTGCTTGCTCATGCCCCGTCCTGTATCGTCCGGCCTACGCCGCGGCCTCCCTGCCGCGCGCTACCGGCTCCCAAAGTAGGGAACGGACGTTCCCGCGGGAACGTGCCCGTGCAGACCACACCAGGCCGCGAACGCCTGAGAGAGGCAAGATGATGCGCAGACGATCGATCCTTCGGGCGCTCGGGATGGGCTCGCTCTTCGCGATGGCGGCCGGGTCCGCGCACGCGCAGCGGGGACCGCTGGTCGCGGACCGGCCGGACTTCACGGAGGCGGCGGCGACGGTGGGGCGCGGCGTGTTCCAGCTCGAGTTCGGCTACACCTACGAGTACGACCGGCCCGAGGGCGGCCGCGGCGGCGTATGGACGCACTCGCTGGGCGAACCTCTCCTGCGGATCGGGGTGCTCGGCGAGAGCCTCGAACTTCGGCTGGGCCTGAGTCCCGTGTCCACGGGCGCGGGGGCGGACGGGCGGAGCTTCACCGAGACCGGAATGGAAGACCTTTACCTGGGCACCAAGCTGTTGCTGACCGAACAAGAGGGGCTGCGGCCCGCGATGGCGATCCTTCCCCAGGTGACACTCCCCACGGGGGGCGATGCGTTCACGAGCGACCGTACGCTGCCGGGCGTGAACTTCATCTACGGCTGGGACCTATCGGAGACCGTCGCGCTGTCGGGCAGCACGCAGGTGAACCGGGCCTTGAGCGAGGCCGGCGGCGGAGGGCCCCGGGGGGGAGAGGAGGAATACGCGGAATGGGCGCAGTCGGCCGTGGCCGGGTTCTCCGTGGGCGCGCGGGCCGGGGTCTACGCGGAGTGGTTCGCCTTCTTCCATGCGGAACCGGAGGGGACCCGCGCGGAGCACTACGTGAACGGCGGCTTCACCTGGAGTTTCAGCGACGACCTTCAGTGGGACATCCGTGTGGGCGTGGGGCTGAACGAGTCCGCCACGGGCTTCTTCGCGGGGACGGGACTCGTCGTCAGGTTCCCCTGAGCGTCTCCCTGAAGTCCTCGTACAGCCGGCGCGCGATCGCGTAGGGGGAAGCGCCGGAATCGAGCGTCTCGGGGGAGGCCCCGCGCCAGATCCGCTGGGCGTCGCGCCGTGAGCGGCGGAGGAGCGCGTCGTGCGCGCGGCGGAGGCGGGCGGCGCGGCGGTGCGCCTCGAGCTTTCCCGTCGACTGGAGCCAGTCGAAGTGCCGGTCCAGGTGCGCCGCGAACTCCTCGATCCCCCGGGCCTCCGACGCGACCGTCTGCGTGATCGGCATGCGCCAGACTTCCTCGGCGTCGCCAGGGTCGCCCGCGCCGGCCGGCGCGCGGTTCGCGAAGCGGATCGACATGATGATCGCGATCTCCTTCTCCAGCCGGTCCGCGCCGGGCCGGTCCGACTTGTTGATGACGAAGAGGTCCGCCACCTCCATGAGCCCGGCTTTCATCGCCTGCACGCCATCTCCCGATTCCGGGACGAGGACGACGGCGGTCGTGTCGGCGGAGACGGCGATGTCGAGTTCCGCCTGGCCCACGCCGAGCGTCTCCAGGATCACGCGGTCGTAACCGGCGGCGTCCATGAGATCGGCGGCTTCCCGCGTCGCGGTCGCGAGGCCGCCGAGCGACCCGCGGCTCGCCATCGAGCGGATGAAGACGCCGGGCTCGGTGGAGAGTTCTCCCATGCGAATGCGGTCGCCGAGCAGGGCCCCGCCGGTGAACGGACTGGTCGGGTCCACGGCGACGATCCCGACCTTGAGAGACTGCTCGAGATAATGCCGCGTAAGTGCCGCTGTGAGCGTCGACTTGCCGGCCCCGGGCGGCCCCGTGATGCCGATGCGCCGAGCGCGTCCGGTGCGCCCGTCCAGCCGCTCGAGAAGCGCCTCGAATCCGTCGCTCTCGTTCTCAACGTGCGAGATCCCCCGGGCCAGCGCCAGCGGCTCGCCGCCCGCGATGCGGTCGGCGAGCCCCCCCGGATCGAACGCCGGACTCACCCCGCGGCTCCCGCCCTCACAGGAGGAACCGGGTCGCGAGCGCCAGCAGCAGCACGAACCCGATCAGGTCCGTGAAGGTCGTGACGAAGACCGACGAGGCGACCGCGGGGTCCGCGCCGAACCGCTCCAGCAGGATCGGGAAGAACGCGCCCAGCGCGGAGGCCACGGCGAGGTTCGCCCACGTGGCGATCATCACGACGAGCCCGAAGATGGCCCCCGTATTCGGGAGCAGCAGCGAGACGAGCGCCACGAGCAGCCCGATCGCGACCCCGTTCGTCAGGCCCACGACGAGTTCCTTCACGACGGCGGACCACCGCTCTCCCGGCAGTTCGTCGGCGAGCGCGATGCGGCGGATCGTGACCGCCAGCGCCTGCGTTCCCGCGTTTCCGCCCAGTCCCGCGATCACCGGCATCACGGCCGCGAGGATCGCCAGTTGTTCGATCGTCCCCCTGTACAGCCACACGGCCACCGCGGCGACCGCCAGCGTGAGCGCGTTCACCGCGAGCCACGGCAGCCGGCTCCGGATCGCGCCGAGCGTCGTCCCGCGCAACTGCTCCTCGTCCGACACCGCGGCGAAGCGCAGGATGTCCTCGGTGACCTCCGCCTCGACGACGTCGATCACGTCATCGAAGGTGATCTGTCCCACGAGCCGGTCCTCATCGTCGACGACCCCGATCGCGGCGAGGTTGTAACGGGACAGGATCCTGCCCACTTCCTCCTGGTCGAGATCCACCGACACCACGGCCGGGGGTTCCTCGAGCAGGTCCGAGATCGGCGTCTCCGGCGCCGCGAGCACGAGGTCCCGCAGCGTGACCACGCCGCGCAGCCGCCCCCGCCGCCCGACGACGAACACGGTATAGAGATCCTCGGTCTCCTCCGCCTGCGCCCGAAGCTCCTCGATCGCCCCGGCCGCCGTCGCCCCGGAGTCCACCGCGCACAGCTCGCGGGTCATGATCCCGCCCGCCGACTCCTCCGGATACTCGAGCAGTTCCCGGATCTCCTGCTCCTCCTCGTCCGGCATCGACTCGAAGACCCTGGCCTGCTCCTCCGGGTCGAGTTCGCCGATGAGGTCGGCCGCGTCGTCGTCCGCGAGTTCCTCGACGATTTCGGCGATCCGCTCCGGCTCCATGCTCGCGAGCAGTTCGCCCGGCCTTTCCTCTTCCTCCATCTCGGCGAGGGCGTCCGAGGCGAGGGCCGCCGGGATGAGTTCGAGGAGGGCCATGCGCTCGGTCTCCTCCACGTGCTCGAGCACGTCCGCCATGTCGCTCGGATGCAGCGGTTCCACGAACGCGAAGAGCGCGTCCATGTCGCCCGCCTCGAGGCGGACGCGGATCTCCTCGATCAGGAGCCGGCGCTGCTCTTCCGGATTCTCGTGCATGCTCGCTCGGGAGCCGGCCCGCGGAGGCGGGCGGTTCGTGGATCAGGGCCTTCGGGAAGCCCTCGGAGGACGGGGAATGCTACGCGCGGCCACGGAACTCGGCCAGCAGCCGCGCCAACAGCCGTTCCTGGAGTTCGAACATCGGAGAGGCATAGCGCGCCTCGCCTTCCGGATGGTCGTGTCCGAGCAGATGGAGGATGCCGTGGATGAGGAGGCGCAGGATCTCCTCGCCGGGATCGAGCCCCAGCTCGCGCGCCGAGGCCTCGGCGGCGTCCAGAGAAATGTAGATGTCGCCGACGAGCGGGTCCTCGCCGAGCCCGAACGCGAGCACGTCCGTGAGGTCATCGACCCCGTGGTAGTCCCGGTTCAGGGCGCGCATGGATTCCGCCGGGAGAAAGGTGACGGAAAGCTCGGCGCTCTCGCCCGCGGCGTCGCCCGCGCCGGCCGGTCCCGCGCGCCCTGCGGCGAGGGCGGCCCGCGCGGCCTTCTTCAACTCCGCCTCGGAGGGACCGCGCCAGGCCTCCTTCTCGCCGGAGGGGAAGTCGATGCGGATCGCGAACGGCACGGATTCGGTCAATCCGTGCGCCCGCTGGCGACTCCTTCCGGCTCGGCGGCCGGCTCCGGGTCCGAATCCGGGAGCGAATCCAGGGCGGGGATCGGGCCGGTGTCGCCCTGCGCGGCCTGCTCCAGGTCGATCGGCTCCGACGCGCCCTCCTCCGCCGCGGCCGCCGCCTCCTCCACGCCGCTCGTCTCCGGCCCCTCCCCGGCGGGCGTCTCACCCGGACCGCCGGGCGCGTCGCCGGGCGCCGTCGGTTGCGGATAGTCGATGCGGTGGTGATAGAGCCCGGTGAGGACGTGCGCGAACTCCCGCTTGACGATGCGGAGGTCGCGGTACGTGAGCGGACAGTCGTCGAGTTCACCGTAGTCGATGCGGTCCTGCACGAGGCGGTCGATGAGCGCCCGGATGCGCTCGGGACTCGGGTTCGAGAGGACGCGCGACGCCGCCTCCACGGCATCCGCCAGCATCGCCACGCCCGTTTCCTTGCTCTGCGGCTTCGGGCCGGGGTAGGCGAAGTCGCTCGGGTCCACTTCCGCGACGCCTTCCCGGGCGCGGGCCTTCTCGAGGAAGTAGCGGATGAGCTGCGTCCCGTGGTGCTCGCGAATGAAGTCCTTCACGACCTCGGGCAGACGCGCTTCCTCCGCCATCACCAGCCCGTGGCGCACGTGGTCGCGCAGGATCTCGGCGCTCTGCCACGGCGTGAGACGGTCGTGCGGGTTCAGCCCGCGCGGCTGGTTCTCGATGAAATACTGCGGACGCTCGAGCTTCCCGATGTCGTGATAGTAGACCCCCACGCGGCCCTGTACGGAGTCGGCCCCGATCGCCTCGCACGCCGCCTCGACGAGGTTCGCCACGTTGATCGAGTGGGCGTAGGTGCCGGGCGCCTCGCGCGCCAGCCGCCTCAGGAGCGGCCGGTTCATGTCGGAGAGTTCGAGCAGCGACGCCTCCGTCGTCCGTCCCGTGAAGGCCTCCAGCAGCGGGAGGCCGACGCCGACGCCGAGTCCCGTGCACACGGTGGCGTTGAGGAGCCCGAGCGCCGCGGTCGTTCCCATCTCGCCCAGCGCGTAGTGGCCCGTGAGGACGAGCAGGAGGCCGGCCCCCACGTAGGCCGCGGTGATCAGCGCGACGAGGACCCAGCTCTGCGAACGCGTGCGGATCGTGTGGAACGCGAAGGCCGCCGTGACCCCGCCCGCCACGGTCACCATGGGGGCCGCGAGTCCCGCGAAGTAGGGCTGACCCATGAGGATGCCCGTGATCGTCGAGACGACGACGAGGCCCAGGAGGCTGTCGAACAGCGCCGCGGCGAGGAAGCCGGCCAGCGCGACGGGCACGAGCGCGGGCGAACCCTCCGCGGCGGCCACCGCGCCGGCCGCCGCCATCACGATGACGACGAGCCCGAGCAGGACGGTGAAGCTGGGGAGATCCTCGTAGATGTCGCGGCGAAAGCTGAACGTCGCGAAGACGAGAATCCCGAGCATGCTCACGACGAGGAGGATCATGCCCACATTGCGGAGGAAGTCCGATGTCGTGCGCGTCCCGCCCCGCTCCAGGATCTGGGCCTGATAGGCGAGGAGCCGGCGGTATTCGTCCTCCGTCACCACCGTGTTCTCGGTGATGATGCGCTCTCCCTCGAGCACGAAGCCCTCGACCTGGGGGATCGCGGCCCGGGCCTGCTCCCGCGCCTGCCGGGTCGCGTCCTGGTCGATGCGCAGCGTCGGCTGCGCCATGAGGACGAGTTGCTGGAAGAGGGCCGCGCCCCCGGGCGGCAGCCGGTCTCCCACCCCCTCCCGGGCCGCCAGGGTGAAGTCGTCGAGCCGGACGAGATCCGCGACGGCGCGCACGCGGTCGTCGCCGGAAGGACCCTCGCGCGCGACGACGTTCGCGGCGCTGATGTCCGCGAGTTCGCTCCCGCGGATCACGCCCTCGCGCAGGCCCTCGAAGGCCGTCCCGAGCTCGTCGCGCAGCCCGGCGCGCGACGCCCCGTCGAGGAGGTATTCGACCTGGAGCGAGTCGATCACCCCCCCGGCCGAGAGGTCGATCCCGATCCCGCCCGCGACCTGCCGGACCTCGTCCCGGACGAGCGCGGCGCCGGCCGCGGCCGGGAGTCCTTCCTCCGTGACTCGCGCTTCCGCCGCGGGGATGATGGAATCGAGCTGTGCGAAGAAGGCGTTCACGCGCTCGACGCTGCTGTCCGCGCGCGCGGGCTCGAAGCGCAGCCTCGGCGTCACGCCGGCCTCCGCATCGTCCTGCTGCTCGCGGAGGCGGTCCGGATCCTTGGGCACGTCGAAATCGAAGTCGGCGTTGATCGTCTGCCGGGCGACGCTGCCGGGGTCGATGCCGTCGAACCCGCTCGGCGTGCTCTGCGGGAACATCAGGGGAACGGCGAGGGCGATGACGGCGACCATCCCGGCCCGGAATCCGTGGTGGACCCACGCGTCCCGACGGCCGCCGACCGGCGGCCGGTTCACGGGGCGCAGGTAGTCTCGGACGCGGCCAAAGAAACTCAACGCTCGGACTCCCGGTACGCGCGGATGATCTCCTTCACGAGTCGGTGCCGGACGACATCCGCGTCATCCAGATAAACGAAGTCGATCCCGACCACGTCGCGCAAGACTTCCTCGATCTCCAGGAGTCCCGAATCCTCGGGGCGCGGGAGGTCGATCTGCGTCTTGTCCCCCGTGATCACGGTCTTGGAGTTCAGCCCGAGCCGGGTGAGGAACATCTTCATCTGCGCGGTCGTCGCGTTCTGCGCCTCGTCGAGGATCAGGAACGCGTCGGAGAGCGTCCGGCCGCGCATGTACGCGAGCGGGGCGACCTCGATCACGCGGTCCTCGATCGCGCGGCGGACGCGGTCGTGCGGCATCATGTCCTCGAGCGCGTCGTAGAGGGGGCGCAGGTAGGGGTCGACTTTCTCGCGGATGTCGCCGGGCAGGAAGCCGAGCGCCTCGCCGGCCTCGACCGCGGGCCGGGTGAGGATGATGCGGCGGATCCGTTTCCGGTTGAGCGCCTCCACCGCAGCGGCGACGGCGAGATAGGTCTTTCCGGTGCCGGCCGGGCCGATGCCGACGACGATGTCCCGCTCGCGCATCGCGGCCAGGTACTTGTCCTGCCCCGGGGACTTGGGCCGGATCGCGCGCCCGGCCCCCGCCAGCGCGACTTCTCCCTGGCCGGAGCCCCGGGCATCGGCGGATGTCCGCGCGCCACCCTCGTCGTCGGGCGGGGCTTCGAGAAGACGCTCGACATCCACCGCGTCGAAGGGGCGCCGCAGCCGCGCGTAGCGGATCATGCGCCGCGCGGTGGGGGAGGCGCGATCCACGTCGGCCTCTGGACCCGAGAGGATCATCTCTTCGCGCCGGAGGACGACGCGGATGTCGCAGTGGCGGGCCAGCGTCGTGAGATTCGAGTCGTTCACACCAGCCAGCAGCTGCTGGTCGGCCCCCTCGATGGAGAGGCGCCGCTCCGTCGCCACGCTCAAGTCCCGCTCCTTCCGGTCCCTCCAGTCTCGCCGGCCTCGCCGGACTTGCCGGCTCCGCCGGTCACGGAGATCCCGAGTTCCTCCAGTTCAGCCGGGGTCACCGACGATGGCGACCGTTCGAGCAGACCTCTGGCCGCGGCGGTCTTCGGGAACGCGATGACGTCCCGGATCGACGCGCAGCCGGCCATCTCGGCCACCACGCGGTCCATGCCGACCGCGAACCCCCCGTGCGGCGGGACGCCGTAGCGGAACGCCTCGAGCAGGAAACCGAAGCGCGCCTCGACCTCCTCGGGCGTGAGCCCCGTCGCCTCGAGGATGACACGCTGAACCTCGGGAAGGTGGCAACGGATGCTCCCGCTGGCGAACTCGATCCCGTTGTAGACGATGTCGTACGCGATCGCGTTCACGGAGAGCGGATCTTCGCGCAGCCGCTCGGGGTCGGGGTCCGCCGGCATCGTGAAGGCGTGCTGGGCCGGAACGGGAAGGCCGGTGTCGGGATCCCGGTGGTAGAGGGGGAACTCCGTGATCCAGAGCCACTCCTCCCCGTTCTCGTCCACGGCGCCGAGTTCCCGTGCCGCCGCGCGCCGCAGCCGGTCGAGGGCCGGCGAACTCTCCGCGTCGCGCCCGGCGACGAGGAAGACGAGATCGCCCTCCGCCACCCCGAACTCCGCCTCGAGCGCGCGCCCGACGTCCTCGCCCACGACCTTCGCCGGCGGGCCGGACCAGCCGTCCGCGGTGCGCTTCAGCCACAGGGCGCCCTTTGCGCCGGCCGCCTGCGCGAGCTTGTCGTAGTGCGCGATGCGCGAGCGGGAGAGCGCCGCGCCGCCTTGAAGGACGAGCCCCCGGACGCGCCCGCCGGCGCGTGCGGCGCCGTCGAAGATGCCGAAACCGATGCCGGTGAGCGCGTCCGTGAAATCCTGGACCTCCCACGGGATGCGGAGGTCCGGCTTGTCGGTGCCGTAGCGCTCCATCGCCTCGGCGTGGGGCAGGCGCCGGAAGGGCACGGAGAGGTCGCGCCCGAGCCCATCCCGCCAGATGCACGCGAACATCTTCTCCGCGGCGCGGAAGACGTCGTCCTGCTCGACGAACGCCATCTCCACGTCGATCTGGGTGAACTCGGGCTGCCGGTCCGCCCGCAGGTCTTCGTCGCGCAGACACTTCGCGATCTGGAAGTAGCGGTCGAAACCGCCGCACATGAGAAGCTGCTTGTACAGCTGCGGCGACTGCGGGAGGGCAAAAAACCGGCCCTGGTGGACGCGGCTGGGGACGAGATAGTCCCGCGCCCCCTCCGGTGTCTGCCGCGTGAGGAGCGGGGTCTCGACCTCGACGAATCCCTGCTCGGTGAGCGAGGCGCGCACCGCGTTCGTCGCCACGTGCCGGAGTCTCAGGTTGCGCTGCATTTCGGGGCGGCGCAGGTCGAGGATCCGGTGCTTGAGGCGAAGTTCCTCGGAGGGCAGCTCTTCCTCCGGAGGCTGATAGACGAGGATCGGGAGCGGGTCGGAGACGGACACCCGCCGCAGACTCGACACGCGGATCTCGATCTCGCCCGTGAGCATGTCCGGGTTGGGCTCGGGGCGCGGCGCGACGACGCCCGTCGCCTGCACGACGTCCTCCGGGTTCAACTCCGTCACAAGCTGGAGGCCGGCGGCATCCGACCACTCCGGGCCGAAGGAGAGCTGGAGCAGACCGGTCCGGTCGCGCAGGTCGACGAAGAAGAGTCCTCCGAGATCGCGACGGCGGTGTACCCAACCGATGACCCGGACTTCGCGTCCGGACCACGAGGCCTCGACCTGCCCGCAGCCGGCGTCGCGCAAGGCGGTCTCGAGGGAGGCCGGCTCACGCCGTTCGGTCGGTAGCGATAGTTTGGTCAGGAGAACTCGCGGCGTAAGGGAATCGGCTCGGAATCGGTTCTGAGAAGTGCGGAACGCCGCGAAAGATAGCCGATTTTCGGCGGCGCCAGCAAGAAGCGGGGGATGACGGAAAACACACGAGCGGAACTGCTCGCGGAGTCGGGAGACGGGGGGCGGGAGCGGCTGGCGGCCTTCTTCGCCGCGCGCGGAGAGCCGGCCTACCGGGCACGGCAGGTCGAGAAGTGGGTCTGGGAGCGGGGCGTCCGTTCCTTCGACGAGATGACGAACCTCCCGGCCGACCTCCGGGAAGCGCTGGACGCGGCCTTCTCCCTCACCCCGATCGAACCGGACTACGTCGCCCGCTCGAAGGACGGGACCGTGAAGCACCTGTGGCGGCTCGAGGACGGCGAGCGGGTCGAGTCCGTGCTCATCCCGACGCGCGACCGCCTCACGCTCTGTCTTTCGTCGCAGGCCGGCTGCGCGCTCGCGTGCCGCTTCTGCGCCACCGGCGACTTCGGCTTTCGCCGCCAGTTGAGGGCGGCCGAGATCGTGGCGCAGTACCGCGACTCCCTGCGCGTCGCGCGCGAGGAGATGGGGCGGCCGGCGTCCAGCCCGATCTCCAACGTCGTGTACATGGGGATGGGAGAACCTCTGGCGAACCTCGACGGGGTCATCGGATCGCTCGCGTCCCTGCACGGAGGGTTCGGGCTCGGGGCGCGGCGCATCACCGTGTCGACGGTGGGACTCATCCCGGGGATTCTGGAACTCGCCCGGCGGCCGGAACCGTTCGAACTCGCGGTCTCGCTGCACGCGCCGTCCCACGAACTGCGGCTTCGGCTGATGCCGATCGAGAAGCGCTACCCGCTGCCGGAGCTGTTCGACGCCCTTCGCACGTATCAGAGCTACAAGAACCGGCGCATCAGCTTCGAGTACACGCTCATCCGGGGGGTGAACGATGATCCCGCGCTGGCGGAGTCGCTGGCGAAGCTCGCGCGGGGGCTCATCTGCTTCGTGAATCTCATCCCCTTCAACCCCATCCCCTCGCGCCCGGAGTGGGGCCCGAGTTCCGCCGAGGGGATCGCGCGTTTTTCGGAGGCGCTGGCCACGCGAGGGGTGGGCAACGCGGTGAGGAGGCCGCGGGGACGGGATATCGCCGCCGCGTGCGGGCAACTGCGCCTGTCGCGGGAGAGCTAGCCCCCGTCGTGGGACGCGGGTGCCGCTCAGTCCTTCCCGAGGTTCCCGAGCAGGCCGGCCCAGTCGCTCCCCACCACCACGCTCGCATCCAGGAAGAGTTCGGGATCGAGGGCGATGGCCAGCGAGTCCGCGCTCAGCTCGCGGGCGACGGCCAGCGCGGCGCCGAGGCGGCCCGATCGATCGAGAACGTGCGTGACCTCATGGTCGAAGTGGTCGGCGTTGCCGGTCGCGACGACGTCGAAACCGAGGAGCCGGAGTCGGTCGGCGAACTGACGCGCGAGCCCTCGCTCTCCGGCACCGTTGAGGACTTCGACCTTGATCCGGTTCGTCAGGTCCTCCCGTCCGGGGATCTCTCCCGTCGCGGAACCCGTCGCCGCGGGACCACCTTCCGTCGTGCCCGCCGCGGTCGCGGCCGGTACGGATCCGGTCCCGGCCAGAATGGCGAGCCGCACGACCTTCCATTCCTCCCAGAAGAGACCGATGAAGGCACCGGCGCCGATGAGAACCGCCGTCGTGATCAGTCCCCGGAATGCGGAAGCCACTCGTTGGAATGAACCCTGCCGCCTGCGATAGGGGGCACGACCCTCGGGACCTCGTCGCGTCTCCCGCCTGGACCGCCGTCTGGACCTCGAAAGCACTTTGTCGCCTCCCGTCGTCCTCCCATCCACCCATCGACCGTGCTCGGCCGCCGCCCTGCCTCACACTCATCCTGCGTCCTGCCACCCCTGGCAACCTAATCAACCACTTCGCGATTTGCGAAAAACCTGCCCTCAGCGCGGCGCGGTGATCGCCTCCCAGAACCCGGCGGTCGCGGCGGAGACGGGGATCAGGCAGTCGATGAGGATGCCGATCTTCGCGGTCGCGACCTCGACGAGGACGGCGTGCCAGTCGTCCGGCATGCGGCGGCGCAGGCTGGTGCGCTCCCGGCCCGAGGCCAGGCGGCCCGGCTCCAGGAAATCGGCCATGTAAAGGGCCTGTCCAAGGGTGCCGAGATCCCGGTGTCCGGTCGTGTGAAAGGCGATGGCGCGCAGGAACGGCTCGTCATCGACCCCTGCCGCGCGCAGCCGGTTCGCGCAGGCCGGACCGTGGAGGAGCGCGTCGGGCCATTCATCCGGGCCGTCGACGAGGGGACGCAGGACGTCCGTGCCTTCCTCCTTGAGCGCGTCGTGCAGAAGGCCCGCCGCGCGCCAGCGGATCCGCGTCCTCGTGTCGCGCCCGAGGGCGTCCGCCCAGTCCCACAGCAGCTGGCCGACCCGTCCGGCGTGACGGATGCGCGCGGGACTCATGACGGCCCAGTCGGGGGGGCGTTCCTCGGTGCCGGCCGCGTGGATGATGGGGTGAAGCTTGTCCACGTGAGGTTCGTCTCGGTCGCGGAGTTTGTCGGGATCGCGCGGGGCCCCGAATATAGTCGCAATGGGCATTCGATACGACTCCCTCCTCGCCCGGGCCGTCGCCCGCGAAATCCTCGATCGCTGGCGGGGCGTCCGTATCGCCGGTCTCCGCATGGCATCGGGGCGGCGCGCCGTGGAGATCGCCTTCGAGGACGGGTCGCGGCTCGTCGCCATGCTGCACCCGCTGCACGGGCACGTCCTCGAACTGGGCGCCGATGCGCCGGCTTCAGGGGTGGAGGGGAAGGCGTTGCGGGTCGGACGGCTGTCGCTGCTGGACGCGCGGGCGCCGGCGGACGAGCGCGCCCTGCTCCTGACGTTCGGAGACCGGGCGGGGCGTCCGTGGGAAATGCTGGCGATCGAACTTCAGGACCGGCGCTGGAACGCCGTCCACTGCCGCCGGGCGGAGTCCGGCGGGGAGGAGCCCGATCCGACGGAGTCCGGCGCGGTGGGGTCCGGCACCGATTCCCGTCCGGCGTGGCGGATCGAAGCCGCGCTGCTGGCGAGGGATGCGGGCGACCGCTCGCTGCGTCGCGGGGCGTCCTATGCGCCGCCTTCGTCCGCGCGGCGAGCCGTGGCCGCCCCGCCATCGGAAGCGGAATGGGCTGCCGTGCTGGCCGGAGACGAGGCCGACCGCCGCCGGGCCGTGCTGCGGACGTGGGCGTGGACGAGCGCGCTCAACGTCGATTGGATCCTGGCCGGAGACGACCCGGCGGAGACGTACGCGCGATACCGGGTCCTCCACGCGCTCGCGGCGGCGCCCTCGGGCGGCCCGGCCGCGTCCGGTGCGCCGGGCACGCCGCCCCGGCCGGCCTTCGTGCTCGACCGCCCGTGGGGCCCCCAGCCCTATCCGCACCCCGCCGGGGCCGGCAGCGGGTCCGCCGCCGGACTGCTGACCGCGGCCGCGCAGCTGCTCGCCCCCGGCGGCGGCCCCGCCCCCGCCCTCCAGGCCCTTCCCGCGGCCGACGACGACGACGATGCCGGGGACGAAGCCGGGCAGATCCGAAAACGCCTCCGAGCCCGCCGGAAGCGGCACCGGCGCCGGGCCGCCGCGCTCGAGCGGCAGCTGGCCGCGGCCGGACCGCCAGACGAGCCCCGCCTCCTCGGCCAGATCCTCCTCGCCCGCAAGGACGAGGTGCCGAAGGGCGCTTCCACCGTGACGCTGCCCGATTTCGACGGTGCGCCGCGCGAGATCCCGCTCGACCCCGCTCGTGACGTGGTCCACAACGCGGAGGCCCTCTTCGATGAGGCCCGACGCCGGGAGCGCGCGCTGGAGCGGCTGCCCGACGCGATCGCGGCGGCCCGGGAACGCGCGGCTGAGTTCGACGCCCACCTCGAGCGGCTCGCCGAGTCCGGTCCGTCGGACGCCCTGTGGGCCGCGGCCGGCGGGAAGCCGGTGCGCGTCGGCGCGGGCGGGCCGCGGGCGGGCGGGCCGGAACTGCGGGTGCCCTACACGCGGCTCCGAACCTCGGGCGGGCTGGAGATCCGGGTCGGGCGCGGGGCCCGCGACAACGACGATCTTACCTTCCGTCACTCCGCGCCGGACGACATCTGGCTGCACGCGTCCCAGGCCTCCGGCGCACACGTCATCCTGCGCTGGGGGCGAAGGGACGAGAATCCGCCGCGGCGCGACCTGCTCGAAGCCGCGATCGCGGCGGCGGTCCACAGCGGCGCGCGCCACAACCGCACGGCCCCGGTCGTCTGGACCCGCCGCAAGTACGTCCGCAAGCCGCGGAAGTCGCCGCCGGGCACGGTGACCCCGGACCGCGTTCAAACGATCTTTGTCGAACCGGATTCGGACCTCGTGAAGGCGATGAGCCGGCGCACGGAGGAAGCGTGAGGACGCCGACGGCCGACGTTCCCGCGGGAACGTCTCGCGGTGAGGACGCGAAGCTCGACCGCGCGCGCGGCTGCCTCATCGGGCAGATCGCCGGCGATTCGCTCGGCAGCCTCGTCGAGTTCCAGTCGCCCGAGGACATCCTCCTCCTCTATCCCGACGGGGTCCGCGACCTCGAGGACGGGGGCACGTTCGACACGCTGGCGGGACAGCCGACGGACGACTCCGAGATGGCGCTGGCGCTGGCCCGCACGCTGATCGCGAGCCGCACATACGACACGGAGGCGGCGAACCGCGCCTACAGGGAGTGGCTCGATTCCGATCCGTTCGACTGCGGCTTGACGATCCGCGACGGTCTGATCGGCCATCCGCGCCACGAGAGCCAGGCCAACGGCGCGCTGATGCGCATCGGTCCGCTTGGCATCTACGGCTCCCGCCATCGACTCGACACCGTCGCGCGCTGGGCGCGGGAAGACGCCCGCCTCACGCACCCGAATCGCATCTGTCTCGACGCGAACGCGCTCTTCGCGATGGCCCTCGCGCACGCGATCGACCGCGGCCCTGCGCCGCGCGAGTTGTACGAACGGGTGGCGACGTGGGCGAACGAAGAGGAGATCTGCCCGGAGGTGCGGGCGTGCGTCGAGGAGGCCGCCGTCGGACCGCCGGAAGATTACATGACGCACATGGGCTGGGTCCTGATCGCGCTCCGTAACGCGCTGTGGCAGTTACGGCACGCCCCATCGCTCGAGGAGGGCGTGATCGACAGCGTGATGAGGGGCGGCGACACCGACACGAACGCCGCGATCTGCGGGGCGCTCCTGGGCGCGGTCCACGGGCTGCCGGCGATACCCGCGCGCTGGACCCGCGCCGTCCTCCACTGCCGCCCCGAAGCAGGCCTCCCCGACGTCAAGCGCCCGCGGCCCAGGACGTACTGGCCCACCGACGCCCTCAACCTCGCCACTCAACTCCTACGCTCGGAATCCCCCGCGCGCTGACGTTCGGTGGCGGCCTGCGGACTGGGAATCGGCACCCCATCCACGCGGCGTGCGCGGATCGGGTCAGCGGGCCTCGAGGAGCGCCCGGATTGCGGCCACTTCCTCGCGGATCGCGTTCAGTTGTCGATCCTTCGCGTCCTCCCGGGGCCGGATCACCCAGGACACCAGCGTGGCGGTCAGCGTCCCGACGAGTGCCGCGCCGACCGTCATCAGGGCGAGGCCGATGGCGCGCCCTGCAGCCGTGACCGGGAACGGGTCGCCCTGCTGGCCTGTCATGACCGTGAAGAAGGACCACCACAACGCGGCCGGACCCGAGCCGATCTCGCCCCCCGCCGCCCGCTCGAGATAAAGGACGGCGATACTCGCGCCCACCACCGTCAGGATCGCGACGGACACAGCGACGAGGGCCGTGGTCTGTGCCCGCCGTCCCATCCAGAACGAGCCGACGACCCTCGCGGCGCGCGCCGCACGGAGAAACCTCAGAATCCGCAGTACGCGACCGATTCGGAACGCGCGGAGTTCCGTGATCGCGGGCAGGCTGGAGAGGAGATCGATCCAGCCCCAGGTGAGCATGTATCGCTTGCGGTCCTCCGCCCGGACGAGGGAGAGGAGGAAGTCCGCGAAGAAGACGACGCAGAAGGCCGTGTCCGCGTAGAAGAGGATGCGCAGGATCTCGGGGTCCAGCGGCAGCGCCAGTTCCAGGACGAGAGCCACGAGCACGAGCACGCAGCAGACCAGCATGAAGATCTGATATGGTGACGCGGTCGGAGGTGGTCGATCTGCTTCCGTCATGCTTCCTCCCGAGAGTGTGTTCGGAGTTGCGGTTGCGGGCCGCCGCGCCGTCAGAGGCCGATCGAGCCTTCGAGGCAGGACCGGGGGACGTCGAAGGCGTCGACGAGGGGGATGGCCTGGGGGCGGACTTCGGCGCAGAGCGCGGTCACGGTGCGGCGGATGGCCTTGCTCTTGGGCGGATCCAGATAGCCCTGCTCGAGGAACCACGCCGCCTCGCGCTCGATCGTGGCGAGCGCGTAGAGGGAGCGCAGGCGCTCGAGCCACTCCGCGACGCCGGAACTCGGCGTCCGCCGCTCGGCCGCGATCATGGAGCGCAGGATCTCGCACTCGACGTGGGCCCGGGCGGCCGTGAGCGCGTGGTGCTGGCAGTCCGTGAGGGCGTCGAACGAGGTCATCCCGCGCGCGATCCGGTGGCGAACCCGACGGGCGAGCGAAAGCACGAGGTCCGAGCGGCGGGCGTCGAGCACCGCGTCGTGGAACCCGGGGTCGCGGAGGTGGGCTTCGCCCGTCTTTCGTGAGATGACCCAGTTGCGCTCGGCCATGGCGCGGCGGGCGCGGCCGGCGGCGAAGCGCGCGATCCCGAGCGCGCCGAGATCCCCGAACTGCTGGCGGAAGCCCGTGAGGAGATCCTTCGCCACGAGCTGCATGAGGACGGTGTTGTCGCCCTCGAAGGTCGTGAAGACGTCGCTGTCCGCCTTGAGCGCCGCGAAGCGGTTGTTCGCGAGGTAGCCGCGCCCTCCGCACGACTCCCGGCATGCCTGGATGGCGTCCGTCGCATGCCACGTGGCGCTGGCCTTGAGCCCGGCCGCGGCCGCCTCGAGGCGTCGCCGGTCCGCCGCAGCCCCGATCTCCGATTCGTCGGGGTCCCCTGGTTGAGCGGTGACCGCGGCCACGTACTCCGCCTGCAGGTCGTGGAGGGCGAAACTGAGCGCGTACGTCGCGGCGAGGCGCGGGAGCAGTCGCCGCTGGTGGGCGGGATAGTCGAGCAGAATGCGCTCGACTTCGCCGGTCGGACCGAACTGCCGGCGCCGCGCGCCATACCGGACCGCGATCGTGAGGGCGACCTTCGTCGCGCTGAGCGCCGCGCTCGCCACGGCCACGCGGCCGCTCACGAGGGTGCCGAGCATGGTGAAGAAGCGTCGGGCCGGGCTCGCGATCGGACTCCGATAGGCCCCCTCGTCATCGATGGAGGCGAAGCGGTCCAGGAGGTTCCCGCGCGGCACGCGCACGCGATCGAAGTGGAGGCGTCCGTTGTCCACGCCGTTCAGGCCGAGCTTCTCGCCGCAGTCCTCGATCGTCACGCCGGGCAGCGGCACCCCATCCTCGCCGCGGATGGGGACGAGAACCGCGTGCACGCCGCGCCCTTCCCCCTCGACCTCGAGTTGCGCGAACACCGTGGCGAGGCGGCCGTCCCGCGCGGCGTTGCCGATGTAGTCCTTGCGCGCCCCCGGCACCGGGGTGTGGACGACGATTTCCCGCGTCCCGGGGTCGTAGACCGCCGTCGTCTGAATGTCCTGGACGTTGGACCCGTGTAGCGTCTCGCTCATCGCGAAACACCCCGGGAGCGCCAGCGTGCCCGCGTCCCTCAGGTATTTCTCGTGGTGTCGACGCGAGCCGAGCTGGTGGATGCTGCCGCCGAAGAGCCCGAACTGGACGCCGAATTTCGTGAGCAGGCTGAGGTCGAAGAAGGCGAGCGTCTCGAAGGTGGCGATGAAGGCCGCGGGATCGTCGCCGCCCCCGAACTCCGCGGGATAGCTGAGGGCCCCGAGCCCCTCGTCTGCGAGCTCCCGGCACCACTCCGAGACCCTCGCGCGATAGTCGGCCGTCGAGAGGCCGGCCACCGCCTCGAACCGGCCGTCCGAGAGGAGCGCACACACGCGTGCCCTGGTCTCCGGGGCCGGACCGCCGAGGAAGCGCGCCATCGCGTCCGGGTCGAACCTGGGCTGGACGTCGGGAAGCGGCGCGATCGGCCGCGCCGGGTCGAAGAGGGTCGCCACGGCGTCCGGACCGCCAAGGCCCAGCGCCTCCTCGATGCGGAGGATGGCCGCGCGCTCCTCCCGCGTCGGGTGCTCGCCGTCGGCCTCCGCGATCGCGATGCCGAGTTCCGTGAGGGACCGCTTTCGCTCGGGCGAGACCTCCGCCGCCCGCCGCCGCACCTCATCGAGCAGGTGGAGGAGCCGCTCCGCCGAGGGCGGCGCCTCGGGATCGAGCCACTCCGCGAGGGCTCCCCCGGGAAGCCCCGCCCCGCGCAGGTGTTCGCGCAGCATGGCGAGTTCTTCGGCCGCGAGTTCCCCGTCGGCCCACGCGACATACAGGAGAGGATGAAAGGCGAGCGACCCCGGCTCGGCCATGGGCTGCTAGAGGCCCTCCGCCTCGAAGCCGATCTCCTTGTGCGACCCGTCGCAGAACGGCTTGTTCTTCGACGCGCCGCAGCGGCACAGCCACGGCTGCAGGAAGTGGGCGGACCCTTCGTGCCCGTCGCCGCTGATCTCCACGACGCCGTCGAAGTGCAACGGACCGTTCTCGTGGGCCGTGACGACGGCTTCCCCGGCCTCCCTCCCGGGCGGCGCCTCCGGCTCGGATGTCGCGCGGGTGGTGTCGATCGGGCCGGAGGCCGGGAATTCGATGTCGCGGTGCGCCCCGTCACAGAAGGGCTTGTTCGCGGACTGACCGCACCGGCACAGGGCGGCCTTCGGCTTCGCGATGCCGTCTTCCGCTCCCGCCGTGCGCACGCGCAGCGGACTCCGAACCAGGAGCGGGCCGTCGCCGCCACAGTGAACGATGCATCCGTTTGCCGTCATCTGATCTCCAATTGCGGTGGGTCCGCCGTCAGGGGACGAGTTCGGTTCGCCTCGGCTTGAGGAGGAAGACGCCCTCGAGCATGCTCGTCACGAGCACGGTCCCGCTCTCGAAGTACGGGAACGCGGTCCAGGCCCCGTTGAAGCCGGGAGGATCGGCGCCGTACGGCGTGGTGTCGAAGTGTCCGACCTCCCGCAGGTTCTCGGGGTCGCTGATGTCGATGACGCGGAAGCCGGCCTGGTAGTTGGCCTGGTACATCCGGTCGCCCTTCACGTAGAGATTGTGGTCCGTCGCGTTGTTGGGTCCGTAGTAGTCCGCGATCACGACGGGGTCATCGAGATCGGTCACGTCCCACACGATCGTCTTCGTCCGGTCCGTCGTGCCGACGAGTTCGTCGAGTTCGTCGTCCAGAAAGAAGTAGCGCCGGTCATCGCTCAGCCACCCCTGGTGAATGTACGCGACGCCGGGGTACGCGGCGGCCGAGATCGGGCGCGGGTTCGACTTGTCCGTGACGTCGACGATCCGGAGCGCGGTCTCGTTCGACGCGAAGCACAGTTCCCGGCCCCGGTAGTCCATGTCGGGCCCGTCGTACACGAGGCACTGCGCGTCGTGCGTCCGTCCCTGGAAGATGAGCCCTTCGGTGTCCGTGTAGCAGCCGGCGAACTCGGGCGCGAGCGGCTGGCGGATGTCGATCATCACGAGACCGCCGCCGCAGGTGTGCCCATCGCCGCTCGTGGAGACGGTGAAGGCCGTGCCCGCGCCGGTATCGATGATGAGGTTGTGGGCGCTCCCGATTCCGTCCCAGCGGAGGTCGGGCGCGAACTCCACGGGGGGGTTCGCCACGTCGCGCAGGCGGGTGAGATCGAAGACGACGAGACCGTGCGCGCCGGCCCCATCCCCGGTGAAGAAGAGGTGGTCGGCGTAGACCTTCAGGTCGCGGGCGCCGCTGCGGTTCGCGGGGATGACGCCGAGATACACGGGGTTGACGGCGTCGGTGACGTCGACGATCGCGGCCCCGCCGGAACGACCGACGAGGCCGTATTCGCGGCCCGTCTCGGGGTCCGTCCAGCCCCACGCGTCGCTCACGCGCTCCCCGGGTTCGGCGCCGATGGAGGCGAGAGGGAGGTACGCCTGCAGGTCGACGTCCGCGCAGTCGAAGCCGGCCGCGCGGTCATCCTCGCAGCGCACCTCCGCTGACGTCACCGCGACGGGCGGACTCCCGGGGCGCAACCAGACGGGGCCCGACCAGGAGCCGTCCTCCGCCGCCTCGTAGACGGCCGCGAGCCCCGCGCTCCCCTCGGCTGCCGGGCTGCCGACCACGGCGAGGCCGGGGCGAAGGGCGAGGGCGGATCCGAAGCCCGCCACGAGAGCGGCACCCTCGGGCGCGAAGGAACGATCGGCGCGCCATTCCCCGTCGGCGTTCGCGCGGCTGAAGGCATCGACCCGGCCCCGACCGTCCTCCGCCCCCGGCGCTCCGACGATCAGTTCGTCTCCGGCGGCCGCGAGCGCGGCCCCGAAGCGCTGGCCCGGCCCGGAAGCGCCCGGGAGCAGCGTCGCGGCTTCGGCCCAGTCGCCCGCCGCCCCCCGGGCGAAGAGCACCACGCGGCCGACCGACCCATCCGCGTTGGGCGCGCCCACGGCGAGTTCGCCATCGCCGGTGAAGAGGACGCTGGTGCCCAGGCCGGCGCCCCCGCCCAGCGCGGGCGAATCGAGCGCCGCCGCCGGGCTCCACGCCCCGTCGGCCCCGCGGGCGAACACGTACACCGTGCCCGCACTTCCCTGTCCCGGCGCCCCGACCGCGGCCAGCCCGCCGCGCACCGCCATCGCCGCCCCGTAGCGCGCGTTGGCCCGGAGATCTCCGGCTTCCAGCGAGCCCGCCGCGCTCCACGTTCCGTCCGTCCCGCGGGCGTAGACCCGAACCTCGGTGCGGGCGCCCCGCCCGCCCGGGGCCGAGACAAGCGCCACATCCCCGTCCGCGGCGACGACGCGCGCGGGCGGCTGCAGGATCGCCATCACCCGGCCCATGCTCATTTCTTCGGGGGCCGCGCCAGCTTCGGTCCGGAGCTGCAGGGTGCCCGACTCCGCCCAGACGCCGTCCGCCCCGCGCGCGAACCCGTACGCGCCGATCACGACCTGCGGATCCCCGCTCGCCGCGAGGAACCCGCCCTCCACCGGCGCCATGGTTCGGCCGAACGACTCGCCGAGAAGTGAACCCGCCGACCACACCTCCTGGACCTGCGACCAGCCGGAGTCGCCCTTCCCGAACACGAGCACCGACGCGGGCCCTCGGCCGAACGCCGGCTTGAGGACGAGGATCTCGTCCGCCGCCGGCGCCCATACCGCAGCCCCGAACCCGTCCTGCGCCGCCACCGGCCCGGCGCTGGCGCACGCGAACAGCGCAACCACTACGAGGTGCGGCGAGCGAGTCATCATTCTGCCTTCCTGCAAGAGTCGTTCTCGTGCACTGCGGCGGCGAGGGCGGCGGACAGCTCCCCGAAGGCGGCCTCGCCGCGGCCGAGGGCGGCGATGAGCGCGGATCCGACGACGACCCCGTCGGCCATGCCCGCGACCGCGGCGGCCTGCTCCGGCGTCGAGATGCCGAAGCCCACCGCCACCGGCAGCCGCACCATCTTCCGGAGCCCTCTCACCTGGTCCTCGAGCGAGGCGTCCAGCGCCTTTCGCGCGCCCGTCACGCCGAGGCGGGAGATGTAGTACAGGAACCCGGAGGCGTGGCCAAGGATGGTCTCGAGGCGCGCTCTCGGCGTGGTGGGGGCCGCAAGCGGGATGAGGTCGAGCGAACCGGCGGCCAGCCGCCGCTCCAACTCCGGGTGCGAGCCCACGGGAAGGTCGGTGACGAGGAGTCCCGCTGCCCCCGCGGCCTCCGCCCGTGCCAGGAAACGCTCCACTCCCATGCGAAGAATCGGATTCAGGTACGAGAAGACGACGACCGGCGGCAGGTCGGCGGAGATTTCAGCCAACTGGTCCAGCGTGGATTCGACGGTGACGCCCTGCTCCAGCGCGCGCCAGCTCGCGGCCTGGATGGTCGGCCCGTCCGCGAGCGGGTCGCTGAACGGGATCCCCAGTTCGATGATGTCGGCGCCGTCCGCCGCCAGCCGCTCGAGCAGCCGGGGCGTGTCCGCCGGTCTCGGATACCCGCTGGACAGAAAGGGGATGAACGCCGCCCCCGCCTCCCGACCCTCGAACGCGCCCTCGATCCGCGATCCCGCGCACGCGACGGCGGGCGCGGTGTCGCCGGCAGCGCTCAAAGGCCGCTGTCCTCCGCGTCCTCCTCCGTCGTCATGGCCGGCCGGTGCGTCCCCCACTTCTCGAACCACTTCCTCAGGTAGAGCTGCGTGCGCAGGAAATTCGACGGCCGCGAGCTCGTCCCGTGCCACTCCCCCTGGAAGCGCACCATGACCGTCGGCACGCCCTCGTAGTGAAGCGCCTGGTAGAACTCCTCGGTCTGACCCATGGGCGTCCGCAGGTCCATTTCCCCCGTCATCAGCATCGTCGGCGTCGTCACGTTCTCCACGTAGAAGATGGACGACCGGTCCATCCACTCCTCCTCGTCCTCCCAGAACGGTTTCTCGAAGGTGCGCAGGTAGGCGATCGCATCCGACGTCCCCATCGCGGACATCCAGTTCACGATGGGACAGTTCGCCGAGGCGGCCCGGAAGCGGTCCGTGTTCCCCACGATGTACGACGTGAGGATGCCGCCGCCCGAGCACCCGTACACGAACAGGTTGTCCCCGTCCACGTAGCCGCGGCGCAGCATCTCGTCCACGCCGCCCATGAGGTCGGGAAAGTCCGCGCCCGGATAGTCGTGGTTGATCGCGTTCGCGAACTCCGTCCCGTATCCCGTGCTCCCCCGCGGGTTCGTGTAGAGGACGACATAGTCGTTCGAGGCGTGTTCCTGGAAGGCGAAGTTGAACCCGCCGTTGTACATGCTGTGCGGCCCGCCGTGAATGGCGAGGATGAGCGGGTATTCGCGATTCGGATCGAAGTCGGGCGGCTTCACGATCCAGCCCTGGACCCGGAAGCCGTCCGTCGACTCGTACCACACCTCCTCCACCTCGCCGAGGGTCACGCCGTGGAGCACGTCCGCGTTGACGTCCGTGAGGCGGGTGGCCTCGCCCGGGTTCGAGAGAGAGAAGCGATAGAGGTCGCCGGGCTCGTGGTCGGTGGCGATCGTGCCAACCGCGGTGCCGTCCTCCGCGAAGGAGGAGAGGGAGAAGAGATGCGCCCCCTCGGTGAGCTGCGTGACGCCCCCGTCGACGGAGACGAAGTGGAGCTGCCGGTACCCTTCCCGGTTCACGTTGAAGTAGAGGCCGCTCCCGTCGGGCGCCCACTGGAAGCCGCCGGACTGCCGGTCGTAGTCCCCGGAGATGAGCCGCGAGCCGGACCCGTCCGGGTTCATGACGTAGATCTTCTGGTTCCGGTACGTGTCGCGGTGTTCGTCGCCGGCGGTATAGGCGATGAGGCGGCCGTCGGGCGAGGGCACGGCGCCCCCGTCGGGGCCGCGCCGGTCGGTAAGCTGCCGGATGGCCCCCGAGCCCACGGAGACGGCGTAGATCTCGGACTCCTGCCAGTGCTCGGGCCGGTCCCAGTCGGGCGCGCGGTAGGAGGAGAAGTAGATCTCGCTCCCGTCCGGGCTCCAGGCGATCCCGCCGTGGTTCCAGTCCCCCGTCGTGAGCTGGCGGGCCGCGCCTCCGTGCGCCGGGACGACGAACACATGCGTCCAGCCGGTGTCGACGTACCCCTGGCGGTCGCGCTTGTAGCCGGCGCGTTCGACGATCTTCGGCCCCTCGGTCCACGTCGCCCCGTCCGGCCGGGAGGGGAGATCGACGCCGGCGAAGTCCGCGCGGTCGTTCACCCGGCTCGTGAAGGCGATCCACTCTCCGTCCGGCGACCAGCGGGGAGAGGAGGGGCCGTTCTCGAGGCGGGTGACCTGGGTCGTGGCGCCCTCCTCGTCCATCCAGCGCACGAAGATCTGGCTCCCGGCGGGTTCGCCCGACGCCGTGAACAGGATGCGGGTGCCGTCGGGGGACCAGCGCGCTCCGCCGCCGTCGACGAGCGCGCGCTTCCGGCTGCCGTCCGCGTTCATCATGTAGAGGGACGACTCGCGGCGGTCGTTGACCTTGTCCACCCAGCCGCGGGTGTAGACGATCCGCGATCCGTCCGGCGAGATGCGGGGGTTGGAGACCGACTCCATGTCCATGTAGTGGTCGAGCGACAGCCGGCGCGTCTGGGCCGCCGCGTCCGCGGCGAGCGCTCCGGCGGCAATGGCTGTCAGCAGGGCGGCGCTTCCGAACTTCGTCTTCATCCTTCGCTCCTTCGGCTTCGTGACCGGCCCGGGGTCGGGCCTGTCAGTATCGGAGATGAGCCGAACGGCGGCCAGCCGGATGCCGTCGACGGACTAGAGGATGGCGGCGCCGAGGGCGGAGGCGACGAGGCCGACGCCGAGTTCGGCGGTCTGGTTGCGGTGGTCGAGGACGGGGTTGAGTTCGACGAGTTCCAGGCTCAACAGCTTTCCGGAGCGCCATGCCTTCTCGCACACGAGGTGCCCTTCGCGGTAGGTGAGGCCGCCGCGGACGGGCGTTCCCACGCCCGGCGCGATCCGCGGGTCGAGCGCGTCGACGTCGAACGAGAGGTGGAACCCGGCGGTTCCGGCGCCGGCGCGCTCCAGGGCCTCGTCCATGCAGGCCCCCACGCCGCGCTCGTCGATCTCGGACATCGTGAACACGCGGACGCCCAGCTCCCGGATGAGCCGCTTCTCTCCCGCATCCAGCGACCGCGCGCCCAGGACGCTCACGTTTTCCGGCGCGACGCTCGCCCGGCCGGAGGTCAGTTGCGGCTCGCCGTGCCCCAGCAGCACCGCGAGCGACATCCCGTGAATGTTCCCGGTGGGCGTGGTGGCGGGGCGGTTCATGTCGGCGTGGGCGTCCACCCAGATGACTCCGATGGACGCCCCCCGGGACCGGTGGTGGTCGGCGACGGCCGCCACCGACCCGATCGAGAGCGAATGGTCTCCGCCGAGCACGAGCGGCGTGCAGCCCCGGGCCAGTCCTCCGCACACGAGTTTCCGCGTCTCCTCCGCCACGTGGATGATCTCATCCAGGAAGCGCAGTTCGTGCTCGCCCGCGTCCGTGGTCTCCAGCCCGCCGGCCGTCACGGTGCCCAGTTCGGTGATGCCGTGGCCGATGGCTTCGATCTCCCGGCTGATCCCGGCGATGCGCAGAGCGGAGGGACCCATGTCCACGCCGCGGCGTCCGGCGCCGAGGTCGATGGAGACGGAGATCAGCGCAATGTCCACCGGGCCGCGTTCAGCGCGTGTAGCAGGGGACGGCGTTGGCGACGGCCCACGGGTGAACGATCCGGAGGGCGAGTCCGCCGGCGCCATCGTCCTGCCACTGGACCTGCAACCCCTTGAGCTCGCGCTGGGCGCCGGCCTCCGCGTCGCCGATGGGGAAGACCTCGTACGGACCCGCAATGGTCCCGGTGCGAGCCGAGAACAGGTAGTCGCGGAGCGCGCCGCGGTTGGTTCCGCCCGTCCCGGCGGCCGTCTGGTCGAGCCCTTCGGCCATGAGTTCCACCGCCGCGAAGCCCCCCGCCGCGTGGTAGCCCGGCGTCGCTCCGTGCGCCGCCTCGTAGCGGCGGACGAAGGTCTCGTTGTCCGCGATGAACCCGGACGTCCCGATGGCCGGGTGCCACGGCGAGTTGCCGGCGACGCACCGCGCGGCCTGCCCCACGTCTTCGGCGAAGTGCTGCTGGCCGGGCCCGATGATCAGGCTCATGAGGACCGGCCGGTAGCCCACGGCGGGCGCCGCGGTGGCGAAGCCGGCGGCGTCGGCCGTGTAGCCCCCGCCGATGAAGAGGTCCGCGGCGGCGTCCCGGGCCGCGGCGGTGATCGCCTGGTGGTCCGCCGCTCCGACCTCATAGGACCGGTCCAGCACGATCTCCAGCCCGTGGCGGCGGACCGCTTCGCGCACGCCCTCGACCACCGATGCCGGAAACGACGTGTTTTCGTACACGATGGCCACGGTCTGCGCCCCGCCGAACACGGCCACCTCCACGGAACCCTGCAGGTAGGCCGGTCCCGGCATCAGCAACTGGACGCTCCATTGCCGCTGCCGCTCGGACCAGATCGAGGGCGCCGCCGCCATCGCCGCGACCATGGGCACCCCCGCGGCCTCGTTGACGGCGAGGACGGTCTCCGTGATCGGGCTGCTGTAGGGTCCCAGCAGCGCGTCGACCGCGCCGGAGGCGATGAATTCCGCGTACAGGCGCGCGCTCGCCTGGGCATCGCTCCCGTCGTCGCGAATCTCCAGCTGCACCGGCCGACCGCGAATCCCCCCCTTCTCGTTGAGGATCTCGACGGCGAGACGGTACCCGCGCACGACCTCGATCCCCTCCACGCCGTGCCGCCCGGTCTCGGAGATGGCCGCCGCCAGCGTGATCGGCACCCCGCCCGAGCCCGGCTCCGGCCCGGTGGTGTCCGCCGGGTCGTCCACGCACCCGGCCGCGATCAGAGCCAGTGTCAGGAGGCCTGCCGCAAAGCCGGTCGTCCGGCTAGCTCGATTTGCCCGATATATGCCGCTCGTGAGTCCCATGAATATCGCCTCGAAACCTGAAGACATGTCTGCTAGCGCAACTCAACCTCGTCGCCGTCCAGTGTACGGATCCTCGCCACGAGCGCGGGCTCCGGTCCTTCGTCCACTTCGAGCGCCAGGTCCAGCGCCTCGAGGGTGGATCGTACCGCGGCGGGGTCCGGGTGTTCGGCCCGGAACGAGATCAGCCGCCCGCCCGCCGGCGTCGCGCGGGCCGGGTGCGGCGTCGTTCCCCAGTCGATGAAGAAAGGTACGAGACCATCGTGGAGAACGGTGCTGAAGGCCGTGATTTCCCAGCTCAGTTCGCTACCGTCCGGCCGGAGCCGGGAGCCCGGCCGCACCGGCCCCAGCGGCACGCAGCGGCTCGACGCCCGCGCGACGAGCGCTTCGAGGTCGGTTCCGCGGGCCGCCCACGTAACGAGCCGGGGCTCGGCGAGTCCTTCGATCCCGAACGGCAGCGGCTCGTCCCGGGGCGGCGCTTCGGGGTCCGGACCGAGGATCTCGAGATAGATGTCGCCCCCGAGCGAGAGGAGGTGGTTCGCGGTGCCGAGGTTCCCGTGGCGGCCGCCGAACGGGGCTTCGACGCCGAGCCGGTCGGCCACCCAAGCCACCCCTTCCGCGAGGTCGGCGGTCCCCAGCAGCAGATGGTCGAGATTCGCGGGGACGGCGGGGGCGCCCGGCGCACCCGGTCCGCGCCGCAGCGGTGTCGGCGGGAGCATGGCCACTTCCGTCAGCCTCCCTCGTCTTCGAGTTCGACGCCGAGCCCGTCGGCGATCCGGTTCACGAACGCATAGTAAGCGGTGACCGCGCAGATATCGTGGATCGCGCGATCATCGAAACCGTGCGCCTTCAATCCGTCGACCGCGGATCCGTGCTCGCCGCCGGGCGCGAGCGTCAGCCGCGCGGCATAGTCGAGCATCGCCCGATCGGCCTCATCCAGTTCGGCCGTTGCATGGTCCGTCGCGAGGGCGGCGATGAGGCGTTCGTTCTCCTCATTGGAACCGCCGGCGTTGGCCACCTCGAGCAGACGACGGAGACCCTCTCCGTGATGGACAATTCAGTAGCGGCAGGCGTTGAGCCCCGACACGACGACCGCGATCATCTCCCTCTGGATCCGGGACAGGGGGCCCGGCCCGTACATCAGTTCGCGGTAGAGATCGTAGTGGAGCCGGATGACGCGACTGTGGACGCCGTGAATGCGGATGATGTTGTCGTCGTCCGCGACGCAGTCTTTCTCGGGGATCCCCGCCGGATCCGGGTAGTCGATGAAAGCCACGGTCAGCGCCCCCCGGGGCCGGGTCCGGAGCCGGATTCCCCGCCGTCCGCCTGGATGCGGGCGACTTCCTCCACGTCCTTGTCGCCCCGCCCGCTGAGACAGAGGACGACGCGGCTGCCCGCCCAGCGCGCGGCTTCCCGCCGCAGGCCCGCCAGCGCGTGGGCGCTCTCGAGCGCGGGGATCAGCCCCTCGAATCGGCAGAGGTCCCGGAAGGCGGAGAGGGCCTCCTCATCCGTCACGGATTCGTAGCGGACCTGTCCCGTCTCCTTGAGCCACGAGTGCTCCGGGCCGACGCCGGGATAGTCGAGTCCGGCCGACACGGAATGGGCGGGAACCACTTGGCCGTCCTCGTCCTGGAGCAGGTAGCTGTAGTTGCCGTGAAGCACGCCGGGTTCGCCCGCCGTGAGCGAGGCGGAGTGCCGGCCGGTCTCGACGCCGTGCCCTGCCGCCTCCACGCCGACGAGGGCGACCCGCGCCTCTGCCGGGACCTCGCGGTTGCGCTCGAGGAACGGGGTGAAGATGCCGATCGCGTTCGAGCCGCCGCCGACGCAGGCGAAGACGGCATCCGGCTGCACGCCGTGCTCGGCAAGTTGCCGGACCGTCTCATCGCCGATGACGCGCTGGAAGTCCCGCACGAGTTCCGGATAGGGCGCCGGGCCCACGACGGAGCCGATGATGTAGTGCGTCGTGTCCACGTTCGTGACCCAGTCGCGGATCGCCTCGTTCGTCGCGTCCTTGAGCGTCCGGCTCCCGCTCGAGACCGGGATGACCTCGGCGCCGAGCATTTCCATGCGCTCGACGTTGAGCGCCTGGCGGCGCATGTCCTCCTCTCCCATGTAGACGGCGCACTCGAAGTCGAGCGCCGCGCAGGCGGTGGCCGTTGCCACGCCGTGCTGGCCCGCGCCGGTCTCGGCGATGATCCGGGCCTTGTTCATCCGCTTCGCGAGCAGCGCCTGGCCGATCGTGTTGTTGATCTTGTGGGCGCCCGTGTGGTTGAGGTCCTCGCGCTTCAGCCACAGGTCGAGCCCGAGATCCGCCCCCAGGCGCGGCGCGCGATAGAGCGGCGTGGGCCGCCCCACGTAGTGCGCGAGGCTGGCCTCGAGGGCCTCCCGGAAGGCGGGATCGTCGCGGGCCTCGGCCCAGGCCGCGGTGAGTTCGTCGAGCGCCGGGATCAGCGTCTCGGGCACGAACTGCCCGCCGAAGTCGCCGAACCAGCCGGGGGCCGGGCTGCTCATTTCGCGGCCGCCAGGAATTCGAGGATGAGGTCGATCGACTTCTCGCCCGGGGCCCGCTCGACGCCCGAGGAGACGTCGACGATATCGGGGCGCACGTCGCGAATCGCGCGCGCCACGTTGTCCGCCTCCAGCCCGCCCGCGAGTGCGAGCGCGCATCCGTCCCGCTGCAGCCCCACCAGCCACTCGTACGGGAAGGCGGTCCCGGTCCCTCCGGGTCCGCGCGGCGAGAACCCCTCCAGGATGATCGCGTCCGCCGCCTCCCGGTACTCGTCCCACCCTCGGACCAGAGCGTCGCTCGACGTGGGCCGGAGGCCCTTCCAGACATCCAACCCCTCGTCCCGCAGGCGGTCGCAGACTTCGGGCGGCTCCGCGCCGGCGAGCTGGGCGACGTGGAACTCCGCGATGTCCCGTTTGACGAGGATCTCCGCCGGCCCCGCGTCGAGGAACACGCCCACGGCGCGCGTGCCGCCCTCGAGCGCCTCGACGACGGCGGCGGCTTCCCCGGCCGTGATTTCCCTCACCCGGCCGGCGAACACGACGCCCACGTAGTCCGCACCGGCGCGGGACGTCACCGTGGCGTGCCGTGGCTCCCGGAGCCCGCAGATCTTCACTCCGACGCGGCTCATGGCGCGCCGTCGTCGCCGGCCGCGGCCTCGGCGCCCGCCGGCTGCATCCGGCCGCTCCGGGGCCGCCGGGGGTGGCCGACGAGCGCCTCGACGCCCGCCCCCGGGTCGCCCGCCATCAGCCAGCCGCCCACCAGCACCGCGTCCGCCCCCGCGGACCCCGCGGCCGCCGCGTCCTCCGCGGACCGGATCCCGCTCTCCGCCACGGCCACGACATCGGCCGGAAGCTCCTCGATCAGGCGCAGCGAGCGCTCGAGGTCCACTTCGAAGGTCGCGAGGTTCCGCGCGTTCACGCCGACGATCCGGGCCCCGGCCTGGAGCGCCCGCTCGATCTCCTCCTCGTCGTGCGCCTCCACGAGCGCCCCGAGGCCGAGGTCGTTCGCGAGTTGGAGCAGTTCACGCAGCCGCGCGTCGCGGAGCGCACGCACGATGAGGAGGACCGCATCCGCGCCCGCGGCCCGCGCCTCGTACAACTGGACGGGATCCAGCGTGAAGTCCTTGCGGAGGACGGGGACCCCGACGGCGTCCTTCGCGGACCTCAGGTCGTCCAGCGAGCCGCCGAAGTAGCGTTCGTCCGTGAGGACGGAAATCGCGGCCGCCCCGGCGGATGCGTACACGCTCGCGACGCCCGCCGCCTGCGCGTACGGGTTGATGTCGCCGGCGGAGGGAGAGCGGCGCTTGAACTCAGCGACGACGGAGACTTCCCCGGGCCGGCGCAGAGACGCCTCGAAACCGCGCGGGGGCGCGGCTTCATCGGCCTGCGCGCGAATCGCGCTCCGGAACAACTGGAGTCGCGCGACCTCTTCCCGCTTCGCTGCGAGGATTTCGTCGAGAATCGTGTCGGATGCCATGGGCGCCAAGCTGCGACCGTCGCTATCCCGCCGCAAAACCCCGGCGGTAGCCCCCGTTCGCGTGGAAGGTTGCGCTTCGGTGCATGTTCGGGTATGTTCGGTAATCCTTCGGCCCGCCGCAACTGTCTGGGGCGGGCGCAGTGCGGAAGCTGCGAGCGGAGTGAGAAACGATGGCGCTTACGAAGCGACAGCGCGAGATGCTGGACTTCCTCGAGGGCTTCATACGGTTCCGCGGGTATTCGCCGAGCTTCGAGGAGATCGCGGAGGAGTTCGGCTACCGGTCGCTCGCGACGGTGCACGAGCACCTCCAGAACCTGCAGGCGAAGGGGTATATCAGAAAAAACTACAATGAGAGTCGATCGGTCGAACTGGTGGAAGGAAAACTCCAGGTCGCCGCGGTCGAACTGCGGCTGTACGGCAACGTGGCGGCGGGTCAGCCCATAGAGGTCATCCAGGATCAGGAGACGATCTCCGTTCCCGAAGACATGATCGCGGGTTCCCTGAGCGAACACTATGTACTCCGGGTCCGCGGCGATTCAATGATCGACGAACAGATCCGCGACGGCGACTACGTCATCGTCCAGTCGCGCGAGACGGCGCACAATGGCGAGATGGTGATCGCGCTCGTCGACGGCGAGAACGCCACCATGAAGAAGATCTACCTGGAGCAGGAGCGCGTTCGGCTTCAGCCCGCGAATCCGGCGCTCGCGCCGATGTACCTGCACCCATCGCAGGTCACGATCCAGGGCGTTGTGATCGGCGTGATCCGGCGCTACTGACGCCCGGACGAAAAAACCTCACTGCAGTTGACGGAGGACCGCTCTCGACTCCCCGAGAGTTCCCGTCCCGACGGCCACCCACCTCCCACCAAAAACCGTCGGGGCGGAGGTTCCCGTCTCCGGAATCCGCCGCTACAACACGTCCCGGTCCAGAAGCGGTCGTACGTACTCCTCGACGAATGCCGAAAGCAGCCGGTCGGGGGTGATGCGCTCAAGATCCGCGAGCGAGTGCCCCGGCCACGTGTGCGCCTTCCGGTTCAGCGTACGACGGGCGAATCCGAGGCGGCCGCCCGCATTCGTCCAACTGGAACCGGACAGACGAAGCTGGTGGGCCCTGAGGATGACGAGCGCGCTCAGGAACCGGCAGAGCGTGGCCCCGCCGTTGACGCGGGCCGTGAACTCGTGGGAGAGCGTGACCGGAGAACTGCCCATGGCGGCGGCCAGCGCTCCGACGCTGTGAACCGGGTCGCTTCCCGCTTGCCGCAAGCTGTGGACCAGGGCGCGGCGTAGCGCCGGCGGCAGTGCGGAGCGGCGGATCCTCTCGGCCAGCTGCACCAATGCCGTGGTCTCGCAGGCGGCCTCGATTCGGGAGCGAAGCCGAGCGGCGGGATCGTCGAACCAGACCAGGGCGGAGCAGCGCGTGGAGGCCAGCAACTTCGCGGCAGCCGCGTCGCGGTCCGTGACGAGAATGACCGGCACCCATGGCATCTCCCGCTCGAGTCGAGCGAGGAGACCGATCCTCTCGCGCAGAAAACGTGTGTGGCAGCCGACGACGACGCAGTCGAGGCGGCCGTGGTCGTACTCGAGGTGGTCGCGGTCGAGGCCGCTGTGGTCGCAACCGGGGTCCGCAGCGAGTTCCTCGGCGTTTTCCACGACCTGAACGTCGCCGTCGACCGCCCGCCTTATCCTGTCCGCGTCACGAGGCGTATCCGCGAAGACCTGGATCATTTCGGCCGACTCCTCCCCGGTGCCCTTCCCACTTCATGCCGCCGACTACCCTCCGGACCGGTCCGGAGTTCCCCGCTATCCCGCGTGGACGGCCAAGGCTGCGACAAGGTCCGGTAAAGGCTGGAAGCGAGAGCCGCCGCCCCGACGGTTTTTGGGTGGGAGGTGGGTGGCCGTCGAGACGGGCGACTCTCGCTGCCTTCAAAGATGGGGACCGGCCGGCCGCCGGGAAGGGACAAAATCCGCCAATGTGGGACGATATTTGCCAAAAGCGGACGAAATCATCCTCCGGCTCACTTACGCCCCCAACCGTTCTCCATCGAGCGTGAGCCGCAGTCTGACGATGGTAGTCACACCGACAGGATCGCGGCGCGATGCCAGGATGTCTCCGTTGGAGCACAGGAACCATGGCTCGTATATCCGCCCATCCGTCTGCGTCTCGACCACCAGCGGGCCGCCGCCGGTCCCAGATAGCTGGCCGGACTCGAACAGCTGCCAGATCGTGCGAGGTTGGTCGCCGTCCGAACGGGTTATCACGTTTAGAACCCGACCGTCCTCCAACCCGAACACTGCCCTGGACTGCGGATACCAAACATCGAACGTGGTAAACGGAATCCCGTCTTCCGTCCCGTGAATGAGCACGTCGTCTCCGGGGGCATCGAGAAGATCCTCGACCGCCGCGATCGTGTGCCCGCGTGGCTCGCCACCGCCAGCCGACGGGATGTCGTATCTCACAATCTCGTGCGGAGCTCCCCGAGAGTAGAGGAGGGAGCCATCCGGCAACGCGTGCAGAGCCCCGCCAGTACCGACGAGGCGAGCCATCCACTCCTCGGCTTCCGTGGCCTCGCTCCAACTGCGGACATATCGTCCCGATTCGTCGAACTGGTGGATCGCAAAATCGTTCCCCATCACTCCGCCGCTCAAAGCGAAGCCGCCGGATGCCAACGCGGCAAATCCCTTGGGCCAGGAAACGTTGAGGGGCAGCCTCACACGACGAACAGGTTTCCCATCCGGGGAGAAGATCTCCACAGCTTTGCGTCGGAGATCGTAGACGGCCACATTGCCGTCCGGCATCACGGCAAGCCGATTGGGTCCCGCGAGTTCACCTGGACCGTCCCCGTCTTTGGCGGCGATAAAGTCGTGACCTCCATCGCCGGACGGGTCCACGACCAGCAGTCTCGCTGGCCGGGCACTCGTGATCCACACTGTCCCAAGCCGACTTTCGGCAGCTCCAGCAACCCTCGTGAGCCCTTCGAGGCGTGTGTAGCCATCAGCGACCCACACTTCTGTTACGCTCAGGCGACCCGCTGCGTGCTGCGCGAATCCCGGTTGAGGTTGTGCTAGGAGAAGCGCCGCGAGGACAGACGTCGATACCGTTCGTCCGACGAACTTCGCGCAGTTCGTCGGACGGGTCGGAGCTGCGGCAACCGGCGTCACGATGCCTCCACGGCCGTCGGCGTCTCGTGAAGACGGTCGTTCAGAAGGCCAATGTACCGATCCAGCGGATACCGAAGCCGGTACACCCCTAATTCTGGCCCCTCCAGACGATGGAACGTACCGTTGTCCATCTCGCGGTAGGCTTCCCGGAGCACTCCATCTTCGCAAGCCCATGTCCCGAACGCAGTGCCGTCAAGCCGCACCACGAGCACACCCTCCCGGTCATCTTCCGCAGTTACGAACCGACGATCAGCGTCATCGACATTCATGCTGAGAGCTGGATTGCAGATGCCGCCGCGGTGCCGGCAGCAGTTCCCCTCGGGGTCATCCGGGTCGGAACCACCGAAGTCGCAGAAGAGCGCGCCCCAATCAGCGTTTTCGCAATCATCGCAACTCACGCACAAAGCACACCCGCCTGCGGCATCCGTTTGGACGCTGGCGCCGCCGAACGCTTTGTCCACCTGGGCGCTGGCACCGTCGAACACTGCAAACGACGCGGCGACCGCAATGACTGCGACCCAGATTGTTTTGGCCACGTTACTCATTGTTCCCCTCCAAACTTCTGGCTGTGAATTGCCCGAATCCGTCGACGCTTATTGGATTCGGCGCTGGCTCGCAGGATAAAGCTCCGAAGTCGCCAGACAGCCCGGAAGGGACAAAATCCGCCAATGTGGGACGATATTTGCCGAAAGGGGACGGAATCATCCTGCGACCGACTCCGCAGTCTCGCTCACCCGCTTCGCGGGCTACGAATCGGCGGAGTCAGGCGGTCGGTCGAAACGTCTGCAGGGATCGAAGGTGCGCCTCGGCCGCGCCCGAATCGATGGATTGCTCGGCGGCGGCGACGCCGGCGGCCAGGGTGTCCACGGCGCCCGCGACCCAGAAGGCGGCGGCGGCGTTGAGCACGACGGCCGCGCGGCTGGCCCCGGCTTCGTTGCCGCCGATGACGCGCCGGACCCGTTCCGCGTTCTCCTCCGGTTCGCCTCCGGCCAGATCGCCGGGTGCGTACTCGGACCAGCCGAAGTCGGACGGCGCAACCTCGAACTCGGACAGCGTCCCGCTCTCGATGCGGAAGACCCGGGTCGGGCCGAGCGGACTCAGTTCGTCCATGCCGGGTTCGCCGTGGACGACGAGCGCGCGCTCGTGGCCGAGTTCGAGGAGGGTGTCGGCGAGGAGGCGCTGAAGATCGGGATGGGCGACGCCGACGACCTGCCGCCGCACGCCCGCGGGGTTCGCGAGCGGGCCGAGCAGGTTCATGATCGTGGTCACGCCGAGCGCGGCGCGGACGGGGCCCACGTGCCGCATGGCCGGATGGTGGGCCGGCGCGAACATGAACACGAACCCGGTCTCCTCGAACATCCGCCTCTCGTCTTCGGGAGGAAGCTCGATGGGGACGCCGAGGATCTCGAGCACGTCGGCGCTGCCGCACTTGGAGGTGAACGAACGGTTGCCGTGCTTCGCAATGCGGACGCCGCCGGCCGCGGCGACGATGGCGGCGGCGGTCGAGATGTTGAACGTGGTCAGCGTGCCGCCGCCCGTCCCGCAGGTGTCGATGATGCCGTCATCGTCCAGGGCGAGCGGGATCATGGCCTTCCGCAGCGCGCGGACCCCGCCGGCGACCTCGGCGGGCGTTTCCCCGCGCATTCGGAGCGCCGCAAGGAGCGCGGCCATCTCGGCCTGGGTGGCCTCACCGCTCATGAAGCGGTCGAACGTGGCTTCGGCGGCGGCGGCATCCAGGGTCTCTCCGGAGAGGACGCGCCGGATCGTGTTCGTCACTTCGATTCCTCCTGGTTTCCCCTCATCGGTTTCCCCTCGTCGGCTGGAATTCGCTAATCTTCGCGCATGTCAGATGCCGCGGCCCCGCCCGCCCGTTTCCGGGCCACGATCGAGTACGATGGGACTTCCTTCCACGGATCCCAACTACAGCCCGGGGTGCGCACCGTCCAGCGCGAGGTGGAGGAGGCGCTCGGAAAACTCTTCGATCGGCCGGTCCGAATCGACCTCGCCGGCCGCACGGACGCGGGGGTTCACGCGACGGCGCAGGAGGTCGCGTTCGGCGCGCCGCGCGCCTGGAGTCCGGAGGAGCTGGCCCGGGCGCTCGGGGCCGTGCTTCCCGACGACATCGCCGTTCGGACGGTGAGGAACGCGGCGTCCGATTTCCATCCGCGCTTCGACGCGGAGGGGCGCCGTTACCGATATGTGATCGCGGAAGGCGGACGGAGGCGGCCGTTCCTGCGCGACCGCGCCTGGATCCCGACGTGGCCGCTGGACCGCGACGCGCTTGCCCGGCTGGCGGCGGCGATCCCCGGGGAACGGTCGTTCGAGCGCTTCGCCCGCGCCGGGCAGCCGGAGCGCGGGACGCGCTGCCGGGTCGCGAGCGCCGATTGGCGCTTCGATCATCCTCCCTTCCTCTTCTTCGAGATCGTCGCCGACCGCTTCCTCCACCACATGGTGCGCTACCTGGTGGGGACGTCCGTGGAGATCGCCGCGGGGCGCCGCCCGTTCGAGGACTTCGAGCGACTGCTGGCCAGAGAGGCCGCCTCGAGACCGGTCTTCCCCGCCCCGCCCGGCGGGCTCTACCTGACGGGCGTGCGCTACGGCGGCGAATGGAATTCCGGCCCCGGGATCCCGTGGCTCCCGGCCCAGGGGCATCGAACGTGAACCCTGCGGGGTGGTTCGGCGTACAGTTATCGTGTGGCCTGAAGATCTGACGAGCGACATGAGGTGGCGCAGTTCATGAACGAGGGAAATCGGGTCAGGAGAATGCTGGCGTCGGCGGCGCGCGTGTTCGTTGCGGCCACGGTCCTGATCTTCGCCGGCCTCGGAGTCGGGGCGCTCGTCACCACGCTGGGGAACGGGCCGCCGCCGCCCGAGGAGAGCCGGCCCGCGAACAACCCGTTCGCCCGCACCTCGCTGGCGGACCCCGCGGACCGGACCGCTCCCCAGTCCGTGGCCGATATCTCGGGGGCCCGGCGGACGCCCACGGTCATCGCCGCGGTCCGCGTGCTCCCCTCCGTCGTGAGTCTTCGGACCGAGCGGACCGTCCAGTCGCAGGACATGTTCGCTCGCTTCTTCAACCGCGGAGGCCGTTCCCGGGTCGAGGCCGGCCTGGGCTCCGGGTTCGCGATCGACGACGCGGGCACCATCATCACGAACGCGCACGTCGTGAGCGGGGCGGACCGCATTGAGGTGGTGGACCGCGACGGACAGCGGTTCGAGGCCGAGGTGGTCGGCTTCGACGAACTCACCGACCTCGCCGTCGTGCGGGTCCCTCCCGGCCGCGTGCCCGCGGCGCCGCTGGGCACGTCCTCGAATCTTCTCATCGGGGAGCCCGCGGTGGCGCTGGGGAACCCGTCGGGCTACGCCCTCCGCAACACCGAGGCGACGGTCACGTCGGGCGTCGTCAGCGGCGTGGGGCGCGACATCCAGGCGGCGGGCGGCCAGGAAGTGCTCTACGCCGACATGATCCAGACCGACGCGTCGATCAACCCGGGCAACTCCGGCGGCCCGCTGGCCAACGCGGACGGCGACGTCATCGGCGTGAACAGTTCGATTTTCTCGCGCTCCGGGGGATCGGAGGGGATGGGCTTCGCGATCCCCATCGACCGGGCGCTCGTCGTTGCCTCCGAGCTCCTCCAGTTCGGGCGCGTGCGCCGGCCCTGGGCGGGACTGCAGGTGCTCACCGACCGGCCCGACCCCGAGTCCGTGTTCGGCCGGCCGCTCGTCGTCGAGGTTCTGGAGGGGACGCCGGCGGCGGACGCCGGGCTGCGGGCGGGGGACGAGATCGTGACCCTGAACGGGCGCGTCATCAATCACGATCTCGACTGGCAGGTGGGACTGGTGGACTCCGGAGTGGGATCGACCGTCGACGTCACCTTCCAGAGGGGGGGAAGTGAACTCCAGGCACGCTTCCGGCTGGACGAGCTTCCGACGGGGCGGGCCGAGCGGATCGAGGTGCTCGCGGGGCTCCGGCTGATCACGGTCACGCCGCAGATCCAGCAGGAACTCAACCTCCGGGTCGACGCCGGCGCCCTCATCGCGTCCGTCGGCGAGGAGGCCCGCGGGACGACGCTCCGCGAGGGCGACGTCATCCTCAGCATCAACCGCAACGAGGTGCGCTCCGCCGAGGACGCGGGCGAGCTCTTCGAATACTACGCGCGCTCCGGCGACGGTTCCGTGCAGCTCTACATCGCGCGCGGGACGGAGATCGGATACCTCCGACCCTTCCGCGTCCGCTGATCATGGGCTAGACTGCGACCTTACGGCGACCGAGGTCGCCCCGGGAGGGCCGCTGGCTGGATTGGACTGCGCCTCTGATGGCGGAACGTCACTACCCACATCCTCTCATCGACCGCTACGCCTCGAGCGAGATGGCGGCGATCTTCTCCCCTCGCATGCAGGCGCTCGTCTGGCGCGACCTGTGGATTGCGCTCGCCGAGGAAGAACGGGCGCTCGGCGTCGAGATTCCCAACGACGCCATCGTCGCGATGCACGCGGCGCGGGAGCAGATCGACCTCGACCGGATCGCCGTCATCGAGCGCGATCTCCGTCACGATGTGATGGCGCACGTGCATCACTTCGGCGAGGTCGCCCCGGAGGCCCGGAAGTACATCCACCTCGGCGCTACAAGCGCCTTCGTGGGCGACAACCACGGCCTCATCCAGCACCAGCAGGGTCTCGACATCGTGCGCGACCGGCTGCTGGGAACGATCGAGGACCTCGCGGCCTTCGCCCGCGCGCAGGCCGGCGAGCCGACGCTCGGCTACACCCACCTCCAGCCGGCCCAGCCCGTGACGATCGGGAAGCGCGCCTGCCTCTGGCTGCAGGATCTCCTCTTCGACCTCGAGCAGATCGAAGCCGTGCGGACGGAACTCCGCTTCCGGGGCGCCCGGGGCACGACGGGGACGGAGGCGACGTTCCTCGAACTGTTCGACGGGGACGGGGAGAAGGTGGACCGGCTCAACGAGCGGCTTGCGGCGCGCTTCGGCTTCGCCGGGACGTACGATGTCATCGGCCAGACGTACCCGCGGAAGGTCGACCACCGGGCCCTCGCGGCGCTGGCCGGCATCGGCGCCTCGACGGCGCGCTTCGGCCACGACATCCGGATCCTGCAGGCCTTCGGCGAGATCGAGGAGCCGTTCGGGAAGCACCAAATCGGCTCGTCGGCGATGCCGTACAAGCGCAACCCGATGCGGAGCGAGCGGATCTGCGCGTTGGCGCGGCACCTCTGCACGCTTGAACTCGACGCGTCGTGGACCGCCTCCGTGCAGTGGTTCGAGCGCACGCTCGACGACTCGGCGAACCGCCGCATCTCGCTTCCCGAGGGCTACCTGTCGGCGGACGCGCTTCTCATCCTCGCGCGCAACGTGAGCGCGGGGCTCGTCGTCCACCCGGCCGTCGTGGCGCGCCGGCTGGGCCGGGCCCTCCCGTTCATGGTCACCGAGGAGATCCTCATCGCGGGCGTGCGGGGGGGCGGCGACCGGCAGGACCTGCACGAACGGGTGCGGGGGCACGCGCTGGCCGCGCGCGAACGGCTCGACGAGGGGGCGGAGGACAACGACTTCTTCGCGCGCATCGCGGCCGATGGCGCCTTCGGGCTCGGCATGGAGGATCTCCGCGCGCTGGCCGACCCGCACCGGCTCGTCGGCCGCTCCGCCCGCCAGGTGGAGCGCTTCCTGGCCACAAGGATCGACCCGCTGTTCGAGGCCGCGGACGCGCCGCGGCCCGCCGAGGAGGTCCGGGTATGACGCGGCGTTCCCGCGGGAACGCGACCGGACCCGACCCGTGACCCCTGAAGGGACACTCGAAAGGACACCATGACACAGACCACGCTCGGCACGGACGCGCCGGCCGCGCTGCACGACATCGACCTCCCGCTGCCACTTCTCCGCAAGGGGAAGGTGCGCTCGATGTACGACCTCGACGACCGCATCCTGATGGTCGCCAGCGACCGCATCAGCGCCTTCGACTGCGTGATCCCGAACCCGATCCCCCACAAGGGGGCCGTGCTCACGCAACTCTCCGCGTTCTGGTTCGACCGCACGACGGACATCGTGGGCAACCACCGCGTCGCCAGCGACCCGGCGGCCATCGCCGAGGCGGTGCCGGAACTCGCCGGCACGGCCGACACGTGGGGACATCGCGCCATGCTGGTCGAGAAGGCGCAGCCCTTGCCCGTCGAGTGCATCGTGCGGGGCTTCATCTCCGGCTCCGCCTGGAAGGAGTACAGCCGCCACGGGACGCTGGCGGGCGAACCCCTCCCCGAGGGTCTGCAGGAGTCGGAGGAGTATCCGGAGCCGATCTTCTCCCCTTCGACGAAGGCCGAGCAGGGGCTCCACGACGAGAACATCACCTTCGGCCGGATGTGCGACATCGTGGGGACGGAACTCGCGGAGGAACTGCGCGACATCAGCCTCGCGCTCTACGCCGCGGGCCGCGACACGCTCCGCGAGCGGGGCATCATCCTCGCCGACACGAAATACGAGTTCGGGCGCGGGGCGGACGGGCGGATCATCCTCATCGATGAGGTGATGACCCCCGACTCTTCCCGCTTCTGGCCCGCCGCCTCGTACCGGATCGGAGGGGGCCAGCCCTCGCTCGACAAGCAGCCGGTGCGCGACCACCTGCAGGAGATCGTCGGGCGCGGGGAATGGGACAAGACGCCGCCGGCGCCGGCGCTCCCGGAGGAGGTCATCCGCACGACCTCGGAACGCTACCTGGAGGCCTTCCGGCGCATCGCGGGCCACGAACTCTACGAGGCGCCCGCATGAGCCGGGTCTGGTCCGTGGATGTGCGGGTCACCCCGCGGGAGGGGATCCTCGACCCGGCGGGGGAGACGATCCGCCGGGCGCTCGGGAACCTCGGGTACGAAGGTGTCCACTCGGTGCGCGCCGGGCGGCTGATCCGTCTCGAGGTCGAAGCCGACGGGGCGGAGGCCGCCAGGGCCTCCACGGAGAAGATGTGCGAACAACTGATCGCGAACCCGATCATCGAAGACTACGTCGTGAGCGTGCGGGAGGGGTGAACGGATGACGGTGGGGATGGAGGCAGGGATGAAGGTAGGGATCGTGCGGTTCCCGGGTTCGAACTGCGATGCGGACGTGTACCGGGCCGTCACGGAGGGGCTGGGCGAGAGCGCCACGTACCTGTGGCACAAGTCGACGGACCTCGAGGGCGTGGACGTCGTCGTGCTGCCGGGCGGGTTCTCCTACGGAGACTACCTGAGGGCGGGGGCCATCGCCCGCTTCAGCCCGATCATGGGCGAAGTGATCGACTTTGCGCGGGCCGGAGGGCTCACGCTCGGGATCTGCAACGGTTTCCAGGTGCTGTGCGAGGCGCACCTCCTGCCGGGAGCCCTGGTCCGGAACCGGAACCTCCGCTTCCGCTGCCATGACGTCGGGCTCCGCGTGGAGAACGCCGGGACGCCGTTCACGTCGGCCTATGCCGAGGGCGACCTGCTCCACGTCCCGATCGCGCACGGCGAGGGCCAGTTCGTCGCGGAGGCCTCGACGCTCGATGAACTCGAGGCGGAGGACCGGGTCGTGTTCCGCTACGTCGACCGGCGCGGGCAGGCGACGGACGCCGCGAACCCGAACGGCTCGGCGCGCAACATCGCCGGCATCGCGAACGCGGAGGGGAACATTCTGGGGCTCATGCCGCACCCGGAGCGGCACTCGCTCTCCGTCCTCGGCAACACGGACGGGCTCGGCGTGTTCCGGTCGCTGCTCGCGGCCGTTGCCGGCGCGCGGGGACGCCCGGGCGACCACGCGCCGCAGGAAGCCCCGGAATTCGCGGCCGGAGCGGTGGCGGGGGCGGGGGTGTCGTCATGACGCGGGCCTCGCTCGAACGCGTGGAGGCCCGGCCGGGCGATCCGGTGATGAGCGCCGCCCTCGTCGCGGAGCACGGGCTGAGCCCGGAGGAGTGGGAGCAAATCCTCGGTTTCATGGGGCGGGAACCCACCTTCACGGAACTCGGCGTGTTCAGCGCCATGTGGTCGGAGCACTGCGGGTACAAGAACTCGCGGCCGCTGCTGCGGACGCTGCCCACGGAGAGCGCCGCCGTCGTACAGGGTCCGGGAGAGAACGCCGGCGTCATCGACGTGGGCGGCGGATGGGGCGTCGCGTTCAAGATCGAGTCCCACAACCATCCCTCGGCCGTCGAACCCTACCAGGGCGCGGCGACGGGGTCGGGCGGGATCCTGCGCGACGTGTTCACGATGGGGGCGCGGCCGATCGCCATCTTCGACAGCCTCCACTTCGGGTCGCTCGACTCGCCGCAGTCGCGCTACCTCTTCGATGGGGTCGTGCGCGGGGTCGGCGACTACGGCAACTGCGTCGGGGTCCCCACGGTGGGGGGCGAGGCGATCTTCGACCCGGCCTACGAGCGGAACCCGCTCATCAACGTGATGTGCATCGGCGTCCTCCCGCTCGAGCGCCTCATCCGGGGCGAGGCGGAGGGCGTCGGCAATCCCGTGATGGCCGTCGGGGCCCGCACGGGGCGGGACGGCATCCACGGGGCAACCTTCGCGTCGGAGGAGCTCGACGAGGAAGCCGTCGACAGCCGGCCGCAGGTGCAGGTGGGCGATCCGTTCACGGAGAAGCTGCTGCTCGAGGCGAGTCTCGAACTCATCGAGCGCGACCTCCTCGTCGGGATCCAGGACATGGGAGCGGCGGGGCTGACCTCGAGCGGGACGGAGATGGCGGCGCGCTCGGGCTCCGGAATCGATATCGACGTGGCGTACCTCCCCGTCCGGGAGGAGGGGATGACGCCCTACGAGATGCTCCTGTCGGAGTCGCAGGAGCGGATGCTCCTCGTCGCGAAGCCCGAACACGAGGGGGCGGTGCGCGAGGTGCTGGAGCGCTGGGACCTGCAGGCGGCGACGATCGGACAGGTGACGGACGACGGGATGTTCCGCGTGCGCGAAGACGGCGTCGTGCGCGTCGAGATTCCGGTGAAGCCGCTGGTGGACGATTGTCCGACGTACGTCCGCAAGGGGGTCATGAGCCCGGCCGCGGCCGAAGCCCGATCCGCGGACCTCGGGCCGTACGCTTCGTTCGATACGGACGGGGAAGTGGACCAGGCGTTGCGGACGCTGCTCGACGCCCCCTCCATCGCATCGCGGCGCTGGATCTACGAGCAGTACGACACCACGGTGCAGACGAACACGCTCGAGGGACCGGGCTCCGACGCGGCCGTGCTGCGGCTGCCCGCCGAGGGGCGCGCGCTCGCGGCCTCGACGGACGGGAACGGGCGGCACACCTGGCTCGACCCGCGCACGGGGGGCCGCGCGGCGGTCGCCGAGGCGGCGCGCAACGTGGCCTGCTCGGGGGCGCGCCCGCTCGCCGTGACGAACTGCCTGAACTTCGGCAGCCCGCTGCGGCCGGAGGTGTACTTCCAGCTCGCGGGGGCGGTCGAGGGGATGGGAGAGGCGTGCCGCGCGCTGCGCACGCCGGTGACGGGCGGCAACGTATCGCTCTACAACGAGACGGGCGGCCAGCCGGTCTACCCCACGCCGGTCATCGGCATGCTGGGCGTGATCGAGGATCTCGAACGGCGCGTCCCCTCGGCGTCCCAGCGCGAAGGCGACGAGATCTGGGTCGCCGGCGTGACCCGCGACGAGATCGGAGGGTCGGAGTATCTGGCGGCCTGCCACGGCCTCGTCGCCGGCCTGCCGCCGGCCCTGGAGCTGAGAGAGGCGGCCGCGCTGGTCGACTTTCTCGTCGAGGGAGCGGCGGACGGGGCGTTCGCGTCGGCGCACGATTGCTCGGACGGAGGGCTTGCCGTCGCGCTTGCGGAGTGCGCGGTACGGGCGGCAGGCGGGCCGCTCGGCTGCAAGGTCGATCTCGACGCGGCACCCGCCGGGGCGGACGTGTCGGCCGCGGGGCGCTGGTTCGGCGAGTCGCACTCGCGCGTCGTGCTGACATGCCGGCCCGGCGAGGGCGAGCGGATCGCCGCGCACGGGCGGCGTCACGGCGTGCCCGTGGCGCGCGTAGGCACCGTGGACGGGCCGGACAGCCCGTGCCGGCTGACCGGCGCCGGCCACGCGATCGCCCCGCCGGCCACCGAGTTGGCGCGGATCTACGAGGAGGCGATCCCGCGCCGCATGAGCGAGGAGGCGGGAATCACGTCATGAGGAGACTCCCGACGAGTGGCGCCTCGGGCGCGGAGGGCGGGGCGTTCGAGCTGGACAAGCCGCGCGAGGAGTGCGGCATCGTGGCGGTCAGCGGCTCGGGCGCCGCCGCCGAACTCGCGTTTCTGTCGATGTACGCGCTCCAGCACCGCGGGCAGGAGTCCGCCGGCCTCGTCACGGTCGACGAGTCCGGCATGTCGAGGGTCCACAAGGGCATGGGCCTCGTGGCGGACGTCTTCGACGACGACGTGCTCGCCACCCTCGAGGGATCGCTCTCCGTCGGGCACGTCCGCTATTCGACGGCGGGAGGATCCAGCCTCCGCAACGCGCAGCCGCTCCTCGTGCAGTACGAGGACAAGCCGCTCGCGCTCGCGCACAACGGCAACCTCACGAACGCGAACCAGCTCAAGCGCTCGCTCGCCCGCGACGGTTCGATCTTCCAGACGGATGCGGACTCGGAGGTCATCGTCCACCTCATCGCCCGCTCAAGGCACCGCGACCTGGACGGCAAGATCGACGACGCGCTCTCGCAACTGGTCGGCGCCTTCTCCCTCCTCCTCTGCATCGGCGACACGGTATACGCGACGCGCGACGCGCGAGGCTTCCGGCCCATGGTGATGGGCAGGCGGGGCGAAGCCGTCGTCTTCGCATCCGAAACGTGCGCCCTCGACATCATCGGGGCCGCCTACGTGCGCGACGTGGAGCCGGGCGAGGTGCTGAAGGTCCGCGACGGCCACGTGGAATCACTCCGGCCGTTGCCTCCCGCCGAGCCCAGCGCCTGCCTGTTCGAACTCGTGTACTTCGCGCGTCCCGATTCGCGCGTGTGGGGGTGCAGCGTGGACGAGGCGAGGCGGGCGTTCGGCCGCCAACTCGCCCACGAGCATCCGGCAGAGGCCGATTGCGTGTTCGCGGTGCCGGACTCGTCGAACTCGGCGGCGCTCGGGTACTCGGAGGTCAGCGGCCTCCCGTTCGAACTCGCGCTCATCCGCAACCACTACGTGGGACGAACCTTCATCCATCCGACGCAGACGGGGCGCGATTTCAAGGTGCGGGTGAAGTACAACCCCGTGCGCGAACTCGTCGACGGCAAGCGCATCGTCGTCGTGGACGATTCGCTCGTCCGGGGTACGACGAGCAGCGGCCTCGTCCGGCTCCTCCGGGATTCGGGGGCGCGGGAGGTGCATTTCCGGGTCGCGTCCCCACCGGTGCGTTCCCCCTGCTACTACGGCATCGACATGCCCACGAAGGAGGAACTCATCGGCTCCAGCCATACGGTCGAGGAGATCCGGCAACACCTGAAGGTCGAATCGCTCGGCTATCTCAGCATGCAGGGCATGCGCGACGCGGTCGCGGATCACGGTCCCTTCTGCGACGCCTGCTGGACCGGCAACTACGCCGCGCCGCTCGTGGACATGGAACGATCGCAGGCGTTGCAGACGGTCTGATGCCGCGCCGTCCCGCCGCCCGTTCGAGGTCTATCCTCGCGGCCCTTCTCTCCGCGGGCATCGCGGCTGTCGCGGCGTGCGCTCCCGCGGACCCGACGGCCTGCGCGCTGATCTTTTCCACGAACGACGCGCACGGACGGCTGCTGCCCGCCGCGCAGAGCTGGTCGGACGGACGCCCGGTCGGCGGAGCGGCCGCGCTCGCCGCCTACGTCGCGCGGGAGCGCTCAGCGACGCCCGAGTGTCCCCTCTTCGTCGTCTCCGGCGGCGACATCATGCAGGGCACGCCGATCTCGAACTTCACCGACGGGCGCTCGATGATCGAGGCGATGAACGGGATTGGCTACGACGCCGTCTCGATCGGAAACCACGAGTTCGACTGGGGCGTCGACGTCCTCATCGAGCGCGTGGCCGATGCGGACTTCGCCATGCTCGGCGCGAACATCTACCTCAAAGACACCGACCGGCACCCCGAGTGGGTCCGGCCGTGGACGATCGTCGAGAGGGACGGCGTGCGGGTCGGCTTCATCGGCGCGACGACGACGTCCACGCCGGTCGTCGCCCGTCCCTCGCTTGTCGCGGACTTCGACTTCCGGCCGATCGCGGATGCGCTCGACCGCTACATCCCGGAGGTGCGGGCGGCCGGCGCGGACTTCGTGGTCGCGGTCATGCACGAAGGCGCCTTCTGCGACATCGGTGCGGAGGATGCGCCGGGGGGCGCGTGCCGCGGCCCGGCCGTGGACGCGCTGACCGTGACGACGGAACGCTTCGACTACGCGGTCACGGGACACACGCACTCGCGCGTGGAGACCGAGATTCGGGGCGTTCCCGTCATCCAGTCGTACTCGAACACGACGGCGTACGGACTCGGACGCATCGACCGGAGCGCGGAGGGGGCCGTAAGCGCGCAACGCCTGGGCATTCGACAGGCGTGGGCGGACGAGGTCACGGCGGACCCGGACGTCGAGCGGCTGGTCGCCGCCTACAGCGCCGAGATCGCGGCCATCGTCGACCGCGTCATCGTGGACCTCCCCGAGGCGCTGTCCGCCCCGCGAGACGGCGACTTCCCGCTTGGCCGAATCGTGGCGGACGCGCAGCGACACGCGAGCGGGGCCGACGTCGCCCTCATGAACAACGGCGGCATCCGCCGGTCCCTGCCGGCCGGGCCGATCACCTTCGCCGATCTCTTCGAACTTCAGCCCTTCAACAACATGCTGGTCCGCCACACGATGACCGGGGTGCAGCTCCTGCGGACGCTCGAGCACTCCGCCCGGGACGGGGACGTCGACCTGCACGCGAGCGGCATCACGGTCCGCTACGACCCGGATGGCCCGCTGGGTGGGCGGATTCTCGACGTGACCCTCGACGACGGATCGCCGCTCACGCCCGAGGGCCGTTACGTCGTCACGGCCAACGATTTCATCGCGACCGGGGGCGGCGGCTACACCGTGTTCGCCGAAGCCGAAGCCATCGACCCCCTGGAAGTCGCGGATCTGGAGGCGCTCGTCGCCTACCTGGAGGCACAGCCGCAACCCCTCCCCATTCCGCGCACCCCCCGCTGGATCGAGTCCCGCACGCCCTGGCCCCGTTAGCCATCCGTCGATCCCCTCCGACAGGGCGGCGGCGGACGAAACCAAACGCCGGTCGCTCCGTAGGCCCACCCGTAGGGCCGTCCCCGCCCCGCGGCCGGCAGGGCGGACGGCCGACCTGTTTCAATCCCGGCGGAGGAGCGCGGGTTCGCATGAAGCGAGGCACGAAGATACTGGCCTCCACAGTCCTGATCGGCGGGCTGGGAGCGACGGCGTTCGCGGTGTCCAGCGCCGGCGGCAGCGAAGATGGCGAGACCGGCACCGTCGCCGTGGAGCGCGGCGAGATCGTGGACCGGGCGCTCGCCGTGGGACGCATCGAGCCGCTCGTCGAAGTGAGCGTGAAGTCGCAGCTCGCGGGCGTCGTGCGGCAGATGTTCAAGGAGCCCGGCGAGTACGTCCAGCGCGGCCAGCCCCTCCTCGAGGTCCAGCCCAACCCCACGCCGATCGAACTCGTGGAGGCGCGGCGCAACGTGGAACTGCGGGAGATCGAACTCCAGCAGCTCGAGCGGCAGCGCGACCGGCTCACCGCGCTGCGCGGCCGCGGATTCGTGTCCGAGGAGGAATACGAGACCGTGGCCCGCCAGCATGACGAGGCTGCGCTCCAGGTCCAGATCGCGACCGAGCGGCTGGCCCTCCTCTCCGAGGGCCGCGTGACGATCGGCGACGAAGCCGTCGAGACGGTCATCACCTCCCCGATCCAGGGATTCATCCTCGAGAAAATGGTGGAGATCGGCGATCCGGTCGTCCCGCTGACGACGTTTCAGGAAGGGACCGCCCTCATGACGATGGCGGAGATGGACGAGCTGCTCTTCCGCGGCACGGTGGATGAGATCGACGTGGGACGGCTGGTCGAGGGCATGCCGGTGGAGATCACGATCGGCGCGCTCCCGGACGCGCGCATCGAAGGACGACTGTCGAAGATCTCGCTCAAGGGCCGCGACGAGGAGAACGCCACCCTCTTCCCGGTCGAGATCGCGGTGCTCCCGCTGGACGGCGCGGCGTTGCGGGCGGGCTATTCGGCCAACGCGCACGTGATCATCGAGCGTCGTTCGGACGTGCTCGTCATCCCCGAGCGTCTGGTCCGCTTCGAGGAAGAGCGCACGCTCGTCACGGTCCGGCTGGGACCCGAGGAGACGGAGGAACGCGAGATCCGCACCGGGCTGAGCGACGGCATCAGCGTCGAGGTGCTGGACGGCCTGGCGGAGGGCGAGCGCGTGCTGGAGCCCCCGCGGCGCGAGATCACGTAGCCCGCCCGGTGACGGTGCGCGAGGCCGGCGCCCGGTGAGGCTGCTCGATGCCGCGCGGCAGTTGTGGGCCGACCTCTCGGCCCAGCGCGTCAGGACCACGCTCACGGTGCTCGGCATCACCTGGGGCACCGTGGCGGTCGTGGTGCTGCTCGCCTTCTCCGTCGGGCTCGAGCGGCAGACGATCAAGCGGTTCCACGGGCTCGGCGACCGGATCGTCATCCTCTTCGGCGGGCGCACGACGATGCCGCACGCGGGGTTCAGGGAGGGGCGGTCGATCCGGCTGCGGGAGGCGGACGCGGAGATTCTCGCGCGGCGGATCCCCGACATCACGATGATCAGCCCGGAGTACTCGACGCGGGCGGCGCCGGTCCGCTACGGCCGCAACGGCGTGAACCCGAACATCACCGGGATCTACCCCATCTACGGCGAGATGCGGAACATCATTCCCCTTCCCGGTGGCCGCTTCATCAACGAGCGGGACCAGCGGGAGCGGCGACGCGTCGTGTTTCTCGGAGATGAGGTCGCCCGCGTCCTGTTCGGGGGCGCGGACCCGGTCGGCGAGCAGGTCCGGATCGGCGATTCACCCTTCACCGTGATCGGCGTACTCCAGCCCAAGGTCCAGAACTCTTCCTACAACTCGCGGGACGAGGACCGCGTGTTCATCCCGGCCAGCACGCACGCGGCCCTGTTCGGCTCGCGCTTCGTCTCCAACCTCGTGTACCGGACCGCCGGCGCGGCGCGGACGGAGACCGTGGAGGCGCGGGTCTACGAGGTCCTTGGCGCGAAGTACCGCTTCAGCCCCGCGGACGACGATGCGCTGGGCGTATGGGACACGGCGGAGTGGGAACGGATGTTCGGGTTCCTCTTCCTCGGGTTCAAGATCTTCTTCGCGATCGTCGGCAGCTTCACGCTCAGCGTGGGTGGGATCGGCGTCGCGAACATCATGTACATCGTGGTGCGCGAGCGGACGAACGAGATCGGGATCAAGCGCTCCCTCGGCGCCACGCGGCGGTCCATCCTGTGGCAGTTCCTCACCGAGAGCATGCTCATCGTCGTCGCGGGCGCGGCGCTCGGCGTCGCCGTCTCCCTCGGAGTCGTGAAGCTCATGTCGCTGGTCCCCATGCAGGAGTTCGTCGGCACGCCGACGATCTCGCTGCAGGTGGCCGTGGTGACCATGGCGCTCCTCGCGTTCATCGCGGTGCTGGCCGGGTTCTTCCCCGCCCGCCGCGCCGCGACGCTCGACCCCGTCGAATGTCTGCGCGACTGACCCATGTGGAAGATCCTCCTCGAAGAGTTCCTCGGCGACCTGCGGGCCCAGAAGACGCGTGCCTTCCTCACGATCTTCGCCGTCGTGTGGGGGACGATCTCGATCGTCCTCCTGCTCGCCTTCGGAGAGGGGCTCCGGAACCAGTTCTCGGTGGGGCTGCTCAACGCCGGCGAACGCATCTTCATGGTCTACGGCGGCCAGACGAGCATGGAGCACGAGGGGCTGTCCAAGGGACGGCGGATCCGGCTGCGGGAGGAGGATCTCGACCTGCTGCTGCGCGCGGTGCCGGAGTTCGAGATGGGCAGTCCTTCCTACGGCCGGGGCCGGACGCACCTGAAGGTGGAGGAGAACCAGACGACGACCTACATGGAGGGCGTGAGCCCGGTCTTCTCCGAGTTGCGGCGCATGTTCCCCGCTCCGGGCGGCCGGTTCATCAACCAGCGGGACATCGACGAGAAGCGGCGCGTGCTCTTCCTCGGAGACGATATCGCCGCACGCCTGTTCGGCGACGCGCCGCCCGTGGGGCGCACGGTGATGCTGGACGGGCTGCCGTTCCGCGTCATCGGCGTGATGGAGTCGAAGTTCCAGGACTCGAGCAACAACGGGCCGGACGAGGACCGGGCCGTGATCCCGGCCTCCACGTTCCGGAGCATCTACGGCCAGGATTTCGTGAACCACCTGCTCCTGCGGCCGCGCGACGTGCGCGACGCGGCGGTCGCCAAGCAGGAGCTGTACCGGGTGCTGGGCGGCCGCTACCGGTTCGACGCGGCGGACGAGCGGGCGCTCGCGATCTGGGACTTCATCGAGGACGAGAAGATCGTGGGCCAGATCGGACTCGGGATCCAGATCTTCCTCGGACTGGTGGGCGCGTTCACGCTGATCGTGGCCGGGGTGGGAGTCGCGAACATCATGTACGTCGTGGTGCGGGAACGGACGCGGGAGATCGGCGTCAAGCTCGCAGTCGGCGCGCGGAAGCGGCACATCGTGAGCCAGTTCCTCTTCGAAGCGATCCTCATCGCCGTCGGCGGGGGTCTCGCGGGGCTCGCCATCGCCGCGCTGCTCGTGACGGGCATCGACGCCCTGCCGATCGACGATCCCGCGCTGCAATACATCGTGAATCCGAAGCTCTCCGCCCCGATCGCCGCTGTGTGCGCGGGGATCCTCATGGCGATCGGCCTGGTGGCCGGCATCCTCCCGGCCCGCAAGGCCGCCCGCCTCGATCCGGTGGAGTCTCTGAGGTACGAATAGACGCCTGTTTTTCCGTTTGCGAACCGTTACGAAAAACCCCGGTCGCGGTTACTTTTATTCGCGACTCTTTCGGAGGGTCGCGAGAGTACCCTTTCGGCAACGATGTGTCCGGCGCCTGGCGCCTCAGGTTGGCGACGAGTCATGCAACGCACCCATAAATCGGAGGATGGCCGATGTCACGCGGAATTCGTCTCAAGGCGCTCTGCGCCGCGCTCTTCTTCCTCTCCGCCGCCGGTCTGGCCGCACAGCAGACTGCGACCGTTACGGGCCGGGTGACCGATGACCTGGGCGCCGGCGTCGCTGGTGCGCAGGTGGTGGTCACGCACGACTTGACGGGGGTCCAGACGGGCGCGCTGTCGGGGAGCGACGGCGCGTACCAGGTGGAAGGTGTTCGTCCCGGCGGGCCGTACACCGTCGTGGTGACCCTGATCGGATACGGACGCGAGTCCGAGACCGAGGTCTCGCTGGGGGCCGGCCAGTCGCTGTCACTGGACTTCAGCCTGAGCCAGGAGGCGATCGCTCTCGATGCCCTCGAGGTGTTCGCCACCCGGGCTCAGGACCGGCAGACGCCGGTGGCGTTCACCAACGTGAGCAAGACGCAGATCCAGAACCAGCTGGGCTCCAGGGATCTTCCGCTGGTGCTGAACGTGACCCCCAGCGTCTACGCGACGCAGCAGGGGGGCGGCGCCGGCGACGCGCGCATCAACGTGCGCGGCTTCAACCAGCGCAACACCGCCGTGATGATCAACGGCGTGCCCGTCAACGACATGGAGAACGGGTGGGTCTACTGGTCCAACTGGGACGGCCTGGGCGATGCCGCAACCAGCATCCAGCTCCAGCGCGGCCTGTCGGCGGTCAACCTGGCCACGCCGTCGATCGGCGGCACGATCAACGTCATCACCGATCCCGCGGCCGAAGGTGCGGGTCTCATGTACAAGCAGGAGTTCGGGCTCGGCAGCCTGGGCGACGACGGCGGCTGGGGGCTCGGCGGCAACATGCTGAAGGAGACCGTGGTCGTGAACACGGGTCCCGTGGGAAGGTTCGCCGCCACGGGTTCCGTCGTCCGCAAGACCGGGGGCGGGATGTACAGGGGCTTCACGGGAGGCGACGCCACGTGGACCGACGCCTGGGCCTACTACCTGGCCACGTCGTTCCAGCTGAGCCCCAACAACCGGCTCGAGGCCTACGCGGTCGGCGCGCCGCAGCGACACGGCCAGAACATCTACAAGCTCAACCTGGCCAGCCTCGACCCGGACTACGCGCGCACGCTCGACGGATTCGACGCCGGGGCGTTCGAAAAGTTCCCCGAGGTGGGCAGGGGCCGCAGCCCCAACGTGGCCCCGGTGAGCAGCAGCTATGGCGGAACCCAGTACAACAGCACGGGCCCGGACTCGGGACGGAGAGGCCGCTTCAGCGACAGCTTCCTCAACGAGCGCGAGAACTACTTCCACAAGCCGCAGGTCAACCTGAACTGGTACTCCTACTTCGGGGATGGACTGAGCCTGACCACCGTGGGGTATTTCTCCGGCGGCGCCGGCGGAGGTACGGGTACCATCGGATCGCTGAGATGGAACTTCGACTACGGCCAGCGCATCCCGGACTGGGATGCCACCATCGCGAGGAATCGGGATGAAGCCGACGGGTCCCGGGGCATCCTTCGCAACTCGGTGAACAACCAGTCGACCTGGGGCGCCATCTCCAAGCTGCGGAAGACCTTCGATGGCGGCCTCACCACCGAGGTCGGCGTCGACTGGCGCACGGCCAACATCGAGCACTACCGGGAGGTGCGCGACCTCCTGGGCGGCTCCTACTTCGAGTGCGCCAGCAGAAACCGCTGCACTCCCTCCGACTTCTGGAGCGAGGCCGAGCACAACCGCGGTCTCGGCGACAAGATCCACTATCACAACGAGAACACGGTGAACTGGCTGGGCGCGTACGCACAGGCCGAGAAGACCTCCCGCGGGGGGTCACTCTACGGCATGGTCGGATGGGCCCAGAACTCCTACACCTTCGTGGACTTCTTCAAGTCCAACCCCACCGGCGGGGGAAACCTCGAACTCGAGAGCGGCAATCTCTCCGGCTATCAGATCAAGGGTGGAGCGGTTCGCAATCTCAGCGACGAGTGGTCCGTGTTCGGGAACGCGGGCATCGTCTCCAAGGTGCCGATCTTCGACGGCGTGATCGACGACAACAACGGCACGCTTCACGACGATCCCCAGAACGAGGATTTCCTCTCGTTCGAGGTGGGAACACAGTTCCGTTCCACCACCCGCCAGGTCTCGCTGGACGTCAACCTCTACCATACCACCTGGAAGAATCGGACTCAGAGGGGCTTCGTCCGGGACGTGGGCGGGGTCGAGGGCGTGGATGGGCTGGTCACCCTGCTGGGGGTGGACGCGCGGCACATGGGCATCGAAGCCCAGGGGGCCTGGCAGCCGAGCAACCTCGTGCGCTTCGACGGGGCGCTCTCGATCGGCAACTGGACGTACCTGGAGGACGCGACCGGCTTCTACCGCGCCGACGACCGGACCACCGAATCGGTGTACGTCGACTTCTACATTGAGGGTCTCAAGGTGGCCGACGCGCCTCAGCGGCAACTGGCCCTCAGCGCGTCGGTCTTTCCGACGGACGGCGCCTACGTGTCGCTGGTGGGCAAGTTCTTCGGCAACCACTATGCGGCGTTCGATCACCTGAACCGCAGCGATCCGGGCGAGAGGGGCATCCAGTCCTGGCAGCCCCCGGGCTATTCGGTCCTCGACCTGCACCTCTCGTATTCCCTCGGCGACCTCATCCCGATCGCCGGCGGGGGTGGCGTGCGCGTCTTCGCCAACGTGTACAACCTTCTCGACGCGATCTACGTCCAGGATGCCACCGACGCCTCCCGGTTCAACAGCTACTTCGAAGACGGCGATGTCCACGATGCGGACTCGGCGGAGGTCTTCCTCGGCTATCCGCGCAACCTGAACGTGGGGTTCCAGGTCACCTTCTAACACAAACGGCCTCGTCGGCGGATGCCGGCGGGGCCGTTCGCTGTCCCGGTCAGTCGTCGGCCAGGTAGCGTCCCGCCATCTCCACGAGGTCGGGGTCGCCGAGGAAGGTCGGCACGCGATGGTGCAGCCCCTCGGGCTCGATGTCGAGGATGCGCTGGCGGCCATCGGTGGCCCGACCGCCGGCCTGCTCGCAGATCATGGCCATGGGGGCCACTTCGTACAGCAGGCGCAGCTTCCCCTCCGGCTTCGCGACGGTCCCCGGGTACATGAAGATCCCCCCGCGCAGAAGCGTGCGGTGGAAGTCCGCGACCATGGACCCGACATAGCGCGCGGAAAACGACGGCGCGTCGGGCGGCGGCTGCCGGAGCCGCTCCACGAGCCGCTGCTGACCCGGCGTCCACTTGTCGAAGTAGGCTTCGTTGATGCTGTAGATGTTCTTGCCGGGCGAGGGAATCCGCAGGTTCCGGTACGAAAGGAGGAACTCCCCGATCCCGGGGTCGAGCGTGAAGCCGTGGACGCCGGCCCCGGTCGTGAAGACGAGCATGGTGGAAGAGCCGTACAGGACGTATCCCGCCGCGACCTGTTCCGATCCCGGCTGAAGCAGATCGCGCCTTCGCACCTTGGTCCCGTCGCTCCGCTTGCGGTAGACGGAGAAGATGGTCCCCACGGAGATGTTCACGTCGATGTTCGAACTCCCGTCGAGCGGGTCGAATGCGATGATGTACGGTCCGGGCTCGCGGGTCTCGGGAACATGGACGAACCCCTCCTCTTCCTCGGACACCATGCCGCTCAGGCTGCCGCAGCGCCTCAGCAGGTTCAGGAGGACGTCGTTCGCGTAGTCGTCCAGCTTCTGCACTTCCTCGTCGTGCACGTTCGTGCTTCCGATCACACCGAGGATGTCGATGAGGCCCGCGCGATTCACGGCCGCGGAGATGACCTTCGCGGCGAGGCTGATCTGGAGCAGGATGTCGGTGAGCGCGCCCGTGGCCTGAGGGTATTCGCGCTCCTGTTCGGCGATGAAGTGCTCTACGGTGACGATGGATCCGGTCAAGGTGGCTCCGCGGAAGTCGGGGGGTGGGCCAGCAGTCGCGGGGCTCTTGCCACGGACTGCTAGAGGTTACGGAGGGGCGGTTTTTCGCGTCAAGGCGCGCCCGCGATCCTCCAGCCGCTCGCGTCGATCTCGACGCACAGGGGGCCGTGGAGATCCGTTCGCCACACCCGCAGCACCCGGGCGGAGTCGAGTCGCGCCAGCGTCACGGTGTGCGGGTGCCCGTGCCGGTTCCCGCTCCCCGCCGAGATCACGGCGATCGCCGGCCGCGTCGCCTCCAGCCATTCGAGGGAAGTGGAGGTCCGGCTGCCGTGGTGGCCGAGCTTGAGGAGATCCGTGTCCGGGCGGAGCGGCGCGAGGCGTTCCAGGATCTCGCGTTCCACCTCGATGCCGGCGTCGCCGGTGTTCACGTAGCGGAAGTCGCCGACCGTGAGACGGAAGGAGAGGGAGCCTTCGTTCGCGTCGGAGCCGGCCGGGCCGTCGGGCCAGAGAATCTCGAGTTCGACATCGTCGATGCGGAGGCGGTCTCCGGCGCGGGGCGCGTGCCAGGAGGCGCCCTCCATCTGAAGCCGTTCGAGGAAGGCAAGGTAGGAGGAGCTGGGCTCCGGGACGCCGGGATCGAGCACGCGGCGGACCCGGAGGGCCTCGAACACCGCCGCGGCGCCGCCGTAGTGGTCGAGGTGGGGATGGGAGATGGCGAGCAGTTCCACGGTGCGGGCGCCCTTGCCGCGCAGGAAGGGCACCACGACGCGGCTTCCCGCGTCGGCCATCGGCGGGCCGGATGCCGTGCCGGCCGTTCTGAAGGCCGAGCCCGGGCCCGCGTCGAAGACGAGCCATCGGCCGGCGCCGGTCCGCACGACGGCGGCGTCGCCCTGCCCCACGGCGAGGGTGCAGACGAGCGCCGTGCCACGGTGGAGGCCGGCCCGGAGGGGGGGCCAGGCGAACGCGAGCGCGAGCACGGCGCCGACCGCGAGGACGCCGAGGCCGCGTCGGGCGCGCCTCCGGTCGAGGGCGAGGGCAACGAGCGCGGCGGCGACCGCCCACGCGCGGGGGCCGAGTCCGGGGCCCGTCCAGCTAAGAGGGAGCCCCGCGAAGAAGGTCGCGATGGCCGCGAGGCCCGCGAGCGCGACGTCCGCGGCGCCGGCGAACAGGACCCAGAGACCCCACGGCAGGATCAGCGTGAGCGCGAGCGCGGGAAGCGCGAGACTCACGACCCCGCCCGCCACCACGCTCGCCGGGATCGAGGCGATGACGATGCGGTCGAAGTGGAAGGCCGCGATGGGCGCGGTAACGAGGAAGGCGCCGCAACTCACGGCAAGCGCCCGCCCGATCCCGCGCAGGTGTCGGGAGGGCAAACGCGGCAACGGCGCGCGGCCCCCGAGCACGACGCCCGTGAAGCCGGCGAACGAGAGCTGGAAGCCCACATCCGTCACGATGAGCGGGTCGGCCAGGATGGCGAGCATCGCCGCCAGCGCCGCCAGGTCGCCGAGGCGGGCGGGGCGCGCCCGGCGGAAAGCGAGCGCCCAGCCCCAGAACATCAGCGCCGCCCGCACCGCCGAGGGCGGCGCGCCGATGAGGCACACGTACGCGCTCGTGCAGCAGGCGGCGTAGAGCAGCCGGCGCGGACCGCGCACGCGAAGACCGATGAGCCAGGCGAGCGAAGCCCCGATCAGGCCGACGTGGAGCCCGGAGATCGCGAGCAGGTGGATGATCCCGGCCCCGACGAACGCCTCTCTCGTCGCGGGGTCGAGCGTGCTGCGGTCCGCGAGCAGCAGGGCCCTGCCGATCGCCCGGTGTTCGGGGGCGAGCCGGGCATCGAGCCGGGCGAGCAGCCCGGCGCGCCATTCGATGATCCGGCGGCCGAGACCGCGCGGGCCCACGGCGTTCGCCGGCACACCCAGCGGCTCCAGCGTCGCGCCGCCGATCCAGCCCACCGTGGCGGGCGGACGGGGCAGCCGCGGCCGTCCCGCTCCCGGGTTCGTCCCGCCCGCCGCGCGCCATGTACCCCGGGCGAGCACCGCCGCGCCCGCCTCTCGCCCCGCTCCGGGCCGCACAAAGGCGCGCACCGCGTCCAGGCGGCAGATCCGCCCCCCCGAGATGATGTGGACGTCGCGGATCGACACCCGGACCGGGCCGGCACCCCCGCCCGCCTGCCGTTTCGGCACCGGGTCGCCGAGCGTGCCGATCGCCGCGACCGGCGCGCCCACCTCCAACGTGGCCACGCAGGCCCCGCGCGCCGCCGTGCCGCTCGGCAGACCCGCGAGCAGCCCGGCCACGGCGGCGAGTGCGACGGAGAGGCCGACCGTCGCGCGCGGGGGGACGCCCCCCGCTCGGGCGGAGCGGGCCCGGCCCGCGACCCGCAGCGCGGCGCGGCCGACGATGACGCAAACAAGTCCCGCCGCGATTGCCGCGGGAGCGTGGAGAGCGACGGCGTCGGCAGGGGCGAGCGCGAGCCCGGCCACATCCCCGGCGGCAAGCGCAAGGGCCGTCAGAAGCAGGGGCGACAGGGAGTGGGACGTCGATCAGCCTCCGGCGCAGAGTACAACCCCTACGCTCGGAGACGGCATCAACCGTCCGTCAAAGGAGGGGACTCGGCTCCGATCGTTCCGACGGGCTCGAGGACCCGGGCGGGGCCGGGGGCTCCGACGCGGCCGGGGGCTCCGACGCGGCCGGGGGCTGCGACGCGGCCGGGGGCTGCGACGCGGCCGGGGACTCCGACGCGCCCGGCGGCTCGAACGCGAGGCGCGCCGACGCCGCCCGGTTGGCCAGGCGCCGGGCCCGGCGCTCGGCCCGCCACGCGAGCAGGCCCGAGAGGCCCATCCCCCCGAGGATGCAGGCGAAGACGATGAGCGGGAGCGGCGCGCGGATGCGGAGGAAAGGCAGCACGACGTTCGCGAGTTCGCTCCCGTTCCTCGCCGAAAACCAGAACGCCGCGAGGATGACGACGACGAAGGCGAGGAGCCGCATCACGAAACGCATCAGCACGGCTGTCCCATGAAGGTCGCGCCCGTCGTCCCCGTGAGCCGCACCTGCGCGTACGTACCGATCCGGCAGGGGTCTCCGGGGAAGGCGACGACCTTGTTCTGCTCCGTCCTGCCGAGCACATCGCCCGGCGAGCGTGCGGAGCGCTCGATCAGGACTTCGCGCCGCGAACCCACCTCTGACTCGTTGATCTCGCGCTGGATCGCGCGGTGCTCGCCGATCAGTCGTTCCAGCCGCTCCGAACCCACTTCGTCCGGCACGAAATCCGCATCCGGGAAGCGCGTAGCCGGCGTCCCTTCGCGCAGCGAATATTTGTACAGATAGGCATCGTCGAACCGCACGTCCCGCATCAGCTCCAGCGTGGCCTCGAAATCCGCGTCCATCTCCCCCGGGAAACCCACGATCACGTCCGTGGAGAGCGCGATGCCGGGAACCTCGCGGCGCGCGGCGTCGACCTTCTCGAGGAATCCCTTGCTCGTGTAGCGCCGGACCATGCGCTTGAGAATGCGATCGGAGCCCGATTGCACGGGCAGGTGGAGCTGGCGGCAGACCGTCGGCTCCCCCGCCATCACGTCGAGCAGTTCCGGCGTCACATCGTTGGGATGGGGCGAGGTGAATCGCACGCGGCGGATGCCGTCCACGCGGCTTACGGCCCGCAGCAGCGTCGCGAAGTTCCAGTCTCCGGACTCATACGAGTTCACGGTCTGCCCGAGGAGCACGACTTCGGTGAACCCCTCCTCCACGGCGCGCCGGGTCTCGACGAGGACCGCCTCGGGCGTCCGGTTCTTCTCGGATCCCCTTACGTAGGGAACGATGCAGAAGGTGCAGCGGTGATCGCAGCCGCGCTGGACCGTGATCCAGGCGCTTACGCCTTCCCGCCTCACGCTGTCCACGCCCTCGTAGTTCTCTTCCGCGTCGAGTCCGAGCAGCGTCTGTCCGCGCTCGATCGCGTTCGCCCGGATCGAACCGATGAGTTCCGGCAGGGCGCGGTACGCATCCGGCCCGGCCACCACGTCCACGCCCGCCGCTTCCTCGATGAGCCGTGGGCCCAGCCGCTGCGCCATGCACCCCGTCACCCCCAGCACGAGGCCGGAATGCCGCTTGCGGTGACGCTGCAGCTCGCCGATCCGGCCTCGAACGCGCTGCTCCGCGTGCTCGCGAATCGCACAGGTGTTCACGAGGATGACATCGGCACGCTCGGGCGCGTCCACGCTCACGAAGCCTTCGTCGACGAGCAGCCCCTCCATCAACTCGGTGTCGTTGATGTTCATCTGACACCCGTAGGTCTCGATGTAGACCCGCCCCCCGAGCGGGCGGGGGTCGCGGGGGCGATCCGCGGCGGTCGTCTTCATCGTGACGAGATTCGGCCTCTCCATGGGTGGCTCAACGCTGCCGGAGGGAGAAGGAGAGCGTGACGCGCCGGAAGCTCTCCGCGAAGCCGGCCGTCGCGACGTCGCCGCGCGATCCGCTCTCGACGGCAAGATCGAACACGGCGAGTCCATCCTGGAACTCCCAGCCGAAGCCACCGGTGAAAGCGGACTCTTCGAGCGCTTCCGTACCCGGGCTGAAGGGAAGCCCCGTCCTTCGCCAGCCGGCCCGAAGCGGCAGCCTCCCGCCGAGCAGGGAGAGCGCACCGTATTCGACCCCCCCTCCCAGCCAGGTGGTGTCGTGGGATTGGAACGCGGAGCCGGCCGCCTCATCGCGCGACCCCACGGCGGACCACCCGGTCCGGCCGCCACCGGCGGTGACGAGGAGGTGGTCCGTCACGCGCACGCTACCGCCAAGTTCGATCGAGGTCGGCAGATCGAACTCCGCCTCGGGTTCATCCGCCGCTTCGGGGATCGCGTACAGCGTCCCTCCCGTCCCGAGCGCAACGCCGGCCACCACGCGGTCGCCCAGCCGGATCGACCCACCTCCCTTGAAGCGCCAGGCTCGCCACGACAGCTCCCTCGCCCCCACGATGCCGCCGAGCGCGGGAGCCCCTCCGATCGGATCATCGAACTGACGGAAGAACGACTGCCGCAGCGATCCGGTGAGCCGCTGGGCGGAGATCCCGAGACCCAGCGGTCCGAGGCGACGCGCGAGCGACACATCGATCGCGCTGATCCCGCCGTTGTGCTCCCGGGTCTCCTCGTACGGAACCATGCCATCGGTCAGCCGCAGCGTGTCCTGCAGGATGTTGGACCAGTCCTGGTCGAACTCGCCGCCGAAGGCCAGGCTGAACGCCCAGTCGTTGTAGGGGACGAGCGCGCGGATCGTCGTGAAACGCCCTCGTCCCGTATCGAGCGACCTGCTCTCACCCTCCAGCGTCACGCCCTCGCTGGCCAGCGAGACGGAGAACCCGGGTTCGGCGTGAAGGAGGAGGTCGGCGGGGTTCGTGAGGCTGTACGATCCGCCGAGCAGGCTGCCCGACCCGCCGAGCGCCGCCGAGCGGCCATCCAGGGGCGCGACCGGATATCCGAGTCCGACGGCCGTGATCGGTGTCTGCGCGAAAACGGCAGCGGGCGAAGCGACCAGCGCGGCGAGAACGAAGACGGCCCGCATCACGGCACCGTGAAAGCGGGCGCGGAACTGAACACGATGCGGACCCGCGGCTGGAACTCCGGCGGCGATTCGGCGGAGCCGAACTCCCAGTAGCCCAGCGCCTGCGCATCCGGATCCGCACGGAAGCCGATCCGGATGCGTTTCAGCGAATCCTGGACGGCCCGCGCCAGCAGCAGCGTGATGTCGAGGCGGACCGGCTCACCCTCGCGGAGTCTGGCGGGATCGAGCGTCGTCGTGAGCAGGTCCCCGCTCCCGATGGGGGTCTTTTCACCTACCTCGAACGGGTCGCCGAGCAGACTCACCTTTCGGGCCTCGATCGGGCGCTCCGCCGCATACAGATCGGGCGCGGCCAGAGGATGCAGGATGACTTCGGCCTGGCTTACCGTAGCCCCTTCAAGCCCCGCTTCGCCGAGGGTACCGGGCGGCACGAACTCGAAGTAGATGCGCGAGGCCGGGAGACCGCCGACGCGAAGCTCCGTGCCGGTGGGAGGCTGCGGGGGATCCAGGATGAACGTGGGATCCTCCCAGAACTGGGACTGCGGGACCGGGATGCTTCGCCCGACGAGCGTGGGATCGTACCGGAGAGCCATCTGCGTAATGCGGAGTTTCGTTTCGGGGCCGTCCAGCACGATGGCGAAGCCGTTGCCGCCGTCCGCCCGCTGCCACGCCTTCATCAGCGAGTCCTCCGCCACGGCCGGCGTCATGAGGAGCGTATCCGACACCGCCTCCAGCACCGCCGACGCGATCTCGACCCCGAGGCTCCCTCCGGGCTCCGTCCATGGGACTCCGGCCGCCGCCTCCTGCCAGGTCGCACGATGAGGCTCGAAACGCTCCCCCAGTTCGACGAGCTTTACGGTGATGGGAAACTCCGTGAACTCGGAGCGGATCGTGTCGAAGCCGAGCACGAACTCCACCTCCTCGAACTTCGCGGCCGGCAGGGTGTCGACGAATGTCCGGATCGTGTCCGGGACGTTGAAGCGCGCGAGCCCGCGGCTCGACACGTCCGTACCGACCGAGACGTGCACGAACCGCGCGGTGGACGGCCGGGCGAAGCCGGTCAGCGTCGTGTCCCGCCAGGTCGACAGTTCGGAGACGGAGATCGTGACGTCCCGGGTCTCCACGCCGGCGCCCGGCACCTTCTCGGAGCCCAGCGAGAGCGGATCCTCCGCGCATGCGCCCAGCATGACCGGGAGAACCATCGTGACGACCGCCGCGAGTCTCCGTCCGTTCACGGGCCCGCCTCCGCCGGCGCGGCCATCCGCTCCAGCGAGAAGTTCGCCGGCAGCAAATCCCGCAACCACCAGACCGCGGTCTCCCCGTTCGTTCCGATGCTCATGATCTCGAGTTTCCGGCCGAACTCGGCGAGAGCCTGGCGACACATCCCGCACGGCGGGGCCGGGCTGGCGCCGCTCGTCACGATCGCTATGCGGGAGAAGGCGCGCGCTCCCGAAGCCACCGCGTGCCCCAGCGCGACCCGCTCCGCGCACATCCCCACGGGATACGAAGCGTTCTCCACGTTGCACCCGGCGAATACGCGGCCGTCATCGGCCTCGAGCGTCGCGCCGACGAGGAAACGGGAGTATGGAGCGTACGCGCGCTCGCGGGCGACCCTCGCCCGGGCGGCGAGGTCCTCCCATGAGCGCGGCTCTCCGCCTGTCACTCGAGTCTCGGTCATCGGCTCCCATCCGCGGCGTCGGCCGATCCGCCCGCGTAGTGTCGCGGCAGGCGGCGTCCGATCGCCGTCAGCACCTCGTATTCGATCGTCCCGGCGGTCTCCGCGAAATCCGCCAGCCCGACCTCTTCCCCTCCGTCACGGCCCAGCAGCGTGGCCACGTCCCCAGCTTCGACACCCGGCGCGCCGGAAACGTCTACCGACGTCACGTCCATGCAGACACCGCCCCGGATCGGTACCTGGACCCCGCGGATGAGCGCTCGTCCCCGGTTCGATAGACGCCACGGCAACCCGTCCGCGTAACCGATCCCCAGAGTCGCGAGACGTTCGGCACGCTTCGTCGTGTAGGTAGCCCCGTAGCTGACCGTCGAGCCCGGCTCCAGGTCACGGACTTCCAGCACCCTCGCGCGTACCCGCGCCACACTCTCCGGGTCCGCCGGCGCCCCCGCGACGCCCGTCCCCCGCCGTCCCCCGTACAGGTAGATCCCCGGTCTGACGAGCCCCAGATGATACTGCGGAGCCGCCATCATCGCATCGCTGTTCGCCGCATGCAGGAAGGGGATCTCGACGCCGGCCTCTTCCAGGACCGCTGCGGCCTGCAGCAAGCGGGCCAACTGAAGGGATGTCGCGGCCGGATCCGTTCCGGCGGAATGGAAATGGGTATAGACGCTCTCCAGTGACACCCCGCCCCGCGAGAGAATCGACGCGACCTCGGGCGTCCACGCCGCGGCCTCGGCCGCCGGGAGGCCCGCGCGGCCCATGCCGGTGTCGATCTCGAGGTGGACGGGAATCTGCGCGGACGCCCCTCCAGCGCCGGCCTCGAGCTTCTCGAACGACGCCAGGCTCAGCGCCGCGCTCTCGAGCCGCGCGTCGAGGAGCTGGGAGATCTCGGCGGTGGCCGAGGGGGCGAAAACGATGATGCGGCGCTCGATCCCGCCCCGCCGGAGTTCGGCGCCTTCCGGCGGGGTTGCGACCCCGAACGCGTAGGGCTCCAGCCGGTCCAGGGCGCGCGCGACCTCGATCGCGCCGAGGCCGTACGCGTCCGCCTTTACCATGGGGACGAAGCGGGCGGGGGCCACGTGCTTCGCCACGCGCCGGGCGTTCCGCGACAGCGCCGCCAGATCGACCTCGAGCCACGCTCGGTAGGGAGGGTCTTCGCGGCTCGGGGTCAAGCGTCGCCAGGGGTTCGGGGAAGGTTCGCGTCCTGCCACGGGATGATACTTTCGCCGTCATGCAAGAGCCAACCGCCGCCGGCCTCGAGCGTCTCCACGCGGAAGCCGGGCGCGAAGGGGATGATGCCGTCGCCCGCGTCCTCGCGCTCGTCCGCTTCCTGCGCGTCCGCTGTCCCTGGGACGCGAAGCAGACGCCACAGACGCTCCGTCCCTATCTCCTGGAGGAGGCGCACGAAGTCGCGGACGCGATCCGGGTCGGGGACGATGGCGACCTGTCGGGCGAACTGGGCGACCTGCTCCTGAACGTCGCCTTCCAGATCGTGCTCGCCGAAGAGCGCGGCGCCTTCGGGGCCGCCGATGTCGTCGAAGCGCTGGAGGCGAAGATGGAGGCCCGCCACCCGCACGTGTACGGCGATGCCGACGCCCCGCCCGACTGGGAGTCGCTCAAGGCCGCGGAACGCGAGTCACCCGACGATCCCTTCCACGGAGTATCGACCGGGCTCGACCCTCTCAGCCGCGCGGCCCGCGTGCAGGAGCGGATGGCCGGGTTCGGGTTCGACTGGCCCGATCTCGCGGGTCCCATGGAGAAGGTGCGTGAAGAGACGGCAGAACTCGAGCACGCGGCGGCCGAAGACGCGTCGGAGTCTCCCGGGTCGGCCGCCCCGCCCCGGATCGGGGAGGCGAGCCCGGAGGTCGCCGCGGAGGTGGGCGATCTGCTCTTCGCGGTGGTGAACGCCTCGCGGTGGGCCGGCGTTCACCCGGCCAACGCGCTTCTCGGCGCGGTCGAGAAATTCGAGCGCCGCTGCCGGCGCATGATCGAACTCGCGGAGAGCCGCGGCCTCGAGTGGAAGGGCGCGGACCTCGAGACGCTCGACGCCGTGTGGGAGGAGGTGAAGGCCGACGAATAGCGGCCTGACGCGGCTCAGGCGGGGCCGCTCTCGCGATCCGACGCGCGGGCCGGGCCGGCGAGGTCCGTGAGTTCATAGATGTTACAGACCCGCCACACGGTCTCGCTTCCGGCTCCGGTCCCCGACTTCATCTCGATGGGGGCGAGGATCCTCCGATACGCCTCGCCCTCGAAGGCGTCGAGCCGGTCCCAGGCCTCGGGGAGCGCGAGACTCTCGAACACCTTCACCGCGACGCGGTCGCCGGAAGTTCCGGGGACGAACCCGGGATAACCCTGTCGCGCCGCCCAGCCCCGGTCGTGAAGCGTGCCCTCTACCGCCCCTTCCACCCAGCGCCCGACGAGCGACGCCACGTGATGATGGTTGTTCTCGCCGGGGAGGAGGGACCCGTACGCGGCCAGACGCCGCTCCGGATGGTCGAGCAGGGCCTCGATCAGCCGCTCGAGGATCGGTTCGAGATACCCGCGCAGCGCCCCGGCGCCGGTTTCCGCGTCCGGTTCGGCCAGAAGCGCCTCGAGTTCCGCCAGCGCCCCGGCCGCCCCCGGCCGGCGATCCTCGCCCGGCCGGCGGTCCTCGCCCGGCAGGACGGCGGCAAGCTCTTCGAACCCCGAAAGCATGGCGCCGAGGCGGGCGGAACTGTGTTCGGGCGCGAGCCGCGCTTCATTGAGGCGGGAGAGGACACCTCTCAGGGCGGCCGGGTCGCGGACCGGGCCCGGCGCCGGGCCGTCCGCGGTCACGGTCCTTCCCGCGGCCGCCGCTGAAGGAATTCCCGCACGCCGTCCCACAACGGCGCCGGCTTCTCGATGAACGGAAAATGTCCCGATCCATCGACCCGAATCAGGCGACTGTCAGGCAGCGCCTCGTTCATCGCCTCCACCATCTCGGTGGGGATCGGATCCTGCGCGCCGTGCACGATGAGCACCGGGATTTCGATCTCGCCGAGAAGGTCCCAGAAGTCGAGCCCCTGGAGCGGCGTCATGAGCAGGCTCGCGACGAGCTGCCCCTGGCGCGCCGTCCGCTCGTGCAGGGAGAGGCGAAGCAGGCTGTCCGCGACGCTTCCGTCCGCGAACGTCCCGCGGAAGACGTGGAAAAAGACCTGGCTGATGGCCTCCGCCTCCCGCGCCGCGAACTCCGGCGTCGCCCGAATCGAGTCGATGGCCGCGAGGTCGACCGAATCCCTCCTGGCCAACTGGTTCTCATCGGTCTGCTCCCGAAACCGGCTGCCCGGCTCGACGGGGGCGACGAGGATGAGCGCACTCAGCCGCTCGGGGCGCTCCGTGGCGTAGAGGAGGGCCGGAATCGCTCCCCACGAGTGCGCGAGCAGCGTGATCTTCTCGCGTTGCGCTACGTGTTCCCGGATCCGGTCAATGTCCGTGAGGTAGCGCTCCATCGAGAGGCTCGCCGCGTTCACCACGGCCCTCGACGCCCCCAGGCCCCGCTGATCGTAGAAGATGACCTGATTCGTCTCCGCCAGCGGTCCGAACCACGGACGAAGGTAGGAGTGGTCCAGACCCGGTCCGCCGTGCACGACGACGACCGGCTCTCCGACCCCGACCGTCTGGTAGAAGAGTTCCGCCTCGAAGACGGAGAGTGTGCCCGCTCGGGTCGGGGGGGCCGCTTCGGAGGCCGGAGCGCCACACCCGACCACGAGAGCCGCGAGGACGGCGTGGCGGAGCGCGGGGCTGGCGGTCAGGATTCCCAGGCCACCGCATCGCCGAGGGCGAGGGGGCCGCCCTCGAGCACCATTCCGTACGCGCCGCCGCGCCAGTCGGGCGCCAGCGCCGCCTTGAGCCCGGGCGCCGCATCCTCCATGCGCCCGCAGGGCAGCGTCTCGCCGCGAATGCGGATGCGACAGCCCGCGATCCGCAGCACCCGGTCCGCGGTCTCGCAGAAGTCTACGCCGCGCACGAGCAGGTTGGCCCGGCGGGCATCCGGGGCCAGATCGACACCGACCTCCCGCGTCGCCGTCTCCCAGGCGTCCGCGTCGAGGAGCGTCACCTGCCGGTAGCCACCGAGGTCGGCGTTCCCCTCCAAGCCCTTTCCCGCGACGAGCGTCGCTTCCGGGACCGACTCCATGGGGCCGCTCCGTGCCGACTTGAGCCAGATCGCCTCGAGCCGCGCCGATCCGGAGCCGGCCGGCCCCGCCGTGGGCTCAGCCATCGGTCACCTCCAGCGAGGAAAAGTGCAGGTTGAGGCCGTGGTTGACCCTCAGCCCCACGACGCCGTCGACGTGCTGGCCCGTTCTCGCCGTCCGGAACACCTCCTGCTCGTTCACGCCGAAGACCACCTCTTCGCCCCCGGCCTCGACGAAGAGGACGTTCTTCGCCGTCGCCGCGCCCTCGCCCCGTGCCGCCCACGTGACGACCGCCTCGTGCTTCGTCCACTCAAGGAGCGTGGAGGTCTCGTCGCCATCCCGGCGCTTCACGATCACGCTCCCGTCCGACCGGATGAGAAGGTAGGTGTAGGCCTGGCCGTCTCCCTGGAGATCCGTGCCGCCGATGAAGACGCCGAACCCTTCGTTCCGGCCTTCGGGGTCGAACAGGAAAACGGTCGACTCGACGCGAAAGTCGCCATCCGCGCGGGTCTCGGGATCGTAGAAGATGCCGGCCGGCCCCGTGGTGACGTGCCAGCCGGGCGGCATCTCCTGGAGGGCCTCCACGCCGTCGCCTCCGTGGTCGGCTCGGGCGAGCCAGCCATCGGGCGGCGGCAGCTTGTCTTCCTGGGCGGCGGCCGCGAGGGGAAGCAGGACCAGGCTTGCGATGGCCAGGGGCCACGCGGCGCCCGGGAAACGCCCGCCGCGGGCGCGCGGGTTCGAATGAGACGGCATGTTCGGTGTCACTCCGATTTCAAGTCCGGTTCGAGGTTCCAACCGCGGGCTGGCAGCCCGTGGGCGGCATGATAGTCACTCCGGCAGCAACTCGCAGGATTCGCAGCGCGTGAGCCGGAGCGCGGCGACTTCGGGCGGCACGAGGAAGCGCACGCCGAGCCGGCTCGTCCCCACGCCGGTCGTCACGAAGAGGTGTCGTCCGTCCTCCACCACGTGACCCGCCGCGTAGCGGTCGCCGAAGCGGGAGGGGGTGATCCCGGGACCCACGAACGGGATGATCACCTGCCCGCCGTGCGTGTGACCGGCCAGCGTCAGGGAGGCCCGCGCCGGTACCTCCGGGAAGATGTCCGGATTATGCGTGACGACGATCACGGGTTCTCCAGGCCGGACCCCATCGAGCGCGGCCTCGACCGACGGATGGCCCGTCCAGAAATCCGCCACGCCCGCGATCCAGATGTCGTTGCCCCGCACGCGCGCCCGTTGGCCCCGGTTGTCGAGCACGGTGATTCCCACGCCGGAGAGCGCCTCTTCCACGCGTGCGGCCGACAGCCAGCGGTCGTGGTTGCCGAGCACCGCGAACACGCCGTAGCGGGCGTCGAGAGCGGCGAGGTCCTCGGCGATCTCCTCCGGCGGCACGAATCGGCCGCCCACCACGTTGTCGATCGTCAGATCGCCCGCGATGAGAACGAGATCCGGGAGTGTCTCGTTCACCCGCCGCACGACGCGGCGCAGGTTGTCCCGTCCGTTTCGGGGCGAGCCCACGTGCAGGTCGGCAATGAGCGCGATACGGGTTTCCTCCCCCTCGGGCCATCCCGGCACCTCGAGGTCGGCCCGGGTGAGGACCAGTCGGCCCGGTTCCCACCAGAACGCCCACGCGGCGAGCAGGACCGCGGTCGCGAGGAGGATGAGGAGCATCCAGCCCGTCCAGCCGGGGCGCGATCGCCGCAGCGCTAGGATCCGCCGCCCCCGGACCCGCTCCCGTCGCTCCCGTCGTCTTCCTGATCGGGGGCGTCGGGAGGCTCCGGGGCCGGGATCGAGCCGGGCGTCTGCGCGGCGGATGTGGACTTTCGGGACGACACTTCAGCGGCCTCCGGATTCGAGCTGCGGGACTTCTTCCGCCGGCTCCTCCTCGCGGGGGCCGAAGCGGACGAGGAGTCCGCCGATGGCCGAGGTGAGGATCCAGCAGAGCACGGACAACAGGAACCCCTCAACCTCGAACGCGGCCGAGAGGATCAGTGTCGACACGAACCAGAGGGTGAAGTTCTGGAGCTGAAAGTCGAGCTGGCTGCCGCGCTTCATGGCCTGCATGGCGCGCAGCATGAGGTAGATCATCGTGGCGCCGGATGCCGCGATGGCGCCCCCGAGCGAGCTCGCAAAGATGAACCCGAAGGCCGCGCCGACGGCCCCGCCCGCGATGATGCGTCCGGGAGAGGGGGAGGCCGGGTGTCCGGCGCGGGTCGCGGGGACCGCCGGAGGCTGCGGGGCGGCGGCGGGAGGAACCGGCATCTCCTCCGCGACCAGTTCAGCGATCGCGGTTCGCGTCGCGCGCGGGTCGATCCCCGCCTCGCCGGCGATGCGTTCCAGTTCCTCGACGGTCATCGCATCGCCGCGGGCGTCGATCTCGGCCGCCCGCTTCAGGATCTGCGAGACCTGGACGGCGGTGAGCGTCGCGGGTGGGTCGTGGGCAGACGGTTCGCGGGGGGCCGGCGGCTCGGTCATGTCGCTCATGGCACGTCGCCCGCGAGAATGGTGGCGAGGGTGGACGGATCCAGATTCCCTCCGGACACGATACAGACAATTCTGTCCCCCTTCACCCCGCCCGACAGGGCGGCCGCGACGGAGGAGGCCCCCGCGCCCTCGGCGACCACGCGGTTGCGGGCCGCGAGCAGCCGGATCGCGTCGGCGGTGTCGTCGAGCGTGATCTCGACGGAGCCCGCGAGGAGATCCCGCGCCAGTTCCCACATTGCGGGTTCCACGTGCGGACCCCCGATACCATCGACGAACGAGGGGGTGTAGGAGATCGAGACGGCCCGGCCCGCGCGCAGCGACTCCGCGAGCGGGGCCTGACCCGCGACCTCGGACGCGAAGACGGGAACGTGCGGCGCGACGGCCCGCATGCCGGCCGCGATCCCGCACGCGAGTCCGCCTCCCCCGAAGGGGACGACGACCGCGTCCACGTCGGGGAGGTCCTCGATCAGTTCGAGCGCGATGGTTCCGTTCCCCGCCATCACGTCGCGGTCCATGAAGGCGTGGACGAACCGTCCGCCCATCCCGTCGAAGCGCTGCGTGCGGAACACCTCGAACCAGGAGGCGACGGAGGTCTTGACGGCGGTCGCGCCGAGCCGGGCGATCGCGTCCAGCTTGAGCCCGGGCGCCGTCTCCGGGACGACGACCGAGCACGGGACGCCGAGACGCCTCGCGTTCCAGGCGACACCCTGCGCCATGTTCCCCGCGCTCGCCGTCCATACTCCCGCCGCCAGCTCCGCGGGCGGGATCAGGCCGATCGCGTTCGCGGAACCCCGGATCTTGAACGAGCCGATCGGCTGCAGGTTTTCGAGCTTGAGCCAGATCTCCGGTCCCTCGTCGACGCCGAGGCGGACGAGCGGCGAGCGGAGCGCCGCCGCGTAGACCCGTTCGCGCGCCGCCTCGATCTCCGGCAGGCCGGGAGGCCTCACGCGGTGAGGCCCGCGACCGCCCGCGGCAGGCTCGCCAGCGCCCGGTCGAGGTCGGCCGCGAGATCCTCCGTCGCTTCCAGTCCGGTGGAGAAGCGGATGAGGGCGTCCCGGATGCCCGCCTTCGCTCGCTCCTCGGCGGACATGCCCGCGTGGACGGCCGCTGCGGGCCGCACGACGAGCGACTCCGGGCCCCCGAGACTGGCCGCGACCATCGGGATCTCCAGCGCGGAGATGAAGGCATCGGCCGCGTCGACCCCGCCCTCGAGCTCGAATGACAGCATCCCTCCGAAGCCGTCGAACAGGCGCGCGGCCCGCTCGTGCTGGGCGTGGCTCGCCAGTCCCGGATAGTGCACGACGGACACGGCCGGGTGCGCCTCGAGCCGCGCCGCCAGCCGCCCGGCCGACGCGTTCTGCTCGCGGACGCGCACGCTCAGCGTCTTCAGCCCGCGCTCGAGCAGGAACGCCGCGTGCGGGTCGAGGGAGCCGCCGAGATGGTCCTGCATCACCTTCACGCGGCGCACGAGGTCCGCCGGCCCGGCCACGCTCCCGGCCACGATGTCGCTGTGGCCGTTCATGTACTTCGTGCAACTCTCGAGCACGAGATCGAAGCCGATTTCCGCCGGCCTGAAGTTGATGGGGCTCGCGAACGTGTTGTCGATCAGGGTCACGAGCCCGTGCTCGCGCGCGAACGCCACGACGGCCTCCAGGTCCGCGACCTGCACGAGCGGATTCGTGAGGGTCTCCACGTACATGGCGCGCGTGGTCGGCGTCAGCGAGGCCGCCCAGCTCGACGGCTCCTGAGGGTCGATCACCGTGTGCCCGATCCGGAACCGCGGCAGGTCCTGCTGCAGGAAGGCGGCCGTGCCGCCGTACAGGGTGTCCTGCACGAGCACATGGTCGCCGGCGGACAGCAGCGTGAGCAGCGACCCCGAGATCGCCGCCATCCCGCTGCCGAGGACGAGGGCCGCTTCCGTCGCCTCCAGCGCCGCGATGCGCTCCCCGAGCACGCGATGGTTCGGCGTCGTGCTGAGCCGGATGTACCCGATGTCGTGGTAGTCCTCGCCGTGAAGCTCGTAGTTCGCCGTCTGGTAGATCGGCGTGACGACGGCCCCCTCGGGCCTCGGCTCCTGCTCTCCTGCGTGCACGGCGTCGGTGGACGCCGCCCTTCCCGTTCCCGCTGTTCTCGCCGTTCCCATCATTCGTCCGTATCTCCTGGAGTTATCCGAGGGCCGGAAGCGCTTTGGACCGGGGCGTCAGTCCCACATGACGCGGTGGATACGCCACCCGGTTTCGAGCCGCTTCCACACCTCGAGAAATTTTCCGCCGAGTTCGACATCGTCGGGGCCGCGCACCCGGTACGTCCCGTTCGCGAACGCCAGGTCGCCGTCCACTTCGATGTCCTCGATCGTGAACCGGGCCTCGCGCAGCGGAACGGAACCGGCGAGTGCGCGAACAATGGCTTCGTGCCCCCGAACCGCCGGCTCTCCGGACGGCAGCCGCACCGCGTCCGGGGTGAAGACGTCGGCGACGGCGTCGCCCGGCGCTCCCGCGATCAGCGAAGCTTCCCAACGCCGGGTGACGCGTTCGATCTCCGCCCGCACCGCCTCGAGCGAGACCGCCCCTCCGGTCTCTCCCGCCTCGGGCGTCCGGCCTCCACACGCCGCAGCCGCGACCAGACCGCCCGCCGCAAGGATGAACCGAAACGTTCCGCTTGCGGGCCGTGTTCTCTTCATGGGTCGATATTGTATCGGAGCCCGCGTGCCGCGGCGACGCGCCCGGCTTTCGGGTTCGCGCGCGCCACCATAGGATGCCCGTCGCTGTTGAGAATTGTTCGCGCATCGCCGGCCGGCGATGCCGCGCTTGAACCTGCTTGGAGGTACGAATGAAGAAGATGTTCCGCGCCATCCCCTGCCTTGCCCTCGCCCTTGGCGTTGCCCTTGCCTTCGCCACGGCCGCGGAGGCCCAGGACCGGCGCATGAGCCCGCGCGGAGAGGCCGCCACACAGGTCGGAGGCTCGTTCAACGCGGACGGCGGCTACGAGGGCGGCTCCTGGGTCGTCGTGACATACGGCCGCCCCATCCTGCGCGGCCGCGACCTGTTCGGCTCGGGCGATGAGTATGGCCAGCAGTTCCTGCGCGGGGCGCCGCTGTGGCGCGTCGGCGCGGACCAGTCCACCCGTTTCATGACCGAGACGGACCTCATGTTCGGCGGCGAGCGCCTGCCGGCCGGCGAGTACAGCGTGTTCGCGGAACTCACCGAGACGGAGTGGACGCTGATCTTCTCGAACTGGGGCGCGAAGGACAATTTCCGTGAGGAGAACCCGGACGCGCTCTGGGGGTCCTACGGCTACACGCCGGATCGCGATGTGCTGCGCACGAGCATGGATGTGGACGCAATCATGATGTCCGCCGACCAGCTCACGATCTCGTTCATGGACATGACGCAGGAGGGCGGCGTGTTCACGATCTGGTGGGACGATCAGGTCGCGACCGTCCCCTTCCAGGTGGCCCGCTAACTCAGCGAGATATCCGCGATTCGCTTCAGCGGCAGCGCGGTGATGGTGTCGGTCAGCGGGTACTCGACATCCCCCGGATAGACGACCCATAGACGCTCGAGGTTCAGATCCCGGATCACGACGTGCATCGACTTCGTGGTCCGGGGCGCCTCCGTGCACTTGAACTCGAAACCCCAGCGCCGTCCGCGCCGCAGGAGCAGGAGGTCCAGTTCCGCCCCCCGCTGGGTTCCGTAGAAGTAGGCCTCGCGCTCTCCGTGCTCGAGGAGCGTCTGCTCGAGAGCGAACCCCTCCCAACTGGCACCGTACCGGGGATTCACGGCCAACTCCGTCATTTCCTCGATCCCGAGCAGGGAATGCAGGATACCGCTGTCGCGAATGAAGACCTTCGGCGATTTCACGAGCCGCTTGCCCAGATTCTCGAACCACGGCGGGAGTTGGCGGATCATGAACGAACCTGACAGCAGATCGCGGTAGTTCCGTACGGCGGTCACGCTCACGTCCATGGAGCGCGCCAATTCGGCCGCGTTCCACGTCTGTCCGTGGTAGTGTGCCAGCATCCTCCAGAAGCGACCCACCGCCGCGGGTGCGACTCTCGAACGCAGTCCCGGAATGTCCCGTTCCAGGAATGTGCGCGTGAACGATTCCATCCACCGGGACCAGGCTCCGCTTGACGAGGCGAGGTAAGCTCGCGGAAACCCGCCCCGCAGCCACAACCGGTCCTGGTTTTCGGGCCCCGCTTCGGCGATGGAGATGCCGCCCACGTCCACGAACAGGACGCGACCGGCCAGGGTCTCGGACACGCCTTCGATCAGATCCAGCGAAGCGCTGCCCAATACGAGGAACACGGCCTTGCGGTCGCGGGCGTCGCAGATCGGGCGCAGGACCTCAAAGAGCTCGGGCATGCGCTGGATCTCGTCGATAACGACGAGCCCATCGGTGCCGCGGAGCACCCTCTCGGGTGTCGCGGAGAGGGCCGCCCTCTCGCCTCGCGCTTCCAGGTCGAAGATGATGGATCGACCGTCCCAGGCGGACACGACGTGCTCGGCAAGCGTCGTTTTTCCGACTTGGCGTGCGCCCAGAAGAGCGACCACCGGAGCTTCGGACAGCCCTCGGCGGATCGCGCTGTGGAGCTGCGGCCTTGGTATAAATTGTTGCATATCGTACTCCAGAGGTATGATATTCAACAATCACAGAGTACGATGGGCGGATCTTCGTGTCCAGCCCTAATCCTGTGTCCGTTCCGCGGGCGTCGCAGGGGACGCCCTCACCAGCTACGCGGCCGCGCCAGGTTGATGATGCGCCGGGCCGCCCGCCGACCACTCATTAGCGCCCCGTGCGTGGTGCCCGCGAAATCGAACAGCGTGTGTTCACCGACCAGAAACAGGCGATCGTCGACGGGCTCGGAGAGCAGATCGAAATCGGCCCTGCGGGTCCCGGGGCGCGGGTAGGTATAGGCCCCGAGGGTCGTGGGGTCCGTCGACCAATGCGTGGTCCGCACCTCTGTGGGCGTCCCGACCTCGGCGCCCCAGACGGTCCGTAGCACCTGCAGGGCGTCTTCGCGCATCTCGGCGTCCGACATTCGGTCGGCCACCGGGGCATAGTCGCCCAGTGACAACCCGAGAAGGATGTTCTCGGTGCTGAAGGTCCGGTAGTTCACCCAGTAGCACCACCGGCCCTTCTCCCTCGTCACGACACCAAAATACTGGGTACCTGTATCCCAGAACGGCACATCAAACTTCAGGGCGATCTTGGTGACACTCCCGAAGCCGAGTGACTCGATGGCCTCCAGGTATTCGGACGGCAGCGGAGGCTCGAAGCGGATCCCTCCCACCTTCAACGTACCCAGCGGGGCCGAACACACGATGTAATCGCCGGTCCATTCGCGTTCGCCCGCGACGACGGTCACACCTCGCTCGCCATATGTGATCGACTCCACCGCCGTATCAAGCCGAATGTCCAGATCCGCGGCCAATGGTCCGAGGATGGTGTCGTACCCCGTCGTGAGGACGACGTCCGCTCCCGGAAACGCCTCATCCGCGTCGTGCAGGGTGGCGGAGAGGTCTTCGATCGCCCCTCCCTTCGAGAACTCTGTATAGGCCGACAGCGCCCACACGAGACCCGGATCTTCGAGCGTCTCGGGCGCCGCCCGCCGGATCGCGTCGTGCAGACTCATGCCATCCCCGAGCCGCGCGGTATCTCTGGCTCGTTCGAGCGCGTCTCCCCACCCCCTGTCGATAGCATCGACTCGAGCTTGGGGAAGGCGCATACCGGAATCGCCAAATACCGCCAAGCTCTCGTCGTCCGTGACGAACGTTCGTCCGTTCACCGCCTCGACCAAGCCCATGATCGGGTTGTCGTCGCTCGGGCCGTGCACCCAGCCCGCCCCGTATTCGAACGGGGCCCCCAGACTGAAGTCCGTGTGAATCCGGCCGCCCGGCCGGTCCTTCGCTTCGAGGACGATGACGTCAGCACCCGCATCGGCCAGAGCGCGGGCGGCCGCCAGCCCGGAAATGCCGGCGCCCACCACAATGACGCGTCGGGCCGCCAGGGTCTGGGCCGACCCATCACGCGGCCTGGGCAGCAGCGACAGGCTCGAGCCGAGGAGGGAGAGTTCCAGAAACCTCCGACGGCCCATACGCCGCCCGCGTTTGATCAGGACGTTGTCGCGGCGTAGCGGCGGAACCACTCCAGGGTCGACAGCATCTTTCCGATGTGATGGCTCGGGCGGCGGCGGATGCCGTGCGGCTCGCCGGGGAAGCGCACGAGCGATGTTTCCACGCCGAGCAGCTTGAGCGCCTTGAAGTACTGCTCGGATTCCGACATCGGCGTGCGCCAGTCCTCCTCGCCCGTCACGATCCGCGTCGGCGTCGTCACGTTCTCGACCACGCTCAGGAGCGAGCGCGATTCGTAGTGCTCCACGTGGTCCCACGGGAATCCCGGGAACCAGTAGTTGACGCCGTAGGCCGCCATGTCGGCCGTGAGCACGAAGCTGTACCAGTTGATGACGGGATACCACGAGACGGCGGCGCGGAAGCGGTCCGTCCGGCCCACGAGCCAGGCCGTGAGGACGCCGCCTCCGCTCCCGCCCACGACGTAGAGCTGCTCCTCATCCACGTATCCCTGGTCGATCACCGCATCGACGCCGGACACGAGGTCGTAGAAGTCGTCGCCCGGGTAGGCGTGGTGGATCAGGTTCCCGAACTCCTCGCCGTAGCTCGTGCTGCCGCGCGGGTTCGTGTAGAGGACGACGTAGCCCTGCGCCGCCATGAGCTGCTTCTCGAGGTCGAAGCGCGCGCCGTAGTTCGAGAACGGTCCCCCGTGGATCTCCAGGATGAGCGGGTACTCGCGCGAGGGGTCGAAGCCGGGCGGCTTGATGATCCAGCCGTGAATCGGGCGTCCGTCGTGCGAGGACTCGTACCAGATCTCCTCGACCTCGCCGATCTGCCGCTTGGCCATCAGGTCGTCGTTGATGCCGGTGAGCACGCGGACATCGCTCCCGGGGCGACCCGTCGCGACCTCGGACAGGACGGCGAGCGTCGTGTAGTTCATCGCGAAGCTGCCGTCGTCCGCCACCGAGTACGTCGCTCCGGCGTAGGCGCGGCCGACCCCGCCGACGTTCTCGGTCAGCACGCGGTGCCCGCTCCCGTCGTCGTCGAGGCCGAAGAGGGCGAGCTTCGTCATCCCCTCGTCGTCGTAGAGCGCGTACAGCCCCGACCCGTCGGGCGCCCACGTGGCCCCGTACACCTCACGGTCGAGCCCGTCCGAGATCGAGCGCGGGTCGCTCCCGTCCCGGTTCATCACGTAGAGCCGCGTGAGCTGGTATCCCTGGAAGCGGTCGTCCATGCCGAAGTAGGCGATGTGGTCGCCATCCGGTGAGACGATCGGCCCGTCGTCCGGTCCCCGGCGATCCGTGAGTTGCGTCGCCGTGCCGTCGGCCACCGAGACCTCGAACACCTCCGTGTCCGCGACGAACACGCTCTCCGTGTCGCCGCCGCGGGGATCGCGCGACATGACGAGGCCCGTGCCATCGGGCGTCCACGAGAAGTGCGTCCCGCCGATCCCGTTCCCGGCCCAGTGGTTGTCGCCGCTCGTGATCTGGCGGGCCGTTCCGCCTTCCGCCGGGACGACGAAGACGTGCACGAACCCGTGCGGGAGATCTCCGAGCTGGTCGAAGCGGTATACGAGCCGCTCGACAACCTGCGCGGGCTCGGCCCACTCCGCGCCCTCCGGCGGCGTCGGCATGCCGCCGATCGTTGGCGCCGGCTTCGGCACCAGCTTCCCGAACGCGATCTGCGTCCCATCGGGTGACCATTCGAATGACCGCGGCGGCTCGGTCACGTTCGTGATCGTCGAGGTCTCCCCGGAGTCCATCCAGCGGACGTGAATCTGCGCGCTCCCGCTGCGGTTCGAGATGAAGGCGAGGCGCGTACCATCGGGCGACCAGCGGGGCGAACCGTCCGAGAAGTCCCCAGACGTGAGCGGCCGGTGGCCCGACCCGTCGGAGCCCACGATCCAGAGGTTCGAGAACCGGCTGTCCGTAATGATGTCGGCGCGCTGGCGGACGTAAACGATCCGGCGGCCGTCGGGCGAGATCTGCGGGTCGCCCGCGATCTCGACCTCGAAGATGTCCTCCATGCGCAGCGGACCTGACTCGGCCCCCGCCTGCGCAACCGCCGGCACGGCGACGCACAGAAGGGCTGCGGCGACAAGAAACGAAAGAGAGACTCGGGCACTGCTGAGCGGGGCGGTCATCGGACGCTCTCCGTGGCTGGGATGCGGGCTGCGCTGACACCTTCGGATCATAGACACGAAGGGGTGGAGCGGAACAGCAGTCACCCGACCGCAGAATGTGACCGGACAGCGGTTCGCGCCGTCTATCGAGGTAGGCCTCGTGGATCCCACCCCATGCAGGACATTGCATGAAAAGGAGAAAGGCCGTGTACGTGATCGCCCGTCGACACTGGTGTACCGGCATCGTGCTTCTCGGTCTGGCCGCATGCGGTGACGACGGCGATGGCGTCACTCAGGTGGATCCGGACCAACCATCGATTACGGGTACGTGGAACGCGGTACTTCCGTCAGGACGGCTGACGCTGGAACTGCGCGAGCGGACCCCGGGCGTCGTGACCGGCAGCTACAGCATGACGGTCAGCATCGGACTTCCCGTATCGGGTCCGCTACGGAGTGGCGATCATCGTCATCCCGACGTGCTCCTCCGCTGGTCGGCCCAACTTCCGGAGGCCACCGGCGTCGATCTCGTTTCGGACTGCACGATCGAAGGAAGCGCGGGGGACAACGGGATCTGGATCACAGGCCACATCGTCTGCACCGAAGCTGAAGGAGTGCTCGACACGCAACGCGGGCCGGTCACCGTCATCATCGGAGGCATCAACGCACCGATCACGCTGAGTCGCCTTCGAATAGGCTGACAAAAAAAGGGCCGCCCGTCGCCGGGCGGCCCCTTTTCGGTTCACCGTTCGCCTGCTGGCGGTCGGCAAGTCACGCGACGCGGGTCACGTTCTCCGCGGCCGGGCCCTTCGTCCCGTCCGTAACGTCGAACTCGACGGCCTCGCCCTCCTTCAGAGTGCGAAAGCCATCCGCCTGAATCGCCGTGTGGTGTACGAAGCAGTCCTTACCGCCCTCTTCCGGGGTAATGAACCCGAAGCCCTTCTGGTCGTTGAACCACTTCACGGTACCTCTCGTACGCATTTCCTACTCCTTCGTTAGTCATGTCGGAGTTCGGGAAACCCGTAGCTGCCGACCGCTGACCTGTTCGACGCGGTCTCCCCCGCGCCAGGGTCGTGGCATCCGCCACGCAGAAAACCAAAGAAAAAGGGGCGACCCGTTGTTGAGAGGCCCCCCCGATCCTGCGATCCTGCCTTCTCAGTTCGACCGTACGCGGCACCGCCGGGCCGGTCCGAACGCGCGCAATGATCGCCTACCGGACCCCAAACGTCAAGGGGCACACCGACGTCAGCCGGTTTCGGTCCCCACGAGAGGGCTGCGTCGCTCGAGCAGAAGCACGTCGCGCCACCGCCCGCCGAGCCTCCCCAACCGCTCCCGTCGCCCCACGCGGCGGAAGCCGGCTCGTTCGTGGATGCGGAGACTTGCGACGTTCTCCGGGAAGATCCCCGCCTGCAGGGTCCAGAGCCCGGCCCGTTCGGAAGATTCGACGAGCGCGGTCAGGAGCCTGAGGCCGATGCCGTCCCCGCGCGCGTCGCCGTCGACGTAGACGCTCACCTCCGCCACGCCGCCGTACACGCAGCGTCCGGAAACCGGAGCCAGGGCCGCCCACCCGACGACGCGCCCCTCCCGCTCCGCCACGAGCCGACAGCTATCAAGGTGACTCGCGTCCCACGACTCCCAGCCGGGCGCTTCCGTTTCGAAGGTCGCGTCCCCCGTCTCGATCCCTTCCTCGTAGATCCTTCGGACCGAATCCCAGTCCCCGAGACGGAGCGCACGGATCTCGAGAATGGCCGGGCTCGTCAACCCGCTATCATCCGGCTGGCGGCTTCTTCACGGCGGGCTACTGGGCCTCGGAGAGAACCCTCTCGACGAGCGCCGTCGTTTCCGGTTCGAAGGGGTGGAAGCGGCCGCCCCAGTACCCGCGAATCAGGCCCTCCGCGTCCACCAGCAGCGTGTGCGGCACCCCGGGGTAGAGGTCGAGCGCCTGCGTGAGTCCGGGACCATCGCCGAGGAAGTTGGGATAGGTGATGTCGAACTCCTCCAGGAATCCCTCGACGAGCGCAACATCGCCTTCATCGATGGAGATCCCGACCACCTCGAAGGGGTCCGCCGCGTACTTCGCGTGCATCTGCTGCAACTCGGGCATCTCGTCGCGGCAGGGGATGCACCAGGTCGCCCACAGGTTCAGGACGACCACCTGGCCGCGGAACTGGTCGAGGTCCGCCGGCCGGCCGTCCAGGTGCGTCACCTCGAGCGGCGGGAGGGACCGGTACGAGCCCGGCGCGCCTTCCGCCGACTCATGAGTCCGCGCGGCGGCGGACGCCGCTCCGTCGCGCTCACCCCCACCGCACCCGGCCGCGAAGGCCGCAAGCGCCAGCGCCCCCAGCGCGGCGCGCCTCATCGGTCGGACTCCAGGTATTCCATCGCGTTCTTCATCTCCCGTTCTTCATCTCCCGTTCAAAATCCAGGTTCGTGGGTGTGGGGAAGACGCCCGGCGGGCGGGCGTACGGCTGGTCCGTAATGACGACCTCCGGCTCCGTCGTAAGCGGCACATCTTCGGCGACGGCCTCGAAAGAGAGGTCGTCCACCCACAGTTCCCCGTCGCCCGTGATCATCGCCCCGATGAGGATCGTAACGCCTTCCGGCGGGATGTCCACCACGATCTCGCGCGTCTCCCAATCCCGCGTTCCCTCGACGCGCCGGTCCTCGCTGTTGTCCAGGGCGAGCATGGCGTACTTCCCCTCGAGGATGCCGTCCACCCGCACCCAGAGGCCGCCGGAATCGACGTCGTCGGCCCGCAGGTATCCGCGGAGACGCATCCGCTTTCCGCGGTAGGCGGTGGCGTCGACGAGCTGCACGCTCGCGGCCCACTGGCTGCGGCGCCGGTTGCCCCGCGCCTCGAGCCGCATGCTCGAAGACCCGGAATGGGCCACCTCGGGGTCGAGCCTGAGGCGATAGTCCGCGGCGTCCTGCCCGACGAGGACCCACGCGTCCGGCATCTGCGCGGCGAGGTCGCCGCCGGTCGCCGGGGCCAGGGCTCCAAGCGCCAGGATCGCCCCCGTCGCGAGTCTTCGGATCATCGCGGGATGAGCCAGAAATCGACCTGGCGACCGTCGATGTACCACGTGCGCTCGCCGTCGAAGAACGCGTCCTCCTCGAGCATGATGCGCACCGTCTGTCCGCCCCATTCCGAGACCGGGACGGCCGCGTTGAGTTCGATCGAGTGCGCCGTGTTCGGGAAGAGCGGATAGTCGCCGCGGCCCGGCACACCGCCCTGGTTGTCCCAGAGACCGATCGTGGGCCCGGCGCCGTGGCCGTGGAAGCCGATCGGGTGCGTGTAGATCGTCGCATCGATCCCCTCGGCTTTCGCCTGCTCCAGCGCGCCGGCGAGGATCTCGTTTCCCGAACGCCCCGCGGCGAAGTTCTCCGTGAGGATGTCCTGGAGGCGGTTCCCGACGGCGAGCGCGCGGACGAGACCCGCGGGCGCCGCGTCCTCTCCCGGCTTCAGCACATACGCTTGCTGCTGCGTGTCGGTGTTCAGGCGCAGGTACTTGATCCCGAAGTCCACGTGCAGCAGGTCACCCGGACGGATGACGTTCTCGTCCGGAGGCGCGGAGAAGTCCCCCTCCCCTTCCCTCGCGCCGCCCGCCTTCTCATGGCGCTGCACGGAGACGCTGGGCTGGAACCAGGTCGCGAGCTTGAGTTCGAGGATCCGCTCCCGGTACCACCACACGACATCCTCGGTCGTCGTCACGCCGGGCTGAATCACCTTCGCGCTGAAGCCTTCGGCGATGATCCGGTGCGCGATCCGCACGATCTGGGGATAGACCTCCATCTCCTCGGGCGTCCGCGTCTCCAGCCATCCGATCGCGAGGCGCTCGGTCCCGGCCACCCGTTCGCGGTACTTCGGCGGGAGCGCGGCCATCAGCGCGTCGTACTCCGTCCCGGTGAGCCCGTCCGCGAGCGCGAAGGTCGAGGAGCGGTTCACCGCTATGCGTTGCGGGTCGCGCTCGGCGATGACCTCCGCCACCCGCCCCCACTGGTCCGGCTCGTTGTCCGGGTCCCACGCGCGCGGGAAGGGGCCGATGTCGTACCGCGCCACCGCGAGCCGTTCCAGCGGCTGCCCCGGTCCCCGGTCGTGAAGGATGAGGACGGTGCGCCGCCGAGCCGCCATGTACGTGGAGGGCAGCATCGTCTCGATGACCGGATCCTCGTTGTATTCGCGGGCGGCGACGATCCAGAGGTCGACCCCCTCGCGGCGCATGATCTCGGGCGCCACCGTCTCGAGCCGCCCTTCCAGCCAGCGGTCGATGACGGCGGCCCGCTCCCGCAGCGGGAGGATGACGGGCATCGCCCCATCGGTCCGCTGGGCGTCCGCGAACCCGCCGTCGGGCGGCGTGGCCGACTGAGCCGCCGCGTGCGACGGACCGAGAGCCGCGGACAGGACGAGCAGGAGGCCGGCGGAGAGGAGACCGGCGGACTGCCCTCCGGGGCCCGGGAAGCGTGGTGTCGAAACGCGCATTTCGAATCTCCGTTGGAATGTCGAACGGCCTGAACCTACCGAATCCCCGCACGCGGGAGAGGGCTCGGAGGGGGCGGTGGCGGAAACGGTCCGCGGCCCGCCATCGTAGGATCTTCCAGCCCCCGGACCGGACGGATGCCTGATGAGGGATGCCCCGATGAAGGACATGGACTCGGATCTCCTGCCGGAACTCTACTCCCGGCAGGAACTGGACAAGGCCCGCCGGCGACACCGGATCGTCGGACGCATCGAGGGGATCGCGGCCGCCGTCGTCGCGGGCACGATCTTCAATTTCCTGGGCTGGATCCCGACGGTCCTCGTGCTCGGCGTCGCCGGCTACCTCATCTACCGCTTCGTCCTCAAGCCCCGGAAATCGTCGAGATCGCCCGGAGCGTCCGAGGAGACCTGACGCAGGTCAGGGCCAGACGGCGAGAACGACCGCCTGCCCGATGAGGGCGACGGCGTTGAAGCCCAGGCTCAGGAAGAAGATCCCGGGCTTGCGGTTCTCGTAGGCCACGCCCTGGTATCCGACGTTGAGAACGAATCCGATCGTGACCAGCAGCCCCACGTGGACCCCGATCATGGCGCCGGAGCCGCCCATCACGGCGAGGAGCTGCGCCAGGACGTAGGCGGTGACGAGCGAGAGGACGAAACTCGCTCCATGCGTCTTCACCGGGTTGAAGTCCTTCTGGATCTCCTCCGCGGTGGTCTCCATGAGCGAGAGCCACTGCTTGCCGAAGATCGGGCCGTACCACAGAAAGCCGACGACCATCGGAACGACTCCGGCGACCAGAACGGCGAGCCAGTTGACGTCTTGCACGGTCTATCTCCTTTGGAGCGGGAGGTGGATCGCCGACGGGCGGGCGGCGGCGTGATGAATCGTGTTGTCGGCCGGGACCATGCGCGTGTGGCGCCCGAGCGGTTCGCCCGTATTGGGGTTCACGTCGAAGCGGGGATAGTTGGAACTCGAGATCTCGAGCCGGATTCGATGACCGGCCCGGAACAGGTTCGCCGTCGGGAAGAGCCGGATCTCCGTTTCATAGACGTCTCCGGGCGTCATCAACGTCTCGCGCTCGCGGGAATCCCGATAGCGGGCGCGAAGAATTCCGTCCGTGATATTGAGGTCGAATCCTTCCGGATAGTCGTCGTTCGGGGGATAGACGTCGACTAGCTTGGCGGTGAAGTCGGTGTCCGGGGCGCTGGACGAGGTCCACAACGTGACGGTGACCGGGCCGATGACCTCCAGATCCTCCGCCAGGGGTCCGGTCTCGAACACGAGCACGTCGGGCCGGTCGGCGGTGCGCCGGCCATCGACCTCGGAGGCGAAGAAGCCGTTCTCGGAGCCGCCCTCGAGCGACCGGAAGGTGCGCTCGCGCTGGTCGTAGCCACCCCGCTTCAGCGCGCCGGAGAAGGCCCCACCGATCGTGGGCACCGGGTGCTCGGGATCGTACGTATAGGCGGTCGATCCCTCGTCGCGGCTCGGGGACTCGCGCGTAAGTCCGCCACCCGCACGGAGGTAGAAGGGCGTCGCTTCGGTATCCTCGAGCGGCCACGTCTGCGCGGTCCGCCACTCGCCACCGTGGAAGAGGCGCCCGTTCTCGTCCCGGCGGCCGTCGCCGCCTCCCATGACGAAGATCGTGACCGGGCCGGCCGCCTCGCCCGCCAGCCGGTCGTCGCTCTCGAACAGGTCGGTCGCGCGCTGCCCCCGGAGGTGCCGGTCGAACCAGCGCAAGTGAAACTCGCGCGAGAAATCCTCCACCGCGGCCTCGGCCCCGAACTCGATGTCGCCGGCATGGGAGCGGCTGTTCCCGCCGTGCGTCCACGGGCCCATGAGGAGCGTCATGGGCGACGACTTCCGCCGCGAGAGCTCGACGAAGCTCTGAATCGTGCCCGGGGCGTAGGAGTCGTACCAGCCGCCCACGTGCAGCATCGGGATGTCCGACGTCTGGTCGTAGTACTCGACCCAGTTGCGGCCGATGCCGCGATAATAGTCGTCATAGTCGCCGTGGTTCTGCATCGTGAGGTAGTAGTCCTCGAAATTCGGCGCGACGGAGAGCGGGTTCTCCCCTTTTCGAAAGGGCGTGTCGGGGAACCAGTCCGACGGCGGCTCCTCGGCGAGGCGGAGGCGGATCTCCGGGTCGTCCGCGACCGCCGCAAGCTGCAGGTGGGCCCAGCCGAGTTGCTGGCCGAGTTCGAGTGCGCCGTGGTTGCGGACCTTGTGCGTCCAGGCGTCGGAGAGGCCTCCCATCGTGAGCACGAGCGTCCTGAGGCCCGGCGGGTTCAGCTTGGCGGCGTCGGCCTGCGTGTGCGCGCCGTAGGAGGTGCCCCACATGCCGACGGAGGGCTCCGCGTAGTCGAGCTCCGTGATCCACTCGATGGTGTCGTAGCCGTCGGGCGCGTCGAACTCGTGGTACTTCTGGAAGGTGCCCTCCGAAGCGTAGAGCCCGCGCGTGTCCTGCAGCACGACGATGTAGCCGTGCGTCGTGAACCAGCGCGCCTGGTCCACGAGGCCGCGCGAGGTCTTGTCGTATGGGGTGCGGTGGAGGAGGACGGGAAACGGCCCGTCGACGGGCTCGTACTCGCGGGAGGGGCGGTAGACGTCGGTCGCGAGGCGGATGCCGTCGCGCATCTCCACCATGAGATCCGTCTCGACCTGGAGGGCGTCGTAGGGTCCTTGCCCCGCCGCGTCGGCCGCCGCGGCCAGGGCGGCTTCCGTCGCCTCGCCGGAGCGGGTCGCATCGCCGCAGGCGGCGAGCCACAGCGCTCCCGGCAGGGCAAAGGCAGCGGCCGGGCGCCTCATGCCGCGACGCCCGCGCGGGCCGTCGAGAGGGCGTCCACGAGGTCGTCGATGTGTGCGAGTTCGTCCACGCGTTCGAGCCGGTCCAGTGCGCCGTCGATCTGCGCGCCGTCCATCACGAGGCTCGCACAGTCGCGGAACTTGTCATGCAGCTCGTCCCGGGTGAGCGGCCGCTCCGGTCCGCCGGGATACGTGTCCGCCTCGGTGTGAAGCTCGGTCCCGTCGCGGAGCCGCACGTCGATCGCGCTCCGCATGCGGTCATACCCGCGGGCGTCGATCTCCTCGTCGAACCGGACCGTCACGCGGCGCATCATGTCCGCCGCCTCGTCGGAGAGCACGAAGTCGTCGTGAAACTCGCGGATCCCGGCCCGCCGCCGCAGGACGATGCTCGAGAGGACGAAGGGGATGCAGAACTTCGCTTCGAGTTCGTTGCGGGGCACGGGATACCGGAGGGGGTTCAGGATGTTGTGTCCGGCGCGGAACGTGATGTGCGCGACGTCGTCGGGCGCGAGGTCGTGCTCCGTGACGAGTTCGAGCATGGCGGCCATGCTGGGGTGGCCGAGGCTCCCCGACGGGAACGGCTTCACGGAGACGCCGGGGTCGAGCAGCGTGTACGGGGAGCCCAGCGCGCCGACCAGCCGCTCGGGCTCGAAGCCGCCACCGAAGACGCGGAAGAAGCCCCACGGCGCCTCCAGCGCGTCGTGCCCCGCGGTGAAGCCGCGGGCGGCGAGGTCGACCGCCAGGATGCCGTTTTCCGCGGCCCGGCCCGCGTGGAGCGGCTTCGTCATCGTGCCGAACCCGAGCCGGATCCCCGACGAGAGGCTGGCGGCGATCCCGAGCGCCATCGCGAGGTCGTCCGCCTGCAGGCCGGCGAGTTTCGCGGCCGTCGCGCAGGCGCCGAGCGTGCCGATCGTGGCCGTCGAGTGGAAGCCCTCCATGTAGTGCCGCGGGTCGATCGCCTCGGCGATCTTGCACTCCACCTCGAACCCGACGAGGAAGGCCTCCAGGAACTCGGCCCCCGTGGCCCCTTCCCTCTCCGCCATCGCGTATCCCGCCGCGAGAGGCGCGACCGTGGGGTGCGTGAGGAGGCCGAAGATCCGGTCGGGCGCGTTCGAGAGCTGCGTGTCGTCGAAGTCCATCGCGTGGCCCGCCGTTCCGTTGGCGCGCGCCGCGAGCGAGGCCGGGGCGCGGGCATCCGGCGGACCGATGATCGTCGCCTGCGCGTTCCCGCCCTGTACCGCGATCTGCTCCTGGACGATGCGGGAACAGGAATCCGTCGACCCGGCGAGGATCACGCCGGTCCCGTCGGTGACGCAGCGCCGTCCCTCGGACAGCAGCCGCTCCGGAAAGTCGTCTATCGTCGTCTCGAGTATGAAGTCGATGACCGCACGCGTTGCGCTCACTCGTGTTCCTCGTGCCGGGGTTCGTTGTCGTATGCGTCGGGTCCGTCGTGTGTGTCGGGTCCGTCGTGTGTGTCGGGTTCGGGCGCTCGTGTCCTCCCGGAGATCAGGCGGCTGCGGACCGCCGGAGCCGCGAAGCTCACCGCCGCGAGCACGATCAGAACCAGGCTGATCGGGCTCTCCAGGAAGATCGAGTGCGACCCCGAGGACAGGCTCAACGCCCGCCGATAGTTCGTCTCGATCATGGGACCGAGGATGAGGCCGAGCACCGCCGGCGCGAGCGGGTATCCGCCCCGCAGCATAGCGAAGCCGACGAGCCCGAAGAAGAGGGCGGCCCACGCATCCGCCGCGTTGCCGCGGAGGGAGAACGTGCCCACGAGCGAGATCGCGACCACAAGCGGCATGAGGATCGACGGCCGCAGCCGGACCACCCGCGTCCAGAGGGGGATCCCGAGGCGCCCCACGGCCAGCATGAGAAGCACCGCCACCACGAATCCCGCGTACAGCGCGTAGACGAGTTCGGAGCGCTCGGTCATGAGCAGCGGACCGGGTGCCACGCCCTGCACCGTGAGGCCTCCGAGGAGGACCGCGGCGCTGGCGGAACCGGGGATCCCGAGTGCGAGCAGCGGGATCATCGCCGCCCCCACGCAGGAGTTGTTCGCGGCCTCCGGCGCCGCGATGCCGGCCGGCAGGCCCGTCCCGAACCGCTCCGGCGTCTTCGAGACCCGCCGCTCCTCGTTCCACGCCACGATGGAAGCGATCGTCGCCCCGGCCCCGGGAATGGCCCCGATCAGACCCCCGATGGCGGATCCGCGGAGAATCGTGCGCCACAGTCCGAACAGTTCGCGAGCCTTCGGGAGGGCGCCGGCGATTCCATCCCCGGGAGGCGTCGACCGCCGACGGCCCGTCACCGCCTCCAGCGCCTCCGCGATCGCGAAGAAGCCGATCAGCATCGGCACGAGCCCGAGGCCGTCCATGAGCGCGTTGGTGCCGAACGTGAGCCGAGGCGCCCCCGTGAGCACGTCGAGCCCGACGATGAAGAAGAGGAGCCCGAGGAGCGCGCTCACGATCCCCTTGAACGGATCCTTGCCCACGAGGTTCGCGACGATGGAGAGCCCGAACACGCCGAGCCCGAAGTACTCCGCCGGCCCGAAGGCGATCGCCGCCCGCGAGAGCGGCCCCAGCGCGAGGACGAGGAGGACGGTGCCGAGGAGCCCGCCGCTCATGCTGGAGAAGAGGGAGATACCGAGGGCGCGTCCCGCCTCGCCGCGCCGCGTCATGGCGTAGCCGTCGAAGGTCGTGGCGAGGGCGGGCGAACTCCCCGGCACGCCGATCGCGATCGCCGTGATCGAACCGCCGTACTCCGCCGCCATGTAGATCGAGACCATCATCAGGAGCGCCGGCGTCGGGTCGAGGGCGAAGGTGACGGGGAGGACGAGCGCGAGTCCCACCGTCGAACTCAGCCCCGGCATCGCGCCCGCGAACACGCCGAGGAGGCTCCCGGCGAGGAGCGCCGCGAGGTTCCCCGGCTGGAGCGCCGTCAGCAGGCCGTCGAAGAAGGCGGACACGGGCGGTGGATCAGAACCCGGACGGGAGCGGCACGCCGAGCGCCACGATGAACACGAGATAGATGAAGGCGGCGAAGGCGAGCGGCACGGAGATGAGCGCGAGCCGCGAGCGCTCGCCCGTCAGCCACATGAGCCCGGCGACGAGGAGCGGCACCGACGCGACGGTCCCGAGCCGCGGCCAGACGAGAAGGAAGACGGCGATCCACGCCGCTCCCAGCCCCAGGCGGGCGCCGCGGCCGGCCCCCGAGCCGGTTCTCGCGTTCCCGCGGGAACGTCCCGCGTCCGACTCCGGCGGCTGTCGCGCGGCCCGGATCGCGAGCCACGCCGCGCAGCCCATGAGCAGCACGGCGAGCAGCCGGGGGAAGAAGGCCGGACCCGGCGCCCCCTCGGCCAGCGACCCCGGGTAGGAGCGCGAGTCCAGCAGGACGCCGGCCGCCACGACGGCGAGCACACCGGCTTCCGCGAGCAGGCGCAGCCGCGCGGCCCCACCCGCGGAGGAACTACTCATCCAGAATTCCCAGCCGCCGCAGCATGTCCCGGCTCGTCGCCACCTCCTCGGCCATCCAGGCGCCGAACGCGTCCGCGTCCGCCATCGTGGCGTATTCCAGCGCCGCCCGCTCCATGTATTCGCGGAACCCCGGGTCCTCGATCGCGGCCATCAGCCGCGCGCGCAGGTCCGCGCGTAGCGCCGGATCCAGCCCCGGCGGTCCCACGACCCCGCGCCAGTGGACCGGAGTCAGGTCGTATCCCTGCTCCGCATAGCTCCGCGTGTCCGGGAGCGCCTCGACGGGAAGCGCCACCCCCAGCACCCGCATCGTCCCCGCCCTCAGGTGCTCGCGCACGATGTTGTAGTTCGTGTGCGCCGCATCCGTGTGCCCGCCGAGCGCCGCCACCACGGCGTCCGCCGACCCCTCGTACGCGATCCAGCGCACATCCGGGTCTCCCGCCGCCGCCCTCAGGCGGGCGAAGCCCAGGAAATGGGCCGACGCCGCTCCGAACCCCGACACAGAGACCTCGCCGGGCCGGGCGTGCGCGGCCTCGAACAGGTCGCCGAGCGTGTGGAAGGGACTGTCGTCCCGCACCGCGATCAGGAAGGGGTCGATCTGGATGCGGAGGATGGGGGTGAAGTCCTCGGGCGAGAACGGAATCCGCCCCGTCGCCATGTTCACGGTGCCGCTCGCCGTGAAGACGCCGAGCACATGCGGGTCGCCCTCCCGTCCCTGCAGGTACTGCATGCCCGCGGCGCCCGCCCCGCCCTGCCGGGTCATGACGGTGACGCGCCGCCCATCGAAGTGCGGCGGCGCGGCCTCGGCCAGAGCCCGCGAGAGGAGGTCCGTCGGTCCGCCGGGCGTCGCCCACGAGACGATCTCGATGGACCGGCTCGGAAACGCCTCCCCCTCGCCGGACGAACACCCGGCCACGGCGAACGACGTCACGGCCAGGCCCGCCGCGGCCAACGCGAGTTGACGTCCGGATGATGGAGCAGGCCATCCTCTGGCATTCATGGGAGGAATGTGAGGCCTTCGTCGAAGACGGGCCACGGGAGGGGGGAGCCTGTTGATAGGACTGGTCTGACTAGTTATGCTGGATCGATGGACCTGCTCTACTCGACGTATGAAGCGAAGGCCCGTTTCTCCGAAGTACTACGCCACGTGAGGGAGGGACGAACGGTGACCATCTCCTACCGGGGGGAGCCGGTGGCCGAACTCCGACCGCTCCGGCGCGAGAGCACGGATCTCGAGGAACGGCTGGCGGACCTGGAGCGGCGAGGGATCCTCACGCCCCGTCCGAAGCACCGGAAGCCGATCGAACTCGGTACGCCGGTGCCGGGTGCCCTGGAACGCTTTCTGGCCGACCGAGGAGAGTGAGCGCCGCCTACGTGGACACGTCCGCGATCGTCTCGGTCGCGTTCGTGGAGGCGGGCGCGGACGAGATCGTCCGCCGATTGAGGGGATTCCGGGATCTGATGTCATCCAACCTCCTGGAAGCGGAACTCCGATCCGTCTGCGCCAGAGAGGGAAAGCCCTTTCCGAGGGATCTGGTCTCCGGATTCAGCTGGGTTCAGCCGAACAGGCCTCTGTCGGCGGAGATGCGGACCGCCCTCCGAGCCGGCTATTTGCGGGGTGCGGATCTCTGGCACGTGGCGTGCGCCCTGCACGTGGCGCGGAGGCCTCCGGATGTTTCGTTCATCACCCTCGACGAACGACAGGCGGAGGTGGCGGCGGCACTGAACTTCCGACTCGTGTAGGACCGTCGGGCGCATGTCTTCCGGGCTGGTGGCGGCGGGCAGGCGTTCGGTAGACTGCCCGCATGAGCGAACCCGGAAGCGACGCCACGACGCTGACTGCGGTCCCGATGCCAGCCGCCGGCATGGAGGCCGGCTGGCGGCGTGACGTGTGGCCGGGGGTCCACTGGATCCAGGAGTGCGGCGGGCACCGGGCCGGGATCGCGCGCGCGGTGCTGGAGAGCGGCGCGGACTGGTATGCGCCGGAGAACGAACTGTACGTCCCACAGAACGCGTACCTCCTGACGGGCGAGAGAACGCTGCTCTGGGACACGCTCTCTCCGGCCTCGGGCCACATCCTCCTCCCGGCGCTCGAGGAACTGCTCGGGGAGCGGCCGCTCGACTACCTCGCCCTCTCGCATCCCGACGTGCCCCACGCGGGGAACACGATGCAGGTGCTGCGGCGCTATCCGGACTGCCGCCTCGTGGCGCCGGCCACCGGCGAGACGCACGCGCTGTACCACCTCGACGACGCGATGAAGGTGGGGCCCGACGATGAGATCGATCTCGGCGGGCTCCGCGTCCGCTTCCCGGAGGCGACCTTCCTCGACGCCGCGATCCACACATGGATGAGCGAGGAGACGACCCGCACGCTCTTCACCGTCGACTGGATGGGATTCCCGCACCAGAGCGGCGAGAGCCTGCGACGCACGGATGAGATCGATACGGAGGTGGACGTGGGGCGCCTCGAGGAGTTCCACAGCCGGGTCATGTTCTGGTTCCAGTACGTCGTTCCGGAGAAGGTGACGGCGGCGACGGACGCACTCGCGGTGCAGTTCGCCGGATACGGGCTCGCGCCGGCGCACGGACTCCCGATCCCGGGCGAGGACGCGGCCCCCTTCTACGAGCGGATGAACGAGGTCGTGCGGCGGGTGGCGGCGAGCGGGCGCGGCGGCGTCCTGTGAGCGGGGGCCTGCCGTGAGCGCCATCGGCCTGGGCAGCGGAGTCTTCTGGGTCCACGAGTGCTTCCCGGAGACTGACGGCCACATCCACGTCTCCGTCTACCTCGTCGAGGCGCCGGAGGGGGCGATCCTCATGGACTCCGGCTCCTTCCACCACCGGCAGCGCCTCTCGGACCGGATCAGCGACGCCACCACCGGACGCGGCGTCGGCGCGATCATCCTGTCCCACTCCGACTATCCGCACTCCGGGAACATCCCCGCCTTCCGCCGGGACTGGGGCGACTTCGAGATCATCGCCTCCTGCGGCGACCCGGACCTACAGGGCCTCCCGTACGCGCGCCGCACCAAGATCGGCGACGTGACCGACGTGTTGGGCCGGCGCTTCATCGTCCTCGACCCTCCGCTCGCCGACCGAAATCACACGACGTGGGTCTACGACGAAGCCTCGCGCACTCTCTTCGTGGCGGACGGCTTCGGAACGCTCCACGCCCCCGGCGCCTGCGACATCGACTGGGGCCGGATCCCGGAGGACGGCCGCGCGGAAGGCGTGCATGAATTCCATGCGCAGACGCTGCCGTGGCTGCGCTATGCGGACCCTGAGCGCGTCATGGGTGCGCTGCACGCCATGCTGGAACAACATCCTCCGGCCTGGATCGCCCCGATCCACGGGCCACCCATCGCCGAGGCGGACGTGGACCGCTACATGGCCGACCTGAGCGACGCCCTGACCCGCATCACGGCTTCGTAGGAACCATCCGGGTAAGCCGGGCCGGAACGACATGCGCGATTCATCCGGAGGCCGCGTACAGGTCACCGGCCGAGTAGCGTCTCAAGATCGCCCTCGGACGCGGCCCCCACGATTCGGGCGTGTTCCGACACGAATGTCGGGGTCGCGGTGATCCGCCAGCGGTCGGCGAGCGCGGCGTCGCGGGCGAGGCGCTCGGTCGTCGCGGTCGAGTTCAGGCAGCGCACGAGAAGCGTTCCCGCGGGAACGCCCGCCGCAGCCGCGATGGATTCCCAGTCCGTTTCTTCCGCCTCCCAGTCGTCGTTCGTCATCAGGTAGTCGTGCATGCGCGCGAACGCTCCCTGCTTCTGCGCGCAGAGCGCCGCACGCGCCGCCTGCGCGGAACGTTCCGAGAGGGGCACGTGAACCAGCACGACCCTGGCCTCACCCGACGTCACCCACGCGTTTACTGTCTCGTGCGACGAGCGGCAGAAGGGACACAGGTAGTCGCTGAATTCGAAGATCACGTGCGGGGCCGCGTCCGCCCCGAGCACGCTTCTCCGGTCCGCGGCGGCCTCCCTCCACTCCTCCCGGTAGCGCGCGAGCACCTGCCGCTCGGCGTTCCACTCCCGCAGACGGCTGCCGACAACCCCCGACGGGCGGAAGGCGATCACGGCCAGGAGGACGAAGCACACGGCGAGACCGACGTCCTGGATCCCGGGCCGCTTCATGTCCCCGGTGTCCTCGCGCCGACAGGCAGCGGGAGGATCAGGACGTGTTCGATATCGAGTTCATCCCGCGCCACTCCGGCCGCCTCCGTTTCGTCGGCCCACAGCAGATCGAAGCCGCCGGGGAACTCGACGTTCACCGCGGGGCTTCCCGGCCCCGCGTACACGCTCCAGATCGTGACGTCCTCTTCGCCGCGCGCGGCGTCGGTTCGCGGCCGGTAACCCGTCACCCAGACGCGCCCGTCGTCGCCCGCAATCACATTCCCCAGAGGCGGGAAGGAGTCGGGAACCACCCACACGTCGAGCGTGGCCGCCATGCGGGCTTGCAGTTGGGTCGGCAGGAGATTCACCTCGGAGCGGAGGGGAGCCAGCGCCCCCTCGCGGTCCTCCGCGGTCACGGGAAGCGATGGGAGCGAGAACTCGATCGGGGCCAGCGGCATGCCGCCGTGCGCCACCCGCTCCGCGCGCGGACGTGCCGTGGACCCGAAGAGAAGGACCGAATCGCGCGGCAGCACGAACGGCTGCGGCGAGAACGCGATCCGGCCCGAAATGTACGCGTTTCCGGGATAGTGGAAGACCCGGATCCCCGTGGTCTCCGCGACGGGGTCGAAACCGGTTCCCTCGGCCGACGTCAGGAAGATGACGATCCGGAGGGGATGAGACTCGCCGACCTCGTCGACGCTTCGGTCGGGCCTGGCAACGGCCCATACCAGCCGGCCGTCGTCCATGGCGCCGTGCAATCGCGGGGATTGCAGCGTGTCGCCCGGAAGGATCGGAATCCGGACGCGTCGCACTTCGCCGGCAGCGGCCCCGCCGGCGTACGGCCAGACGGACACAGCGCCCCGCGCCTCGTCGTATACCACCACGGAATCGCCGCGGTATCCGAAGAGCGCCGTCAGCTCGCCGAATTCACGCGGACCGCCGCCCACGCCGCCCCGGGTGCCGCGCCACGCCCCATCGAGCGTGAACGTGCGCAGCGTGGCATCGCCCCCGTTCGCCACGACCAGCGCATCGGCCGCCCGGTCCACGACGACGCCGGCGATGTCGTGGAAGTCCGTCCGCCCATCCCCGGACGCGCTTCCCAGCCGCAGGCGGGGCGGCCCCGCGCGAAGGTGCGCGGGGTCCGCTCGGAAGTCCGCCCTCGGCTCCGCCGAGTCGACCGTGTCGGTCCGATTTTCGCCGTCCAGACATGCGGCAACCAGCAGCGCCGCCGCGAATGTCGTCCAGTACCGGGGCCGCGCGCCGGCCCTCGTCGTCTCGAGCCTCATATGGTCACCGTCAGGAGCGAGTGGTCGCCGTCAGAAGAGATTGGGATCCGAAGGCGGACCCCACGTGGGGAAGAAGCATCCCCGCACACACTCGTTGAGTTCGTAGTTGCAGCCCCACTCGAGGTCCAGAACGCACTCCGACCAGCCTTGAAAACACTCGTTCAGGCAGTCGTCGCCGCCTCGCGCGGACGCGGCCCGGCCGGGTTGCGCCAGGATGGCCGTGGCCAGCACGAGGTTGAAGCCAAGGAGTACCCAGCGTCCCGCTTTCGTCGTCTTCATCGTCCCCTCCCCGTCCCGGGTCGTCGGGAGGCCGGAACGGACCCTCCGTCCCGTGCCTTCCGAGATTCGCCCTCCAGAGTCCGGCCGGCCATCAACGGGCTATCAACTCGCTCGCGGCAGACGGGCGGCGGGGTCACGGCGCGCCGCACTCGCCTGCCCTTCGCACGCCACGTATCGTCGGAACCTCACGGAATCGCGGGACTCGGATCGGAGCGGCGGGAGCCGAGCCGGAACCACGGGGATGACAGGAGGCATGGATGCCGGATGTGCTCTGCGTAGGCGGGACGGGGACCGTCGGGAGTCGGGTCGTCGAGGGCCTGGTGGCCCGCGGCGTATCCGTCCGGTGCCTGACGCGCTCGGCGGACCGGGACGGGACGTCCGACGAGGGGGTCGAATTCGTGCGGGGCGACCTGGAGCAGCCCGACACGCTCGGGCCGGCGCTCGAAGGCGCGTCGCGCATGCACCTCCTCACGGCGCTCCACCCGCGGGAGGCGCAGCTCGGCATCGCGGCGGTCGATGCGGCCGCGGAGGCCGGCGTCGACCGGATCGTCTTCCATTCCGCGCACCGCGCGCATGCGGCGCCTCACATCCCCCACTTCGCGAGCAAGATGGAGATCCTCGCCGCGCTCGAGGCCTCCGGCGTCCCGTGGGCGACGATCGAGCCGAACCACTATTTCCAGAACGACCTGTGGCTGCGGCGGTCGCTCGAGGCCGGCGTCTACCCCGCGCCGCTCGGGGGCGTGGGGCTGCACCGGGTCGATATCCGCGACATCGCCGACGCCACCGTGAACGCGCTCCTCGACGACGGCCACGAGGGGATCCGCCATCCCGTGGTCGGGCCCGAACTCCTGACGGGCGCCGATGTCGTCCGCACGTGGAGCGAACACCTCGACCGCGAGATCGAGTACGTGGGCGACGACCTCGACGCGTGGGAGGCGCGCGCGGGCCGGCACCTGCCGGACTGGCTCGTGAGGGACCTGCGAGTCATGTCGGAGCACTTTCTCTCCGACGGCCTCATCGCGACGGAGGAAGACTTCGCGACGATGAGCCATGTGCTGGGCCACGCGCCGCGCGTGTTCGAGGATTTCGTGCGGGAGACGGTCGCCACCTGGCGCGGCGGCGACGCATGAAGCGGGCCGTGGGGTGTCGACGCCCCCGGTTCGGTTGAGGAGATCGACCCATGTTCACGGTATACATCTTCAGTCTTCTCGTAGGCGGCGGCTTCCTCGCGCTATCCGTGTTCGGCGACTTCCTGGACGGCATGGACATCGATGTGGATGTCGACGCGGATCTGGACGCGGGTGGGGCGGCCGACGTGGCGAGACTCCTCTCCCTGCGGACGATCGTCTACGCCATGTTCGGCTTCGGCGCGACCGGGGCCATCCTCCACTGGTTCACGGCGCCGGCCGTCACGGCCGTCATCGCCGGCGTCACGGGACTGGCCTCCGGGGCGTTCATCGGCGCCGCCTTCCGCTACATCAAGCGCTCGGGGTCCGGCACCGCACTCGGTGAGCGTTCGCTGGCCGGGTTGACCGGCGAAGTCACGATGGAAATAGCGCCGGAGAGCGCGGGTACGGTGAAGGTGTCGCGGGGCGAGCGCCGCTTCAGGGTGCGGGCTCGCATGGACTCGACCTGCCCGGACGACCTGCCGCTGCGCGCCGGACAGTCGGTCGTCGTCGTCCGCATGACGGACGGCATCGCGGACGTCGTGCCGGTGGATCCCGAAGACATGAAGCTGCTCGAGGAATGAGGTCGAAATGCAAGACTTTCTGAATGTCCTGGCCGCCCCCGTCGTGATGGCGGGCGTCTTCTTCGTCGTCGTACTCGTGGCGATCATCACGATCAAGAACCTGATCGTGATCGTTCCCCCAAACCGCGCGGCCGTGATCACGGGCCGGAACCGCATGCTGACCGACGGCCAGGCCGTCGGCTACCGCTCCATCTCGGGCGGGCGCACGCTCCGGATCCCGATCATCGAGACGGTCCAGCACATGAACCTCGAGACCATCCCCATCGAGGTCTCCGTCAACAACGCCTTCTCGAAGGGCAACATCCCGCTCAGCGTGGAGGCGATCGCCAACGTGAAGATCGCCTCGGAGCCCGAGTGGGTGTTCAACAACTCGGTCGAGCGCCTTCTGGGGAAGACGGAGGAGGAAGTTCGGGAACTCGCCCAGGACACGCTCACGGGGAACCTGCGGGGCGTGCTCGCCACCCTCACGCCGGAAGCCGTGAACGAGGACCGGCTGGGCTTCGCCAAGGCGCTGGCGGAGGATGCGGGTGAGGACCTGGCGTCGCTCGGCTTCCACCTCGACGTGCTCAAGATCCAGAACGTGAGCGACGAGCGCGGCTATCTCGACGCGATCGGGCGGGAGAAGTCGGCCGAGGCGATCCGGCAGGCGGAGATCGCCGAGGCGCAGGCGGAGGCCGACACGCGCGAGGCGCAGGCCGAGGCGAGGCGGCGCGCCGAGGTGCGGGAGGCCGCGGCCTCGATCAAGATCGCCGAGGCCCAGAACGAGTTGCGGGTGCGCAAGGCCGAACTGCACCGCGAGGGCGACACGGCCGAGAAGATCGCGCGCGTGAAGGCGCAGGAGGCCGAGGTCGAGGCCGAGAAGATCCTCGAGATGAAGCGCGTCGAGCGCGAGGAACAGCGCCTGCGGGCGGACGTGATCGAGCCCGCCAAGGCCGACAAGATGGCCGCGTTCGCGCGGGCGGAGGCCGAGGCGGCGCCGATCCTCGAGCGCGGGAAGGCCCAGGTCGAGGTCCTGAAGCGGCTTTATGCCGAGGTCCAGACCGGAGGCGAGGCCGCGTTCGCCGTGTTCATGGCCGAGAAGCTCCCCGAACTGCTCGAGATCGCCGTGGGCGCGGTGGAAGGCGTGGACATCGACCGCGTCGTCGTCATGGACGGCGGCCAGGGAGCGGGCGTGTCCAACGCCCTCAACCAGCGCGTGAGAGGCGCCTACGGGACCATGGAGGGGCTCGCGTCGGTGCTGGGCCTCGACATCCAGGAGGTCCTGCAGCGCGCCGTCGGCTCGGCGGCTGCGGACGGCGGTGAAGCCGCAGCTCCCGAGCTGCCGCCCGCGTAGCCCCGGCACCCTCACGAGGACAGATCCATGACACGAACCGTTTTCGCGCTGGCGCTCGCCTTGGGGGCCAGCGAAGTCACTGCGCAACCGTACATCGGGTCGGAGCTGGGGTTCACGCTCGCTCCGGCCATGCGGCTCGTCGGCACGGACAACGACTGGGGCACGCGCTGCGATCTGCTCATCAACCCGGACGGGGTGGAGACCGGTTCCGAGTGCGACACGCCGCCGCCACCGACGGAGTGGGCGAACGAATCCGGCCGCACGAGGGGCATCGCGACGGGAATCGCGGCCGGGTACCGGTTCGGCAGATTCCGGGTCGAGGCCGAGTACCGGTACCGCGCCGCGCCGTATCACGATTACGCGTCGACGGAGATCGGCGATGTGGTGACCGCCCAGAAGGCCGACCAGGAACTCGAGAGGGCGATCGGCGGAGCCGGCGACGTGAGCGTACACGGCGTGTTCACGAACCTCGCGGTCGACCTCGGCGCGGGCGGTTCGCGGCTGACGCCGTACGTGGGAGTCGGCGCGGGCGTGCAGCGCATGGCCGTCGACTATCTCAGCCTGTGGAAGCGAAACAACGAGCCGACGCGAATCGCCACGTTCGAGGATCCCGTGCTCCGCGCGAAGCTGGCAGGGACCACGACGCTGGGTACGGCGGTGCTCCACGACACCATGTTCGGCGCCCAGGCGCTGGCGGGCGTGGACTACCGCGTCGCCGACCGGTTCACGGTCGGAACCCGGATACGCTACGCGAAGACGCTCGGCCCGTTCGAGAGCGAACCTCGCGAGTGGGATCAGCTACGCAGCCACGACTCCACCGTGGGCCGCGGCTCCCGCATCGAGTACACGGTGGAAACGGGCGACACCAGCGCGTTCACGGTGACTCTCAGCCTGCGATACGATCTCTAGTCACGAATCACTACTTCGTCCAGATTGCGACCACGCCGCAGCGTGCGTCGGATCCGGCGAACTCTCCCGGGAGGGACGCCGCGCCGCGATAGACCTCGACGCCCGCGATCTCGACGGGTTTTATGTAATAGTCCGGCCTGCCCGTGGATCGGCCGCTGGGCCCGCGGAGCAGGATCCCGTCGATGTACACGTTCAGCGGGCAGCCGTCGTCGGAGAATCCGCTCGATATTCTCGAACTGAGGAGTTGGCAGTTGTTGTGCCGCATGCCGCAGTTGCCCAGAAAGATCCCCGGGGCATCGGCGATCATGTGCGAGATGAGGGTGGGATTGCGACGCTCGATGTCGGCGGCGGTGAAGAACGTCCCGCCGCTGACCAGTTCGCCCCAGTACTTGCGCTCGTAGAAGCCCTGCACTTCCAGCCGGCGCACCCGCGTGGCGGTGGCTACGAGCGGCTCCATCTCGACGGGATCCGGAACCAGGCCGACATCGACCTCCGTCGTGACACCGCGGGACACGGTGACGGGATGAGTCAGCGGAGCGTAACCCAGGCGGCGCACCGTAAGCCCGTACTCCCCGACCGGCACTCCGCTCAAGATGAACCGCCCGCGCCGGTTGGTCTGCACCTCCTGCGCGCGGCCGACGACGGACACGCTCGCTACGGCCACCGGATCTTCCGTGAGGGCGTCCCAGACCTGGCCGATGATCCGCCCGGTCCGCTCCGAAGCGAGGCGGAGACGGAGTTCCACGTCATGCGGTGCCCCAGGCTGGATCGCGACGACGGCCTCCTCGCTGGACGCGTCGCCCAGCTCCGCCCACAACGTGGCTTGCCGCGCATCCCGCGGAGCACAGAGAGACAGGCGCCCATCGGCTCTAACCTCCTGCCGGACGGGTCTTCGGACCGCGTCCGAATCCGTCCAGCGAAGCACTACCGTCGCCCCGGGAATCGTAAGCGCCCCGGTGTCGTCGACCACTACGACCTGAAGCGAAGCCCGGGCACCGCAGTCATGATCCCCCTGCGCGTCAACGCCGCCGGCTCCGACCGCCAGCACCAAGGCGGCGACCGCCGAGGCCGACACATATCGCACGATCCCTCGCCGCAACCATCGAGAATCGACCGTCACCCGCGACGACGCCATGGCAACCCTCCCGTAGGCAAGAAACAGGGAATTCCCCGACCGCGGTACTCGGTGGATATGACGACCGGCACGACGGATGCGTCACCTCGACGCCTCAACGGCACGAAGTCGGGAAGGAGTGCCGACGAAATCATGCCCCTCGGTTCGCCTACTGGGCGGTGTCAGTCAAGCCGGAGATATCGTACCAGTCGACGTGACGTTCGTGGATGACGCCGCCGGCATCCCGCACGACGAGAACCGCAAGCGTGTCCCCGAGGACGTCCATTCCCACGACCTCGTCCGCCTGTCACTTCGCCCTCACCCCTTCGCGGTGTCCCAGCGACCGGGTGAGCCTTCGACCGTTCTCGCGGCGCTCGATACCCTTCCGGGACGGATTGCTGGTACGCTAGCGACCCGAAGGGGGCGGGGCGGGGGGTGCGCAAGCACACCCGGCCCCGAACCCGTACCAGGCCCTCGGACTGGTGGGTCGCTAGCGTCATTGCGTGGGCGCATCGGACCCCCATGTCGTTTGCGCGCTCCAGCACCTCTTCGACACGCCAGCGCGGCATCGCCGTCGCGCAGTGCCGAGATCCCGCAAGGCGTCAGAACCGGACATCGAGTCCGGCCCTGAGTCCTTGTCGGACGGGCGCGGTCCCGATGCGCGCGCGCACGGCTTCAACGCTGAACTTGAGTGACCTGGCTACATCGTATCCCGCGCCGAGCGTCCAGGCGCGCGCGCCGTCGCGGACGGAGAGTCGGCCATAGGTGTCGAGCGATCCATTGCCGAACGCCGCGATGCCGTAGCCGGCCTCGGCGTCGACCCGACTCGCGTACTGCCTGGCGGCACCGCCACCTCCGATAGGTCCGTCATCGAGCAGCCGCCGCAGCCCGCTCCGGTCGTGTCCGTGGCCGGGACTGACGGCGAGGCGGAACCCGCGGTCCCTGGCGCCGGGGTCCCATGCGAGACGGAGCGCGACTCCCCACTCGCGGTGTCCGTCGGACCCGTACGCGATCCTGCCGTTCATAGCCATGTCCAACGCGCCTCCGGCGTACGCCACCGACGCGCCCGCCTCGGCGCCGGCGCCGGTGTCGGCGTCGCCGGCGTCATAGCGTCCGCCCGCCTCGGCGCCGACCTTGAGTCCATTCGCTGCATAGGTCGCCTCGACGAGCGCCCGCCCGCGCGTCGCCCCCCCGGCGGCTCCGTCGTCGCCCGCGCTCATGCGTACGCCGAACACGTCGCTGGCGAGGCTGAGCCCGAATGCGCCGCGCCGCACGAGCGGCAGCCTGGCGCCGCCGGATACCATGCGGAGCGTGGCGTCCATCGCGGGCGTCGCACTCGCCGTCTCGAGTTGCCCCGTTCCGTAGCCGGCCATGGCCCACAGCCCGAGTCCGGGCGTCGGCTGGAAGAACAGGTACGGATGCACGGTCGTCATGGCGTGGTCCAGCGACCCCTCGAGCGACGCCGACGTGTAGTCGAACTCGCCGCCGCTCCGCATGACCGACAGTCCGACCCCCGCGCCGGTCCCAAGGCGCGCGTCGGCACCCACCGTCAGGGCCCGCAGGCCGCCGTCGTAGCTGATGCCGCCCGGTTCACCCCTGAATCCCTGCGCGGAACCCTCGCCCCACACGCTGAACCGGGGCGCGGACCCCTGCTGGGCGCTGCCGATGTCCGCGGAGAACGAGACCTGTGGCAGCAACCGTTCAAGCGCCTCCCCGCCGGCCGGCCGCCGATACGCGTGCCTCGTCCGATCAGGACCGGTCGGCGATCCCGCGAGCGAGGCGAGCGTGCCGACCGCGCGGCCCGCCCATTCCTCGACGGAGCCACCGCCGGAGGAAGCGTTCCCGCTGCCCCTTCCGCCGCGCATGGCGGCCTCGATCCGGCCGCCGATGGCCTGACGGGCGCCCTCGGCCACCGAGCGGCCCAGAACCGCGAGTCCCACCTCCATCGACTCGCCAAACCGCGCCGCGTTCGCACCGGCATCCACGACATCGATCACGCTGCTCGCGACGGCCCCCGCGCTCACGCGCTCCGGCAGGTCGCCGAAGCCGAGCGTGATTGCCCTCGCTGACGTTCCCGCGGGCGCTTCGACCGTGAACGCCGCGACCGAGTCGCCCGGCGCGAACCGCACACTCTCGGGAACGCCCAGGGCGTCGAGCCCGGCGGACGCGGCACCCGTGGCGGTGACCGGCACGATCACCTCCCGGTCCGCCGCCGGTGACAGCCGCACCGCCACATCCACGCCGCCGTCTCCGGCGACCGCGGTGTAGGATGGCTTCGCGTACGCGGCCTCAAGCAGCGCGGGCTTCTTGTCCCGCGCGATGTCCGCTCCGGTTTGCTGCACGATCACCCGCGCTTCCGTCGGCGTGGCCGCCACCGTCCCGGACGGCAGCGTACCGAAGGAGACGAGCACCGTGTCACCCACGGACTGGCCCGCGGCGCTCACGGCCAGGGTCTGCTGCGTATCGCCCACTCCAAACGTCACCGTCCGGGTCGCCGCGGGGGCGCTCCCGCCGATCGTGACGCCGACGGCCAGCGGCGCGGCGGCGGCAGGCGACATCAACACCGTGACGTTGACCGAACCCGCCGGCGCGACGGAGTACGTCTTCGCTCCGAACGACACCACCGGCGTCGCCGCGCCCACCACCGCAACGGCGGCGCTCTCCGCCCGTTTGTTCGGTCCGTGTCCGTCCGCATAGGTGAACACCGCACGCAGGAGCGTCCCCTCATCGGCCGCCACCGGCGTGTAGAACCGTGTCGTGGCGCCCGAGATGTTCGACCACGTCGCACCGCCGTCGGATGAGCGTTGCCAGCGGCGCTTCTTCCCGGCGTTGCGTGAGCGATCCTGGTCCATGAGCACAGCCGCGATCCGCGTGCCTACCCGCGCCACGTTCGCGTCCAGCGTCACCACCCCCGGGTCGTCCGCGTTCGTGACCGCGATCGTCACGGCCGCCGTGTCAGCCAGCGTTCCGTCCGAGGCCACCACGCTGACGGCCAGTTCCGTGTCGCCGCCCTCGTAGTCCAACGCGGCGCCGGACCCCACCGTCATCTGGCCCGTCTCCGCGTTGATCGCGAACGACGACGCGTCGCCCCCCGAGAGGAAGCTGTAGGAGAGGTCGTCGCCGTTGCCGTCGGTGGCCGTCACGGCCGCGCCCACGGCCGTACCCACCGGGGAATTCTCCGCCACCGTCCGCTCCACCGCGGCCGGACTGAAGACCGGCGCCAGGTTGGCTCCCGTCACCTGCACCGCAGCGCTTTCGGCGCGCTTGTTCGGACCGTGGCCGTCGGTGTACGTGAATACCGCGCGCAGCGAGTTGCCGTCGTCGCTCGAGATCGGCGTGTACGATGTGGCGTCCGCCCCGGCGATGTCCGTCCATGTCGTCCCGTCATTGGCCGAACTCTGCCATTTGACGGTCGTCGCGTTTGCGTCCGGGACATCCTCATCGGCGAGCGTCGCCGTGATCGGCATGCCGGTGCGCGCCACCGCGGCGTTCAGCGTCACCACGCCCGGGTCGTCCGCGTCCGTGACCGTGACCGTCACCGCCGCCGTGTCCGCCAGCATGCCGTCCGAGGCCACCACGCTGATGCTCAGTTCCGTATCACCGCCCTCGTAGTCCAGCACGACCCCGGTCCCCACCGTGATCGCGCCCGTCCCGGCGGCGATCGCGAACGACGATGCGTCGCCGCCCGACAGGAAGCTGTAGGCGAGGGTGTCTTCGTTGCCGTCGGTGGCCGTCACCGTGCCCACGTCGGTGCCCGCTGCGGAGTTCTCGGCCACCGTCAGCGTCACGGTGGCCGGGCTGAACACCGGCGCCACGTTCGGGCCCGTCACGCGCACCGCGTCGCTCTCGGCGCGCTTGTTCGGACCGTGGCCGTCCGTGTAGGTGAACACCGCCCTGAGGAGCATGTCCTTGTCGGCCGCCACCGGCGTGTAGAACCGCGTCGTGGCTCCCGCGATGTCCGACCATGTCGTCCCGCCGTCGGCGGACCGCTGCCACTGGCGCGTCTTGCCCGCCGCCCGGGAGCCGTCCTGGTCCATCAGCGTCGCCGCGATCCGCATGCCGACGCGGGCCACCGTCGCGTCCAGCGTGACGACGCCCGGATCGTCCGCATCCGTGACCGTGACCGTGACCGTCGCCGTGTCCGCCAGCGTCCCGTCCGAGGCCACGACGCTGACCGTCAGCTCCGTGTCGTCGCTCTCATAGTCCAGGTCCGCCGCGCTTCCCACCGCGAGCTGTCCGGTCGACAAGCCGATCGTGAACGACGAAGCGTCGTCGCCCGCGAGGGTGTACGTCAGAGCGTCGTTGTCCGGATCGGTCGCCGTCACCGGCGCGCCGACCGCCGTGCCCGCCGCCGAATTCTCCTCCACCGTCCGCGTCACCGTCGCAGGGTTGAACAGCGGAGACCGGTTCGACACCACGACCGTCACCGCCGCGCTCTCCGCCCGCTTACCCGAGCCGTGGCCGTCGGTGTAGGTGAAGACCGCGCGCAGCTGCTTGCCTGCGTCGCCCGAGGCCGGCGTATACGACGTTCCAGTCGCACCCGCGATGTCCGTCCACGTCATGCCTTCGTCGCCCGATCGCTGCCAGATGACCGTGGTGGCGTTCGCGTCCGGTTCGTCCTGGTCGGCCAACGCCGCGGTGAGCGCCACGCCGACCTTCGCCTGTGCCGCATCGAGTGTCGCCACGCCCGGATCGTCCGCGTCGGTGACCGTGATCGTGACGGCCGCCGTGTCGGCCAAAGTTCCGTCCGTGGCCACGACGCTCACGGACAGCTCCGTGTCCCCGCTTTCGTAGTCCAGTGTCGCGCCTGCCCCCACCGTGATCACGCCCGTCGTCTCACCGATCGCGAACGACGACGCCTCTCCGCCCGAAAGGAAGCTGTAGGCAATGGCGTCATCGTTGCCGTCGGTGGCCGTCACCGTGCCCACGTCGGTGCCCGCGGCGGAGTTCTCCGCCACCGTCAGCGCGACCGCGGCCGGGCTGAACACCGGTGCCACGTTCGGGCCCGTCACGCGCACCGCGACGCTCTCCGCGCGCTTGCCGGAGCCGTGACCGTCCGCATAGGTGAACACCGCCCTGAGGAGCATGTCCTTGTCGGCCGCCACCGGCGTGTAGAACCGCGATCTCGCGCCCGAGATGTTCGACCACGTCGACCCGCCATCGGACGACCGCTGCCACCGGCGCGCCTTACCCGCGTTCTTCGAGCCGTCCTGGTCCTTCAGCGTCGCCGCGATCTGCGTGCCGACCCGGGCCACCGCGGCGTCCAGCGTCACCACGCCCGGATCATCCGCGTCGGTGACCGTGACCGTGACCGTCGCCGTGTCCGCCAGCGTTCCGTCCGAGGCCACCACGCTGACGGTCAACTCCGTGTCCCCGCTCTCATAGTCCAGGTCCACGCCGCTTCCCACCGCGAGTTGGCCCGTCGATGCGCCGATCGTAAACGACGAAGCATCGTCACCCGCCGCGAGGCCGTATGTCAGGACGTTGTTGTCCGGATCGGTGGCCGTTACCGGAGCACCGACCGCAGTGCCCGCCGCCGAGTTCTCCGCCACCGTCCGCGTTACCGCGGCCGGATCGAACGCGGGCGCGCGGTTCGCCGTCGCCGCCGTCACCGTCACGGTGAACGACTGCTCCGCCTCGGCTCCATCGCCGTCCGCGGCCGTCACCGTCACGGTCGCGCTACCCTGCGCCTTCCCCGCGAGCCCGACCGTGCTCCCGGTCACGGACACCGTCACGACCGTCGAATCCGTCCACTCGACCGTATACGACAGTGCATCCCCGTCGGCGTCCGTGAAGTTCGCCGACACGTCCACGCTCCCGCTCCCGCCCGTCGACACCGTCTGCGCCCCGATCGTCCCGGAAGCCGCCGGCGCGCGGTTCACGTGCCGCACCGTCACCGTCACGTCGTCCGTCGCGCTCAGAGAGCCATCGCTCACCGTCAGACGGAACGTCAGCGCCGTCTCCGCCGTCACCTCGGGAGCCGTGAACGTCGGTGCCGCCACAGTTGTGCTGCTCAGCGTCGCCGCAGGACCCGCTGTCTGCGTCCACGCGTAGCTCACGGTGTCACCGTCGGGGTCGCTGCCCGAACCGCTCAGCGTCACCGTCGTCCGCTCGTCCACCGCCTGGTTCGCCCCGGCGGCGGCGGTCGGCTCCCGGTTCACGTGACGTACGGTCACGGTCACGGTGTCCACACCGCTCAGGGAGCCGTCGCTCACCGTCAGCACGAACTCCAGATCCGTGTCGGCCGTCACTTCCGGGGCCGTGAACGTCGGCGATGCGACGCTCGCGTCGCTCAGCGTCGCCGACGGACCCGCCGTCTGCGTCCAGGAGTAGCTCACGGTGTCACCGTCCGGGTCGTCGCCCGAACCGCTCAGCGTCACCGACGTCCGCTCGTCCACCGTCTGGTCGCTGCCGGCGTCCGCCGTCGGCGCGCCACCCACCTGTCCCACCGTGACCGTTACGTCGTCCGTCGCGCTCAAAGAGCCATCGCTCACCGTCAACCGGAAGGTCAGCGCCGTGCTGGCCGTCACGTCGGGAGCCGTGAACGTCGGCGATGCCACAGTGGTGCTGCTCAACGTCGCCGTCGGGCCCGCGGTCTGTGTCCACGCGTAGCTCAGACCGTCGTTGTCCGGATCCGAACTCCCGGAACCGTCCAGCGTCACCGTCACTCCCTCGTCCACTGTCTGGTCGCCACCGGCCGCCGCCGTCGGCGCGCGGTTCACGTGCCGCACCGTCACCGTGACGGTGTCGGCAGCGCTCAGCGAGCCGTCGCTCACCATCAGCGCGAATTCCAGATCCGTGTCGGCCGTCACCTCCGGAGCCGTGAAGGTCGGCGACGCAACGGTCGGGCCGCTCAGCGTCGCCGTCGTACCCGCCAACTGCTTCCAGGTGTAGCTCAGGTTGTCGCCGTCGGGGTCGCTGGCCGAACCGCTCAGCGTCACCGTCGTCCGCTCGTCCACGGTCTGGTCGTCCCCGGCGTTCACCGTCGGCGCACGATTCACATGCCGCACCGTCACCGTCACGTCGTCCGTTCCGCTCAGCGATCCATCGCTCACGGTCAGCCGGAACGTCATCGTCGTCTCCTCCGTCACCTCCGGAGCCGTGAACGTCGGCGATGCCACCGTCGCGCTGCTCAGCGTCACCGTCGGACCCGCCGTCTGCTCCCACGAGTAGCTCAGGCCGTCCTCGTCGGGATCGCTCCCGGAGCCGCTCAGCGTCACCGTCGTCCGCTCATCCACGGTCTGATCGCTACCCGCAGCCGCCGTCGGCGCCCGGTTCACGTGCCGCACCGTCACCGTCACGTCGTCGGTCGCGCTCAGAGAGCCATCGCTCGCCGTCAGACGGAAGGTGAGCGTCGTGTTGGTCGTCACATCCGGAGCGGTGAAGGTGGGCGATGCCGCAGTCGTGCTGCTCAGCGTCACGGTCGGACCCGCCGTCTGCGTCCACGCGTAGCTCAGGTTATCGCCGTCCGGATCCGAACTCCCGGAACCGTCCAGCGTCACGGTCGCCCCCTCGTCCACCATCTGGTCCGTTCCCGCGGCCGCCGTCGGCTTCCGGTTCACGTGCCGCACCGTCACCGTCACGTCGTCGGTCGCGCTCAGCGAGCCGTCGCTCACCGTCAGACGGAACGTCAGGACGGTGTTGACCGTCACCTCCGGTGCGGTGAACGTCGGAGACGCCGCTGTCGTACTGCTCAGCGTCGCGGCCGGACCCGCCGTCTGCTCCCACGAATAGTTCAGACCGTCATTGTCGGGATCGCTCCCGGAACCGCTCAGCGTCACCGTCGTCCGCTCGTCCACCGTCTGGTTGTCACCGGCCGCGGCGGTCGGCGCACGGTTTACCTGCCGCACCGTGATCGTCACGTCGTCGGTGTCGCTCGCCGGGCCGTCGCTCACCGTCAGCCGGAACGTCAACGCCGTGTTGCTCGTCACCTCGGGAGCCGTGAACGTCGGCGACGTCACTGTCGTGTTGCTCAGAGTCACCGTCGGACCCGCTCTCTGCGTCCACGAGTAGCTCAAGGCGTCCCCGTCGGGATCGCTCCCCGAACCGCTCAGCGTCACCGTCGTTCGCTCGTTCACGGAGCGGTTGTTCCCCGCATCCGCTGTGGGCGCACGGTTCGGAACCGTCACCCTGAAACTCTGCGTGGCGGTGGCGCCGTCGGGGTCCGCGGCCGTCACCGTCACTGTAGCATAGCCATATCCAGTAGCGTCCAAGGATGTTCCGGTAAGTATCTTATATCATTGCTGTTACTGGGTTTATACCTACATATGCCCGCGCTCGGGCTCCCGACACGTTCCTGGACTTCCGATCCGATCCCACATATTATGAGGTAATGGATGACGTAACCCACACACCCGCTCCGACCCTGAAGACCAAGCCGAAGGGCCGGCACCCCCACAAGCGGCTCTCGGCTGCCTTCGTGCGCTCCGCACCTCCCGGGAGGCATTGCGACGGCAATGGACTCTACCTCTACGTTCAGCCGAGCGGTGCCCGGAGCTGGGTGCAGCGCCTCGTCATTCGCGGCCGCCGCCGCGACTTCGGACTTGGCAGCGTCGCCTTGGTTTCTCTCGCCGAGGCCCGCGAGAAGGCGAGAGCCAACCGGAAGCTCGCCCGAGAGGGCGGCGATCCGCTCGCCGAACGGCGACGGGCGCGGGGCGTCCCCAGCTTCGCCGAGGCGACCGGGCGCGTCCTGAAGCAGAAACAGGCCGGATGGCGCAGCAAGCGGCACGGGAAGGAGTGGCTATCGACTCTGCGGCGCTACGCCTTCCCCCGGATCGGCGACATCGCGGTTTCGGAGGTGGCTACGGCCGACGTACTGGAGATCCTGACCCCGATCTGGCACTCGAAGAAGTCCACGGCGCAGTCGGTGCATCAGCGCATGCGTTCGGTGTTCGAGTGGGCGGTGGCGATGGAGTACCGGACCGACAACCCCTGCGACCGGGTCCGGTCGGTGCTCGGGCCGCAGAACCGGGTCGTGAAGCACATGAAGGCGCTCCCTCACCGGGAGGTTGGAGCGGCTATCAGGAGGGTACGGACGACGGACGGAATGCCGGTGGCCCGGCTGGCGTTCGAGTTTCTGGTGCTGACGGCAGCGCGGTGGGGCGAGGTGCGTTGGGCGGAATGGTCGGAGATCGACTTGGGCGAGAGGGTGTGGACGGTGCCCGCGAGGCGCATGAAGGCGAAGCGGGAGCATCGGGTGCCTCTGTGTGGCCGCGCCGTGGAGATCCTTGCCGAGGCCCGGAAGCTGGGCGGCGAGGACAGCCGGTTGGTGTTCATGCGGTCGAACGGGCGGCCCCTCATCGAACAGCGTTTGCGGCAGTTGATCCGCAAGCACGGGATCGCGGCGGTGCCGCACGGGTTCCGGTCGTCGTTCCGGGACTGGGCCGCCGAGGAAACGGACCATCCCCGGGAGGTGGTCGAGGCGGCGCTCGCTCACATGGTCCAGAACAAGGTGGAAGCCGCGTACCGGCGTACCGACCTGTTCGAGCGGCGGCGGCGGCTCATGGACGATTGGGCTGCGTATCTGGCGGGGAGAGCGAGCACCGGGGCTTGACCTGACCCCGCAACCGGCGCTCGGAAGCCGTTTCCGGCCGATCCAAGGGCTTTTCGGGTGATCTACGGGCCACAGGATGGCCTCTAACGCGCGATCTCGGGTCTCCGAGGGGTAAGGGTAGGCCGGAAACCGGGCGCTCGGCAGAGCGTGGCGTAGTCCCGAGGAGTCAGGAGCCGGGCCGGTCGCCCTCCGCGTCCTTGAGGCTGGCGACGACGAGGCCGAGGAGCTTGTCCGCACCGGCCCGGTCGAGGCCGTTCCGGGCGATGCCCGGTGGGACGTTTTTCGCGGGCGTCCCGCGGGGCTGGCTGACGGCCTTTTGGTCCGTAAGCCAGCACACGCCGTGTTGAACACGGCGGCTGACGAGGGGCTCCGCCCCCTCGACCCCCTACAGGGTCCGCGGCTCCCGAGGGGCTCGCGGGTCACAGGCGATCACCCTGCCGGGCGAAAATGCTTGCCATGGTCGCCCCATGGAGCTTGTCCGCGTCCCTTTGCGGCGCTCGATTCCGCCTCGGGTGTGGCCGGTGCGGTCATCCGCCGCCCTCACGGCGGCGCTCATGGCCTTCCCGCAAGGGATTGCTGGAGTGGGAGCGACCCGGAGGCGGCGGGTGGGGGGGTGCGCATCCCCACGCGCCGCGATGCCCGCACCGGGCATCGAAACCGACGGGTCGCTCCCATCCACGGCCCCCAAACCCGGATCGGCACCGGCGGCTCGGCGGTCGTGGCGCAACGTCAGGGCGGCCAGCCACATGTGGCACCGGCGAGGTGCGCATCGTGCGAGCAGATTTCATGCACATGATCCCTCAACCCAAATGCACACGCCCGGACCGGCACCGGGCATCCCGCACCGACCGCCACAAGCCTGACGATGCGAGTCACCTTCCCGGACTACTGGAATTGGACACGACCATCCCCGACCGGCGAAGTTGGGAGCATGGCCGCCAAGACCCTTCAAGACGCGAAGGCTCCCGCAGCGTGATCCCCGGCGAGTTCATAGCGAAGTGGCACGCCTCGGAGCTCAAGGAGCGCTCTGCCGCGCAGGAGCACTTCATCGACCTGTGCCGCCTGCTTGGGGAGCCGACCCCGGCGGAGGCCGATCCCACCGGCGATCACTACTGCTTCGAGCGGGGAGCGGCGAAGGACTCGGGCGGCGGAGGGTGGGCCGACGTGTGGAAGCGCCACTGCTTCGCGTGGGAATACAAGGGCAAGCACGCCAACCTCGACGCCGCCTTCGACCAGCTTCGGCAGTACGCGCTGGCGCTGGAGAACCCGCCGCTCCTGATCGTCTCCGACATGCGCCGGTTCCGGATCCGGACGAACTGGACGAACTCGGTCAGCAAGACGCACGAGTTCGGGCTCGACGATCTCGTGGACGCGGCCGTCCGGGACAAGCTCAAGTGGGCGATGTCGGACCCCGAGCGGCTGCGGCCCGGTGAGACTCGGCAGACGCTGACGGAACGGGCCGCCAAGACGTTCGCGGAGCTTGCGCAATCGCTCCGGGATGGCGGCCACGGGCCGGAGGAGGTGGCCCACTTCGTAAACCGTCTCGTGTTCTGCATGTTCGCCGAGGACGTGGGGCTGCTGCCGGACGACATGTTCACCCGCATGCTGACGCAAGCGCACCGCCAGTCGGAGAAGTTCGAGGACCAGGCGCGGAAGCTGTTCGGTGCGATGGCGACGGGCGGTCAGGTGGGCTTCGAGGATGTGGAGTGGTTCAACGGCGGGCTGTTCGAGGACGACACCACCCTCCCCATGGACAAGGCCCAGATCGAAACGACCCTGAAAGCGTCCGCGCTCGATTGGTCGAGCATCGATCCCTCGATCCTGGGCACGCTGTTCGAGCGGGGACTGGACCCCGACAAGCGCTCGCAACTCGGGGCGCACTACACGGATCGGGACAAGATCATGCGGATCATCGATCCGGTCATCGTTCGCCCGTTGCTGGCCGAGTGGAAGACCGTGAAGGCGCGGATCGCCGAGAGCTTGGAACGCGTGCGGTCAGCCAAGTCTCAGGGCGCGGCGACGCGCCACCGCGGCCGGGCAAAGAACGCGCTCGGGGCGTTTCTGGAACGTTTGCGGGGCTTCACCGTGCTCGACCCCGCCTGCGGCTCGGGGAACTTCTTGTATCTGGCTCTGCACGCCCTCCACGACTTGGAGCACCGGGTCCAGTTGGAGGCCGAGGGGATGGGGCTGGAACGCGCCTTCCCTTCGGTCGGTCCCGCCAACGTGAAGGGGATCGAGGTGAACGCCTACGCGGCTGAACTGGCCCGCGTGTCGGTGTGGATCGGGGAGATACAGTGGATGCGCCGGAACGGATTCCCCGGTTCGCGACAGCCGATCCTCGATCCCTTGGAGACCATCGAATGCCGCGACGCGATCCTGACCCCGGAGGGTGGAGAACCGGAGTGGCCCGAAGCGGACGCGATCATCGGCAACCCGCCGTTTCTGGGTGCCCGGCTTCAGGTCTGGACACTCAACGAAGACTACGTGTCTCAACTTCGCAGAGCCTACAGCGGACGCGTGCCAGGCGGGGCGGATCTGGTTTGCTACTGGTTCGTCAAGGCCGGAGAACACGCGGGCCGTGGAGCATCGACCCGTGTTGGTCTGGTCGCGACCAACTCGATCCGGGGCGGAGCGAACCGCCGGGCACTGGAGACGGCGGCAGCGGGCAGGCCGATCTTTGACGCGTGGAGCGACGAGCCATGGGTGATCGACGGCGCGGCCGTTCGAGTCTCGCTGGTTTGTTTTGCGAAAGCGGACGACCCAATCGCGCCGGAGCGTCGGCTCGATGGTCGAACCGTGGATGAGATCTACATGGACCTGACGGCCCGCCGGGGCGAAGCGGGCCTCGACCTGACCAAGGCGAGGCGGCTTACCCGTAACGCGGGCGCGGCCTTCATGGGCCACGCGAAAGGCGGCTCGTTTGACATTTCGGGCGATCTGGCGCGTGAATGGCTCCGCCTGCCGGCCAACCCGAACGGCCGGACTAATGCCGATGTCCTGAAGCCGTGGATGAACGGCATGGACCTAACCAAGCGATCGGCAGGGAAATGGATCGTGGACTTCGGGTGGACGATGTCGGAAAGCGACGCGGCGCTATACGAAGAGCCGTTCCGGTGGATTCAGGATCGCGTCTATCCGATGCGTCAACGGAACCTGCGTGAAGCGCGCCGCAATTACTGGTATCGGCACATGGATCCACCAAAACGCATGTGGCGGGCGCTCGACGGCCTGTCCCGGTACGTCGCGACGGCACGGGTTGCCAAGCACCGACTGTTCGTGTGGTGCGACACCCGCATCTGTCCAGACCAGCAGTTGATCGTCATCGCCCGCGAGGACGATACGACGTTCGGGATCCTCCACAGCCGCTTCCACGAGGTGTGGTCGCTTCGCAAAGGGACCTGGCAGGGCAAGGGCAACGATCCTCGCTACACTCTAACCACGACCTTCGGGACGTTCCCATTTCCCGAGGGCCTCTCACCCGACGTACCCGCGACCGACTACGCCACCGATCCACGGGCGCAGGCCATCGCTTCGGCGGCGCGGCGGCTCGTCGAACTCCGCGACCGCTGGCTCAATCCGCCCGAGTGGGTCGAGTGGGTCGAGGAACCCGTTCCCGGCTACCCTCTGCGGCCGATACCGCGCGATGGGAGGGCGATGAAGGGGCTCGAGAAGCGGACCCTGACCAACCTCTACAACGCCCGGCCGCAGTGGCTTGCCGACGCCCATGCCCGGCTCGACGCATCCGTGGCCGCCGCCTACGGCTGGCCCGCAGACATTCCGAGCGACGCGGCACTGGCCGACCTGATGCGTAGAAACCGGCTCGACAGCGCCTGATGCTCTCCGTATCGTGGTGGCGTGCCGATACGTCGCTACTCGTAGCGATCCGAGATCGCTGACAACTACCGGCCGCCCGCATCAGGAAACGCCTTGTTTTACCTCGATTACTACGACATCGAGACCTACCTCTTCTCGACGGTCCACGGCCGCTTCCGCCGAGACGGTTACCTCTGCGCGTTCGATTTCTTCTCAATCGTCAGGTGGAAGTCCAACCGTTCGAGGGGACGGATCCTCGATGGCCTTCGTGAGAAGTGGCACCCGGACACTGAGGAGGCCGTTAGGCGCCTAACGCGCGAGATTCACTTGGCCGATGATCACGAGAATCGACTTAGGACTCTGATCGGTCCCTGTGTCCCGGGCGTCGGTCTTGCGATAGCCACGGCCATCCTTACCGTCCTGTACCCAGACGACTTCACGGTTTACGACACGCGTGTATGCAAGCAATTGGAAGACCGAGAACTAGGTCGCTTCTCGAACCTCGGAAACCGCTCCGAGAAGGGAGTCTGGAGAGGCTATGAGGACTACCTGAAGGCGGTTCGGCAAGCGGCTCCGAAAAATCTCCGGCTTCGGGACATGGATAGATGGCTATGGACACAGGACGTGGTCGATGACCTGATCAACGTTGGATGTGCTCTCGACAGGACAGTCATGTGCGACGAGTACTTTGGAGCCGAGCAGCAGCAGGTGTAGGGGCTTGAGGGCACGCTCATTCACCGCAGTCAACCAAGAGCGCGCCGGGCGCGGGCGCCTCGTCCACGGCATGATCGAGTGTCCAAGGACCTCCGATGCGGTCGATTGGATTCCCGTTCGGGAAGAGGGATGCAATGAGGTAACCGCACGGGCACAAATCTTCTAAGTTATTTTACCGCCGCTACTTATAACAACGTATCACACCTTCACCGTCACCGTGGCGCTACCGAGCGCTTTGCCTGTGTAAGTCACCTCACTTCCGCTCACGCTTACCTCTACCACGTCGTCGTCGTCCGACTCGGCCGTGTAGGTCAAATCGTCATTGTCGAGTTCCGTGAAGTACGACGACATGTCCACGGTGCCGCTGCTGTCGCGGTGCGTCACGGCATTGGACACACTGCCTTTCGTCTGCGGCGCACGGTTCACGTGGTTCACCGTCACCGTGGTGGAGGCATACGAGAAGGATCGGCCGTCACCCACACGGAGCTGGAACCTCATCGTCGTCGTGCTGGTCACCTCCGGCGCCGTGAAGGAAGCAAACGCCGTGTTGGCGCCGACGAGACTCACGTCCGGCCCGGACGTCTTGGTCCAGAGGTAGTTCAGCGGGTCGTCGTCCGGATCCTCGCTGGCGGAACCGTCGAGGTTCACGAGCGTCCGCTCATCCACGGTCTGGTTCGACCCCGCGTCGGCCCGCGGCCGCTGATTCTCCCCTTGGCGACTTCGTGCGTCCTGGATCGTCACCGTGGCCGGTGTTGTGTCGACCACCGCGGGCGCCGTACCGGTCGCGCCTGAAAGCGTGAGCGTCACCGTCTCCCCGCTGTCGGAGATCGTGTCCTCCACAGCCGCCAGGGCGATGAGCGCGTTCGCCTCGCCCCCGCGCAGCGTCACCTCGCCGGGGAGAGCCGTGTAGTCGTCACCCGCGGTCGCCGTCCCGCTCACGGTGTACGTCACCGTAACCGTGTCGGAACCCGTGTTCCCCGTCACCCTCACCTCGAAGTACGCGGTCTCGCCCTCCTTGACCGTGCCACCGGTGGGCGCCGTAAGCGTCACCGAAAGGGTGTCCGCGGCCAACCCCCATGGTTCTGGCGTCGGACCAGCGGCTTCGACGCGGGTGGCGCTCGCCAGCAGCAGTGCGAAAACGGAGATGGTTCGAGTGGCGATCCGAGCGGACGAATGCACGACGGGGGAAGTCGGTTGCACGCGAGTATCCTGCCGATGGAAGTGGAATGGAGACTACTTACTTGAACTGACAGAGTCGTTTCTATTAAAACGACTATCACGTAGATGCACTATTACATATAGATGACTATCGCATATACTTGGAGTACGTACATGACGATGGCAACCGGTTTCTCACCACTATAGAAACCCATGCCATAACGGTCGCACTAAATATGAAAAGCGTGGCAATGGTCTCTTGCCGGCAAGGGATCACCCTTTTGGTAGGAATAACGGGATAACTTGGCACCCTATTTGGGGTGGAGCATCATCTTGTCGGTGTACGGCAATGAAATCCGCCCGACCGCCGCGCACGCCGGGTATTGGGATTGGCGCGCCGGGCGGAAGGCGCCGCCATGATATCCGCCGCATCCGAAAAGAGCAAGCTCGACGCGCCAGTCGGTTGAAGCGCGGCGGCAGGAGGGGGTCAGTTGCTGCCGATCACGCGGACCACCCTCCCGTTCTCATCGACCACGATCACGGGGCCCTCGATGACGTCGCCGGCGAAGAGCAGCGCCGCTTCCGCGTCCGCCGCCGGGGCCCTGTCCGCGCCGGGCAGGGTGTAGGGATCGGCCGCGCTCACGTCCACCTCGTATCCCAGGTCCGCCAGCGCCTGCACCGTGATTGCGCTCAGGGCGCCCCCGCTGGAGACGGACATGAGTTCGTCGCCCAGGACGTTCTGCCGCCAGTGGTTGTTGGGCGAGAACGACACGTTGTCGACCGGCACCTTACCGCCGGTGTACGACCGGCCGCCCGCCTCGTTGAACGCCTCCACCGCCAGCGGACCCGGAAAGTGCGTATCCAGCGGCTCGTCCCGCGTCTCCTCCCGCAGAATCTCATCCCACTTGTTCGAGCCGATGCCCAGGACGTGTCCCATCTCGTGCAGCGCTACCTCGTACATGCTGTTCGGACCCGTCTCCGGCGCGTCCGGTCCGTAGTAGTGGCGGTTCAACCAGAACGAGCCCGTGAGAGTCAGGCCGGATTTGCGAGACACGCAACGGGCGGCTTGGCCGATGCTGTTGATCGGCCCCGCGTCCGATATCGATGCGGTGATGACGATGTCGTCCAGCGTACCCACCATCCGCGTGAAGTTGTAGCACAACTGGTTGTCCACCGAGACGTCCGGCACGTCGCCCGAGACCACCTCCATCCAGCGCGCCGCGGCACGCCGCACCGCCGCCTTCTCCGCTTCCGTGAACCGCTCCGCCTCCGTGGCCCCTTCGACGAACGCGAGCTCGATCTGGTAGCCGTCCGGGTCCGGCGCCGGCCCCACCGTCACCCGCACCCGCCGCGACGCGCTCAGTCCGTCCGGGTCGAGCGCCGTCACCTCAACGGCCGTCGTTCCCTCCGACACCGGCGCCAGCACCAGCGTCCCGTCCTCCACCCGCGCGGTCGCCACGCTCCCGTCGTCCGGCCGCGCCCCATAGGTCAGCGCATCCCCGTCCGGATCGGCGAAGTGTGCCCCCAGATCCACCGTCGCCGACGGCCCGGACGCTTGGAGCCGGTATCCCGGAATCTCCTCCGTCACCGTCGGCGGACGGTTGTCCGAGGGAGCGAACAGCACCAGCGGTTCGCCGACCGCGAACTCCAAACCCGTCCGCAGCGCCGGCGCGCGCCCAAGACTCACATACGTCGCGCCCGAACTCCCGGAAGACCCGCTCACCACCAGCGGCGCGCTCGCCGTGTCTCCCGCCGACACCGAGAACTCGGCGCCCGACGCCGACCCGCCGTGCACCGTCAGCGGCACGTGGATGGACGCGGGCGCGCCTGACGGGACGCGCAGCACCACGCGCGCCGGCCCCGGCGCCAGCACATCCGCCGCGTCGGTGCGCGCCAACTCAAGCGGCAACACGAACGGCGTGCCGGGGTTGGGCCACAGACGCACCTCCTCCAGGCTCGATAGCCCCGCGAACACTCCCGGCGGCAGTTCGACCAGTTGGTTCGAGCCCAACGTGAGCCGCCTCAGCTGCGACAGGTTCGCGAACACCCCCGGCGGCAACTCCCCGAGCTGGTTCGAACGGAGCTCCAACTCCGTCAGATTCCCCAACCCGCTGAAGATGTGCGGCGGCAGCGCGGTCAGTTCGTTTCGATCCAGCCACAGCCTCCGTAGCTTCCCCAGTCCGGCGAAGATGTCCGGCGGCAGTTCCTTGAGCCGGTTGCCCCACAGCCGCAAGACCTCCAGGCCGGACAGCCCCGCGAACAACCCGCGCGGCACCTCGGCAAGCTCGTTGTGGTCGAGCCGCAACTGGTACAGCCGCGACAGACCGGCGAAGATGCCCGGCGGCAACGCCGTAAGCCGGTTGTCGTCCAGCCGCAGGTGTTCCAGGCCGGACAGCCCGGCGAAGACGTCCGGCGGCAGTGCCGCAAGCTCGTTCCCTTGAAAGTACATCGCCCGCAGCTTCGAAAGTCCGGCGAAGATATCGTCGTCGAGATCGCGCAGCCGGTTATCCTGCATCCACAGGAGGTCGAGTTCGGACAGATTCCTGAAAACGTCGGGCGGCAGTTCCGTCAGTTCGTTGCCGACTAGCGACAGCGCCTCCAAGCTCCGAAGGTCGTCAAAGACGCCTGCGGGAAGGCGCGTCAAACCGTTCCGCCACAAGTGCAGGCTCGTGAGCCTGGACAGACCCCGGAACAGCTCCGGCGGGAGTTCCTTCAACCCTATGTTGCCCAAACGGAGCCGTTCCAAGCGTTCCATGCCCGCCAACAGGTCGGAGGGCAGACCGTTCAACGGGTTGTCCTGCAGCGTCAGCCACCTGAGACGCGTCAGGCCGGCAAGATCCGCGGGGATCTCCGTCAACCGGTTGTCCCCCACATCCAGCATCTCAAGAGTCGGAAGGTTCGCGAGCATCCCGAGCGGCAGCGATTCCAGTTCGTTCCCCTTGAGTTTCAGCCACTGCAACGAACTCAGATCCGAGAAGATGCCCGGCGGCAGCGCGCTCAGACGGTTGCTCTCCAGATGTAACCACACCAAGCTGGACAGACCGGCGAAATCGCCGACGCGCAAGCGGGCGATGTTCTTTTCGTCAAGGAAAAGAGTTCTGACCACCGCCAGTTGCTCGGCCGTCACATTGGCGCAGTTCGCCGCGCCCGTCTCCTCGAGCAGCTCCTCCACCACCGCCCGCGTCCGGCCGCACACGCCCCGGTTCGGCTGCGCCGTCGCCGTCACCTCCAGAGCCGGGCCGGAACCGACCGACACCCGGAGCCGCTGATCCCCCGTCGACGCGCCCAGCGTCCACACCGTTGACGCCAGGCCCGCGCTGTCCGTGCGCGCCGAGCCCGGGTTTACCGACCCGTCGCCCGGATCCGGCGCGAACCTCACCAGCGCGCCCGGCACCGGAAGCGCCGCCGCGTCCAGCGCCTGCACCACCACCGGCTCCGGCAATGGCTGTCCCGCCACGCCCTCCTGCCGGCCGCCCGACCACACGACGACGCGCGCCACCACCGAGTTCGGATCCACCGCGGTCGCCGTCAGCGCCGCCTCCAGGCCGCCGGCCGCCGACGCGAGCAGACGCTGCTCGCCCAACCCACCGCCCAGCGTCCACGCGACCGACGCCACCCCGGATTCGTCGCTCGACGCAGATTCCGGGTCCACCGACCCGCCGCCCGACACCACCGAGAACCGCACCCCGACCCCCGCCACCGGTCGCCCGCCCGCGTCCTGCACCTGCACACCCACGCTCCCCGGCAGACGAAGGCCCGCCAGCGCACTCTGCCCATCGCCGAACACGCTCAGCGCCGACGGCCGCTGCACCACTGTCACCGTCGCCGCGCCGCTCACGCCCTCCAGCAATGCCCGTACCTCCGCCCGCCCGTTCCCCCGCGCCGTCGCCACACCCGAGCCGTCCACCGCCACCACCGTCTCGTCCGTGCTCTCCCAGCGCACCGCACTCCCGCCGACTGCGCCCGAATCCCGCCGCACCGCCGCCGTGAACCGCACCGTCTCCCCGAGGTGCGTCAGAACCGCCTCGCGCGGCGTCACCACCACCGACCTCACCGCGCCACCCGGCGGACCCACCACCTCCGTCGAATCGCACGCCCCCACCAGGGCCAGCGCCGCCGCCACCTTTAGCGTCGTACGTCGCCGGATGGTCCTACGCCTCCGGGCCATGAGGTCAGTTGCCGCCGATGATGCGGACGACTCTTCCGTTCTCGTCGACGACGATCACGGGGCCCTCGACGACGTCGCCGACGAACAGAGACGCCGCTTCCGCGTCCGCCGCCGGGGCCCTGTCCGCGCCGGGCAGCGTGTAGGGATCGGCCCGGCTTAGGTCCACCTCATACCCCAGGTCCGCCAGCGCCTGCACGGTGATCGCGCTCAGGGCGCCGCCGCCGGAGACGGACATGAGTTCGTCACCCAGCACGCTCTGCCGCCAGTGGTTGTTCGGCGAGAACGACACGTTGTCGACCGGCACCTTCCCGCCCGTGTACGACCGGCCGCCCGCCTCGTTGAACGCCTCCACCGACAGCGGCCCCGGAAAGTGCGTGTCCCGAGGAGCACCGTGCGTCGGCTCGCGCAGTATCTCATCCCACTTGTTCGAGCCGATGCCCAGGATATGCCCCATCTCGTGCACCGCCACCTCGTAAATGCGTAGCTGGCCCGTCGAACGCGCCGGGTCGAAGTAATAACGGTTTAACCAGATCGAGCCCGTGAGAGTCAGGCCGGATTCGCGAGACATGCAACGGGCGGCTTGGCCGATGCTGTTTATTGGCCCCGCGTCCGATATCGACGCGGTGATCACGATGTCGTCCAGAGTGCCCACCATTCGCGTGAAGTTGTAGCACAACTGCGTGTCCACCGGCACGTCCGGAAGGTCGCCCGAGATCACCTCCATCCAGCGCGCCGCCGCACGTCGCACCGCCGCCTTCTCCGCTTCCGTGAACCGCTCCGCCTCGGTGGCCCCTTCGACGAACGCGAGCTCGATCCGGTAGCCGTCCGGGTCCGGCGCCGGACCCACCGTCACCGTCACCCGCCGCGACGCGCTCAGTCCGTCCGGGTCGCGCGCCGTCACCTCCACGGCCGTCGTTCCCTCCGACACCGGCTCCAGCACCAGCGTCGCGTCCTCCACCCGCGCGGCCGCCACGCCCCCGTCGTCGGGCCGCGCTCCGAAGGTCAGTACGTCCCCGTCGGGATCGGCGAAGTGCGCCCCCAGGTCCACCCCCGCCGACGGCCCGGACGCCTGCAGCCGGTATCCCGGAATCTCCTCCGTCACCGTCGGCGGACGGTTGTCCGAGGGAGCGAACAGCACCAGCGGTTCGCCGACGATCGCCCTCATGCCCAGCACCCCGGGCAACACCGGCGCGGACCCCAGGCTCACGTGCGTTGCGCCCGAACTCCCGGAGGACCGGTTCACCACCAGTGGTGCGGTCAGCGTGTCCCCCGCCGACACCACAAATCCCGCGCCCGACGCCGACCCACCGTGTACGGTCACCGGCACCTCGATCGATGTCGGCGCGCCCGACGGCACACGCAGCACGACGCGCGCCGGACCCGGCGCCAGCGCGTCGGCCGCATCCGTGCGGGTCAGCTCCAGCGGCACGGGAAACGGTGCGCCGGGGTTGGGCCGCAGATCCACCTCCTCCAGGTTCGACAGCCCCGCGAACACCCCCGGCGGCAGTTCGACCAGTTGGTTCGAGTACAACGTGAGCCGCCTCAGCTGCGACAGGTCCGCGAACACCCCCGACGGCAGCTCCCGGAGCTGGTTCGAATGGAGCTGCAACTCTGTCAGACTCCCTAGCCCGTTGAGGATGTCCGCCGGCAGTGAGGCGAGCCTGTTACCCCCCAGCCGCAGGCGCTCCAAGTCGGACAGTCCCGCGAGCAGCCCTCGGGGCAACTCGACAAGTTCGTTATCATTGAGCGCCAGGTAGTAAAGCCGGGACAGACCGTTGAAGACGCGCGGCGCGAGCGCCGCGAGTTCGTTCTCGTAGAGGTAGAGATGGCTCAGATTGGATAACCCAGCAAAAACTGCCTCGTCCAACCCGACCAACCGATTTCTCGACACGCTGAGTCGTGACAGCGCGCGCAGGCGCGAAAAAATACGCGGCGGCAGTTCGCCCAGTTCGTTCACTGCAATCCGTAGATGCGTTAGGTTCGAAAGGTCATCAAAGAGGCCTGCAGGAAGGCGACTCAGCCGATTGTTGTTCAAAGAAAGAGAAATCAGCTCGGACAGGCCTGCGAATATCTCAGTCGGAAGCTCTTCCAGCTCGATGCCATCCAAACTCAAATTTCTTAGGCGGAGCAAGCCGGAGAACAGATCGGGTGGTAATTCAACTAACGGATTGTAACTCAGATTAAGTAGATACAAACGGATCAACCCGGCCAGACCAACCGGTATCTCCGTCAGCTGGTTGCCGTTTAAGGATAGCTTCTCCAGATACGGCAACCCCGCCAGCAGCGTCGGCGGCAACCCCGCCAGCCGGTTTCTTGCAAGGCCCAGAACGACCAGCGAATCCAAACCGGAGAACACATCCGGCGGGAGCGACGAAAGAACGTTGTCGTCCAGTAGTACCGTATGCACATTGGAGAGACCCGCGAAGTCTCCACTCCGCAACTTCGCGATGTGCTTCCTCCTGAGGATCATGTAATTTACGGTCGCCAGTCGCTCCGCCGTTACCTCTGCGCAGCCCGCCGCGTCCGCTTGCCGAAGCAGTTCCTCCACTACCGCCCGCGTGCGCCCGCACACGCCCCGGTTCGGCTGCGCCGTCGCCGTCACCTTCAGCGGCGGACTAGCTCCGACCGATACCCGAAGCCCGTGATCCCCCGTCGACCTGCCCAGCGTCCACACCGTCGACGCCAGACCCGCGCTGTCCGTGCGCGCCGAGCCCGGGTTCGCCGACCCGCCGCCGGGATCCGGCGCGAACCTCACCAGCGCGCCCGGCACCGGACGGGTCGCGGCGTCCAGCGCCTGCACCACCACCGGCTCGGCCAGAGGCCGCCCCACTAGGCCCCACTGCCCGCCCCCGGACCACGCCACGACCTTGTCCACCACCGAACTCGGGTCCACCGCGGTCGCCGTCAGCGCCGCCTCTGGACCGCCCGACACCGACGCCGCCATTCTCTGCTCGCCGGGCACTGCGCCCAGCGTCCACGCGACCGACGCCACCCCGGATTCGTCGCTCGACGCAGATTCCGGGTCCACCGACCCGCCGCCCGACACCACCGCAAAACGCACCGCGACCCCCGCCACCGGCCGCCCGCCCGCGTCCTGAACCAGCACGCCCACGCTCCCCGGCAGACGAAGGCCCGCCAGCGCACTCTGGCCATCGCCGAACACGCTCAGCGCCGCCGGCCGCTGCTCCACCGTCACCGCCGCCGACCCGCTCACGCCCTCCAGAGACGCCCGTACCTCCGCCCGCCCGTTCCCTCGTGCCGTCGCTACACCCGAGCCGTCCACCGCCACCACCGTCTCGTCCGTGCTCTCCCAGCGCACCGCACTCCCGCCGACCGCGCCCGAATCCCGCCGCACCGCCGCCGTGAACCGCACCATCTCCCCGAGGTGCGTCAGAACCGCCTCGCGCGGCGTCACCACGACCGACCTCACCGCGCCACCCGGCGGGCCCACCACCTCCGTCGAATCGCACGCCCCCACCAGGGCCAGCGCCGCCGCCACCTTTAGCGCTCCCGAGTAGTGGGTCCGATCCGGCTTCATCTATTTGCCGCCATGTCACGACCAATATAAAAGAATCGCGAACAAATATAAAATGCAGGGCAAGTGATATTTGCCAGCAAAGAACCACCTATTTGGGTGGAATAACAGACAATAACACCCTATTTGGGGTGGACGGCCATTCCGGCCGTCCCGGGCGCGCCTACCGCGACGCGGGCGTCAGCAGCACGCGGTCGGCGACGGCGGATTCCACGCGCTCCCGCGAGTAGTAGAGCGGGAAGAAGCGGTCCTTCGCCCAGCCCTCGAACAGGTTCCGGTACATGGGGTCGTCGGGGTCTCCGCCGTGCCCCCGGCGTGTTCGTGAACACGGCCGTGTCCCAATCTCCTGCCTCCGCGACGATACGGAAAGAGGGACCGGACGTCTGGTTGTCCCCGCCGGAGCGCTAGGGGTCACCGCCGAAGCGCTCCTCCAGCCCCTTCAGGGCGTCGGCCGGCGTGCCGAAAAAGAAGGGCTGTGCAGCACCGACCTTTGGGCCGGATCACCGACTCGAACCAGGCACGAGCATACATTCCGGCGCACGGCCGATGGCCGTCTCAATCCCGTCTTGTTGAGACGCTGGCCAGGTGCTGGGCCAGTTCGGTCACCGAGTTCGACAACTGCGGAACGAAGCGGGCCTGTTCCTCGACCGAGAAGCTGTCCAGCGCACGCTCAAGGTTGGGAACCTGCGACACGAACGCGTGGAGGTCCGCTTCGTCGATGCCCGCGGCGAGTCGACAGACGGTTTCCGTCATCTCCCGCTTCTCGGACGGCGTCGCCAAGCTGTAGAGTTCGACGAACGTCAGCTCCATCGCGAGCCAGTCCACCCAGTCGGCGAACGAGATCGTGCTACTCATGCGAGGGCTCCGGCAGCCGGAAACGGCCGACCCACGGGGTGGGCTCCGGGCCGCTCGCGTAGAGCCACGTGTCGGTGGCATCCACGGTAATCGTCTGCGCGGCTCGGTCCAGGTGAATGGTCTCCACGTACTCGCCATCCCACCGGAAGACTTGTACGTCCTTCGTCGCCCACGGAGTACCTTCCTGCATGACGCGGCCACCGGAGAAGAGGCCGTACAGGAAGCGGCGCGTCGCCGCCAGGTCCGTGAAGCCGTAACGCGTGTCGGGATTTACCGACATCACGGCGCGACCACCGCTGGATCGCCCCTGTGCCCACGCGGGCGGGAAGGAGTTGGGCACGGCCGCCTGAGCGATCGTAGCGCCGTCGTAGTCGAAGATCTCCAGCAGACCCGCAAGGAGCGTGGCAGCGGCCAGCCGATCGCCGGCGGGATCCGCCACGACCCGGCTCTCGTAGGCCTGCAGGAGCGTCATTCCCGGCGCTTCCGCCTCGGGCGGAAATCCCACGATCGTGCGATCGTAGCTGCGGTCGGCGCGAAAGCGGGCGACTCTGCCATCCGTAATCCAGCCTCCGGCGAACCAGCGGCCGTCCGGGATGCGGACCAACGACCCTGCGTTGGGACCGTCCATGGAGAACGTCTCCGGGGCGACCACCGCGCCTGCTTCCAGCTCGTCGAGCGACAGCCGGGTCAGGCGCTGATGGACGCCGTCCAGAACCCACACTTCGTCGGTCGAGTTCGAGGCCCCAATCACGATCTGCTCGGGATCCTTGAACTCGCCCGGGCCGTCGCCGCGGCGGCCGTAGGAAGCGAGGTGATTCACGCTCTCCACGTCGAACACGTGAATGCTCGGGTCGAGCATTGCGTCGAGCCCGACGATCCGGTCGCCGACGAGCGCAAGATCCACGATCGCCCCCACGGCATCGCCGGAGAAAGCGGCCTCGGGGACGAGCGCGGCCTGTCCCTCGCGGCTTGGATCTGCCGCTCCGTCGCCGGGGTCGCACGCGCCAACCGAAGCCGCGACGAACAACCAGATCGCGCAGCGACGCAATGCGCGGTGCTCCGTGCAATCACTGCTACTCATCATCACATAGTGGCACGTGTTGCGGTATCATCAGGTCGGGGCAGAAGCAGTCGATGAACGGATTCCAGTATCCGCAGTCGTCCTCCGTGCAAGACGCCGTCGACAATCCGACACCGAGGGCCCCTTCCGTGTCGCGCGTGACCGGGATGGTGGCAACGATGAGCGCAATCATGGCCGCTACAAGCACGTTTCTCCGGGACATGTTTCACTTCCTTTCCGTTGATTGGGTGCCGGGCGACGCGGCGAGTCACATCGCGAGCACTAGTGAAACGCGGAGGGCCGCTTCCAGGTCTTCCCCGCGGTGACGAAGTCTGCCCCGATCCAGGACGAAGTACTGGACGGACCGCCATGCCTGAAGCTCATTCCAGACTTCATGATCCCGGTCGTAGTGGAAGCGGAGATCCGTTTCTGAACGTTCGCTTGACGACGGAGTCGGCCGTTCGCTCACGAACACGGTTCGCACTCCCGCTGTTTCGAGCCGTTCGGAATTCAGCGCCAGGAGCGCAACTGCATCACCGGGGACGACGTCCGGTCGGAGCGTGTACAGGACCAGCGTCAGGCCACGGTCGCCGCCGGCCGCTTGTGCGAGTGTCGTCTCTTCTCCGATCTCGGTCCGCAGGCCCACGTCGATGTTGACGTACTCGTCCAGTAACTCCGCCGCGATTCGCTGCCTCAGGGCTACCTGCGCCTCGGCAAGTTCGGGATCCGCGGACCCCGACGGGGCCTCCTCCGTAGGAGAGGTGTACGGTACCAGAGGTGCTACCGGGTCCACGCGCGCCATCGCGATCAGCTCAGCCGCACGAACCTCGGAACCGAGGGAGCGATGGATCTCCGCGCCGCGCACGAATACCTCCGGATCCCATGCCTCTTCAACTGATCGTTCCAAGGCGTCGATCCCCGCCGCCAGATCGGCCCGATCAAGGCGTATGCGGGACAGGTAGAGGTAGAGGTGGGCTCGGCTTTGGCCCGTCTGCGCTTCGAAGTTGCCACGCGACTGATCGAGCCGGCGGGCGGACCCGGCCCAGTCTCCGCCGTACGAAAGGCGGTCGAGGATCCAACGTTCGGCTAACGACCACAGCGCCGATACTTCCACTAGATCTCGTGCCACCTGTGTGTCGGAACTCAGGGTACGACTCAGAGAGCTGATCCTGTACCTTTCCAACCATCTCCCCGTGAGGGTCGAGTCGGCCGACTCGTACGAGTACCGCAACCCGAGTCGCGCCGTGGCCGGCGCGGCGACGCTCGCCCAGTCCTCCTCCAGAATCTCCAGTTTGTCGTTGGTAGAGGCCCGAGAGAGCAGGATCGTTCGCAGGTTGATCAGGGCGGCTGCGCCATGGCGCGGGTAGCGGCTCTGCAACTCATTGGACCAGTAGTCGGCCATGTCGGTGCGATCGACAAGACTGGCGTAGCGGCTGAGCGCGTCCATCTCCACGGGCCCCGGATTCCCGTCCCGGGCGGCGCGGTCAAGTGTGCCGAGACGCGAGATGTGAATCGGCAACAGCGTGTCGACCGAGGCCGCCGGAAGCGACGCCAACTCGAAGGAGGACCGCCAGAACCAGAATTCCGGTTGTCCGGGGAACTCCACAGTGGCCTGTTCCACCACTTGTGCGGCCCGAGGGACGTTGAACTCGAGGGCGGCCAGAATCTGGTACCGCCGAGCTTCCAGGGTCGGGCGCCCCTCCGCATCGGTCTCGAGGTACTCCCAGAACCGACCGAAGTCGCTGTCCAGGAAGGTCCCGCCGAGGTCCTCCACCGCGGCGGCCGCGTAGACGGTGCCGGGGGGCAGGTCGACGACGCCCTCGAACTCCCCGGGAGCCGACCGTGAGAGTTCGATCGCGCTGAACCCGCCTTCGTTCTGCGCGAACCTCAGCGAATCGGGGATCCAGTATCGGATCCGTGCACGGACGCTGGTTTCGGCGGCCAAGGGCGAGATGGTCTCGTAGCGAAGCGTCATCGCTCCGCCGTCGACCCTCTCGAGCGTCAGTGTGCTTGAGCCCGCCATGGCTCGATCCGCGCCGAAGGTGAGGACGAGGACCGCCGCCGTCACCCCGACCACACCCGCCACGAGCGCGAGCAACGGCGCCCGACGAGCAGGCTTACGCCGCTTCAGCGGCAGCCCGAGGATCGGTATCGCCTCTCGTTCGTCAAGCCGGATTCCGTCAAAGGCGTCGCGAGGCGCCAGCGGTGTCTGCAATCCCCTGAGCCCGTCGCCGAGCGATCGAATGAACTGGACCTCCGCGCGGCACTTCGCGCACGTGCGAAGGTGTGCGCTGACCGCCTCCGACAGTGCCGGGTCGAGATCGCCGTCGGCGAAAGCGCTGAGCGTCGAATAGTCGATATGCATATCTACATCTCTCCCAGAGCGGCCCGCAGCGCGGCCCTGGCTCGACTGAGTCGGGCCATGGACGCCGAGGGCGAAATATCGATAAAATCGCTTATCTCCTTGTGGGAGTATCCTTCGATTTCCTTCAGAATGATCACCGCCCTCAGCCTGTCTGGCAGTGCAGCCAAGGCCCGCTCCAGCGCGATCGTGTCCAGAATGATCGGCGGGCAGCTCGTCAGGTCCGGGTCGATGCGAACCTCGCGACGCCGCTCGCGCGCCCGGATCAACTCCAGGGCTGTTCGAGCCGCGACGATGCGGAGCCACGTTCCGAGCGAACTTCCTCGATCGAAGCGCTTGAGGGCGGCGGGCAGTTTGGCGAAGACGTCCTGCAACACATCCTTTGCGTCGGGAGACGAGTCGGTAAGGCGGTACGCGACGGCGAACACCGTATCCGAATGCTCTTCGTACAATGCGTGAAGAGCTTCGCGGTCTCCGGCGGCAGCCCGGCGGACGAGTCGCGCCTCCCGATTTGCCTCGATCACTCGATCAACAGTCTTGCTGAACCCTGCAGCTCGACCTCCACGGCATCGAACGACTTCTGCGATGAACTTCGACGCGCACCTGCGCTCCCCGCGTCCCGACACTTCAGCGGCGCTACCATCTTAGATGCCACCAAACGGCGAAACCTTACATGCGCCGGTAGAACAGCCTTGATCAGCACGCCGGAGTGCGGTTCGAATTCGTCCCGTAACATGCGTTGTGGCAACAGACTAGGAGACGTGCGGTGGAGGACGGCAGGGCCCGGGACGGCTGGCCGCCGATTGCCGGATCGCCAGCAGGTGGGCCGGAGGAAGCGGCGTCAAGCTTGCAGGAGACCAGGTCGATGGTTTGTAGGAGGAGATTTGCAACGGCGGCCCGCCCCAAGCTACTGGAGCAGGCCGGCCGTGTGCTTCGCGTGGCTCCGCAGGGAGCCGCCGCGCGCGCGTCTAGTCGAGCCGGATGACGCCGCGGCCGTGGTTGGGTCGCATGTCTGCTCTCCTCTGGGGTGTGTCGTTGGGTTACCGAAAAGCGCGTCAGAAAACGGCGCTCTAGATGAAACAAACGCCTCCGGTCTGAAAAATCTTACATCAGGTCGGGAGCCCGCGGAGAAAACGCGCCACCGACAACGCCGTTCGGAGCGCCCCGGATCGGGTGGGACGGGGCGGGGTCGAGCCTACTTCGTCCAGATCATGACGGCGCCGCAGCGGGAATCGGGCCCGCCGAACTCGGCCGGGAGCGACGCGGCGCCGGTGTACACCTCGATCCCGGCGATTTCCGTCGGGAGGACGAGGTCGTTGATGGATTCCCGGGGCTGCGATTGGGCGAACGATCCCCCTGCTGCGAGGCTCCAGCGCTCCTTGCTGCCCCGGATCGCGAGGATGCCATCGAGGTAGATGTTCAGCTTGCAGCCCTGGTCCGAGAACCCTCGCGAGTGCGTCGTGCTGTAGAGCTTGCAGCCGTGCCCCCATACGTCGCAGTTCGCGAGCCGCACGCCGGGAGCGTCCGCGATCATGTGCGTGATGCGGGAAGGGTTGCGCCGCTCGATGTCCTCGGCCGTGAAGAACTCGCCGCCGCCCAGCAGCTCGCCCCAGTACCTGCGTTCGTAGAACCCCTTGATCTCCAGGCGCCTGGGTCTCGTGGCCGTGGCGACGATGGGTTCAAGCTCGACGGGGTCCGGCGGGAGGCTCACCTCGACCTGGGTCGTGTGGCCCAGGGTCACGGTCACCGGGTGTGCCAGGGGGGCGTATCCGATGTGGCGTACCGACAACTCGTATTCGCCGATGGGTAGCCCGCTGAAGATGAACCGGCCCCTTCGGTTGGTCTGGACTTCCTGCGCCCGCCCCGCGACCGAGACGGCCGCCGCCACGACAGGCTGGTCAGTCTGGGCGTCACTTATGTGGCCGATAATGCGTCCCGTCCGCGACTCCCCGAACAGGAGTCCGAGTTCCAATTCGTGCGCCGCGCCCGCTTCGAGAGCGAGGGTCGCCTCCTCGCTGGACGCGTCGCCGAACTCCGCCCACAGCGTGGCCTGTGAGGCGTCCCGCGGCACGCAGAGGAACAGCCGTCCGTCGGCAGCCGTCTCCTCGCGCACGGGCCTGCGGACCGCATCCGTCCAGCGCAGCACGACCGTGGCGCCGGGAATCGCGATCAGCCCCGACTCGTCGGTCACCGCGATGGCAAGCGAGGCCCGCCCGCCGCAGCCGGTGGCTTCCGGCAGCGCCTGCGCCTGCGGAACCTGCCATGCGGCGGCGTCGCTCGTGGCGAAGAGAGTGGCGAGCAGAAGAGAGACGATGAGAGCCGCCCGGTGAAGCGCGAAGGAGGGCGGCGGGGGAGCGCAGGAGCGGGAAGTTCGAGACCGTTCTCGCAGGTCGTGCATGGGCCTTCTCCCTCCCCCGGCGGGGCGCGCGGATGGAGCTACGTCTTCAACCTGTCATATGCTCGGAGCGCGCGAAAGTTCATGCGCTACTTCGCTCGCTACTTCGTCCAGATCACGACGGCGCCGCAGCGGGCGTCGGAGCCTGAAAACTCCGCCGGGAGCGACGCCGCGCCCCGGTAGATCTCGATGCCGGCGATCTCGATGGGCAGGACGTAATCGTTGATCGATTCGGGCGGGCGGACCCAGCGGGCCTCGCTCTCGCGAATCACGAGGTTGCCGTCCAGATACACGTTCATGAGACACCCGCCGGATGCGAACCCCGTCGACCCTCTGGAGCTGTAGAGCTTGCAGCCGTATCCGCGGAGCGTGCAGTTCGCGAGTCGGACCCCGGGCGCATCCGCGATCATGTGCGTAATTCGTAGGGGGTTTCGGCGCTCGATGTCTTCGGCCGTGAAGAAGGTGCCGCCGGCGACCTGCTCTCCCCAGTACTTGCGTTCGTAGAACCCCTTGATCTCCAGGCGCCGCGGTCTCGTCGCCGTGGCCACGAGCGGCTCGAGTTCCACCGGGTCCGGCGACAGACGCGCGTCGACCTCGGTCGTGTGGCCGCGGGTCACGGTCACGGAGTGCGTCAGCGGTGAGAATCCGATGTGCCGGAAGGAGAGTTCGTGCTCGCCGACGGGCAGCCCGCTGAGCACGAACCGGCCCGTCCGGTTGCTCTGCACGACGGCCGCGCGGCTCCCGACCGAGATCTCGGCCGCGACCACGGGCCGGTGGGTCCGGGCATCGCGCACCTGGCCGACCACGCGGCCCGTCGTCGTCTCCCCGAACAGGAGTCCGAGTTGGACCTCATGTGCCGCCCCCGGTTCGAGGGCAACCACGGTCTCTTCGCTGGAAGCGTCGCCGAACTCCGCCCACAGCGTGGCCTGTCCCGCGTCCCTGGGAACGCAGAGGAAGAGCCGGCCGTCGCCATCCGCCTCCTCGCGCACGGGCTGGCGGACCGCATCCGTCCAGCGCAGGACGACAGTGGCGCCGGGAATCGCAATCAGCCCCGAGTCGTCCGTCACCGTGATGGCCAGCGAGGCCCGCTCGCCGCATTCTCCGCCCTGCGATGGCGCGGCCTGAAACGCGGCGACCGGATCGGCGCCCAAGGCCAGGAGTGCCGTTATCGAGGTAGCCATCAGGAGCGAGCGGTGGATCGGCGGCGGCATGGGCTGTTCCTCTCCCTGTCCCTGCGTTGCACCCGGCCGAAGCGGATGCCTCCATCCCTGTTGATGGCGTCAGCCCCAAAAACGTCACATCAGTGGTAAACGTCACATCAGTGGTAGAGGACGTTCACGAGGGCGAGGGGGATCGCGGGGACGTACGTCACGAGGAGCAGGACGGCGACGAGGACGGCGACGAAGCGGACGTTGACCTTGCTCACCTCCCAGATGTCCGCCTTGGCGACGGAGCAGGCGGTCACGAGCACGCTCGCCACGGGCGGGGTCTGCTGGCCGATGCCCAGGTTGAGGGTGACGATGAGGCCGAAGTGCACCGGGTCGATCCCCGCCGCGCGCACGAGCGGCATCACGATGGGGACCACGAGGATGATCGCCGCGGCCGAGTGCAGGAAGAGGCCGATGACGAGGAAGAAGACGTTGAGCAGCGCGAGGATGAGCCACTTGTTGGCGGTGAGCCCCATGATCCCCGCCGCGACCTGCTGCGGGAGCCGCTGTTCTGTGAGGTAGTCGCCGAGCAGGGCGGAGGTCGCGACGAGGAGCATGACGACGGCCGTCTGCACGCCGCCCTCGAGCATCGCCTCGCGCAGGTGGGCGAGGTCGAGTTCGCGGTAGATGAGCCCGCCCACGACGAGCGACGCGACGACGGCGAGCCCGGCCCCCTCGGTCGCCGTCACCCAGCCGCTGAAGATCCCGCCGAGGATGATCGCCGGCAGGAGGAGGGCCCACCCGGCCTCGCGCGCCGTCCTCCACACGCGGCGGAGTTCGAACCGTCCCTCCACGGGGAAGTCGTGGCGGCGGGCGTAGAGCCAGGCCACGAACATCAGCAGCAGCCCGCCGAGCACCCCGGGCACGATGCCGGCGACGAACAGCTCGACGACCGAGGCCTCGGCCATGACGCCGTACAGGATCATGGGGATGGACGGGGGGATGATGACTGCGAGCGTGGCTGAGGAGGACGTCACAGCCGCGGCGAAGGGCGTCCGGTAGCCGCGTTTCTTCATGGCGGGGATGAGGATGGAGCCGAGCGCGGCGACATCGGCCACCGCGGAGCCCGAGATCTCCGCGAAGAAGAGCGAGGCGGAGATGCCGACCATCGCGAGGCCGCCGCGGATGAACCCGACGATCGCGGAGGCGAAGGCGATGAGCCGGCGCGAGATGCCGGTCGCGTTCATGATCGCGCCCGCGAGGATGAAGAGCGGGATGGCGATGAGCGGGAACGAGGTCGCCCCGTCGAACAGCACGAGGCCCGCGTTGGGTAGCATGGCGACGCCGCCCGAGGCGAGCATGGCGACGAGCGCGACGATGCCGAGCGCGACCGCGATGGGAACGCCGACGGCGATGAGAAGCAGCAGGCCGAGGAAGAGGACGAGGAGCGTCACGGCTCGTCCTCCGGGGAAAGGGCGTCCCTCAGCCCCAGAAGCTGGGCGACGATGAAGAGGACGGCCCCGATCGGGATCACGGACTGCGCCAGCGCCGCGGGCACGGAGGGCAGGCTGACGAGCGTCGTCCCCTCGAGCACGCGGACGACCTGCCAGCCGGCCCACGCGACCGCCGCGAAGAAGGCGATGATGGCGCCCTCGGCGGCGAGCACGACGGCGAACCGCGCGCGCCCCGTCAGGCGCTGGGCCAGCGTGGGCACGCCGATGTGCGCCCGGCGCAGCGCCGCGAGCGCCGCCCCGTAGTAGGTGAGCCATGCGAGGAGGATCGACGCCACCTCGTCGTACCACACGAGCGCCGCCCCCGCCTTCCGGAAGCCGACGCCCACGACGACGACCAGGGCAAGCGCCGCGAGCAGGACGAGCACCGCCCCCTCGAGGAAGCGCCGGACGCCCGTCCTCAGCATGGGAATGGCGACCCGGCGGTCGAGCCGGCTATGAGCCCGCCTCCGCCGATCCTGCCTCCGATCCTGCCTCCGGAGCGGCCGCGGCCCGCGCCCGGTCGATGAGGGACTGTCCGCCTTCGACCGTCGCCGCGAACTCGTCGTACACGGGCTCGCTGGCGGACTCGAAGCGGGCCGGATCCGCCTCGTTGATCTCCATCTCCGTGGCCTCGAGCTCGGCGAGCAACTCGCCATCCATGCGCGCGGCCGTCTCGTACACGAACGCCTGCATCTCCCGCGCGATCGCCTCCACCTCGGCGCGCACATCCTCAGGGTGACGCTCCCAGCGCCCGGCGCCCGTCGTGACGAAGGCCGGGCTGTACACGTGTCCGGTGAGGGAGAGGTAGTCCTGCACCTCGTGCAGCTTGGAACTCGTCACCTGCGTGAGGGGGTTCTCCTGTCCGTCCATCACCCCGGTCTGCAGCGCGACGAAGACTTCGGAGAAGGGCATCGGCGTGGGGTTCGCGCCCAGCGCCTGGAAGAGCTTCACGCGCCACACGCCGCGCGGCGTCCGCAGCTTGATCCCGTCCAGGTCCTCCGGCCCGCGGATGGGTCGGCGGGAGTTCGTGATGTGACGGTACCCGTTCTCCCACACCGCGAGGATCCGGTAACCGGCCTCCTCCGCGCGGGGCGCGAGTTCGGGCCACACGACGGCTTCCTCGATCCGCCTCATGTGCTCGCGGTCGCGGACGAGGTAGGGCATCTCGAACAGGCCGAACGCGTCGACCATCGAGGACATGATCGTGGAGGGGATGGACATGTCGAGCGTGCCGAGCCGCAGCCGCTGCAGCATCGCGTCGTCGCCGCCAAGCTGGCTCGCGCCGTAGACGTGGAGTTCGGCTCGGCCCGCGAGCCGTTCGTTCACGCGGCGCGCGAACTCGTTGGCCGTCACGTCGTAGAGCGAGCCGGGGGAGCCGACGTGGCCCAGCGAGAGTTCGACGATCCCCGGTTCCCCGCCCCCTCCGCCGCACCCGAAGCCGGTGAGCGCCGCGACGACCGACGCAGCGACCGACGCAGCGGCGAGCACCCGGGTCCGTCCCGCGGGCCGCTTCATGCCCGGGCCAGGAAGTCCGCGGCGGCGGCCAGGCCGCCGGGTTCGTGCGCGATTCCGCTCATCTTCAGTCCCATCTCCACCCCGGCCAGCGCTCCCATCAGCGTGAGTTCGTTGAGGTCCCCGAGGTGTCCGATCCGGAACACCTTCCCCCTGAGGGGGCCGAGACCCGTCCCCAGCGACATGTCGAAGCGTTCGAGCACGGCGAGACGGAACGCTTCGGCGTCCTCCCCGTCCCCGACCATCACGGTCGTCCCGGCGCTCGACACCGCCTTCGGGTCCTGACAGTAGTTGCGCAGACCCCAGGCGGCGACGGCCCGGCGCGTGGCCTCGCCGTGGCGGGCGTGGCGGGCGAAGGTGGCGTCGGCCCCCTCCTCCCGCAGCATCGCGAGCGACGCCTCGAGCCCGTAGAGGAGCGTCGTGGGCGGGGTGTAGGGGAAGTAGCCGCCCTCGTTGTCGCTCAGCATCGCCGTCCAGTCGAAGTAGGAGCGCGGCGTGCCGGGGCCCGCGCGGTGGCGGGCGAGCGCCTTCTCGCTGACGGCGCAGAACCCGAGTCCCGGCGGGAGCATGAGTCCCTTTTGGGAGCCGCAAACGGTGACGTCCACGCCCCACTCGGCCTGCCGGAAGGGCGTGGCGGCGAGCGAGGAGACGGTGTCGACCATGAGGAGAGCGGGATGGCCGGTGTCGTCGAGCGCCTCCCGCACGGCCGCGATGTCGCTCGTGACCCCCGTCGAGGTCTCGTTGTGGACGACGAGCACGGCGCGTATCTGCCGCTCCCCGTCCTCCGCGAGCCGCGCCGCGATCCTCTCCGGGTCCGCCGGGCGCCGCCAGTCGCCGTCGATGGCCTCCACCCGCAGCCCGAGGGCCCGTCCCACCTCTCCCCACTTCGAGGCGAAGAACCCGTCGTTCCACAGGAGGACGCGGTCGCCGGGGGAAAGGACGTTGGCGAGGGCGCTCTCCCAGCACCCGGTCGCGGAGGATGGGAAGATGAAGACGTGCGCGGGGTCGCCGAACACCCACTTCAGTCCGTCGAACAGCCCCAGCACCATCTCCCCGAACTCGGGGCCGCGGTGGTCGATGACGGATCGGTTCATGGCCTGGAATACGCGCTCGGGCACGGCGGTCGGACCGGGAAGCTGGAGGAAGTGTCTGCCGCTGCGGTAGGTCAAAGGTGGCTCGCTCTTGTCAGGTCGGGGCTTCCGCCGATACAAGTTGGCTCGTGACCCGCCCAATCTCTCACGACCGCGCCGGTTCGCAACGGCCCCGGCCCGGACCCGACGCTCGACGCGAGGCCCGGCTCGAAGCTCGACTTCGGGCGGGGCTCCGGGGAGAGGTCCGGTTCGACCGCTTCACGCGCGGGCTGTACAGCACGGATGCGTCGATCTACCAGGTGGAGCCGCTGGGGGTCGTGTTCCCGGAATCCGCCGCCGACGTGCGGCGGGCGGTGGAACTCGCGGGGGACCACGGGACTTCGGTCATCGTGCGAGGGGCGGGGACGTCGCAGAGCGGCCAGTCGATCGGGCGGGGCGTGATCCTCGACACGAGCCGGGGGCTGGACGGGGTGCTCGACTTCGATCCGGCGGCCCGGCGCATCGTGGTGGAGCCGGGGATCGTGCTGGACCGGCTGAACGCGTTCCTGCGGCCGCATGGGCTCTTCTTCCCGATCGACGTGGCAACGGCGAGCCGCGCGACGCTGGGGGGCATGGCCGGGAACAACAGCGCGGGGTCGCGGTCGGTGCGGTACGGCCACATGGTCGAGCACGTCCGCGGCATCGAGGCGGTGCTCGCGGACGGCCGGCGGGCCGAATTCCGCCGCGATGCCACGCGGGGCGCGGCGACCGGGGCGTCCGGGGACAGCCTCGGGGCCGACATGCGGGCGCTCTACGGGCGCGAGGCCGACGAACTGGCGCGGCGGGTGCCGGACGTCCCGCGGCACGTGGCCGGCTATGCGCTGCACCGTCTGGGCCGGGAAGGGGCCGGGCTGTCGGACCTCCTCGTGGGTTCGGAGGGGACGCTCGCGCTCTTCACCGCGCTCGAGCTCGACCTTCAGCCCATTCCCGCCGTGCGCGCGCTCGGCGTGTGCCGCTTCGACGGGACCGGCGAGGCGCTGGCCGCCGTTCCGGCGATCGTCGCGCTCGAACCGACGGCAGTCGAACTGTTCGACGCGACCGTGCTCGGGCTGGCCGCGCAGATGCCGAGTTTCGAGCGGGTGCTCCGACAGCTCGGGGAGGACGGGAGCGGTCCGCCGCGCGATATCCTCGTCGTCGAGTTCGCCGGCGACGATCCAGGGCGGGTCTCGGCTTCCCTCTCGCGGCTCGAGTCCGCGCTGGGCGGGATCGCCGTCGGCGTCACCCGCGCAGAGTCCTCCGCCTTCCAGGCGCGCATCTGGGCAATGCGCAAGGCGGGGTTGAGCATTTCGATGTCCCAGCCCGCCGCCCGCAAACCGCTCGCGTTCATCGAGGACTGCGCGATCCCGCTCGAACGGCTGCCGGAGTGGTATCGCCGGCTCACGGAGATCATCGACCGCCACGCCACGCACGCGGTCTGGTACGCGCACGCGTCGGTCGGCTGTCTCCACGTGCGGCCAGCGCTGGACCTGCGCGACGGGGACGATGTGGTGCGGCTGCGCGCGATCGCGGTGGACGCCTTCGCGCTCGCGGGCGAGCTGGGCGGATCCCATTCCGGCGAGCACGGGGACGGCTGGATCCGGTCGGAGTTCCTCGAACCGATGCTGGGCGCGCGCCTCGTCTCGGCCTTCGGAGAGATCAAGCGCCGCTTCGACCCGGAGGACCGCCTGAACCCCGGGAAGATCGTCGATCCGCCCCGCATGAACGAGCCCACGCTGCTGCGGGCCCGGTACGGACTGGAGACCCGAAAGCTGCCGACGGCGTTCGACTGGGGGGCGTGGGGAGGGTTCTCGCCGGCGGTCGACATGTGCAACAACAACGGCACCTGCCTCAAGCGGAGCCCCGGGGTGATGTGCCCGTCTTTCCGCGCCACGAGCGATGAGCGGCATTCGACGCGGGGACGCGCCAACGCCCTGCGGTTGGCGCTCTCCGGGCAGTTGGGGGAGGATCCGTGGACGTCGCCGGAGCTGTACGAGGCGATGGACCTCTGCCTGGGCTGCAAGGGCTGCCGTCGCGAGTGCCCGACGGGCGTGGATATGGCACGGATGAAGGTGGAGTTCCTGCACCGCCTGCGCGCCGAGCAACCGCTCTCGCCGCGGGACCGAGCGCTGGCGTATCTCCCCCGCTACGCGCCGCTGCTTTCGCGCGTGGCCCCGCTCGTGAACCTGCGGAACCGGGTCCCCGCGCTCGCGCGTCTCGGAGAGCGCGTGGCGGGCCTGGCGGCCGACCGGCCTCTCCCCCGCTGGTCGTCCCACCCGTTTTCCCTGCGCGGCCGGCCGTCATCCCCGCCCTCCCGACTCTCCGCCCGGGAGAATGGCGGGCCGAGGGTCGCGCTCTTCGTCGACACCTTCACGCGCTACTTCGAGCCGGAGAACGCCCGCGCCGCCGTTCGGGTGCTGTCGCGGGCAGGCTATCTCGTAGAGGAGGCCGTCACGGCGGGCCGGCCGCTCTGCTGCGGGCGCACCTTCCTCAACGCGGGTCTGGTCGAGGAGGCGCGGACCGAACTCGACCGTACCGTCCGGGCGCTGAGCCGCTTCGTGGCGCGCGGGATCACGGTGGTCGGACTCGAACCGTCCTGTCTCCTCACGCTGCGAGACGAACTGCCCGCGCTGGACTCAGGGCCTGAGGCCGCGGCAGTCGCGGACCGGGCCCGGCTGCTGACCGAATGGCTCGTCGAGGCAGCGGCGCTCGACCGGCTTGACCTCGCTCCCCTTCCCGTCCGCCGCGTCCGCGTCCACGGCCACTGCCACGAGAAGGCGTTCGGCGCTGACGGCCCGACGCTGGACGTCCTCCGCGCGATCCCCGACCTCGAGGTCGAACCCATCCCCGCCGGCTGCTGCGGGATGGCCGGCTCGTTCGGCTACGAGGCGGAGCACGCGGAGATCTCCCGCCGCGTCGCCGAACTCGAACTCCTCCCCACCGTCCGCGAACTGCGCGACGACGAATGGCTCGTCGCCAACGGCACAAGCTGCCGCCACCAGGTCGCCGACCTCGCCAACGCAACGGGCCGCCACGTCGCGACCGTACTCGACATCGCGGCTTTCCCTCCTTGACGCATCGCCGTATCTGACTGGATCGTTGACTAGCTTATCAGGCGGGCGGAGGATAGCTCGGCTCTGCTCGAATCAGTTGCAACCGGCAAGACGACCATGATCACGAAGCGAGGACGTCCCATGGCGAGGCTCGTGCCCCCGAAGACTCCCGATCTCCGGAAAGTGGACGCGGCCATCGCGAGGCTGAAGAAGCTCCGCGAGCAGTTCGGTACCCTCTCTGTCGAAGAGATTCTCGCTCTTCGCGATGAAGGCCGCCGCTAGCGGCGGGAAGCCAGCATCGCTTGAAGGCGCTCCTTGAGCGGCGGGGGGATCTCGATGCCGTGCCAGTCGCGGCTGCCGTGTTCGCGGCGGGCGCAGACGACGGTCCAGTCGCTGCGGGCCACGACTTCCCTCTCCCCGGAGCGGTCGACCGTGAACTCGGCGGCGTAGCGGATCGCCTTGCGGCGCACCTCGCGCACCCGAAGTCTCACGTCGACCTCGTCACCGTAGTGGACGGCGCCCAGGTAGTCGCACGAGACGGAAACGCGCGGCATCCCGAACACGGAATCCTCGCCCCAGAGGAAGCCGACGAGGTCGAACGACCGGTAGAGGGCGTGCTCGGCCTCCTCCATGAACTTCAGGAGCGCCGTGAAGTGGATGAGGTTCGCGGTGTCCGTATCCGCGAACTCCACGCGCCGCGTGTAGACGAACTCGGAAGCCATGCGGCAATCTATCACACCTTCGAACCCTGGCAGCCCGCGACCTGGCCACGACACCGGGATCGGCGGGCCGGGAGGCGCGGTGGCGGTTGAACCGAGGCACATCACGATCGAGCGGCGGGTGCGATTCGCCGTGCTCGAGCCGCGCGAGCGGCCGGCGACCGAGATCTGGTTCGCCCTGCACGGGTACCATCAGCTCGCCCACCGCTTCCTGCGGTATTTCCAGCCGATTCACGAGGGCGCCCGGTGCATCGTCGCCCCCGAGGGCCTGCACCGTCACTACATCGACGGCGAGTCGCGCAGGGTGGGCGCCTCGTGGATGACGAGCGAAGACCGTCTCACGGACATCGAGGACTACGTCGGCTACCTCGACCGGCTCCACGCGCACATGCTCGCCGAGGAGTCGCGACAGACGTCAGGCGGCTCGGCACCCCCGAGGATCGTCGGACTCGGATTCTCGCAGGGGGTCCACACCCTCTGCCGCTGGCTCGCGTTCGGCCGCGCCCGCATCGACCGGGCGATCCTGTGGGGTTCCACCGTCCCGCCCGACCTCGACCTGAGCGAGCATGGCGACACACTCTCCGCCGCCGACCTCCACCTCGTCGTGGGCGACGAGGATGAGTACTTCGACCGGGCCGCCATCGAAGCCCATGAAGCGCGGCTAGGCGCGGCTGGCGTCGAGTTCTCGTCCCACACGTATCCCGGCGGACACCGCCTTCACGCCGGCGTCCTGAGGCACCTCGCCGGTCCCGGAGAGACGGGATAGGACGTTCCCGCGGGAACGTCTCCGGCTAGCGCTCCGGGTCGCGGTCCCTGCCGCGCCGTCGACGGCGGCGGGCCTCGAGGCGGCGGAGGAGGAGGGGGCTCACGAGGGCCGACGTCGTGCCGCCGATGAGGGCGAGGATGCCGACGGGGCCGGGGTTGGAGAACATGGGCGAGCTGATCTGCGTGTTCATCCACATCCCGAGCGCCGCGAACACGACCGCGCCGACGACGAAACCGATCCAGGTGAGACGGATCACGGGGCAGTACGCCGGATCACGGGGCCGTGCGCCGGGCGTCTATGAGCCGCCGTCCCCGTCGCCGCCGCCGGGGAGGCCGATGGTCGCGATGCACTCGATCTCCACGCGCGCGTCCAGCACCAGGCCGCCCACCGCCAGCGCGCTGCGCGCCGGCCGGTCGTTGGGGAAGAACTCCATGTACGTGCGGCTCATGTCCCGGAAGTCCGCGATGTCGGCCAGGAAGACGGTGCACTTCACGACCTCGTCCAGCAACGAGCCGTAGCGCTCGAGCGTTTCCCCGATGTTTCGCATCGTCTGCTGCGTCTCGGGGATGATCCCGCCCTCGACGAGTCCCTCGCCGGGTACGGTCCCGAGCTTGCCGGAGAGGTAGAGGACGTTCCCGACCCGAACGGCCTCGGAGAAGGGCGAACCCGGCCGTCCGCCCAGGTACTCGACGGAGTGCATCATCGCGGCCATTTCGGCGTGTTCCTGCGCCGCGAGCGGCGTCGCGGGCACGAGGGCCGTCCCGAACAGCGCGAGAGCCGCAGCGAGCGCCAGAGCCGTGGCGGGAAGCTGTTTCCTTGTCATCCGTCCTCCTTCGATCATGGCGTGATGCGGGTCATCATCCGGGGGAACGCGATCGTCTCGCGCAGGTGATCGATCCCGCACATCCACGTCACCGTGCGCTCGACTCCCAATCCGAACCCGCTGTGTGTGAAGGTCCCGTATTTTCGGAGGTCCAGGTACCAGTCGTAGGACGCCTCCGGGAGCCCTTCCTCGCGGATGCGCGCGAGGAGCTTGTCGTGGTCGTCCTCCCGCTGGCTGCCGCCGATCACCTCGCCGTATCCCTCCGGCGCGAGCATGTCGTTGCACTTCACCGTGCGGGGATCCTCCGGGTTCTCCTTCATGTAGAAGGCCTTGACCCCCTTCGGATAGTCGAACACGAAGAGGGGCTTCTCCCGGCCCTCGACGAGCAGCGTCTCCGCCGTCGCGCCGAGATCCGAACCCCATTCGATGTCGCTGCCCTTCGACTGCAGGAAGGCGACGGCGTCGGTGTAGCTGATCCGGTCGAACGGCCGCTGGATGGCCTCGAGTTTGGAGATGTCCCGGCCCAGCGCCTCGAGCTGATCGCGCTGGTTGTAGAGGACGCGCTTCACGATCCAGCAGATGAAGCGCTCCTGGAGCTCCATGTTCCCGTCGGAGTCGACCCAGGCGGCCTCGGGTTCCACCATCCAGAACTCGGTCAGGTGCCGGCGCGTCTTCGACTTCTCGGCCCGGAAGGTGGGGCCGAAGCAGTACACCTTGCCGAGCGCCGCCGCCGCGGCCTCCACGTAGAGTTGCCCCGTCTGCGCCAGGTAGGCGGTGCCGAGATCGAAGTACTCCGTCTCGAACAGGGTGCCCGCCGACTCGCCGATCGCGCCGGTGAGGATGGGGGTGTCGACGTGGACGAAGCCCTCGTGGTGGAGGAAGTCGTGGATCGCGCGGATGACTTCGTCCCGGATGCGCATGATCGCGATCTGCCGCGCGCTCCGGAGCCAGAGGTGGCGGTTCTCCAGGAGAAAGTCGACGCCGTGCTCCTTGGGCTGGATCGGGAAGTCCGTCGACGGGCCCAGCACCTCGAAGCCGGACCCGGTGAGTTCGACGCCGGAGGGGGCGCGGGCATCGGCGCGCACGACGCCCGTCACGGCGACGCAGGCCTCGTGCCCCACCGCGGTCAGCGGTTCCCATACCTCGGGCGGGATCTCGTTGCGGACGAAGACGCACTGGACCTCTTCCGTGCCGTCTCGCAGCACGAGAAAGGAAATCTTGCCGCTGGAGCGGAGGCGCCGGACCCAGCCGCGGAGACGGACTTCGTCCCCGATGCGGGCGGGCAAATCGCGTATGGTGACGGTGTGTTCAGACATGTGCGGCGACAAGTTGCGGCACCCTTCCGGACGGGGCAAACGCACGACCGGGCAAACGCAGCCGCCGAAGCGCCGGCCGGGTCAGCCGACGTGGTAGAGGGCCTCCCGCCGGGCATAACGGAGATCGAGTTCGTGGCGGAACCGGCGGTGGGCCGGCTTTGAGAGCCCGGGGTCCGCGTCGACGATGGCGCGGGCTCGTTGACGCGCGGCTTCCAGCAGGTCGAAGTCACGGTCGAGTTGCGCGAACCTCAGGAGCACGGCGCCGTGCTGTTCCTTGCCGAAGAGGTCGCCCTGTCCGCGGATCCTGAGATCTTCCTCGGCGAGTTCGAAGCCGTCGGTCTTCTTCTCGAAGGCGACGAGCCTCTCCGATGGCGTCTCGGAGGCGTGGAAGACGATGCAGTAGGACTGCTCGGCGCCCCGCCCGACGCGTCCCCGCAGCTGATGGAGCTGGGCGAGGCCGAAACGCTCGGCGTCCTCGATCACCATCACGGTCGCGTTGGGGACGTCGATGCCCACCTCGATGACGGTGGTCGCGACGAGGAGGCTCGTGTCGCCCGCCAGGAAGCTCCGCATCGTGTCGTCCTTCTCCGCGGAGGAGAGGCGTCCGTGCAGGAGCCGCACCGTGACGTCCGGGAAGCGGGCCTGGAGCTGCTCGAACATGACCGTGGCGGCGCGGGCCTCGAGGGCCTCGGACTCCTCGACGAGAGGATAGATGACGTACGCCTGGCGGCCCGCCGCGAGCTGGTCGCCGAGGAAGTCGAACGCGGCATCGCGGCTTTCGGGGCCGCGCACGGCGGTCCGGATCGGCTGTCGGCCGGGGGGGAGTTCGTCGATGATCGAGAGGTCGAGGTCGCCGTAGAGGACGAGGGCGAGGCTGCGGGGGATCGGCGTCGCGGACATCACGAGGGCGTCGGGGGCCTCGCCGCTCTCGCGGAGCCGGCGCCGCTGTTCCACGCCGAAGCGGTGCTGTTCGTCGATGACGACGAGCCCCGGGGCCGCGAAGTCGACGCCTTCCTGGATCAGGGCGTGCGTCCCGACGATGAGGCGGGCGTCGCCGGCCGCGATCCGCTCCAGGGCCTGCCGTCGCGCCTTCCCCGTGACGGCGCCGGTCAGGAGTTCGGGCTCCACGCCGAGCGGGCCGAGCATCTTGTCGAACGTGCGCCGGTGCTGCTCCGCCAGCAGTTCCGTCGGGGCCATGATCGCCGCCTGCCGCCCCGCCTCGATCGCCTTGAGCATGGCGAGCGCGGCGACGACCGTCTTCCCGCTCCCCACATCCCCCTGCAGCAAGCGGTTCATCGGCGCGGGCCGGGCCATGTCGGCTTCGATCTCCGACCAGACGCGGCGCTGGGCCGCCGTGAGTTCGAAGGGGAGGGCCTTCAGGAGCGAGCGGGTGAGCGTGGCCGGGGCGTCGAAGGCCCTGCCCCGGAGCTCGTGGCGGAGACGCGCCCGGGCACGGGCGTGGAGAAGTTGGAGAAAGAAGAGTTCCTCGAAGGCGAGGCGCCGCTGGCAGCGCTCGACCCGGGCGACGGCGGACGGGCGGTGCAGCGTGCGCAGCGCCTCCGCGAGCCGGGGGAGGGAGAGTTCCTCGAGCCAGTCGCCCGGAATCGGGTCTTCGTCCCCCAGGTCGGAGAGAAGACGGGAGAGGTTCAGTTCGATGACGGCGCGGATCTGCCGGTGCGTGAGCCCCTCGGTGGCGGGATAGACGGGAAACACCCGCCCCGCAGCGGGACGCTCCCCGCGCTCCCCCGAGGGCGCCGACCGTTTGGCGGAGCTGTCTCCGGAGGCGCCGCTCTCGTCGGAGGCTCGGGCCAGCACGATGTGTTCGCGCGGCTGGAGCTGCCGGCCGTGGTAGAAGCGCACGGGTCCGGAGGCGAGCAACAGGTCGCCCTTGTCGATCGTGCGGTCGAGCCACGGGCGTCCCGGCCAGGCACATTCGATGTGGCCGCTCCCGTCGCGGAGCACGGCCCGGAAGACGCGCAGCCGGCGGCGCGTGGGGATGACGCCCTTCGAGACCACGCGCCCGATGACCGTCGCATCCTGGCCGACCTTCAACTCGGAGATCGCGTCGACCGTGGTCGCATCCTCGTACCGGTACGGGAGGTGGTAGAGCAGGTCCTGCCCGGTATGAACGTCGAGTTTCGCGAAGCGCTCCGCCCGCCGGGGGCCCACCCCCTTCAGGTACTGCACGGATCCCCGCAGGATGGAGCGCCCGGCCGTCACGCGATCACGGCTCCGGCGCGAGAATCTTGTCGAGATACCGGTCGGGCGAGAACTCCTCGAGGTCCTCCGGGGACTCCCCCACTCCGAGAAAGCGGACCGGGACGGAAAGTTCCCGCACGACGGAGACCACGGTGCCGGCGCGCGCCGTGCTGTCGAACTTCGCGAGCACGAGGCCCGTGAGGTCGAGCGACGCCCCGAACTGTCGCGCCTGGTTCATCACGTTCTGTCCGGAGGTGGCGTCGACGACCAGCAGCCGCTCGTACGGCGCGCCCTCCACCTGTCGGCCGAGCACTCGATCGATCTTGACCAGTTCGCGCATCAGATCGTCCTGCGTATGGAGCCGGCCGGCGGTGTCGACCAGCACCCAGGCGGCATCCCGCGCGCGCGCCGCCGCCACCGCGTCAAACGCCACGGAGGCCGGGTCCGCTCCGGGCGTGCCCCCGACGAAATCGGTCTGCAGCCGTTCCGCCCACGCCCGGAGCTGCTCCTGCGCCCCCGCCCGGAACGTGTCCGCCGCCGCGAGCAGCACGCGGCCGCCGCCGGCCTGCAGGCGTTTGGCAAGCTTCGCGGCGGTCGTCGTCTTCCCTACGCCGTTCACGCCCACGAGGAGGAGGACGCCCGGCCCGTCGCCGCGCGGAGGCGGGCCGGCGAGCGACGCGCCGGAGGTAGGCCCGGCGGCGGCCAGCGTCTCGGTGAGTCGGGCCCTCAGCGTGTCCCGCAGGTCGTCCTCCGTCGCGACCGCGCCGCGGTTCGCCGCCCGCTCGAGCGCTTCGACGAGTTCGAGCGTGGTGTCGACCCCGAAGTCCGCCTCGAGCAGGACTTCCTCCAGGCGCTCGATGGCGGCGCCGTCGAGCCCTCCGTCGACGAGCGTGTTCACGTCCGTGAGCGCGAAGTCGACGATCCGCCGCCACAGGCCGCGTTTCGGGCGGCGGAGAGTTCCGGTCACCGGAGGCCGATCCGGTGCCGCCACACCCACTCCCCGCACAGCAGCAGAACCGCGAGGAGGAACGGCCACACGGGCCGGGGCGAGCGGACCTCGACCGGCGCGCGGGGAGAGGGCTGCGCTCCGATGGCCAGCGGTTCGGACGGGGGACCGGGGAGAAACTCGCGCGGATCGGGCTCGACAGCGACGGGCCGGCGGAGTTCGACGGACCCCTCGGGGCCGGTCGCCGTCACGATCACGTCGTAGCGACCGGGGGGGAGACCGGGACCGACGAGTTCGGCGGGCGGGTCCGCCACGGAGTCGCTCCACACCTCCGCGCCCGTCTCATCGAGCAGTTGGACCTTGAGGTCGGAGGATCCGGGACGGATGCGCCACACATGCGGTTCGCCGGGCGCTGGCGTCCGCGCCAGCGAGGCGAGCCGGGGTGTCGCGTCCTCGACGAGCCAGCCGACGATACCGCTGAACACGCCCTCGTAGACCCGGCGGGGCTCGTTCCCCCGCAACGACCAGCGCCACCAGTCGGAAGCCGCGGAAAGCGCCCACCGGCGCGTCCCATCTTCGCCCGCCGTGAGGAGCGGCCTTCCCTCACCGCGCCGGTTCCGGCTCGCGTTGATCACCGACCATCTCCCCGCCGGCTCCACGGCATAAAGTTCGCGGACCGGGGGCAGAAGATCCAGGTCGGCCTCGGCGAGTAGCGCCGCCGAAGGGCTCGCGGGCACCGGCCCGGCGGGATACCACTCCCCTAGCAGGGGGCCCGTGACGCGGGCGCCCACCCCCGGCACGTCACCCGGCCCCCCGGCGAAGAAGAGCGTCCGCGCGTGCGTCCTCAGCGCGCCGGCCAGCCACGGCGGGAGATCGTCCGGCGAGGCATGGACGGCGAGCAGCCGCGCGCCCCGTACCGCTTCGCGCACCCGCGATGCCTCGACGATGCGGGGACCGGCGCCCATCTCCAGAAAACGGTCATCCGCCAGGCGCAGGTAGCCGCGCGCTCCCCCCAGGACGAGCCGGTCGAGGGCGGGGACGATGAAACGCGCCTCCCAGTCGGGGGCCAGCGACACGAGCACGGCCCCGGCGGAGGACTCGGAGACCTCGATCCACGCGCCGGTCCGGTCGGAGACGCCGAAGGGATCCGGCGGATCGACGAGCACGGCTTCATAGCGGCGCCAGGCGGGTTGGGCGCCTTCGTCCCGCGGTACGAAGGTGATTTCAGCGCGACCTGTCCGTCCGGCAGCGGGGCGGGGCGCCCGCACGGTCGCGACGACGGTTCCCTCGCGTTCGAGCTGGAAACTCACGCTGTCGGGCAGCCCGCCTCCGCCGCCCGATCCCCGGCCGGCGTGGAACTCGAGCGTGGCGCGGACGGTATCGCCGGCTCGGGCCCGCTCGGGCGCTCGCAGGGCTGCGAGCGCGACCCGGGGTTCGATGGCGGCGACGCGGAGTTCACGGACCCCGAGTCCCAGACCGGCGGCCGCCTCACGGGCGGCGTCACGATCCGTCAGTTCGCCGTCGGTGAGCACCCAGACGCTGTCGGCTCCGCCCAGGCGCGCGGCCTGCAGGGCTGGTTCGAGCCGGCTCGCGTCGTGCGACGCGCCGAGCGTGTCCAGCGAATCGAGTCGGGCGGGGACGGGGCGGTCGCCAAACAGGTAGATCCGGTCGGGGGCGAGTGTAGGCAGAAGCGCCAGGGCCGAGTCGAGCCGCGTCCCCCCTCCGGGTTCTCCGGCGCGGACCGGGAGCGTCATGCTGCGCGAGATGTCGAGTAGCACGACGCGTTCGGGCACTCCGACGCCGCCACCGCGCAACGCGGGCAGCGCGAGCGCGCCCAGGATGAGGAAGAGGGCCGCCGCCCGGACGGCGGCGGGACCGGTGCGCCCCGCGACACGTTCCTCGCGCGTGCCATAGGCCCAGCCGGCGAGCGCGACTGCGCCAAGCGCGACGAGAAGCCAGAGGCCGGGGCTCAATCCTGTGTGCGGCGAGCGCGCTGCGTGGGATGGACGGGCATCGGAAGGCTTCGCAACCGCGCGAGCATGACATTCTGAACCGCCGCAAACCGCTCGCGCAGTTCAGCGGGGATCGGCTCGGCCCCGGGCAGCTGCAGACGGGCCGGGTTCACCTGCGCGCCGTTACGCAGAAACTCGTAGTGAAGATGGGGCGCGGTCGCGAGACCGGTGTCGCCCACGTACCCGATGACCTGCCCCTGTTCCACCTGAGTCCCGGTCGCCACGCCGCGCGCGACGTTGGTCAGGTGCGCATATCGCGTGCGGATATTGTTCGCGTGGCGAATCTCGACGGCGTTCCCGTAGTTCCCCCACCACCCTGCCCGAGTCACGCGTCCGGCTCCCGTCGCGCGCACGGGCGTGCCTCGCGGCGCTCCGTAGTCGACGCCGAGATGCGGTCGAGTACGCCGAAGCACCGGGTGGAACCGCCTGAGGTTGAAACCGCTCGTCACACGGACGATGTCCAGCGGCGCGAGCAGAAACTGGCCCCTGAGAGCTTCGCCCGCTTCGTCGTAGTACTCCACACGATCGGCCGCGGCATGCTCGAATCGCACTCCCGTGAGGACCCGCCGGTCGTTCCGGAAATCCACGGCGAGCACCCTCGCGTCCCGCACGGATCCATCCGGCCGCACGTCGCGCTCGATGAGAAGCCGGTATGCATCGTTCCGCCGCAGATCCCGCCAGAAGTCGATCTGCCACGCGAAGACCTGCGCGATCCGGTACGCCACGTCGAAGCGTCCCGCGTCGTCCAGCGCCTCCACGTCGCCCGACAACTCCGCGTCGAACAGGTTCGACTGGATGAGACCCGCAAGGAGAAGCGTGTCTCGTACGACTTGTACGGAGTCAAGCCGGGCCAGCCACAACGGCGCAGCTTCGCCGTCGGACCACAGGTGGAGGACGCGGTCGGGGTCGAGGTCGACGCGGATGCGCGCCGGAGACTCACCGGGTCTACGCACGAAATGAATCGCGACCCCGGGTCGCAGCCGGCGCGGACTCTCGAATTCGCCCATCGCCTCCGCGATGGCGTGCGTCGCCGCGGGACCCAGGCCATGGTCCTCGAATACGTCCCCCAGCGTCTCGCCCCGCCGCAGACGATGCACCAGCGTGATGGGCGCAGGCGGCGTCGGTACTTCGACGACCTTGACGTCCTCCGTCCGCTCGGCCCGGGGGCCGAACGCGGCCCAACCGAGGACGAGAACCCCCGCGAGAGCGAATCCCGCCGCAGTAGCAAGTCTTGTTCTCAAGCGTGCTCAGTCCATCTGTCGCCGAATGAAGGTCGGGATCTCGAGATCCTCGAACTCGACGCGTGCATCGGTCCACGAATCGCTGTCCGGCACTTCGGACTCCACGTCGGGCGCCGCTTCTTCCGCCGCGGGATCCGGTGTCGCCGGTTCGGCTTCGTACCCCAGCCCTTCGCGCATCGATCCTTCCGGCGCCGGCGGGTCGAGCGCCGGTTCCGGCTCCGGTGCCGGCTCCGGCTCCGGCGCGGATTCGGCTGCGGCCTCGGGCCGCGGCTCAAGTACGGGCTCGGCCGTCGGCTGCTCGGCCGCGAGCGCCTCGAACGCGATGCCCGCCTGCTTCACTTCCAGGGGAGGTTCGACGGGTTCGGGCTCCGGTTGCGCCGACGGCGCCGAACGATCGTCGAACACGCCCGGGCGCTCGTACTTCGAGCCGATGACCACCGGGGTCGCGCGAGGCAGGGGCGACGGCTTGCTCGCGGGGATCACCCTCTCCGCCACCGGCGCCGGCCCGTCTTCCTCCATATCTCCGAAGCCCGTCGCAATCACCGTCACGCGGATCTTGCCCTCGAGCTGCGGATCGTGCACGACTCCGAAGATCATCTCGCCCTCGTCGCCGGCAGCCTCCTGAATGATCGAGTTGGCCGTCGTGACCTCATCGATCGTCAGGTCCGGACCGCCGCTGATGTTGACGAGAACCCCCGTCGCGCCGTTGATGGATACGTTGTCGAGGAGGGGCGAGCAAATGGCCTGCTGCGCCGCCTCCACGGCGCGGTCTTCGCCCGTCGCGGTACCGGTTCCCATGAGGGCGGCCCCGCGGTTCGACATGACCGTGCGGACGTCCGCGAAGTCCACGTTCACCTCACCGGTCACGGAGATCAGGTCGGAGATCCCCTGGGTCGCCTGGAGGAGTACCTCGTCCGCCTTCTTCAGCGCCTGGCGGAACGTCATCTCCTTTCCCACGACCGCGAGCAGACGCTCGTTCGGCACGACGATCATCGTGTCCACCGTGCGCCGAAGCTCCCGCAGCCCGATCTCGGCGTACCGCATCCTCTTCTTGCCCTCGAAGTGGAACGGGCGGGTCACGATCGCGATGCAGAGCGACCCCATTTCCCGCGCCATGCCGCCGATGATCGGAGCCGCGCCCGTGCCCGTGCCTCCGCCCATCCCCGCCGTGACGAAGACGAGATCCGCACCCTCGATCGCCGATCGTATCTCTTCGGCGCTCTCGGACATCGCCTGCCGTCCGATCTCGGGACGTGCGCCGGCCCCCAGGCCTCGCGTGAGTTCCTTCCCGATCTGGACTCGCAGGTGGGCGCCGGATTCCTTCAGCGCCTGGGCGTCGGTATTGACCGCGATGAACTCCACGCCATCGAGTTCCTCGTCGATCATGCGGTTGACCGCGTTGCCGCCGGCGCCACCCACGCCGACGACCTTCATTTTTGCGTTACGCACGCCGTTTTCGTCAAACGCAAAGACCATGTGTCCCCTCCCTCCCATCAGAAAAACTCCCGTAGCCACCCGCCGACTCTTGCGAAGGCGCGGGTCGCTCCCACCAACCCCCCGGCCGAGGCCCGCGATGCGCCGTACAGCGCCAATCCCGCGGCGGTGCTGTAGGAGGGACGCGCGACGCCCTCCGCCATGCCCCCGAGGCCGAGTGAAGGAATACCGGTGCGAACGGGCAGGTTGAAGACCGAACGAGCGAGGTCTTCCGTGTGCGCGAGCGAAACCCCGCCGCCGCTCAACACGATTCCCGCCTCAAGTTCGCGCAGCGTTCCGCTCGTCTCCAGTTCCTCGTACACCAGTCCCAGGATTTCGTCCAGCCGTTGTTCGATAATGTGCAGCAGCAGCTCGCGTGACACACGTCGAGCGCGCCCGTGCCGGGCCCCCGAGACGTCGAGCAGCTCCTGCGAATCGGCTCGGTCGCGTAGCGCTCCGCCGTGTCGCTCCTTGAGTTGCGCGGCTTCGTCTTCGTGAACGCCCAGGCCGCGAGCGATATCCCGCGTCACGATCGATCCGCCCCACGGGAGCGTCGCGGCGTGACGGATGCTGTGTCCGCCGTACACGAGCACGTCGGTCGTCGCGCCCCCGATCTCGACCAGGGCCACGCCGGCCTCGCGCTCGGCATCCTCAAGCACGGCGAGCGCCGTGGCAAGCGGCGCCATGACCAACTCGTCCGGACGGTACCCCGCGCGGTCGACGACCTTCGAGATGTCGTGGCAGATCGCCACGTCCGCCGTCACGATGCAGAGGTCCGCCTCGAGACGGGTTCCGGCCATGCCGACCGGATCCCGGATCCCGTCACGATGGTCGACGGTGTACCGCTGGGACAGGGCGTGCATCAACTCGTGGCCGGGCGGGATCGGAACGGCCCGGCCCACCTCCTGCACGCGCTTGACGTCGGCGGGCGTGATCTCCGAGCCGGAGACCTGAAGCAGGCCCTTCGACCGGGACGTCCGGACGCTTCCGCTCGGCACGCTCACGTAGGCGGCTTCGACTTCACGGCCGGCCGTGGCTTCCGCCTGTCTGACGGCCGTGCGAACGGCCCGGGTCGCGGCCTCGATATCCCCTATGTTCGGGCCGTTCATCCCCTCGGAACGCGTGACCCCCAGGCCGAGAATCTCGAGCGGATCGGTGGGCTGGCGACCTGGATGCACCGCAGCGACGACCGCACAGGTTTTGGTCGACCCCACATCCACCCCGACAATGCCCGCCCCCTGAATCATCGCTCCTCCACGCGCGTCAGTACAACTTGGCCTCTGAAACGCGCGTCCGCACGTGCGACGCGTCGGTCCTCGATCTGCCCGAGCGCGATCGACACCCGGTCGAGGGCGCGCAGGGGCTGATCGCGGGGCAGAAGCACGACGTCCGCCCCGGCTCCGGGCAGGAGGAGGAAACGGTATCCCCCCTCCGCCGCGGGCCCGACTTCGGAGACGAGTGACATGAAGTCGCTTCGCGTCCGATCCATGCGCGCCAGCGCGAAGATGAGTTCCCGCACTCCCGGGTCCGTCACGAAACCGTTCTCCATCTCGACCGGGCCCTGGACGATCGGCAGATCGAGCGACACGGAGGAGGGTTCGAGCGGCAGCACGTAGCCATCCCCGCTCACGGGACGCAGTTCGGGCGTCGCCACGAGCGCAACCGCGCGTCGCTCCACGACGGCGATTTCGAAGGTACGGAAGCCCTCTCGGCGGGCCGTGGCCTCGCGAACCATGGGATGGGCGCGGACGCGTTCCTCCCATGTCGCCGGATCGTCCCACACGGACGCGTCCGGCGTGACGGCGAGCGTCCTGATCTCGTCGGGCGGGATGTGATCGGTCCCGGTCACGCGAAGTTCCGATATCTGAAATGCGGGCAGCGTCGCGAGGAGGCGCGGCACCCAGATAGGGACGGAAAGACCGATCGAGGCGACCATCAGGGCGAGGAGGAGCCTGCGGCGCCCGCGGCGCGTGATGCGTCTCGGTCGGGACGTCCCGCGCCTGATCATGCGGCCCCCACCCGGGCGAGTTGCGCGGGATCGAACCCCCACAGGTGGATCTCCGGCTCCAGTGCCACGCGGAGACGCGCCAGCGCGCGGCGGCGAGTTTCCGCCATGAGTCCGATGACGTCGGCTGCGCGGGCGCCACCGAGGTTGACGATGAAGTTCGCGTGCCGTTCGTGGACCTGGGCGCCCCCCGCCCGAACCCCTCTCATTTCCACCTGGTCGACGATCTTCCAGGCCGGGGGATGCGGCGGACCCGGGTTCTTCCACGTCGATCCGACCGAAGGCAGGTCGTACACCTGATCCCGGACCTTCCGCTCGCGGAAACTCAGGTGTGCCTCGCGGACGGCGTCCCCCTCGGCCGGCGTCGCGTCGAGGCGCGCGCGCACGAACACCCAGTCGGCCGGGACGCTCACATGACGGTACTCGGGCTGCGCCTCCTCGGGCCGGACCCGCACAAGTTCGCCTTCCGGCGTCACGGCTTCCGCCCATTCGACCCGATCCCAGAGCCCCTCGTCCCTCGATCCGGCGTTCATCCGCAAGCCTCCGCCGAGGGTGCCGGGGACGGCCTCCAGGAAATGGAATCCGGACCGTCCGTGGCGGCGCGCGGCCTGGGCGAGAGCGGGCAGACGGGCGCCGGCCCCGGCTTCGATGGCGGTCGCTCCGACCCGGACGGTCCCGAAATCGCCCTCGAGAACGAGGACGGGCTCCGCCACTCCGCCGTCCCCGATGAGGAGGTTCGCACCGGTCCCCAGCACACGGCAGCCGCGGCCCGACGTCTCGCGCAGCGCGGCGTCCAGTTCCGCGATCGACCGCGGTCGCGCGAGCCGCGCGGCCGGCCCGCCGATCCGGTAGCGGACCAGGGGCGCGAGCGGGACGTCACGTTCCCACCGCATCGCCCGTCCGCCGTTGGACCGCCGCGTGCGCGAGGTCGGTGACATCGCCGGCGCCCATGAAGACGAGCACCGCTTCTCCGGCGCCGGCCTTCGGCGAAACGAGGTCCAGCGCGCCCTTCCGGTCGATCGACGCCGCGGTCGCGCCGGCCCCGTCGATGATCAACTCCGACGTGACACCCGGAAGCGGCGCTTCACGCGCGGGATAGATGGGAAGCACGCGCGCTTCGTCCGCGGTCATCAGGGCGCGGGCGAACGCATCCGCAAAGTCGCGCGTCCGGGTGAACAGATGCGGCTGAAAGACCACCGTCAGCCGGGCGTCGGGATACGCCTCCCCCAGGGCGGCAAGCGACGCGGCAACCTCGGTCGGATGGTGCGCGTAGTCGTCGAAGACCGTGAGGTCGGGCCACGCCGCGATCATCTCGAGTCGGCGCGCCACGCCGCGGAACTCGCCGAGCCCGCGCGCCGCCGCCCGCGGATCGCCGCCAAGCCGCAACGTGGCGAGGAAGGCCGCCGCGGCATTGAGCTGGTTGTGGCGCCCCGGCACACGGAGCGTGAGATCGACCGTTCCGTCCGGCCAGGAGAGGCGCAGCGCGCCCCGGCCCGCCGCTTCGAGCCGGCACCAGGCTCCGTCTCCGAAACCGTACCCGAACCCGTGCTCCCCGTCGGAGAACCCGCACGCCTCCGCAAGTCCGCGGGCGCCCTCATCATCGTGGCAGTAGATGAGACCCTCGGCGTGCCGGGCCCGCCGGGCGAACTCCACGAACGCGGCACGGAGACGCTCCCAGCTTCCGTAGGTGTCGAGATGTTCAGGCTCGAGCGAGCTGACCACGGCGAGAGTGGGATGAAGTTCGAGGAAGGAACGGTCGAATTCGTCGGCTTCCACGATGGCGGGACCATCCCCCATCCGTGTGAACCCGTTCCACGCGTCGACCCGGCCGCCGACGAGGACGAGGGGATCGAGCCCGGCCGCGGCCGCCGCGTGTCCGGTCATCGCGGTGATCGTCGTCTTCCCGTGCGTCCCCGCAACCCCGACCATCGCCTGCCCGTTGAGGAGGGCGCCGAGCGCCCGGGCCCTGCGCATCACCGGAATGCCGGCGACTTCCGCCCCGACGACCTCCGGCTGGTCTGCCGGCACGGCCGAACTTCGAACCAGCAGATCGGTCCCCGACAAGTGGGCGGGGGCGTGCTCCCGCTCGACCCGGATCTCGTTCGCGGCAAGGTCGCCGAGGGCATCCGCCGGGGCGCGGTCGCACCCGCTCACGACGTAGCCGGCCCGGTCGAGGAGAAGGGCGAGTCCGCGCATGCCCGCGCCGCCAATCCCCATCAGATGGACGTGCGCCCCCGGCGCCGGGAGGTCCGCGGTCCCCGCCGGGCGGGGCGCCCCCGCCGCCACCCCGGTCATGCGGCGCGCCGGCCCATGAGCGTGAGCATCTCGCGGGCGATGTCGAGGGCCGCATGCGGTCGGCCACGGCTCGCGGCGGCCGCCGACATCCGGGTCAGCCGCCCGTCGTCGGTGAGGATGTCGCGGCACAGCGACCACAGCTCGCCGGCCTCGAGCCCCTCCTCCTCGCGAACTTCCGCGGCGCCCGCCGCCGCCAGCGCCCGCGCGTTCGTCAGCTGGTGCCCCCCGGCCGAGGTCGGAAGCGGCACGAGCACGGCCGGTCGGCCCGCGGCGCACAATTCGGCCAGCGACATCGCGCCCGCCCGGCACAGCGCAAGCGTCACCCTGTCCAGTTGTCGGCCCAGGTCGTCGACGTAGGAGACGACGCGCACCCGGTCCGCGAAGGGAAGCTCCGACGTGCGGGCGGAGAGTTCGGCCGCGTGCGCGGGTCCGGCGATCCACACGACCGAGACGCCGTCCGGCCACGCCGAGGCGTCACGCGCCGCCCATTCCAGGTCCCGCAGAAAGGCGCGGTTGAGGCCGAGCGCGCCCTGGCTCCCGCCGAAGACGAGGAGGTTGCGGCCCGCGGGCCAATCGAAGCGGGCCGCGGCCGAGCCGCCTGGACTGCCGGCGTCCGTCGCACCGTCCATCGCGGGGGCGACCGGGTTCCCCAGCGCGCTCAGCCGCGTGCGGCCCCCGACCCGGAGCCGGTCCTCGGCCTCGGGGTATCCGAGGTGGATCTGATCGACGCCCGGCGCGAACAGGCGCGTCACGAGCCCGGGAGCCGCGTTCTGCTCCTGAATCGCCGTGGGAACTCCGTGCAGGCGGGCTCCCGCAAGCGCGGGCCCCGCCACGTATCCCCCAGTGCCCACGACGAGCCGCGGATCGAAATCCCGGAACGCGCGCCGCACGCCGGCGAGGACGGTCGGAGCCGACGCGAACAGACGCCAGTTTCGCCACGGCCGCTGCCGGTACAGCGGTTGGAGCGGCAGGAGCCGGAAGTCGTACCCGGCGTCAGGCAGCACGCGGGCCTCCAACCCCCGCCGTCCGCCCAGGAACACGCATTCGACGTCGGGGGCCAGCCGACCGAAGGCCGCGGCCAGGTTCAGGGCGGGGTACAGGTGGCCGCCCGTGCCGCCTCCCGCGAGCAGGATACGAGGCGACGCCATGCGTCAGCATCTCCGCCGCGAAGCCACGTTGATCAGGATGCCCGTGACGCCGAGCGCGATGACGAGCCCCGTGCCGCCGGAACTGATGAAGGGGAGGCTCACCCCCGTCGTGGGCAGCAGCCCCATCGTGATTCCGATGTGTCCGAACGCTCCGATGGCGACAATCGCCGTAAGTCCGATCGCAATCAGGCGCCCGAACAGATCCGGGGCGGACTTCGCGATCCGGAATCCGAGGTGCGTCCACGCCAGGAAGAGGACGAGCATCGTGACCGCGCCTACGAACCCCCATTCCTCCGCGATAATCGGATAGATGAAGTCGTTCTGCGCTTCGGGCAGGTAGTGAAGCTTCTGTGTGCTTTCGCCGTAGCCCGCGCCGAGGATCCCGCCCGAGCCGATCGCAATCTGCGCCTGCTGCAACTGGTAGCCGGCGCCCGAGGTGTCCGCCTCCGGATTGAGAAACGCGAGGATCCGCGTGAGCTGGTAGCTGTTCGAGCGCACGAGCCACCACACCCCGGCGCCGATGGGCAGCGCGAGGAGGAGGAAGTGCCGGATGCGCATCCCGGCGGCGAAGAGCACGGTCGCGGCCAGCGCAGCCGTGATCAGCGTCGCCGAGAGGTGCGGCTCCGCCGCGATGAGGACGAGCAGGGGGCCCAGGACGAGGAGGAACGGGAGCACGCCTCGCAGGAAACTGCCGAGGGCCCGCTGCTTGCGAACGGCGAGCGCGGCCGTCCAGAAGACGACGGCCACCTTGGCGAGCTCCGAGGGCTGGAAGGTCGCGGGCCCGAGCATCAGCCAGCGGCGGGACCCGTTCCGGACAGGCGCGATGTCCGTCGTGAACGGGAGGATCATGACGACGAGGAGGGCGGCAACCGCCCCGAGGATCGGCCACGCGAAGCGCCGGTAGGTGCGATAGTCGATGAAGGCGGCCACGATCAGCGCCACGAAACCGACGGCGGCGCGAGCCAGCTGGCCCATGAGGACGTGGTTCCCGGGCAGTCCGCTCTGCTGCGCCGCGAAGGAGCTCGCGGAATAGACGGAGAGGAGCCCGAACACGACGAGGACGAGCGTGATCCCGATAAGCGCATTCCGCACCCACGCCGGCGAACCGGCGAACTCCTGAACGCGCGGGAGTTCCCGTGAGATGGCGTGATCCGTCACGTCGCCCGCTCCGAGGCCTGGCCTTCGTACGATTCGCGGACGCACCGTTCGAATGTCCGGCCCCGTTTCCGGTAATCCGGGAACATGTCGTAGCTCGAGCAGGCCGGAGAGAAGAGGACGACATCGCCTGGATGGGCGGCCTCGCGAGCGCGGCGCACGAGCTGCGGGACTCCGCCGGCCACCTCGATCGGCACCACGTCGCCCAGTTCCCGGACGATCTGCGGCGCGGCTTCTCCGAACGCGATCAGGGCGCGTGCGTTCTCGCGCAGCGCGGGCGCGAGCGACCGGTACGACTCGCCCTTGTGCCGGCCTCCGAGGAGCGCCACGAGGGGCCGGTCGAACGCGTTGAGCGCGACGCGGGTCGCCGAGACGTTCGTTCCCTTGGAATCGTTGATCCACAGGACGTCCTCGAACTCGCCCACTCTCTGGAGGCGATGGGGAAGTCCCTGGAAGGAAGCGAGTCCGGCTCCGATCGCCGCGGCCTCGCAACCGGCGAGCGCCGCTCCGAGACCCGCCATGAGCGCGTTCATGACATTGTGGACGCCGACGAGTTGCAGTTCGCCGGCCGCGATCCACGGCTGCGGCGCCCCCCCTGCCTCGAGACGCTGGACCAGTCTCCCGGCTTCGTCCAGCCACGCTCCGGGTCCCTCGTGCGGCCCGATCGAGGCGATGTAGCGGCTCCCGACAGCCGGTTCCGCCATGGCGAGCACATCGTCGTCATCCCCGTTCAGGACCCAGCGGCTGTCTTCATCGGCGTTCGCGAACAGACGCGCCTTGTCCTCGTAGTAGCGCTCGATGCTCGAATACCAGTCGAGGTGGTCCGCGGCGAGGTTCACGAGCAGGCCGATCTCGGGCCTGAACGCCTGGAGATCGGCGAGCTGGAAGGAACTCAGTTCGACCACGAGCCAGTCCGGCTGCCGTTTCATCAACGGAATCTCGGAGAGGGGGCGACCGATGTTCCCCGCGGTGAGCGCGTCCACGCCGGCCTGCTGCAGCAGGTGCCCGCAGAGCGCGGTCGTCGTCGTCTTGCCGTTCGTGCCCGTGATGCCGATGACCCGCGAACGGAGGTGGCGATAGGCGACCTCGATTTCGGCCACGGTGGGCACCCCCGCGTCCGCCACCGTCCGCCGGATTTCGGCGGTCGGCGATATTCCCGGACTGGTGACGACGAGATCGGCGTTGAGGATTCGCTCCACGTTGTGCTGTCCCACTTCCGCGTCGATGCCCTCCGCGGTGAGGGCTTCCACGGCCTCGCGTTGCCGGGGACCCTCGAAGGCGTCGCTCGCATACACGTCCGCTCCGAGCGCGTGCAGGAGGCGCGCCGCCGCGGTTCCCGACACTCCGAGTCCGAGAACGGCCACGGGCTCGCCGGGCCCGAAGAGCGGAGGGCGACGGTCGTCCGCCATCAGCGGATCTTGAGCGTCGCCAGGCCGACGAGCGCGCAGATGACGCCGACGATGTAGAACCGCGTGACGACCTGCGTCTCGGGCCAGCCGAGTTTCTCGAAGTGGTGATGCAGCGGGGCCATGCGCAGGAGCCGGCGGCCCTCGCCCCACCGGCGGCGGCTGAACTTGAACCATCCGGTCTGGAAGATCACGGACAGCCCTTCGAGGACGAACACGCCCCCGACGATGACGAGGAGGAATTCCGACTTCAGGAGCACGGCGACGGCGCCGATCGCGCCTCCGAGCGCGAGGGACCCGGTGTCTCCCATGATGACCTGCGCGGGATGAGCGTTGAACCAGAGGAAGCCAATCGCCGCCCCCGCCAGCGCGGCGCAGAACACCGACAGTTCCCCGGCCCCGTTCAGGTACAGGACGCCGAGATAGGCCGACGTGTCCACCCGGCCGATCGCGTAGGCGAAGGCTCCGAACGTGAGGGCGGCGATCGCGGCGAGTCCCGTGGCCAGCCCGTCGAGGCCATCCGTCAGGTTCATCGTGTTCGCGCTTCCCGCCACGACGATGGCGACGAACAGCGGGAAGATCGCCGGGGCGAGGACGACGGTCAGATCCTTGAAGAACGGGAGCATCGTCTGCGTCGCCCCGTAGGAGGACAGGGGCTGCCAGAGAAGGAACCCGCCGAGCGCCAGGCCCAGCACGAACTGCCAGATGAGCTTGTACCGCGCGATCAGGCCCCGCGAGTGGCGGCGCACGATCTTCAGGTAGTCGTCCATGAAGCCGATCGCGCCCATCCAGGCGGTGACGACGAGGGCGACCCATACGTACGTGTTGTCCAGGCGGGCCCAGAGAAGCGTGGGCAGGAGACAGGCGGTGAGGATGATGATCCCGCCCATGGTCGGGGTACCCGCCTTCGCGAGGTGCGTGGCCGGCCCCTCGGCCCGCACGACCTGGCCGATGCCGTGCTTCTTGAGTCTGCGAATCACTCCCGGCCCGACGATGAACGCGGTCAGGAGGGCCGTCACCATGGCGCCGGCCGCGCGGAACGAGATGTACTGGAACACGTTGAACAGGATGTGCTGGTCCGCGAGCGGGAAGAGGAAGTGGTAGAGCATCAGGCGCCCCCTCCGAAACGGGCTTCCAGTTCGTCGATGACGCGCTCGAGCCGGACGCCGCGCGAGCCCTTCACGAGCACGACCTCATCTCCTTCCAGCGCATCCGCGAACGGTCGCACGGCCGCTTCGGGATCCTCCGCCCGGATCAGGGCAGAACCGTGCACGCCGTCGAATGGCGCGTCGCAGAAGAGGCCGGTGGCCGCGATGACGTCGAACCCCGCGGCCCGCATCTCGTCGCCGATCTCGCGGTGCGCCTTCGTCTCCTGAGGGCCGAGTTCGAGCATCGAGCCCGCGAACACGGCGCGGCGGCGGCCCGGGAGCAGATCGCGAGTCTGGGCGATCGCCGCGCGAAACGAATCCGGGTTGGCGTTGTAGCAGTCGGCCAGCACCGTCAGGCGCCCGATGCGGCGCAACGCCCCGCGCAGGCCGAGCGGCTCATAGCGCGACAGCCCCCGGGCGGCCGCGTCGCACGGCACTCCGAGCGACTCCGCCAGCGCCGCCGCGATCAGCGCGTCCCGCAGGTGATGCTCCCCGCCCACGCCGAGCGTGACGCGAGTGCCGCCCCGGCGGAACTCGATCCGGTCCGCTGCGACCGTGTACGCCTCGGGTGCGAAGTCGGCCCCCGGTCCGAAGCCGGCCACGATCGCGTCGGGCCGGTGGGCCCGGGCCGCGTCCGCGAGGATGGCGGGTTCCTCCCCCACGACGAGCACACCGCGGCCCGAGGCGCCGTGCGCCAGCCCCATCTTTTCCCGCAGCACGCCGTCCACATCCCCGAAACACTCGAGGTGTGCGGCGCCGACGGTCGTGATGACGACGTGGTCGGGCCGGGCGATCTCCGCCAATCGGGCGATCTCACCGGGCTCGCTCGCCCCCACTTCGAGAACCCAGGCGTCCGCGTCGGGAGGGGCGCGCAGGATCGTGAGCGGGAGCCCCACCTGGCTGTTGTAGTTCCCTTCCGTGCGGTACACGCGGCGGGATTCGGAGAGGGCGCAGGCGATCATCTCCTTCACGGTCGTCTTGCCGGAACTGCCCGTGATCGCCACGACGGCGGCGCCGGATTCGCGACGGGCGCGGGCGGCGAGGTCGCCGAGCGCCCCCAGAGGGTCGGCGACGGCAAAGTACTCCAGCCCCAGCGCGGGATCTTCCCGTCCGGCACGAACGATCGCGCCCGGCGCGCCCCGGGAGGCCGCCTGCGGCAGGAAGTCGGCCGCATCGTGCCGTGCCCCCGTGAGCGCGACGAACAACTCGCCGGGCTTCAGCGTCCTCGAATCGCAGGATACGCCGGTGTACGCCCGCTCTCCGCCGTCGCGGGGGCTCGCGGTGGCGGCGGCGTCCAGGCGAAGCGCCGCCCGAATCCAGCCCGAGCGCAACGCCGGAGCCTGCGTGGCCGCCGTCACGCCGTCTCTCCGGGTAGCCCGGCTGCGCCCGGAATCGCCGGGAGGAGATCCTCCACGATCCGACGCTCGTCGAAGGGCAGTCGCTCTCCGCCGATGACCTGGTACGTCTCGTGTCCCTTGCCGAGGAGCGCGACCGCGTCGGCCGGGCCGGCCTCGGCGAGTCCCCGCGCAATCGCCTCCCGTCGGTCAACGACGATCTCGTAGCTGTCCGGCGGGAGCCCGACGACCATCTGACGGCAGATCTCCGACGGGTCCTCCGACCGCGGATTGTCGCTCGTGACGATCGCGACATCCGCCAGGCGGGCGAGGATGCTTCCCATCTGCGGCCGCTTGCCGGGGTCCCGGTCGCCGCCACAGCCAAGGAGAGCGATGACCCGGCCCGGCACGATCGCCCGCAACGAGGAGAGCGCCCGCTCGCACGAATCCGGGTTGTGCGCGAAATCGCGGACGACGAGGACCGGCTCCCGCGACAGCACTTCCATGCGCCCCGGCACGGAAGGCGCCGCGGAGAGTCGGGCAGCGATCCGTTCGAGCGGCATGCCGAGGCCCCACGCGATGGCGGCGGCCGCGAGGGCGTTCCGCACGTTGAAGTCGGCGGGCAGCGGCAGCGACACGGCGGCCGTCTCGCCGGGCGCTCGCAACGTGAAGCGCGCGCCCCCCGCGTAGAGGTCGAGTTCATCCGGCCACAGATCGGCGGTCGACTCGAAGCCGTAGCGGAGCGTCCTGGCGTTCGCCGGCGCGATCTCCTTCCACGCGGGCTCATCGTCGTTCACCGCGCAGACGCCACCCGGCGCCAGCAACTCGAGCAGACGCAGCTTGGCCTCCCGATACGCCTCGATATCCGGATGATATTCGAGGTGTTCGCGGCTGAAGCTCGTGAAGCCCACGGCATCGAAGGAGAAGCCATCCGCGCGGCGCTGGTCGAGCGCGTGCGACGAAACCTCGAGGACCGCCGCCTCGGCGCCATTCGCCCGCAGCGCGGCGAGTTCGAGGGCCAGGTCGATCGGATCGGGTGTCGTCAGCCCCGGGTCCCCGACTTTACCGTCGGTGGATACGGTGCCCAGGGTGCCCAATGCCCCGGCGGGTCCCATGTCGTCCAGGATCCAGCGCGTGAGCCAGGCGGTCGTCGACTTTCCGTTGGTTCCCGTGATGCCGACGAGGCGGAGCGCCTCGCCGGGGTCGCCGGCGAAGAGCGCGGCGAGATGAGATACGGCCGCCCGAGCGTCGCGGACGGCCAATTGCGGGAGGTCGATACCCGCGACGCGCTCGACTACGGCGGCGCCGGCCCCCCCACGCTTGACTGCGTCCAGGAAGGCGTGGCCATCGACACGCGTCCCCGGAATCGCGCAGAAGAGGTCGCCGGCGCCGACCAGGCGGGAGTCCGACCGCAACGCAGGGAACTCCGCGGGAGGAACGCCTCTCCACCGTGGTTCGAGGCCCGCCTCGTCAAGCCTGCGCTCAACCTGTCGGTTCGTTGTTGGCTGTTGCGGCAAAGTCCAGTGGTTAACCTCCCTCCAATCTTGTATTCCCGAGACCCGTCTTCGTTCGCGAGAGGCCCTCCGGGCTATCTCAGAACGACGGTCCCACCCCGGAGCAGCTCACTCCCGGGCGCGGGGTTCTGTCCCACGACGGTCCCCTGTCCGCGCCACTCCACGCGGAGACCGAGCGCGTGCAGGCGCGCGGCCGCCGCCCGCGCGGACAGCCCGGCCAGGTCCGGCAGCGCGACGACGCCCCTCCCGCTCGTGTCGGTCCCGTCGGGCGTACCGGCCACGTCCGTTCCGCTGGAGGCGAAGATGACGGCACCCTCCGGCGAGCCGGCCGCAGGCCCGCTGGACCACGGCCGGGGACGAGCGTCGGAGACGACGAGGCGTGGATCCACCTGTACGCCGTCGGCCGCGAGCGCCGCCTTGAGGGTCGCCTGGCTTGTAGGCGCCGCGATCGCGCCCCCGTAGTAGACACCGCCCTTCGGGTCTTCGAGTCGCGTGAGGATGACGATTCGCGGGTCATCCGCCGGTGCGAAGCCGACGAAGGAGGCGCGGTACCGTCCCGGTGCGTAGCGGCCGTCCACGGCGAGGCGGGCCGTTCCCGTCTTTCCGGCGACCGCGAACCGCGCCATGCTCGCGAGCGTTCCGGTGCCGTCCCGGACGACCTCCTCCAGCACCCCGCGAACCGCCGCCGCCACTTCCTCGGAAATGACGCGCCTCACGGGAGTCGGGTCGAAGCGGCGCACCAGGTGCCCGGACGGGTCCCGTATCTCTCGGACGAGGCTTGGCCGCATCAGCACCCCGCCGTTCGCGATGGCCCCATAGGCCAGGGCGAGTTGCAGGGACGTGGCGGAGATCTCGTACCCGATCGCGTGCGAAGCGGGGCTGAGCGAGGTCCACGACTCGGGCCGGCGGAGGCGCCCCGGCGATTCGGCGAGGTGCCCCAACTGCGTCCGGATCCCGAAACCGAAGTCACGCAGGTAGCGATGCTGGACTGCGGGCGTCAGGCGGGCGGACAGCTTCGCGGCCCCCACGTTGCTCGATTTGGAGATGATCCTTCGCACGCTGAGCGTGTCGTAGCCATGGACGTCCGAGATCACCCTCGAGCCGATCCGCAGCCGGCCATCCTCGACATCCACGATCTCGTCCAGATCGACGAGATCTTCGCTGAGGAGGGACGCGAGAAGGAACGGCTTCAGCGTGGAGCCGGGTTCGTACGGATCGCTGAGACCCGAGATCCGGTCGGCCGCTCCGTCGGTGCGTTCGCTCGCCAGTGCGAGAATCTCGCCGGTACGCGGATCGAGGAGGACGATGTCGCCGCCGCCCGCCCCCGTCTTTGCGAGCGCGCGCGCAAGTTCGTTCTCGGCGATCCGCTGCAGTTCGGCGTCGAGCGTGAGCACGACATCGTGTCCGGGCACCGCCTCGATGACCTGTCCGCCGGGCGGACGGTAGGCGTTGCGATGGCCATCGAGTCGAACCTCCGCGCGGCCGGGCTGGCCGACGAGCCAGAAGTCGAGATCGGCCTCGAGGCCTGTTCCGCCGCGGCCATCGGACCCCACGGCGCCGATGAGACGGCGGCCCATGCTGCGGGGGTATTCTCTCGCGGACCGGCTCTCGAAGTAGATCCCACGTCCGATCGTCCGCTGTAGCCGCACACGTTCCTCGTCACTCACGTCGCTCGCGGCGAGCGACCAACCGCCCGCGGCTTCCGCGATGGCGCTCCGGCGCTCCGGCGCGACCGGCACGACCGAGGCAACCGTCTCGATGGCCTCGGCCCGGTCGACGCGCAGTTCGTCTACGGCCAGAAAGACTTGGTATCGCGTGTCCGGCGCCGCGAGGACGCGGCCGCGACGATCCAGAATCCGCCCGCGTACCGCAGGCAACAGCTCCCATTCCGCGCTCTGTGCGACCTGCCTCGCGCGATGCGCCTCGCCTTCGAGGATCTGGAGGTCGCCCAGGCGGACGGCATACGCCAACGCGACGAGGGTGAACGCGACGCCCAGCGCACGATGCCGCGTGCGCTGCGTGCGTGCGAGCGCCGCCTCCCGCGCGTCGCCCGCAAAGCCCTCGAGCTGCGTCGTGCTGTGAATGCCGAAACGCGTCACCTGTCCGCTCCCCTGCCGGAACCCTCCACCTCTTCTTCAGCCGGCGAGTATCCGGCATCGACCTGCAGCAGTTGCTCTTCCCCTGCCCTCTGCAGTCCAAGTGCTTCCGCCGCGCGCTCTATCCGCGCCGGCGCCGCGAGTGAATCGACCCGCGCCCGCGCGGCATCGATCCGGTCCGTGACGACCCGATCCTCCGCCTCGATTCCTCGACGCTCGGCCATCAGCCTCCGCCCTTCCTCGCCCCGACGGACCACGCGCGCCAACGAAGCTGCCAGCGCGATGATTGCCACCCCGACAACCAACCACCGCAGGAGGGTTCTGCGACGGACCCTCCGTACGCTCCCGCTCCCGTGGTTCATGCGCCGCCCGCCTGCTCGTCCGTACCGCGCTTCTCCCACACTCGGAGTCGCGCGCTGCGTGCCCGCGGATTCCGGGCTACCTCCTCGGCCGAGGGGCGCGAAGGCCGGCGCGTCAGCGTCCGACCCAGCGACTGTCCCCGGCACCGGCACTCCGGAAGACCCGGAGGGCAGCGGCAGTCGGCGGACCAGTTTCGAAACGCGTCCTTCACCAACCGGTCCTCCAGCGAGTGGTACGACAGCACCGCCAACCGCCCACCCGGAGCGAGCCGGCCTCGTATCCCTTCGAGCCCCTCGCTCAGCGCGGACAACTCGTCGTTGACCGCGATCCGCAGAGCCTGGAACAGCCTGGCTTTCTGCTTCTCCTGCGCCGACCGACCCAGCACCGCCGACAACGCGGCCACGAGGTCGTCACTCGTGCTGAAGGGCCGGATCTTCCTCCGCCGCACCACCTCACGTGAGAGCGTCCGCCACCTACGCTCTTCCCCATCACGGAAGACCCGGCCCAACTCGCGTTCGTCCGCCCGATTCAGCAACTCGGCGGCGGACCTTGTGTCGCGCGCCCTCTCGTCCATCCGCATGCGCAACGGCGTGCCCGGACGGAACGAAAAACCGCGCTTCTGTGTGTCGATCTGGTGCGACGAGACGCCCAGGTCCATCAGGGCTCCCGCCAGACCGTCCATCTCCGCGGCGAACTCCGGACGGGCCACGTCCCTGAAGTTCGCCCGTATCAGCTTCACCCGTTCGCCTGCCGAGGCGAGCCGCCGCTTCGCGGCCTCGATCGCCTCCGCATCCTGATCGATCCCGATCACGCGCACGGCCGATCCGGTTTCCAGCAGCCGGATCGCATGCCCCGCACCGCCGACCGTCGCATCCAGGAAAACGCCTCCGCACTCCGGGCGAAGCCACCGCAGCACCTCATCCGGCATGACCGGCGTGTGCCGAAACGTCTCCTCTGTCACTCCGTCGGCTTCCTCGACTCCCCCCACCGTGCCGTGATCGGAAAACCCGTCATGCGAACACCGTCTCTATCAATCGATCGAAGTCCTCGTCCGTCTCACTCGTCACGCTCTCGAACGTCTCCGGATTCCAGATCTGGACGTGGCTGATCGCGCCCACGACCAGCGCTTCACTTCCGAGCGCGACCGCTCTTCGCATCCTCTCCGGTATCAGGATCCGTCCCTGCGCGTCCGGCGAGACCTGCACGGCGTCCGCCGTCACGCGAAGCACCTGGGGGCGAAAGTGCGGTTGCCGTCTCGACATCTCCCGGAGTTCGTCCTGCACGTCTGCCCAGGCGTCTTCCGGATAGAGCGACAGCGCGTCGGGTTGCGTCTTGAGGAGGACGAACGGCTCCCGTTCCCGGCCCTTTCGAAAAGGCGCCGGTAGGCTGACCCGACCCTGCGAGTCGAGTTGATGTCGATAACTCCCCAGAAAGCCTGGCAAATCGTGCCTTCGACATTCTTCGAGGGTGTCCCTCCCAGAACGACCCGTTTCCACCCACCGAAACCCACCTTATAGGGCCTGGCGATGGGTGTCAACCCCTTTTCTCCCCATCTCATACCATCGCGGAGCGAAAAAAACGCCCGGCCCGCAGCGAAGCGAGCCGGGCGCGACGGCCTCGAACGTCGGGTGCGCCCCCGGCGGGGCGCCGTCGGGTTTACCGGCGATCGCAGGACGCTTCGATGATCGACTGCTGACGGTACAACTGGACATCGAGCGCTTCGCGGATCTGCTGCTGGCTCCCGGCCTGGTGGCTTCCCGCCTGCCCCAGGTGCGGGCTCACGCTCTGAAAGGCGTTGAGCGCGTTGCGCGCCGGCGCGCACGCCTCATCGTCCTCGTTGCGGCTATCGTAGGCGCTTCCCTGCAGGTAGTAGCCGAACGCGATGAAGAAGTGCATCTGCTCCGACGCAGCCGGATCCTGGACGAACTCCGCGGCGACGGCGAACAGTTCGAGCGCCGTGGCGACCTCACCCACATCGATCGCGGCCGGGTTGGACAGCGCCCTGGACTGGGCCTCGAAGTGATTCGTGTAGGCCAGGCCGAAGATCGCATTCGCGATCTGATTCGGGTCCGCCCCGCTTTCCACAGCGGCACGGAAGTCGGCGATCGCCCCCTCGATGTCACCCGTCTGCAGCTTGAGCGCCGCGAGGCGCTGCCGTCCGTTCGGCACGTCGGGGTCGTACGCCAGCGCCTGCTCCAGCTCCGCCACGCCCATCTCCGGATTCTCCATCCGATCGTAGATCGTCGCGCGGGAAGAGTGCACCTGCGCGAGCAACTCCTCGCGGGACATCTCGCCTTCGCCGTTGCCATCCGAATTCGAAATCGACTCGAGCGCCTGATCCGAGAAGTCGAGCGCGTCGTCGTACTCCTCGAGGAGCATGTACGCATTCGTCGCGTTGGAGAGCGTCGACGGGTTCACGGCGTCGCCCTGCAGGTCCACGAGCTTGCCCGAAGCATCGACGGCGACGCGGATCATGGCGGGATCGGTGACTGCCCCATCCGTCTGTCCGGCCTGCAGGGCCGCGCCCGTCAGGTACTCGAGGAGGTCCACGTTGTCCGGCGCGCGCTCCACGCCGTCCTGGAGGAGTTGCACCGTCTCGGCCCAGCTCCCGGCCTGCGTGAGGTCGTAGGCGATCCGCAACCGGATGTCCACCTCGTCCGGCCGGAAGTCGAGATACCGCTGGTAGTAGCGAAGCGACGCGGCGCCGTCGCCCAATTGCGCGTACGAGAACGCGAGAGATTCCAGGGCTTCGGTGTCCGACGCGTTGTTGTCGACGACGCGCTGCAGGTCGGCGACCGCATCGGCCCACGCCTCGTTGAGCATGTGCGCGCGGCCGCGCAGATAGTGCGCCCGGTCGCTCTCGGGGTTGAGCGCCAGGGCCGCGTTGCAGTTGGAGATCGCGTCCATGGGCTGCTCGGAGGCGAGGTAGTCGCCGCAAAACGCCAGCGAACGGAGGTACTCGACGCCCTGCCCGAGCTGTGCCATGATCTGGGCGCCCGCCTCCTGGTGGGAGTCGTCGTCCGCCACCGAGAAGGCCCTCATCGGGAGTTCGTCCCCGCTGCGGGGCTCGATGAAGTTGACGTCGACTTCAACCCCTCCGCCGGTCGCGACCGCCGTCCCGACCATGACGAGGGCGGCCTCCATCTGCAGCCCGAGCTGCCGCCAGTCGATCGCGGTCATCGTTCTCTCGTCGAGATCGAAATCGTCGATCAGATCGCGCGCATCGTCGCGTTCGATGGCGATGTAACCGGGGAAGATCCTGAGCCCATCCCGGATTTCTTCGGCGATGCGCTCGCCGAAACGGCGGTCGACCGGCTCGGTCGCCGCGACGGGGGCGACCAGAATCAGCAGGTCGCTCGTCTGCGCCTCGAGCGCCCGAGGCGCCGCCGGAAGGGAGAGGACGGCGACCCCGGCCGCCACCCACGGGAGAATGTTCCGCGTGCTTCTCATCGAGTACCTCGGACCGTTCGTGCAACAGACAAGCGCACGGATCACAGGGCCGTGCGACACACCAAAACCGGCATTACTTCGAAACAAGGGTATCAAGGTCGATTAATGCAAGCCGCCGCCGCGCGCAAGTCGCGATCCGAGGATCACCGCGCCAGCTTCTCACGCACACAGCCCGTGAAGCGATTGAACATAACATTCGAGACCGATTGAATCACGCCGCCGCGCCCGAACGACGCAAGCCGTCCGGTCAGCGCGATGGACTGCGACACCCATATCCGGGTTCCTCCGACCCCCTCCTCTTCTACAGACTGGAGTTGACTCAACATCGTCATTCTCACGTTGCCGCTGCCCCGGCGATCCCGTCCCTCCCCCGTCATCTTCATGTGATGGCGTCCGGCGTCGAGTTCGTCGAAGCGGATCTCGCCCAGGAAGCGCGTCCCGATGGGGCCGAGCTTCAGCCCGATCTCGCCCCGGTACGTACGCTCGTCAACAGCTTCGAGCAGTGTCGCGCCCGGCAGGCACTCGACGATGCGCTCGGGATCCGTCAGAAAGCTCCAGACCTCGTCCACGGGCTGCGGAACCTCGAAACTCTTTTCTATCTCGATCGCCATCGTCGTTCCTGGGAGGTTTGCGTGTGCGTGGAGCGAAGCCGGACGGGAACGGATCGCGGGTCGGGCGTCGTCTCCGGGGGAGCGGTTATATTGCCGGGAGCGGCTCTACCGCGGATCGGCTTCCACCGGAAGCTGAGATTGCCGCGTCGCACCCGCAACCGGGGAGGTCGTCGCCTTGCAACCGGACATCGCGAAGATCATCGAGGAACTCGAAGCGGTGGGCTACATCGCCGACCGGGGGATCGCGACGGCGGTCCATCTCGGCCTCGCCATGGAGAAGCCGCTCCTCGTCGAGGGGGCCGCCGGCGTCGGCAAGACCGAGATCGCCAAGGCGGTCTCCATGTGGCTCGGGGCGGAACTCATTCGTCTCCAATGCTACGAGGGGCTCGACCTTCCCACGGCCCTCTACGAGTGGAACTACCAGAAGCAGCTCCTCCACATCCGCCTGCAGGACGGCGACGGAGATGCCGAAGCGGTCCAGCGTACGATCTTCGGGCCGGACTTTCTGCTCGAGCGGCCGCTCCTGCGCGCGATTCGCTGCGAGACGCGTCCCGTCCTTCTCATCGACGAGGTGGACCGCGCGGACGAGGAGTTCGAGGCGTTCCTGCTCGAGTTGCTGTCGGACTTTCAGGTCTCGATCCCGGAGCTGGGTACGGTGGAGGCCCGGACGCGGCCCGTCGTCGTGCTCACGTCGAACGGGACGCGCGAGCTGTCGGACGCGCTGCGGCGGCGCTGCCTCTACCTGTGGATCGATTATCCCGAGCCGGCGCGAGAGGTCGAGATTCTGCGGCGGCGACGCCCGGACATCGCGGCCGCCCGGGCGGGGCAGGCCGTGAAGCTGGCCCAGCGGCTGCGAGGTGAGCGGCTCGCGAAGCCCCCCGGCGTGGCGGAGACGCTGGATTTCGCCGCGGCCCTGGAGCACCTGGGGCCGGACCCCCTGCGCCCGGCGACGGCGCGCGACGCGATCGGGGCGCTCGTGAAGGACCCGAACGACCTGGCCGGGCTGACGGAGGAGCGACTGGGGGAACTGCTCGGCTCGTCGGGGGACAGCGGGAGTTGACGCCGGAGCGCGTCGTCGACCTGGGCCGGCGACTGCGCGGCGAAGGCGTGGCCTGCGCGCTCTCCGAGTCCACGGCGGCGGTCGCCGCGCTCCCGCATATCGACACGGAGGACGTGGAGGACGTCAGAGCGGGCCTCCGCGCCGCGTTCTGCTCGAGCCCCGCGGACCTCGAGATCTTCGAGCGCTGCTTCCCCGCGTGGTGGCGGGGAGGGCAGCCGTCATCCGCGGTCGACGACCTCCTGTCGAAGGCCGCGGCGGACCGGGGGGACCGGCCGGCGGCCGACACGCCTTCCGGACCGGGCGGGCTCGCCGCGGCGGCCCGCGCGGATGCCGCGGAGCACGCGGGCGACGAGCCGGACTCGCGGGAGCGCCCGATCGGCGCCGTGTACAGCGCCGCCCACTCGCTCGCGCGACGCTCCTTCGCCTCGATCGGCGACGACGAACTGCGCGAGGTCGACGCCTGGCTCGAACGGCTGATGGTCCGGCTGTCCACGCGACGCAGCCGCCGACTGGAGCCCGGCGGCCGCCGGGGGCCGATCGACGTGCGGAGAACGCTGAGGTCGCTCGTCGCGCACGAGGGCGAACTCGTTCGCCTGGCGCGGCGGCGGCGACGGCACGTACCGCCGCAACTCGTCGTCCTGTGCGACGTGAGCGGCTCGATGGAGCGCTACAGTCGCTTCCTGCTGCGTTTTCTTCTGGGGTGCGGGCGCGCGCGGGACATCCAGACCTTCGCCTTCAGCACCCGTCTCACGCACCTCACGCCGTGGCTGGCCGGCGAAGAGATCGACCCCGCGCTGGACCGCCTGCGGGCCCGCGGCTGGTCGAGCGGGACCCGGATCGGCGAGTGCCTGGAGACGTTCGTGACCCGGCACGGCCAGCGGATGCTCGGCCGGCGGACACTCGTCATCATCCTCTCCGACGGACTCGACCAGGGCGAGGTCGAACCCCTCCGGCGCGCCATGGGCTGGATTCAGCGGCGCGCGCGCCGGGTGATCTGGCTCAATCCCCTGCTCGAAAGTTCCCGCTACGCGCCCGAAGCCAGGGGCATGCGCACCGCGCTCCCGTACGTGGACTACTTCCAGTCAGGGCACAGCCTCGAAGCGCTGAGGACGCTCCCGGGGCTGCTCAGATTGTGACTGGAGAAGGAAGAGACGGAGTTGGAGACGGTCGCGACGGGACCCGGGGGACTCCGGGTCCCGTCGCGATGCCGTTCTAGGCTCGGACGCGGTCCTTGAGCCCCTTGCCCGCCTTGAACGTGGGAACGTTCATGGCCGCGATCTGAATCGAGGCGCCGGTCTGAGGGTTCCGACCCATGCGCGCCTTGCGGTGCCGGGTCCCGAACGTGCCGAAGCCGGTGACCGTGAAGTCGCGGCCGGCGTCAAGCTCGCCTGCGATGATCCCCTTGCCTGCATCCGTCGAGAAAATGCAGTCGATCACATCCCGCGCGCTGGCTTTGCTCAGGCCGGCCTGCGAGGCGAGCTTCGCCGCGAAATCGTCTTTGGTCATCCTGGGTTCTCCCTGTTGAAAGTAAGCTCCGACCAGCGATCCGGGCGCATAATTCGCCCGACATGGCCGGATTGCAAGTGCGGCGCGCGATTCCGCCCGCGGAAGGGTCCGGCTAGTGGGCGTCCGCCGAGAACACTTTCCGTGTCATCGTGACGCCTGCGAGCCTGAAGATCACCTTCCCGATCCGGCCCAGCAGCATTGTCGGCAGGGCCATGGGCACGACGGCCCCCCACACGAGGCGCAGGAATCCGCTCTCTCCTCCCAGGCCGCCGACGGCGAGCCGCAGCACCGCGAAGATGCCGAGGAACACGACGAAGTTGAGCAGAAGCCCCAGCACCTGGCGGCCGGGTGATCCGGTCTCCGCGTCGTAGAGGCCGCCGAAGAAGACCGCAGCCACAAGCCAGAAGATGCAGATTGCCAAGAGCCAGTCGATCAATGGTGCCTCCGTGTCGGAAAAACAGATCGGATCGGGTCGGGGACGGAGGAACATACATGGCTTCCGGCGATCCTCGAAAGTAGCTTGCCCCCGCGGCTTCGAAACGCTCTCTCGAGAGGGTCACATGAAAGCGCCTTCACTTACGCTCGGGATCGAAGAGGAGTACCAGGTCGTCCATCCGGAGACCGGCGAACTCACGTCGTTCATCACCGAGATTCTCGAAGGTGATGAGGAGACGCGCGAGCAGATTCACCCGGAGCTTCACCAGGCTTGCGTGGAGACGGCGAGCGAGGTCTGTCGGGATGTGGGGGAGGCGCGCGAGGAAGTGCTGCGCATGCGCCGCCTCGTCAGCAGCACGGTCGCCGAAAAGGGGCTCGCCATCCTGGCCGCGGGCACGCACCCCTTCTCGACCTGGGAGCAGCAGGACATCACGCCGCTCGACCGCTACGTCGGATTGCGGGAGGACCTGCAGCAGGTTGCCGAGCGGAACCTGATCTTCGGCACCCACATCCACGTGGGCATCGAGGACCGGGACTTCATGGTCGACGCGATGAACGTCTCGCGGTACTTCCTCCCGCACCTGCTGGCGCTCTCCACGAGTTCCCCGTTCTGGGAGGGATCGAAGACGGGGTTGCACTCCTATCGCAGCATCATCTGGCGGAACTTCCCGCGCACCGGCATTCCGATGAGCTTCGGAAGCTGGAACGAGTACGAGCACTTCATCCAGACGATGGTCCGCTCGAACACGATCCCGGATTCGAGCAAGATCTGGTGGGACGTTCGTCCCAATCACAAGTTCCCGACGCTCGAGTTCCGCGTGTGCGACATGTGCACGCGCGTGGAGGAAGTCGTGTGTATCGCCGCCATCTTTCAGGGGATCGTGGCGAAGCTGTGGAAGCTGCGGCGGGACAACCTCACGTTTCGCCAGTATCCCGAAGTCCTGCTCGCGGAGAACAAGTGGCGCGCGGCAAGATACGGGCTGACCGGGAAGCTCATCGATTTCGGGCGGCAGAGCGAGCACCCCGCGTCGGATCTGATCATCGAAATCATCGAGTGGTTCCTCGACGACGTGGTCGACGAACTCGGCACCCGCGCCGAGGTGGAATACGCGCTCCGGATCATCCGGGAGGGGTCGAGTTCGCAGCGGCAGGTCGCCGTGTACGAGGAGACCGGCGATTTGCGGGCCGTGGCCCAGCACCTCATAGCGGAGACGCTCGAAGGCGTCTGACGCCGGGTTACGGGACGCGGAACTCCGCTTCCGCGAGGATCCAGCTGCAGCGGGAGCCCCCCGGCGGGCGCGCGACGTGCTCGGCCACGACGTCCGCCCCCATCCGGATCTCGACCCTCACGGCTTTCGGGGGGCAGCCGCCGGCGCCGGCGCGCACCCAGAGCCGCGTCCCCCGGTCCGCGCCCAGATCCAGCTCCCACTCGCCGACGATGTCGCGAGCCCGGAGGGCGCCGGTCTCGTCGATGTACTGGACGCGGCACTCATCGCTCACGCTGCACGAGACATGGTAGCCGAGCCGGAAGTCGTGCTCGGCCGTCTCCGGCCGCGGTCCGCCCGCCGGCCGGTCGCCCCCGCCGGCGCAGGCGGCCGACATCGCGCACAGCACCGCTCCGAGGGCGACCCGATGCGCCCGTCGGCCGTGCAGTCCCATCACATCATGCCGAGATCCCGCGCCGTCCGATCGATGCCCGCCCGGGCCTTGGTCACGAGCTCATCGACTTCGTCGCGCGTGATCGTGAGCGGCGGACTCGTGCAGATGACGTCGCGCATGGCGCGGAATACGACCCCCTCGTCATAGAGGTGCTCGTGACAGAGGGCGCCCACCTCGCCCATGGGATCGAACAGCTCGCGGGTCGTCTTGTCCTTCGAGAGTTCGACGCTGGCCACGAGTCCGACGCCCCGCACCTCGCCCACGAGCGGGTGATCGTTCAACTCCCTCAACCGTGCCTGGAAGTAGGGGCCGGTGTCGTCCCTCACCCGGTCGACGACACGTTCCTCCTGCATGATCCGGAGATTCTCCAGCGCCACGGCGGCGGAGACCGGATGGCCCGAATACGTGTAACCGTGCGGGATCACCCCCCCTTCGGCCAGCACGTCGAACACCGCATCGGTCATGAGCACGGCGGACATCGGCAGATAGCCGGAGGTGAGTCCCTTGGCGATCGTCATGAGATCCGCCTCGATGCCGAACTTCTGGGCGCCGAACCACTCGCCCGTGCGGCCGAAGCCGGTGATCACTTCGTCGCAGACCACGAGCACATCGTTCTCGCGGCAGATGCGCTGGATCTCGGGCCAATAGTTGTCCGGCGGCACGATCACGCCTCCGGCGCCGATGACGGGTTCGCCGATGAACGCCGCCACGCGGTCCGCGCCGAGTTCCGCGATCTTCTCCTCAAGCGCCCGCGCCGCCCGCGCCCCGGTCTCCTCCGGCGTCTCGTCCTGCGCTCCCATGGCGAACCAGTAAGGGGGCATGACGTGCTCGAAGCCGGGCAGCGGCAGGTCCCCCACCGCGTGCATGGCCTCGAAACCGCCCAGGCTGGCGGCGGCCATCGTGCTGCCGTGATACGCGTAGGTGCGACTGATGAACGTCTTTTTCCGGGGCTTTCCGCGGAGATCCCAGTATCGGCGGACGAGACGAACGATGGTGTCGTTCGCCTCTGAACCGGAACTCGAGAAGAAGGTGTGCGCGATCGCGCCGGGCGTGAGTTCCGCGAGCACCCGCGACAACTCGATCGTGGCCGGGGGCGCCGAACGGAAGAACGTGTTGTAGTAGGGAAGCTCGACCATCTGGTCGTACGCGGCCCTCGCCAGTTCCTCCCGTCCGTAGCCGAGATTCACGCACCACAGGCCACCCATGCCATCGAGGATGCGCCGGCCGTCGGAGTCGATGAGGTGTCGCCCCTCGGCGCCTACGATCACGCGCGTCCCCTTCTCGGCCACGATCCGGGGGTCGATGAAGGGGTGGACGTGATGGCGTCGATCGATGTCCTGCCATTGAGCCGTGGCGGTTCCGGCGGGGTTCGCCGTGGCGGTGTTCGTCGTGGCGGTCACGCGGCGCCTCCTGGTTGGTTTGTCGGCGCGGACAACATATCAGCCGGCGTCGGCTCCACGAGTCCGAGGGCCGCGTGGAGGAGGACGTTGGCGCCCGCCTCCGCCTGCGCGGGCGTGATGTTCTCCGCTTCGTTGTGACTGATACCGCCTTCGCAGGGGACGAAGATCATCCCCGTCGGCGCGACGTCGTTGGTGTGCACGGAGTCGTGGCCGGCGCCGGCCACCATCTGCATGGAGGAATAGCCGCACAGATCCGCCGCCGCGCGGACGGCGTCGATGCACCGGCCGGAAAACCGCACGGGAGGCGAGCGCCAGACGTCATCGAGCCGCCACGCCGCCCCGCGTTCGAGGCAGGCGTGGTTCGCCGTCTCGCGCAGACACTCTTCCATGTCGTCGAGGGTCGGATCGTCGGGGTGACGGAGATCCACGCTGAACGTGACGCGCCCGGGCACCGTGTTCCGCGACGCCGGTTCCGCCGCCATAACGCCGAAGGTCAGCCGTCCGTGCGGCGCGAAGTCGCGTTCGATGCGGCGATACGCGTCAACGAGGAACCGCCCGAGCACGGCCGCCGGATCCGTCCGCCGGGACATCGGCGTCGACCCCGCGTGCGCCTCTTCTCCCACGATCGTCAGGTCGAACCAGCGGGCGCCCTGTACGCCCGTCACCACGCCGATCTCGCATCCGTTCTCTTCGAGAATCGGGCCCTGCTCGATGTGCACCTCGAGAGCGGCGGCGATCGGGCGACCCCCGACGGGAACCGCACCGCGATAGCCGATGCGGTCGATGGCGTCGGACACCGTTACTCCGTCCGGGTCCGTAGCGCCGAGGGCGTCCGCGAGGTCGAAGCGGGCCGAAAACACGCCCGAGCCCATCATGGCGGGCGGAAAACGGGCGCCTTCCTCGTTCGTCCAGTTCACCACTTCGATCGGACGAGCCGTCCGGACCCCGTGCTCCTCGAGCGTTTCCACGACCTCCAGCGCCGCGAGGACGCCGAGCGGCCCGTCGAACCGGCCCCCCGTAGGCTGGCTGTCGAGGTGGCTGCCGAGCACGAGGGGCGGTCGGCCTTCGGCCGCGCCGGAGCCGGTCCCCTCCCGGCGGGCGAACATGTTGCCGATCCCGTCCACGGATACCGCGAGGCCCAGCGACTCGGCCCACGCGCGGAAGAGGTCGCGCGCCCGACGGTCCTCGTCGCTGAGGGCGAGGCGGTGGACCCCCCCGGCAGGAGTGGCTCCGATGTGGGCCATCTCCTCGAGGCGTCCCCAGAGCCGGTCTCCGTTCACCCGGAGTGCGGAGATCGCCGTCACGGTCCGGAGGCCGCCGATGAATGACTCATCGGCTTCAATGGGCGGGGGGTGTCGTACCGGTGAGGACGGCCGTGACGAGGAGAAGCAGACCCGCCGCGCTCAGTTCGACGGCGACGGTCGGCGGGAGGCGGGGCGGACCCCCGGCGTCCGCGACTCGGCCGCGAGCGCGCCGCCAGTTGTACGCGCCGCAACCCACGATCGCGAGGAGGACGACGAGCTTCAGACTCAGTGTCCGGCCGTAGGGTTCGGTCCAGAGCGCCGAGACCGCCCCGAGATGTAGCCACGCCGCGAAAAGTCCGGTGACCGCGATGACCGCAGCCGACCCCAGTGCGAGCGGCGAGAAGGCCGAGATCCAGTCGACGATGCGGCGCTTCGAGATCGAAGCCCCGCGGCGCCGGCCGAGCACCAGGACCCCGGCCATCACGGCCAGCGTCCCCAGCCACGCGCCTCCCGCCACCATGTGGAAGATATCGGCCGTAATCGCGGGGGTGACGAAGTGTTCGGCTCCGGCCGCATGCCCGGCCAACGCCGGCGTGTACGCGAGAAGAGCCACGCACGCCGTCGCCGCGATCCAGCCGAATTCCGCTCGCGCGCCCCTGGTGGCGGCGAGCGCGAAAGCCAGCCCGGAGAGAACGACCGCCGCGACCTGTGTGAGCCACGCCCGACCCCAGGAAGTCCCGGCCACGAGCAGCCGAACCTCCGCCACCAGGGGTTCGAACGGATCGCGAAAGATGCTCGTCTCCGCCGCGAGGCGACCCAGGGCGCCCGCGCCGGCGAGCAGGACCGCGAGGGCGCCGATCCGCGCGGCCAGCCTCTCGGGCGCCACGCCGCCGGCTTCATCCTCCTCCGGCTCGAACCCGGGGAAACGCCGGAGGACGACCAGCTTGAAGGCCACCGCTCCCACCGCGACGAGGAGGCCCGCGAACAGCGCCCAACGCGAGAGCGTGCCGATCAGAAACCACATCTCGGTAACCAAATGGGCGAAGAGGGATTCGAACCCCCGACCTCCTGCTTGTAAGGCAGGCGCTCTGAACCGGCTGAGCTATTCGCCCGCTAGCCGAGCCTGCGCTAACTGAGCCTGCGCCAGCCGAGGATCAGTCCGGCGGGCAGGAACACTGCATAGCCCAGGACGAGCAGGAGCGGCGCGGCCGTCACGGACCCCCGGTCGAGCAGCACGTACCCGACGGCGATCGACGTGAGGCCGAGCGCGAACGCCACGTAGTTGGCCACTCCGAACTGGAGGCCTCGGGCGGGGGCGTCCCCACTCCGCCGGTCGCGTCTTCCCTGATTCATGTGTGGACGCTAGACGTCCCTCCGACATGCGTCAACCGCCATGGAGGCGCGTTCCCGGCCCGCCGGGAGCACGTCACGAACTCGCCCGGGCCCATTCCGCGGCCTCCCGGAGCGGCGAAGGCAGCGGCGAGGCGAAGGACAGCGCCTCGCCGGTCCCGGGGTGCTCGAACGCGAGGTGCGCGGCGTGCAGGAAGAGCCGCCCGGCCCGGCGCCGGAGCGCGGTGGCCCAGCGGCCGCCCGCGCCGCCGAACCCCCGTTCCCAGTCCGGCCCGTAAATCGGATCCGCGACGACCGGGTGTCCGAGCGATCCAAGGTGTACCCGAATCTGGTGCGTCCTCCCCGTGGCGAGCCGCACGGCGAGCAGCTCCGCGGCGTTCCAGCTTTCCAGGCGCTTGAAGTGCGTAACCGCGGGCCGTCCGGCCTCGTGCACGGCCATCCGCTTCCGGTCGCGCGGGTCGCGCCCGATCGGGCGATCCACCGCGAAGCGCTCCTCGTCGAGGTGTCCCCAGGCCGCCGCGATGTACCCGCGCTCGACCTCGCGGCGCCGGAGCGCGGTGGACAGCGCTCGATGCGCCTCGTCCCGGCGCGCGACGAGCATGAGCCCGCTCGTGTCTTTGTCCAGCCGGTGCACGATCCCGGGCCGGCGGTCCCCCCCGATGCTCGACAGGCCGCCGAGGTGAAAGAGGAGGGCGTTCACGAGCGTGCCTCCCGGATGGCCGGGCGCGGGGTGGACGACGAGTCCGGCGGGTTTCTCGACCACCGCGAGGTCGTCGTCGGCGTATCGGATCTCTATCGGGATGTCTTCGGGTTCCAGCCGGGTTGGAACCGGGGGCGGCAGTTCGATCTCGATCCGATCTCCCGCCCGCGGCCGGTACCGCTTCCGCATGACCTGTCCACCGACGGTCACCCGGCCGTCGGAGATGAGTTGCGCGACCCGGGCCCGGCTCAGGGAAAGACGTTCGGCCAACAGGCGGTCGAGCCGATCGAGGGCCGCGTCCTCGCCAGCGCCGATCTCGATGAGCCGCCGCCCGCCCGCGCCCTCCGCATCGGATTCGGGCGGGTTCACTTCACTCGGGGGTCGCCTCCGCCGCCGCAGCCGCCACTTCCCTCTCGCGCCGGCCCTCGAGCCAGAACGAGATCAGCAGCAGCACCGCGCCCACCGTCACGGCGGAATCCGCGATGTTGAAGATGGGGAAACGGCTGGCTCCGATGCCGAAGTCGAGGAAGTCCACGACCCCCGCTTCCAGCCGGATGCGATCCCAGATGTTGCCGAGCGCACCGGCGGATACGAGCGAGATGGCGAGGATGCGAAGCCGATCGGAGGACGGGGTGCCGCGATAGATGACGCCGAGCACGCCGAGCGCGATCAGGGAGAGGATGAGAAAGAAGATCCTGGAATGTTCGCCGATGTCGAGCCCGAAGGCGGCGCCGCGGTTGTGCGTGTAGGTGAAGCGGAAGAAGTCGCCGATCACCGGCGTCCGTTCGTACAGTTCGAACGTGTTCATGACCCACGCCTTGGTCGCGATATCCAGCGCAAGGATGACCACGATCGGCACGAGCGTCAGCCAGAGGCGGGCGGCGAGATCGCCGTTGCCCGCCAGAGCCGGCGATTCGTCGTCAGGCACCCGTCTCCTCCTTCTCCTTGCACCGGATGCAGAGCCGCGCGTGCGGGAGCGCGTCGAGCCGCTCAAAGCTGATCTCGTCGCCGCAGTGCTCGCACTGTCCGAATTGTTCCGGGTTCCGATAGAGCCGCCTCAGCGCCTCGTCGATGTGGTAGAGCAGCCGACCCTCCTTGCTCGCGAACAGGAACGCCTTCTCCCGCTCCATGGCGTCCGTCCCCTGGTCCGCCATGTGGAAGCTGTAGGCGGCCAGATCGCTGTCCGCGCCCTGAAGGGAACTCGTGAACGAATCGTCGTACTGGCCGAGCTCCCGCGTCGCGCGCGACCGGGCCGCCAGCAGTCTCTTCTCGATGTGTTTCCGTTGTTCCGCGTTCATCCGTCTCAAGCGCGTTCGCCGACTCCGCCGATTCCGATTCGGACCTCGACGTCGTCGATCTTCACCACGACCGTATTCAGGCCTTCCCGGGGGGCCGACCCGGTCTGCACTTCCACGGCCAGCGTCTCGCCGGCGATGTAGTCCGCATGTGTCGAAACGGCCCGTTCCAGATCCTGCGGACCCGCCACGCCGAGGCGAATGCGGTCGGCGACCTCGAGTCCCGCATCGCGCCGCAGCCGCTGGACGCGGTTCACGATCTCCCGCGCGTAACCCTCGTCGCGCAGCGCGTCATCGATATCGGTATCCAGGGCCGCGAGGTAACCGCCTCCCGTCGCCACGGCGAGATCGGTGAGCGTTTCCTCCTGAATCACGAGGTCTTCGGGCGTCACCCGAACCCGCGCGCCTCCGATCTCGATGTCGAGCGTTTCCCCGTCCCTGAGCCGTCTCAGGGCAGCCGCATCCAGATTCTCGATCCCGGCCGCGACCGCCGGCGTACGCGCTCCGTGTTTCGGACCCAGCACCCCGAACCGCGGCTTCGCGTATAGCCGGGTAAGATCTTCGCTGTCCCCCAGCGACACAACCTGTTTCACGTTGAGTTCTTCCATCGCAAGCGCCGCCATCGGGTCCGTGAGCACCCGCCCCTCCGGCAGAACCGCGTGCAAGGTGCGCAGCGGCTGCCGAATCCGGACCCCCGCCTTTTCCCGCGCGGCGCGGCCCAGCGCCACGAGGCGCCGAACGTCGTCCATCGCCTGTTCGAGTTCGGGCTCCGAATGCCCCTCGGGCTTCGGGAAATCCGCCAGGTGGACGGACGTGTCGTCCGTGAGCGCCCGATACAGCCAGTCGGACATGAACGGGGCGTACGGGGCGAGCAGCCGCGCGGTCGTGGCGAGACACTCATGGAGCGTCGCGAAGGCATCGGCGCTCGCGGCCGCGGTCCCCGGCTGCGTCGCCCAGAAGCGGTCGCGGCTCCGGCGCACGTACCAGTTCGACACGTCGTCGAGCACGAACTCCTGGATCGCGCGCGCGCCGGCGGTGAGATCGAACGATTCCAGCGCTTCCCCCACGAGTTGCACGACCCGGTCGAGGCGGGCGAGCACCCAGCGGTCGAGGTCGCTTCGGCCGGACACGGGGACCGCCGTGGATCCGGCGTGGGACCATCCCTCCTCGTTCGCATAGAGGGCGAAGAAGCGGTACGTGTGACGGAGCGTGGCGAACAGCTTGCGGTCGGTTTCACGCAGCGCCGAAGGGTCCCACCGCTTCGGTACCCACGGGTTGGACCCCGAGAGAAAGTAGAAGCGCGTGACGTCGGCCCCGTAGGTGTCGAGCGCATCACGCGGATCCACGGCGTTGCCCCGCGACTTCGACATCTTGCGTCCCTTCGCGTCGAGCACCTGGTCGTTGACGACGACGGCCCGGAACGGCGCGCGGTCGAAGAGGATCGTGGACAGCGCGATGAGCGAGTAGAACCAGCCGCGTGTCTGGTCGACGCCCTCGGCGATGTAGTCGGCCGGGAAGTAGCGCTCAAAGGTGTCCCGGTTCTCGAACGGATAGTGCCATTGGGCGTAGGGCATGGAGCCGGAGTCGAACCACGCGTCGGCGACCTCCGGCACGCGCCGCATCGTCCCGCCGCACCCCCCGACGCAGCAGGGCCACTCGTAGCCGTCGATCCCCGGCCGGTGGGGGTCGAAGTCCTCCGGGAGGCCGCCGGCGCGGCGCCCCAGTTCCTCGAAGGACCCGAGCACCTCCCGGTACCCGCAGTCCTCGGAGCAGAGCCAGATGGGGAGGGGGGTTCCCCAGTACCGCTCGCGCGAGAGCGCCCAGTCGACGTTGTTCTGCAGCCACTCGCCCATGCGGCCGGATCCCGTCTCGGGCGGATGCCAGTCGATGGACGCGTTGTGCTCGAGCAGGCGCGACTTCACGGCGGTCGTCCGGATGTACCACGAGTCGCGCGCCATGTAGAGAAGCGCGCTGTCGCAGCGCCAACAGTGGGGATAGCTGTGCTCATACATCTCGCGCAGGTACAGCTGGTCGTGCGCGACGGCCCAGTCGCGGAGCGCACGTTCGGTCTCTCGATCCTTCACGTGCATGCCGGCGACTCCGCCCGGCACGGCGTCGAGAAAGCGCCCGTCTTCGCCGACCGTGTGCTGCATCGGCAGTCCCGCCGCCTCGCCCAGCCGAAAGTCGTCCTCGCCGTACATCACCGCGGTGTGGACGACGCCCGTCCCTTCGTCGACCGTGACGAAGTCCGCCTCGAGCACGGTCCACGCGGTATCGGAGCCCGCGCCGTCCACCGCTCCCGGGAAGAGCGGGCGGTAGCGCCGCCCGGCGAGTTCGCCGCCGCGCACTTCCCCGATGATCTCGTACGGGTGCCGCAGCACCTCGGATACGCGGTCGCGGGCCAGGATGAGCACCTCCCCCGGCGACGCCCCGCCGGGCCCGTCGTGCGCCCGCGCGGGGGTCGTGCCGCCGTCCGCGCCCTCGGGCAGGACGCGTACGCGGACATAGGGGATGTCGGGCCCCACCGCGAGGCCTAGGTTGCCCGGGAGCGTCCAGGGGGTCGTGGTCCAGCTCAGGATCCGCGCGCCGTCCGGGTCGTCCACGAGATGGAACTTCATGAAGACCGCGGGCTCGGTCACGTCCCGGTAGCCCTGAGCCACCTCGTGGCTCGAGAGGCCCGTGCCGCAGCGCGGACACGTCGGGATGACGCGGTATCCCCGGTACAGCAGACCCCGCTTCTCAATCTCCGAGAGCGCCCACCAGCCCGACTCGATGAACTCCGGCGAGTACGTGACGTAAGGGTCGCCGTAGTCCAGCCAGTAGCCGATGTCCCGGGACAGCCGCTCCCAGGCGTCCTGGTAGCGGAACACGTTGTTCCGGCACCTGTCGTTGAACTTTCGGATGCCGTAGCGCTCGATGTCCGGCTTGCCGGAGATGCCGAGCGAACGCTCGACCTCGAGCTCCACCGGCAGCCCATGCGTGTCCCAGCCTGCCTTCCGCGGCACGTGGTAACCGGACATGGTGCGGTATCGCGCCACCGTGTCCTTGATCGTGCGCGCCAGGATGTGATGGACGCCGGGCGCGGCGTTCGCGGTCGGCGGTCCCTCGTAGAACACGAAGTCCGGCGCCTCCGCTCGGGCCGCGAGGCTGCGCTCGAAGGTCTTCTCTTCCTCCCAGCGTCCGAGGACTTCGGCTTCGAGCCCGCGTACGGACTCCGGTATCGGCCGGTAGGCCATGGAGGTACTCCGTCTGGTCATTCCCGGATGGTCGACGTGGTCGTCGGAACGGCGGGCGTGCGCAGCGGGCGCTGCGGTCAGGTCGACGCGGCGCCCGAACCGCCGACGTCGACCCGGCTAATCGATGGCGGGGGGGGCTCGGGATTGGATTCCGGAGCCACGGACTCGGCGGCTACCTCGCGGGCCCCTTCTCCGGCCGGACCGGGAGCCCCGTCCCGGGCCTCGTCTCCCATCGCTCGCAGCCGTTCGATGAACCCGTCGAGATCGCTCGATCCATCCCCGAACCGTTCATCCTCGAAGTCGAGGTATTCGTCGAAGCGCTCGAACAGTTTCCGCAGCGAGGCGAGGAAGCGGCCCCGGGTCGCCTTCAGGTCTTCGACCTTCTCGTGGCAGAGGCGGACGGCGCGCTCCGCGTCGGCGAGAACCGCACCCGCGCGCATCTCGGCCTCGCGGACCCGCACGCCCGCATCGCGCTCGGACTGAAGGCGGGCTTCCTCGCGCAACTCCTGTGCCGCCAGGAGCGCTTCGTTGAGGGCCCTCTCGCGGGCCCTGTAGCTCTCCAACTGGTGTTTCTGCTGCTCGATCCGGTCGCTGAGCACGACCTGGTCGCGCACGTAGCGTTCGAGGCAATCCGCCACGACCGCGAGAAACGCATCGACCTGCTGTGCGTCGTACCCGCGCACGGAACGCCTGAAGTCGTCCTTCTTCTTGCGGACGTCAAGCGGTGTCAGGTCGATCATCTCTCCCCCAGTAGCACCGTGCCGAGCCGCACCCGAGTGCTCCCCTCCTCGATCGCGATCTCGAAATCGTTGCTCATCCCCATCGAGAGCGTTCGGCCCTCGAAGCCGGGAATCTCCGCCCGGCAATGCTCCAGCAGCCGCGCGGCGCCACGAAACGCGGGCCGGACCACGGCCTCGTCCGCCGTAAAGGGCGCCATCGTCATCAGTCCGGCCACGCGCAGACCGGGCAGTTCACAGATCTCGGCCACGGCGTCGAGCGCCGCATCCGGGCCCAGGCCCGCCTTCGCGGCCTCCCCCGACGTGTTCACCTGCACGAGCACTTCGACCGGCTTGTAACCCTCCTCCTCGATGATCCGGCTCAGCGTGCCCGCGAGCCGCACGCTGTCCACGGACTCGACGACTTCGAACAGCCGGGCCGCGCGCCGCGCCTTGTTGCGCTGCAGCCGACCGATCAGGTGCCACGCGACACCGGGCGTCGGCCCGAGTTCCGACCGCTTGGCTTCAGCTTCCTGCACCCGGTTTTCGCCGATCCGGCCCACGCCGAGCGCCTCCACGATCTCGATCCGCCCAGCGGGATGTCCCTTCGTCACGGGGAGGATCTCGATGTCGCTCGCGCGCCGTCCGGCCCGATTCGCCGCGGCCTCGATGCGCTCTGTCACCCTGGCCAGCCGGGCCTCGATCTGAGAGCGCCCGGCGTCGCGTTGGCGTCGCCGGGCGCTTTGTGGCCGCCTCAAGTCCGTGGGACGGGCTAGATCACCTGGAACGTCACCCACTGGGAGACCCAGACCGCCGTGACCTTGTCGCGGTTCCTTGCAGGCGTGAATTTCATCTGCTGCACGACTTTCCCCGCAGCTTCGTCGAGCAGGCCGTTACCGGAGGAGGTCTTGACCTCGAAGTTCTCGACGGCCCCGCCCTCGGTCACGTAGAGCCAGAGTTCGACGCGACCGCCGATGCCGGCATCCTTCAGCGTGCGCGGATACTCCCGCTCCAGAATCTGCTGAATCTCACCCCCGTTCAGCATCACCGGAGGCGTATCGTACGCGATGAAGGACGGCCGGTCCGCCGGGCTCCCGGTCTCGGGAGGCGGAGGCAGGGCGTTGTCCGTTGTGAACGACTCGAACGTCGTTTCCGCGATCGTGATGTCCTCGGAGATGTCGACCGAAGCGACCCGCGGGGTGGCCGGACGGGCGATCTGCTCCGGCGGCGGCGGGATCTTCACTTCGGGCGGCAACGCCACCGCCTCGATTTCATCGACCACTACGCCCAGGTCCGCGGCCTCGAACGGGCGTACGAGGACGAACAGGCCGAAGTGGAGCGTAACGGCAACCATCAGGCCGATCTGTGTCCAGTTGGTGCTCGCTCGCTTGAACTGATCGTTCGCGGTGAGCCGAATGCCGGTCTCTTCCATCATTTCTCTCCCGGTCTCCAGAAGCCCCTGGTGTGCCGCTACTGCTAGCGCCGTGCCCGCATGGCGCGCTGCTCGAGTCGCGTGGCGAAGGTTACGCGCACCGCGCCGGCGGCCTGCAATTCTTCCGTAATCGTATTGATCTGCTGGTAAGGCACCTCGGAGTCGCCGCGAATCGCGATCACGAGTTCACGGTTTTCCGCGTAGATCGGCCGAACGGTTTCCGAGATGTCCTCGAACGGCGTCAGCACGTCGTTGATCCAGACCGACCCGTCGCGCTGAACCCAGAGGTGGAGGATGTTCTGCCGTTTCTCGTCGATCTTCTCCGTGGCCTCGGCGGTCGTCCACTCGATCTGCCGGTTCCGGTCCTTCCGGAAGACGGTCGTGACCATGAAGAAGATGAGAAGGAGGAACGCGATGTCGGCCATGGACGAGGTGGGGATCGACCCGTCCGACCCGGACTTTTTCTTGAAGCCGCTGTCCTTGATGGCCATCTAGTTCTCCATCTCCTGTAGCGAGATTCGCTCGGCGCCCGCCAGCTTCACCTCATCGAGCACGTTGACCATGTGACGGTAGGGCGCGTTGGGGTGCGTCTGAATGGCGGCGATGAGGTTCTCGTTGCCGGCCAGTTCGGTGCGCAGGATGTTCGCCACCTGCGTGTGCGCCACGACCTGTTCCTGCTCGCTCTCGCCCCGGCGCACGATGACGCGGCCGTCAGGCTGCACGATGAAGAAGATCAGGTTCCGCCCCGACACATCCTGCTCCTCGGCCTGTTCCGGGAGCACGATCGGCAGTCCCCGCTCCTCGTTGAACACCGTCGTCGTGAGGAAGAAGACCAGGAGGAGGAACGCGATGTCCGCCATCGAAGAGGTCGGGATCTCGTCCGACACCTTCTGCTTGCGTTTCATGATCGCCATTGTGGCCTTCTCTCTCCGTTTGTCGCCCCGAGGCAGGACGCCGGCCCGTCAGCGCGCCCGCGCGCCCCGGTCCTCGAGGTCCCAGATAAGCCCGAGCACCTCCTGCGCCCCTTCCTCCATGTCGAGGATGAGACGATCGATGCGGGTGACGAAAAAGTTGTAGCCGATGTTGACGGGGATCGCGATCGAGAGCCCCGTGGCGGTCGTGATGAGCGCCACCTTGATGCCGCCGGCGACGAGGCCCGGTTCGACCTGTCCCGCGATCTCGATGGCCTGGAAGGCGAGAATCATCCCGATCACCGTTCCGAGGAAGCCCAGCATCGGGGCGACGTTGGCGATCGTACCCAGGACCGTGAGGCCCCGTTCGAGGAAGTCGAGCTCGATCACGCCCGTCGTGGCGATCGCCTTCTGGATGTCCTTGCCGTCGGAGCGCGAATCGCCGCTGCGGTCGCGGAGCCGGCGCAGACCGGCGAGGAGGATGGCGGCGACGGGTCCCCGTGTTTCTTCAGCCGTCGTGATCGCTTCGCCGAGGCGGCCGCTCACTCCGAGGTTCTCGATCTCGTGGAGCAGCTTCTTCGAGTCGCGGTGGGCAATCGTGAGGGTCCACGCCTTGGCCAGCATCACGCCGATCGCGATCAGCGAGCAGAGGACGAGGGGGTACATCATGAACCCGCCATCGGTGAACAGAGTCAGCAGCTCGTACTGATTGCCCATATCGCCTGCCCGTGAGGGATTTGTCGCCCGATTCCCGGCCTGGTCGTAACTCGCAAAAAGTTTAGGGGACGGACGGAGCCTCGTCAAACCGTTTGGGCCCATCCGGCCGATCCGCGGACTCCGCGTCGAGATCGGCGCCGGGGCGGCTCAGTTCAGGCGCCGGGACGTCGGCGGCCAGGTGGTCCCGGAGCTGGTGCGCCGCGAGGTTCCGGCGCAGGACGCCGCGACGGGCGAGCGAAATCTGGCTGGTCTCCTCCGACACCACGACGACGTACGCGTCGGTCTCCTCGGAAAGGCCGAGCGTGGCGCGGTGCCGGGTCCCCAGCGTCCGGTCGCTGAGGGGATACTGGGTGAGCGGGAGATGGACGCCGGCGGCGACGATCTGCCCGTCCCGCACGACGACCGCCCCATCGTGGAGGGGCGACTTGGGCGTGAACAGAGACACGAGCAGGCTGGACGACACGTCGGCCCGGAGGCGCGTCCCCGTCTTCTCGATGTACTCTTCGAGAGACAGTTCGCGTTCGATCGCGATGATCGCCCCCGTCCGGGTGCGGGACAGTTCGGCCGCCGCCTTCGCGATCTCATCCGCGACCGCCTCGCTCCGCTCCTGCAGCCGTGTGAGCGCGCTCAGCACACGGCTGCGGCCGAGCCGGGCGAGCGCGTTCCGCAGTTCGGGGTGAAACACGACGATGAGCGCGAAGGCGCCGTAGGTGAAGGCCTGCGAGAGAATCGACCGGATGAGGTCGAGGCTCAGCCACCCCGCCGCCGCGTATACCGCCGCGAGGAGGACGAGGCCGAACAGCATCTGGAACGCCCTCGTGCCGGACCAGAGGATGAGCACCCGGTAGATGAGGACCGCGACGACGGTGATCTCGAAGACGTCCAGAAGGTCGATCTGGAGGAGGCGCAGGTAGTTCCCGACGGCATCCATCAGTTGCGGCCTCCTGCCGCGCGCGGACGGGCGGACGGCCGGGCGCCGCGAACGTCGGCGGCGCGACGGGCATCGATCGCACCCTCGACGTCGAGCGCCTGACGCATCTCACGCACATCGTGCACGCGGAGCACATTGGCGCCGCGCCGCGCCGCGGCCAGACACGCCGCGACGGAGGCGGTCACGCGCTCGGCCGGCCCCACATCGAGCAGCGCTCCGAGGAAAGACTTGCGCGACGGGCCGACCCACACCGCCGCTCCGAGCGACGCGATCTCATCGAGCCGGGCCAGCAGCTCGAGATTGCCGTCCAGGGACTTGCCGAAGCCGATCCCCGGGTCGACCGCGATCTGATCCGGCTCGCAGCCCGCGTCGAGCGCCGTCCGCCGGGCCTCGGCGAGAGCGCCGCGGACCTCCGCCGCGACGTCGCCGTAGGCGGTGTCGAGCTGCATGGTGCGTGGCGTGCCGCGCATGTGCATGAGAACGAGCCCGACGCCCGTCCGGGCCGCGAGCGTCGCCAACGCCGGATCGGCGCGCAGGGCCGTCACGTCGTTGATCGCCGCGGCGCCCGCGTCCACCGCCCGCCCCGCCACCTCGAGCTTGTGCGTATCCACGGAGACGGGGATCGGGAGGTCACGCAGCCCGCGGAGTACCGGTTCGAGCCTGGCCCATTCCTCGTCCGCCGGCACCGGATCGGCGCCGGGGCGGGTGGACTCGGCCCCGATATCGAGGATCGCCGCTCCCTCTTCCGCGATCTGCCGGCCTCGCGCAATCGCCTTCCGCGGCTGCTCGAACCGGCCGCCATCCGAAAACGAATCGGGCGTGACGTTCAGGATCCCCGCGATCACGGGTGATTCCAGAGAGATCTCGCGATCGCCTGTCCGCCAGGTGCGCGCCGGCCCGACCGACGAGAGCCCCATCCGCGCGCCGGGCCGCTAGGCTGGAGCCGGGGCGGGCTCGCCGCCCGCGCCCTCCAGGGGACGCTCGCGCTGCGGCGCCGGTTCGATGGCCGCCGGCTGCGGCGCCGGCGGGGCGGGTTCCGAAACCAGGGCCGGCAACTCCTTGCCCTCCTCGAGCAGCTTGATGTCTTCCGAATCCAGCGTTTCCCGCTCCAGCAGCGCCGCCGCGATCGCCTCGAGCAGCGCCTGATTCTCGTCGAGGACGACTCGCGTCGCGTCATACGACTCATCGAGGATGCGCTTGATCTCGCCGTCCACGAGTTCGGCCGTCTTCTCGCTGACCTCGCGGCGTTGAGAGAGGTCCCGGCCCAGAAAGACTTCCTGTTCCCGATCCCCCACGGACATCGCGCCCACGGCCGGCGACATCCCGAACTGGGTGACCATGCGGCGCGCGAGATCCGTCGCGCGCTCGATGTCGTTGCCCGCGCCGGTTGTGATCTTGCCGTCGCCGAACATCATTTCTTCGGCGACGCGCCCGCCGAAGAGCATCTTGAGCTGGCCCTCGAGCCACTCCTTCGTGTAATTGTGGCGGTCCTCCTCGGGGAGCGACGCCGTGATGCCGAGGGCACGTCCGCGCGGGACGATCGTCACCTTGTGGAGCGGATCCAGACCCGGGACGCGGAGGGCGACCACGGCATGCCCCGCCTCGTGGTAGGCCGTGACCCGGCGCTCTTCCTCGGAGATCACCATGCTTCGGCGCTCGGTGCCGAGCATGACCTTGTCCTTGGCCCGCTCGAACTCCTCCATGTAGACGCGATCCTTGTCGTCCCGCGCCGCGATGAGCGCCGCCTCGTTGACGACGTTCTCGATATCCGCGCCGGAGAGCCCCGGAGTCCCCTTCGCCAGCACCGCGAGGTCGACGTCGTCGGCCAGCGGGATGTCCTGCGTGTGCACCTGGAAGATTCCCTCCCGCCCCTTGATATCGGGATTGTCGACGACGATCTGGCGGTCGAAGCGACCCGGACGCAGGAGCGCGGGGTCGAGCACATCGGGCCGGTTCGTCGCCGCGAGGAGGATCACCCCTTCGTTCGATTCGAACCCGTCCATTTCCACGAGCAGCTGGTTGAGGGTCTGCTCCCGCTCGTCGTGCCCGCCCCCGAGACCCGCCCCCCGGTGGCGCCCGACCGCGTCGATCTCATCGATGAAGATGATGCAGGGCGCCTGGGCCTTCCCCTGCTCGAAGAGGTCGCGGACGCGGGAAGCGCCCACGCCGACGAACATCTCCACGAAGTCGGAGCCGGACATCGAGAAGAACGGTCGTCCGGCCTCCCCGGCGACGGCTCTCGCGAGGAGCGTCTTTCCGGTCCCCGGCGGCCCGACGAGGAGCGCGCCCTTCGGCAGCCGCCCCCCCAGGCGCGAGAACTTCCGCGGATCCTTGAGGAACTCGATGATCTCCTGCAGTTCGTCCTTCGCCTCATCGCACCCCGCGACGTCGGCGAAGGTGATCTTCGGCGTGTCTCCGCTCAGGAGTCGGGCCTTCGACTTCCCGAAACTGAACGCCCGCGATCCTCCGGCCTGCATCTGCCGGATGACGAAGAGCCACAGCCCGATGATGAAGATCCAGGGAAGGATCGAGATGAATACGTTGAGCCAGTTGCTGCGCGCGGGAAGCGTCTCGATCGTGATGTCGGCCTCGAGGAGCTCGCTCATGAGGGCGTCGCTGATCTCCCGCGTCGGCAGCAGGAGATGGAAGTTGGCGATTTCCGCCTCGTCGACGGTGATCGCGCTCCTGAGGCTGCCCTCGACCTCGCCGGTGCCGAGCCGCACCTGGATCGATTCGATGTTCCGCTGGGTCATCTGCTGGCGGAACTGCGTATAGCTCAGCGTCTCCCGGCTCTCCCTGGCGCCCCCCATGAACTGGAGGAGGGCGACGGGAATCAGAATCAGCAGGGCCCAGAACGACGCCGTCCTGAGCCATCGATGCATGCGGCCCGAAGGGTCGCTGCCGTCCGGTCTCTGCGGCTGGTCTTGTCTCATTTTTATTTATTCCGGCCTTATTTGCTCACGTACGAAGAGACGCGATAAACGGAAGGTGACGAAAATCCTCCGCCTGATCCAATCCATACCCCACAAGGAACTCATTTGGTGCATCGAAGCCAACCCACCGCGGCTCCCACTCGAGATCCGGCGCGATGCGCTTGTGGAGGAGCGCGCAGATCTCGAGAGAAGCGGGATCTCGCTCGGCGATCCCGCCGCACAGCTGATTCAACGTGGTGCCGCTGTCCACGATGTCTTCGACGATGATGATGTGCCGGCCGGCCATCGGAGCCCGCGGGTCGTAGAGCAGTTCCACGGTGCCCGAACTCTTCGTGCCCTTGCCGTAGCTCGACGCGACGAGGAAGTCGACCTGCAGCGGACGCCGAATCTCGCGGACCAGGTCGCCGAGAAACACGAACGATCCCTTGAGCAGGCCCAGCAGCAGTACATCGGCGTCCCGCGGGTATGCGGCGGCGATATCCGCACCCATGCGGGCGACGCGGTCCGCAATCGCCGCTGCGGAGTAGACGATGTGCTCGAGGGACTCGCTGCCGGTGTACGCCGTGAACTCACGTTCCGCGGCGGTCATCGTGTCGATCTCGGCGCTCTGTGAATCCAATGGCGAACCACGCTCCTCCGGGGTCGGCCGGCTCCACCGCCGCCCGAGAGTGTCCGGCCACCCACAGCACTCTCCGGTCGGCGTCCACGACGACCGGCACGCCTGCACGATTCGAGGCCGGCACGCGGCGCTCCATCAGGAGCTTCGCGACCTTTCGCGACCCGGCCCGCGTGCGGATCCGGTCTCCGGGTTGCGGCCCCCGTACCCGGATCGGAAATCGGACCCGGTCAACGGGGAAAGAGGTCGCCCAGCGTTCCGTGCCTTCGAGGGCGCTCCAGCGCACCTCCCAGGCACTCCCGCCGAGGCGGATCGGCCCCCGACCCGCCCGCCGCGCCCGCGCTCGATCGATGTCGAGTTCGCGGTCGAGCGGCACCTCTCGCGCGCACCGTACATGAATCCGGTCGAACTCCCGCTCGACCCGCAGGCCCGCCGCGACGTCCACCCCGCGACCGCTCTCCCCCGTGTCTACGAAGGATGCGCCCATGCGGGTTCCGCGCCGGGACAGCTGGAAGCCCATGTCCCGGGCGAGCTGCCGCAACATGCGCCCGCGAGCCGCCCGATCATACCCCAGCAGTCGGGACCGGGCAATTTGCGCTCCGTCGGCGCTTTCCCGGTATCCCGCGGCGGAAAGAAACCGCCTGGCGCCCGCTTCCAGCCCGCCCTCGGCCACGAGGGCATTCCGTCCGAGTTCCGCCAGCAGCCGGCGGACGGACGGCTCCTCATCGGCCAGCGCCGGCAGCAGGCCGTACCGCATCCGCGAGCGCCGGTAACGGGGATTCCGGTTCGCGGGGTCCTTCACCCACTCCCGTCCCGTGGCCCGCAGATAGCTCCTCAGGTCGTCGCGCGCGAAGCCGAGCAGCGGACGCACGAAGGCGCCGCGGCGCGCCGGGATGCCGGCCAGCCCGCGAAAGCCGGGGCCGCGCAGGAGGTTCAGCAACACCGTCTCCACGTGGTCATCGCGCTGGTGCGCGAGGGCAACGCGATCCGCCCCGGCCCGACGCCGCGCCTCGGCCAGGAAGGCATATCGGGCCGCCCGCCACTCCGCCGGGCCGCCCGTGAGTCTGTTCGCGCGGCCCACGTCGCACGGCACTTCGGCCTGGCGGCAGAGTTCCGCCGCTCTCGCGGCCCAGGCGGCGCTTTCCGGTTGAATTCCATGGTCGAAATGGGCCGCGCTCAGCTTCAGCGGCCAGGACTCGCCCAGTGCGCGGAGGAGATGCAGGAGCGCGAGCGAGTCCGACCCGCCGGAAAAGGCCACGACCACGCGCGAGCCTCGCGGCAGAAGCTCCGGAGCCGCCCGGAGCACACCCCGCAGGCGCGCCGCCACGCCCGCGCCCGCGGCTGACGGGGCTTCGGCGCGGAGCGTCAGGACTCTCCGGGAGGGGGGCGGTCGCGCCACGCGGCCGGGCCGCGGCGAAAGTCGAGTTGCTCGGCCACGGAGACGCCGAACCTCGGTCGCGCCGGCAACTCCCCGAACGCGATCTCGCGCGGGGCGCCGGGAGAGGGATCCTCGGAGGCGGTCCCGGATCGGCCGAGCTTGCGCCCGTGCTCCCAGACGCGATCCCGCCCGGTGACGTATGCGCGCAGCGCGCCCGCGACGTCCTTCGATCCGCTCAAACCTCCATCACCTCCCCTTCCCTGCGTGCCAGCATCGCGTCGATCTTCCCGACGTATTCGTCGGTATGCGTCTGGACTTCGGTCATCGTGCGGCGTGCGATGTCTTCACCGACCTCCCCGTCCCGCTGCATCTTGAGAAGCCGGTCGCGCGCTTCGTGTCTCGCGTGCCGAATCGACACCCGCCCCTCTTCCGCCATGCGGTGGAGGATCTTGACGAGGTCGCGCCGGCGCTCCTCGGTCAGCGGTGGAATGGGCACCCGGACGACGGAGCCGTCCACCGAAGGGTTGAGCCCCAGGTCGCCGCTCTGGATCGCGCGCGCGACATCGCGGGCGATGTTCGGGTCGTACGGCTGTACGAGGAGCATGGTCGGCTCGGGGGCGCTGACGTTCGCCACCTGCCGCAACTGCACGATCGAGCCATACGCCTCGACCCTCACGCCGTCGAGGATCGCGGTCGTCGCCTTGCCCGTACGAACGGTGGCGAATTCGCGCGCGATCGCCTCGATCGCGCTTTCCATCGCCAGGACCGCATTCTCCAGCGTCTCCTCCGGCACCGTCCCCTCCGATCGTGGCTACCTACCCGACGAGCGTCCCGATCCTCTCGCCTTGCAACGCTGCCAGGATTGCACCCGGCCGCTTGATGTTCAAGACGACGATGGGCAGCGCGTTTTCCTTGCACAGGGAGATCGCCGCCGCGTCCATGACGGCGAGTTCACGCGTCATCACCTCGAGATAGCCGATCTCGTCGATGAGCGAGGCCTCCGGATCGGTCTCCGGATCCGCGGTGTACACGCCGTCGACCCGCGTCGCCTTCATGATCACGTCGGCTTCCATCTCGATCGCCCGCAGCACGGCCGCAGTATCGGTGGAAAAATACGGGTTTCCCGTACCTCCGGCGAAGATCACGACCCTTCTCTTCTCGAGATGGCGCAGCGCGCGACGCCGGATGTAGGGCTCCGCGAGTTCTTCCATCCGGATGGCGGACATGACCCGCGTCTCCACGCCGGACTGTTCGAGCATGTCCTGCAGCGCCATCGCGTTGATCACGGTCGCGAGCATGCCCATGTAATCCGCGCTCACGCGATCCATGCCGCGCGCGCTCGCGACCGTGCCGCGCATGATGTTCCCGCCGCCCACGACGAGTCCCAGGCTCACGCCGCTCTCGTGGACGCGACGGATTTCGTGCGTGAGTTCCTCGATGACCGGCGGGTCGATGCCGAACCCCCGATTCCCGGCGAGCGATTCGCCGGAGAGCTTCACGAGGGCGCGGCGGTACTTCAGGTCGCCCGCGTCCCCCGGAATCCGGCCCGCGGAACTCAGCCGCCCACCTCGAAGCGGACGAACCGCCGAACCGCCAGATCCTCTCCCGCCTTGCGCAGGACGTCCTTCACCGCCAGGTCCGGATCCCGCACGTAGGCCTGCCACAGAAGCGCGTTCTCCTCGTAGAACTTGCGCATCCGGCCCTCTACGATCTTTTCCGTGATCGAGGCCGGCTTGCCCTGCTCCAGCGCCTGTTCGGTCAGCAGCTTGCGCTCGCGTTCGACCTCCGCCTCCGGAATGTCGTCGGGCGACACGCCACGGGGATTCGTGGCCGCGGCATGCATCGCGATCCCGCGGGCCGCCTCCATCGCCGCCTCGCCGGAGTCCGAAACCTCCAGCAGCACGCCGATGCGATTCCCGAAGTGGACGTAGGATGCGAAGGCCCCGTCGGCGCCCAGATCATAGCGCACCGCGCGTCCGACCTGGACGTTCTCTCCGACCTGGACCCGCAGCTCGTTGAGGCGGCTCTCGATCGCGTCTCCCCCCTCGAGCTGGAGCAGCGCATCGCCCGGCACGGTCTCCCCGTTCTGCACCGGGAGGTCGAAGAGCCGCTCCGCCAGATCCCGCGAGAAATCCTCGAACGCCTCGCTGCGCGCAACGAAATCCGTTTCGCTCAGCACTTCGACCATCGAGGCGGACCCGTCGCGCATCGCGATGCGGATCGTGCCTTCCGAAACGGCGCGCGCCTCGCGCTTCGCCGCCTTCGCCGCGCCCGCCTTCCTGAGCAGGTCGATGGCCCGCTCCGTATCTCCGTCCGATTCGATGAGCGCGCGCTTGCAGTCCATCATCCCGGCGCCTGTCCGGTCGCGGAGAGCCTTCACCGCCCCGGCCGTGATCTGCGTCATGGTCTCCATGTCTCCTTCCTAAAAAAAAAGGGCCACCGAAGTGGCCCCTTGCGGTCACTTCTCTTCTGACTCCACCTCTCCGACAACTGCCGCTTCGGCATCCTCCGATCCGGCGTCCGCCGCAGGCTCCGGGTTGTCGGCCGCCTCGGCCTTCGCATCGCTCTCGGCCGCCTCGGCCTTCGCATCGCTCTCGGCGGCTTTCGCATCGCTCTCGGCCGGCTCGGCTTCCCCGTCGGCGCTCTCTATCACGGCCGGATGGTGCAGCCGCTGCGCGATGACCTCCGGACGCGGCTTTCGCCTCGGCCTCCGGCGGCGCGAACTGCCGGCGGCGTCGGCGACCCCGCCGGCGTCGCTCGAATACGTGTACGCCTGCGACTCCGACTCTTCCCGTCCCGCCTCCGGAATCTCGCGCCGCGACGCCTCCACGACGTCGGCGACCGAGCGCGTGATCAGCGAGACGGAGCGAATCGCGTCATCGTTGCCCGCGATGGCGATCGTGAGGAGATCGGGGTCCGCATTCGTGTCCGCGATCGCGACGACCGGGATGCCGAGGCGGTTCGCCTCGCGCACCGCGATGTCCTCGCGGGTCGAATCCACGACGAACACGAGCCCGGGCAGCCGCGACATCTCCTTGATGCCGGACAGATAGCGGTCGAGCTTCTGGCGCTCCCGCTCGAGGAGCAGCCGCTCCTTCTTCGTGTAGAACTCGAACGCCCCCTCCTCGACGCCCCGCTCGAGCTCCTTCAGGCGTGCGATGTTCTTCTTGATCGTCTGGAAGTTGGTGAGCATCCCGCCGAGCCAGCGTTCCGTGACGTAGAAGGAACCACACCGCTCGGCCTCTCCCCGCACGACGCGGGCGAGCTGGGGCTTCGTACAGACGAAGAGCACGGACTTGCCCCCGACGATCGTCTCGCGCACGAGTTCGTGAGCCCGTTCGAGCTCCCGCTGCGTCTTCTTGAGATCGATGAGGTAGATCCCGCCGCACTCGGCGAAGATGTATTTCCGCATCTTCGGGTTCCAGCGGTGTGTCTGGTGCCCGAAGTGTACGCCCGCCTTCAAGAGGTCCTGCAGCTCGACGCCCATGCGTTCGGCTATCCGCCTTCCGCTATCGTTTGGAGAACTGGAAGCGCTTGCGCGCCTTGGGACGACCCGGCTTCTTCCGCTCGACGATGCGGGGATCGCGGGTCAGCATGCCGTGAGACCGCAACGTGCGCCGGCGGTCTTCATCCATCGCGAGGAGGGCGCGCGCGATGCCCAGGCGGGTAGCCTCCGCCTGGCCGGTGATTCCTCCCCCGCGCACGCGGACGGCGATGTCGTACGACGCTCGCGTCCCGGTCACGTCGAGCGGCGCCGCGACGAGCGAACGGTGTCGCGGGATCGTGAAATACTCCTCGAACGCCCGGCCGTTCACGTTCACGACGCCCACGCCACGCTTCATCGTGATGCGGGACACCGACTTCTTCCGACGTCCGACCGACTGGACCTGTTCCGTTTCCGCCAACTCTCTTCTCCCTGGCAGTCCCTGTGCGCGCTGTCGCTATTGGGCGATCGTGTCGAAGGGGTGCGGGTGCTGAGGCGCGTGCGGATGCTCCGGCCCCGCGTACACTCTCAACTTTCCGAGCATCTGCCGGCCGAGCGTGTTCTTCGGCAGCATGCCCTTCACGGCCAGCTTGATCACCCGGTCGGGGTGCCGATCGAGCATGCGCCGGAAGGGGATGAAGCGCTCTCCGCCCATGTAGCCGGAATGCCGGAAGTATTCCTTCTGATCCGCCTTGTTCCCGGTCAGCCGCACACGCTCCGCGTTCACTACGACGACGTAGTCGCCGGTGTCGAGGTGCGTGCTGTAGATCGGCTTGTGCTTTCCGCGAAGGACGGTCGCGATCCTCGTCGCGAGACGGCCGAGAACCTGATCCGCGGCGTCGACCACGTACCAGTCCCGTTCGATCTCCCCCGCCTTCACCGAGTACGTCTTCATTCGTTCTGCCCACCTCAAAAAAACCGCCCGGCGGGACGGATGCCGAGCGCGTGAAAATGATAGCCCGTGAAGCTATTCAGCGCCTCGCACGAAGTCAATCGCGTGGGAAGGCGCATCCCGGCTTTCGGCGCGGGGCGCGCCGTCGTTGACGAAGCGAACGAGCCCGGACCGTTCGGCGCCCGCGCGCAGCCGCGAGAGGCCACGCTCCTTGAGCCGGCGTGTCCCCTCGCGGGACACGTCGAGCGCCGCCGAGATCTCGGCGGGCGTCTGCGGTCTCTTGAACCCGAGACCGAAGTAGCGGCGCACGACCTCCGATTCGAGCGGCGGGAGGTCGGCCAGACTCGTCTCGATGGCCGCCCGCAGCCGCTCCCGAATCAGCCCGGCTCCGGGTTCGGGCGCGTGTTCGTCGGGCAGCAGTTCCTCGAAGGTGCAGGCGCGGCCGGGAGCCATCTCGTCGAGGGAGAAGCGGTGCGCCACGGGTTCGCCGGGCACGCGGTGATCGCCCTGGTCGACGATGGCCTGCCTCATGGCTCGTCGCACCCAGTAGTGTGCGTAGCTGATGAAACGGACGCCGCGCTCCGGATCGAAGCGGTCCGCGGCGCGCACGAGCCCCAGGTTTCCCTCGTTCACGAGGTCGGCCAGCGGGACGCCACGGCCGCGGTAGCCGCGCGCGACCGACACGACGAAGCGGAGATTCGCGCTGACGAGCCGCCTCCGCGCCGCCTGGTCGCCGGCCCGACTCCGCCGCGCCAGTTCCACTTCGGTCTTCGCGTCTAGCAGACTCTCGCGGCCGATGTCCGCCAGGTAGCGTTCGAATATGCGGACCATCCGGGTCGACCTCAGTCGACGCCGCGCAGAATCCGGTCCCAGCGGATCTCGGTGAGCCAGGCCAAGGGGCCCTGCGGCTCGCGCGCGTACGAATAGTACACGAGGAAGGGTCTTCCCCGTATCGCATCCCTGGGCACGAAGCCCCAGTAGCGGGAATCCTCGGAGTTCGACCGGTTGTCGCCCATGACGAAGTAGCTGTCCTCCGGCACGACGAGAGGCCCCCAGTTGTTTCGCGTCGTCACGGCCCCGGAGCGGCGCGCGCCATCGGTCAGGTACCGGCGCTGCCAGGCGAACTTCGGGCTCGGGGCGTCGGGGAAGTTCGACGCCGCCTTCACATACGGTTCGTCGAACGGGACTCCGTTCACGAAGAGCCGTGCCCGCCGCATGCGCAGGGTATCTCCCGGCATCCCGACGATTCGCTTCACGTAGTTCGTGCGCGGGGGCTGCTCGGCGGAGTCGGGCGGCTCGAACACGACGACGTCGCCGCGCGAGGGCTCGCCGAAGGCGGGGAGCCCCAGGTCGGTACCGGGGATTTCGGCTCCGTACACCATCTTGTTGACGAGGAGAAAGTCGCCGATCAGAAGCGTGTTCTCCATGGAGGCGGTCGGGATCTGGAAGGCCTCGACAACGAAGGTCCGGATGAAGAGAAACAGGACGAGGGCGATGAAGATGGACTTCGTCCACTCCCACATCCATCGGCCCACGGACGCGTCGCGACCCCGGCGCCCCCGGCGGGTGGGAGCGCGAAACCTGCGGACGGTTCTCTCAGTCGATTGTTTCTCCATCCCATCCTTCCCTGTTCCACAACCCGGTGATTGGCGGTCCCGCGAGCGGTCGGGCCGCACCCTCTGATGTACGGGCGATGCTCAACGGGGTCTCGCCTCCCTGCCTCACCAGTCGACGTCGATCTGCGCGCGCTGCAGCGTGCCGCTGTAATCGACGTACGCCACCTTCGTTTCGGTGTAGAACTCGTAGACTTCCCACCCCCCTTCACGGTGCCCGTTGCCCGTGTTTTTGACACCGCCGAAGGGGAGGTGCGCCTCCGCGCCGATGGTGGGCGCGTTCACGTAGGTGATGCCGTTGTCGAGTTCCTCCACGGCGCGGAAGGATGCGGTCACGTCCCGCGTGTATATCGACGACGAGAGTCCGTAGGGGACTTCGTTGTTGATATCGAAAGCTTCGTCGATCGTGTCGAAGCGGATCACCGAGAGCACCGGCCCGAAAATCTCCTCGCGCGCGGCCCGGTGTTCCCGGTCGACGCCCGCGAGGACCGTCGGCTCGAAGAACCAGCCGTCGCCGAGGCCGCTCTCCGCCGGCCGTCCGCCCCCCGTCGCGACCGTCGCCCCCTCGTCGCGGGCGATCGCGATGTAGCGTTCGCACTTCTCGCGCGCGGCCTCGTGGATGAGGGGGCCCACGTCGACGCCGGCCTCCTGCCCGTCGCCGAGACGGAGGGAGCGCGCTTCGTAGCACAGTCTCTCCACGAACTCGTCGTGGACCTCGCTCTGCACCAGGAGTCGGCTCGTCGCGGTGCAGCGCTGTCCCGTCGTGCCGAAGGCGCCCCACAGCACGCCCTCGAGGGCAAGGTCGAGATCCGCGTCCGCCATGACGATCTGTGCGTTCTTGCCGCCCATCTCGAGGGAGAGACGCTTATGCATGCGCCCCGCGACCTCGCCGATCCGGCTGCCCGTCTCCGTGGATCCGGTGAAAGAGAGGCCGGGGACGCCGGGGTGTTCGACGATGGCGTTCCCGATCGTCTCGCCGCGGCCATGCAGCAGCTGCACGCACTCGGGCGGCAGGCCGGCCTCGAGCAGGACTTCCACGAAGCGGTGCGCGCTGTGGGGCACATCCTCCGAGGGCTTGTAGATGATGCTGTTCCCGCACAGCAGCGCGGGAAAAATCTTCCAGCTCGGGACCGCGACCGGGAAGTTGAAGGGGGTGATGATCCCGAACACGCCGATGGGGCGCCGGAACGACATCGCCCACTTGCTCCGCAGTTCGGAGGGCGCCGTGCGTCCGAAGAGGCGCCGGCCCTCCACCGCCGCGTAGTAGGCCGTGTCGATGGCCTCCTGCACGTCGCCGCGCGTTTCGTCGAGCACCTTCCCCATCTCGCGCGTCGCCGTGCGCGCGAGATCCTCCTTGTGCCGCGTGAGGAGGTCGCCCGCCTTCTTCAGCACCAGGCCCCGCTCGGGGGCCGGCGTCCTGGACCAGCGCTCGAAACCGCGCTGCGCGGAGGCCACGGCCGCGTCCAGTTCCGACGCGCCGGTGTCCGGGAAGAGGCCGATGAGGTCCGACGTGCGCGCCGGGTTTCGGTTCTCGGTGTATTCGCCCGTGGCGGGCGCGGTCCACTCGCCTGCGATGTAGTTGAGGAACTTCTCAGCCATGGCCGGAGGAACTCCGCTCGTGGATTAGCGATTCATGAGGAGGATGACCTCCTCGCTTTCCACCCGGACATCGACGACGGTCTCGGGGATGTCGAAGAGCACGGTTCGTCCGTCCGCACGCAACCCCAGTTGCTGCGCGGCCATGCCGATCATCATCGGGGGCACCGGGAGGACGCCGGCCTGGAGGCTCACGAGGTGGAGGCGTCCCTCGCCGCTCTCCCCCACCCGCGGGAGGACCTCTCCGGCGACCCGGGCGGAGTCCCCGAGCATCCTCGCCAGGCTCCCCGCCAGGTCCGCGTCGATCGAGAGTCGCGTGAAGTCGAGCATGACGGTGAAGGCGACCGTCGAGTCGCGCAGTTCGACGGCGGGCTCTCCGACGCCGGCCGGCAGCCGGGGGACCAGCTCGTAGCGAACGTAGCTCTGGAGTTCCGTCTCGCTGAACCGCGTCTCGGCCGCCCCGCCGCCGGTCGCCAGCTCCTGCAGCGCCGTTTCCACCTCGGCCGCCGCCTCGGGACCGAATTCGGGCGTGGACTCCGCGACGACGATGTCGTCCGCGCCCGCGTTCGCGAGCCACGCTTCGATGTCTCCCCGGAAGATCCAGCCGACGATCAGCAGAATCAGAAGGAAGATGAGAAAGCCCAGACCCTTGAAGAGCTTTCGGAAGATACCCATGTCGACCGCCTCCGACCGGAATCGGGGAAAGAGGAAAGCTAGTGCCGCGCGCCGCCCGCGTCATCGGCGCGGCGGGCGTCATCGGCGCCGCCCGCCAGCTGGCAGGCGGCGACTTCGGTGTGCCGTGCTCCGCGGGAAAGAAGTTCGCTCCGCATCAGTGACACCCGCCGGACATCCACCGTGGCTTCGAAGCGGACACGGGCAATGGCGCCCACCAAACCTACGGGCGGCGGGGGGCGGCGGATTCGTCCCACCGTCACATGCGGGCGGAAGGGGCGCGGGTCGGGGGCCACGCCGACGCGGACCACGGCCTCTTCCACGGAACGTTGCAGCGCGGCGAGGGCGGGAGCCTCTTCGACGCCGACCCACAGGACGCGGGCGCGCCGGTGGGAGGGGAAGACGCCGGCGGCACGCAGCCGGATCGGGAAGCCCGGCGACTCCGCCGTGGCGGCTCCGATCTCGCGTGCGAGCGGCGCCTCGAGGCCGCGGTCGACCTCTCCGATGAAGCGCAGCGTGAGGTGCAGTTGCTCCGTGCGCACCGGCCGCACGCCCTCCAGCGCCCGCAGGCCCGCGGTCGCGCGCGTCAGGTCGGCGCGGATCGCGGAGGGGAGGAGGATGGCCACGAAGAGCCTCGACCGGACGTCGGGGGCAACATATCCTGCGGCTGCCATGATCCTCCTCATCGACAACTACGATTCGTTCGCCTTCAACCTCGCGCGCTATCTCGAGGAACTTGGCGAGACCGTGCGGGTGCGGCGCAACGATGACGTCGATCCGGGGACGCTGGCGGACGAAGGCTTCTCGCACATCGTCATCTCGCCCGGTCCCTGCACCCCCACCGAAGCCGGGGCTTCCGTCGAGGTGATCCGGACGGTGGGCGCGGAGATCCCGATTCTCGGCGTCTGCCTCGGACACCAGTGTATCGCCGCGGCGACCGGAGGACGCGTCGTCCGGGGCGCGCGTCCGATGCACGGCCGCCTGTCGGCGATCCGGCACGAAGGGCGCGGGCTGTTCGCGGGCCTCCCCTCGCCGCTCGAAGTCACCCGCTACCATTCGCTGGTCGTGGATCCCGGCGAGCCGGGGGCCGGCCTCCGGGTCACGGCCCGTACGGAGGAGGGCGAAGTCATGGCCCTCGAGCACGCGTCGTGGCCCCTGTGGGGCGTGCAGTTCCACCCGGAAGCCGTGCTCACGGCGGGGGGACGCCGCCTGCTCGAGAATTTCCTCGCGCTCGGAAGGGGGGACGTTCCCGCCTCCGAGCCCGTGGAGGCGGACCCCTGCCCCGAACTCCCGGCCAGCGCCCTGCCCTAGCAGGGTCCGCGGAAACGGATCGCTTCGGCGACGTGGTCCTCGGATACGTCGCCCCATCCCTCGAGGTCCGCGATGGTCCGGGCGACGCGCATCGCGCGGTGGTAGCCGCGGGCCGTCAAGCCCAGATGCGTCACGGCCTTCCGCAGGAGCGAACGACCGCCGCGGTCGACCCGGCACGCCTCCTCGAGACGGACGGGCGGGATCCGCGCATTGATCGTTCCGTGGCGGCGGGCGGCGCGGGCGCGGGCCCTCGACACCCGGGCCCGCACCACCGCGCTCGTCTCGCCGGACGCCGCGTCCGCGAGGTGCTCCCAGCGCACGGCCGGAACATCGACGAGCATGTCGATCCGGTCGAGGAGCGGTCCGCCGACCCGGCGGCGGTAGCGCCGCACGGTTTCCTCGGGACAGCGGCAGCGGCCGGGCATGCCGAGGAAGCCGCACGGACAGGGGTTCATCGCGGCCACGAGGGTGAACTCGGCGGGAAAACTGGCCGACCCGGCCGCGCGGACGATCCGCACCTGTCCTTCCTCGATCGGCTGGCGCAGCGCCTCCAGCGTACGGCGCCCGAACTCCGGGAGTTCATCGAGGAAGAGCACGCCGTGATGCGCCAGCGATACCTCGCCCGGCCGCGGACGGGTCCCGCCGCCGATGAGCCCGGCCTCGCTGATGGAATGGTGCGGCGCCCGGAAGGGCCGGGCCCGCTTGAGCCCCGAGCCGTCGGCCACGAGGCCGGCGACGCTGTGAATCACCGTCACGTCCACCGCCTCTCTGACGTCGAGGACGGGCAGGAGACCGGGGAGACAGCGCGCGAGACTCGTCTTTCCGGAGCCCGGGCAGCCCGAAAGGAGGAGGTTGTGCCCTCCGGCGGCCGCGATCTCCAGCGCCCGCTTGGCGACGGGCTGCCCCTTCACGGCGGACAGATCGAACCCGCCGTCGTCCGGCCCGCAGCCTCCCATCGTCTCAACGGCGGGAGACACGAGAGCCAGGGGTGCGCGGAGCCGGACTTCGCCATTCAGAGCCGCGAGAATGTGGGTCAGCGACTCCGAGCCACCCACGGCGATCCCTTCCGCCGCCGCCGCTTCCCGCAGGTTCGCGACCGGCAGGAGGAGGCGCGCGACGCGAGGGCTCGCGGCCGCGAAGAGGGCGATCGGAAGAGCGCCCCGGATGGACCGCAGCGAACCGTCCAGCCCGAGTTCGCCCACGGCCAGCGTCCCGTCGAGGGCATCCTGAGGGAGGTCCCCCTTCGCGCACAGGATTCCGAGCATGATCGGCAGGTCCAGCGCGGCCCCGGTCTTGGGAAGATCCGCCGGCGCCAGGTTCACCGTGATGCGCAGCCCGGGCACGTGAAGGCCCAACTGCGCCGCGGCGGCCCGGATTCGCTCGCGGCCCTCGCGCACCGCGCTCTGCGCGAGACCGACGATCTGCATGATCGGCGTCCCCCTGATCAGCGACACCTCGACGCTTACCGGCCGCACGTCGAGCCCCATCACCGCCGCCGACATTACCGAGGCCGACCCCACCCACTCCGGCATTCTTCTTTCGCTCCCGTCCGCGCAGCCTTGTAACTTCACCGTCAGTCATGATCGGGGCCGGTCTCAACCGGTCCTCAAGAACGGCCCCGGGAACGAGGCGGAAGAGTGGCGAAGAGGGTGAGATCGGCGTGCAGGACGCGGGGCGCAGGCGGCCCGTGGCAAGACGCCGCGTCGGCACCGGGAGCGGTGAAGCTGCTCGCAGCGCTTCTGCTGAGCCCGCTGCTCGCAGGCCTGCCGGCTCCTCCGCTGGGCGCGCAGGAGCTGGACTCCGGCCACCTTTATCTGCGCGAAGCGGGGCGCCGCGTGGGGACGGAGCGCTTCCGGGTCTGGCAGACCGGATCCACGGTTAACGCGTTCGCCACCGTCGAGATGGTGCAGCGGGCCGCATGGCAGATACGGCTGCAGATGGATCTCAACCTGCTTCCGGTGAAATATGAGATTCGCGACGGGGTATCGGCTCTCGTGAGCGGGGAGCGTTTTCCCGACCGGATCCGCTTCCACTTCGCTACGCCGGACGGCGAGCGCTGGAAGGAGTACCCGGTCCAGGATGTGGCCGCGATCCTGCAGCCGGGGATCGCGCATCACTATCTCGTGCTCGTGCGCGCGCTCAGAGAAGCGCCGGATGGGCGGCTGAAGGCGATCCTGCCCCTCGATGGCCGGACCGTGACCGTGCGCCTCGCCGCGCGGACGGAGGAACGGGTTTCGCTCGAAGAGGAGTCGGTGGATGCGACCCGTTACGATGTGGACATGGAAGGCGCCCGGCACCAGGTGTGGCTCGACGCGGACGACCGGCTGCTCCGCGTCCTGGACGCCGCGGGACGCGAGGCGCTGCGCGCCCCGGCCGGCGGCTGAAACAGACTGCCGGGAGCTGAGACAGACTGGAGGAGAAGATGGAACACCATCCGGAATCGTCCGAGGCATCGGTGGAGGAGCACGCGATCCCCTCGCTGCCCGTGCGCATCGTGCAGGTCTTCGTCTCGCCGGCGAAGCTGTTCGACGCGCTCCGCCAGCGGCCCGCCTGGATGGGCGCCGTTCTGGTGCTGATCGGCCTCAGCATCGCGCTTCAGTTCCTTACGCCGGTCGTCGTCCCCGAAGAGATACTGCGGAGGGCGGCCGAGGACCGGATCGCGGACTTCATACCGGCGGGAACCGACCCTGCGGTGCTTGAGCAGCAGGTCGACGCAGCCGTTTCGCCGGGACCGATCGGCATCATCGCGGGCGCGATCATCGCGACGCCCATCATACTCTCGCTCATCGCGGGACTCCTCCTCATCGCGTTCAACGTCATCATGGGGGGCGAGGCCAGCTTCAAGCAGCTGTTGGGCGCCGCCGCGCACGCCATGTACGTCTACACGGCGGGGAGCATCATCTCGATCGCCCTTCTGGCAGTCGGCGCCGAGATCACGATCCTTTCGCCCGGTCTCTTCCTGCCCGAGATGGAGGGGTTCATCGGCAGGTTCCTAAACGGAATCAACATCTTCTCTGTTTGGACGTGCGGGGTGCTCGGGGTGGCGGTGAGCCGCTTCTATCCGGGGCGGTCCGTGGCGACGGGCACGACGTATCTGCTCGTGCTCTACCTGATCCTGGTGGCGGCGCTCGCGGGGTTCGCGGGTCTCCTCGCCGGTCTGGCGGGCTAGCAGGTGAAACCGCGCCCGTCGCGCCAACGTACCCGTGACGTACCCATGACGTACCCCTGGGCGCGGGCCATGCGGTTGCCCGGACCGCCCGCCGAGTCTCGAAATAAAGGTCCTTGTACAGGATGAAGAAAGCGATCATCGCGGTCGTCGTGGTTGGACTGCTCGCGATCATGGGATTTCTCGCCACGCAGCGGGAAGGGCGTGGCGCCGTCGAAGTCCGCGTGGAGGCCGTCGGGTTGCGGGATCTCATCGACGACGTCTCCGCGACGGGCCACATAGAGCCCAAGACGCACGTGGACATCACCACGGACGTCGCCGGGCGGATCATCGAACTCCCGGTGGAGGAGGGGCAGGATGTGGAGGAGGGGGACCTCCTGCTGCAGATCGACCCGGCCCTCTTCCGGGCGGCGGTCGAGCGGGCGGAGGCCGGCGTCGCGCAGGCGCAAGCCAACCTCGCCCAGCAGCGGGCGGCGTACCAGCAGGCGCAGCGGGACGCGGACCGTCTCACGGCGTTGCAGGCGCGGGGGACCGACTTCGTGACCGAAGCGGAAGTCGAGCAGGCGGTGACGAACGCCGAGGTCCAGCAGCGGCTCTTCGAAGCATCGGAACATCAGGTCCAGCAGGCCGAGGCGAACCTCGACCAAGAACGGGACCGGCTCGGGAAGACGACGATCCGGGCGCCCATGTCGGGCCGGATCACGCGGCTCAACGTCGAGCGCGGCGAGACCGCGATTGTCGGGACGATGAACAACCCGGGAAGCCTTCTCCTCACCGTCGCGGACCTTTCCGTGATGGAGGCCGTGATCGAGGTGGACGAAACCGACGTGCCCGATATCACCATCGGTGACTCGGCCTACGTCGAGATCGACGCCTTCCCGAACCGGCGCTTCGTGGGGACCGTCACCGAGATCGGCAACAGCTCGATCGTCCCCCTGAATCCCGCCACATCCGGTGGTTCGGCCCAGGCGATCGACTTCGAGGTGCGCATCGAACTTCGTGAACCGCCCGAAGGGATCCGGCCGGACCTGTCGGCCACGGCCGACGTGATCACGGCCACCCGCGATCAGGTGCCCAGCATCCCCATCACGGCGCTGACGCTGATGGATGCGGACGAATACGAGGAGATCCCGAACGAGAACCTGCCGAGCGCTCCGGGCTCCGACGCCGCGCGGGACATCGAGGGCGTCTTCGTCGTGGAAGGCGACATCGTCCGCTTCCGCCCGGTGGAGATCGGCATCGCCGGCGAGAACTACTTCGAGGTCGTGTCCGGGATCGAACTCGGGACGACCGTCGTCTCCGGCTCGTTCCAGGCGATCCGCGAACTCAGCGACGGAAGCCGGATCCGGATCGACGGGCCGTCCCCAGGGGTCGCCGCCGACCGCGACGGCAGCGGAGGGAGCGACGCCGCAGTCAACGGGGAGAACGGACGATGAGCGGGAACGGACGCATGGAGTCGCTCATCGTCACGCGCGATCTGAGGAAGGAGTACGTGATGGGCACGGAGACGGTGCACGCGCTGGCCGGCGTGGACATCGAGATTCTCCGGAACGAGTACGTGTCGATCATGGGCCCCTCGGGTTCGGGCAAGTCGACGCTCATGAACATGATCGGCTGCCTCGACTCCCCGACGAGCGGGGAGTACGTCCTCAACGGGCAGGCGGTCCAGGATCTGAGCGACGACAACCTGGCCCGGATTCGAAACCGGGAGATCGGTTTCGTGTTCCAGACGTTCAACCTCCTGCCCCGGGCGACGGCGCTGCACAACGTGGAGCTGCCGCTGATCTACGCGGGAGTGTCGAGCCGGGACCGGCAGAAGAAGGCGGCGCAGGCGCTCGAGATCGTTCAACTGGCCGACCGGATGGACCACAAGCCCAACGAGCTGTCCGGCGGTCAGCGCCAGCGCGTGGCCATCGCGAGGGCGCTCGTCAACGACCCCTCGATCCTCCTCGCAGACGAGCCGACGGGCAACCTCGACTCCTCGACCTCCGAGGAGATCATGGCTGTGTTCGACACGCTGCACGAGAACGGCCAGACCATCATCATGGTCACGCACGAGTACGACATCGCGGCTCGCTCCCAGCGCGTGATCACGCTCGTCGACGGCAAGGTCGAAGCGCAGATGTCGGTGGACTACTACCTGGCGCGCGGCCTCAAGCAGCCCACGGCGGCTTCGGTCGCGGCGAGCCGCCCGGAGAGCCCGGAGGCCGAGCCCGAGTCGGCGGCGGCGGCGACGCCCGAGCCGACACCGACGCCCGAGGCCGCCCCGACCCCTGAGGCCGCGCCGACCCCTGAGGCCGCGCCGTCTCCGGAGATCGCCCCATCGGCGCCGCCCCCGACGGCCGCTCCGATGGACCCGGTGCCGCCCGAGGCCGCCCCTCCGGCCCCGGGAACACCGCGCCCCATCTCGAACCCGTGGGCGCCGCCGCCCACGCCGCCCGTCGATGGCGGCCGCTAGCGGCCGCGCGACGCTCCGCCGATGAGATTCTGGGAGGGCATTCGCCTTTCGCTGCAACAGGTCCGGGCGCAGAAGCTGAAGTCGTTCTTCGCGCTCCTCGGCATCAGCATCGGAATCACCTTCCTCATGGCGGTGATCACGATCGTCGAAGGCATGAACACCTATGTGCGCGAGGACTTCGCGGGCTCCCTCTTCGGCGTGAACACGTTCACCGTCGTGCGGCGGCCGCAGATTCAGACCGGCCGCATCGATGAGGCCGAGCGACGCCGGCAGCGCCGCAATCCCCAACTCACCATGGAGGACGTGGCGGTGGTGCAGGCCGCGGCGCCCGACGCCCAATACCTGGCCTACTATGCGCGAGATGTCGCGGGCTCGGCTCGCTACGGGCAGTACGAACGGCGCAATGTCCTCATGGTCGGGGGGTCGCCGGAGTACGAAGCGGTCCAGGGGTGGAAGGTGGTGGATGGGCGGGGCCTGACGCCGATCGATGACCAGCAGGCGCTTCCCGTCGCCGTCATCGGCGCCCAGATCGCCGAACGGCTCTTCCCCACGACCTCGCCCATCGACAAGCGCATCCGGGCGGGCGGGCACGGGTTCAGGGTCATCGGCGTGCTGGAGGCCCAAGGCGGCCTCGCGGGAAACCTGCGCGATGCGGCGATACTCGTTCCCTTCGAGACGTTCCAGCGCACGGTGGCGCGCCGGCGGCTGGAGGTCGACGGGATCACCGTCAAGATGGGGTCGATCGATGAACTGGAACCGGCCATGGCGGAAGTGGAGGGCGCGATGCGCTCCAACCGGCGCCTGCGGCCGTCCGAACCGAACAATTTCGGCATCGACACGTCGAGCGGGCTGCTCGACGCGTGGGCGACGATCAACAACGTGCTGATGACGGCGCTGCCCGGCCTGGTCGGAATCTCGCTGGTGGTCGGAGGCATCGTGATCATGAACATCATGCTGCTCTCCGTCACGGACCGGACGCGCGAGATCGGGCTCCGCAAGTCTCTCGGAGCCCGGCGCCGCGACGTTCTATTCCAGTTTCTGACCGAAGCCTCCACGCTCTCGATCGCGGGGGCGGCGCTGGGTATCGGGTCCGGATTCGGGCTGGCGTTCACGGTCGAGAGAGTCTGGTCGCTCCCGGCGGCGGTCTCGGTTCCCGCGATGATCGTCTCGCTCGTTCTCGGGCTGGGCGTCGGGATCGCCTCCGGACTCTACCCCGCCTATCGAGCCGCCCGGCTCGACCCGATCGAAGCCCTCAGGTTCGAGTGAGGTTGCGGTGAGCCCGGGGGGACGGCGCATGCGAGGCATGGGGTTCATCGCGACGGTCACAGAAGGGATCGCCGTCGCCTTCGACTCGCTCGGGGCGAACAAGGTGCGGAGCGGTCTCACGATCCTCGGCGTGACGATCGGTGTCCTCGTCGTCATGGTGATGGCGGCGGTGATCACCGGGATCAACCGGAGCTTCTCGGAGCTGATGGCCCCGGAGGGGATCACGACGTTCTGGGTGGCGCACTTCGACTTTTCCTCCATGCAGATCAGCGGCCCGCTCGAAGAAGGCGAGGATGCCTTCTTCCGGAACCCGCCGCTGCAGCCGGAATGGACGAGAGAACTGGGGCGGATCGAGGGGATCCAGAGCGCGGCGCCTTTCGTGGACCTGGCGGGATCGGGCTACGAGGCCTCCTCCGGGGGCGACCGGGTCGAGATCGGACTCTACGGGGTGGGCGCCGACTACATCGAGATCTCGGGCGGCGACATCATCTCCGGCCGCTGGTTCACGCAGTCGGAGGCGGAGCGGCGCGCCGCGGTCACCGTGATCGACTCGGCCACGGCGGTCGGGCTGTTCGGGACCCGGGATCCGATCGGGCGGGACATCCGCATCAGCCGGGGCCGCGAGAACGCGAGCGTTCGCGTGGTCGGCATCTACCGGGTGCCCGCCAACCTCTTCGCCGGCCTCGTCTCGCACTACGTGTGGATGCCCTTCGCGACGGCGGACAAGCTGCTGCGGGTGTGGGACCGGCAGATCAGTTTCGTCGTGCGGCCGGACCCGGAAACGGAGCTGCAGACGGCGCTCGACGCGACCCGCGCGCGCATGCGGCAGTTGCGGGGACTGCAGGTCGGCGAGGAAGACGACTTCGCTATCATGACCCCCGATCAGATGATGGAGCTGTGGGGCCAGCTGACGAACGTGCTGTTCGCCGCAATGGTCGGCCTGTCGAGCATCGGGCTCATGGTCGGTGGCGTCGGCGTCATCGGCATCATGATGATCTCCGTCACGGAGCGGACCCGGGAGATCGGGCTCCGCAAGGCGATGGGCGGGCGGCGCCGCGACATCATGTGGCAGTTCCTCGTCGAAGCGGCCACGCTCACGCTGCTGGGCGGGGCGACCGGCATGCTGCTCGGGGGCGGGCTCGTGTGGGTCGTGAACCAGGCCACGCCGCTCACCGCCGTCGTGCCGCTGTGGTCGATCGTGGCCGCCCTGGCCGCCTCGATTCTGACCGGCATTGGCTTCGGACTCTACCCCGCCTCCCGGGCCGCGGGTCTGGACCCCATCGACGCGTTGCGTTACGAGTAGTCATCTCCCGCGGCAGGAAACGCGCGACCTGACTCCGGCAGGCGATCGAAGCCGCGGGCGGTGGGGAGGCGCGTATGACCGCTCGGGCACGCGGCGGCATGGGGTTCCTTGCGACGGTCACCGAAGGGATCGCGGTCGCCTTCGACTCGATCAGGGCCAACAAGGTTCGGAGCGGCCTCACGATCCTGGGCGTCACCATCGGCGTGCTCGTCGTGATGGTGATGGCGGCCGCGATCACCGGCGTCAACCAGAGCTTCGAAGACGCCATGTCTCCGAACGGCGTCGAGACGTTCTACGTGGCGCACTGGGACTTCACGTCGGCGGGCTTCGGTGGCGGCCCTCTGGGCGAGGAGGAGCCGGACCTCTTCAGGAACAAGCCGCTCGATCCGCGGTGGGCCAGGGACCTCGGACGCATCCCGGGCATCCGGAGCGCGTCGCCGTTCGTCGAACTCACCGGCGATTTCGGTCCGGGGGCCTTCGAGGCGAGCGTCGGGTCGGACCGGGTGGAGATCTCGTTCTACGGGGTCGGGGCCGACTATCTCGAGATCTACAGCGGCGACATCATCTCGGGACGCTGGTTCACGCACCCCGAGGCCGAGCGGCGAGCGCCCGTCGCCGTGATCGATTCCACCGTGGCGGCCGACCTGTTCGGGTCGCTCGACCCGCTCGGCCGCGAGATCCGGATCGGCGAAGGCAGCCGCGGAGCCATGTTCCGCGTGGTCGGCGTGTACCGGGTGCCGGCCAACCTGTTTGCCGGCCTCGCGTCGCACTACGTGTGGGTGCCGTTCGCGAGCGCGGACAAGCTGCTGCCCGTCTGGGACCGGGCCGTCAGCATCATCGTGCGGCCGGAACCCGAAGCCGACCTTCAGATGGCGCTCGACGCGACGCACGCGCGGATGCGGCAGCTTCGCCAACTGGAGCCGAGCGAGGAGGACGACTTCGCGGTGCTGAGCCAGGAGCAATTGCTGAGTCTCTGGGGTCAGCTGACGAACGTCCTGTTCGCGGCGATGCTCGGGTTGTCGAGCATCGGTCTCATGGTGGGCGGCGTGGGGGTCATCGGCATCATGATGATCTCCGTGACGGAGCGGACTCGCGAGATCGGGCTGCGGAAAGCGATGGGCGGGCGACGCCGGGACATCATGTGGCAGTTCCTGGTCGAGGCGGCCACGCTCACCCTGCTCGGCGGCGCGACGGGGATGCTGCTGGGTGGCGCGATGGTATGGGCCGTGAACCAGTTGACACCGCTGCCGGCGGTCGTGCCGCTGTGGTCGATCCTGGCCGCCCTTGCGGCATCGGTGCTGACCGGGATCGGTTTCGGGCTCTACCCGGCCTCGCGGGCCGCGGGGCTGGATCCGATCGACGCGCTGCGCTACGAGTAGGCGGCCCCAGAGCGAAGCGGCTGACCACCCGATGACCGAACCACCGCTGGACCTCCTTGCCATCGCGGCACATCCGGACGACGCCGAACTCACCTGTGGCGGGACGCTGGCGCGCGCCGCGGAACAGGGTCACCGGACCGGGATCCTGGACCTGACGCGGGGCGAGATGGCCTCGCGCGGGACGCCCGAGTTGCGGGCGGAGGAGGCGGACCGGGCGGCGGCGGCGCTTGGCGTCGGGGTGCGGGTCAACGCCGGGCTGCCGGATGCGCGGCTCGAAAACTCGCTGGAGGCGCGGGGCGCCGTCGTGGGGCACCTGAGGCGTCTTGCCCCTCGGACGGTGATCCTTCCCTATCCCCGCGGCCGCCATCCCGATCACCGGGTCGCCTCGGAACTCGCGCGCGACGCCTGTTTCCTCGCGGGACTGCGGGAGTACGAAGGCGGACCGGGGCGGCGGCCGGAGAAGATCCTCTACGCGATGGCGTACCGGGAGGACGCGGTGAAGCCGACCTTCGTCGTACCGCTCACGGAAGCGCAGTTCCAGCGCAAGGTCGAGGCGGTGCGGTGCTACGCGTCACAGTTCGAGGGCGCGACGGCGGCGGGCGAGATCTTCCCCACCGGACAGCCGCTCGTCGAACGCATCGAGACCGCGTCGCGTCACTACGGTTCGCTGGTCCGGGCTCCGCACGGCGAACCGTTCCATACCGATGAGACGATGCGCGTGACCGATGTCACACGCCTCGGAGTTCGCTCGTTGTAGAAAGGCGCCTTTCACGGACGCCGGGCGCCGTGAAGGCGTCAGCCGCAGCGAACCTCGACGAGCAGGCGCTTCCAGCTCGGGACCGACTCGGCGCCCACCTTGATCACCTGCACGCGTGCCGCGCCGCCGCGCCGCATCCAGGGGGCGAGCCAGGCGCCGATCTCCCGCGGCAGGTGGCCGACCGGATCCCCATCGCGGATGTGGACCCAGACATCGTCGGGTTCGCCTCCGGGCGGATCGGGGATGAGGAGGAGTTCCTCCTTCGGGTTCACCGTGTCGAGGTGGCGGGCGCGGTCTTCGAAGGCGAGTCCGTGGACGGTGGTGCGGAACACCGGGGCCCCGAGCGGCGGTATGCTCTGTTGGTCGGTGGGCCCCGCGGGGCTTGGCGCCGGGGGGGTGCGCCCCGGCGCGGAACGTGGTGGCTCCATGTACTCCATCCCGAGTTGCGGCGTTGTTTGAAGCTTCGACACAATAGACCCTCTTTGCTCGGCGGGCGAATCCGAACCGAAAAAGACGATGATACAGCCGGAAGAAGAGCGACTTTACCTCGACTATGCGGCGACCTGGCCCATGCGCCCGGAGGTATGGGAGGCGATGGGGGCGGAGCTGCGGCACGGCTTCAACCCCGCGAGCGCGCATGCCCCGGGACGGCGAGCCCATCGGTGCCTCGAGGTCGCGCGCGGGCGGATCGCGGATCTGCTCGGGTGCGCGCGCTCATCCATCTACTTCACGGGCGGCGGCACGCAGTCCGACAACCTCGCGATCCTCGGCTTCGTCCGATCGAATCCGGGGCGGAGCCCGCGCGTGTTCGTGTCCGAGATCGAGCACAAGGCATGCCTCGAGGCGGCGGACCGCGGGGCCGTCGAGGGGGCCCGCGCGGCGCGGATTCCCGTGGACCGCTCGGGGACGATCGATCTCGCGTGGCTGCGGCGGGAACTCGCGGCGGACCCGGACGCGCCGACGCTGATCTCGGTGATGTGGGCGAACAACGAGATCGGCACGGTCCAGGCGATGAGCGACATCGTGGAACTGGGCCACGAATACGGGGCGCTCGTGCACACCGACGCCGTGCAGGCGCTGGGGAAGGTGGACTGCGACCTGGAGCGGACGCCGGTCGATCTCCTGTCGGCGACGGCGCACAAGCTCGGCGGGCCCGTGGGGATCGGCCTCCTCTACCGTCGGCCGGGGGTGACGCTCGAGCCGCTGAGCTATGGCGGCGGCCAGGAACGGTCCATGTGGCCGGGCACGCAGAACCCGATCGGAGCGACGGGCTTTGCCGCCGCGCTCGCGCTCGCGCTCGAGGACCGCGAGGTGGAGGTCGCGCGCTGGACCGACCTGCGCGATCACCTCGAGGCGCGGATCCGGGCGGAGATTCCGGATGCCCGGATCCACGCCGGCGACGCACCGCTGCGGATGCCGAATCTCGTCAGCGTGGGGATTCCGGGGTGTGACAGCGGAGCCGTGCTCGTGTCCCTCGACTTCGAGGGGATCGCGGTCTCGGGCGGGTCGGCCTGCGGCTCCGACTCGAGCGTCGGCTCCGACGTACTGGACGCGATCGGGATCACGAGCGATGTCCCGTACGCGGCCGTGCGCTTCAGTTTCGGCCACGACACGTCCCGGGCGGACGTCGACGCGGCGGCGGATGCGCTGGCGCGGGTGGCCGCGCGGGTCGTCGCCATCACGGCCTGAGATCGCGCGTCCATGATCGCCCCGACCCGCCTCGCGGACTCCGTGCTCGTCGCCATGTCGGGCGGCGTGGACTCTTCGCTCACCGCGGCGCTGCTCGCGCGGGAGGGCCGTCCGATCATCGGCGTGACGATGAAGACCTTCTGCTACACCGGCAGCGAGGGCCCGACGCGCACCTGCTGCGGCCTCGACGGGATCGCGGACGCCAAGTCCGTCGCGGCCCAACTCGACATGCCGCACCACGTGTTCGATGTAGAGGAGGAGTTCACCCGCGACGTGATCGACGACTTCGTGTCGGAGTACGCGGCCGGCCGCACGCCGATTCCGTGCGTCCGCTGCAACAGCTTCACGAAGTTCCGGGACCTCCTCGTGCGGGCGGACGCGCTGGACTGCCGCTGGCTGGCGACGGGGCACTACGCGCGCGTGGTCCGGCCCCGCTCCGGCCCCCCCGAACTCCACCTCGGCGCGGACGATCACAAGGACCAGACGTACTTCCTGTGGGGGATGCCGCGCGAGGCGCTCGACCGCCTTCTCCTGCCGGTTGGCGAGCTCACGAAGCCGCAGGTCCGCGCGGAGGCGCGGCGGCTCGGCCTCGACACGGCGGACAAGCCGGAGTCGTTCGAGATCTGCTTCGTCCCCGACAACGACTACGCCGGCGTCCTGCGCCGGTACCTGCCGGAAGACCACCCTGCCCTGTCGCCCGGCGCCATCCGCTTCGAGGACGGCTCCGACGCGGGCGAGCACCCGGGCTACGCGCACTACACGGTGGGGCAGCGCAAGGGGCTCCCGGGCGGTCTTGCCGAGCCGATGTTCGTGCTCGAGATCCGGCCGGAGTCGCGCGACGTCATCATTGGGCCGCGGACCTCACTGGCCCGCTCGCGCATCCGCGCCGAGGGCGTGAACTGGCTCGCCGAGCCTCCGGCCCGGGGCGAGCGCATCGGCGTACGGATTCGGCACGGGGCCGCGATCGTCGACGGGGATGTCATCGAGGCGACGCCGGCCGGATTCTTGCTGGAGCTGCCCGTCCCGCAGTCGGCGATCACGCCGGGACAGAGCGCCGTGCTCTACCGGGACGACCTCGTCCTCGGCGGCGGCGTCATCGTCTCGAACTGACGGCGGGCGCGGGGGGCGCGAGCGACCGGCGCGGGACGCCGCGGGCGACCGGCGCCGAGGGTCAGTAGGAGAGGCCTTCCTGTTGCGCGAGGTCCTTCACCTTCTGCAGGCCCTCACCGGAGAGGTCGGGCGTCTCCACGACCACCTTGACGAGCTGGTCGCCCTGGTTCTCGCCGCGCCGGATGCCCTGGCCGCGAATCCGGAACGTGGTGCCGCTCTGCGTACCCGGCGGGATTCTGAGCACGACCTTGTTCCCGCCGATCGTCCTCACCTTGACCTTCGAGCCGAGAATCGCCTGCGCCACGTTGATCGGCACCTCACAGGCGAGGTCGAGCCCGTCGCGGGTGAAGAAGCGGTCGGGGTCGACCTGGAACTTGATGATGAGGTCGCCCGCGGGGCCGCCACCGGGACCGCGCTCGCCCTTGCCGGAGATGCGGACGCGCGAACCGTTCTCGACTCCCGCCGGCACCTTGACGCTGAGCTTGCGCCGCGTGTTCACCTGGCCGCGCCCGGAGCAACTCGAGCACGGTGTCTCCGGCACCATCCCGCGCCGCACGCACACGGGACACGGGCGCGTGACGGAGAACCCGCCCTGCCCGAACGTGACTTCGCCCCGGCCGTCGCACTCGGGGCAGCGTTTCAGGGACGTGCCGGGCGCGGCGCCGTCCCCGTCGCACGTCGCGCACTCCTCGTTGATCGGCACCGTGACCGAGACCCGGCCGCCGCGCGCCGCGGTGCGGAGCCGAACCGTGACCAGGTATTCGACGTTGCGGCCGCGCTTCGGCCCCTCCTTCTCCGGCTTCGCCTTCTTCCCGAAATCGAAGATCGACGAGAAGATGCCGCCGATGCCGCCCAGGTCGGACAGGTCCTCGAACTTGAAGTTGCCCGCGCCCCCGGGCGCTCCGCCCGCCTGACCGGGCCCGAACGCTCCGATGCCGCCGTACTTTCGCACGCGGTCGTACTTCTTGCGCTTGTCGGGGTCGGAGAGGACGCCGTGCGCCTCCGACACCTCCTTGAACTTCTCGGTCGATCTCGGATCGCCCGCGTTCGCGTCCGGGTGGTGCTCCTTCGCGAGCCTGCGGTAGGCCTTCCGGATCTCGTCCGCGCTCGCGTTCTCCGCGACCCCGAGAATCTTGTAGTAGTCCTTCGCCTGCGTCGCCATCGGATCAGGAGGCTTCGGCTTCGTGGCGGTAGACCGTGACGCGCGCGGGGCGGAGCAGCCGGTCGCCGAGCCGGTATCCGACGAGGACGACGTGCGACACGATCTCGTCCTGCTCCGGGTCGTCCGTCGGGGTCATCATGAGCGCGTCGTGGAGGTTGGGGTCGAAGCGCTCGTCCACGGGGTTCACCGGCTCCACTCCGGTGTCGGAGAGGACCTTCGCGAACTTCCGGGCCACCAGCCCGATCCCCTCGTGCAGCGCCTCCGTCGTCGTGCCCTCGAGCGGCGACTCGGCCACGCGCTGCAGGTCGTCCATCAGTTCGAGCAGCCTGCCGGCGAGGTCCGCGCGCGCCCGCTCTCCCTCATCGCCCAACTCGCGTCGCGTTCGGCGCCGGAAGTTGTCGAACTCCGCCGCGAGCCGGAGGTGGCGGTCCTGCAGGGCCGCGAGTTCTCCGGCCGGCCCTGGGTCCTCGCCGGACTCGGGCGGGCCGACTTCGTCCACGTGCCCGGGCGTCTCCGATGCCGAAGCGGCCTCGGGCGCGTCCGGCTCGGCGGCGTCCTCCGGAGCGGCAGCCTCCTGAGCGGCGTCCCCCGGAACGGCATCCTCCGGCGCCGCGCTCTCCATCTCCTGCTCCAGATCCTTCGTTCCCATCGAATATCCTCGAGTATGCTCGTCAGAGCCGTGAATCCAGCCAGCGTATCGCTTCCAGCGCGGCCGCTTCCCGGATCTCGTCCCGGCTTCCCGCGAAACGGTGACACCGCGCGTCGCGAGAGGGGCCGTCGTGCGCGATCCACACGGTGCCCACGGGTTTGTCGGCGGAGCCGCCCGAGGGCCCGGCGATGCCCGTGACCGCGATGGACCAGGTGCTCTCCGCCACGCGGCGCGCCCCGGCGGCCATCTCCTCCGCCACGGCCTGCGAGACGGCGCCATGCCGGTGGAGCGAGGCCTCCGACACGTTCAGCAGCGCCCTCTTGGCGGCGTCATCGTAGCTTATCAGCCCACCCCACAACACCTCCGAAGCTCCGGGTACGGCGGTGAGGGCGGCGCCGATCAGGCCGCCGGTGCAACTCTCGGCGAGCACCAGCGTGTGACCCCTCTCCCGCAGGCCTTCGATGAGCGTCGCGGCGGCCTCGAACAGCGACGGACCGCGCTTACGAATGGCGACCCGCCATGACGCGCGAGAACATGCCCAGGTAGGTCACGGCGGAGGCCAGCGTGAGCAGCACGGCGAGGGTGAGAAAGGTCGTGGTGAACCAGCCGTGGAACGCGGAGAACGCCTGCCACGCCCAGCCGCCGGGGGCCACGAAGCCGGGGGTCAGGAACGCGACCCAGAGAATCGCGGAGCCGATGAAGATGTTCTGCGCGAGGGCCTTCCTCTTGCCCAGGATCTGCGCCGCGACGATCTGGCCGCGTCGCGCGGCGAAGGAGCGGAGCAGCGTGATCAGCGCCTCGCGCCCCAGGAAGATGACGATGGCCCAGAGCGGAATGACGCGGAACAGCGGGAGAGAAGGGGTTCCCTCCTGTCCGAGATTGATGCTGTAGACGGGGATGAGGGCGGCGACGAGCAGCAGCTTGTCGGCCAGCGGGTCGACGATCTTGCCGAAGGACGTCACCTGGCCGCGGGCCCGGGCCAGGTGTCCGTCCCACAGATCCGAGAGCGCGGCGAAGACGAACACGACGAACGCGATCATGCGGGGCGCCGGCCGGGGCTGCAGGAGCAGCGCCGTCACGACGGGAGCCGCGAGGATCCGGCCGGTGGTAATCGCGTTCGGGAGATTCAGTGTGGGTCTCCGCTCTCCAGTGTGGCGTCGCTCGCGAGCACGCTCTCCAGACTCTCCAGGACCGCCATGGCGCGCTTGCGGAGGAGTGGCCGCTCCTCCCATGCAAGATAGTCTCTCAGCAGCGGCAGATCGTCCACGGACGGGTGCGACTTCAGGTATCCGAGGGCGGCCAGGCGCCGGAGCGGGTGCGGACTGAACAGTTCGCGCCGGTGGCGGCGCATCTGGTCCCGCGCGAGGTAGATCCCGAGGCCGACGGCCGCGGCGGCGCCCAGCAGGGCGGCGGCCGCGATCTTCCATCCCGTCGCGGAACGGCGGTCCGCGTCCTCGTATTCGATTCGAGTCATCATCGGCACTACATCTCCCGTCGGCCGGCGAAAGCTTCGGCGATCGTCACTCCGTCGGCGTACTCGAGGTCCCCCCCCACGGGCAGGCCGCGGGCGAGCCGCGTGACCGTGACGTCGGCGGCCGAGGCGAGCAGGCGCTGCAGGTACGTCGCCGTCGCCTCGCCTTCGACGCTCGCGTTCGTCGCGATGATCACCTCCCGGACCGGGGTGTCGAGACGCCGAAGCAGGGCCTTGATGTTCAGGTCTTCGGGTCCGACCCCATCGAGAGGGGACAACCGTCCGCCAAGTACATGATACATACCCCCGAAGTTCCCCGAGTTCTCGATCGCCGGAATGTCCGAGGCTTCCTCCACGACGCACACCTGCGCCGGATCGCGCCGCGGACTGCGGCAGTATTCGCACGGCTCCATGTCGCTGAGGTTGCCGCAGTCGCCGCACACGCGGACCTCCGCCGCGACCCGTTCTATGGCCCGCGCCAGCCGCCGGGCATCGTCCTTCGAACTCTTGAGAAGATGATAGGTGAGCCGCCGCGCGGTCTTGCGGCCGATCCCGGGGAGCCGGCCAAGCTCGCCGACGAGGGCTTCGATCGCGTTCACGGACGGCCGAGGAAGTTGCCCATGCCCGGCAACGGCAGACCTCCCGCCGCCTGACGCATCTCGCTCTCCATTCGGTCCTTCGCCCGCCGCTGTGCCGCGGAGGCCGCGGCGACGATGAGGTCCTCGAGCATCTCGACCTCTGCCGGGTCCACCACGGCGGGGTCGATGGAGACGCCCTTGATGTTGCCCTGGCCGTCCACCGTCACCTCGACCATCCCGCCGCCCGAAGCCGCCGTCATCGTCTCGCGCTCGAGCTTCTCCTGCATCTCGCTCATGCGCGACTGCATCTGTTGACTGAGTTGAATCAACTGCTGGATGTCTACACCGTCCACTTCGATTCTCCTACTCCTTCAGGGTGAGGTCGAGTTCCTTCACGGCCTCCCGCAGCTGCGGGTTTCCGTCGAGCAGCCGCTCGACCCGCGTGCGGGCCGCTTCCCCGGCGGTCATGCGGCCGCCGTTGTGGTCGACGATCGCGAACCTGACGGCCGGCAACCCCAGGCGTTCCGCGAGATTCGCCCGCAGAGGGTCGGAACGCGACTCGTCCTTGAACAGTTTCTCGAGTTCCTCCCGCAGCCCGGCGGGTACGCGGAGCCGAACCTCGTCGTTCACGAGGCCGTCGACCTCCGCGCCGCGCAGAGCCAGCCCGGGCACGCCGCCCAGTCCCGGCGTCTCGGCGACCGCCGCGGCCCACGCGTCGCGGACCCGGGATGCGGGCGCCGAGCCGGAGCGACTGGGCGGCGGCGGGGATTCCGGCGGGGCCGGCTCCGGCGGCGGACGCTTCGGCGGCGGAGACGGGTCCGCGGGAGCGGCGGCGGGCGGCGAAGGACGCGTCTCGCGCGGGCGGGCGGGCCGCTCCGGCGGTCGCGGACGCGGCGCGGGCTCGCGGGCCGGCGCGCCCAGCGCCGCGAGGAGTTCCTCGAGTTCGACGGTCGATTCCATGCGGACGAGACGCAGAAGCAGGACCTCGAGCTGGATACGCGGCTGCGAGGAGCGGTGGAGCATGCCGGAGGCCTCGAACTCGCTGAGCGCGGCGAGCATCCTCAGCAGGTCCGCCGGGACCAGGGCCTCGGCGGCGGCGAGGAAACGCTCGCGCGACTCGGGCAGGAGTTCGACCGCCTCGGCCTCCGGATCGAGCCTCAGCACCAGGAGGGTTCGCAGCGCGTCGCCGAGTCCGCGCAGAAACTCCGCGGGGTCGTGCCCGTCGTCGAGGAGGTCCTGAACGAAGGCGAACACCCCGGCCCGGTCCCCGTTCGCCGCGATCTCGAAGAACGCCAGATATCGATCTTCGTCGACGAGCCCGAGCATGCGGCGGACATCCGCGATCTCGACCGCGTCTCCCCGGAAGGAGAGCACCTGGTCGAGGGACGAGAGCGCGTCCCGGACGCCGCCTTCGGCACGGCGCGCGATCGCCCGCAGCGCCCCCGGCTCGGCGGGGATTCCCTCCGCCTCGAGCACCGTCTCGAGCCGGCTCGCGATGTCCGGCACGGAGACCCGCCGGAAGTCGAATCGCTGGCAGCGGGACATGACGGGCGCCGCGCCGCGCTCGATCTTCTGCGGCTCGGTGGTGGCGAAGGCGAAGATCACGCGCGGCGGCGGCTCCTCGAGGATCTTCAGGAGCGCGTTCCACGCGTCGCGCGTGAGCATGTGCGCCTCGTCGAGGATGTAGATCTTGTAGCGCTCCTCGCTCGTGGGCGCGTACGCGGCCCGGCGGCGGAGATCCCGCGCGTCCTCGACGCCCCGGTGGCTCGCCGCATCGATTTCCACGACGTCGAGCGAGGCGCCTCCGGACCAGATCCGCTCGCACGACGTACACGCGCCGCACGGTTCGCCGGCGGAGCGGTCGGGGCAATTCAGGGCCATCGCGAGGATGCGCGCCGTCGTCGTCTTCCCGACCCCGCGCGGGCCGCAGAAGAGATACGCGTGACCGACCCGCCCGGACTCGATGGCGGCCTTCAGCGTGGGCCCGATGTGGTCCTGTCCGATCAGCTCCGAGAAGCCTCGGGGCCGGTAGGTTCTGGCCAGCGCGGTGCGGTACAAGGGCTCGTGAGCCATCTGGGTCGGCCGGGATCACGGCCCCGGCCGGCTTCGACTCCTTCGGGTCTGAGGGCGCCCGCGTCTCGCGACGCGAGGACGCCGCCGACATCGGGCGAACGACCCCAGGCGGGCCGTGGCGACCGTCACACGCTTACCGCTGCTACCTTCACGGTCCTGACGGGATTCACGCGCTCCGGCCCCACGGGCCTGGGGCACCGTTATCTTACATGCATCGTCGGCGTCATGCATCGTCGCCGTAGAAGGCGTCCGGGATGTGCCGGACCCGGCATCTTCCGCGGCGATCGACCTCCACCGCGACAATGTCGAAGCGGGCTTCCGGGGCGGCGCCGGGATGCCGGCTGAGCCACGCTCCGGCCGCGCGGCGGATCCGCCCCCGCTGTGCCCGCGAGAGCGCCTCCTCGGGCGCCTGTACGCCGGGGCGGCGGGTCTTCACTTCGACGAAGGCCACCGTGTCCCCGTCCCTGACGACCAGGTCGATCTCCAGCCGCCCCACGCGCCAGTTGCGGTCGAGGATCTCGTATCCCTCGTCCGCCAGGTGGCGCGCGGCGATTCGCTCGCCGAGGCTGCCGAGGCCGCCCTTCGCCGAGGGCCGGACGCGCCGGGGCCGGTCAGCCGTGAGCGGGGACGGGGGCGCGCGCGATCCGCCGGCCGATGGCGCTTGCGATGGAGTGAAGCTCGACCATCAGCGCATCGAACTGCTCGAACGTGAGAGACTGCTGGCCGTCGGACGCCGCCGTCGGGGGATCGGGGTGGACCTCCAGGATGAGCGCGTCCGCGCCCGCCGCGACCGCGGCCCGCGTCAACGGTCCGACCTTCGATCGGGCCCCCGTGCCGTGGCTGGGGTCCGCCACGACCGGAAGGTGCGACAACTCGTGGATCGTCACGATGGCGGTGAGGTCGAAGAGGTTCCGCGCGTGCGTGTCGAAGTTGCGGACGCCGCGCTCGCACAGCATCACGCGTGACTCGCCCTCCGCGACGATATACTCCGCGGCGAGCAGCAGCTCCTTGACCGTCGCGGCCATCCCCCGCTTGAGGAGAACCGGTTTGCCGGCGCGGCCCGCCGCCCGCAGCAGGGAGTAATTCTGCATGTTCCGCGCGCCGATCTGAATGACATCGGCGTATTCCGCGACGAGGCCCATGCTCTCCGTGTCCAGCGCCTCGGTGACGATCGCGAGGCCCGTCTCCTCCCGCGCGCGGGCGAGCAACTGCAACCCCTCTTCGCCCAGCCCCTGGAAGGAATAGGGCGAGGTCCGCGGCTTGAAGGCTCCGCCGCGCAGGACGGTCGCCCCGGCTTCCGCGACCCGGTGGGCGGTCTCCAGAATCTGCTCGCGCGATTCCACGGAGCACGGACCCGCCATGACGACGACATCCTTCTCACCGATCCGCACGCCGTTGGACAACTCGATGACCGTGTCCTCGGGCCACCATTCCCGGCTGACCTGCTTGTACGGCGGCGACACGTGGATGACGCGGAGCACGCCGTCGATCCCCACGAGCCGGCTCTCCTCGACGCGTCCATCGTTGCCGACCAGGCCCACGGTCGTGCGCTGGGCGCCGGGCATGGGTCGGGCCCGATATCCCATATCTTCGATCGCGCGGACCACGTCCTCGACCTGCCCGTCCGTGGCGCCGTGCTTCATGACCACCAGCATCGTTCCCCCTGTGAGTGACTTTCGCCCGCAGCGCGCGCGACGGCGCGGCGGGGCCGTGACTCTCCGGTCCGCTCCCCGCGGCGCCGGCAGGAGCAGGATACTCCACTGGCGTCACCCGTTCGTCAACGAGACCCGGAGTCCCTCCCTGGCGACGCGCGTAGCGCCGGCGTATCCGGCCTCGGCCACGAGACGGGGAACGTCGTGGCCCGTTCGGAAGTGCGGGTAGATGTGCGTGAGCACGAGAAGACGCGGGCACGCGGCGGCCGCCAACTCGGCGACGCGGGCGGGCGACAGGTGATTGTCCGACGCCTGCGCGTCGTGGAGCGAGCACTCGCAGACGAGGGCGCTCACCCCGCGCATGAACGAGCCCAGTTCCCCGGACGGCCCCGTGTCGCCCGTGTACCCGAAGCTGAACGACTCGCCGTCGAGCCGCCACGCCACGCTCTCCTCGGTGTGCGGCGTCTTGTGGGCTTCGAGCCGCGGACCTCCGCTCAGATCGCGCGCCGCGCCCGGCGAGAGTTCCTCGATGAGGACGGAGAAGCCGGGATCGAGGACGAAGTCCCCATAGGCGCCCGCAAGCTTCTCCAGGAACGCGCGCGTGCCCGTGGGACCCCACACCGTGAGCGGCCGGCCGCGGGGCCGGGCGAGGCCGTGTCTCAGCGCGAAGAAGAGTCCCGGGAGCGCGCCGACGTGATCCGCGTGAAAGTGGCTGATCGCGAGGTCGGTGATCTTCCCCCAGGGCAGGCCGAGCCGGACCAGCGCCTGCAGAGCTCCGGGACCGCAGTCGAAGAGCACGCGTGTGTCCGCCGCGGATTCCGTGCCCGGGGACGAGACCCAGTAGGAGGAGGCCGCCCGATCCGCTTCGGGGACGACGGTCCCGCACCCGACGACGGTGAGTTCCGTCTCGCTCACGCCACCTGCGTGGCGGAGTTGAACTCCACGCCGACGATCGAGGAGACGCCCGCCTCCTGCATCGTCACGCCGTAGATCCAGTCGGCGTTCTCGATGGTCCGCGGATTGTGCGTGATGACGATGAACTGCGTCTCCTCCTTGAATTCCTTCAGCATGCCGACGAAGCGCAGGATGTTGGTTTCGTCCAGGGGCGCGTCGACCTCATCCAGCAGGCAGAAGGGGCTCGGCTTGGCGAGGTAGATCGCGAAGAGCAGGGCGAGCGCGGTCAGGGCCCGTTCACCGCCGGAAAGCAGGTGAATCCGTTGCGTCTTCTTTCCGCGAGGGCTGGCCGAGATCTCGATCGGCGAGTCCAGGGCGTCGTCGGGATTCTCGAACCGGAGGTCGCACTGTCCGCCCTCGAACAGGGAGTCGAAGGTGCGGTGGAAGTTCGTCCTCACCTGCTCGAACGTCTCCATGAGCGCGGAGGTCGCCTCCCGGTTGATCCGGCGGATCGAGGTGCGGAGGTCGTCGCGCGCGCGGGTCAGGTCGTCGCGCTGTCCGGTCAGGAATTCGAGACGCTGCTGTTCTTCCTCGTATTCCTGCTGCGCGAGGAGATTGACCGCGCCGATGCGGGCGATCGAGCGCCGCACGCGCTCCAGCTCGGGTTCCCATGCGGCGGGTTCCGCATCCTCGACGGGGTCGACGCGCTCCCGGAGTTCCGCGAGCGGCGCGTCCCATTCCGCCTCGACGCGGCCCCGAACCTCGGACTCCCGGGCCTCGAGCTGCGTGATCTCCAGTTCGAGCCGATGCCGGGCGTCCACGCGCTCGCGCTCGCGCCGCCGCGCCTCGCCCAGTTCCGACTCGAGCCGGTCCAGTTGTCCGCGGCGTTCGGTGATTCGTCGCTCCAGCGCGGCCAGTTCCGCCTCGCGCCGCGTTCTGGTTTCGAGCGCGGCGCCGATGGACGCCTCCAACTCCTCGGACTGCGACTGGCTGTCGGCGATCACCGCGCGGAGCCCGTCCACTTCCCGCCCCAGCGCCCGTGACCGCTCCTCCGCGTCGTCCGCGGCCTCGGCGAGGCGGCTTTCCACGCCGCGTCGATTCTCGACCTCGGCTTCCCGCCGCGCCTGCGCCAGCTCCGCGTTGTGCAGTTCGGCCCTTCCCCTTTCGGCGGCGGCTCGGGCGGCACCGGCCTCCTTTCGTGCCTCCTCGTATGCGGAGGACAACCGCAAGACCTTCCCGTCGAGGTCGCCGGCGCGGGTGTCCTCGTCCGCCGAGAGCGACACCTCATCTTCGCTGAACGCTTCCAGTTGTTCGATGCGGCCGGCGAGTTCGCGACGCTCCTCGTCCAGCCGGACGAGCCGCGCCTCCGCGGAGGTCCGATCGGCTTCGGCTTCGCGGCGGGTCGACTCCGCATCGGACACCGAGCGCTGCAGCGCGTTCACCTGCGCGAGCGCCTCGGCGGCTTCGGCGCCCAATGCCTCCACCGCCTCCCGCGACCGCGCGCGATCCTCCTCCAGCGCCTCCACTTCCTCGCGCAGGGCCCGGAGTTCGGCCCGCCGGCTCAGGAGGCCTTCCGAGGTGGCGCCTCCCAGGTAGACGCCGCCCCATCGATCCTGGCGCCGCCCCTCCGGGTCCACCCAGGGGTGCGGGCGCGGCGTCAAGTCGCCGGCCGGGGGGGCCTCGATGCCGGCGAGCAGCGCCTCCACCCAGACGGCGCCGGCTCCTTTCGCGTCGACGTGTCGCAGGAGCGGCGCGTCCGCCTCCGCCGGCCCCGGGAGGGGGCCCGGATCGAGCGGGAGCACGAGGATGCCCTCCTCTCCGTCGCGCCGTTCGAGCCACGCCTCGACGGCCCGGACCGCGGACCAGTCGCGGACGACGACTGCGTGCAGGTAGGGGCCGAGATGAGACTCGACCGCGGATGCCCACGGAGCGGATACCTCCATGAACTCCGACAGCGCGCCGTGGAGCCCGGGGATCGCGCTCCGGTCCTTCAACAGTTGCGCGACGGCGTCGGGGAGCAGGGCGCTCGACCCCACCAGGGACCCGAGACTCGAGGTGCGGGCGCGCGCGGCGGCGAGGCGGCCCTCGAGGTCGGCCGCTTCCTCGCGGGCCCGACGCAGCGCTCCGTCCGCGGAGGAGGCGGCGTCACGCGCCGCCTGCAGCCGTTCGCGCGCTTCCTGCAGCGTCCGGCCCGCCTGCGCCTCGCGTTCCGACGCACTCTCCGCCTCCGTCCGAAGCCCGTCCTCCTGGGCGGCGAGCGCATCGAGGGCGGGCCGTCGCCGCTCGAGCTCCTCGCTGCGGTCGCGGGCCCGCACTTCCTTCACGCTGAGTTCGATCCTCCAACGCTCCACCTCGCGGCGCGCCTCTTCGAGCGCTTCCCGCGCGGCGGCGCGCTCGCGCGCGGCAGCGTCGGCTGTCTCGGCCAGGGTCTGCGCCTGACGCTCGAGCCCGGCGGCCGCGGCGGCGCCCTCGGCGGCGAGCGACTGCCCCTCCTTCAGGGCCGACTGTGCTTCCGCCGCGCGCTCCCGGAGATCCTCGCGCCGGCGTTCGTTTCGGCGCACTTCCTCCTCGAGGGTCCCCAGCCGGTCGCGCGCGCTCGAAGCTCTCGCCTCGGCAAGGAGGCGGGTCCGCTCCTGCTCCTCCACGGCGCGCCGGGCCTCCTCGAGGCGCCGTGCGAGACCAGCGCGTTCCCGCTCCATCTCGGTGTACTCCAGGCGAAGCGTCTCCGCCCGGGCCTCCGCCGTACCCAGATCCACGTGGTCCGGCCCCGTGTCGGGCTCGAGGCGCTCGAGTTCCGCCCGTGCCTCGGCCAGCCGCCGGCTCGTCTCCTCGAGCCGGGCGTCCGCGACCGCGACCTCGAGTTGCAGGAGCCGGGCTCGCAGCGTCGCGTGCCGCTCCGCCCGTCCGCGCTGCTGCGCGAGCGAGCGGACCTTCGACCCCACCTCGACCAGTACGTCGTCGAGCCGCTGCAGATCGCTGTCCGCCTGCTCGAGCCGGCGGGTCGCGATCCGGCGGCGGTCCTTGTAGCGGCCGATGCCGGCCGCTTCCTCGAACAGCGTCCGGCGCTCCTCGGCGCGGTCCGAGAGGATCGCGTCGACCATGCGGCCCTCGATCATCGCGTAGGCATTCGAGCCCAGCCCGGTGTCCCGGCACAGATCCAGGATGTCCTTGAGCCGGCAGGCCGTTCCGTTGAGCGTGTACTCGCTCTCGCCTCCGCGGTAGACCGTGCGGCCGATGGCGACGTCGGCGTAGGGCACGGGGAGCACGCCGTCCTCGTTCGAGAGTTCGAGCAGGACTTCCGCCCGGTGGATGGGCTGGCGCGCCTCTGTGCCCCCGAAGATCGCCTCCTCCATGCGCGACCCGCGGATGGCGGTGGGACGCTGTTCGCCCAGGACCCAGCGCAACGCGTCCGAGAGGTTCGACTTTCCGCAGCCGTTCGGACCGACGACCGCGGTGATGCCGTCGTGCAATTCAATCCGCGTCCGGTCGGCGAACGACTTGAATCCGCGCAGCGTCAGAGCCTTGATCTTCACGCGCGCTCAGGGGGTTGAAGGAGCGGCGGCGCCGCGCCTCGTGGTGAGCGTCGCGGTTTCGCCGGCGGCGTCCAGGGCATCGCTCATGGGGGCGGCCGCCTCCTCGTTCTCGTACGCGCCGCCATATACCCGGAAGACCGGCATGCCGTCGAGCGTCGTCTCCAGGCTGTAGGCGGGGATGCCGAGCGACGCGAGTTCCGCGATCCGCGCCTCCGTCGCCGGACGATCCGTGAACACGCCGAGATCGTAGGCGAGCCTCACGGGACGGAGGAGCCACGCATTCGCCTCGTCGGCCACGCCGGCGGCGGCGAGTTCGTCCATGAGGGCGGAAGCCTCCCCCTCGCTCGCGACGGCCCCGGCGAGGATCCGTTGATACCGGACGTCCCGAATCGTCGTCGGAGCCATGAAGTACAGCACACCTCCGTGAAGCGCGCGGATTTCCGCCATGCGCTCCGCCGCCTCGGCCGGATCCACGAAGCTCCCCAGGAGCACGGAGTACGGTCGCTCGGCGGCCGACTCGAACGCGGCGGCGACGGACGCTTCGTCCGGGGCCGGCGGGATGTCGTCCGGCGCGACGTCGCCTGGCGAGACGTCCTCCGACGGGATGTCGTCCGGCGAGACGTCGTCCGATGGGATGTCGTCCGACGGGATGTCATCCGACGGGGCGTCATCCGCCGCGCCGGCAGCCTCGGCAGCCGGACCATCCTCCACGGGCGTCGTCACCGCCGCAGGAGCCTCGTCCGAACCCCCGATCATCGACCCGAAACGGGAAAACGCGCGGTCGAACCACCCGTTCCTGTACGCCCACAGATTCCCGACCGCCAGCGCCGCGATCACCAGCGCCGCGACGAGCGGCCCGCGCGGACGGCGGCTCCGGGCTTTCGCGGGCACCGGCTGCGAGTCCGCCGGAGCCGCGTCGGGCTCGGGTTCCAGGGCCGGCTGGTGCCCGGATTCGGGCCGGGGCCCGGGTTCCGGCGCGGGCTCGGGTTCCGGCGCGGGCGCCACGCTCGATTCGCCCGACTCGTCCGACGCGCCCGACTCGAAGGGCACGTGGCCGTAGCACCGCAGGCCGTGATCCTCGGCGGGGACCCTTCCCACGGCGATGTACCCGTCGAGAAGATCGAGCAGACCGGAGGAGGGCTGTCCGCGTTCGGACATGACGATGAAGAGCGTCCCGTCCTGCGCCTTCACGCGAGCAACGAAGCGCCCGAGCGCGGGGGATTCCAGCAGCCCGACGACGCCTTCCGGCACCTGTCCCGCCGGGAGATACACGTAGGGACAGTCCGCGCGCCGCACGGCCACCCGAGCCAGCGCGGACTGGCCGGCGAGGAACTCCGCCATGCCGCGGGAGTCGGCCCGTTCGGCCGCGCCGGCCAGCTCATCGAGGGGCGATGGCCCTGTTTCGGAGTTCAGGACGAGCGTCCGTCCCCGGCGGCGGGCGAAGGAGGTCGCGATCGCGTCAACCGCTGTCGCGCTCCTTTCGGCCTCCGCGCGCTCGATCACGAGCGCCACGACCCGCGCATCCCCGGGCAGTTCCCACGTGAACGGGGCGGGGATGCCGGGGCTCACGGGCCTCGCCTCCTCGCCTGATCTCCCTCCTCGTGAATCCACGCGTCGATTCCCCTCTCCCGCCGTAACTCGAGCGCCGCCTCCTCCGCATCGGGGCGCGTCTGATAGGGGCCCACGAGGAGCCGATACCAGATGTCGCTGGCTTCGTCCACCCGGCGCAACACGTGCGTCGAATAGCCCGAGCCATCGAGGAGTTGGCGCATCTGTCCGAGCTCGGCCAACTGCCGCGAGGAAAGCGCGACGGCATAGAAGCCGCCGGGAAGCTCGGGCAGCGGAGTCGCCGCCGGCTCATCCGGGCGTGGCGCGACCTCCGCCCCCGGCGCGGGATCACCGGGGGGTTCCGGGCTCCCGTCCGACAGCCTCCCCACTCTCCCCACCGTCAACAGTCCGATGCGACCGGGCGGAACGCTGTCGGCGAGCGCATCCAGCGCCTCCTCGGCATCTTCCAGGGTGTCCTCGGGCACGACGGCAGCGGACGCGACGGGCAGGCGGCGCCCCCATCGGAACGGGAGCCACCAGGCGTCGGCGGGGCCCTCGACGGCGGCGACTTCGCCGTCCGGGCGAAGGAGGCCGAGGCCGCTCTCCGCGGACACCAGGACCGCTCCACCCGGCAGTGCGAGCGGCAGGTCCGCCCGCCACTCTCCGGGCACCGCGTCCAGACCGGCTTCCCCCGCCCGCGCGGACCACGCGTTCGAGCCGTCCCAGGCCACGAGCCGGTCGCCCGTCATGCCGGGCCGCAGCGCCTCGAGAGGCGTCTCCGGTCGCGACGACCCGACCTCGCGCCAGTCGTAGCGATCGATGACGACGAAACGCGGCCGGTCGGCCGACGCCGCGAACACGCGGTGCTGCGAGGGAGAGACGGCCAGGGCCGACGGCGCGCCGCCGATCTCCGCCCCTTCGGCCGGCTCGAGTTCGGGAATCGACCACTCCGTGAGTCCCCGGCCATCGTCGGACGCCGTCACGATCGTCCGACCCCAGCCCGCGAGCGTGACGGGGCCTCTCGTGCCGACGGCCCGCGTCGCCGCGCGTTCCGATTCCCCGGCTTCCCATACCGCGAGTTCAGGTCCGTCCGCGCCTTCGACGAGGGCGACGACCCGGCCTCCGGCGGCGGGGGCCGCCCAGAGCACGACGCCGTCGGCCGCAACCTCCGCGGCATCGGTGGCGGTGATGGCGAGAATCCGCTCGCCCGACACGAACGCGCCCCCCTGGGGCGAGGCGATCCAGCGCGCGTCGGCGGGCGCGTCGGGAAGCGGGGTCTCGGCCTCCACCGGCGAGGTCGTGTAGAGGCGAAGCTGCCGCCCGCGCCGCAGCACGACCGCCGAACCGAGGGAATGGGCCCCCGTGACGCTTCCCAGCGACAGGCGTCCGGTCCAGCGCACGGTGGACGGACTCTCGATCGAGCGGAACTGCGCGACGCCGCCGTCGCGCGGAATGACGAGCACCCCGTACCGCTCGAGCGACGAGCCGGAGACGAGGGTCGGGCCTTCAAGGGGGGCGGGCTGATCTTCCGGGGGGCTTCCGCAGGCGCCCGAAGCACCTCCGACGCCCAGCAGGAGGACGAGCGGAGCGGGAAACTTCACATGATTCATGGCCCTCCAAGCTAGCGACGTACCACCGGTCGCGGAACGGCCCCGAACCCGATTCACTCCAGTTCGAAGAGGGGGGCGTCGCCCCACAGCCGTTCGAGCTGATAGAACTCCCTGACTTCGCCCAGGAAGACGTGCACGATGAGGCCCACGTAGTCCATCAGCACCCAGCGACCCGCGTTGAGCCCTTCCACGCCGACGGGACGGAAACCGTCCGCGCGCGTTCGATCGAGGATGTTCTCGCTGATCGCGCGGGCGTGCGTGTCGGAGTCTCCCGTCGCGATGACGAAGAAGTCGGTGACGTCCGACAACCCCCGCAGGTCGAGGATCGTCGGGAAGCGCGCATTTCGCTCGAGCGCGGCCTCCGCCGCGCTGCGGAGTTCCGGGGAGGGCGTCCCCCGTTCCGAGAGCCGGCGCCACACTTCATCCAGGGGGATCGGACCGTCCGTCATCGGTGGCGGACCACTATTCCTCGGCCACCACGGACACCTTGAGTACGGGCTCGACGTCCATGTGGACTCTCACCGGGACTTCGTGGTCGCCGAGGTCCTTGATCGGGTCGTCCAGCCGGATCGCGCGTCGGTCCACGGAGACGCCCTCCTTCTCCAGTTCGTCCGCGACGTCCGCGGCCGTGACCGAGCCGAACAGGCGTCCGCTCTCGCTCGCCCGGCGCACGAAGCTCAGCTCCCTGCCCTCGAGTTCGCCCGCCAGTTGCTGGGCCGCTTCCCGCTCCCGCTCGGCGGACTGTTCGATCTGGCGCCGCTCCTCCTCGAACCGCTTCCGGTTCCCCTCCGTCGCCACGAGCGCGATCCCCTGCGGAACCAGGTAGTTGCGCGCATACCCCGCCCGCACGTTCACCATCTCGCCAGCGAGACCGAGATCCGCGACGTCCTTTCTCAAAATCACTTCCACCATCGATGCCTCCAGTTTCCGGGGTTCACGCCCCGTCCGTTTTCACCCCCGGACGCGACCGCAGGTCCAGCCACGTATCGCTGATACCCATGACGAGGGCCGCACCCGCCGTCACCGGGTAGAGGATCAGCGCCGCGAGTACCCACGCGCCGATCGCCCAGCCCGAGCTTAGCACGGAAGCCCCCAGCCACACGAGCACCGCAAGACCTCGAAGCAGATAGAGGCCGCCCATCACCGTCACCATGTTGCCGCCCGCGCGGTCCGCCCACGCCCCCACGGGGACGACCAGCAGCGCGAGCCCGAGCACGAGCACCCAGGCGAGGTGGTCGCCGAAGCGGAACTCCCGCAGCGGCGGGAGCGGTCTCCGTTCTCCCCGGACTCGTCCGAGTATGTAGCCGACCACGCCGAGGGCGGAGATCGAAGCGAGCGCGAGCATGGCCGGGTAGACGGCCTCCCACACGCTCACGATGCCGCGCACCGTCGCTTCCACCGACCGGCCGCCCCACGCGTTGAAGTCGTACGCGGCCAGCGCCTGGCTGAACTGCGCCGTGATCCGCCAGTCGAGGTCTGCCGGAAGCTCGGGTCGCAGCACGGCGAGGACCGCGATCGTGGCTCCCGCGATCGCGACCGCCCACAGCGAGCGGTCGAAGACTCCCCGGCCCGGCGCCAGTGCCGTGCTGAGAGCGAACCCGCCGGCCAGAAGCAGCGCCCAGCCGCGCTCCATGAACCACAGCGGCCCGGCCTCCTGAAACCCGAGCCCCGCTCCGGCCAGCAGCAGCAGCGCCAGGAAGGCCGAGCCGGACTGGGGCGGCTCGAAGGTCAGGATCGCCACGGCCGCGGGTACGCCGACGATCGCCATGAGGCCGAGCGGCGACGAACTCAGCGGCGACAGCAGCATGACCAGCAGGAGGAGACCCGCGGCCGGCCAGAGACCGCTCCAGCGTTCCCTCAGCGGCCCCACGCCGGCAGTCGGCCCCACGCCGCGGCGGGCTAGTCGTGGTAGCCGCGGATGTACGGCAGTAGCGCCAGATACCTCGCCCGCTTGATCGCTACCGTCACCGCCCGCTGGTGCCGCGCGCACGACCCCGTGGCTCGCCGCGGGAGGATCTTGCCGCGATCCGAGATGTAGCGGTCCAGCTCGCGTTCATCCTTGTAATCCACGCCGGGCTTCCGGCCCCCGGCCACACAGCACCGGCACGCCTTTCGAAATGCCATCTATTCCTCCTTCGCGTCGGCGGACTCTTCCGGATCCCCGGCGTCTGCTTCCTCGTCCGCCGGCGCCTCAGCTTCGGCTTCGGTTTCTTCGGCTTCGGCTTCCGTTTCTTCGGCTTCGGCTTCGGCTTCGGCGGAAGCGTCGTCGGCCGCTTCTTCGGCTTCGGCGTCGTCCGCCGCTTCTTCGGCCTCGTCCGTCTCCTCGGCGCCCTCCGTCTCCTCGGCCTCGTCCGTCGCCTCGGTTTCCTCGGTTTCGGACGCTTCCTCGGCGTCGGCTTCCTCCGCGTCGGCTTCTTCCGCGTCGGCCTCGTCCGCTTCGGCTCCGTCTGCGTCGGCTTCTTCCGCGGCGGGTTCTTCTGCCTCGGCTTCCTCCGCGGCGGCGGGGGGCGTCTCCGGCGCCGGGTCGGGAAGCGGCAGCGGGTGTTCCGCGATCACGATCAGGTACCGGAGGATGTCATCCTCAAGCTTCAGCACGCGCTCGAGCTCCCTGAGCGGATCAGGCTCCGAAGTGAACTGGGCCACGACGTAGTAGCCGTTCGGCTGCTTCTTGATGGGGTAGGCGAGTTGACGCTTGCCCCAGTGGACCGAGGCGGTGATTTCGCCCGAACCGTCCGCCGTGATCGCGGCGTGGTAGCGCTCGAGCTTTGCCTCGATCTCCTCGGAGGTCAGGCTCGAACGGAAGATGTACACGATCTCGTAATCGCGCATGAAGAACTCCCTCGGTCTCGTCGGCCCCGACCCGCGCGGTCGGAGCAGGAGTCTGGATTGCCGGCCCGCCGGAGGGCGGCGAACCGGTATGTGAAAGCGACACTAGACTAGGTCATGCCGCCCTGCTGTCAAGTTCTAGAAGAGTCCCAGAGCCCGCAGCGCGCCGCCGACGGCGGCGAGGGCGGTCTCCACGGCTTCCGGCGCCGCGGCGGCCATCCCGTGCACGTCCACGAACCAGGGCGCGAGGACGAGCGAGACGACGCTCATCAGCTTCACGACGATGTTCATCGACGGCCCGGACGTGTCCTTGAAGGGATCGCCCACCGTGTCGCCGACCACGGCCGCCTTGTGCGGGTCGGACCCCTTCCCGCCGTGGGCCCCCGTCTCGATGTACTTCTTGGCGTTGTCCCAGGCGCCGCCGGAGTTCGCCATGAAGAGCGCGAGCAGCACGCCGCTCACGGTCGCCCCGGCCAGCGCGCCGCCGAGCGCCGCCACGCCGAGGAAGCGGCCGACGAGGATGGGGACGATGATCGCCACCAGGCCCGGCACGATCATCTCGCGGAGCGCCGCCTTGGTGGAGATGTCCACGCAGCGCGCCGAATCCGGCTTCGTCGTGCCCTCCATGATGCCCGGGATCTCGCGGAACTGGCGACGGACCTCCGCCACCATGCCGGCCGCCGCGCGGCCCACCGCCGTCATCGTGAGCGCGGCGATGAAGAAGGGCGTCACGCCCCCGATGAAGAGGCCCATCACGACGAGCGGGTCGATGAGGTTGATCCCGGTCGCGCGCAGGCCCACCGCGTTCGCGTAGGCGGAGAACAGGGCCAGCGCCGTGAGCGCGGCGGAGCCGACGGCGAATCCCTTCCCGATCGCCGCCGTCGTGTTGCCGAGCGAGTCGAGCGAGTCGGTCACCGAGCGCACCTCGGGCCCCAGTTCGGCCATCTCCGAGATGCCGCCCGCGTTGTCCGCCACCGGGCCGTACGCGTCCACGGACATCGTCACGCCGACCGTGGCCAGCATCCCCACGGCGGCGATCCCGATCCCGTACAGGCCCGCGAAGTTGAAGGCGAGGAAGATGGCGCCGGAGATCAGGAGCATGGGAATCAACGTGGATTCCATCCCGACCGCGAGTCCCGTGATGATGTTGGTCGCGGAGCCGGTTTCGGAGGCCTCGGCGATGCGCCGGATCGGCTTCTCGGCCGTGTAGTACTCCGTCACGAGGCCGATCGCGATGCCGACGAGCGAGCCGAACAGCATGGCCCAGAAGGGACCGGCGTTCGGGTGGATGAAGACCCACTTGCCCTGCGCCGCGGCGTCGAAGAGCTGGAGGTTCACCGTGATCGCGTATGCCACGACCCAGAAGATCAGGGCCCCGATGATCGGCGCCCAGCGGAGGGCCGCCGCGGGACTCATGCGCTCGAGGACGCGGATGGCGAGGACGCCGACCGCGCTCGCGAGGAAGCCCGCCATGATGTAGAGGATCGGAAGCGCCACGGCCTGGAGCCGTGCCCCGTCGAGGATCATCGCGCTCGTCACGCCGATGACGATCGTGGCGATGACCGAACCGACGTACGACTCGAAGATGTCCGCCCCCATCCCCGCCACGTCGCCCACGTTGTCGCCCACGTTGTCGGCGATCGTCGCCGGGTTGCGCGGGTCGTCCTCCGGGATGCCGGCCTCGACCTTCCCCACCAGGTCCGCGCCGACGTCGGCCGCCTTCGTGTAGATGCCGCCGCCCACGCGAGCGAAGAGCGCGATCGAGGAGGCGCCCATGGCGAAGCCGGAGATGATCTCGCCGAAGGGGCGGAATCCGGTCCCCTGGGGGTCGTAGATCGCGATCACGGCGCCGATCCCGAGCAGGCCGAGCGCGGCCACCGCGATGCCCATCACGGCGCCGCCGGAGAAGGCGACCCGGAGCGCCTTGGCCTGGCCCTCCGCGCGCGCCGCCTCGGAGGTCCGGACGTTGGCCGCCGTCGCCGCCTTCATCCCGAAGAAGCCCGCGAGGATCGAGCAGGCCGCCCCGAGCGCGTAGGCCACCGCCGTGTGCGGGCCCACGAGCCAGAACAGGAGGGCCGCGACGACGACGATGAACGGCAGCAGCACCGTGTACTCCCGCCGCAGAAACGCCATCGCGCCGGAGTGAATCGCCTCCGACAACTCGGCCATCTTCTCGTTTCCGACGGGCTGCGCCTTCACGTACATGAAGAGCGCGAAGGAGAAGAAGAGCCCGATCACGCCGAGCCAGACCGCAAAATCGATGTTTCCGACGATGTTTCCGCCCACGTTTCCTGCTCCCTTGATCAGCGGGGGTTCACCCCGGACGGTTGAAGCGGTTCATCGCCGCTTCCGAGCCATGGTCCAGCCAGTACTCCACCGCTTCGGCGGCACGGGGGAAGGCGCCCAGCGCCCCCTCCTCCTCCGCCCGCGGCATGCGTGACAACACCCAGGCCGCCAGGTCGATGCGCTCGTCCGGCGGCCGTCCGACGCCGAGCCTGAGGCGGCCGTAGTCGTCGGAGCCGAGACTCGCCGATATCGAGGCGAGCCCGTTGTGTCCGCCCGGCGACCCCCTCGCCCGCAGGCGAAAGCGACCCGCCGGCAGCGCGACATCGTCCACGAGGACGAGCATGTCGGCCGCGGGGTCGAAGCGCCGGCGATCCAGCAGCGCCGCCAGCGCTTCGCCACTCAGATTCATGTACGTCCGCGGCTTGTGGATCTCGACGCCGGGGCGCGCGGCCGCGATCGTCCACGCGGTGGGGCCGTCCACGCGAAAGGGGCCTCCGCCCCAGCGGCGCGCCAGGCGGTCGGCGAGCCACCAGCCGATGTTGTGCCGCGTGTCCCGGTACTTCGCGCCGGGATTCCCCAGAGCCAGCAGCAGCCGCACGGTCCCCCGCGAATCGGTCCTTGGCCGGTCGCCTCAGCCCTCCTCCGCCTCGGCCTCCGGGGCCTCGGCTTCGGCCTCGGCTTCGCCCTCTTCCAGTTCCTCGACTTCTTCCTCTTCCTCCTCGACCTCCTCCACGGCAGGCGGCACGACGGTGCAGATCGTCACCGTATCGTCGTCGAGGACCTCGACCTCGCCCGTATCCACGTCCGAGACATGAAGCGAATCGCCGATCTCGAGCGCCGAAACGTCGATCGTGAACTCGGCCGGAATCTCGTTCGGCAGACACTCGACTTCGATTTCGTGCCGGAGCTGCTGAAGGATCCCGCCCACTTCCACGCCGGCGGGCGTCTCGAGAAGGTGGAGCGGAACCGCCACGCGGATCTTCACGTCCGCGCGGATCTCGAAGAAGTCCACGTGCAGAAGCTGAGGCCGATACGGGTGGCGCTGTATCTCGCGGATCAGGACCGGGCGCGGCTCGCCGCCGTCGACCTCGAGGTCGATCACCGTCGTGGCCGCGTGGATCCGGCTCAGGAGGCGCGTAAGCTCGTGCGTGTCCAGCGCCAGCGACTCGGCCTCATCCCGGCGCCCGTACACGACCGCGGGCAACTGGCCGCTGCGGCGAAGCTGCCGCGCGGCGCCCTTTCCGGACGTGGTCCGCGTCCGCGCCGTGAGTGTGGCGGATTCGTTCGTCATCTTTGCTCTCTTACTTGAACAGTTTGCTCACGGAGGTGTTCTCGTGCGTGCTCTCGATGGCCTGCGCGAGCAGGCTCGCCACCGATAGCACGGTCAGGTTCGGGAGCGCTTCCTGAACTCCCGGGGCGAGCGGCACGGTGTCCGTCACCGTGATCTCCTTCACGTCGGCCGACGCGATGCGCTCCACCGCCGGCCCCGAGAAGAGGGGGTGCGTGGCCAGGACATAGATGTCCAGAGCGCCGCGCTCCTTCAGCACCTCGATCGCCGATACCATCGTCCCGGCCGTGTCGATCATGTCGTCGGGCACGATGCAGTGCTTCCCTTCGACTTCACCCACGATGTTCGAGACCTCCGCCTCGTTCGGGGCCGGACGCCGCTTGTCGATGATCGCGAGGTCTCCGCCGAGGCGCCGGGCGTAGCCGCGCGCCATCTTCGCCGCGCTCACGTCCGTCGCGACGACGACCAGGTTGTCCAGCTTCTTCATCTCGTAGTAGCGCCGGAAGACGGGGGCCGCGTACAGGTGATCCACGGGGATGTCGAAGAAGCCCTGGATCTGGTGCTGGTGGAAGTCGATCGAGAGGACGCGGTCCGCGCCGGCGGCCGTCATCAGGTTCGCGAGCAGCTTCGCCGCGATCGACACGCGCGGCTGATCCTTCCGGTCGGAGCGCCCGTACCCGTAGTAGGGGACGACCGCCGTGACCCTCGCCGCCGAGGCGCGCTTCGCCGCGTCGAGCAGGATCAGGAGTTCGAGCACGTTCTCCGCCGGCGGATTCGTGGGCTGGATGAGGAAGACGTCGCGCCCGCGCACGTTCTCGTCGATGCGCACGAAGATCTCGCCGTCGGCGAACCGCTTGATCGTGACGTCGCACAGCCGCTCTCCGAGCACGTCGGCGATCCCCTGCGCGAGGGCGGGATTCGCCGTACCCGAAAGCAGCATGATCGGACTCGTATGGAACGAGAAGTCCGTGGTGTCCATGCGTGTCGACTGGCTCGCTGGTCTGGTTCCGGCGCTCGTCGCTCCCCGCGCGTTGCCGCCCGCGGAGGTCCTGCCGGAATGGAGAGAAACTGTGTGGGTCCCGAACCCGTGTGCCGCGGGGCCGAACCCAGCGGCGACAGCGGCCCAGACTATCGATTCACGCGGGTTTTTGTCAACGAGTCGCGGGAATCGTGTACACGACCTGCGTCGGGTACGCGAACTCGACGCCGTGGCGGTCGAACCGTTCGTGGATCGCGAGCAGCATCGCCTGCTTCGCATCCATGAAACGGGCGTACTCGGGGACGGTCATGTAGAAGATGGTGTCGAACTCGATCGCGGAGTCCGCGAAGCCCGACAGGTGGCAGCGGTCGAAGCGGGTCTCGTCCTGCGCCGCCACGATCTCCTCGATCCAGCCGGGGATCTGCGCCAGGAGGTCGCGCGGCGTGTCGTAGGTCACGCCGATCTTCAGCGCCCCGCGCCGGTCCTCCATGCGCCCGAGGTTCCGGATCCGGGTGTTGATCACGTCGCTGTTTCCGAGGATGAGTTGCTCGCCTCCGAGGCTCCGCAGCCGGGTCGTCTTGAGGCCGATGTGCTCCACCGACCCCTGGAACTCGCCGATGACGAGGAAGTCGCCGATGACGAAGGGTTTGTCGAGGATGATGGAGAGCGACGCGAGCAGATCTCCGAGGACGTTCTGGGCCGCGAGGGCGACGGCGATGCCTCCGATGCCGAGGCCCGCGAGCAGGGCCGCGACTTCGACCCCGAGGTTGTCGAGGATGAGGAGGAGGACGACGGACCACACGGCGAGCCGGCCCACGAAGGAGAGCGCGCCGACCATGGTCACGGCCTCCGCATCCTCGCCCGCGGTCGCATCCACGAAGCGCCGCACCCAGAAGGCGATCGCGGCGCTCGACCAGATGCCGCCCTGGACGACGACGGCGATGACCGCGGCGCGGCGAATCACGAGCGCCACGACAGGATCGAGTTCGAGCACGAGCGAGGCGGCGAAGAGCCCCACGAAGAGGATGAGGGCGAACTTCGTCTCGCCGAGCACAGCGGCGACGAGATCGTCGATCGAGGTCCGCGTCTGGCTCGCGAAGCGCGCGAACGCCCGCAGCGCGTAGCGTTCGAGCAGCCACAGCGCGAGCGTCGTGACGGCATAGATGCCGGCGGCGATCAGCCAGGCCGAAAGCGTGTTTCCGTAGATCGTCTGGTCCAGGCCCATGCCTCGAACTCCAGTGTCAGGCGAGTTGCCGCATCATTTCGGCGATGTCGGTCGTCGGACGGCGGCACGTGAAGTCGGTGCAAACGTATGCCGTCGCCTGTCCGTCCAGGAGGTCGTGGGGAGCGGTGAAGGGCGCGATCTCCGCGAGCGCGTCCGCCGCGGGTCCGCCGGGCGCTTCGGGCGCGTCGGACGGGCCGCCCGCCGGCTTGAAGAGGATGGCCGTGCGGGGCGCGTAGCGGCCGGCGAGCGCCGCCAGCATGCGCCGCGCGCCGGACTCGTCGGGGTCGCCCGTCACGACGACTTCCTGCGCCGGGCCCAGCGCGAGGTCGAGCGCGACGAGCGACATCGTGTGCGCGGAGGGGGCGCCGCCGACGGGGCCGGCGAGCGCGTGCCGCAGCGCCTCCGCCCGGTCCAGGAGTTCGAGATCGCCGGTGAGCCGGCCGAGCCGGAGGAGGACGTACCACGTCGTCGCGTTGGCCGAGGGCGTAGCCCCGTCGTACAGCTCCTTCTGCCGGACGGGCACGTCGCGCTGCGCCGCGTCCACGTTGAACACGCCGAGCCGGTCGGGGTCCCAGAAGCGCTCCAGGAGCGCGTCGAGCAACTCGCGCGCCGTCCGGAGCCAGCGCGGGTCGAACGTGGCCCCGTACAGCTCGATGAGTCCCCAGCTGAGGCAGGCGTGGTCCGCCGCGCCCGCGGGGATGGCCGCGTCCCCGTCCCGGTAGCGGTGGAGCAGTCGTCCCTCGCCGTCGCGCAGCCGCTCGAGGATGAAGTCCGCCGCCCGCGCCGCCGCCTCGACGAGCGACTCGTCACCGAATGCGAGGCCGCTCCGCGCCAGCGCCGCGATCATGAGCCCGTTCCAGTCCGTCAGGATCTTGTCGTCGAGCAGCGGGCGCTCCCGCGTCGCGCGCTTCTCGAACAGGACGCGCCGGGCCCGCTCCAGCCGTGCCTCGACGGCCGCGGCATCGGCGGCGCCCGCTTCCGCGCCGAGCGCGGCGGCGATTTCGGCGGGCGTTTCCCCCAGGTGGAGGATGTTCTCGCCGGTCCGGAGTCCCGACGCCTCGTCGGCGAAGTTGCCGCGCGCCTCGACCCGGAAGGCGCGCCGCGCCAGCCCGGCCGCGTCCTCCCCGAGCGCCTCCGACAGCACTTCGTCGAACTCTTCCCGTGTCCACACGTAGAACGCCCCTTCGCGCCCCTCGCTGTCCGCGTCCTCCGCGGAATAGAAGCCGCCCTCCGCGTCCGTGAGGTCGCGCGCCACGTACTCGTAGATCTCGAGGGCCACCCGCCGGTGCGCGTCGTCGCCCGTCAGCTGCCACAGCTCCGTGTACGCCATGGCGAGCAGCGCCTGGTCGTACAGCATCTTCTCGAAGTGCGGGACGAGCCAGCGGGCGTCCGTGGAGTAGCGGTGGAAGCCGTACCCGACGTGGTCGAAGATCCCTCCCCGCCTCATCGAGACGAGCGTCTTCTCCACCATCTCCACGCCCCGCCGGTCACCGGCGCGATCGCTCCAGCGCAGGAGGAAGAGGAGTTGGTGGGGCGCCGGAAACTTCGGAGCCCGGGAGAACCCTCCCTGGTGGGGGTCGAAGCGGGCGTGCAGATCGCCGAAGCCGCTGCGGAGCGCCTCCTCGTCGAGCGCGCCCTCCACCGAACCCAGCCCGCGCACCTCGACCTCCCGGATGGCCGCCAACGCCGAGGCCCCCGCCGCCTCGGCATCCGCCCGCCGTTCTCGCCACACAGACGCGAGCCGCGGCAGCAGGTCGAGCATCCCCGCCCGCCCGGCCACGCTCTCGCGCGGGAAGTAGGTGCCGGCGAAGAAGGGCTGCTTGTCCGGCGTCATCACGATCGTGAGCGGCCAACCCCCCTGCCCCGTCATGAGCTGGCACGCCGTCATGTAGACGCCGTCGATGTCGGGCCGTTCCTCGCGGTCCACCTTGATCGACACGAAGTCCCGGTTGAGGAGCGCGGCGACATCCTCATCCTCGAAGGACTCGTGCTCCATGACGTGGCACCAGTGGCAGGTCGCGTAGCCGATGGAGAGGAAGATCGGACGGTCTTCGGCCCGGGCGCGCGCGAAGGCCTCCTCCCCCCACGGAAGCCAGTCCACGGGATTGAAGGCGTGCTGGAGAAGGTAGGGACTCTTCTCCCGCGCGAGCCGGTTGGGCCGGGGGCCGGAATCAGACATGGGAATTATGCATGGAAATCAAGCATGGGATTGGCCCCCCAGGGGTCGAACCTGGATCATCGGCTCCAAAGGCCGGTGTCTTGCCATTAGACGAGGGGCCAGAAGCGCCGAAGATGGCGCGCTCCGGCCGGCGGCGTCAAACCGCGCCGGCGCGCCTGATGGGCCTCGGATGGGGACCTATACGGGGCGTATAGCGTCGGGCACCGTTCCCGTCCGGCGTGAAACCGATGGGTCTCCGCTGGAAGGATTCAACGACCTCGACGATGTGGGCTAGCTTATCGTCCTGGGCCTTGAAGCGGCGGTCTACGTATTCGCGGTGGCTTGCGAAGATCTCGCGCAAACCGACGAACTCTTGGCGGAGATTGATCGAGTAGTTCTCGATCTTGGTGTCGAGCGCCTGGATCGCGACGATGATCGCGTCAAGCTGCCCGTTTGGGTCGGTCATGGCGGTGAGGTTCTCCCTGTCAGTGGACCACTAATTTCTCCCTGTCAGTGGACCACTAATCTAGGCGGTCCCGCGCCCCCGATAAACAAATCGCTGGCGTCTTTGCCCAGACGCTCTTCGATCCGGGCTCATGGAATCAGTCTAGCGGTGTCTCGAGCTACGGGCAGCCCCACGGTGTCCCGTTCGGGGCAGCGAATACCCAAGACTACGACCAACGATCAACGAACCCTCAACGAGCTGCAACGGTCCAGGCTTGGCCTCAGACGGGGAGGGAGACGTCGAGGATTCGGGGGCCTTCGGGGCGGTCGAGGACGGCGAGCGTTCGGCGGGCGCGGGCGCGGGCGGCCTCGTCGCGGAAGATCGCGAACAGCGTCGAGCCCGATCCGGTCATCGCGGCCAGGGCCGGGTCGCACGACCGCAGCCGGTCGAGGAGTCCGGACAGTTCCGGGTGCCGGGCAAGGACGGGCGCCTCGAGGTCGTTTCGGGCCAGGCGCTCGAGCGAGTCCCACTCGGCCAGCCGCGTCGCGCCCGGGAGCACGGAGGCGGCGCCGGCGTCCTCGTCCGTGCGGGCGAGCCAGTCGTAGGCCTCGGGCGTGGAAACGTGGATGCCGGGGCAGACGAGCAGCGCGGGACGGGCGCGCGGCGGGAGGAGCGGGAGGAGCCGGCGGCCGCGCTCCCAGCCGAGCGCCATTGGCACGCCGAGGAGCGCGAAGGGCACGTCGCTGCCGATCTCGCCGGCGAGTTCCAGGAGTTGCCGCGTCTCCAGCCGGGGCCAGCGGTCGGCGAGCAGGCGGAGCGTCGCGCCCGCGTCCGCGCTCCCGCCGCCGAGCCCGCTCCCCATGGGGATCCGTTTCGTCAGGCGGATGTGCACCGCGCGGCGCCCCCGATTCCCGAACGCGCGGGCCAGGAAACGCTCCGCCGCCTGCCAGCAAAGGTTGTCGGGACCGTCCGGCACGCCCTCGGCCAGGGGCCCATCGACGGAGAGGGCGATGCCACTCTCAGGCGCAGCCTCGAGGACGGTCACCGTGTCGGACAGGCTCGTGCGGGCGAGCACGGTCTCGACGCCGTGGAAGCCCGTCGCGTCCCTGGCGAACACGCGCAGGCGCAGGTTGACCTTCGCGTGGGCTTCGGCCGTCCCGGTCTCCCCGGCGGCCGTCACGGCGAGGTCTCCGGCGCGCGGGCCTCGCTCCGCCCGAAGTCGCGGCGGCTGATCCCGAGGCGCCGCATGTACCAGATCCCCAGCACCGTGATGGGCAGGAAGGTGAGGATGTGGTAGCCCGCGGCGAAGCTGATGATTCTCGCGGGCTCGATGTGGTGGAGTTCGAGCGCGACGCGCGCCGCGGTCTCGAACGGTCCGAAGAACCCGGGCGTGGAGGGGATCGCGACGGCGAAGCCGATCGTGGTCTGGAGGACGAGCGCGCCGAGGAAGCCGGGCCCGATGATGCCGAAGGCGAGGAACCCGAGATAGAACGAAACGGCGTTCCAGGCCCAGACAGCGAACGACCACAGCATCGCGCGGGCGAAGACGTGCGCGTGGCGCAGCGCCCCGAGACCGTCCACGAACGCGGAGAGCACGTCCATGATGCGGCCGGCGACGCGGTCGGGCGCGACCCGGTGCGACCACTTGGCCGCGAGCCGGAGGAAGCGGTCCGGAGAGCGGACGAGGAGGGCGAGCGCCAGAAGGCTCGCGGAGACGAGGATGACGCCCACGGTGAACAGATCCCGCAGCGTCCCGGAGGCGGCTTCGTCGACCCCGACGAGGAAGAAGGCGGGGACGAGGAACACCATGAGCACGATCGCGTCGAGCAGGCGCTCCACGACGAGCGAGGCGAGCGCGGCGCTCAGGGGCACGGGTGTGATCCGCGACAGCGAGTAGGCGCGGGCGAACTCGCCGAGCCGGCCGGGCAGGACGTTGTTCGCCATGAAGCCGATGCACACGGCCGCGTAGCGGGAACCGAACGGCAGGTTTCCGTTCGAGGCGCGGAGGAGGATGTCCCACCGGATCGCGCGGAGGTTGAAGGTGAGCGTGGCCACGACCGTCGCGGCGATGAGCAGCCAGACGTTCGCCTCGCCCAGGTGCCGCAGGAGTTCGGCGGCCGAGACGCCCCGCAGCGCCCAGACGAGGAGCGCGACGGAGACAAGTACGCCGATGAGGACTGTGAGACGGCCTCTCACCCGCGCGCCTCGCGCACGAGTTCCGACATCTCGAGCACCGCGCGCTCGATCCCCACGAGCACGGAGCGGCTCACGATCGAGTGGCCGATGTTGAGTTCCTCGCACTCCGGGATCGCCGCCACGGGCTGCACGTTCTCGTAGGTGAGCCCGTGTCCGACGTGCACGCCGAGGCCGGCGCCTTCGGCCCGCATCGCGGCATCCTCCAGTCGGGAGAGTTCGCGGTCGGCGGCCGCCCGGTCCGGCGCGTTGGCGTATTCGCCGGTGTGAAGTTCGATCGCCGCCGCGCCGGCCTCGGCCGAGGCGTCGACGGCCGCGGGATCCGGGTCGATGAAGAGTGACGTGCGGATCCCGGCGTCCTGCAGCCGCGCCACGGCGGCGGCGATGCGGGCCGGGTCGGCGGTCATGTCCAGCCCGCCCTCCGTCGTCAGTTCCTCCCTCTTCTCGGGGACGAGCGTGGCCTGGGCCGGCCGCCAGCGTTCGGCGAGGGCGAGCACTTCTTCCTCGGCCGCGAGTTCGAGGTTCACGAAGGTGCGGACGGTCGCCAGCAGGAGCTCCACGTCGCGGTCCTGGATGTGCCGGCGGTCCTCGCGCAGGTGCACCGTGATCCCGTTCGCGCCGCCGAGTTCGGCGAGGACGGCGGCCCGCACCGGATCGGGTTCATCCGTGCCGCGCGCCTGCCGGACGGTCGCCACGTGATCGATGTTCACGCACAGCCGGCAATCGACCAGGTGCGAGAAGCTGCTGTTCGCCATGATTGTGCTCCCGTTCTCGGCTCGACGGTCCGCCGCGTCAGGCGGCGTCGGCCCGCTCCACGACCAGGCCGCTGTCGCGCCAGCGGCCGGCCACTCCGGCGGGCACGCGGGCCACGATGACCACGCACCCGGCTTCGTACGCGCGCTCCAGCACCTCGCCCTCCCGGTACGCCTCGGCGAGCCGCGCGCCGTCCCCGGCGGGCAGGCTCACCCGCACCGTCTCGAGGCGGGCCCGCATCGCGGCCTGCAGGGCCTCGCGCAACGGCTGCAGCCCGCCCTCCTCCATGATCGAGGTCAGCACGTGCGGCCGTCCGTCGGCCGCGGCCCGCTCGCGCAGCGCGCGCTCCTCCTCGTGCGTGAGCCGGTCGATCTTGTTGAAGACCTCGACCACGGGGCGATCCGCCACGCCGGCCTCCGCCAGCACCTCTTCCACGGCCTCGCGCTGCTCGTCCCGGCTCGGCGACGAGGCGTCGATCACGTGCAGCAGGAGGTCGGCCTCGGCGAGTTCCTCCATCGTCGCCCGGAAGGACGCCACGAGATGATGCGGGAGCTTCCGGATGAACCCCACCGTGTCGGTGAGGAGGATCGGGCCGGGACCTTCGAGATCGCAAACCCGGGTCGCCGAGTCCACCGTCGCGAACAGCCGGTCCTCGACGAAGACGTCCGAGCCCGAGAGCGCGCGCAGGATGGAGGACTTGCCCGCGTTCGTATAGCCCGTGAGCGCCACGGTGAACTGTTCGCTCCGGGCCCGGCGCTGCGTGACCCGCGCCCGCGCGATGTGGTCGAGCTTGCGCCGCAGCCGGGCCAGGCGCCGGTCGATGAGCCGGCGGTCCGTCTCAATCTGCTGTTCGCCGGGTCCGCGCGCGCCGATTCCGCCGCCCTCGCGGGAGAGGTGGGTCCACATGCGCTTCAACCGCGTCCGCATGTACTGGAGCTGGGCGAGTTCGACCTGGAGCTTCGCTTCCGAGGTCCGGGCCCGGAGCGCGAAGATGTCGAGGATGAGTTCGGTCCGGTCGAGCGCGCGCACGCCGAGCGCCGCTTCGAGATTCGCGCCCTGGGCGGGCGTGAGTTCCTCGTCGAAGATGGCGAGCGTCGCCTCGTGCTCCCGCAGGGCCTGCGCCAGGCGTTCGACCTTCCCCTTGCCGATGAAGGTCGAGGCGTTCGGCGTGCGCAGGCGCTGGACGACCGCGCCCCGGACATCGGCTCCCGCCGTCCCGGCGAGGCGGGCGAGTTCCGCGAGGTGTTCGTCCACCGTCTCCTGGGACATGTCGGGCGGCGGCGCGCCCACGAGCACCGCGCGCTCCGCCACCTCGTCCGACGTCACTGTTTCGATCGATTCTCCTCCGTGGTCTCAGGGCCCGCTTCCGCCGCCGCCCGCGCCCGGCTGTGGCGAATCGCGTCGAGCCTGCGCCTCGCCTCCGCTTCCCAGCCGCGCTCCACCGGATGATACCAGCGGCTTCCGTGCAACGACTCCGGAAGGTAGGACTGGGCCGCCACGCCGTCTTCCTCGTCGTGATCGTAGCGATACCCCGATCCGTACCCGAGTTCCTTCATGAGCCGCGTGGGCGCGTTCCGAATATGGAACGGGACGGGCTCGGCCGGCGTTTCGCGCGCCGCGCGGGCGGCGCCACCGAAACCCCGGTAGACCGCGTTCGATTTCGGGGCGAGCGCCAGGTAGGTGACCGCCTGGGCGAGGGCCAGATCCCCCTCGGGGCTGCCGAGAAAGTGGTACGCGTCCCGCGCCGCGATCGTGACCGCGAGCGCGCCGGGATCCGCGAGTCCGACGTCCTCGGCGGCCATGCGCACGATGCGCCGAGCCAGGTACATGGGGTCCTCGCCGCCGTCCAGCATGCGCGCGAGCCAGTAGAGCGCCGCATCCGCGTCCGAGCCGCGCACGGCCTTGTGCAGGGCGGAGATGAGGTTGAAATGCTCCTCGCCCGACTTGTCGTAGCGCGCGAACCGTTTCTGCAGCGCCGCCGCCACGTGATCCTCGGAGATCGCGGGGACGCCGGCCACGCCGGCCAGGTCCGCCGCCGTCTCGAGCGCGTTGAGGGCGCGGCGGGCGTCCCCGTCCGACTCGGTGCCGAGCCGGGCCAGGGCGTCGTCGTCGATGGCGAGGCCCGTGGCGCCGAGTCCGCGCTCCCCGTCCCGCAGCGCGCGGGCGCAGATCTCCGCGACGTCTTCCGGCGCCAGCGGGTCGAGGACGAAGACCCGCGTGCGGGAGAGGAGCGGGCCGACGACTTCGAAGCTGGGGTTCTCCGTCGTGGCCCCGATGAGGGTGACGGCGCCGCGCTCGACGTGCGGGAGGAGGGCATCCTGCTGCACCCGGTTGAAGCGGTGGATCTCATCGACGAAGAGGACGGTGCCGCGGCCGGTGGCGGCGCGGCGCGCCTTCGCCTCCTCCAGCACGCGGCGGACGCGGGGGATCCCGTCGGTCACGGCGGAAAACGGGACGAACGCGGCTTCCATCCGGCCGGCCAGCAGCCCGGCGAGGGTCGTTTTGCCGGTGCCCGGCGGACCCCAGAAGATGAGACTCGGGACGCGGCCGCTCTCGATGAGCTGGCGCAGGGGTCGGCCCTCGCCGACGAGTTTCGGCTGTCCGACGAACTCCGCCAGCCGCCGCGGGCGCATGCGGGCGGCGAGCGGGGAGTCGGCCAGGGCGGCATCCCGGGCCGCGTCGGTCCCCGGCCCGGCGGCGTCCGAGGGCGCGGGCTCGGCATGCGGTTCGGTGCCGGGGAACAGGCTCGGCTCGTCAGTCATCGGCGCCGGGCAGCCCGTTGCCGGCGGCGGGCGCGTCGGGCGGGCGCGAGGCCTCCGCGAGCGCGCCGAGTTCGATGAGCCGGCGAGCCTCTTCGAGGAGGGGCTCGCGCTCGTTGCGGCCGGGGTCCTCGATGACCTGTTCGAGCAACTCCTCCAGCAGCAGCCGCACGATCGGACCCGGCGACATGCCGAGGGCGAGGAGGTCGTCCCCCTTGACCGCGAGACCCGCCAGGTCGAGCACCGGGTCTCTCTCGCGTTCATCCAGGACGCGCTCCCGGGTCGCCTCCAGGTAGCGCTCCGCCCGCGTCTCGCCCGCGGCGCGGGCGACGGCGAAGTGCAGCTCGAACAGGTCCTGCCACGCGTCGCCGACCGATGCGAGCCAGCGCCGGTGCTCCGCCGCGGAGTCCAGCGCCCCGACGAAGGGGAGGTACAGCCGGGCGAGCCGCCCGACGTAGCGCCGGTCCGCGTTGGAGAACTTGAGCCGGGAGAGCAGCGATTCGGCGGCTTCGGCCCGGCCGTCGGGTGTTTCGGACGCGCACACGAGCAGGCTCGCCAGGCGCACGTTCGCGGCCTGCGCCGGGGCCGCGTCGACGGCGCCGAGCGCGGACCGCCACGCGTCTCCCTCCGCCGCGAGCCCGAGCAGCTCCGGGTACCAGTGGCCCAGCGCCCCGCAGTCCGCGTACAGGTCCAGCGCGGCCGAGGGCTTCGGGTCCGCCATGACCTTGAGCAACTCTTCGCGCACGCGCTCGGCCGACAGCCCGGCCAGGCCGTCCACCGCCTCCCGCATCGCCTCGTCCGTTCGGGCCTCCACCGCCCACTCGAAGCGTCCGGCGAAGCGGAAGCCGCGCAGGATGCGCAGGTAGTCCTCGCGGAAGCGCGCCTCGGGCTCTCCCACGGCGCGTAGGATCCCGTCCTCGATGTCCTCCGCGCCGCCCCACTCGTCGCGCACCTCGCCGGAGGCGGGCCGCCAGGCGATCGCGTTCGCCGTGAAGTCGCGGCGGCTCAGGTCTTCCCCGATGGAATCGGCGAAGGCCACCCGCGCGTGGCGGCCATCCGTCTCGACATCGCGCCGGAAGGTCGTCACCTCGTATCCGTCGTCCCCGTCGAGGACCTTCACGGTCCCGTGCGACACGCCGACCGGGACCGTCCGCCGGAAGATGCGCATGACGTCATCGGGCCGCGCGTCCGTCGTCAGGTCCTCCCAGTCCGGCACGGGCAGGTCGGGCGTCCCTCCGATCTGAGAGACGTAGGCATCGCGGATCGCGCCGCCCACGGCCCAGGCCTCGAAACCCGCGGCCTCGAGCTTTTCCGCGGTGCGGGAGAACCCGGGCGGGGGGGAGAACAGGCCCGGATCGATCGCGCTCACGGCAGTCTCAGCCTCACGGCATTCTCAGCCGCACAGCACGCTGCCGCCGTTCACGTTGAGGATCTCGCCCGTGATGTGCCGGGCCGCGTCGGAGAGGAGGAAACAGATGGGTCCGGCGATGTCTTCCGCCGTGGCGACGCGCCCGAGCGGAATGAGGGTCAGCGCGGCGCGCCCGGCCTCGCCCTGGAGCGCCGGCGAAGACATGTCCGTGTCGACCCAGCCGGGGGCGACGGCGTTTACGTTGATCGACCTCGGGCCGAGTTCGGTCGCGATCGACTTGCAGAACGCGTTGATCGCCCCCTTCGACGCAGCGTAGTGGCTGTGCTCCGCCTCTCCCCGCTGGGACGCCGTCGAGGAGACGAGGACGATTCTGCCGTCCGCGCCCATGCGACGCGCCGCTTCCCGCGTGCCCGCGTAGATGGACGTGAGGTTCGTCTCGATCATGTGTCGCCACTCATCCGCTTCGAGCGACTCGATCGGCCGCGGGTCCACGTTCCAGATGCCGGCGTTGCCCACGAACCCGTCCAGTCCGCCGAACTCGGCGTCGGCGCGCTCGAACAGCGTCCGACACTCCGCGGGGTTGGCGAGGTCCGCGCCGGCGCACCAGTGGCGCCCGTCCGGGGCGAGCGCGTACGCCTCCTCGACCGCCCGCCGCCCCTCGGCCTCCGCCCGGTGGTAGGCGATGCCGACGGACGCGCCGGACGCGGCGAGGCACTGCACGGTCGCGCGTCCGATCCCGCGCGAACCTCCGGTGACAAGCACGCGCTTGCCCGCGAGGCCGGGCAACCCCGGCACCGTCGCTGTCATTCCGTCATCTCCTCCTTCGTTGAATCGTTTTCGTTGAATCGTTCACTGATCAGCCCGCCCGGACCCACCCGCTCGGCGAGCCGGCGTGCCCGTGCGGCGCTCCCTCCCAGGGCCGGATCCGCGGCCGCCTCGAGCGCGTAGGTGAGGATCGCATCCGCGGCGAGCAGGGTCACCGCCTCCGAGCGGTTGGCTTCGCCCTCCGACGCAGCCTCCAGCGCGGCGAGCGCCGCGTGGACGAGTCCGTCCTCGCCCTCCGCCAGACGCTCCCGCACCAGCGGCCACACCGCTTCCGCCAGTTCCGCCGGAGCGCTCCGGAGCCGCCCCGCGAGCCACGTCTCGAGCGTGAGAGGGCCGGGTTCGGCCGGCACGTCAGCCACCGGACAGGGCGGGCACCCGCTCGGAAGCCCAGGCCCGGGCCGCTCCGAGTCCGTCCTCCGTTCGCGAGGGGTCGCCCACACCGCCCTGCGCGAAGCGCGCGCCGCCGCCGCCGCCGGAACCCGTCGCCCGGCTCGACACGCGGACGAGGTCGCCCGCCTTCACGCCGAGCCGGATGAGGTCGTCCGAAACGACGGAGATGAACGCGTGCCGGTCCTCGTCCGCGAACACGACGTGAACGACGGCCGCGCCCGACCCCATCCCGCCGCGCAGGCGATCGCCGAGCGCCCCGAGGTCCGTGCCCGCGGGCACCTCGAGGCGCCCCGACACGAAGCGGGCCCCGTTCGCATCCGCCGCGCCCGCGCCGGCGAGCAGCGTCTCCAACTGTCGTTCCGCCGCATCTCCCCGCTGCCCCCGAACTTCTTCGGCGAGCGCGTCGCGTTCCTCGAGGAGCCGGTCCATGCGGAGCGCCAGATCCGCCGGCTGGCAGCGCAGCCGGGCGGCCAGCTCGGTGAGGAGCCGGTCCCGCTCCAGCTCGCGCCGGTAGGCCCCCTGCCCCGTCACCGCTTCGATGCGCCGGATTCCCGCCGCGACCCCCGTCTCGGACACGATCCGGAACGTCCCGACCTGACCCGTCGTGCGGACGTGCGTGCCGCCGCACAGCTCCAGGCTGAGGCCGGGCACCTCGATCACGCGCACGACGTCGCCGTACTTCTCGCCGAACAGGGCCATCGCCCCCGCCGCGATCGCCTCGTCGTAGTCCCGCTGCGAGGCGTCGACGTCGTGGTTGCCGAGGATCGCCTCCGTCACCTCCGCTTCGATGTCCGCCCGTTCCTCCGGAGTCAGCGGACCTCTGTGGCTGAAGTCGAAGCGCAGCCGGTCCGGGGCGACGAGCGATCCGGCCTGCTGCACGTGTTCGCCCAGCCGGTTGCGGAGCGCGGCGTGCAGCAGGTGCGTCGCCGTGTGATTGCGCTCCGTCTCGCGCCGCGCCGGATCGACCTGCGCGAGCACCGTGTCCTCGACCCCCTCGGCTTCGGACAGCGCGCCTTCGGCGAGCGCCCCCGCGACCACGGTGCGGCCGCCGTCGTCCCAGATCTCGGAGATGTCGACGGCCCAGCCATCGCCCACGACGCGCCCGGTGTCGGAGACCTGCCCGCCGCTCTCGAGGTAGAAGGGGTTCCGCTCGAGCAGGAACGCGTGGCGTCCGTCCGCTGCCCAGCGGCGACAGTCCGTTTCGATTTCGAGGTCCCCGTATCCCACGAACTCCTGTTTCGCATCCGCGCCGGACGCGATGATCGTGAGACCGCCCCCGAACCCGACGGCGGCGGTGGCCCCCGTCGACTCGGCGGCGCCGCGCGAACGGGTGCGCTGGGCCTCGAGCGCCTCGTCGAAGCCCTGCCAGTCCACGCCGTAGCCGCGTTCGCGGGCGATGAGGCCGGTGAGGTCTTCGGGGATGCCGTACGTGTCCTTGAGCTTGAACGCGACGTCGCCCGCGACCGTGCCCGAGCCTCCATCCGGCATGGCGCGGTCGATCTCGCGCATGCCGCCCTCGATGGTCGAGAGGAAGAGTTCCTCCTCCGCCCGCGTCGTGGAGAGCAGGTGCTCCCGCCTCGCCTCCAACTCCGGGAAGGTGGCCGACATGCGGTCGGCCACGACGCCCACGAGGTCGTGCAGGAGCGGGTCGCGCCGGCCGAGCAGCCAGTAGTGCCGGACGGCCCGGCGCAGGATCCGGCGCAGCACGTAGCCCCGCTTCTCGTTCGAGGGGAAGACGCCATCGGCGAGCAGGAACGCGACGGCCCGGGCGTGATCCGCCAGCACGCGGAAGGCGACACCGTCGTCCCAGTCTTCCGGCGCCCGCGAGTACTCGATCCCGAGTCCCTCCTCCGCGGCTTCGATGATCGGGAGGAAGAGGTCCGTGTGGTAGTTCGTCCCCACGCCCTGGAGCAGCGCCGCGATGCGTTCGAGTCCGGCGCCCGTGTCGATCGAGGGCGCGGGGAGCGGCGTGTCCGTCCCGTCCGGCGCGCGGTCGAACTGCATGAACACGAGGTTCCAGAACTCGATGATCTGGTCCGCCTCGCCCGCCGCCTCGAACTGCGCGTCGGTGATGCGGTCGTCGCGGTCCGTGCGCAGGTCGTAGTGCAGTTCCGAGCAGGGGCCGCACGGACCCGTGTCGCCCATCTGCCAGAAGTTGTCCTTGTCTCCCATGCGCCGGATGCGCGATTCCGGGATCGCGGTGCGTTCGAGCCAGAGGTTGAAGGCGTCGTCGTCGTCGTGGTGGACCGTGGCCCACAGGCGGCCGGGCTCCAGGCCGAGGTCTTCGGTCACCCACTCCCAGGCGAAGTCGATCGCGTCGCGCTTGAAGTAGTCGCCGAAGGAGAAGTTCCCGAGCATCTCGAAGAAGGTGTGGTGGCGCGCGGTCCGCCCCACTTCCTCAAGGTCGTTGTGCTTGCCGCTGACGCGGAGGCATTTCTGGGAGGTGACGGCGCGCGGGGGGCTCGGGCGCTCCGTCTCTCCCGTGAAGATGCCCTTGAACTGCACCATCCCGGCGTTCGTGAACATGAGGGTCGGGTCATCCGCGGGGACGAGCGGGCCGCTGGGCCGATGCTCGTGCCCCTGCCGCTCGAAGTAGGAGATGAAACTCCGCCGGAGTTCGTCCGCCTTCATCGTGTATCCTCAGCCTGCCAGTTGACCTCGATCCACGCGCGAATGCTACCCGCGGCGAACCCGCGCCGGGCCAGGTAGTCGAACAGCCGCCGACGCGCCTTCGACGGATCCGCCCCGGTCAGCTTCCGCGCCCGCGCCGCCGCCACCCGCTCGAGCAGCGCCTCCTCCGTCGCGCCCTCCTCCGCCATCGCTTCGCGGATGCCGCGATCCGCATCCTCCCGCGACACACCCCGGGCGAGAAGGTCGGACTGCATGCGACGGGTTCCACAGGGCCGGAGCCGGATGCGATCCCGCGCGAAGCTGGCGGCGAACTGCGCGTCGTCGAGATACCCCAGTGCCGCGAGACGTTCCAGTGCGTGGTTAATCGCCGCCTGGTCGATCCGGTCTCGCCACAGCCGACGCTCCACTTCCCGGCGACTCCTCGGGCGCACGGAAAGGTAGCGCAGCCCGACGAACATCGCTTCGGCGCGACCGCCCGCCGCCTGGACCGCGTCGAGTTCCGTGGATCCGAGCCGGAGCCCGACTTCGAGCCGAAGTCGATGCACGTCCTCGTCCCGAAGCCGACAGAGGGAAGCGCCGTCCAACTGGACTTCGGTCCAGCCGGAGCGGCGCTTGACCGGAACGAGGCCCGTGACCTCGCCGGTGGTGTGGCGGTCTGGGCCGGAATTCAGCGCCCGGTGGCCTGCTTCGAGGGCGGCCGGGAGTTCGTCGACACTTCCGCGCCCGCTTCCGCGGCGCCCTCCGCGTCGGCCTCCGCGTCCGGGTCAGGGGCCGTCATCCCGAGTTCTTCGCGGATCCGGGCCTCGATCTCCTCGGCGATATCCGGATTCTCGCGCAGGAAGGTCTTCGAGTTCTCGCGCCCCTGCCCGAGCCGGACGTCGCCGCCGTACGAGTACCAGGCGCCGGCGCGACTCACGATGCCGATGCTCTCGCCCATGTCCACGAGCAGACCCTCCCGGCTCACGCCCTGGTTGAACATGATGTCGAACTCGGCCTGCTTGAACGGCGGCGCGCACTTGTTCTTGACCACCTTCACGCGCGTCCGGCTCCCGACCAGGTTGTTCCCCTCCTTGATGGAGGCGATGCGGCGGATGTCGAGTCGGAGCGAGGAATAGAACTTCAGCGCCCGGCCACCCGTCGTGGTCTCGGGGTTCCCGTACATGACGCCGATCTTCTCGCGAATCTGGTTCGTGAAGATGACGGCGGTGTTGGAGCGTCCGATCGCGCCCGTCAGCTTGCGGAGGGCCTGCGACATGAGCCGTGCCTGAAGGCCGACGTGCGAGTCGCCCATCTCGCCTTCGATCTCGGCCCGCGGCACGAGCGCGGCCACCGAGTCCACCACGATGACGTCGAGCGCGCCGGAGCGGACGAGCACCTCGGCGATCTCCAGCGCCTGTTCGCCCGTATCGGGCTGAGACACGAGCAGGTTCTCGACATCGACGCCCAGCTTCTGCGCGTATCCCACATCGAGCGCGTGCTCGGCGTCGATGAACGCCGCGACGCCGCCGTCCTTCTGCGCGTTCGCGATGACGTGGAGAGTGAGGGTGGTCTTGCCCGAGGACTCGGGACCGAAGATCTCGGTCACGCGCGACCTTGGAATGCCGCCGATCCCGGTGCTGTGGTCCAGGTTGATCGCCCCCGTCGAAATGGCCGGGATCCGCACCCGCGCCCCCTCGGTTCCGAGCCGCATGATGGCTCCCTTGCCGTGGGCCCGTTCGATCTGGTTGAGGGCCACGGACAACGCCTTCTTCTGTTCCCGATCCATCTCCACACCCATGTCACGCTCTCCCGATTTCCGAGGGGTCCGCAGGGCCGATGACGGGGATTCGATCACCCGCCGCGGCGGACGTTGACAATACCACTCCCGACGACCTTTCGCAATTTCTTCGGTTTTTGCCCCGAACCGCGAAATCCGGCCGTCCAACATCAGGATGGAGCGGGGTCTCAACGGGGGTTCAACGGAGGATGCCTGCGAGTACGATGACAGCTTGTCGCGAGGAGCTGTCGGGGTGGGTCATGGCGCATAGAGGCCAGCTATCGCCAGCAGTTTGTCGCGGAGTTCGATGGCGAACACACCAACGACCTGTTCGGTTTCTTGACCGTTCTCGGAGGCGACGCCCTGGATCGTCTCCTGCTCATCGTCCGAGAAAGGCCGCCGGTCTTCATCCTTCACGTAGGCGAAGCAGAGTTCCTGAACCTTGTAGGCGTTCATGCCGGCGGTGTCCAATCGGGCGGCGTGCCTTTCCGTCCACTCCTTCGCACCAAGCTGAGCTGAGATCTTCTTGCCGAGGTCCGTTAACGTGAGAGGACTGCCGGGGGCCATCAGGTTATTCGCGGCTACGTGATTGAGAATCTGCTCAATCTGCCTTTGCATCTGCTCGATCTTCGACCCGATCTTCTCGATGAATCTCTTGAAGTGTGTCCTGTCGGTATCGACAGAACCCCGCCACCGGGAGTGTTCGATAAGGAACCACACGATTGCTCCGGCGCCAACAAGGAGGCCGACGGCAATCATGTAAACGGCGGGTGCTACCCACGATAGCATCGCGAATCCCTTTCGTGGCGGCGGGAGATGGTCAGCCTCCAGCCTTCCTGTTCGGTACATGAGGCCGCGGCCGACCTGCGGCGTGGCGTAGTCTCCCTGGTCTTGCTCCGACCGTGGAAATCCCGCCGTTCAACATCAGGATGGAGCGTCGTCTCAAGGGGGAATCAACCGCCCTCGGGGGTTACCGCCCCTGCCCCGGCAATGCTCTCGTCAGGCGGGCCTCCATCACGGCGATGCGCTCCCCCAGGCGGGCCTCCATCGCGGCGATGTCTCCCTTCAGATCCCTCCTGATGTCATCGAGCATCAGCCAGGTGACGGTGAAGCATGCGATGAGTACGCCGACCGTGGTCGTATTCGAGTTCCGCAGCATCCGTGTGCTCTTCCTCCCAAGTGGTGGCTGCTACGTAATATAGGTGGTGGTGGGCGGGCTCGCTTGGGGGGGGCGGGGGGCGGGTCAGGTGCGGGGCGTGAGGTCGATTCCGCAGGTGGGACAGAAGGCTTCGTCGCCGGTCAGCGACACGTCGCATTCCGGGCATGGGCGGGGGGATGCCGCGGGCTCCGGGGCGGAAGCCTTCTCCGGTCCCGTGGCGGCGGCGTCGCGGGCGTCGATGGCGGCGCGTTCGAGGCGGGCTCGCGTGGACTGATACTCGTCTTCACGGAGCTTGCCCGTGCGGTACTCGAGTTCGAGGTCCCGCAGCGCCTCGATGGCGGCGTCGCGGCGTTCCGCGGGGCCGAGCGATGCGCCCGTGTCTTCTCCGGCGCGAATCGCGGCCCAGATGATCGTGGCCAGCAGCACCGCGAGGATGCTCCCGAAGAGGATGAATCCGGTCATTGGTCCGCCCCCTGCCGCGACTGTCGCGACTGCCGGCTCCACTCGGTCCGTCGCGCCGCCGCGAGTTCGAGGGCGCGCGCCGCCGCCCCCGCCGCGTCTTCGGCCGTCTCGTCGACTACGGCCTCCGGCAGCGATGACGCGAGGCCGATCACGGGCACGCCGAACTTCCGGCAGAACGCCGCCTCGCTGAGCGTGCCCCACTCGCCGGCGACCGCGACCACGGCCTCCGACGCCCGCGCCACGATGACGTTGCGCGCTTCGCCCATCCCCGTCGGGATCGGGATCGTGACCCCGTCCGCCGCGGCATCCGGGTCGCCGCCGGGCAGGATCCCCACCACGGTCCCCCCTTCCGAGGCGGCTCCGTCCGCCGCGGCACGCATGACGCCGCCCATCCCGCCGCAGACGACGATGGCCCCGGCGCGGGCGAGGGCGGCTCCCACGGCGTGGGCCAGGCCCGCCTCCGCCGGCGCCGCCGCTCCCGAGCCGATGACCCCGATCCGCAACGGACGCAAGCTCACCGCTCCAGTTGCAGGGTCACGGGACCGTCGTTGACCAACTCCACCTCCATCATCGCGCCGAACTCTCCCTCCGCGACCTCGCCGCCGTTCCGGCACAGCTCCACGAAGCGGTCGTAGAGCGCCTGGGCCTCGTCCGGCCGCGCCGCGCCCGTGAAGGACGGGCGCCGGCCTTTCCTCGCGTCCCCGTACAGCGTGAACTGCGACACGACGAGAAGCGCTCCCCCGACCTCCCGCGCCGAGCGGTTCATGCGGCCCTCGGCGTCCGCGAACAGACGGAGGTCCCAAAGCTTGTCCGCCATCCAGGCCATCGTCGCCTCGGAGTCGTCCGGGGCGAAACCCGCGAGGACGACGAGCCCGAGGCCGATCGTTCCCACGACCTCGCCTCCGACCCGGACGCGGGCCTGGCTGACTCGCTGAATCACGACTCGCAATTGCGCCGTCCCGTTCCCGACCCCGGCCGTTCGCGGCGGGCCGGTTTTGCACAGCCCAAGAAAAGCGGTGAACGACGAAAAGATGCGACAGCACTCGGTCCCGGGCGAATCCGTCTGCGATCGAGCTTCCGGCCGATTTCAAAATCCACGTTTTTTGGACAGGATATCCACAATTTTTGGACATCATTTTTTTGAAAAAATGAAAAGCGCCACTCAGAGCGACGCAGCTTCGACGACGCCCCCCTGGGAACGGCTGGGTCCGCTGGCCGGAGACTGATCGGAAGGAGCGGGTGAGGGCGCGGGTCGGATCCGGGTCCGGCGGGCGCCCGCGCGGTCCCCGTCGCGGGGCATCCAACCAGGCACTCCGGAGGTCGAGCGCGGCACGGATAGTATAGGTAGATGCACTCAGCCCCTGGCCACCCGAAGGTGTCAGGGGCTGAGCGAGGAGGCTTGTTTACGGCCAACTACCGCCCGGTCCTGGTAGCTTGCGCGGTCTTCCAGAACCTCGCCGCGAGCCTGGTACCGTCTGCCGACCAGCTGTGCTCGATCCCTCTTCCCTCGATCGCCTCGTTCCGTCGCCGGAACTCCGCTCCCTCAGGCCCGGGACTCGCGCCCCGGTTTCGCGATCTCGCGTCGGGCAACTCGCGGTGCGGTCATCGGCCTCGACCTCCGGTCGGTCGGTGCCGCCTCCCTTAGCACGCCCTGATTCTAAAAAGATCTTTTTGGGTCGTCAACCTCGAACACGCCGCAGTCGTATTTTTTTCAAAAATTCATCGATCGAATCGCCATCCTCCGCAGCGATCCGCAGGAGAAAATCGGTTTTTAGAGCGGGCAGCCCCGGCGAACCTCAAAGAAAGAGGCGGTCGTCCCACCAAACGGGAGTCTCGGGCCCCGGGAGGAGTTTGCGGAAGTCCGGATGGTCCGCGTTGATGATTACGTTGCGGTCCATGCGGGCGACCACCGACGGCACGAGCAGAATGGCGCTCTCGCCACGCGCGTACCAGCCATGGCCGGCTTCTCGCGCGGCCGGGCTTCCGGCGATGTGCCAGTCGGGCAGGTCCCTTGGTTCGATGACTTCATACGACGTCCCCCGCGGGATTTCGATTCTCACGAAGTGCTGGTTGCGGGGAGGCGGTCCGTTCCAGCGGGCCAGCATCTCCAGCATCGCGGTGGAGTAGTGTTCCGAGGCGTAGATGACGCGGTCTCCGCGCTCGTGCCACCGTCCCGAAACCGTCCGCGCTCCCTCCGGGCTGTACACGGGCCACCGTCCCGAGGGGTCGCCGATCCGATACGCGTCGAGTGGTGCCGCGAGTTGCGGCGGTGGGGTCAAACGGCCACGCCCGCTTCCGCCCGTCGCACGAGCTTGAGGACGGCTTCGGCGCCGGCGGAACTGGAGGTGGCCATGTCGAGGGGCGATTCACCGTCGAGCAACGGGTGCCGACGCGTCAGGAAGTCATCGATCCGCGCCACGTCGCCACGGAACGCGCGCGCCACGGCGTCGACGACGCGTCCGAGTTCATAGGCTCTTTCGCTGTGCATCCGTGACAGCGGCCTGCGACCCTTCCGCTGGCGGCGGAGCGTTGCCTCGGAGGCCACCCTGCCCGCCAACCGCACCGCACCGAGGACGTCCTCGAGAGCGGAGACGGTGCGCATCGGCAGCCCCGCGGCGACCTTTCGCGCCAGGGCGACGTCGTCGAAATGCTCCGTATCGTCCAACCCGAGGAGCCGGGCGAGTCTCGCCGCCTCCGTCGCCGGTAGTCGGTCGGGATCGGTGTAAGCTTCGAGCGCGTTCAAGACAGGTTCACTCACAGGTTTTGTCACAAGCGTTGTATCGATCACTTGATCGAAAAATACCGATCAGATGATTGCCGGGCAACCGCGACGCCGCAGGATCAGGTGCCGTGCCAGAGGTCGGTGGGGGTGGCGTCGAGGCGGGTGCCGGACTGCTCTACGTGGGTGAGGAGGCGGTTGAGGAGGGCTTCGTGGGGCAGAGTGCGGCGGAGGCCGGCGACGGTGGCGACGATGACGAGGCGTTCGCGGGCGCGGGAGAGGGCGACGTTGAGGAGGCGGGGGAAGTCGCGGTTGCGGCGCTCGTCGAGGAACCAGCTGCGGCCGGGGGGCGCGTCCACGGTGTCGATGATGACGAGGCGCTTCTCCCGACCCTGGAAGCGGTGGATCGTGCTCACCTCGAGGTTGGCGGGCGCGGCGCGGCCGAGGCGGCGCCGGATGAGGTCGTTCAGGTGGCGGGTCTGCGCGCGGTAGGGGGAGACCACGGCGATGTCATCGATCCCGTCGCGGGCCGCGGCGCCGACGAAGTCCGCCACGGCCTCGGCGTGGGTGCGGTTCCGGCGCGAGCCGTCCACGCGCTCGACGCGGGGATCGAGGCCGCTGGTGTCGAGCACGGAGAGGGCGGCCGGCTGCGTCGCGCGCTCGGCAATCTCCGGGGCGTCCCTGAGGCGTCCGCCGTAGAAGAAGTCGCTCACGAGTTCGCGGATGTCGGGCGCCATCCGGTACTGGAGGTCGAGCATCGCGCATAGCCCGTCGTGCGGAGACGGCAGCGCACCGCCGGCCGCGGGGTGGCCCCCGGCTTCGTCGCCGGCCCCTGCCCCGCCCACGACGCCGGCTTCCCGGAACAGGTCCGTCCGCAGCCAGCGCGCGGCCGCGGGGGCGGTGCTCGACACGACCGGGGGGAGCTGCTGGAAGTCGCCGATGGCGATCGCGGGGCCCGCGACCCTGGAGGCCGCGAGCGCCACGTAGGGGAGCGGCGCGGTGCTCGCCTCGTCGATGAGGAGGGACTCGAACCTCAGTTCACGGAGTTCCTCCCGGATCGAGAGCCGGGCGAAGGTGGTGAGGACGATGTCCGCTTCTTCCAGCACGAGTTCGGCCTGGCGCGCGATTTCTTGCATGACGCGGCCGAGGGCGCGGGCGGACTCGGCGTTCCCGCGGGAACGCGCGAGCGAGAGCAGGCGTCCGGCGCGGGCGTAGGGATTGAGGGCCGGCGCGCGAGCCGGCGGGTGGGCACCCAGCTGCGCCTCGTGCTCGGCGAGCGTGCGGTCCACGCCGCCGGCGCCGCCCTCGATCCGCCGCGCCAGCGCCGCCCCCAGGTCGATGCGCGTGTCGGGCGCGGCGCCGAGGTCGAACCCCACGCGGATGATCCGGTCGCGGTCGAGCAGGGTCGGGTCGGCGATGGAGGCGAGGCGGCGGGCGATCTCGTCCACGGCTCCGTTGGTCGTCGCGGCGACGAGCACTCTGCCGCGGAGCGCGAGTTCCAGCGCCGCGCGCGCCACGAGGCGGGACTTGCCGGTCCCCGGCGGGCCCCAGACGAGTTGGGCGCTGCTCCCGAGCACTCGTTCCAGGGCGTCGAGTTGCGGCCCGTTCAGGTCGGCGGAGGAGTCGAGGCGCGGGGACTCCCGGCCGAGGCGCGGGGGCAGCCGGCCGAAGGCTCCGAGCACGGTGTCCGGGAAGAAGTCCTCCGGCTCCTGCCCAACCTCGGCGAGCCGCGCCGAGAGTTCGCGCAGGAGCCACGTGGGATCGAACTCGAGTTCGGCGCCGTCGAGGCGTTCGCCGAGCCACTCCGGGCTCACGGCCTGCAGGAGCCCGAGCGTGCGATCGAAACGGTGGACGACGCCGAGCGCCTCCCGCCCGCCCGCGTGGACGCGCACGCGGTCGTCCGCGCGGATGTCGTATGTTCCCCCCGCGATCTGGAACGTGTAGCGATAGCCGGTCCCGGCCTCTCCCCGCAGGCGTCCGGAGAGCGCCGGAATCGGCCGGTCCAGACGACGGCGGGAGAGGTCGGCGGTGACCGCCTCGATCTCGTCGTCGATCGCGACGCGGAGATCCGCCAACAGAATCCACAGCGACTCGCGAGAGCCCTCGCGGGAGTCAGGAGCTTGCATGCCGGACCATACCGACTGGAGCGGGGAGACGCTGCGCGCGGCGCTCGGGCGCGCGGCGGACTGGACCGTCGACTACCGGAAGCACGTCGAGGAACGGCCCGTCCTCCCGGACATCGCGCCGGGCGACGTGCGCCGCGCGCTCACGAAGGCGCCGCCGCGCGCTCCGGAACCCTTCGAGCGCGTGCTGGCCGACTTCGACGAGCACATCGTCTCCGGTCTCACCCACTGGAATCATCCGGGTTTCCTCGCCTATTTCTCAAGTTCCACGCGGGGGCCGAGCATCGCGGCGGAACTCCTCGTCGCCGCCGTCGGCGTGAACGCAATGTTGTGGCGAACCTCCCCCGCCGCGACCGAGGTCGAGCGGACCGCGGTGGACTGGCTGCGGCAGGCCGTCGGCCTCCCGGACACGTTCTCCGGGCTGATCTTCGACACGGCGTCGACCGCCACCTTCACGGCGCTTCTGGCCGCGCGCGAGGGCGCCGGGGACGGGGTTCGGGACGACGGGCTTCCCGGGGGGCCGGCCCTCGCGGTCTACACCAGCGAGCAGTCCCACTCCTCGGTGGAGAAATCCGCCATCGCCGCCGGACTCGGCCGCGCGTCCGTCCGGCGCATCGAGACGGACGCCGCCTTCCGCATGCGGCCGGAGGCGCTCGAGGCCGCGATCGCCGACGACCTCGAGAAGGGGATCCGTCCCGCCATGGTGTGCGCGACGATCGGCACGACTTCGACGGCGAGCGTCGATCCCGTCGCGGAGGTGGCGGCCATCACCCGCCGGCACGGCGTGTGGCTCCACGTGGATGCCGCCTACGCGGGGCCGGCGGCCATGATCTCCCAGCAGCGGCCGCACTTTCGCGGCTGGGAGGCGGCGGACTCCATCGTCCTCAACCCCCACAAGTGGATGGGGACCTCGCTCGACTGCTCGGTGCTCCTGTACCGCGACGTGGCCCCCTTCCGGGCTTCGCTCGCGCTGACGCCGACCTACCTCGAATCGGAGGACGACGAGACGAATCTCATGGACATCGGCCTCGCGCTCGGGCGCCGCTTCCGCGGGCTCAAGCTGTGGGTGCTGTTCCGGTGCGTGGGGACGGACGGGCTCGCCGAGACCATGCGCCGGCACATCGCGATGGCCGAGGCGGCTGCGGCCCGGCTCGTCGAGGGCGGCGTGTTCGAGCTGGCGGCGCCCGTCTCCTTCAGCACCGTCTGCTTCCGCGCCGCGCGGGAGGGGGACCCGGCGGGCGAAGAGCGGTGGAACCGCGACATCCTCGCCCGGGTTAATGCGGGTGGACGCTCGTTTGTCTCGCACACCGAACTCGACGGGCGTTATACTGTACGGTTGTCCGTCGGGAGCGTTCACACGGAGGAGCGCCACCTCGACGACGCGCTCGAGGCGCTCCATCGGGCCGCCGCCGACCTCTCACCGGGAGAACCGGGTTGAACGCCAGATTTCGTTTCGGACCCAGCTTCGGATCCAGCTTCGGACCCGCCGCAGCCGTGGCCGGCCTGCTCTGCGGCATCGTCCTCGCGGCGGGCTGCGCGACGGAGGCCGAGGCCGGGGGCACGCAGGAGCGCTCCTTCGTGCCGCCCGATGCCCAGGTGGCCCGCGAGCGGGCGGACCGCAACCGCATCAAGGGGGAAGAGGGCGCGCCGGTGCGCGTGGTGGAGATCTCCGACTTCCAGTGCCCCTACTGCCGGCAGTTCCACGAGCAGACGCTGACGAAGATCGACAGCGCCTACATCTCCGAGGGCAAGGTCAGCTACCTGTGGATCGCCTACGCGAATCCGGGACACCAGGAGGCCTTCGTGTCGACGGAGGCGGCCTACTGCGCGGGGGCCGCGGGCAAGTTCTGGCCCATGCACGACATCCTGTTCGAGCGTCAGGACGAGTGGAGCGGCGCCGCGGATCCCTACGCGCTGTTCGTCGGGTACGCGGAGGAGATCGACATCGACCCCGAGTCGTTCGGCTCCTGCGTCCGGAACAGCACGCTCGCCCCGCTCGTGCTGCGCGACTACACGAGCGTCACGCAAGCCGGTATCTCGAGCACGCCGTACTTCATCCTGGGCGACAGCGTGGCCCTTCGAGGCGCCGCCGATTTCGGCACCTTCTCCTCGGCCATCGACACCCTGCTCATCCTGAGGGGCGGCGACACCGAGCCGTAGTCAGGCCTTACGCCGCCAACGGCCTGGTGTCGTACTGACCCCAGAGGACCCAGAGCGCCCAGTCGAGGTCCAACGGGTCGCCCTGCCAGCGACTGGTCGCCGTCCAGGGGTCGATGCCCTCCTGCCGGTGCCAGTTCCGGAGCCCTGCATCGGCGGTTCCGGGCGCCCTGACGTCCTCGTGTGCCGGGGGCACCGCCGGCACCACGCGGCCCGTGGGGTCGCGGAAGCGGGCCGCGCCCGGGGCCGTGCCCGCCTGCCCCATCTCGACCCGCCATCCGCCCTCGTGCACGGCCTTGTGATGGAACCGGCACAGGAGGATCAGGTTGTCGAGCTTCGTCTCGCCCCCCTCGGACCAGGGGATCGCGTGATGCGCCTGCGTATGGCGCGAACCGCAGCCCGGGAAGCGGCAGCCCCCGTCCCTGACGTCGAGCGCCTTGCGCAGCCGCCACCCCACCGTCCGCTGGCGGCGGCCCACGTCCAGCACCGAGCCGTCCGGCCCACGCTTCACCTCCACGACTTCCGCGTCGGAGATCAGTCGCCGGGACGTTCCCGCGGGAACGTGTGAGCCTTCCTCCGTGGCCAGGATTTCGGGGCCGCCGGCCACGGTGTGGACCACCAGTTGGACCTTCGCCTCGGCGCGATCCTCGAGCCAGGCCCCGAGCGCGTCATGGCGCCGCTCCCCTTGGGTTGGCAGGGGCACGGGGGTTGGCCGGGGCGCGGGTGCCGGCGGGTGTGCGGGCGGGGTCGGCTCGCACGTGGCGGCTTCGGCCGCGCTCTCCGTGGCGCTCTCCGTGGCACACTCCTGTCGGTGGAGTTCGTCGGCGACCGCATCCAGCGTCGCCACGAGCAGGGCGCCCACCTCGGGCAGGAGCAAGCCCCGGACCTCGTACATGCCGTCAGCTGCCGGCCGCACCGTCAGGTAACGGCGGGCCGCCATCTCCGACGCCCCGTCCGGCGCCGCGGCGGCCTCCGCGCTCCTCCATGCCCGCACGAGACGCTCCACCTGGCTCGCCGTGTGGTGGAGGGCGAACTCGACCAGCCGGGCCTCGTTCTCGGGCGTGGCCATGCGCGTCAGCGCCCGGACCTTGGACCACGAGAGCCGCCCCTTCTCCATCTCGGCCGAGGTCAGGGGCAGGTCGGCAAGGCGCCGGGCCGCCCGCAGCCGCTCGCGGGCCGCGCCGAGGGAGATCCCGGCCCGCCAGTTCAGCCAGTGGGCGCAGGAGCGCCACCCGCTCCAGCGTTCCTCCTCGTCGTAGCGGCGCAGCAGTGTCAGGAGCCGGTACTGGGCGGCGTCGATGTGGGCGCAGAGTTCGGCGATCTCGTCGCCGACGGGGTCGCCGTTCAGGACCGCAGGGTGTGAGACCGCAGGGGGAGTCGAGACAGCCGGGGGTTCCGAGACAGCAGCGGTGTCGGGCGTAACATGCATGGCGTTCTCATCCGAATCTCAGGGTTCAAGGGGGTACGCACTCATACCCCGATCTTCGGTAAATGTTCGGCTCCGTTTCAACGTGGTCTCAAAACGCGGGTTCTCAACGCGCGGGACGTTCCCGCGGGAACGTCGGCGGGCCCCGCTGGAGAGGCGCGAGCCACTACTGGCGCACGCGCTCCGGGACGGACGGGATCTGGGCGTCCTGCGGGATATCCTGTGCCTGCCGGCAGAGGACTTTCCTCGCCCGCCTGAACCCGCAACAGGGGCTGGAGCGAGCCGTCCGCGCCTGATCCTTTTTCAGGCTTCCTTCAGGCTTCCGCGGCCTCCATCATCCGCCACAGGCGGCTGGCCTTCATCAGGTCGATGAAGCCATCGAGTCTCGCGTCCACATCGCCGACTCTCTGAAGAACGAGATCGAGGACCGCGTCCTGGCCGTCGAAGCGCTCGTCGACGCGGCGGAACCGCTCGTCGACGCGGCGAAACTGCTCAGCGATGCGGTGAAAATGCCCATCGTGCTCCTGGAGCTTCCCGTCCATGCGATGAAAATGCCCATCGTGTTCCTGGAGCTTCCCGTCCATGCGGTGAACGTGCCCAGCGATGCGCTCAAGCTGGCCGTCGATGCGCTCGAAATGCTCGTCGTGCTCCGCGAGACGCCCGTCGATCCGGTGTAGCTGGCCGTCGATGCGCTCGAAGTGCCCGTCGTGCTCCGCGAGTCGTCCGTCGATCCGGTGTAGCTGGCCGTCGATGCGCTCGAAGTGCCCGTCGTGCTCCGCGAGTCGTCCGTCGATCCGGTGTAGGTGGCCGTCGATGCGCTCGAAATGCCCGTCGTGCTCCGCGAGACGTCCGTCGATCCGGTGTAGGTGGCCGTCGATGCGCTCGAAGTGGGCGTCGTGCTCCGCGAGACGCCCGTCGATCCGGTGTAGGTGGCCGTCGATGCGCTCGAAGTGCTCGTCGATGCGCTCGAAGTGGGCATCGTGCTCCGCGAGGCGTCCGTCGATCCGGTGTAGGTGACCGTCGATGCGCTCGAGCGTGCTGCTGTTATCCCTTATGATGCTTATGAGATGCTGGTACTGATCTTCCGTCACGTCGATCGTCCCTTCCTCCCGTTCCCTCGGCCTGGGGGCCGTGCCCTTCGCGATGCGGATATCTGACGATACGGAGTGCTCAACGCGAGGCCAACCCAGCCACTTATGGAAGTGGCGGGGTCTCGGGGCGGGCCTTGGGGGAGCCGGCGAAGGATAGCTGGAGGGCGGTGGTGTAGCGGGGGCCCAGGGGGGAGTGGTTGACGGTGGCGGACCACGTGAGGAGGCGGTCGCCGGGGAGGCGGATGCCGTAGTTGCCGCTCACGTCGAGGGCCCATGGGCCGCAGGCGTGGGGCGCCGGCGCGCCGTCGGCGGACGGGGCCGCGGCGGGCGGGGCGTGGCGGGTGTAGACCTGTTCCTGCCAGAGGGCGTCGCCGCCGCCTGAGGCGAGGTCGCCCCAGCGGGGGGAGACGGAGAGGGACGGGCCGGTGCCGCCCTGGCTGCCGAGGCTGAGGGTGGCGCTGAAGCCCTGCTCCTCGTAGCCGGTGGCGGAGTGGATGGCGAGCATGCGGCCCTGGGCGTCGATGCGCAGGAAGCCGGCCTTGGCCTTGAGGCCGCCGATGAGTTCGAGGCCGGTGCCGGGCTGGCCGGCGCCGCCGTCGCGGCGGACGTGGGCCTCGCCGAAGGGGTTGAGGGTGAGGCCGCCGAGCCGGATCTGCTGGGACAGTTCGGCGCCGAAGCGGAGCTGGTCCACGGCGGCGGTCTGGCCGTCGAGGGTCTCGCTGCCGGTCTCGGTCTGGAGTTCCGCCCATCCCGCGTCGGCTCGCAGCGCGAGTGAGAAGCCGCCGCTCGCGGCGAGGCGGCGGCGCAGCTCGACGAGGCCCATGCGCAGGCCGAGGTCGCTCGTTTCGGCGAGGCCGTTCCCGTCGCGCACGTTGTCGGCGTCGCCGCGGCCGGCGCCGGCCATGGCCCAGATCGAGGTCGCCCCGCTGGTCCACTGCAGGTAGGGGTGGACGGCCACGAGGCGCGTCTGGAGCGCGCCGCTCGTCGCGCCGGTGCGCCAGTCGCCGGTGCCCTGGCTGCGCGCGACCGCCACGCCCAGCATGAACCGGCTCCCGAGCCACGTGTCGAGGCCGACGTAGCCGGTCTGCAGTTCGCCGTCGTAGTCGTTCCCGTCGGAGGGGGCGCCGCGGAAGGTCTGGACGTCGCCCTGGCCCCAGAGTTGGAAGCGCAGGCCGCCACCTCCGCCGCGGCCGGCCTCCTGGGCGCCACCGACGTCGAACCCGAACTGGAACTCGGAGCCGCGCAGCGGGTCCTGTCCGCCCTCGAAGCGGGTGAGGTCGCCGACGAGGTCCTCGAAACGGAAGAGGTCGCCGAGGGTCGGGTCATCGCCGGGGGAGCCGGGGCTGCCGGTGGAGCCGGAGTCCGGGCGGGCGTAGGACATCGCGCGGGAGGTGATGCCGGAGAGCCAGCCCTGCCACCTCTGCTCGGCGGCGGACTTCGCCGCGCCCAGGCTGAGCGGCACGTCGCGCCCCATCAGCGAGAGCCGGGACGCCTCCGACCGGCTCGCCATCGGGCGGCGGCCCAGCGTCATGCGGGCGCTCGCCAGGTGCGACCGCGCCATGCCCGCCAGCGCGTGCGACACCATGCCGCGTGCCGCGCCGTCCGACACGCGGATCGCCACGGCCTGCTGGGCGGCGAGGCCGGCCGCATCCCAGGCCGCCACTGCGACCACGACCGACCCGTAGCTCACCGGCGTCAGCATCAGGACGCTCCCGGAGACCGTCGCCCGCACGACCGACGAGTCCGACGACGCGACGCCGTACGTGAGCGCGTCCCCGTCCGGGTCCTCGAAGAAGGGGCTCAGTTCGACGCGCGCCAGCTCCCCGCCCTCCTCGAGCGACTGCGCCGGGATCGTGCCGACCGCCACCGGCCCGTCGTTCGCCGGCGCCACCGTCACCTCCACCGCCGCGCTCGCCGTCCCGCCCTGCCCGTCTTCGACCTCGTAGGTGAAGCGGTCCGTGCCGTGCCAGTTCGCCGCCGGCGTGTAGAGCACGCCGCCGGCCGTGACCTCCGCCGTCCCGTTCTCCGGCGCCGACACCGACGCCACGCGCAGGCCGTCCCCGTCGGGGTCCGTGTCGTTGGACAGCACGTCCACGGTCACCGCTTCGTCCTCGACCGTCGACGCCTCGTCGTCGACCGCCTCCGGCACGTCGTTCATCGGCGCCACCGTCACCTCGACCGACGCCGATGCCGTCCCGCCGTTGCCGTCGTCGATCTCGTAGGTGAACGAGTCCGTCCCGTGCCAGTTCGCCCCCGGCGTGTAGAGCACCCCGCCCGCCGCGATCGCCGCCGTCCCGTTGGCGGGCGCCGACACCGAGGCCACGCGCAGGCTGTCGCCGTCGATGTCCGTGTCGTTGGCGAGCACGTCCACCACGACCGCCGAATCCTCGGCCGTGGAGGCCGAATCGGCCGCAGCCTCCGGCAGGTCGTTGACGGGCGCCACGGTCACCGACACCGAGGCCGACGCCGTCCCGCCGTTGCCGTCGTCGATCTCGTAGGTGAACGCGTCCGTGCCGTGCCAGTTCTCCGCCGGCGTGTACCGCACCCCGCCGTCCGCCGTGACCTCCGTCGTCCCGTTCTCCGGCGTCGTCACCGACGCCACGCGCAGGCTGTCGCCGTCGGGGTCCGTGTCGTTGGCCAGCACGTCCACGGTGACCGCCACGTCCTCATCGGTCGACGCCGCGTCGTCGGCGGCCTCCGGCAGCTCGTTCTCGTTCACGACCGTCACGGTCACGAGCGCCTCCGCCGACGCGCCGGCCGGATCGCTCGCGCGCACCGTCAGTTCGTAGACGTTCGGCTCCGCCTCGAAGTCCTCGCCGGGGCCGACGTACGACACCGCGCCGTCCGCCGCACCGACCGCGAACCGCGAGGCGTCGCCCGACGCCAGCTCGTAGGACAGCGTGTCGCCATCCGGATCCGCCGCCGACACCGCGCCCAACGCTACCGGCTCCGCGCTCCCGTCCACGTTCTCCCGCAACTCGAAGGCATACTCCGGCGCCTCGAAGACCGGCGGGTCATTCGGCGGCGGGGGCGGTGGGGGCGTGTAGTTCTCGATCGTGCCCAGCGCCGTCGCGCGCACGATCCCCACGCCGGGGGGAAGCACGACCTCGTCGATGTTGACCCGGAACGTCTCGTCGGCCTCCTCGACCGTGTCCGCCACCGTCTCCACCTCGAACGTCGCGGCCGTCGTGCCCGCTGCGATCCGCACGCTCCCGTTCCTGACCGCCGTGTAGTCCTCACCCGCCGTCGCCCGACTCGCGCCCGGCGTCCAGTCGGGGGAGGTGAACCAGCGCAGCACCACGTCCGCGCGCACCGTCGAGGACAGCCGCGCGGTGAACACGACCGGCGAGCCCTCCTTCGCCGAGCCGCCCTCCACCGTCACCGAGTCCGTCACCGGCGTCACCGGCGGCTCCGGCGGCGTGTCGTCCTCGATCGTGCCCACCGCCGAAGCGACCCCGACCGTCACCCCCTCCGGCAGGTCGATCCCGGTGATCGTGACGATGAACGTCTCGTCGCCCTCCCCCTCGTCGTCCGCCGCGATCGCCACCGAGAACGTCGCCTCCGTCGAGCCCGCCGGGATCGTCACGCGGCCGTCCCTCACCGATATGTAGTCGAGGTCCGCCCGCGCCTGCTGCGCGCCGGGGCTGCCGTCGCGCCCGGTCGACCAGCCCAGCACCACGTCGGCGTCGACCGCCGACGACAGCCGCACCGTGAACGTCACGCGCGAGCCCTCCAGCGCCGAGCCGCCCTCGACCGTCACCGTGGGCTCCGCGGGAGCGGGCGGCACGGCCACGTCGACGCTGAAGGTCGGCACCGGGGCGCCGGCGGCCGTCCGCAGGGGGCGCGTGCCCGGCGTGTAGCTGACGGTCGCTTCGCGGCCGGCCGGGATCTGCGGGGAGATGGTCAGTTCGACCGTGGCGCCGAGGATCGAGACGGCCGTCACCCGGTAGTGGTCGTCCGCCGCCGGAGACGCGGCGCCGGAGCCGGCGTCCGAGGCGGCGGCCACGGTGATCGTGAAGTCGCCGGGGTCCGGGGTCGACGAAGCGTCCAGTTCGTCGGCGAAGTTCAGCGTCACCGTGGCGCCGCCGTCCGACACCCTGCCGCCCTGCGGCGGAGGCGCCGACGGTCCCGCCGTGCTGTTCGTCACGCTTCGGCCCGAGAAGTTCGCCACCTCGCGGCCGGTCGAGCCCGCGCCACGGAGCGGGTTCGCCGACGGCCTGGCGTAGGCCACCCGCACCGTCTCGCCGGGCGCGACCGCCGAGGCCAGCGTCACCGTCACCGTCGCGCCCGCGATCGACGCCGTCCCCGTGCCCGGGATCGAGCGCGCCGATCCGCCCGACGGCGTCGCCGTCACCGTGAACGCGCTCCCCGCCGGGGCCGACCCCGTGTCGAGGTTCCGGTTGAAGGTGATCGTCAGCGCCGTTCCGTTCACCGCCGCCCGCGAGAACGCCGGCCGCGTGGGTGTCGGCGGCGGGGGCGGGGGCGCCGCGTCGTTGTCGTTGACCGTCACGCTGGCGGCGTCGGGGGCGCCGACGTTGTAGCCGGCGCCGGCCTGCACGGTCACGGTCACGGAGCCGTTGGGCTCGTCGGTGGCGTCGTTCACGGTGGGGACGGTGTAGGTCGCCGTGCCCGTCGTCGGGACGGTCACGGTCTTCGAGCCGAGGTCGGCGTCCGCGACGTAGTTGCCGCTCTGCGAGACCCCCAGGTTCACGGTGATGTCCGCCGACGGCGCCGGCGACGCGGTGAGGGTGAAGGTCGCGTTGCCGCCCTCGGCCACGGGCCCGCCGCCCGCGATGGTCACGGCGGTGCGCACCAGGGTGCCGTCCACCTTGTGGCCGGTCTGGGCGCCGAGCGCCGTGTGGGTCAGCGTCGCCGCGCCGTTCCCCGCGTCCTGGATGGCGGCGCCGGCGGGCAGCGTGAGCTTGTTCGCGCCGACGGAGATCCCGTCGGCGTCCGCGTCCGCCGCCACCACCGTGTAGCGGAACACGAGGGCCGTCGTGCCGCCGCCCCGGAGGAACGCCGCCTGGCGGTTGTTGGTCCCCACCGTCAGCTCGAGTTGCGGCGTGCCGGTCACCGTCACCGGGTGGCTGAACGTCACGGTGACTTCGATGTGTTCGCCGAGGCCGTAGGTGTCGCCCGACGCCGGCGACGACGTCGCCGCGGGCAGGCCCACCACCGCCGCCCGCGTGTTGTTGGTCGCCGTCTCCGGGCCGAAGTTCGCCACCTTGTTGGTGGCCCCGTCCTGCAGCGGGTTGGCGGTCGGTTGCGCGTAGCTCACCGTCACCCCCTGGCCCGGGGTCACGGCGGAGGCGAGCGTCAGCGTCACCGTGGCGGCCGAGAGGCTCACGCCGGAGACGGTCCGGCCCGCGCCCGCCACCTGCACCGTGAACGCGGACGCCGCCGGCTCCGAGGTGGCGTCGAGGTTCTCGTCGAAGGTGAGGGTGAGCGCCGCGCCGTCGACCGCGGCGGTGGAGAACGACGGCGCCGTGTTGTCGTTGTTCGTCACGGAGAGCGGGCCGAAGGACGCCACCGGGTTGGGAGTAGGATCGACGCGGTCCTGGAGCCTCGGTTCGGTGACCGCCGGCTGCGTGTAGCTCACCGTCACCGACTCGCCGAACACCGCCGCCGACTCCAGCGTCAGGATCACCGTCGCGCCGGAGACCGTCACGTTCGAGACGCCCCGGTTGTTGCCCGCCACCAACACCGTGAACGCGCTTGTCGCCGGAATCCCGTGCGCGGCGTCCCACAGCGGCTCGCTGAAGGTGATGACGAGCCGCGTGCCGCCCACGACCGGCGCCGGATCGGTCAGGACGGTCGGCGCCAAGTCCGGCGTGTTGTTCGTCACGTCCGTGTCGCCGAAGCTCGGCGCATCGTTGCCCGCGGTGAAGTCCTGGATCGGGTTCGCCGAGGGCTTGGCGTAGGCCACCGTCACCACGTCCGCGTCGATCACGGCGGCGGCCAGCGTCAGCGTCACCGCCGAGCCGCTGATCGCCACCGGGGTCGTGTCCGCCAGGTCCACCGCCGTGCCGCCCACCTTCACGGTGAAGGCGCTCGCGGCGGGCGCCGTGCCCGTCGCATCCAGCGCCTCGTTGAAGGTGATGACGAGGCTCGCGCCGTTCACCGTCGCCGTCGACACCGCCGGGCCCGTCACGTCCTGCGCCGTGGGGCCGTGCACTCGGTGGTTGGCGTCGTCGTGGTGCACGTCGGCGTACGTCAGGGTCGCGTCCGTGCTCCCCGTCCTGATCGTGCCGTTGTTGAGTTCCAGCATGTTCGCCGGCAGGCCGATGCCCTCGTGGGCCGAGTTGTCGGCACTCGTCACCGTGTAGGCGAACACCAGCATGTTCGTCCCTGTGCCGGTCGTGTAGGCCGCCTGCTTGTCGCGCTGCTGGGGGAACCCGCCCCTCCTGAAGTGCATGACCAGGTACGGCGTGCCGCCCGTCCTGTCCACCGTCACCGGCGCGTTGAAGGTCACGGTCACCCGGATGACGTCGTCGCGCTGGTAGATCCGGTCCGGGCCGGGGTCGGAGGTGATCGCGACCTGCGTTATCGTCGCCGGCACTTCGTTCGTCACCGGCTGGTCGGTGAAGCTGTCGATCTCCCGGCTGGCGGCGTCGGTGAGCTTGTTTCCGGTGGCGGGCTTCGCGTAGCTCACCGTGACGGTCTGCCCGGCGGTAATCGCCGCGCCGCTGAGGACGAGGGCCAGGCGTCCTTGTGAAACAACGCTTGTGCTACTGGGGTTCCGGTCCGCGCCGTCCACGGCGATGGTGTAAGCACTCGCCTCCACGCTTCCATTGCTGGTGAGGGCGCTGGTGAAGGTGATGATCACGAAGTCCCCGCTCGAGTTCGTCTCCGCACTCTGGAACACGGTCGGCACGATGTTCGTCACCGACTGGCCGCTGAAGGACTCGACCTCCAGGCCGTCGGCATCCCTAAGCTTGTTGACGGCCGGCTTCGTGTACTTGACCGTGACCGTCTGGCCCGGCGTGATGCGATGCGCCGCGGACAAGGCGAGCTGCACGACACTGTCTCGCTTTGCTAGTCGCGTCGGTGTCCGCTCGGTACCGCCGATGACGACCCGGAAGGTGTTATGGTGGACTGCTTGTGCCCCGAGGTTCTTGTTGAACGTGATTGTCACCTGACGTCCGGTTTCGTTCGTGGTGGCGCTCCGGACGGTGGCCGGGCGGATCACGGCCTGGCCGGTGAAGGTTGCCACTTCCATGCCGCCGGTGCCGGCGCCGACGAGCTTGACGCCGGTCGCGGGTTTCGTGTAATCGACCGTGACCGCGCCCGCGCCGGGGGCGGCGTTCAAGACGAGCGTCACCACGCTGCCAGTGATCGAGACCGGCGACGCGGTTCGCAGCGCCTGCGCGGTGGTGCCCAGCTTGACCGTGAACGCGCTCGCCTGCGGGATGGCGCCCCCGTTGAGCGCCCGGCTGAAGGTGATCTTCAGCGAAGTCCCCTGGAGCGTCGCCTTGGTGACCACGGGCACCGGCGCGGGCACGTTGTTGGTCACCGCCACGTTGCTGAAGCTCGCCACGAACAGTAAGTCGGGGTCCCGGAGGCGGGGCCCGGATCCGGGGTTCGTGTAGCTCACCGTGACGGTCTGGCCGTGCATGGCCTGGTGGTCCGGGCGAAAAATGACGCCCACGAGCCCTTCGTCGGTGGCCGCCGCATGTGGCGACCCGCCCGCGAAACCTACGCCCTGATTTATGAGATAGGAGAAGTTGCCGATGACGCCCGGCGAGCCCGTGATACGTTTAGTGAGGGTGATGATTACTGCAGTCCCGGCTGTGTTCGTTGCCGCGCTCACCACCCGGGCGGGGCCGGTGTGGCCGGCGCCGGCGGCGGACCAGTCGCTGGCGCCTTCGCTGTTGGTGGCGCGGACGCGGGCCTCGTAGCTGGCGCCGCGGACGAGGCCGGTGATCGTGTCGGCCAGGGCGGTGCCGGTGTGGCTGGCGTCGGTCCAGTCGGTGGGGTCGCCGCCGGGGACGTTCTTGCGGCGGTACTCGACGTCGTAGTCGGTGATGTCCGGGCGCGTGTTCGCCGGGGCGGTCCACGTCACGATCAGGGTCGTGCCGTCCGTCGTCGACACGCTCGGCGCCGCCGGAGCCGCGGGCTTGGCCACGTTCACCTTGCGGGCCGCGTTCGCCGGCACGGCGGCGTGGTCGAGCGCCGCCGCGGTCGCCGTGTTCGAGGTGAGGTTGATCGTCCCGCTGTTCAGCTCGAGCGCGTTCTCGGCCACCTCGATGCCGTCCGCGTCCAGGTCGGCGGCGACGACCGTGTAGGAGAACACGAGCGCCGTGCTGCCGCTGCCGCTCGCGTAGACCGCGTGCCTTACCGTCGTGCCGATGGTGAACGGAATCCGGGGCCTGCCGCCGGTCGTGCCCACCGTCACCGACTCGCCGAACATCGCGGTGATCTCGATCGCGTCGTTCGTGTGATACGCGTTGTCCGCGCCGGCGGAGTTGAACGACAGGGAGACGCTGGCACCGACCGCGACGGTCATGGTGGCGGCGGCCGTCGAGGCGGCGCCGAAGGAGTCCACCGCCTTGAAGGTGAAGCTGGCGTCGCCCTCGAACGTCGCCACCGGGTCGAACACCAGGTTCGTGATGTCGGACCGCGAGACGGTCTGGCCGGCCGTGACCGCCGTGCCGCTCAGCGTGAGCGCCCCCTGCCCGCTCGTCGGCAGGCTCACGATCTGCACTTCCTTCAGCGGGTCGCTCTCGCTGTCGGAGAAGGTGAAGTCGGCGACCCGGAACGTGTAGTCGGTGTCGGTCGCGGTCGCGACCCGGCTGGCCGACGAGGTGGGCGCCGCATTGGTGCCGCGCACGTTGAGGCTGGTGACCGGATCCTCGCCCGCGGGCGTCCACGTCACCTTCGGGTCGGTGGCGAGCGTGAGGTCCGCGTCGTTGCCGCCGAGCGCCGCGACGCTCTTGATCGTCGCCGCGCTGGGGGTGCCCGACAGCCGGATCACATGGTTCGTCGCCGACTGGCGCTTGAGCGTGATGCCGTCGTCGTCCCGGTCCGTCGTGTCCACCGTGTGTCCCGCGAAGGTGATCCCGGCGCTGCCGCTCCGGCCGCTGTAGGCGAGCGCGTAGTCCGTGGTGCCGATCGTCAGCACGATCTGGACATGGGAGTCCTGGCCCATGCGGTCGACGTCGATGTTCTGGTCGAAGCCGACCGTCACGTTGATGTCGCTGCCGCCGACATAGGTGTCCGCAGCGCCGTTCAGGTCGCGGTCCACCCCGGGGCCGGGCGAGACGGTGATCGCGTTGATTTTCGGCCGCTTCGCCGAGACGGTCTTGCCCGAACTCACCTGTACGTGGGCGAGCGCCGCGGCCTCCGACCCCGTCCGGATCGTGCCGCCGTTCAGCTCCAGCGCGTTCGCCGCCACCGACGCCTGCGTGCCGTCGGAATCGTCCCCCTCCACGAGCGTGTACTTGAACACGAGGTTCTTCGTGCCGGTGCCCGAGTCGTAGTCCGCGAACCGGACCGCGTTGCTGGGGCCGAACGCCGGGCTCAGTGGAATGCGCGGCGTGCCCGTCACCGTCACGGGCCGGTCGAAGGTCACGGTGACCTCGATGTCGCCGCCGATCGTCCTGTAGGTGCCGGTCGGCTGGTTCGTGAACGCGACCGAGGAGATCGACGCCGCGGCGCCGTCCACCTTGTGGCTCGTGCTCGCCGCCACCGCCTCGTGGTCGCGGTTCGCCGCCGTCGCGGTGTTGGTGGTGAGGTTGATCGTGCCGCCGTTCAGCGCCAGCGCGTTGGCGGCGATCTCGATGCCGTCGGGGTCCACGTCGGCCGTCTGCACCACGTAGCTGAACACCAGCGACTGGCCGGGGCTGCCGCGGCGGTAGTTCGCGTGCCTCGTGTTCGAGCCCACCGTCATCGCGATGCGGGGCGTGCCCGTCACCGTGACCGACTCGCCGAAGGCCGCCGTGACCTGGATGGTGTCGCCGTTGTGATACGTGTTGTCGTCGCCGGCGGAGTTGAGCGAGAGGGCGACGCTGGCGCCCACCCTGACGGTCATGGTGGCGGCCGAGGCCGAGGTGGTGCCGAAGGGGTCCACGACCTTGAAGTTGAAGGTCGCGTCGCCCGTGAAGCCCGACGCCGGCTCGAACTTCAGCTTCGAGGCCTCGATGTCCGCCCGCGCGACCGTATGCGGCACGGTGAACGTTGTGTCGGCCAGCGTGAGCGCACCGTGCGTGCCCGTCGGCAGGCCCGTGATCTCCACTATGTGGACGGCATCGCCGTCGCTGTCCGAGATCGGGAAGTTCTCGATCCGGAAGGTGTAGTCCGTGTCGGTCGCGGTCGTCACCGCGAAGTTCGACGTCGTCGGCGCCGTGTTCGTGCCGCGCACCCGGGCCCGGATGTTGCTGTCATCCTCCGTGCCCACCTGCGGGTCCGCCGCCGCGGTCAGCACCGCGGAATTGCCGCCGGCGGCCGCGGCGCCCTTGACCGTCGCGCCGCCCGCCAGGCGGATCACGTTGTTCGAGCCGTCGCGCTTGATGGTGATGCCGTCGTCGTCGCGGTCGCTCGCCGCCACCGTGTGCGTGCCGAACCGCACGTGTGTGCCGGTGTGGGCGATGTAGTTCAGCGTGACCTCGGTGCCGCCGATGTCGACGACGATCTTCGCGTTGGCGTTGTCCCCCTTCGTGTCCACCGCCATGGCCTGGTCGAACGTCACCGCCACACCGAAGGTGGCGCCCGCCACGAACGTGTCCGTCATGCCGTCCTGGTTCGCGTCCACGCCCGGCGACCCGACGGTCGCGGCTGCGCTGATCGTCGGCCGCTTCACCGAGACGGTCTTGCCCGAGAGCGCGGCGGAATGGGTCAGGGTCGCGTTCAGGGCGCCGGTGTTGATCGTGCCACCGTTCAGCTCCAGCGCGTTCGACGGCACCGACAGGTTCGTGCTGCCCGAGTCGTCCCCCTCCACGAGCGTGTACTTGAAGACCAGCTTCGTCGTGCCGCTGCCCGATTCGTACTCCGCGTACCGGGACGGGGTGCCGACGGGGCCCCAGGTCGGGCTCAGTCGAATGCGCGGCGTGCCCGTCACCGTCACGGGCCGGTCGAAGGTCACGGTGACCTCGATCTCGCCGCCGATCGCCGCGTAGTGGTCGGTCGGCTGGTTGGTGAACTCGACGCTGGAGACCGACGCCGCGGCGCCGTCCACCTTGTGGCTCGTGCTCGCCGCCACCGCCGGGTGGTCGTGCGCCGCCGCCGTGCCGCCCGTGGTGAGGTTGATCGTGCCGCTGTTCAGCTCCAGCGCGTTGGCGGCGATCTCGATGCCGTCGTCGTCGCTGTCGCCCGACTGCACCTCATAGCCGAACACCAGGTCCGTGCCGGGGCTGCCGCGGAGGAAGTTCGCGTGCTTCGTCGCGCCGCCCAGGTTGAACGGGATGCGGGGCGTGCCCGTCACGGTCACCGACTCGCCGAAGGTCGCCGTGACCTGGATGGTGTCGCCGTTGTGGTAGGTGTTGTCGTCGCCCGCGGAGTTGAGCGCGAGGCCGACGCTGGCGCCGACCCTGACCGTCATGGTGTTCGTGTTGACGGGGTCGGATTCGTCGTATGCGTCAACCACCCAGAAGTTGAAGCTGGCCGTGCCCTCGAACGTCGCCACCGGCTCGAACTTCAGCTTCGAGCTCGAGATGTCGGACCGCGAGATCAAGTGGTTCGCCACGACGGCCGTGTCGCTCAGTGTGAGCCTGCCCGCCGTGCCCGCCGGCGGGCCTTCGATCCCTATCTCCTTGAGGAGATCGTTGTGGGCGTCCGAGAACTTGAAGTCCGCGAGCTTGAACGTGTAGTCCGCGCCGGTCGCGGTCTGCACCGCGGAGGCCTGCGCGAGCGGCACAGAGCTGGCGCCGCGCACCAGCGCCGGCGGGCCCGACCGCGTGCCCACACGCACGCCCAGGTCCGCGCTCGCGCCCAGGTTCGCCGTGTTGCCGCCGCTTTCCGCGCTGTTCTTGACGGTGGCGCCGTTCGACAGGCGGATCACATTGCCCGAGGCGTCGCGCTTGACGGCAATGCCGTCCGTGTCCGCGTGCGTGGCCAGCACCGTATGGGTGCCGAACACCACTTCGCCGACTGCGGTGCGGAGGTAGTTCAGCGTGAAATCCGCACTGCCGACGGTCACCACGATCTGCACGTTGGCGTTCGACCCCTTGGTGTCGACCGCCATGCCTCCGAGGCCCGAGTTGTTGAAGTCCACGAACACCGTGATCTCGTTGTTGCCGCTGGCCGCGGTGAAGGTCTCGGCCGTGCCGTTCAGGTCCGCGTCCACCGTCGGGCTGTTCGAAACAGCCACGTCGACGGACGGCCTCAGCGCGCTCACGAGCTTCCCCGAACTCGCGCCGGTGTGGGTCAGGGTCGCGTCCGCCGTGCCGGTGCGGATGGCGGCGCCGGCGGGCAGCGTCAGCTTGTTCGCCCCGACGTTTAGCAGAGTGCCGCCGCCGCTGTCCCCCTCCACCAGCGTGTACTTGAACACCAGCGCCTTGTCGCCGCTGCCCGTGTCGTAGCGCGCGTACCGGATCTCGTCGTTGGGGCCTAACGGCGGATTCAGCTCGATGCGGGGCGTGCCCGTCACCGTCACCGGCCGGTCGAAGGTCACCGTGACCTCGACGTCGCTCCCGATCGTCCCGTAGTCGCCGGTCGGCTGGTTGGTGAACGCCACCTTCGAGATCGTCGCGGCGCCGCCGTCGACCTTGTGGCTCGTGCTGGCCGACACGGCGCCGTGGTCGAGGGCCGCCGCGGTGCCGCCCGCGGTGAGGTTGATCGTGCCGCTGTTGAGCTCCAGCGCGTTGGCGGCCACCGTGATGCCGTCGGAGTCCACGTCGGCCGTCTGCACGGTGTAGCTGAACACGAGCGCCGTGCCGCCGCTGCCGCTCGCGTAGGTCGCGTGCCTTTCCGTCGTGCCGATGGTGAACGGAATCCGGGGCGTGCCGCCGGTCGTGCCCACCGTCACGTTCTCGGCGAACGTCGCCGTGATCTCGATCGCGTCGCCGTTGTGGTACGTGTTGTCGTCCCCGGCGGAGTTCAGCGCGAGCGAGACGGAGGCGCGGGTGCCCGCGGTGCGGATGTAGACCCACGGCTGGGCGTTTCCGTAGCTGTTCCATCGAAGCCAGTAGTCGGTGCCCACCGTCAGGGCCGGCGCGGCGTCTCCCTGGCCGAACTTCGTATATGTATGAGTGCCGCCGGCGGGATTATTTGCGCCGCCGCTGCTGCCGTAAACGTAGGCCGTCGTGCCCGCGGCGTCGCAGATCTGGACTCCGCCGGCAAAACCGTCAGTAGCACCGCCAAAGGTGGCCGTGATGCTCGTCTCGGTCGAACTCACAGCGGTGATGAGTTGGCTCGATAGCGTACTCGTGCCGCACCCCGCCGGTGCGGACGGATCCTGCGCGAGCGCCGGGGCGGCGGCGAACAGGGCAAGCGCCGCCGCCGACGCCAAGGCAGCCAGGGCCGGGAACGGCCGAAGCAGGCTCACGGCGTGCGGACCGCGCCGAAGCCGGCGACGAGCACCGCCTGTTCCGGCCACGCGGTGCGCGGGTCGGCGCCGTCCGGGAGCGGCGTCCACAGGCGGAGCCGCCCGGCGATCTCGCTTCCGTCCGGGCCGTGGGCCGCGGCGCGCCAGTCGCCCCGGAAGGCGCCCGAGACGGGGAGGGTTCCGGGCGTTTGCTCGGGACTCGGTTGGTCGATGCCGAGGGCGCCCGACCAGGCGCCGTCCTTCGCCGCGCCGGCTTCCAGCGTGAGCGCGCGCCACGGCAGGGCCGGGGCCGCCTCGGGTTGCAGGCTCTTGGGGTCGAGGGGGGCAAGCACGACGTTCTCGATCCGTCCGGCCAGCCGCGTCCCGCCGTCCGCGCGCTCGAGGGTGAGCGTCGCGTCGCCCGCGACCGCGAACCGGCTGCTGTCGGCGAACAGGTGACCGCTGAGGCGGCCGCGCCACGTCGCGCCGGCCTCCGGCGTCTCCGACGTCTCCGGGGTGGCCGCGCCGAACGAGAGCCCGCCCTTGGTGGCCACGATGCGCTCCGGGTACATCCCGACCGGCGCCACCGCCCACCAGCCGTAGCCGGAGTGCGCGAGGCGCCGCCCGCCGCCCGCCGCGTCGGAGAGGGCGAGCGCCACGTCGTGGGTGCCGTCGGGCCAGTGGAGCGGGGGGCAGTCCGAGCGGTTCCACAGCTCGGGCCACGCCGCCGTCGTGGCCGCGTCGGCCCAGCCGCGCACGGCGTGACCGGGTTCGTAGAGGTAGTCGGCGCCGAACGGATAGCTGGTGTGGAGCCGCAGTTCCCAGCCGCCGCCGGGGGCGGGGCGGAGGAGCGCCTTGGTGGCGGCTCCGGCGCGCTCGAGCACGGCGTCGAAGCGGGCGTCGGCGAGGGTGCGCTGCAGCGCCTCGTCGGGGACGGCTTCCCCGGCCAGCACGCGGCGGAACGGCTCGGGGTCGAGATCGGTGGCCGCCATGAGGTCCGTCATGGGCGGCATGTCCGGCCAGTCGGGCGGCGCTTGCGGGTCGCCCCCGGGCGTCCAGCCGCGGCCGGGGTAGTGGGTGAGGTGGGCGGCCGAGACGATGTCGTCCAGCCGCCAGGGGCGTGGGGGGGCCGGGGCCTTGCCGGGGACGTCGGCGGGGCCGCAGCCCTCGACGAGCGGTCCCGCGCCGGTGACCGCGCGTCCGGGGCCGGCCGCACCCGCCAGCGCCTCGGTGACGGTGACCCGCGTGCGCAGGGCCCGCTGGGGCCACGGGATGGCGGGGCCGCCCGGCCGCTCGACGGCAACGAGTTCGAAGTCGTAGTCGCCGTACTCCGGCAGGTTGGCGACGGTCGCCGCGCGGGCGTGCGCCGGGCCGCGCTCGGGCCAGCACGGGACCGCGCCCGAGACGCCCGTCCTCAGGTGCGCCGGGCTGCGGAAGACGCAGGTGAAGCCCGCGACGCGGTGGGCGCGCTCCTCGTCCACCGTCCAGGCGAGCGTGACGCCGCCGGGGCCGGCTTCGGCGCTCAGGCCGGTGAGGAGGCGGGGGGCGGCTTCCTGCGCCGCCGCCGGGGTCGGCGTCGTGGTGGCCGCGCCGGCCGCGAGCGCGAGGGCGGTGGCGAGCGAGGCACTGATCACGAGCGCGCGCGCCCGCACGAGTTCCCCGCCCCGCCCGCCGCGCCGCCGGGCACAGAAGTCAGGCTCGACGGCGAGCATCGCTAGCTGCCGCCTGGCTGCGGCCTGCCGCCCAAAATTGGGGGGGGGGGGGGGGTAGCCTAGGCGGAGCCCAACGGACGCGCCACGCGCCCGCCTACGGCCGCAAAACTGTGTGCCTTCAGATGATCCCGCATCGACCATATCGAAACGGACCCGTTCCATTCAGAAAGGACCGGACAACATCGGAAAGCACTACTAAATAAGCGTTTACCCCCCCCAAACAACCACCCAAATGGGGGGGTCGGGCGAAACGAGAGGGGTGCCGAGAACCCCGAGAAAGCCCGCTGCGGGCGTGCGGAAGCGTCGTCGCCGCAGGAGGGATGTGGGGCGCCAAGAGCGCCCGCCGAACCCCAATTCAGGGGAGGTCCGCGGGGTCGTCCGCTACTGCACAGGGCCTTCGGGCGAGCGAGACGCTGATGATGCGCCGTTGAGACCGCAGCGGACCTTGGTGTTACAGCCGGTCAGGCCCCGAGGACATCGTGCCCCGTGCCGAGGCCGAGCGCCTTTGCAACCAGCATGTCAGGGTGACGGGCGGGTCCGGATGACCCGGAGAGCGGCGCCAAAGAGCACGCTTGAACCGCCGGGAGGCATGGCCACCCGGAGGGCGGCGCACCGCCTTCGAGGTGCGTTGCACCCCTCGTCGCGGATGGCTAGCCTTTAGGCTACTGCGACCCCCACGGACCACCCATAACCCGGGCCACGATGTTCTACATTTCAGAGCTCAAACTCACGAACATCCGGTGCTTCTCCGGTGAGGAGATTATCCGGTTCTCTCCGCCCGGAGACGCGAGTCCGAGCTGGACGCTGATCGTTGGTGAGAACGGCACGGGGAAGACCACGATCCTGCGGTGTATCGCCCTCTGCCTCTGCGACGAGACGCGTGCGTCCGGCCTCTTCACCGAGCTGGAAGGAGACATGATCCGCCACGGTCGCAAGGAAGCGAAGGGGGAAGCGAAGATCGAACTCACGCTCACGTCTCGGACCGACCCGGCGAAGAAGCTCACGATCACGACAACGTTCCACAAGAATGGGGACGAGGGTGAAGACCTGAAGCAAGATCGGCGCGGGTCAGATTTGAAGGACCTGCTTGTGTGCGGCTATGGTGCCAAGCGTGGCACCTTCGGCACCGCCGAGGTCGAACGGTATCGCATCATGGACTCAGTGTACTCGCTCTTCAACTACGACGCGCCACTTCAGAGTGCCGAGCTTGTCCTGCTTCGCATTGCGCAGCACAAGGACATCCCGCTCGACGAGCTACTACGAAACGTTGATGACGTGCTCGGCCTTGAACCCGGTTCGATTACCTGGGATCCCCGTGGGCTACGCATTAGCGGCTCCTGGGGCAGTCCCGTAGGCACCGGTGCCGTCGGAGATGGTTACGCTGCTACATTGACCTGGATTTGTGATCTGCTCGGCTGGTCCTACTTCGCCTCACCTTCGACCGAGTCACGTGGGCTTGAGCGGATCGAGGGCATCGTGCTGCTCGACGAGATCGAGCAACACCTGCACCCCTCCTGGCAGCTTGCGTTCGTCCAGCGGCTCGCCAAAGCGTTTCCCGCCGTGCAGTTCATCGCCACGACCCACTCTCCTCTCGTCGCGATTGGATCGGCCGAGATCCCACCGGAGTCCGGTCAACTTGTGCTGCTCAACTACGTCGATTCCCTGGATGGCGTCGACGTGGTCACTGATCTTTCGGCCTCTGCCGCGCGCGGTGCGGATCAAGTTTTGACGTCACCCCTCTTCGGCCTCGAGCGCACGACCAGCGACCGTGTAGAGCGTACCATCGAACGGTACGCCGACCTCCAGGCGAAGGCCCTCAACGACGAACCGCTTACAGACGAAGACCACGTGGAATTGAACGATCTCCGTGATTCCCTCGCCGAGACGTTCAGTCCGAGCGCGACGGCGCTGGCGGAACTCCTGACGCGATTGCGTTCGAGTTCTGAGTCCGGTGCTGGTGAGCGTGCCGGCCTTCGCGAAATCCTCGACGGACTCGAGTAGGTTTTTGATTAGGGTTTCCTTCTCGCCGCCCGTAAGCGCGGAGTGGGACACGTGGCGACAAAAGTGCCACACGGCCCGTGACGAATTGATTGCGAACGTCGCCGAAGGCGAATCGCCGAGCATCAACGATGCCCTGTACAAAGACAACGCTTTACGGGATATCTACAGGTGTTCTCGCGGGCCCTTCTTCGGCAAGTGTACCTACTGTGAAACTCCCGTGCTCGTCGGCCAGTACGGTGACATCGAACACTGGCGACCCAAGGGAGCCGTCTCCGACATGAACGGAAATCCCGTCGATCATCCCGGTTACTATTGGTTGGCATACGATTGGAGAAACCTCCTGTTGTCGTGTATCACCTGCAATCGAAAGTGGAAGAAGACACGCTTCCCGGTGAATGGCTCCCATGCCTCGGAACCGGGGGGCGAACACGCCGAGAACCCGCTCCTGGTCAACCCGCTGTGGGACGATCCGGAGCAACACCTCTACGTCGACAAGTCCGGAGTCATGATTGCACGAACCGACCGTGGTCGGGCGTGTATCGAGGTCTGCGGTTTGAATCGGCCCGAACTCGTGAGAGCGAGAGAACGCGAGGCGCGACTGATCGGCGCGCTGGTTGAACTTCTGTGGGCCAAGGGCATCGCGAGCGGTGACGAAGATCTCCTACAAGTACAAGTGATAACGGATATCAAGTCCGGGAAGGCTCCCTACGCGGCAACCGGACGTGCGGAACTCCGACGATTCAGAGATAAGCTCGATGCAGATGCGTGAGACGACGCCCTCGCCGGCCCCCTACGGGCAGGAGCTCGTGCTCGATTTACATGGGTGCGACGTACGCCGGTTCACGCGTGAACATATCGCAGAGTTCCTTGCCGAGCTGTGCGACCTGATTGGAATGGAACGGTGCGATCTCCATTTCTGGGACGATCTCGGAGTTCCCGAGGACGAGCAGCAGACCGACCCAAGAACGAAGGGCACGAGCGCCGTGCAGTTTATTCTCACCAGCACGATCGTGATCCACACGCTGACCGACCTCGAGGTTGCCTACGTGAACGTGTTCTCATGCGAGCCCTTTGATGCGGACGCGGCGGGGGAGTTCACGGCCAAGTCGTTTCGGTCAGCTTCGTGGACGGCTCGCGTCCTGCAGCGGAGCTGATGGAGGGAGCCATGAACGGACCACGACACTCGATGGTGCTACAGGAAGAGGACTTCGAGGTCAATGCCACCCGGGAGGGATTGCTGGGCCAGGTGGCTGCGGCATGTGAGCGATCGCTGGACCCGGGCGTTGTGCCCGTGCGGTTTGTGGTGTCCTCGTCTGGACCGGCGTCGCTCCGGTGCGAAGTGGGTGTCTTGCGAGGCCTCGAAGGTTCTGCGCGTCCGAAGTTGCCTTCAATATTCGAGCTCCGAGTTCGGCGGTCGGTCAACGCCGACACGTTCAACGCGGTTCTCCTGGTGCCGACGGGGATCGGGGCGGAGATCGGCGGACACGCGGGGGATGCGGGTCCGGTAGCGCAGCTGCTGGGAGAAGTGTGCGATACGATCGTGCTGCACCCGAACGTCGTGAACGCCTCCGATGTGAACGAAATGCCGAGCAACGCCCTGTACGTTGAAGGTAGTGTCGTCACGCGATTGCTCATGGGGACGGTAGCTCTTCAGCCCGTGCGGTCGAACCGGGTGTTGGTGGTCATGGATGCCCACGACGATGAGTTCTTTGTTCACGCGGGCGTCAACACAGTGAGCGCCGCGAGGGCTGCGTACGGCCTGCGATGCCCAGAGGTCGTGCTCCTGGACCCCGGCGTGAAGATGCGGGCGGAGTCGGCGCCGTCGGGACGCGCGATAGGCAGGATCGAGGGTCTCGAGGCGTTGTGCGAACTCTTGACCGACCGGCAGGATCAGTACGATGCCGTAGCGCTGTCGTCAGTGATCGACGTGCGGCCGGAGCTTCATCATGCGTACTTCCATGCGGGAGGGAAGATCGTGAACCCGTGGGGCGGTGTGGAGGCAATGCTCACTCATGCTGTCTCAAGCATGTACGACATTCCGACGGCGCATTCCCCCATGCTTGAGTCGCGCGAGATTTCGGACATGGATCCCGGCATCGTGGATTCCCGCATGGCCGCCGAGGCGTTCTCGACAACGTTCTTTCAGTGCACCCTGAAAGGACTGCAACGGAGCCCGCGAATACTCGCGACCGAGGATGCGGGCCGTGATTGCTTTCAAGCAGAAGACGTATCGTGCCTGGTCCTGCCGTCTGGTTGCCTCGGGTTGCCGACGCTCGCCGCCCTCGAGCAGGGGATTCCCGTGATCGCGGTCCGTGAGAACGCCAACCTGATGAACAACGATTTGTCCGGACTCCCTTGGAAGGAAGGCCAGTTTCGGGAGGTCGAGAACTACTGGGAGGCGGCAGGCGTTGTGGCGGCGATGCGGGCGGGCATTGAACCGACTTCCGTTCGACGCCCGCTGGCGGACACGGTCGTAACGCGATTCCAAGCTGGCGGCGTACTGCGGCTGGCGCCGAGGCTACCAGGCGGGTCGAAAGAACAGAACGGCAAGGATACAGGAGCTTCTCGGAAAGCCACATCCTAGGCTTCGGCCTGCAGCCGCAGGCGCGGAGAGGAACTCCGGATCGCTCCACGTTGGATGATCCTGCCCGCGGAAACCGGCTCGGCGTCGATTCGCTGGCATCCGGGTTAGAACAATCAGAACCCTGACGTGTTCCAAAGGTCTCCGAGTACGAGTGGGTTGAGGCCAATATAGAAGAAATCTGCTCGAGCTTGGAGATTCCGACCATAGCCCACATGCACGAGATCGCGGAAGAGGGAAATGGTGGCTGCCAGGCCGAGTTCGAAGTCTCTCTTGGGATCGTGGTCGAGAAGCGCCACCGCCAGACCAACACCTGGATTCAGGAAATCGTTCCAGAGGCGCTGGTCCATCCAGCCGTAGTGGGCCACATAGGATAGGCCGAGGGTCGGTTCGAAGCTGGAGGCCGGGAGGCGACTCGACCTGGGATCGGTGAACATGAGGACGCCACGGGTCTCCACATAGAAGCCCCGCACGCGCAACCGAACCGTCTGACGCGCCCTCGCAATCGCAATCTGCTGGCCCTCCGCCGACTCCAGGACCACACGAGCCCCGATATCCACCCTGTCACCGGGATGGCGCTCACCGGCCGTCTTGAGGTCCAGGGAGGTGTCGAGGGGGGTGTTCGCGTCGACGCTGCGAGCGACCGAGTTCACGGCTCGGCCGCCGTCCACGACCCTCCGAGTCAGGCCGAGCGTCGTGGCGAGGCCGCGCACCCGGTCGACGATCTGCCGGACATCGGGATCATCTCTGAGCGCCGCGGCCGTTGCCGCGAGTGCCTCGATCACGGCCGTATCCGCCGCCGCCGGAAAAGTCCCCGCACTGACCCGGGCCCGGAGAGTATCGGCTAGCCTGGACAGTACCTGCCCCCCAGTCGCTACGGCGTTCAGGAGCCGACTGATTTCGATTTCAAGTCGGCCCACGAAGGTCAGTAGCACCGCCATGTCGTCTGCCGGATCGACCTCTGGTACGCTCGAAAGCGCCTCAACTGCCCGGCGAGCGTTTCGGACTTGAATGAGGACAGAGTCAGCCCCCGCCAGATCAAGCTCGAGCCGCGCGAGCGCACGTTGCAAGACATCCGTCCCGATCGTCCGGGTGAGCGATGTCGCCATGGCCCTCACGGCCCGCAACGCTGCTTCGAGCTCGGCCTTCAGCACCTCGGGGCTTTCGACGATGGCCTGAAACTGCTGTGCGCCTTCCAGTTCCCGCTTCGTCCGCTCGGACATCACCACCTGGAAACGTGGGAAAGGGACCGGCTCACCTGTTTCCAGATCATCGTACCCGTCCAGGTGGAGTCGCCGAGTGGCCCCTGAGCTCGAAATCCACGCCGACATGTACACCCGAATCGTCCGTCCCTCACCCACCCGTGCGGCCAACTGATCTGACAGTTCCTCCAGTTCCGGCTCGAGAAACCTCCCGATTGCGTCAACCAGGGCTTGGTAGCTGCCACCGAGAACCGCCTCGTCGCCCGCCGCTAGCAGCGCCTCGGCGTCGGCCGCACCAAAGGCCTGTTCCATTCGGTCGCCGTCCATGAGCGTATCGAGTGCCGCGCCGGCGATGCGGGAGAATCGATTGCTGGCCGAGTCCCTCTCGGCCTCGCGCGCCGCGGTGTCCGCAGCAGCCTGCAGCCGCGCGGCCTCCAAGGAGCTGGCCGCCTCGAGGAACTCTACCAGCGCGGCCTGACTCCGCAGGAACTGGCCCGTCAGGTAACGCAGGATGTCTATCCGCTCACCCAACGGATCGCCCGTCGCCAGGATCCCCAGGTTCCGGCCGAGCTCACTGATCAGCGCCGCCTCATTCCAATCGATCCTGATGCTCTCGTCGATCTCGATATCGCGAGTGGGCCCCGGGAAGCCCAACGAGTCTCCACGGGTCTCTGCCTGCACCGTGACAACCGTACCTAGATCGATGTCCTGCGCGATGAGCCGAGCTGGCAGACACACCTGAACGAGGAGTTGGACCGAGGCAAGAACAGGGAGCGCTCGGCGCATGTCAGTCCGTCTCTCCGCCTCGAAGAAAGAGGCGTTCCAGAGTCAGCGGTCGAATCGTGTCGCCCGCGTTCATGGTGCCCTTCAACTTGTCGTGGAAATTGAGCACGGCGACCAGCGGAGGGCCGCTATCGAAAACCGTGCTCAGCACTTTCCGGATCGACTCAGATTCCGGATTCCTGATCCATACAACCCTTCGCACCGTCGATCCCCCGGCGGTGCGCGTCTTCTCACACAGTCGATCTGCCCATTCGACGATCTGCTCGGCTTGTGCTCCCTTCCCGAAGACCAACATCAGGATGACATCCAGAGCGTCGATGGCGTCCTTTAGCATACGCGCAGCGAGGCGGGCGTCCTTATCCGGCAGGATCAGCGTATTCCTAAGCATGGGATTCAGATTCTCCTCTGGATCTCCGGGGCGACTTGCGATCACGAGTGCCGTCGCGTATTGCGTTGGGGCCGGTCGCCGATGCAACTGGGTGACCAATCGCGGCGAATTCCGGGCGCTGCGGGCGACCTGGCTCGGTCGTTCTTCCTCTACTGCCGAACATAGCGGGGCGACGGTCCAGCAACCAGATTGTTGGAGCAGCGGGGCGGGCAGGAATAAGCGGGTCAGGCAGGGTCGCGCCACTCACCCACTCGGTCGCCAAGTGATCAGAATGTCCTAATCCATCGTTCAAAGGAAGCTCAACGTGAACGTCGAAACCAAGATCGTGCTCGCCCTGATCGCGCTGTTCTCCGCCGGAGCCGCGTTGTCTCTCTGGCTCAACCAGCCGCCCATCATAACCGCCGTCAACGTCGGTCTGGTGATAACCGCCTGCCTCTACCGGTTTTTCGGGGGTGTCGAGGGAAGCACGTTCACGATGGCGACATTCAAGGCGAGCGGGAGTGTTGCCGTTTGCATTTTCGCGGTGTGGTATGTGAACGGTCAGCTCGTGGCGCTCAATCCCCCGGTTCAGCCCCCACCAACCGACTGGGTGGCCATGGACAGGACCGGCGCTCCGGTCGATGTTAGAGTCGGCCCGGACTCGCTCATCTCCGATCCGTCGGTACTCGTGGATGCCGTTTGGGCCGCGGCCAGCGTAGCAGGGACTCTTCGTGTAGCAGCGGGAGACGAAACGTTAGCGCGACTCGATCCGGCTTCGCTCGATGCGGTCGGCTTGTTCAACCAGGTAAGGATGCCGAGTGGTCGCGCCATCCAGTTCACCGAGGAGTTGGCTGTGGGAATGGAGGACGATCTGTTTCCACCATACCCATTCCGAATCCGCGCCACGGGCTTTCGGGACGACTACAATGGCTATTCCGTCCTGAGCCGGGACGACGACTCGGTCGTTGAGGAGGACGCGCTTATCAAAAGGAACTTCAAGGTCTTCGCGTACAACGGCCAGTTCTTTGTAATTTTCGTGGTCCGCGCCGTCCACAACGACCCCGCGAGGGAGCCCTGGGCGGTTTTCGGGTTCGCGCAGCTTGAGTTGAGCGTGGCGAGCCCGATGGAGTGAAGCGAGAACTTGCACCAGGACGCACGAATCCTCGGCACACGTGGTCACCCTGAACAAGGAGACGATAGTTATGCCACGATTCTTCGCCACCAACCGGGCGATGCACCGTTTGGGCAGAATACTCGATGAGAAAGATCGCGACACCCGACATCTACTCTCTCGCGGCGGGTATTACTTCGTCGACATGGAAGAGTACATGCGGTTCTATCTCGGAACGGTTCGAGGGGATGAGATGCCGCGCGGCGCCGTTGTCCGGGACTCAAACGAGAAGGTGTTCTCCGAGGATTTCCTCGGCGATCCAAGGGTCGACTCCGTTGTCGTATGCGTCCATGGGTTCAACGTGGAGTTGTTCGAAGCGTTCACATGGTTCCGGATTCTGACAGACACCATGAAATCGCTGGGCAAACCGATTGTCACATCGCCTCCCGAACGGACCGAAGACGCCGAGGAACCGAACGAAGCCACGGAAGAACCCAACGAGGATACAGATGAGCAAGGCCTGTCGGCGTTCATTGGGTTCTCGTGGCCATCGAACGGCAATGTTCTCAGCTATTCCTCGGATCAGAAGGAAGCGATCGGTTCGGCGGCGGCCTTCGGTTCCCTGTTGTCGCGCTTGAAGCGGTCCGGCAAGTCGGTCAATCTGCTCTGTCACTCGATGGGCAATTTCCTTGCTTGCCATACGCTGGCTGCATTGGTCAACAAGCACTCTGTTCCCTACGGGGCATCAGGGGATGAAATGACCGCGCTCTTCGAGCGGGGCACGAAGAAGGACGATAGCGAGGAAGTGGAGCGGGAAGACTGGCTGATCGACAACTATGTGATGCTCGCACCGGACGTGGAACGCCGGCATGTCACGAAGTGCGCGGGCGGGAACGTTGAAACGGACTACGTGGGCCCGTTTTACTCGGGGTTGCAACATCTGGTGCGCAAGCAAGCGAACGTCTATTCCAGGTTCGACAGTATCCTCAAGTTGTCGACTTACGAGAAGGCGCCACGGGAGTGGGCGCATTCCATTGGAGATGCCGCTAGCGAGGTGACGTTCGGACTCTTGGATTTCCTCAAACGAAACCCCGACCAGCGCTGGGAAAAGCGCCTCGGGGCCGCACCGGCACCCCTGAACGCGGCGCCCGGCTTTGTGTCCATCAACGCGACGGAGTTGACCAATCGGAGAATCGGACACGGCGACCACATCGACTCGCGCCCGATCGTGAAGCGGATCGCCACGGAGCTTGGGATATAAGATCCTTCCACGGTCGGAACCCCGTCCGCCGTTGAGACCTACTTTGGCAAGTGACCCGCTTCGGGGACAAACTTCTGCGCCGCCACCTTCTTCGTAGGTTGGTTTGCCAAGCGTCGCCGGCTGGTGCGCGGCGGCTAGTTCTTGACCGCTTACCCGCTGACAAGGAGAAAAACATGAGGCTGCAAGAACTAGCTCAAGATCGGCTTCCGCTGATCAAAACCGTTACGCTCAAGATGAATGCAAAGGGAGGCGGGACGATTCGCGTGTGGTATGACCTCGATGGCCATCATGCCGATACCGGAGTTACTCAGCTTCATGCGTTGCCGGATGGTCTTGATGTTCGTGAAACCGTGCGAGAACTTGCCCGAGCGGTGGTGAAGCGAAAGATCAGCTAGGGTGTGACCAATCGCTTCTCATCATTGAGTGAGACGGCCGATGCACCATACGCGACGGCGAAGTTCGCGTTCTGTTTCCGTTCTTGGAGGCGGCACACGCACGAGAACCAATAGCCGCAGAGAAATTCGGGACAAACTTGGAACGCCGCGCACACGACGTGCGGGATGAAACGGCGCCGGTATGTCCGTTCGCCGGCGATAACGAAAACACTTGAGGGCAGGTTTTGGACAGGCGTTGGCCGGCACGCGCGGAGCGGCAGATCGCGGACCGCCGCCAGCTTGCTGAGGAACGTTTAGGCTGCTCCGACACGCCCCTTCGACAGCGCGGTACGCGAGGACGCCGTAAAGGCGAGGTGCTGGTTGCCAGCGCCATGCGCTCGGTCTCTGCGACCCGCACCCGCGGCGCCTGCAGTGGCCCCGGCATGCCGGGGCCGCCCCCAGCTGTGCTGGCCATAACGTCGCGTGGGGCTCGACGCGCGGCCGATCGACGGCTGTCGCCAACCGAGCCGTTTCCTGCCGCGCACCGCAACCATGGATCCCTTTGTCACTGTTCATGACGCTGGTGGCTCGGGTCGCGGGGTTCACCTATTCCATGGCGACGCGGTCAGCAGCAGGCGGCCGCGGAAGCTCGGGCGCGGGATCTCGAGGCGCAACCCGCCCTGCCTATCCCGCCCGGCGACCGCGACTCGCTTGGTGGTCGAGCCGCTACTGAACGTGGGTCCGGAGACCCTATCGGGACCGTAGTCTTGCCGCCGTGACGCCAGCGAAAGTGCAGGGTGATCATCTCGCTCACGATCTTGAGCGCGAAGGCGACGACCCCGTCGTGCGCGCTCGTCCTGGTGCTCTCTCGTTCGATTCAGCTCTGGAACACTCTCCGGCTCAAGCCAGTATCACAAATCCTGCGCCAACTCACGACCGGTTAGTGGGCCTGTCGGCGGCTGGCGCGGCCGGTGGCATGCACAGAACTCCGCTGCTGCCTACGCTATGTTGCTTCAAAGGTCGGGAACTTCCAGCATCGTGCGCGAGCACCGATACCTGCCTGGAGGGAGTTCCCGCCCAAGAACCAGAAGTCGCCGCTTTCGTAGATAGAAACGCTCTCGCCGCCACCTTGGAACCTACCCGTGACAAAGACGAGGTAGCAGATCCCCTCGGTCACCCTGATCATCTGAACGGCTCCTTCGCCTTGCCTCCACTCGAAGACGTCGGATTGCAGACTTCCGGGGTCTGAGAAACCTTCGGTTGCCCTTTCGATGACTTGAAGGGCACTATCCCTAGTTGCGTTGATGTCCCTAATGGCCTGCGCGGGATTGATGGTGTCAACCCTGCCATCTAGATGACCGACATAGAATGCTCCTGCTACGACGGCAGTAAGCAGACCAAGTAGATTGATCCATTCCATTCTCGACATCTCGCACCTCCTTACTTGTAGTGTTGCTCGTCCCTCTCAAAGGGCCTAGATAGTCCTCTCCATCTCCCCCCGGTCGTCGGCGCGTACAGTGCACGCGGTAGACCACCGCCACATCCTCCGTGATGACGCGCCGGACGGGGCCTGAACCTTCGAGGGTCTTCCGCTCGCTCCCCATGCATACGACCGTCGCCGAGGCGGACTGCGCGGTGGCCGGCACCGAACTCGCGAGCAGCAGGATGCCGGCCAGCAGGGCGGGCACGTATGCACCGCCGAGACTCAGCCGTTGAAGGGTCACGCCTGACATCTCTGACCTTCTCAATGTGGGCCGGATTGGAGAGCAGGCGGGTCCCAACTCTTCACCTAAGCCCAAGACTAGGAAAATAGCGCGTTTTCCATACACCGGACGTGTACAAATGCGCGATTCTCGTGTCCGTACCGTGTATGGCGCGGAGCCGCTCACGACCGGCTCGGGTTACGGGTTCTCGGCAGTACCCGGCTCGGCCATGCGGTAGCCTACGGCGCGCTCGGTGAGGATGTATGCGGGGTCCGCCGCGTCGTCGCCGAGCTTGTGGCGGAGCTTCCTCACGTAGGTTCGCACCGGACCCGGTCTGCCCCCGCCGCGCCGGTTCCACACCTGGCGTAGCAGCGCCTCGTAGGTCATCACGCGTCCCGCGTTGCGCGAGAGCACGCTGAGCAGGTCGTACTCTTTGGCGGTCAGCTTGAGCTTGCGACCCGCCAGGGTCACCCGCCGCCGGTCGTACGAGATCCGGAGGTCGCCGAACGCAAATGTCTCGGGCTCGGCCTGGCGGCGGAGCGCCGCACGCACCCGCGCCGCCAGTTCGGTGGGCGAAAACGGCTTGACGATGTAGTCGGCGGCCCCGAGTTCGAGCGCCCTGGCGATAGTCGCGTCATTGCCGTAGCCGGATATGAAAATCACCGGCAGGTCGGAGAGTTCGGGAATGCGCTGCATCAGCTCGATGCCGTCCGTGCCCGGAAAGATCAGGTCGAGCAGGACGAGATCGGGCCTTTCGGTCCCGAGCAAATGCGATAGCTCGCGCGGGTCGCTCGTCGCGAGCGGCGTGAAGCCCGCCGCGCCGAGCGCGTCGCGGACGAAGCGCAGCATCTGGGGATCGTCGTCGACCACGAGAACGCGGGCCCGCCCGTCCGGGGCGGCCCTAACGCGGCCACCCGCGTGGACAGCCTCGATCGCATCCGCCGCCACCGGGAGCGTGAAGGTGAAGCGCGCGCCGAGGCCCGGGCCCCCGCTCTCGGCCCTGATTCGGCCGCCGTGCGCCTCGACGAGGCCCTTGCAGATCGCCAGTCCGAGCCCGGTGCCTCCCATGAGGCCGGGGCGCCGGCGGAAGAGGCGCGGTAGCTCGTCGGGCGGGATCCCCGGCCCCTCGTCGCTGACCGAGATCGCGACGTGCATGCCGTCGCGCACCGCCTCGATCCGGATCGGCGACGTCTCGGGCGCGTGGCGGGCCGCGTTCGAGAACAGGTTGTTGAGCACCTGCTCGATGCGCTCGCGGTCGGCCATCGCGCCGGGAAGATCCGGCGGCAGATCGACGAGCACGGGGTTCCGGCTCCCCCCGCTCAGGAACGTCGTGCGGGCTCGGTCCACGAGCGCGGTCACACTTGTGGGCTCGGGCGCCACGGTGAGCGTGCCCGCCTCGATGCTCCCCGCGTCCAGCAGGTTCGCGACCAGGCCCCGCATGTGGTTCGCCTGCCCGTTGATGAGGCGGAAGAACTGGACCATCTCCGCCCGGGACGCGGGCGGCGAGGCCTCGAGCACGGTCCCCGCCGAGCCCTTGATCGAGGCGAGCGGAGCGCGCAGCTCGTGGCTCACCATCCTCAGGAAGTCTGCCCGCTGACGCTCCAGTTCCTCGAATGGAGCCAGATCCTGCATCGTGACGACGACGGAGACGACCTCGCCGGAATCTTCGGCATGGAGCGGTGTCACGTTGATCAGCATCCGCAGGCTCCGGCCATCGGGCACGGAGAGCTCGATCTCTTCGGCCCGCATCCCCGTGGCGTTCTTCAGGTGTTCGGCCAGCGGAAAGTCCGCCAGCGAGAACTCGCGCCCGTCCTCACGTCGGCACGTCAGCACCTCCAGAAGCTGCTCCGGTGGGAAGCCCGGGGTGCGGATCGCCTCGGCCATGCGGTGCGCCTCGCGGTTGATCGACGCGATCCGGCCGGTGCCGGGGTCGAACACCGCCACGCCGAAGGGCGAGGTCTCGACCAGGGCCTCCAGGTCCGCCCGTGCGCGTTGCACGTCGCGGTGCGTGCGCGCGTTTGCGATCGCAGCCGCGGCCTGCGAGGCGAACAGCACCATGATCTCCTCGTCCTCGTCCGTGAACGTCTCGTCGTTCTGCTTGTCACCGAGGAAGAAGTGGCCGAGGTGTTCCCCTCGGTGGTGCATCGGCGCGCCCTGCATCGTCTTCGTGAACCACGGAGCCACGGGCAGGTCCAGAGAGGTCAGGTAGCCGGGCACATCCGCCTGGCGGAACGGTTCGGAAAGGTTCCGGAGATGCTCGAAGAACCGGGGGCCTTCGGGCCACACCACCAGCTCCTGGAGCACTTCGGGCGTGAAACCGGAGCTCAGGAAGTCCACGAGCCGGCCGCGTCCGTCGATCGTCGTGATGATGCCCTTGCGGCTGCCGGTCAGCGCCCGCGCGCCGTCGATTGCCTCCCGGAGCACCGTGTCCAGATCGAGGCTCGAACTGATGCGCAGCACCGCGCCGCTCAGCCGGGCGAAGCGGTCCCTGAGCGCCCGGTTCTCACGCCTCAGTTCTTCGACATGGCCCATAGGTTTTGAACGTGAAAGTGTCGGAATCCGTATTAATTCATCCTACCGACACGAAAATAAGATCTGCGTACACGTTTCGTCCATGATATAGCAAGCCGTGTATGTGTCACGCTCCGGGCCCGGCGGCTCCGCGACGCTGGACGGAGACACGGACCGGCGTTCGTCGCCGACGACGAGTCCCCGCGTTACCCACGACTCCCGCCTGGATGCGCCGATCAGCGTTGGTGGACCTCGAACCTCTTTAGCCAGAGTTCGCCGGTGCCACTCCTCGCCTCATTACCGAACTCTATGGCGGTAAAATAGTGGTGGGCCGGCACATATTCCTTGTCTACCAAGTACTGGAAGAACGCCAGTAGGTCGACGGAACCGACGTACTGATCTTCGTGCCTCAGGAAGGCGATGAAATCGGCGACGTATCTCGTCGCTCCCGCGGAGTCGCGCCAAACCCGATCCGGCCAGACGTACAGGTCCCACAAGGCGCCATCGAGTCTCACGGGTCCGACATAGTACTGTGGAGCGGCAGGCGCGGAGTCGTGGTCCATCCAGATCATGATCTCGTGGGAGATGCCGGATTCGCTGGGCGGGTTGTCTCGAGTGATCCAGAAGTCGAACGACAGATTGTATCGTCCTTCAGCCATGAGATACGCCTCGTAGTCGACTTCAAGGCGTTCGACGGCGCCAATCTGCTTCGGCAGTTCCGAGGTCGTAGAAACGCGACTCCAAGGCTTGCGGCCGTATACGACCTCCGGATATCCCTTCACGCGGCCCTCTCGTACCGGCCAGCGCCAGCGCCAACCGTACTCCACCTTCCCGCCGGGAAGGGTCCTGCGCAGGATGCACTGCTCGTAGTCCGTCGTATCCTGCCGGTTCCAGACGTTGTTGGAGTAGCGATAGTCTCCCACGAACCAATTCTCCCAGCCTTTGCAAGCCTCATCGTCCGGCACGACCGGTGTCGGATCCGAGGGCGGAGGCGTCGGATCGAACGGAGCAGGACCAGGAATCGTCACTTGGGCCGTGCCCGACACGGAGTCCGCGACCGCCGTGATCGTGGCGCTTCCCACGCCGACCGCTCGCACCACTCCGATGGAGTCGACGCTCGCGATCGTTGTGTCGTTCGATTCCCACGTGAAAGCGACGCCCGGTACGCGATGCTGGTTCGGGTCCATCGCGGCAGCCGACAACCGTAGCGTGTCCTCGAGAGCGACCAAGGTGTCCACCGCCGGCGAGACCTGCACCTGCGCCACCTGCTGCGCTACCGTGATCGCGGCTTCGGCCGTGAGGCTTGCGGCGGCCGCCATCACGCTTGCACTGCCGTTGGCTATCGCCGTAACCAGGCCCCCGTCCGTCACGGTTGCCACTGAATCGTCGTTCGACGACCACGTCACCGTCGCGCCGGCGATGGCCCGTCCGTTCTGGTCGAGTACCTGCGCCCTGAGCTGCGCGGTTTCTCCCAGGGCCCCGAGGGTTGCGGCTTCCGGTGAGATGGTGATCGAGGTCGCCACGGGATCGGGACGGGCAGGCGCTGTCGGCGACTCTGCGGGACCATCACCGCCGCCACAGGCCAACAGCAGTGGGATTGGCATGAAGCGGAACGAGGTCGCGCCGGCTGCGCGTGACGTTGTTTCCGAAGCCAAACAGCCCTCCCCCGCCATGGTCCACAGAGCGTACCGCAGTCGTCATTACCGGCTGTCGGCGTGCTCCGCGACGGGCACGCGCGCCCCGTACCACCGACGGCCACCGTGTGGACAGGGATCGTCCCGATGACCACGGTCTCAGACTCAGCGAGTCGCCGAAGGCTCGCAATTGCTCAAATGGGGTAGTCCCCGGCCTACGGATGTGGTGTTCCCGGGCGCCCGGCCGCCGGAGTGGAAGTCTGCCTGGAGTGCGTACTCTCACCCGCTGACTACCCAATTCAGGGTAGGACACTGGCGCTCGCGTGCCCCGGCATGTCACATCGATCCAGGCGGGGATCTCCTAAACCGTTACGTGCACGACAGGTGTGGGCGAACACGAGATGACTGCGCAGGGCGAGTTCGAGCGGACGTTGGCGTTGCTGCACAGGGCGGCGCTCGCCGATGCGACGTGGGTCTCGGCGGCCGCCTCCGTCAACGACCTGACCCGCGCGAGCGGCCATAGCCTGGGGTACGGAGACGCGCACAGGGGGGCCGCGCCGGCCGTCTTCCTGACACGGTCCTTTGCGGGTGCGGAACGTCGCGTGGACTGGGAGCGCTCGTATTACAGCGACTACTGGGATCGGGATGAAGCCGTTCCCCGCCTGCACGGCCTTCGCGACGGTGAGTTGGTCCTCAAATCCGATTTCTACACCGACGAGGAGAAGAAGACCTCGCCGGTGTACAACGAGTTCCGGCGCCTCACCAGGTCGCAGAACGGCCTCTACATGGTGCTCGACGGGTTGGACGGGTATCTGATCCTGTGGTCCTTCGCCGACTCCATGGAACCCGGCGGCTGGGGGTACGATCAGATCCAGGTGATCCGGCGCCTCGCGCCGCACATACGCCAGTTTGCGCGCGTCCGGCGCGCGCTGGCCGATGCGAGGGCGCTGGGAGCTTCGTCCGCCCAACTGCTCGACAACCGACGCTCGGGGATCATCCAACTGGACCGTCACGGGCGCATCGTCGAGGCGAACGACCGCGCCCGGCGTCTCCTTCTCAAGCGCGATGGGCTCACCGACGAGGGCGCCGTATTGGCCGCGGAGGCTCCACGGGAAGACGCCGAGCTAAAGCGCCTGCTCGGGCGCGCGCTGCCCCCGTACGGCCGTCAGGGCGCCGGAGGCTCGATGAAGGTCACGCGCCCGGAGGCTGGAGCGCCGCTCGTCCTCGAGATCCAGCCGGTGCGGGAACTGAGTACGGATCATCTTGCCCGGGAAGTCGGCGCGCTGGTGCTGGTTGTCGACCCGCTGAGCCGGCCCCGGATAGATCCGTCGTTACCGGCTGAAGTGTTCGGGTTGACGCCTGCCCAGAGCCGTGTGGCGGCGGCGGTGGCCTCCGGCCAGACCGTGGCCGGGACCGCACGGGCGCTGGGCGTGACGGAGGGTACCGTGCGGGTGCACCTGAAACACAGCTATCGCAAGATGGGGATCACAAGCCAGACCGAACTGGTGCGGAGGATCCTGTCGCTGGAGGCCATGGGAGGCTCGCCCCGCTCACGCTGATTCCCGGCGGCCGGCCCGTGGAACTCAGCGGCCCCCTCTCGCCCAGCGACCGTAAACGTCCCTCACCACGGCCTCCGCCAGCTTGCCTCGTACCGTAAAGAACAGCCTGTCGCGCCAGCGCTCGGTGTACATCGCATCCGTTCCGATCCAGTTGTCCCAGAGGAAGGCGCCGTTGACCAGACCCGGATAGCGGTCTCCGGTCCTGAAGAATGCGTCGAGGATGTTGGCCTGGGTCTCCTCGCCGTCATCCAGTCCGTTCCGGTTCAGATCCACGAACGTCTTGCTCTCCCCCTGGCGCGCGCTCGATCCCGGGTTCGCCGGCGCTTCAACCAGATCCATGGCGCCGTATTCGAGGAAGACGATCGCCCGCCCAGGATTCCGGTCGGCAAGCGGACGCAGAAGGTTCCCGAAAACCGACTCGTAGCTCGCCCGCAGTTCCGGAACGCTCATCACGGTCGCCGGCGGACTCGCCGTGAGCCGGAACCATGCGCTGATCCCCACGATGTCGAGGTTGAGATCCTCCCAGAGATGGCCGGCGCCCGAGCCCCGTCCGTGGAAGTCCGCATACATGAGCGCCGAGGCGTGCATGTCGTAGGTCAGTCGGCCGGAGTAGACGGCACGTACACGGTCTACCATGGTCCGCAGTTCATCCCCGAAATCGTTGGTCATGTAACCGGAAGCCGGGCGACCCGGGTCATGGTGGTCGGGTCGCGTGCGAAACAGCCGGTCCGTCTCGGTCCCGAGCGAGAAGAGCGCGACGCCCTCATCCTCCGCTATGGCGGCGAAGTGCTCGGCATGCTCGGTGTAGGTTTCCCAGAATTCGGCGACGAACCGCTCATGATCCGGATGGTCGGGCCGCCATGGCCAGTTCTCCGGCGCCATTGCCGGCCCCTCGCCTGGCGGCACGCCGCCCGTATGGGGAGGCGCGGGATCCCCGAGCTGCCAGCGCTGGACCGGTCGGGACGATCTTTCCGCCTCATGAGCCTCGAACGCCAGGGTCACGTACACGTTGAACCCGTGCTCCCGGAACTCGCGAAGGACCTGCCGGAGCGTCTCGTCATGCCAAGTGGGGACCTGACGGTTTCGACCGGTTTCCAGAGAGACCGTGCTGTCCATGCTGTCGTCGTAGTGAAGCGCCACGGAGATCATGACCCAGTTGACATGCATGCCGCGGAGCCAGTCGATGAACTCGAGCGGAATGAGAGGACCCTGTCGGCCCCCGTCCTCCCAAGGTTGGGCGACTCGACGGTTCCCTCCCCAGAAGCCTCCCACTGAGACGGCGCGCATGGGGAAATCGAAGATGTTGACGCCGGGGCCCGGTTTGGGAGGGGGATTGGTCACTGTGATCTCTGCGGTGCCGCGTACGCTCCCGGTGACGGCGGCGATCGTCGCGGCACCTTCGGCGATGCCGAGCGCGAGCCCGGTTCCGTCCACCCTGGCTACGGATGGATCGCTCGTCGACCAGTTGAACTCGGCGCCTTCGAGCGGGTGAGCGTTCGCGTCGAACGCCTCGGCAACCAACCGCAGGGTGTCTCCGACCGCAGTCGTGACCGTCGGCGGCGTCACTGCGACCGATCGCGCGGACTGCGCGACGGTGACCTGCGCCTGGCCAGTAACCTCGTCCGCCACTGCCGTGGCCCTCGCCGTGCCGTTGCCGACCGCGGTCACCAACCCCGCCGGGTCGACAGTCGCGACAAGCGTGTCCGCGCTCGCCCAGGATACGGAGACACCGACCATCACGCGCCCGATCTGATCGCGCACTTCGGCGGCCAGCCGGACGGTGTCTCCAAGGGCCGAGAACAGGATGCTGTCGGGTTCGACCGTGACGATCGCCGATACGCGGGCCAGGACCGTGAGTACGGCCCGGCTCATGACGCCGGACGATGTGGCGGTGAGCGCCACTTCCCCGGCCCCGACCCCCGTCACCAGACCCGTCGCGTCGACGGTTGCCAGCAGGGTGTCGCTCGATGCCCACACGAACTCGGCCCCCGTCACGAGGTGGCCGTTCGCGTCGGTCGCCTCGGCCACCAAACGCAGCGTGTCGCCCACTACCAGCGTGTCGGCCGATGGCGTGACCGTGATCGCGCTCACTTCCTGCGCTACCGTCACGGCCGCCGTGCCCGACGCCGAGCCCGCCGTCGCGACAATCCTGGCGGTCCCGTTGCCCGCGGCCGTCACCAGCCCGGCCGCGTCCACCGTTGCTACCGCAGTTGCTCCGCTGGACCAAGTCACGGCGGATCCCGCCATGGGCTGGCCGTTCTGGTCGCGCACCTCGGCGGCTAGCTGCACGGTCGCGTCCAGGGTCACAAGGTGCGCGGCCGGGGGCGTGACCGTGACCGTGGTCGGCCGCGGTGCGGCGGGGGTCGGAGCCGCGGGTTCGGTCGCCCTTTCCCCGCAGCCGGAGGCCCAGGCCATGAGGGCCAGCGTGACCGCCGTACGGACGCTCGCCCATGGGCCTCTCATGTCCAGGCCAACGCTGGAGCTATGGCGGCTCCCGCCGCCATCAGGCGCCGATCCTGCGGTCGGAAAATGAGCCAAATCGGATCATGGCACCTCCAAGGCACGCTCTTCCGGTCACGCTGAGTGCGAACCGACCGTATCGACCATGGCCTCACGCTCAGCGAATTGCAGAAGGTTCGCCATTACTCAAGTGGGGTAATCCGGGGTTTGTGAGGGGTCGACGGCGTGACGGGATGTTGCTCGGGGCGGAGGGCTCGCGACTACCCCATTTGAGTAATTGCGCGGCTCCCGCGATGTGCTGACGCTGAAGATTAGACATGCGACGCTGAAGCCGGGTCGAGAGGTGCAGGATGTCCGCCCAGCCATCGCCGGGACGAAATCTCAGCCGTACGCCGGCATGCGGCTTGTTGGCGGCAATCCTTTCGCTCATCGGCTGCTTCCCAGCCGCCGTGCCCGGGCTTTCCCCGGGCGACGAGTTCAGCGACTGCGACGCCTGGAACGACGAGCCGTGGTTCCTCCGCGCCGCATCTCGGCTCACGGAGTCCACCGACTTCCGGTACCTCAGCGTCGGTTTTCGAGTTGCCCGGACGCTCAATTGAATGACGACGGTGGCCGACCGCTTCGACATGCCGCACGACGCCGACGGAGACGGGCGTGCCTCCTTCGCCGTCGCCCGGCGGGTGCCCCGCCGAATTTGGGCCCGCGTTGTCTACGGCCGGCGGCAAGGCACAGTACTGCTGCTCGGACTCGTCGCCGGTCTGGCGGCTGCCTGCGGCGGCGATAGCGCGGGACCGGCCCAGCCTCCGCCCCCGCCGCTACCCAACCGGGCGCCGACGGTCGTGGGCACGCTGCCCGCCGTTGAACTCGCCGTGGGCGAAATGCAGATGTTGGACCTGTCGCGGTACTTCTCCGACCCCGACGGGGACGCGCTCGGCTACGCGTCGGAGACGTCCGATGAAGCGGTGGCCACCGTATCGGTATCGGGCTCGACGTTGACCGTCCGCGCAGGCGCCAAGGGTCGAGCTACGATCTTCGTGACGGCGGCCGACCCCGGGGGCCTAACGGTTGCCGACAGCTTCAACGTCACCGTTCCCAACCAGGCGCCCGCGGTCACCGATACGATCCCGGCCCAGACGTTGACCGTGGGAGAAGTGCTCGAGTGGACCGGATCCGAGTACTTCGCCGATCCGGACGGGGATGCGTTGACCTACGCGGCGGGCACGACGGACGCATCTATCGTCCTCGCCATAGTGTCGGGCGGCGACTTCGGCATCGTTGCCGTGGCGCCCGGAACCGCGACGGTCACGGTCACCGCCACGGACGGCGACGGGCTCAGCGCCGGTCAGGCCTTTCGGGTGACCGTGCGGGCGCCGGGGGCGGTCATCATCAGGCGGGTTGAACCCACGGTGTTGCTCGAAGGCGCACCCGCGACCATCCGCGGCGACGGGTTCGACCGTATCCCCGGCAACAACATCGTTCTCGTCGGTGGCCTACGGGCCACCGTTACTGCGGCAAGTTCCACGAGCCTCTCGATCACCGTCCCGTACGCCGACTGCCTGCCGCCACGACAAGCGGAACTGCGCGTGACCGCATCCGGCAGCAGCGATACGCGCCCGGTTGGCGTGACTCCGCTCGGTCGCGAAGATCTCGACCTTCCGCAGGGATCCTACAAGGTTACACGTGCCGGTGACGGCTGCCTCCACTTGCCCGGCGACGCCACTGGCGGCGACTACCTTATCGGCGTCGTCTCCACCTCTGAGGTTCCGTCCTCCCTAGTTCCTGTCTCGATGACCAGCACGCCCGGCGACGCGACGGTCCTGGCCGGGGCGGTTGCTGCAACTGAAGTCGTGCGATCCCAGCCTCAGATTGTGGCGGCAGCGGGGCTGTCCTCTTCTGGATTGCCGCCGCTCACGGCAGGGCGAAGGGCCGCTACGGGAACTCGCCCGCCCGACCAGTCCGCCCCGCCACAGCGCGATTGGGAACGCCACAACGAAATCATGGCGTCAAACGAGGATCTGCTTCGTCGTGTGAGTTCTCTGCCTCGTGCGACCGCCCGCGCGCGGCAATCTCGTGCACTTGTGGCCAACGATACTCTGACCCTGTTCACCGGTTTTCTGGTGGATTGCGCTAACCGCGACCAGCTACGTGGCGTCGTCCGATTCGTGGGTGAGAGCACCGTATGGATTGACGACGTGGCGAATCCGAGCGGCACGTTCACGAATTCCGAGTTTGCCGAACTAGATGCCTTCTACGCTTCCCATCTGGAGAGTGTCTACGATGACTACTATGGCTCACTCTCGGATGTCGACGCGAATGAGCAGATCCTGATTCTGATGACCAAGGATGCAAACCGGCAGAACTTGGGCGGCTGGGTCGCGTTTTGGGATCTTCTTGCCCCGGAACAGTGCGGGACCAGCAATCACGCCGAGATGCTTTACATAGAGGTGCCAGACCCCGGTGGCGTTCTCGGAAACGCTCGGACCAAGCAGCAAGTGCTTGCCGGGTACCCAGCGTTGATTGCGCATGAGGTCACCCACATCGTGCAAGCGGGCGCCGCGATATCGCACGGCGCCCGCTTCGAGTCGTGGGAGCTTGAGGGCGGGGCCGTGCTGGCCGAACAGTTGGTTGCCTATCGGTTGTTCGGACATCGATCCGGACAGGATCTTGGCTACGCTGAGTGGCAGCGCAACTCGTCGTGGTATCACTGGGTCCGCGGGCTGGCACGCTTTTTCGGCTGGGATTCCGATGACCCGACAGGTGTGAGCCGGATACCATACGCGCCGGAGCAATGCGGTTGGATCGGCCATCCTTCGGAGGGCAACGACTCACCGTGTCGAGTATCTGCGAGAGCTGCGTACGATGTCCCGTCATTGTTGTACCGGTATGCGCTGGATCGTTGGGGTACCGACTACACGGGCGGTGAACATGCTCTCATGCGCGATCTCAGCCGCTCGGAACGGGGCCTCTCGTCGCTGGCAAAGGCCAGTGGTTGGCCGATCGAACAGGTCCTGGCGGACTTCTACGTGACCCTTTGGGTGGATCTCAACGGTGGAGAAGCAGGGGGCATGACGTCCTGGGATCTCGCCGACATCTGGCGCCGGTTCGGTGAGGCGGCTTGGCTCCGACCGTATACGTCGACGGCCGTCGCGTTCCAGAGGGCATGGAGCATCCGCGCAGGGTCTACGTTCTACCTGCGTTGGACCCCCGGCCGTTCGCGAGGACCGACCAGTCTCAAGGTGACGTCTCCGAGCGGCGCTCCCGTTCCCGACCACATGTCAGTATGGGCCCTCAGGATCCGCTAGTGAATCCGTGAAGATCACACACAAAAGGGCTACCGGCGCTCCATGAGCGCTCGGCAAACATGGCGCTCGCGCTGGAGGCCCTCGGCTGGGGTACTGCCGATCATTGGAGAATCGCTACCTCCAGACTGCGAGCACCGTTCGGGCCGTCTTCCAGCGGCTCCCGGGGAAGGTGGGAACGCCGATGAAGCTGCTTACATGGAACGTCAACAAGGCGGGTGGGTCCCGTCGCACGCTGTGGAAAATGGTGGAGCGGGAGGATGCCGACATCCTCCTGCTTCAAGAAGTCACCGGAATTCCCGGCGAGATCCAGGATCGCTACGACTGCCGCTTGGTCTCGCCACGGTACTTCAGGGGCCACAACGCTCGGTTCTCGACGGCAGTTCTCTCGAAGGGGCAGATCGACGCAACGGCCTACCTGGAATCGGAGTCGGCGTGGGTCAACAAGATTCACACGGAGCGGTCCGGTTGGATCGTCGGCTGCAAGACCACGCTTGACTCGGGAGAGCGGTTCCACGTGGTCTCGGTTCACGCGCCGTCCTTTCCCATCCCACCGCGTCTGTGGACCGACGTGGATGTGTCGGGCATCAAGCTGGTGACCAACCCCAGGCTCTGGTTCACGGAGATCCTCTGGGCGTTGCTCCGCGCTGCGTGTATCTCGGACGATGCGAACTGGATCGTCGGCGGTGACTTCAACCGCTCCGTGAAGCACAAAGGGGGGCAGGAAGTGATCGACCGGCTGAAAACCCTCGGTCTGACGGACTGTCTGAGTCATCATCATGGCGGCCCCGTGCCTACCTTTCAGGCCTCGAGGAAGATCGTGCGACATCAGTTGGACTACTGCTACGTGAACACGCCGCTGCTCGACCGCTTGTCCGAGGCCCGAGTGCCGGGTCACGAGGAGGTCTTCGCCCCGAAACCGAGGTTGAGCGACCACCTTCCCATTCTGTGCACATTCGACTGAAAAGGGAGCCGCCGCCTGGGCGGATCCGGAGTCGGACGTGTTGGTCTCGGACCTAGACGGCCCGGGCGATCGCCTCCCTCGCAGGCGCAGCCTTCAGTTTCGGCGTCGATTGGGCCGGCACCGTCAGGACTTCTCCGGTTTCGGCATCCACGCCGACAAGGACGTTCCTGACCGTCGCCTTCGACTTCTCGAGTTCGACCGTTCGGTACTCGTAAACGATCTCGACCCGCCCACGTTCCGGCGCCAGAGCGTACCCGCGATCTCCTTCCCGCAAGACCTTCATCTCAACTCCCTGCTGTGTGGCGGCGCCGCTCACGCGCCGCGGCGAACGCCCGCACCGCCCGGATGTCTTCCGGCTCCAGGTCAGGGAAATCCGCCAGGATCTCCTCTTCGGTCATCCCGGAGGACAGGTACTCCAGCACATCGTACACCGTGATCCGGAGCCCCCGAATGCACGGCTTACCGGCTCTCTTGCCCGGCTCCAGCGTGATGCGTTCCGAATGATCCATGCCCCAGAATACCCGGGGCCCGGACGGGAGGCCAAGCTTCGTCGGTCGCCAGGGGCGAGCGGAAACTCCGTCGCCCACGGGGGGGGTGTGCGTCGCGACGGGCGCCCGCCGCCCCCCCAATTCAGGGGAGTTCCGCAGGCACGAGGGGCTGCTACGATGCGAGCGCAGCAGGACGCTGATGAGGAGCGGTTGAGACTGCGGCGGACCTTGGTGGTACGCGTGCAAGGAGGTGGTGATGGGCAAGGAGAACAAGGTGGCGAAGACCAAGTGACTTCCGAGGTTTGGACGGCCATCGGGTCCGTCGGGGGAACGATTGCCGTTCTGCTGCCGCTCCAGCTCAAGACGCTGAGCGACATCGCCGATCTGCGGGAAAGGATGGCACGGGTGGAGGAGCGGACTGAGGATCTGCTGGAGCGCTATACCAACGCCCTGCATCCGCGCGGAGGCAACCGGAAGAAGAGCGGCTGAAGAGCTCCGCAGATGCGCGCACCGGTCGAAAGACCCTGGACGAGGGAGGTCATTTCCGTTACCGAAACCACGCAGGAATGGCTAGACCGCCAGCTGGAGAAACTACAGCCGCCAACGCGGCCGATTCCTCCACCACGCGCGCCAGCGCCGCCGCCCGCGCCATCTCCACCTCGGCTACCTCTTCCCTTCGGCCGGAAAGCTTCAGGACGGCGAGGCCGTTGACGTGGATCTGGTAGACTACCACTGACGGGAGGGAGGACGGGTCATGGACGGCACAGGTGGCGAGCGCGTGGGTGCGATGGTGAACCCCCCGCACTTGGGCGAACTGATCCGTGAGAGCATGGACGAGGCCGGGTGGAACGTGACCGAGACGGCGGCACACCTCGGGTGCGAGCGCGGGACCCTGTCGCGACTGCTGAACGGCAAGGCTGGCGTCTCGGCAAACATGGCGCTCGCGTTGGAGGCCCTCGGCTGGGGTACAGCCGATCACTGGATGCGGATGCAGGCGAGTTATGAGCTTGCGCATGCGCGAACGGCACGCGGATGGCGCGAGGAGGTTGGGGCGCGCGATACGGCCCCACGGTAACGCCACCGGCGAAGACCCTGGACGACCTGACCGCCCGCGACTAGGTCGAGAGCAATCCCCTCGATCTGGAATCATCTCTCAACGCGGCCGCCCTAGCGGCGAAGAACCCAAGGGCGAGCGCCTGCTGCCGGCTTGACCGTCAGATTCCGCCCTGGTCGCGGCGATCAAGAGGGAAGGAGAGGAGAGGCAATGAGTACGTTCGGAGAAGACCTGATCCAGTCGCTGAACGAAGCCTTGGCTCATGCGAAGGGCGAAGGCCCAGCCATCGTGCACGCGCCGGTGACCCCACGCTAGCGTGGCGGAGGCCCGATTCTCCTCGGTCTCATCGCCGTCAGGAAGCGAAACGGCTTCAGAGCTTCACGGTCGTACGAGTAGTATAGGAATAGCGGCGTTCCCTGCATCCTGCGGCGTTCCACGAAGCCCCACGACCGCGAGTCGAAGCTGTCGTCTCGGTTGTCCCCCATCATGAAGTACCGCGCCTCGGGAACGGTGATTGGACCCCAGTTGTCACGCGTCGGTTGGTACGTGTCGCGGGACAACTCTGGCAACAAGTAGTCCGCTTGCCACAACATCTTCGGGTCGAAGGAGTCGGGGATCCGTGGATTCCGCCGTACGTAGGGCTCATCGATGGCGACGCCGTTCCGGTAAAGGACGCCGCCATCCATGCGAAGCGTGTCGCCGGGCAGCCCGACCGTGCGCTTGACGATGTCGAGTCCCGGGGAGTGGTCGGCGCGAAATACGATGATGTCGCCGTGCTCCGGTTGGGCGTACCCTGGAAGGTTGGAGTTCGTGAAGGGAATCGGGGCTCCGAGCGACACCTTGTTCACGAGGACAAAGTCGCCCACCAGCAGCGTTTCCTCCATCGAGCCCGAATCGATCACGAACGTGGCCATCAGGAACGTCCGGCTGACGATGAAGAAGAAGGTCACGAGAGCCACCGTGCGACCCCAATCAAGAAACCACGCCTTGCTGAAGCGCGCCGGACGCGGCGGATTCTTCGGCTCCGGTCGACGACGTCGCTTCATAGCTTCGATCCCCTCTCAGGAGCCTCCATGCCCCAGAATACCCGGAGCCCGGACGGGAGCCAAACTTCGTCGAGTGCCCCGTGCCGAGCGAGACGCGTTTGATGCGCGGTTGAGACCGCGGCGGACCCTGGTGTTTACAGCGGGCCAGGCTCCGGGGATATCCACCCCGGCAGGCGATGTCGTACGGAGCCACGCACGGCAAGTTAGCGTCCGAACGCTTGGCGTAGTACGGTGTTAGCAGTCGTAGAAAGGAAGAACACGTGGCACGCGTTAACCAAAAAACGTTGCTGAGTTGGGCGTCCTTCGGGGTGTCCTTCGTCATGCTTGTGATCATGCTGGCCAGCGGGCTGTTCTCGTTCTCGGGCCGTCTGGGAACGATGGAAGGCAAGATCGAATCCCTGGAGGCCAACATGTCAGATGGGTTTGACCGGCTCAATACACGTTTGATCAGTATTGAGGAAGCGCTCCGTGGAATGCCGTCGTTGCGCGCTGACGAGGAGTAGGAGCGACCAGGGATCACCCAAGGCGACGGCTTCGCGAAGACTCTACGGAACAACGGGGTTCACCGCCGGCCTAGGTCAGCAAACGGACGTCGAAGGAGAAGGGACGGGACCCGGTAGCCCGGACGCCGGCGGCGTCCGCATGCAGTGGATTCACGAGCACGTTGCTCTCTTCAGGGACGAGCACGGACGGAACCCTTAGTAGCAGCGCTTCCCCTCCTCTCGCCCATTCCCCGCCGATCTCCTGACATTCGGGAGGTGGCGGAGTGTGCCGCCAATCGGCAGGTAGAGATGAAGGCTCGTAGGCCAGTTCGGTCGCGTCGTCGGGGACGCTGATTCTCAGGGCAACCAGATCGTCGGGTGCATCTTCCGCGTCGATGTGCACCAGGTATTCCAGCGCTGCCAGCGAGAGGTGGGAAGACGCGTAGACCGCGGGCGTTCCGCGAGGCGTCCACCGTGCACCGTAGAGGCGGGCTCCCTCGCCATCCAGAGCCGCGTGAGCCTCGCGTGTGATCCGCCAGAGTTCCAAGGGCGATTCAGCGTTGCAGGGGGTGCGGGCTTGTCGCTACGCGCCGAGCCCATGCTCGATGCGCCCCAGCTCCTGCTCGACAAGGCGGGCGCCGACATCGCTGGCCAGAAGGTCCAGGGGTCGGCGTCCCTGTAGAGCACGGTTGGGCTTGCGGAGCCAGCGCGCTGCCTTGCCGCCGTCGCCGATCGCTTCTTCGGCCGAGGCGACGACGCGGACCACGCGGGCGAGGCGGTCCGACTGGGCACTGCTCAGCTGGCCCCCCGAGCGCTTCCTGTGGGCCAGCGTACGCCGCGGGATGACCAGTTCATGAAGTTCGGGCGCGCGCAGAGCACCGGTCTTCACTGCGCTTTCGGCGGCCTTGACCGGCAGCCCGATCCGGATCGCAGCTTCCAGGTCCAGATCGGACCGGATGTCACGACCGAGAGTCTGCCGTCCACCAAGGTATTCCGTCAAAGTCTGGGTGGTCATCTGCCCTCCCGCGCAAAATTGCACACAAAATATCGGCAAACGCCCGCCCTCCGTCAAGGACCTTTGCGCGACTCAGTGCACGTCCCGTCCATGGAAAATCCGCTATCTTTCAGGGATGGGGTGTCAGCGGGAGAGCAGGGATCGACCATCGCAACCGCAGCCAGGGGGGCCAGCCATGGCGCGTCGAGGCCAGTACCACACGGACGGTAGGGAGACACTGAACGCGCCGGGGCTGATATGGACACTCGCCATTGTGGGTCTGGCGGTGCTCAGCCCGGTGCAGCTCCTGGCCCAGCAGGGCGACATCACGGGGCGGGTGACCGACCTGGAGACGGGCAGCCCCGTGAGCGGCGCCGCCGTCGAGGTCCTGGGCCGGCAATCGGGCCCGGTCATCGCCGACGACTCCGGCGCCTTTCGGGTCACGGTCCCGGCCGGCACCTACTCCATCCTGGTCACGCGGATCGGCTACGAGACGGCGCGCATCGACGGAGTCGGCGTCGAGGCGGGGGGCACGGAGACTGTCACGGTCGAACTCCGTTCCCGTGCGCTGGCGCTGAACCCGCTGGTCGTCACCGCGTCGCGCCGCGAGGAGAAGGAACTCGACGCCCCGGCCTCGGTCTCGACGCTCACCGGCGAGCAGATCTCCAGGATGATCGCGCGCACGCCCGCGGATCATATCAAGACGCTGCCGGGGGTCGACCTCGCGAGTACGGGACTGACGCAGAGCTACGTGGTCGTGCGGGGATTCAACAACGTCTCGTCCGGGCGGTTGCTCAGCATCGTGGACAACCGTTACGCGCGCATCCCGGCGCTGAGGATCAACGCCATCAACATGATTCCCACCACCGACATGGACATCGAGAGGATCGAGCTGGCGCGCGGACCGGGGGCCGCCCTCTACGGTCCCAATGCGGCCGAGGGCGTCATGCACATCATCACGTCCTCGCCGATCGACAAGCCGGGCACGACGGTGTCCATGGCCGGCGGGGAGCGGTCCGTATACCAGTTGCTCTTCCGGAGCGCGACCGCCGTGTCCGAGCGCTTCGGACTGAAGATCTCCGGCCAATACCTGCGGGGGAACGACTGGGAATACGTGGACCCCTGGGAGGAGGCGGCGCGCGAGGCAAGCCCCGGCCATCCGCGCATCGGCGTGCGCGACCCGGTCAATGAGCGCTACTTCGCCGACCTCCGCACCGACTTCCGGTTCTCCGACGACGGCGAATTCATCCTGTCGGGCGGTCTCAACAACTCGCTGAGCAGCATCAACCTTACCAGCATCGGGTCCGCGCAGACGCACGACTGGCAGTACCGCTACGGGCAGGCGCGGCTGCTCAAGGGCCGGCTGTTCGCGCAGTTCTTTCTCAACCAGACGCACTCGGGGGACAACAGCTACCTGCTGCGTAGCGGGGAGCTGATCGTCGACCGGTCGCGCACCATGGCGGCCCAGTTGCAGCACGGGTTCGACTGGGGCTCCCGGCAGCGCTTCACGTACGGGTTCGACTGGCAGCGCACCGAGCCGCGCTCCGAGGGCACGATCTACGGCCGCAACGAGGACGACGATCTGCTGGTCGAGACCGGCGCCTACCTGCACTCCGAGACGCGTCTGGGCGACCGGTTCGACCTGGTGACCGCGCTGCGGGCCGACCACCACAACCGCTTGGCGGACATCAACCTCTCGCCCCGGGCGGCGCTCGTGTTTCGTCCCGGGGAGGGCCACAATCTGCGCCTGACCTACAACCAGGCGTACGCGACGCCCTCGACGTCCGCCCTGTTCCTGGACATCCCGACCGGCATGCTCCCGATCGCGCCGGGCGTCGGATACACGCTGCGTGCACACGGCGTTCCTTCCGGGGGCATCACCTTCGCGGACCGGTGCCAGGGGGGATTCATGGGCCACTGCATGCGTTCCCCGTTCCTCCCGGGCCAACTCCCCGCCAACGCCGCGCTGTTCTGGGACTCGCTGATCGGGCAGTTCGCACCCGAGGCGCTGCGCCCCTTGCTGCTGGGACCCGGAATGCGGCCCACCGATCCCGCGCTGGGTACGGTCTTCCGGCGTCTCAACACGGACGCGCTCGGACCGGCCGGTGGAGACGTGTTCCCCCTCGACTCCGGGCCCGTCGAGCTGCCCGAACTCGTGCCGACCGTCTTCAACACCATCGAGGCGGGGTACAAGGGACTGATCCGGAACCGCGTGAGGCTGGCCGTCGACCTGTATTTCGCCAACGTCGAGAACTTCGTCGGGGCGCTGAAGGTCGAATCTCCCAACGTCTTCCTCGACCCGGCCTCCACGGGCGCGTTCCTGGCGAGCCGTCTCGGGCCGCTGGTTCAAGCCGGGCATGTCACGACCGAACAGATTGCCGAACTGGCCGCCGGTCTCGCCGAAGTCCCGGTCGGCGCCGTCACGCCGGACCAGTTCGACGCGCCGGACCTGCTGCTGGCCTCGCGCAACTTCGGCTCGGCCAGCTACTGGGGTGCCGACTTCTCCACCCAGTTCATCGTCTCCGACCGGGTCAGCCTGACCGCGGCCTACTCCTTCCAGAGCAAGGAGTGCTTCGACTTCGACGAGGACGGGGACTGCCCCGGAAGCGACGACCTGTCGCTCAATGCCCCGAGCCACAAGGGCTCCGTGGGGTTCGCGTTCACCGACCGCGCCCGCGGACTCGTGCTCGACGGACGCTGGCGTTTCACGGATGGGTTCGACATGAGGTCGGGCGTGTTCGCCGGGGCCGTGGACGCCTACCACATCCTGGACCTGACGGCCGGCTATCAGCTTCCGTTCCGGCCGAACGCCCGCCTGGAACTGACGGTGTACAACCTGCTCAACAACGTGCACCGGGAGTTTGTGGGGGCGCCGGAGCTGGGGCGGCTGGCCTTGTTGCGGGTGCGCTATGATTTCTGAGGAGGGCGATCCCCCGGTCTGGGAGGTGCCGGAGCCCCTGGCCGTGCATGACGCGCGCCTGGGCGACGGCGCCGTGACCACGCTCCGGCGCCGCGGGAATCCCTCCGGCCCGCGCATCGTTCTCAGCCACGGCAACAGCCTCGCGATCGACCTCTACTACCCGTTCTGGTCGCTGTTCGCGGACGACTTCGATCTCGTGCTCTACGACCTCAGGAACCACGGCTGGAATGCTCCCGGGCCGCTGCGCAGGCACCATGTGCCCACGCTCATCGACGACCACCTGCGCATCCAGGAGGCCATCGAGGAGGGTTTCGGGAAGAAGCCGCAGGCCGGCGTGTTCCATTCTCTCTCGGGGCTGGTCTCGCTGCTGTCCCCGACGCGAGGGGGGGAGTTCGTGGCCCGCGTTCTCTTCGATCCGCCGCTGTGCGAGGTGGGCCCCGCCCGGGAGACGTGTCGCGACGTGGCGAGGCGGGCGGCCAAGATGACGCTGGCGCGCACGGACCGGTATCCGACCCGCGCGGACTTCGCCGAGGTGCTGCTTGACATGCCCGCCTTCCAGTACGTGGTCCCCGGCGTCCGCCGCCTCATGGCCCGGACGACGCTGCGCCGATCCCCGGACCGGGACGGCTACATTCTTCGTTGTCCGCGCGAATATGAGGCCCGGATCTACAGGTACGGCGGACTGTATGCGGCGTTGATCGACTTCGGGGCACTCGCCTGTCCGACGATGGTCATGGGGGCCGATCCCGGCATCCCGCATACCTATTTCCCGACCACCGAACTCCATCATATTCCGACCGTGGACTATGCCTGGCTGCCCGGGGGGACGCACCTCACGCAACTGGAGCAGCCGGAGGCGAGCGCGGCGGCGACGCTGGACTACCTGAAGGCGAACGGCCTGTTCTGAGGGTGTCGGTCAGGTCAGACGCGCTGATGGTCGGGGCGCCAGTCCTGGACAGCCTGCTTTATGGACTTCCGGTCCGTCAGTTCGCCGGCGAGGACCCGGCGTACCAGGCCGGGCAGTTCGGCGTCGGAAGCGAAGCGCAAGGCGATGAGTTGGTCCGTCGTCAGCCGCCCGATTTCGCCCTTCAGCTCGTCCGGCAGAGTCCTCTCGAGGCGGAGGCGCTCCTCGAGGCGGATCACCCGGTCCTGAACGCCCGTCGAGAAGCGGCGCGCGAAGAGAAGGCCGATCGCCGTACAGGCGGCGACCACGAACAGGGCCAGGGTCCCCGCGCGGAAATCCGCGACGAGCAGGTAGCCGACGCCGACGGTAGCGGCCGTAGAGAGAAAGCACCCCGCGAGGTACAGCAGCGGAGGGCGCCTGCCGTGGTTCGCGTAGTTCTGGGCCTGCGCCATCACCATTCCTCCTACCGTCCACTTGGCGTCGCCCACTCAGGCAGCGGCAACTCCGCAAGTTGCGTTTCGGGTGGGGGTCGACGATGCTTCATACGTAATTCCTCAGGTCGTCCTCTACTGCACAGAACCTTCGGGCGCAGCAAGACGCTGAGGTAAGAGCCCCGAGGCCGTCGACACCTTCTTGGCCTTCCGGTTGATGTAGAGCGTGTGGTTCCCACCCTCACGCAGGAAGGCGCACCCGTGTTGCGTCAGGTGCCGCAATAAGTCCCGGCGCTTCACGCAGTGACAGTGATCGGCTCTCTGATGACCGCACCGCCGCCGTCTTCGCGGGCCATTTCCCGGTTGGCTTCGACCACCAAGGCGACGGCTTCGCGAAGGTTCGTCCGAGCTTCTTCGATGGAAGCGCCTTGGGTGTTGGCGCCGGGGAATTCCTCGATGAAGGCGATGTAACCCTCAGGAACCTTCCGGAACACCGCGGTGCATTGCAGGTCCACTACAGATCTCCTCGCGATTCGAGTTGGTGACTACCGGTGAGGTGCAGATTCATGGTCCATTGACTCTACCAAACAACCGGGTTCGCTGCTACTTGCGCGGCGGATCGCAACAACTCCACCACCTCCCTTCGCCAAGCCCCCAATTCGGGGGAGGTTGGCGGGCGCGGAGGGCCGCTACCTTTCCCGTCGAGAGGCCGTCCGGCCGCCTCCCCGCCCGTCGACGCCTGCGCGAACCCTGAAGAACCGAGATGGAAATACGTATGCCCAAACAGGAATCGGAGAGCGCCCTCCGCCTCCGCCAATCCGACGTGCGCGAAGCCGCCATTGCCGCGTGCCACCGGGTCGGGCTCTACCGCCGCATCTCCGACCCGGACAGCGACCTCTTCCTCGATCGTCCGTGCGTGGAACTCGTGGAGGCGTCGGCTGATCGCTGCCCGGTCTCGCCCCCGTACAACGACACGCTGATGACGTTTCGGGCGCGCTACGTCGGCGCGCTGAAGGAGAAGGGGTACGAGACGGTCCGGGTGTACCTGCAGCGGCTGTGCACGGAGGACTGGACGTGGCGGCGCTGGTGCCGGTATCACGCCCGCCGCATCTCCGCTCTGCTTCCGGCGGCGGCGCTCGGGGCGGCGGCGCTTGGGGCCGCGGGTCCGCGGCCGGCCACCGCTCAAGACATCTTCTACTCGGAACCCGCGCCGGGAGTGGGAGCCACGACCGAACTCGCCGGCGGCGCCGGTTTCCGGGAGGACCTCGTCGTCGACCTCTACTTCTACGCGCGCGGGCGGGGGGCCTCCGATCTCGTGGCCGACGTGATTCTTCCGGACGACAAGTCGACGGAGGAACGGGTGTTCGCGGTGCAGCGGGGCGTGGGGACCGGAGGCGCGGTGCAGCGGGGCGCGGGGACCGGGGACGCGCGCGTCGAACGCTGCCGGGTCGTCGACCGGGGCACCGTCTGCCGACCCCTGGATCCGCCCGCTTCCATCGGCGTCGGCGGGTGCGGCGACGGGGCGGCCGACTGCTGGGGCGACCGGGTCGAGATCGAACTGCCGCCGCTGGACATGGATTGGGGCGGCGAGTTCCTGCGCCTCACGCTGCCCCGCAGGGCTTTCACCCTCACCGGATGCGCGTGCGAGGACACCGGCGGGCGGCTGGTCGCGAAGCGGGACCCGGACGGGAACGCCGTGATCCGGGACTCGCCGGCACTCGTCGTGCCCCTCCCCGCCCCCTCCGACGTCGAGCGGCAGTACCTGGAACAGCGGCCGTTCCTGCGATTCAACGTGAATCCGTTCACGCGCGACGAATCCCGGGCCGGCGGGTTCGAGGACCTGAGCCTGTCGTTCGACGGAGGCGTCTACCGGCAGCAGGCCCACGGTCGCTGGCTCGCTCAGGCCAGGTGGTCGGGCGATCTCGCGACCCGGGACGACACCAACTTCAACCGCGTGACGCTGGAGGCCGGCGCCGCGTTCAACCTCCTGCCCGGCGACTGGCTGCCGCTGACGCTCAGCGCGAAGGGGCAGTCGGACCAGGGGTTCGACGCCGTCGACGTGTCGGCCGAAGCCCGGCTCGCGTACGTGCTGCCCTTCAATCCGACGTTTCAGTCAGGCGCCTACCGGCCCGCGACGGCGCCCCGCCTCAATGTGATCGCCGCCTACGGCCGGGAACTGGTCCGGCCCGCGGAGCCGACGGAGCCGGCGGACTCCGGCACCCGATCGTTCCGGCGCCTCGGCTACGAGCTGTGGTGGCGGCTCCCCGTCTCCGGGAACGTGCTGCTGAACATCCACCACGCCGGGCTGTGGAACCGTCCGGACGGCGCCGGCGGCGACTTCCACACGCTCTGGGACCTGGCCCTGGAGGTCGATGTGGGCGGGGTCACCTACCTCGTGGGATACCAGAGGGGAAGCGCGGCCCCGCTGTTCATGCCGATCGAAACCACGCGCGCAGGCCTGAGCTTCGCCATCGGGGGCGGGAGGGCGGAGGCGGGGGGACCGGACGCGGACTAGTCGGGAGGATCTGGCCGCAGCGCCGCGGTGCCGATCGAGCCCTTCAGGCTTGGCTGTTGCCGGGCTGCCCGCGCCAAATCCCGACCTTTGGCCGTCAGCTTGTACAGGCGACCATCATCGCTGGCCAGGCGCGCGAAACCCGAAGTGAGAAGGGCATCGATGGCCCGCGCCGCCCGAACGGCGGAGCCGCCCAGGAGCGAACGGACGCCCATGGCGCCGAACGGGGAACCGTCGGCGTACTTGAGCAGGATCTTCTTGGCGTCGTCCGTCATCCTGGTCGCACGGCATAGGGCCCGGGCTGGCTCGGCCGATGGCTGGTAATCGCGAGAACCTACATAGTAGTCCATCTTGTGCGATCGTTGGGCGCCAGAGATCCGAGCGTTGACGATATTTTGGCGATATTGGGCGGTCCGCGCACGCTGCGGACCGTCAAACGACTGGCGGAAGCGGGTCAGTCGGGGGGGTCGGCGAAGCCCTCGAGCGACAGCACCCGCCGCACCAGGTCCACCTGCCGCGAGACGCGCTGCTTGCGGAAGATCTGCTTCAGGTGCCAGCGAACGGTCTCCTCCGTGCGCCCGGTGGCCAGGGCGACCTCGCGCAGGGTCCGGCCGGTGGCCAGCGCCACGGCCAGCCGACTCTCCGCCGGTGTAAGGCCCAGGGACGCTGCCACCCGGGCCGGATCGATCCGCGCCGGGCCGCTCGGATCCGCGATGAGGACGACCGCGCCGATCGTGCGCGTTCTGAAGTGCGGATACTCGTCGCCCACGGGGGTGATGTGCAGCGCCAGCGGCGGCTCGGAGGAGGCGCGGGCGACCCTCATCGAACCCGCGGAGCCACGCTCCCCGAACGGGGGCAGGGCGCGCGTCAGCAGGCGGGACAGTTCGGCGTGGTCCGCCGCCTTCCGGGCACACAGGAGCCCGTCGAAGTCCGTCAGGCCATCGCCGTCGCGCAGCATCTCCGACGCCCGGTCGTTGGCCGTCATGATCCGGCCGCGCCGGTCGAGATGGATGACGCCGAAACGCCGGCTGGTGAGGAGTTCGGTCGCGGAGGGGCCCGTCACCTCGGCTTCGGCAAGCGCCTGGCACATGATCGCAAACTGGCGAACGTGCGGACGAAGTCGCTGGATCAGCCGGATCTGATCGGAACTCCAGCCGCCTCGCTCCCTGGAATCGCAGATCAACCATCCGACGTGCAGACCGTCCGGGCCGTCCATCCGGAGGTAGAGCCCGTTCTGCGCCCTCATCTCGGCCAGCGCCTCGTTGTACGCGGGCGAGGCCTTCTTCTCTTCGTCCGTGTAGAGATCCGCCGCGGGCGTGAAAACCCCGTGCTGCAGCCGAGCCCAGCGCCGGATGCTTTCATCCGTGGGCCAGTATTCCTCGAAATACCGGCGCTCCCAGTCCTCGCGGCGCTGTCCGTGGAGGCAGATCCGCGCCAGCAGGATGGCCCCGTCTGCCTGAGACTGTCCTTCGCCCACCCCCAGGGAGCTGCCGCTCATACCGTTGACTTCGCCGAGCAGGCGCTCCGCTTCGTGCCACCACACGTCGTCGAACGCGGCGTCCTGTATCAACGCCCGGATGCGCTCGTAGTCCTCCTGAGAATACGTCACCGGTGCCTGGCCCTCCGCTCCACCGCTTCTGCGTCATGGTCGGCCGTCCACGGCCGATTCCCGAGCAACCCCGCCAAATTGGGGGGATACAGGCACCCGACGCGCCCCCGATTTGGGGGGGATGGATCCGTTAAGAGGGGGCGCCGGAGAGGCGGATTCGGGGTCTCTCGAGGGGTTCGGCGGTGCCGGTTCCCTCTCTGATGCGGTAGGCGCGGTCGAGGGCGAGGCCGGTGAGGCGGTCGACGGTGCCGGAGCCGGGCCAGCGGATTTCGACGGACTCGATGCGGGTGGCGGGGCCGAGGCCGATCTCCTGGCGAAGGGGGTTCGAGCCGAAGCTGCCGCCCGTGCCGGCGCGGCGGTGGATCCGCCTCGTGCCCTCCGGTCCTTCTATGGTCACCGTGATGCGGGCGCCGATGCCGGCGCGGTTCGCCTGTTCGCCCACCAGCGTGAGCGCGATCCAGCGGTGGTCGAACCCGGGGTTCTCGTACAGGGCGTTCGGCGACAGGTCGCCCTCGTTGGCGCCCCCGAGCTGGATGTGGAGGTCGGTGTCGCCGTCGTTGTCGATGTCCACGAAGGAGACGGCGTGTCCCTTGTGCAGGCTGCCGAAGCCGCCCGCGCCGGTGATCTCCTCGAAGCGGTCGCCGAGGTTGCGGAACATCCGGTTCGGCATCAGCTGCCGGAGGTCGGGGTCGCCCGTCCCGACGAGGAAGTCGAGCCGGCCGTCGCCGTCGAGGTCGCCGTAGTTCGACCCCATCGCATACATAATCCGGTCGACGCCCCGCGCGGCGGTGACGTCCTCGAAGGTGCCGTCCCCGAGGTTCCGGTACAGGCGGGGGAGCTCGGCGGAGTGCGGTTCGCCGGTCATCTCGCGCACGAGGTCCGCGGTCTGGGCGGCGTAGCCCGCGACGTAGAGGTCGAGCCAGCCGTCGTTGTCGAAGTCCCAGAACCAGGTCGGGAAGCTGGCCAGCGGTTCGCCGACGCCGGCCCGGTCGGTCGCATCCTCGAAGGCCCACGCTCCGTCGGCGCCGGGACCCAGGTTGCGGTACAGGCGGTTGGAGGCGTGGAGGATCGAGAGATAGAGGTCCGGGCGGCCGTCGTTGTCGTAATCCCCCCAGGTGACGCCCTTCACGAAGTCGGAGACCTCGATGCCGACGTCGGCGGCTACCTCCTCGAAGGTGCCGTCGCCGCGGTTGCGGTAGAGTTCGCTGCGGTGCGAGAGGCTGTCCCTCGACTCGTTCCCGATGAAGAGGTCGAGCCAGCCGTCGCCGTCGAAGTCGGCCCACCCGCCGGTCTGGGTTGGGTGCTCGGAATAGAGTCCGGCCTCCCGCGTCACGTCGGAGAAGGTGCCGCCGTCGTTGCGCAGAAGGGAGTTGGGGAGGGGCTGCACGAGCCAGCCGCCGCGGAGGACGAAGACGTCCGCGTCGCCGTCGTTGTCGTAGTCGGCGTGGACGAGGTTGAGCCCGCCGAGGAGGCCCTCGAGCCCCGCCTCGGCGGTCCGGTCGACGAAGCCGCCCGCGCCATCGCTCTCGAAGTAGCGGAGTTGGTGCAGGAGGCCGCGGGAGGACGTCATCACGTCCGGCAGGCCGTCGCCGCTGAGGTCATCGACGATGGCGCCGCCGGAGAGGGAGACGGCGTCCAGGCCCGCGCGCGTGGCCACGTCGTCGAAGCGGGGGAACTCGCCGGCGCCGCCCACGGCGGTCCCCTCGATCCTGTACTCGGGCGGGACGCTGTCGGGCCACGTGCCGGCGGTCATCGCGGCGAGGTTCAGGACCCAGCGCGCCCGGAGGTCGTCGGGGCGCAACTGGAGGAGCGACCGGTGCCACCCGACCGCCGCGTTGAGGGCGGCGCGCGCCGAATCGGAGACGGGGGCGGGGGCGGGGCCGGAGACGGCCGGGGGCACGGCGGGCCAGCAGGGGGAGCGCTCGAGGGCCGGTTCGACGGTGCCCGCGGCGGGTCCCGCGGCCGGGCATGCGAGTTCGGCGCCGAGGCGCAGAAAGGCGATCCCGATGAGTTCCTCGATGGAGCGGCGGAAGCCGGGGAAGGGCTCGGCCGGGATCGCGTCCAGCGTCTGGTCGACGAAGATGAACTGTTCGAGGGCTGGCTGGGTGTGTCCCGCGTTCAGGAGTTCGCGCGCGGCGTTGGCGGCGCGGACGAGCATCTCCGCGCCGTCCGTCGACGGCGGCAGGTTCGTGAGGTAGCGGAGGCGCGCGGTGTTGAGTTGCTCGTCGAGCAGGGGGTCGGCCGAGTCGGCGAGCGCGAGCAGGCGGGCGGCCATCTCGCGCGTCCCGGCCGTGGGGCCGGGGCCGGGGGAGTCGGCGGCCGGTTCTCCGCAGGCGGCCGGCAGCGCCACCGCGAGCAGCGTGGCGGTGAGCCGGACGGCGGCCGCCGGGGGCCGGTCCCGCGTCCGGCGGGTCGCGGTGTTGGCGTTCACGAGCCTTCGCCTCTTCTGAGCGTGACCTCGGGGGCGCCGGTCTCCGGGGCGCCTGGCTCCACCGGGAATGTCTCCTCGACGCCGTCCGGCCAGCGTACGGTCAGGGCGCGGATGTCCGCCGCGCGCCCCAGCACCTGCACGGATCCGTTGAAGGACCAATACCCGCTCCCGAACTGGATTTCCCGCGCGGGACCCTCGCTCCCGTCGGCGTACGTCGGGCGCAGCCGCGCACCGGCCGCGCCCGTAGCGGCCCCGCTGGGTGACGCCCCGCCCCCGGTCGCTTCGCCCGCGGACAGCCGGACGCGCAACCCCGGCGCTCCGCCGCGCCCGCGGAAGATGACGGTCTCGGCGCCGTTCTGCCCGACGGCCAGGTCCCAGCGTCCGTCGGCGTCGAAGTCGGCCACGGCGGCGGCGCGGGCGTCCCCATACACCTCGACTCCGCTCCGGGCCGCGTCGAGGACCGTGAACCCGCCCGCTCCGTCGCCGAGCAGCACGGCGCCGCGGCCCGCGTCGTGGCGTTCGAGGCCCCGCGGCGTCGCGAAGTAGTTCTGCGCAAGAAATAGATCCTCGCGGCCATCCCGGTCGAAGTCCGCCACCGCCACCCCGAAGGCGGGGGCGAGTTGGACGGCGGCCGGCAGCGGGCGCGGCTCGAACCGCCCGCCGAGGTTGAGAAACACGGTGTGGCGCAGCGTCGCGGCGCTCGCCCGGTAGAGTCCCGTGCGCCCCGTTCCGAGGAGGTCGTCGACGGAACTCCGGGCGAAGGCCTCGAAGGTGGGAGCCGGCCGCCGCAGGAAGGGGAGCGTCGTTCCGAGCGTGAGATAGTCGCGCACCGGGCGTTCGACGCCGTCGGCGCCGGTCTCGAACTCGATGAGGTCGACGAGGCCGTTTCCGTCGAAGTCGGACGCGACCGCGCCGACGGGCCGCTCGGGGCTCGCGAAGCGTCCGGTGTTCGTCCCCCACGCGGTCACGGCCAGGTCCGGGCGGCCGTCCGCGTTGAAGTCTCCCGTCGCGATGCCGTTCCAGCGGCCGGTGTGCGGGGCGAGGCCCCACGCCTCCGTCGCGTCGGTGAAGCGGCCCCCGTCGTTCTCCAGGAGCCGCACGGGGCCCCACTCCAGCGCGAGGATCAGGTCGGGGTCGCCGTCCTGGTCCACGTCGGAAAACACGGCCCCGGAGACGAGCCCGATCCCCCGCAGGGCCTCGGCGGCCTCCGCGTCGACGACCCAGTCGCCGCCCTCGGCCAGGAGCAACCTCGAGTCGGCGGGCAGGGGGTAGGCGCCGGGGGTGGCACGGGCGCCGGCGAAGAGGTCGAGATCGCCGTCTCCGTCCACATCGGCGGCCGCCAGGGGCCCCGTCGCGTGGCGGGTCGGCGGGACGGCGGGCGCGGGGCCCGCATCGAGGTGGGCGAGGGGCGGAATCGCGTCGAGGTCGGCCGGCGAGCGGGCTTCCCAGGCGCTAACGCCCGCGACGATGACCGGGCGGCCGGCCGTGGGGAGCGCGATGATGGACGTGTGGTCGCCGACGGCGGGGGCGCCGATGGGCACGGGGTCCGCCAGCCGCCCGGCCTCGTTGACGGCGAGCTGGGCGCGGCCTCCCGCCCCCGCCCCGAACAGCAGATCCGGGTCGCCATCCGCGTCCGCATCCACCCACGCCACGCCCGGGCCGCCGCGGGACAGCTCGAGGGGCACGAGCGGCTGCCGGGCCAGCTCGTCGAAGGCCGATTCGCCGTGCCGCCCGACCGCCTCCGGGCCCGCGAACAGCGCCGCGCCGCTCCCTGCGCCGGCATCGCCGCCCGGCTCCGCGCCGACACCCGGCCGCGCCGCGCTCTCCGGGCCGCCCTCCGCGCTCTCTGGGCCGCCGGCCCTGGCCCCGCCCTCCGTGGGCGGCTCCACCTCGTAGGCATGGTTCGCGAGCACGCGGACGGTCCGGCTCCGCCCGGAGGGCCAGGTGATCGTCGCTTCGGCCGCCTCGCGGTCGCCCATCGCGAAGGTGAGCCCCGGATCCGAACCGGAGAGGTACATGCCGCCCGAGGTCACCTGCCGCGTCTGGTCGGGCAGCGCCCTCTCCGCCGACGCACGCTCCGGCGGCGCCTGCTCCACCGCGACCATGCCGGCGAGCACTACGCGCGCCCCGATCGCCTGCGTGTTGCGACCCTCCCCGAGCACCCGCAGGGCGACCCGCGCCCTTCCGGCGTCGTTCCGCAGGACGAGGGGCGGTGCGTCCAGCCGCGTGATCACTACGTCCCGGTCGCCGTCGCGGTCGAAGTCCGCCGCCGCGATCCCGTGGCTCACGTCCGGCTCCGTCCCGTATCCCCAACTTCGGGTCATATCCACGAAGGCGCCGTCGCCGAGATTGCGGAAGGCGAGGTTCCGCAGCGGGAGCGACGGAAACACCCCGAGTTCCTCGCGCCAGTCCACCTGGATGCGGCGGGTGCGCAGCGCCTCCTGTGTGTCTCCATCGAGCGGGTCCCAGGCGTGTCCGTTCGTGATCAGCAGATCCTCGTAGCCGTCGAGTTCGACGTCGAGGAACATCGCGCCCCAGGTCCATTCCGTGGCGTCGACCCCCGCCGCCCGCGCCGTCTCCGCCCAGGTCCCGTCGCCCCGGTTGAGCTGCAGGGTGTTCCGGTCCGCCGACGTCCGCGTCGCGTGACCGCCCGGGGCCGTCCATCCGGCCGCGCCGAGCGCGACCTGCTCCCGTCTCCGCACCGGATCGGGCGAGAGCATCTCCGTCGCCACGAAGTCGGTGTCGCCATCACCATCGATGTCGGAGAAGTCGACCCCCATGGAGGAGGTGCTCTCGGTGCGGAGTGCGAGCCCCGACGCAGCGGTGAAGGTGCCCTCCTCGTTGATCCAGAACCCGTCCCGGCTCCCCAGGTCGTTGGCGACGAAGAGGTCGGCGTCCCCGTCGTCATCCGCATCGAAGAAGCGCGCGACGAGCCCCCAGTCGCGGGGAATGTCGGCGATCGGCTCGCCGTCCGCGTCCCGAAAGACGCCGCCCGTGAGGTCGACCGGCGCGAAGCCGCCCGATCCATCGTTCAGGTACAGTTCGTCGGGGTCCGCGAGTTCGAGCCGCATCACGCCCTCGCCCTCGAGTTCGAGCCGGTAGTGCTCGTCGAACGGGGGGTGGATCACGAACTCGTCGCCGACGCGCTCCGCGATCTCGCGCGGCCGTCTCTCGGCGGGGCTGAACAGGTCGTCGCCCTGCACGGTCTTGTAGTTGGCGAAGTACGCGTCGAGGTCCCCGTCCGCGTCGATGTCGGCGAGCGCGAGCGTGCTGCTCCCCCACTCGCCCTCGAACCCCGCTTCCGCTTCCTCGAACACCCCGCTCCCGTCGTTCAGGAGGAGCGCGTTCGTCCCCCCGTGCACGGCCACGAAGAGGTCCAGGTCGCCGTCGCCCTCCGCGTCGGCGAGGACAGCGCCCCGCGACAGCCGGTCCCCGAGCCCGGCCCCGGAACGCTCGGTCACGTCCTCGAAGCGCCAGCCTCCCAGGTTGCGGTAGAGGACGTTCGGCCGGTCCAGCATGCAGAGGTAGAGGTCGACCCAGCCGTCCCCGTCCACGTCTCCGAGCGCCACGCCGACCCCGTGGATGAGCGTGCGGTTCGCGAGCCGGGCCTCGCGTGAGACGGTGGGGACCGCCTCGATGCCCGTGCTCCGCGGCGCCAGCGAGGTGAAGCCGCCTTCGGGGTCGCCCCGGAACGACAGGAGGCGCGCGCGGGTTCCGTCCCCCTCGACCCAGTCGATCGAGGCGGGCGGGGCGGGGGCGTCGCAGGCGGCGAAGAGGCCGGCGGCGCAGGCTGCGGCGGGAAGGACGCGGAAGCGGGTTTTGCCGCGGGCGGCTATTCGCCGTCTCCGCGGAAGACGGACCGCATCCCCTCCACCGCGTCGCGGGCCCCCTCCGCCGCGCGCGCGAAGACCGCGGCGAGCTCCCGCTTCCCCGTGCCGACGAGCGGGATGTCGAAGGTGAAGTGGACCGCCACGCCGGCCGGGCGGACGTTTTCCTTGGGATCGGTCCAGCCGCCGTCGGGGTCGAGGGCGCCCTCGATGTGCACCTCGACGGTGTCCGAGACCGCGCCCACCTCCTGCGCCACCTTGGAGAGCCGGGTCGCGAGCGCGTCGTTGCGCGAGGGATTCGACTCCCGCTCGTCCAGCCAGAGGGCGGGCGGCGCGACGTCGATGTGGACGTAGCCGAGCATCACCTCGCCATCGAGTTCCAGCGCGTCGCGCGCGTCGTGGCCCGGGACGTCCGAGGCGGGCGAGGCGAGGTAGGTGCCGAGCCCTTCGGTCCCGATGTTGGCGAGTCCGAGCGCCATCTCATCGATGACGAGTTCGACCATCGCGGACGGCGCGTGGAGGGTGTCCAGCGCGCCCGACTCGAGGATGTCGAGTTCGGACTGGTCGTAGGCGACGGCGCGGAAGAACCAGGAGAGCGGTTCCTGGCGGCCCTCGAACAGGTCCCGCGCGCCCATTCCCTTGTCGCGGAGGGCGCTGAGGAGCAGCGCGCTCAACTGGTGTCGCGTGATTTCAGCCACGGTTCGTCCGATGCTCCGGGATCGCCTGGTCGCCTAGGGTGTGATCATGACGTGGGCGTTCGCCGTGCCCGCCCCCATCAGCCACGCGCCCCGCGTCGCCCGCGTGGGGAGCCCGAGGTCTTCGGCCGTCGCGAAGGGCGTGTAGATGACCGCCTGGTGCCGCTGCACCGCCTCCATGTCTCCGGACCAGCCCTCGGCCGCGTAGATCGCGTGCAGGAAAGCGTAACTCGGCATCTCGAGCGTGCCCGCCTCGATCTCGGCCATCCGCTGCTCGACGTTGGGCCGGCCGGTGGTCCCCTGCGAGGTCAGTTCGCGGCCGCGCTCCATGTAGGGCTCGAGCGACGTGTGGTAGCAGGCGGAGTGGAAGCCGTCGACGGCCGGGTCGTCCGCGACGCAGATGAAGGGTCCGGCGCCCTCGCGCAGCGTCACCCACTCGTCCCCCTGCTTCTGGATGACCTTCGCGGTCGCCTGCTCCGTTTCGGTGGGGATGGGCGCGATGGCGAGCGCGATCGCGTCCTGTGCGGTCAGATCCGCGGCAACAAGCGACAGTGCTGCAACCGACAGCGCGATGGCCGGCACGGCGAGGGCGGTGAACGAACGGCGAAACATGCGGTCCTCCTGGGGCTGGGACTTTGGGAGAATAGGCACTCGCCGGGGCCGCGGCGCAATCGAGAGCCCGCGGTGCGTTGCGCGCGGCGGTCGTGCGGTCAAGATTCGCGGCGCCGCCGTACACGCAGCAAGACCGTGGATCAACACCGTGAACGATGGGAGACGCCCTTGAGCGTTCGAATCTGTGTCCCGCGGGAGACCGCCGCCGGGGAATCGCGGGTCGCCCTCACGCCGGACGGGGCGAAGCGCCTGCGCTCGGATGACATTTCGATCGCCATCGAGGCGGGAGCGGGACGGGCGGCGGGCTTCCCGGACGCGGCCTACGAGGAAGTGGGCGTGGAGATCGTCCCGGACGCCGGCCGGCTTTTCGGCGAAGCCGACGTCGTGTTCAAGGTCGCCCCGCCCTCCGAGACCGAGGCGGACGGACTCCGGGAGGGCACGGTCCTCGCGTGCCTCCTCCGCCCGCACGAGAGCGCGGCGCTGATCGAGCGGCTGGCCGGGCGGAGCGTCACGGCGCTGGCGTTGGAACTCGTGCCGAGGATCACGCGCGCGCAGTCGATGGACGCCCTCTCGTCGCAGAGCAACCTGGCGGGCTACAAGGCGGTGCTCCTGGGCGCGAACTCGCTCGGACGGATCTTTCCGCTCCTCATGACGGCGGCGGGGACGCTCTCCCCGGCGCGCGTGCTCGTGCTCGGGGCCGGGGTCGCGGGGCTGCAGGCGATCGCCACGGCCCGCCGGCTCGGGGCGGATACCTGGGGCTACGACATCCGCGCCGCGGTGCGGGAGGAAGTCGAGAGCCTCGGGGCGAAGTTCGTGGACCTTCAGGAGGGCGCCGAGGAGGCGGCGGAGGACGCGGAGACGGAGGGCGGCTACGCGAAGGAACTCGAGGCGGCGGAGCAGGCGCGGCAGCGGGAACTGCTCGCGCAGCACGTGGCGCGTGCGGACGTCGTCATCACGACGGCGCTCGTACCCGGCCGGCCCGCCCCGGTACTGATCACCGAGGAGACGGTGGATCGGATGAAGGAGGGCTCGGTGATCGTCGATCTCGCGGGCGAGGCGGGGGGCAACTGCGCCCTGTCGACGCCGGGGGAGACGGTGGTCGAACGCGGCGTGACGATCCACGCCCCGCTCAACGTGCCCGGTGCGCTTCCATACCACGCCAGCCAGTTGCTCGGCCGCAACCTCTCCGCGCTCGTGAAGCCGATGGTCGGCGAGGAGGGCGTGTCGGTGGACCTGGAGGACGACGTGATCGGGCCCTGCTGCGTGACGCACGCGGGAGAGGTCCGGTTCGGCGCGTGACGCGCGCATGATGACGAAGCCCGGAGCCGGGACCGCCGACCCCGGGCGCAACCCAACGACGAGGCCTGGCCGATGGAAGGAACGCTCCTGATCGGACTGTATGTGTTCGTGCTCGCGATGTTCGTGGGCTTCGAACTCATCACGAAGGTGCCGCCCACGCTGCACACCCCCCTCATGTCGGGGTCCAACGCGATCTCCGGGATCTCGATCGTGGGCGCGCTGCTCGTGATCGGACGCGCCGGAGACGCGCTTCTCATGCGGTGGATCGGGCTGGCGGCGCTGATCCTCGCCACGATCAACGTCGTCGGCGGCTTTCTCGTCACCGACCGCATGCTCCAGATGTTCAAGAGCAAGGACGCGAGCTAGCGATGGAAATGTCAGGATTCTCGACGGCCATCCCGCTCGCCTACCTGGCGTCCGCCGTTCTCTTCATTCTCGGGATCAAGCGGCTCAGCCATCCGGACACGGCGGCCGGGGGCAACCGGCTCGCCGCGATCGGCATGCTGCTCGCGGTGATCGCGACGCTGCTCGAGAGCGGCCTGGAGTACACGTGGATCATCGCCGGCGTTGCGATCGGGGGGCTGATCGGCGGGGTCATGGCCCGGACCGTGAAGATGACCGCCATGCCGGAGATGGTGGCGGTGTTCAACGGGTTCGGCGGGGCCGCGTCGGGCCTCGTCGCGGTGGGGGAGTACCTGCGGGTCGCGGGCGGCGCGGGCGGGGAGACGCTCGCCATCGACTCCGGGGTGTCGATCATGGCGGGGACGCTGATCGGCGCCGTCACCTTCTCGGGCAGCATGATCGCGTTCGGGAAGCTGCAGGGGTTCGTGACGGGCAACGCGATCTCGAACCCGCTCGTGAAGTTCTCCGCCGGCCTCCTGCTGGGCGTCGCGGCGGTGCTGGCGGTCTACCTGGTCGGGTTCGAGTCGAACCTCGTCTTCTACTGGAGCCTGATCGCGGCCGCGCTCATCCTCGGCGTCCTGTTCGTGATTCCGATCGGGGGCGCGGACATGCCGGTCGTGGTGGCGCTGCTCAACTCCTATTCGGGGCTGGCGGCGGCCTCGGCCGGGTTCGTGCTCGGGAACAACGCGCTCATCATCTCGGGCGCGCTGGTCGGCGCCTCCGGACTCATCCTCACCGGCATCATGTGCCGCGCGATGAACCGCTCGCTCGCGAACGTCCTGTTCAGCGCCTTCGGGACGGGGGCGGCGACGGCGGGGCGCGCGGCGGACGGCGACCGGGTGGCGACGCCGATCGAGGCCGAGGACTCCGCCATGGTCCTGGGCTACGCGTCGCAGGTCATCTTCGTCCCCGGCTACGGGCTCGCCGTGGCGCAGGCGCAGCACCGGGTGCGCGAACTGGCCGACCTGCTGACGGAGCGCGGCGTCTCGGTGCGCTACTGCGTGCACCCCGTGGCGGGGCGGATGCCGGGGCACATGAACGTCCTCCTCGCCGAGGCGAACGTGCCCTACGAGCAGCTCTGCGAGCCCGAGGACGTGAACCCGGACATGGAGAACATCGACGTCGCCGTGGTCGTGGGGGCGAACGACGTCGTGAACCCGCTCGCGCGCGACGACCCCTCGAGCCCGATCGGCGGCATGCCGATCATCGAGACGGACCGCGCGAAGACGTGCATCGTCATCAAGCGCTCACTCTCGGTGGGCTACGCCGGCATCGACAACCCGCTCTTCTACCTGCGGAACAACCGCATGTTCTTCGGAGACGCCTCCGACGCCCTCGCCCGCATCACGGAAGAGGTGAAGCAACTCTGATGCGCGGACCGCCGCCGAACCCCGTTCCGGGATCGTGACCGTCGACCGGCGCGGGTTCGTGGTGCGGACGGGGGCGGGGGCGGCGGGACTCACGATCGGGCTGGCGGGGTGCGGGCCGGGGACGGCGGGCGGCCCGCAGGGGGCCGGAGGTGGCGCGCGCGGGGCGGCCGCCGGGGTCTGGCCGAGCGATCCGGACGCGCTCGAAGCCCTCTACCGTGACAACATCTACACGCGCCTCCTTGGCGTCCGGCCGCACCTGCCGGCGCACGAGCACGTCTCCCGGCTGGGCGGCGGACGGATGGATGCCGAGGTCATCGCGGCGATGGCGGAGGCGAACGAGTTCTTCGTCGACATGAACGAGTTGCTCGAGGCGGCGGGGGCGAGAATCGCGGAGCGGCTGGGGACCGAGGCGGCGCTCGTTACGGCCGGCGGGTTCTCGGCCATGGTGCTCGGGGCGGCGGGCTGCCTGACGGGCGAGCGTTGATGAATTTACATCTTGTTGTGGTCGTTTATCTTAGGAGACTGGCTAGCCGGATTCCAGCCGTTTGACTCCCGCCGATTGCGGATCTGGCCGCGAGACCTTCCGCGGGCTTCCAGAGCCTTCCGAAGCTGTCCCTCGTCGGCGTGCTGATAGCATTGCAATACCGTCCTTGCCTCCTTCCAGCCGCCGAGCTCGCAGAGCACCTTGAGCGGCTGGTCCATCAGGTCCGAGGCGAACTTCCGCCTCAGCGAGTGCCAGCCTCTGCCGCGCTTCGGCTCCAGTCCCGCCAGCCTCTCGGCCCTGCCCCACCACTTTTGCACCAGCGCGGACCCCATGCACTTCGATGGACTCTTGGGGGCGGGCATCACCGGCGCTTCCCCCGGTCCCGGGTTTCTCCTCCACGCCGCTTCCAGACCGTCGAGCGCCTCGTCGGTAACCGGCGTGACGTGTTCGTGTCCCGACTTGTCGTACTCGGCGCGCCAGAGGATGGTCCGGCCCTCGAAGTCGATGTCCAGCCACCTGAGGTGGCGGATCGCGCCGATGCGGTGGCCGGTTTCGTGCGCGAGCACGAGGGCGACGTGGAACCGCCAGTCCATCCGCCCGGAGACTTCGAGCAGCGCCCGGTACTCCTCCTCGGCGAGCACCACCCGGGTCGGGTTCTTCTCGGTGGGCTTCTTGAGGCCCTTGAGCGGGTTGCGGTCGAGCAACAGGCGGCCCCGGTCGTCCCTCGACCTCGCCGCCCAGTTCAGCACCGCGATCAGGAACTTGAGGTCCAACTCGATGGTCCGGTTGGACACCGGCTTTCCGCTCGGTCCGATCCTGCCCGCGCGCCGCTCCCTGATGAAGCGGTCCCAGTCCCTCTGGGAGAGCGTTGCCGGGTCCCGTTCCCGTCCGAAGAAGTCCAGGAACATCCGCATCGCGGCCCGGTCGTGCCGCCGTGACGTCCAGCTCTTGGTGGGCGTCACCTCCTCACCGTAGATGTCAAAGAGCGTGCCCAGCGTGAGCGGCTCGGGCTCGGCTTCCGCCTTGCCGTTGGGCTCGTGGACCGCAAAGCCCGCGGCGGCCTCGTCGGCCTGCTTCTTGGCTTTCACCCAGTCCCGGTGTCCAAGCGACCGGGTGAGCCTTCGCCCGTTTTCGCGCCACTCCAACTGGTACAGGCCGGTCTTCGGGTCGGGGAACACCCTCACCCGGTTCCGGCCCCATTCGCCGGCGCCGTACGAGCGCCGACTTCGTTTCGTGCGTGCCATCGTTCGATTCCTCTCGTTCGATGGACTGCACGATCTGCGCGATTGAAACCTCGCGACAACGGGGCGCGTCGTCCAGACTGACTGAGTTGGTGCCCCGGCCGACTTTCGGGCGGGCGCGCCACGGGGGCGCTGGTTTCTGCGGTTTGTGGAGGAGCGAGATGTTGTTTTGTTTCACAAAAACTCTGGCTGGGGGATGCCCCCAGACCCCCGACACGACCTTTCGGGCGCCGCCGGATAAGGCCGCTCGACATGGCCCGGTCCCGGAAGCCCGAGGCCGAACTTCGTAAGCCGCGCCATCGGCGTGCATGCGGGACCAGACCGGCGAACCGGCCTCCCCGGCCCGCTCCAGCCCTGCGCCCGCCGGTCCTCCCCGTCTCCGGGGCGGGCGGAGCCCGTCCCTCCGACCGGGACGTTTGGACGGGATTCCTTCCGTCCGGGGTGGGAAGGGACTCGACCCCGGCTGAAGGAACGGACGGAGTCCGTGCCGGAGGCCGGGGGGACCGGCGCCGAAGCGGTGGCAACGCCGCCGACGCCGCCTCGCCGGTCACTCCGCAGACTCAGCCGCGAAGCCGACGGCGGAACATCCGGTGACGGGCCGCCGGGGGGAACCTTCGGACGCCCGAACCGCGAACGCTGCCGGAGCGGGGGTTTGTCCTGGGGATCGAAGGGGGCGGAGCACCCCCTCGCCAGCCCGCGGTTATACCGAGGGTATGCTGGCTCGCGACCACTAACGGTCGTGAGCCAGCCTTGGAGTGCCTCCCAAGCGCGGTTGCCCGGCTCCGGCGGAGACGGCTCCCGATCCGGGCCAAAAGACCTGTCGGCGGCGGCGTTTCAGCTTCTTGATCCCGAAGCCCAGCGGCGGGCGCATCGTCTCGCAGAGGCATGACGAGGTGCTCGCCGCATTCGCGTTCAGCCGTGGCCGTCAACACCCTTGGGAGGGAATCGCGCGGGCGCGGCCCCTCCGCCGCGCCCGCGTCTTCGGGCAAGCGGGCCTACGCCTTCACCCTGCCCCTGAAGTTGCAGCCCTTGCCGCGGCCGCCCGCACCCCGGAAGGAGATCTCCGTGACATTGGGGTAGCCTTCGGTGCCTGGCCTGATTCGAACGTATATGAACGAAGACGAGCTCTTGCCGGTCTCGCTGTCGTATCGCCACGGCCCAAAGGAAGGGACCCCGGCGTTGGCGTAGCAGAAGTAGTTCCTTCCGCCGTAGAACCGTGCGAAGGGATCGTGGCATCCCGCAATATCCGGAGGGATAATGCCGAGTTCCTGTCTTGTCCAGCCGGGGCCCCACGATATGGCATTGAAGCTCACACGGTAGGGATGCGTGCCGTGCACGTGCCACGGAACCGTGACGGTCAAGGTGCCGAAGAAGCTGCCGCTGGCTATGGTGACATCGTCATCGTATTCCACTTCGCAGACGCCGTTTCCGCCGTCGGCGGCGGCCTGCATCTCGGCTTCCGTCCCGGCGAGGGTCTCGCCCTCGACCGGCACCGCGTCGGCGGGGACCGCCTCGGTCGGGACCTCGCCGCACGAGGAGACGGCCAGCACGGCCAGGGCACAGAGGATCGTCTTCTTCATTGGTTTCTCTCCTTGGGATGGGGGGTGTTGAAGAAGAACCTTCACTTTCACCCCCCCCCCCCCCGAAAAAACACCGAAGCCGGAAGGCTTCCGGTGCCGGCCCAGGGGCGGAGAGGCAGGACTCGAACTTTAATGGGGCTCGCGAACGGAGCGCAAGGGCAAGACCAAACGGGAGTTACGCTTCACCCGTACCCCTTCTCGCCGGAGGACGGCGAGGACGATGGGTGCGCCTCGACCTGCCAGCCCGGCACGGCGGCGCTCTCTGGCCGCCGCCGGGTCACTGCCCCTCCTACCCCTCGGAGGTCGGAGATCTTCGCTTGCCCGCGACTCCACGACCGGCTCAGGACGCCTGAAACGCCTCCGAAAGCCCCGTAGGCGGGCTCCGAGTCCGTCGCGGCGACACCCGTGCCCCCGAACGATCCGACGCTTTCCGCAACATGGGCGACACGGGCCGCGGGAACCTTCGGCGAAGAGGCGGCGCGGGCGCGGGAGTCCCGCCATTCAGCTCCGATTTTCCCGCCCTCGCGGGTCGGTCCAGCAAGGTCCAGAGAAACGGCAGGAAACGCAGATCGTGCAGCCCTGATTAGACTTACGTGATTTCCTGCCGGGATTCAGATCTCCGGTGCTCCGCCTGACGGGCACGGACCCGGAGCGGGTCCACGCGCTTCCCCTCCCCACCTGGCCGCGGCGGGAGTGCCTGATCCAGACGCCGCACCGGTTCGGCTACGACCGGGCGTACCGGGACGCGGGGATGACGATCGTCGAGGCGGAGACGCGGGAGGACTTCCGGGCGAAGCTCACGGAGCGGACGGCGATGATCGCGGCCCTCGCGACGGCGGAGCGGCAGACGATGTTCGCGCCGCCGGCCCCCGTGGACTGGGCGCCGGCTCCCGGGCCGGAGGTCATGACCGTGCGCGAGCAGATCGAGATCGGGCGCGCTGCCGGTGTCCCCGTCCTGGTGGACATGGCGTCGGACCTCCCGACCGGGGTGGGTCTCGTGGAGTTCGTCGAGGCGGGGGCGGACCTGATCGTGATCAGCGGCGGCAAGGGGATCGGCGGCCCGCAGTCGTCCGGCATCCTGGCCGGGCGGGCGGACCTCGTCGAAGCGGCCCGTCTGAACGCCTCGCCGAACGATGGCATCGGCCGGGGCATGAAGGTGGGGAAGGAGGAGATCGTCGGTCTCGTGGTGGCCCTGGACCGCTACGCGGAGCGCGACATCGAGTCGTGGGTCGCGGGCTGGTCCGACATGGCCCGTCGCATCGCCGCCGATCTCGCCGACGTCCCCGGCCTCACCGCCGAAGTCGTGACGAACACGGCGGGCTACGAGGACGTGGAACTCACGTGGGACCCGGACGTCATCCCCCTCACGACCGACGAGGCGAAGACCGGACTGATGGCCGGGGAGCCGCGCCTCGCCTACCTGATGACGGTCCGCACGCGCCTCCTCCGCGATGGCGAGGACGCGCTCGTCGCCCGCACCCTCCGCAACTTCTTCACCGCTGCGGCAACGACCGCGTAGACAGGCGGCTGACAGTCGAGGCTCCCGATCACAACGGTTGATCGATTGTGAACCATAGTTTACATTCAAGAGAATGATCGAGGTCGTCGAGAGCGCGACGTTCAAGCGCTGGATCCGAGGCTTGCGCGACCGTGCCGCGGTGGCCCGCATCAACGCCCGGCTGCGCAACCTGTCGCTGGGCAATGCCGGGGACGCGAGGACGGTCGGTGGCGGCCTGCACGAGATGCGCGTGCATCACGGCCCCGGATACCGCGTGTATTTCCTCCGCGAAGCCGGGACGGTCGTGGTGCTTTGTGGCGGCGACAAGGACAGCCAGCGGCGCGACATCGAGCGCGCCGGGCGGCTGGCGAGGGATTGGAGGCAGCGATGAGCGAGACATTCACCAAGTGGGATGCCGCGGAGCATGTGCGCACGCCGGAAGATGCACGCCGTTATCTCGAAGCCTGCGCCGAGGAAGACCCGGGTGACGGCAGCCTGATCCGCGCCGCGCTGAACGACATCGCCAGAGCGGGGAACATGAGCCGACTGGCGCGCGAAATCGGCATGAGCCGCGAGGGGCTGTACAAGGCGTTGTCGGAGAACGGCAACCCCAGCTTCGCCACGGTGATGCGGATTGCCCGTGCCATGGGAATGCAGGTGCGGATCACCGGATAGCGGTACCTCTCCGGTTCCTGCCAACTCGTGAGGTGCCTATGCCCGCGCGGCGTTCGCCGGACGCGGCTGCCCGCCGTGATTGTGGCGGCGGCCATTGTCCATCTACGTTGGCGGGCCGCGATCCGACCGGGCATGGCGTCCGGAAGATCCGCCATAACCGCAGCGAATCAAATGTGCCGTCGTAACAGGAGCGAGATCCCCATGCGCAAGCTGGCCATCGTCACGCCGACCACGCTCACCCTCGCCGCAGCCGTCTTCGGCGCGGCGGACCTCGCCGTCGCACCCTCGGCGCTCGCCGCCCAGGAGGCGGTGGTGTTCGACTCCGCCGATGTCGCGGGCCTCAGCTTCCGGTCCATCGGGCCGCCGCGGGGCGGGCGCAGCACGGCCGTGGCGGGGATCACCGAGCAGCCGCTCACCTATTTCATGGGCGCGACGGGCGGCGGCGTGTGGCGCACGGACGACGCCGGCCTCAACTGGCGCAACATCTCCGACGGCTACATCGCGACGGGCTCGATCGGAGCGATCGATGTGGCGGACAGCGATGCCAACGTCATCTACGTGGGCACCGGCTCGGCTCCCATCCGCGGCAACGTGTCGAAGGGAGTCGGCGTCTACCGCAGCACGAACGGCGGCGATTCGTGGACCCACATCGGACTCCCGAACGCGGGCCAGATCGGCCGCATCGAGGTCCACCCGCACGACGCGGACGTCGCCTTCGTGGCCGCGCTCGGCGACCCCTTCGGGCCCAACCCGGAGCGCGGCGTCTTCCGCACGTCGGACGGCGGGGACACGTGGGACCACGTGCTCGCGATCTCCGACTCCACCGGCGCGGTGGACCTCGCGATCAACCCGGTGAATCCGCGCATCGTTTTCGCTACGGCGTGGCGGGGCGAGCGCAAGCCGTGGACCGCGATCTCCGGTTCGGAGGAGTCCGGCGTGTTCCGGTCGACCGACGGCGGGGACACGTGGAACCGGCTCGAGGGCGGCCTCCCCACCGGACTCGTCGGCAAGTCGGCGGTCACGGTTTCCCGGGCCAACCCCGACCGGGTGTGGGTGCTCATGGAGGCGCCCAACGACCGGGGCGGCGTCTACCGGTCCGAGGACGGGGGCGACAGCTGGCGGCGGGTGAACGACGACCGCGGGCTCCAGCAGCGCGCCTGGTACTACACGCACATCTACGCCGACCCGGTGGATGAGAACACGGTCTACGCCCTCAACGTCGGCTACAACAAGTCCATCGACGGCGGCGTGACGTGGCAGGGGTACGGCGTCCCGCACGGCGACGTGCACGACCTCTGGATCAACTATGAGAACCCCGACTTCCAGGTCGTGGCGAACGACGGCGGCGGGCAGGTGACGACGACCGGCGCGGAGAGCTGGTCGACCTACTACAACCAGGTCACGGCCGAGATGTACCGGGTGTTCGTCGACAACCAGTTCCCCTACCGGGTGTACGGCTCGCAGCAGGACAACTCCACGATCATGGTGCCGAGCCGCGCCATGCCGGCGGTGCAGCCGGCGCAGCACTGGGCCGCGGTCGGCGGCTGCGAGAGCGGCCACATCGCGATCGACCCGCGCAACGCCAACGTGACATACGCGGGCTGCTACGGCGGCAGCATCAACCGGGTGGACCGCGGGACGGGCGACGTGCGGCAGATGCTCCTCTATCCGCAGCTCCAGCTCGGACAGGCGCCGAAGACGATGAAGCACCGCTTCCAGTGGAACGCGCCGATCCGGATCTCCCCGCACGACCCGGACGTCATCTATCACACGTCGCAGTACGTGAACCGGACATCGGACGCGGGTTACTCGTGGGAGACGATCAGCCCGGACCTCACGCGCAACGACACGACGAAGATGGAGCACGCGGGCGGGCGCATCACGTGGGACAACACCGGGGTGGAGATGTACGGGACGATCTTCGCCTTCGAGGAGTCGCCGCACGAGGCGGGCGTCCTGTGGGCGGGCTCGGACGATGGCCTCATCCACATCTCGCGGGACGACGGGGCGAACTGGACGGACGTGACGCCCGGCGACCTGCCCGAGTTCTCGACCGTCAACATGATCGACCTCTCGGCGCACGGCGCGGGGCGGGCGCACGTCGCCGTCTACCGCTACCGGATGCAGGACAACACGCCCTACATGTGGCGCACGGACGACTACGGGGCGAGCTGGACCCGCCTCTCGGGGAACGGGATCGAACCCGGCCACTTCGTGCGCGTCGTGCGCGAGGATCCGGTGCGGGAAGGACTCCTCTACGCGGGCACCGAGTACGGGCTCTACGTGAGCTTCGACGGCGGCGGCAACTGGCAGCGCTTCCAGCAGAACCTGCCGATCACGCCGATCACGGACATGCTCGTGCACGAGGGCGATCTCGTCCTCGGGACGCAGGGCCGTTCGTTCTGGATTCTCGATGACGTGTCGCCCCTCCGGACGATGTCCGCGGCCACGCTGGCGGCCGACGTCCACCTCTACGTGCCGCGCGATGCGGTGCGCGCGCAGAGCGTCTTCCCCAACGGCGCGGCGATTCACTTCGCGCTCGGCGAGGGGATGGAGGAGACGATCAACCTCGAGATCGTGGATGGGGGCGGCGAGGTCGTGCGGGTCTACTCCTCGAACCCCGGTTCGTGGGATGATGAGGCGAAGGCGGCGATCGGGCGCGCGTCGACGTGGTCGCCGGACCGCCTGCAGACGAGCGCGGGGCTCAACCGCATGGTGTGGAACCTTCAGGGCGAAGGGCCCGACCTGGTGCAGGGCGCCCGGATCTGGGGCTTCACGGGACGCGTGCCCGCGGTGCCCGGACGCTACGAGGTGCGCCTGACGGCTGGTGAGGCGACGCAGACGCAGCCGCTGGCGCTCCACGTCGATCCGCGGGTGGCCGACCAGGTCACGGTCGCCGACCTGCAGGCGCAGCACGACCTGATGGTGCGGGTGCGCGGACTGCTCCAGCAGTCGCACGACGCCGTGCGCGAGGTGCGGTCGGTCCGGTCGCAGATGAGCGACATCGCGACCTCGGTGGAGGAGGCCGGCTACGGCGACGATTTCACGGAGATGGCGGACGCGACGGGCGAGAAGCTCACCGATGTGGAGGAGGAACTCTTCCAGACGCGGAACCGCTCGGGGCAGGACATGCTCAACTTCCCGCCCATGCTCGACAACGAGATCGCGAACCTGTACGGCTACATCGCGTCCACGTACGACCGCCCCAACGCGGTGGCGGCCGTCCGCGCCGACGAACTCGAAGCCGAACTCGGCGGGTGGCTGAACACGCTCCAGCAGATCATCGACACCGACGTGGCGGAGTTCAACAACCGGCTCCGCGAGGCCGGCGTCCCCGGCGTCATCGTGCGCACCCCGCCGCGCGCCACGAGCTGATCGACGTGGGCGTCCGGTGAGTCGACGGCGAAGGGGCCCGCGGGTCTTGCCCGCGGGTCTCCTGGCGCTGGTCGTCCTCTCGGCCGCGGGGTGCGGCGAGGAAAGCACCGCGCCGCCCACGGCATCTCCCAACCGGCGGCCGACGCCGACGAGCACGATCCCACCGCAGGAACTCGCCGTGGGCGACACGCTCACCCTGGACGCGGCGGCCTATTTCACGGATCCGGACGGGGACGCCCTCACGTTCTCGGTCGAGACTTCCGACGCCGGCGTCGCGTCCGCCTCGCTCTCGGGCTCTACCGTCACCGTCGTCGGGGTCGCGCCGGGCGAAGCGCGCGTTACGATGCGGGCCCGCGATCCGCGGGCGCTTCAGGCCCTGCTGGACTTCAGCGTCCTGGTGCCCGAACTCGTGACGGCGGACCACGTCGTGCTCCGGGCGTTCTACGAGGCGACGGGCGGCGAGGGCTGGAACAACGACGACAACTGGCTGACGGGCCGGCCGCTGAATACGTGGCATGGCGTGGGTGTGGACGCGGAGGGGCGGGTGACGGACCTCCGCCTCGACTTCAACGGGCTCGAAGGACATCTGCCCGCCGAACTCGGCGACCTCGACCGGCTCCAGTCGCTCATCCTGTCGCGAAACGCCCTTGCGGGGACCATCCCGCCGGAGCTGGGCCGGCTGCCGATCCTCGTGCGACTGGATCTTCGCGACAACCAATTCGACGGCGAGATCCCGCCGCTGATCGGCGACTTCCGCTACCTGGACGTACTGGATCTCAGCCTCAACGGATTCGAGGGGCGGATACCGGCCGCGCTGGGCAGCCTTCGCGACCTGCGTTGGCTGGACCTGAGCGACAACGATCTCACGGGACCCATCCCGTCGACACTCGGAGACCTCGGCCGACTCGATGTCCTGCTGCTCATGCGCAACGACCTCGAGGGGCCGGTGCCGGCGACGTTCGGGCGTCTGGCCGCGCTGCGCGCGCTGAACCTGTCCGGCAACGCCGGGCTCTCCGGCCCGCTGCCCGCCGAGTTGACGTCGCTGCGGGGGCTGGTCCAGCTCCATCTGGGAGGCTCGGCACTCTGCGCTCCCGCCGAACCCGCCTTCCGGGACTGGCTGGAGCGGCTGTACAGATACCGGGTCGCCGCGTGTGGGCAGGACGCGTCGATCGTGCTCACGCAGGCCGTGCAGTCGTCGCGGTTCCCGGTGCCGCTCGTCGCCGGCGATTCCGCTCTCCTGCGCGTGTTTCTCACCGCCCCTGAAGGTGCATCGGTCGATTTCCCGGCCGTCCGGGCCCGGTTCTACGTGGAAGGCGACGAAACCCACGTCGTCGACATTCCCGCGCAGTCGAACCCCGTGCCGACGGAGATCGACGAAGGCGATCTCGCCGCATCCGCGAACGTCGTGATTCCGGGACGGGTCGTGCAGCCGGGGCTCGAAATCGTCGTCGAGACGGATCCCCACGGCACGCTGGACCCGGCCCTGGGGCTCACGCGGCGGATCCCCGACAGCGGCCGGCGCGCGGTCGACGTCCGGAGGATGCCCACGTTCAATCTCACGGTGATCCCGTTCGTGCTGACGTCGGACCCGGACGCCTCGATCGTGAGCCTCGTGAACAATCTGACGCCGGAGCACGAACTCTTCTGGGATACGCGTACGCTGCTCCCGATCGGCGACATGACGGTCAAGGCGCACGAGGTCGTGATGGCATCCACCAACAACCAGAGCGCGCTTCTGGGCCAGACGGCGGCGATCCGTGCCGCGGAGGGGTCCATCGGGCACTACATGGGCACGATGACGAACAGCGACGGCGGCGGCGTGGCCTTCATCGGCGGGTTCGCCAGCTTCTCAAGTCACGATCGGGCCGACATCGTCGGGCACGAGTTCGGGCACAACATGAGCCTCAGCCACGCCCCGTGCAGCGCGTACGGCGTCGATCCGTGGTATCCCGTGGAGGACGGGCGCATCGGCGCGTGGGGATACGATTTCCGCGACGGCGGAGAGCTCGTTCCGCCGGACAAGCCCGACATCATGGGATACTGCGATCCGCACTGGATCGGGGACTATCACTTCTACAACGCGATGCGCTTCCGCCTGCGCACCGAACCGACCGCATCGGCCTCGCGCGCCGCAGCCGGCGGCAATGATCGCACCCTGCTGCTCTGGGGCGGCCTCAGCGAAGACGGCGCTCTCTACCTGGAGCCCGCGTTCGTCCTCGACGCGCCGCCGTCTCTGCCGGAACGCGGCGGCGCGTATCGGATCCGCGGCCGGAACACATCGGGTGAAGAACTGTTCGCGCTGCGCTTCGACATGTGGCGCATCTCCCATGGGAACGGAGCCCGGGGGTTCGCCTTCGCCGTGCCCGCCCGGCCCGGGTGGGCGGACGCGCTCGAGAGCCTGACGCTCTCGGGGCCCGGCGGATCTTTCACCCTCGACGGCGAGAGCGACCTTCCCACCGCCATCGTGCGCGATCCCGCGACCCGGCAGGTGCGCGCGATCCTGCGGGATCCGTCGTCCGCCGGGCTCGCCGGGGCGGTGGCGGAGGTGCTGGCCCTGGATCCCGGCCTGGAGGTGCGGATCAGCCGCGGGATCCCCGACCCCGAGGACTGGGACCGCTAGCTACCCGTCGCGGTCGCGCATGTCGGCCAGCGCGTCGGTGTCGATCGCATCTCGCAGCTCGTAGAGCTCGTCGATCGTCAGGTTCCGTCCTTCCAGCACGACGACGAAACGATCCTCGATAAACCAGGTGAACTCCGCGCGGCCGCGGTCGCCGCGCGTGCGGCGGAACTCCTCCATGGCCGGATAGCCCTCGTACTCGACCGTGCGTTCCCACCCCCGGTCGCTCTCCTGGTCGACCGAGAGATCGAGCCACTCTACGAAGCCGTCCGAGCCGATGGCCGGAAGCGCGCCGGTGTCGAGGATGGTGACTTCGACCTCCGCTCCGTTGGCCCCCTCGTACTCGGCTTCAGCCGCCGAGACGCGGAACCCGAAGGCTCCGGCCGTCGCCCCCTCGCGCGAGGTCCGTCTCAGGTCCCCGACCCGCTCGGGCAGAAGATCGTAGAACTCGCGGAAGGGGATCGGGTGATCGACCAGCGCTTCGGCGCTCAGTTCCTCCGCGAGATCGGTCATGTGCTCGCCGATCTCCTCTACCGCGTCGGTGATGCTGGCCGCGATGTCGTCGGCGGCGTCGCGCAGATCTTCCCGTACCTCCTCCGCCGCGTCCCTCGACTCGTTGTCGCCGACGACGATGCAGCCCGCCGGCGCGAGGCCGCAGAACAGGGAGGTGGCGAGGGCGAGCCGCCGCGAAGGACGGGCGAGAAGGCGACGATTCCGGGACATCTTCTTCCTCCAGACGCTGTACGCAGGGGTTAGGGGGCCTGTGCGCGCCTACGCGCCTCGCCGGGAGGAAGTGTCAGACCCGTGGTCCGGAAGCGTCGGTCGCCGGTGCGGGAGGCGTCGCGAGCGCCGGGGCCGGATCTCTCGGGCGTTGACCGGCGACCCGGCCGGTTCGATGGTGTTCCCATGAACCGCCCCCCGTCCCGTTCCGCCGTTTCGCCGAAGGCTCGCATCGCGGCGCTGGCTCGCGATGACAAGTGGTTCCTGGGGGGGCTGGACGGCGTCGTGTGGGCGCCGCCGTTCCCGCTGTGGCTGCACCGGCCGGGGTTCTGGGATCCGGCCCACCTGCTGCAGCACGAGGTCGGCCCGGGGTTCTCGGTGGCTCTCGTGCGCCCCGACGGGGTGGAGAGCCCGCTTCGCCGGACGGCGCCCGACTCGGGCGGGGGCGAGGCGACGCCGGGCAGATGGCGGCCGGGGCGGCTGATTGCCCGGTGGCAGGACGAGCGAGACGTCATCATCGAGGAGCGCCGGCAGGTGCTGCCGGGCGGAATCCTGGAGTCGGCCTGGGACGTCCCCCGCGACTTCGAGGGCCACCTCGTCGGCTTCACGGCCCAGCCGGCGGAGGCGACGGACGGGGTGTCGCGCACGGCGGACGGGGTGGCCTGGACGCGGACCGTCTCGGACCGGCGGGGACAGGAACTGGTGCTGCGAGTGGAACTCTCGGGCTCCGTTTCGCCCGCCTGGCGGCGCATGGCGCCGTCCGAAGGCCGCGGGGCGCCCGAATGGCGGCACTCCCCCTTCGCCGAGGGTGGCGGTGTTTCGGGGAACGCCGCAGGCCGCTCCGGGTGGGTCTGGATCGCCGTCGCCCTGCCGCTGGCGAGGATCGACGAAGGCCCGCCGGCGCTCCGGCTGACCCTCCGCCTCGCGAGCCCCGAACCCCGACGCCCGGCTCCAACGCCCCCGACCCCGGCGTCCTCGGCGCCCCCGCGCGAGACTCCGGCGGCCTCGGCCTGGGAGTCCTTCTTCGGCGATTTTCCGCACTTCGAGAGCGGCGATCCCTATCTCGACCGCACCTTCGACTACCGCATCTACGGTCTCGGCCTGAACCGCATCGAAGGTTCGTGGCGTCCGGTGCGGCACCCCGCCATCGCGGAAGGCCCGGAGTACTTCCACGTGCCGATCGCCTACAGCGCGCAGTGCCACATGATGGAGATGCGGTGGCGGAAGGGCGGTCGCGAGGCGTGGGGCTCGCTCCTGAACTTCGTCGACAACCAGAAGCCCGACGGCTCCTTCCACGGACGCCTCTATCCCGAGCGCCTCGAGGGAACGGACTTCTACCACGCGAACTGGGGCGACGCGCTGCTCGCGGTCGATGACATGCACCCCGATGCGGCGGCGCTGGTCCGGTGCTACGAGGGGCTGTCGCGTTACGCCCGCTGGCTGACGGCGGAGCGCGACCCGGAGGCGTCGGGGATGTTCACCGTCACGAACCATTTCGAGACGGGACAGGAGTACATGTCGCGCTACATGGCCGTGGACGGGGAGGCCGACGTGGCGGGGTGGCGGCCCCGGCTCCGGCTCAAGGGGATCGACGTCACGGTGTACGCGCACCAGTTGTTTCGCGCCCTCGCCGCCGTGGCGCGCCGCCTGGAGCGGACCGGCGACGAGGCCGAGTGGCGCGAGCTCGGGGATCGCTGCCGCCGGGCGATCGACGAGCGCATGTGGTCGGCGGAGGCCGGGCTGTTCACGGACGTGGACGGACGCACCGGCGAGCGGACCGGCGTGAAGGCCGCGGTCGGGTTCTATCCGCTGCTCACCGGAGGCGTAGACGGCGCGCGGCTCGATACCCTGCTCGATCACCTCGAGGATCCCGAGACCTTCGGGACGCGCTTCCCCCTGCCTTCGTCCAGCGTGGACGATCCGCGGTTCTCGGCGGAGGGCATCTGGCGCGGCAAGCGCCGCAACTGCCCGTGGAACGGCCGCGTCTGGCCGATGACGACGAGCCATGTGATCGAAGGGCTGCTGCGTTGCTGGCGCGGCGGGAACTCGCGGGGGAACGTGCGGGCCGGCGCGCTGGCGGCCGACATGCTGCACCGCTTCGCGCGCATGATGTTCACCGATGGCGATCCTTCGCGCCCCAACTGCTTCGAGCACTACAACCCGCACACGGGCCGCGCGTGCCACTTCCGGGGGATCGACGATTACCAGCACTCGTGGATCCTCGACCTGCTGGCGCGCGGATTCGGCGGGCTTCACGTGGACGCGTCGGGCATCGAGGTGCGGCCGCTCCCGGACGGTCCCGCCCGCGTGTCGCTGGGTCCGGTCACCGCGCGGGGCTGTACCGTATCGGCCGAGGTGGAACCCGAGCGGGTGAGCGCGACCGTGGACGGCAAGCGGTTCGACGGGCCACGCGGCGAGGGCCTGCGGGTGCCATGGGCCTCGTGACGCGCGCGCCGCAGGGCGTGGAGTTGCGCGGCGTGGAGAAGCGGTACGGCGAAGTCGTGGCCGTCCGGGCGCTGGACCTGGAGGTCCGGCCGGGAGAGCTGGTCGTGCTGGTGGGACCCTCGGGGTGCGGGAAGAGCACGCTGCTGCGCCTCATCGCCGGGCTCATCGCACCCACCGCCGGGGAGGTGTGGATCGGGGGACGGCGCGTGGACGACGTCGAGCCGGGCGCTCGCGACGTGTCCATGGTGTTCCAGAGCTACGCGCTCTACCCGCACATGACCGTGGCGGGGAATCTCGGCTTCGGCCTGCGCGTGCGCGGCACCCCGCGCGACGAGATCGAGCGGCGGGTGGCGGAGGCCGCCGCCGCTCTCGGCCTCTCCGACCTGCTGTCGCGGAGGCCGGGCCAGTTGTCGGGGGGACAGCGCCAGCGGGTGGCCCTGGGACGCGCCATGGTCCGCGATCCGGGCGTGTTCCTGTTCGACGAGCCGCTCTCGAACCTGGACGCGGAACTGCGCCTGCGGACGCGGGACGAGATCGCCGCCCTGCACCGGCGCCTCGGCACGACGATGATCTTCGTGACGCACGACCAGGTGGAAGCGCTGTCGCTAGGCGAGCGGGTCGCGGTCATGGACCGGGGCCGGCTCCAGCAGATGGGCACGCCGGATGAGGTGTACCGCCGGCCGAGGAACCTGTTCGTGGCGGGCTTCGTGGGGTCGCCGCCCATCAACTGCATCCCGCTGGCGCGCGACGAGGGCGGACGCCTCGTGGGCGGTCCGTTCGCCCTGCACGCGCCGCCGGGCCTCGACCGGGCGACGCTCGGCGTGCGGCCGGAGGACCTCGCTTTGGCCGCTGGCGGCGATCGCGATTCGAGCGCGACCGGGGACTTCACGGCCGCGGTGCTCCGCGTCGAGGCGCTGGGCAGCGAGCAGCGCGTGCACCTGGACGGCCCCGGCGACGCGGCGTGGGTGGCGCGGGCGGGCCCCGGCCTCCGAGTCGCGACCGGCGACCGGGTGCGCGTCTCCGTCGCGTGGGAGCGCAGCCACCTGTTCGGTCCGGATGGCCGCCGCGAGGAGGCCGCTCCGCGACCGATCGACCGGCCGGCTTCGCCATGACGCGCCCGGTCCTCGGGGTGACTGCCCTCGCGGCCCTCGGTCTCGCGGCGGTCGGCTGCGCGCCCGGCGAGGCGGACACGGTGCTGCGCGTGGCTCTGTGGGCCGGCGGGCATGAGCTCGAGATCGAGCGGCAGGTGGCCGACCGCTACGAGGCGCTGAACCCCGGCGTACGGGTCGTGCTCGAATCGGCCCCCAACGGATACGAGGAGCGCCTGCTGACCTCGATCGCGGCGGGGCGTCCGCCCGACGTCTACCTCATGGATTCGCCGGACATCCCCACCTTCGTGGAGCGCGGGCTCGCGCTGGACCTCGCGCCGTACATGGAGGCGCTCGGCTTTCGGCCGGACAGCGTGTTCGGGCAGGTGGCGGACGCGTTTCGCCGGGGCGCGTCCATGTTCGCGCTGCCGAAAGACTTCACGCCGATGGTCCTGTACGCGAACCGGAGCGTGCTCGCCACCGCAGGGGTTGAAGATCTTCTGCCCGCCGCGCCGTCAACCGCCGCGCCCGGGGCCGGCTGGACCTGGACGGACTTCCGGCGGGCCGCGGAGGCGGTCGTCGCGGACACGGACGGCGACGGGCGGGAGGATGTGTTCGGGTTCGACTTCCCGCGCAACCTGTACCAGTGGGTTCCGTTCGTGTGGTCCGCGGGCGGCGACATCCTCGCGCCCGGCGGCGACGGGGCGGCGGGATACCTGGACGGGCCGGAAGCGCTGGAGGCCTACCGCTTCCTCACCGCCCTGGCGGAGGACGGCCTCACCCCCGGCGCGCAGTTCGTCCAGCAGGGAGACCCCGCGCGGGAGGCGCGCTTCGCATCGGGCGGACAGGCGTTCCTGCTCTCGGGCCACTGGACGCTTCCCGTGTTCCGGGATCTGGTCGAGACGGGCGCTCTGGACCTGGCCATCGTGCCGATCCCGCACCATCCCTCGCGGGCTGTGGCGACGAGCGTGCTGTACGCGTCCGGGTGGGCCGTGCCGCCGAACACGCCGCACCTGCGCCGGGCTATCGACCTGGCCGGCTTCCTCGCCTCGCCTGAAGCGCAACACATTCGGGCGGGGTCGGGACTCGCCATTCCCTCGCGAATCGACGTGGCGGCGGAGATCGCGGCGGCCGACAACACCGGGGTGGAGGGCGCGTTCATCGCGCTGGTGGAGGGCGCCCGGATGACGTGGGGCGCCCGGGTGCGCGACTTCTCGCGCATCGAGGCGCTGGCGGTGGAGATCATGGACCGCCGCCTGATTCGGGGAGAACCGCTCGCATCGAGCGCCTCGGATGTGGCCCACCGCATCGACGTGGAATTCGAGCGGTGAGCGGCGCGCGGCCGCCGGCTCTCGCCGCCCTCGCCGCCGTCGTCCTGGCCGCCGGCCTCGCGCTGGTCCTGGCCATCGCCGCCGGGCGGGGGCAGAGCGTACGGGTGACGTCGGCGGAAGCCGAGGGACGCATGGCGGCCGCGCTGTGGGAGGAAGCGGGCGGCGCGCAGGGCGGCACCCGGGCCGTCGCCGGACTGCTCGGCGAACGGGCGACGATCCTCGGCGCGGGAGATGGAGATAACGGGGCGGGGGCCTACGCCTACGAGGCCGGCGCGCTCGACCCCGACGCCTGGATCGCGGTTGCGCCGCGCCGCGCCGACGGTCCCCTGGGCGGCCTCCCCGGCGGCGCCCTCGCCATCGCGCTGGCGGGTGTGGCGCTCGTCGCCGGCTGGGCCGCGCGCCGGCGCCGCGCGCCGGCCCGCTCCCGCTACCCGGGGGGCGTCGCGCTCCTCGCGGTGGGCTGCATCGCCCTGGTGGCGGTCGTCGCCGGGCAGTGGGCGGATCGCGAACTCCGGTCGCTGAGCGCGGCCACGTTGGCCCAGGGCGTGCGGGCCGTCGAGTTGGCCATGGCGGGCGGCGCGGATCCGGCGCGCGCCGCGCGGGTCGCGCACCTGCCGTGGGCCCAAGACGGCGCGCTGGAGGCCACCGGCGAGCAGTGGACGATGCCGGCCGCCGTCGCGGCGGCCATCGCCGTCTCGCCCGACCGGGGCACCCAGCCCGCCGCCACGCCCACAGGGGCGCCATCCACGGTGGAAGCGGACGGCGCCACCTGGCACGTCGCCCGCGCCGCCGACGTTCACTTCGCCTTCCTCGGATACGAGCGCACCGCCTCGCCCGCCCTCTCGCTGGCCGCCGCGGCCGCGCTCGCCGCCCTGCTGGCCGCGCTGGCGCTTCGCCTCGTGCAACTCGCGCCCCGCCCCCGCGCCCTGCGCCGAACGCTGGCGGCGTGGGGCCTCCTCGCGCCTGCCGCGACCCTCATCCTCGCGTTCACCCTCGGGCCGCTCCTCTTCTCGCTGTGGATCTCGCTGCACGAATGGCGCCTCATCGACCCGGCGCCGCTCTTCCTCGGACTCGACAACTACGCGGCGCTGCTCGCCGACGGCGAGTGGTGGTCGGCGATCGGGAACACGGCGCTGTTCACGCTGCACGTGCCCGCCGCGATGGCCATCGCCCTCTCCCTCGCGCTCCTCACGCGGGGGTCGCGCCGCGCCATGCGCTGGGCCCGGCTCGCCCTCTTCCTGCCCGGCATCACGAGCGTGGCGGCGATCGCGGTGGTGTGGAAGTGGCTGCTGAGCGACCGGTACGGGCTGCTGAACCGAGGTCTGGAGCGCGCCGGGCTCGAGTCCGTCCCCTGGCTCACCTCGCCCGACACCGCGCTCGTGAGCCTGATGCTGATCGGCATCTGGATGGTCGTGGGCTACCAGATGGTCGTCTTCCAGGCGGGCCTCGCCGCGATCCCCCGCGACTGGTACGACGCGGCCCGGGTCGACGGCGCGGGGCCGTGGCAGCGCTTCCGCCACGTCACGCTGCCCGGCCTGCGCCACACCCTGTTCTTCGTGCTCGTCACCTCCGTCATCGGGTCCTTCCAGGTGTTCGGACTCGTCTATGTGATGACCGAGGGTGGGCCGCTGCGCGCCACCGACGTCGCCGTCTATCACATCTACCGGGAGGCGTGGGAGTTTCTGCAGTTCGGCAACGCGGCGGCGATGAGCTGGATGCTGTTCGCGGTCGTGTTCGCCGCGACCTGGCTGCACTTCCGCTTCCTCGATACGCGGCGCGCGCATGGCTGACCGCGCGCTCGTGCCCCGGACGGCACGCGGGCTCCTGCTCGCCGCGGCCTGCCTCGTCATGGCCGCGCCTTTCGCCTGGATGGCGCTCACGAGCCTCATGGGACAGCTCGAGGTGTTCTCCGGCGGGGGCTTCCTGCCGCGGGCGCCGCGGTGGTCGAACTACCCGGAAGCGCTGACCGTCCAGCCCTTCGGACGCTACTTCCTGAACTCGCTCGTGTTCGCGACCGCGGTGGCGGCGGGCCAGGTGGCGACCTCGACGACCGCCGGGTACGCCTTCGCCCGCCTCGACTTCCCCGGACGGGACGGGCTCTTCATGCTCTTCCTGTCGACGATGATGGTGCCCGCGGTCGTCGTCCTCATCCCCCGCTTCCTCATGATCGAAGCCCTCGGCTGGATCGACACCTACCAGGGGCTCGTCTCCACGGAACTCGTCTCGGTGTGGGGCATCTTCCTCATGCGCCAGTACTTCCGCACGGTGCCGCGCGAGCTGGAGGACGCGGCGCGCGTGGACGGGGCCGGGCGCGTGCGCATCTTCTGGAGCGTCGCCCTTCCGCTCGCCAAGCCCGCGGTGGCGACGCTCGCGCTGTTCGCGTTCGTCGACGCGTGGAAGAACCTGCTGTGGCCACTTCTCGTGACCCGCTCCATGGAGATGCGCGTCGTCGAAGTGGGGATCGCCGCCTTCCATTCGACCTACGAGATCAACTGGCCCTACCAGATGGCGGCCGGCGTCACCGCCGTGCTCCCCATCGCCCTCCTCTTCCTCTTCACCCAGCGGTACTTCGTGCGCGGAATCCAACTCGAAGGCATCCGCTAGCGTGATGCGGGTGGGGGCGCTGGAGGCGCGGCGCTGGGCGGGGCTTGTGTTCGCGGCCGGACCCGGCGAAGGGATCGGCCTCCGACTCGTCTTCACGACCCCGGGCGGTGAGCGGCGGGAGTTGGAGGACTGGTACTGGATGGTCTCCCGCGTCGGTCCCCACGCACCGGACGGCAGCTACGCGCGCATGGAGTTCGATCTCGCCGCCGAGCCGTCGCCCGATTCCCGCCCCCGGGAGGGCACGCTCATCCTGGAGTGGTCGCGCCGCGACGATGCCGTGGCGCTGCGGGCGGTGGCGCGCGCGCCGGGCCGGGTGGAGTTGGTGGCGGACGATCCGTGGGGATGGAAGACGACGTGGGAGGAAACGTCCGACGGCTGGCGGGCCGCACCAGGCGGCGTGGAGATGGCCGCCGCCTTCGCGCCCCGGGCGGGGGAACGCGCGGCCACGGTGGTCGCCTGGGATCCGAAAGGGGCGCCGTCCCGAGCGGGCGCCGTCCTGGACCGCGCCCAACGCCTTCTACCGGGACTGGACCGCTGGATCGACGACGCGCGCGCCGACTGGAACCGCCGCCGGCCGCGCTCGCCGGGGGCCACGGAAGGACTGGTCGAAGCCGTCGCGGACCACTCGATGTGGAACGTCCTCCTCCAACCGGAAACCGGACGGCTGTACGCGCCGGCCGGCCGCCGCTGGATCTTCCCGAAACCGGACGGGGCACGCGGGGAAGGCGCGGCTGCGGGCGCGGACGCGACGGAGGGCGGGGACGCACGGGAAGGCGCGCCGGAGCCGGACGACTGGACGGTGTTCGGGTGGGATTCCTTCTTCAACGCGCTGGCGCTCGCCACCGCGTCCGGGCGCTTGGCGTGGGACGTTCTCCTCGCCGGGCTCGAGTCGCGCTATCCGAACGGCAACGTGCCCAACTGGAGGAGCCGGCGCGGCGGCACGCCCGACCGCTCCCAACCGCCGGTAGGGTCGTTCGCGGCGCTGAAGCTGCACCTCGCCTGTCCTGACGAGGACGCACTGGCCGCGGCCTGGACCGGGCTCCGCGCCTGGAACGACTGGTGGGTGGCGGACAAGGACGGACGCCCGCGCCGGGAGGGGCTCACGCCGGGGCTGCTGGCCTGGGGTTCGGATACGGCGCTGGTGCCCGAGCGGAAGCGGCTCCCGGCGTGGGAGGTGGGCGCGAGCGGCCACCAGCGGGCGGCGTGGGAATCGGGCCAGGACGACCTGCCGCTGTGGGAGGAGGCGGAATGGGACTCGGAACGGGAAGTCCTCGCCATGTCCGCCGTCGACCTGTGCAGCTACCGCGCCCTGGACCTCGAGTGCCTGGCGCGGATCGCCCGCATCCTGGGGGACGCGGCGGAGGCGGAGCGGCTGGAGGCGGAACGCCGCCGGCTCGTCGCGGCGATGAACCGGGTGCTGTGGTCCGAAGCCGCCGGGCTCTACCTGGATGAACTGCCCGGGGGTCTCTCTCCCCGCGTGGCGGCGTCGAACTTCCTCCCCCTCATCGCGGGCGTGCCGTCGGCGCGCCGGGCGCGGCGCATGGTTTCCATGCTGTGCGACCCCGCGCGCTTCCGCGGAGAGTGGATGCTGCCCACGATCTCGCGCGACGACCGCGCCTTCGAGGATCAGCAGTACTGGCGCGGCTCCATCTGGCCGCCCATGAATTACCTCGTGCTGCAGGGACTGCGGCGCTATGGGTTCGACGAACTCGCAAGCGAACTGGCATGGAAGGGGGCGTTCATGTTCCTGGCCGACCTCCGGCGCACGGGGTTCTGCCGTGAGAACTTCGACGCGCGCACCGGCCGCGGGCGGGGACACCGCTTCCAGAGCTGGGGGCCGCTGTTCGCGCTGGGAGCGCTCGAAGAGCTCGGCGTCGCGGGCGAGGCGCGGACGGTCGAGTCGTCACCATGAAGCACGTGGAGTCGACCGACCGGCCGGAGCGGCCGACGCTGGTAATCCTCGCCGCCGGGCAATCCACCCGGTTCGGCCGCGCCAAGCAGCTCGAACCGGTGGGACCGGGCGGCGCGTCGCTGCTCGAATACGCCGTGTACGACGCCTTGCGCGCGGGCTTCGGGCGTTTCGTTCTCGTGGTGCGGGAGAGCCAGCGCGAGGAGTTCGAGGCGCGCCTGCGTCCGATGCGGGCGGCGGGGATCTCTCTCTTCCTCGCCTGCCAGCGTCTCGTCCACCCCGACCTCGTCCCGCTCGCCCCACCTGGGCGCGTCCGGCCCTGGGGCACGGGATTCGCCGTGCTGGCCGCGGCGACCGCCCTGCGTCGCCGGGGCGCCTTCGCCGTCTGCAACGCGGACGACTTCTACGGACGAGTAGCGTACGAGCGCCTGGCGCACGCGCTCGCGGCGCCTCCCCCGGGCATCCGTGCCTTCGCGGTGACCTACTCGCTGGCCGACACCCTGTCCGCTTTCGGCGGCGTGTCGCGCGGCCTGTGCGAAGAGGAGCCCGACGGCACGCTGCTCCGCATGACCGAGGGCCTCGACTTGCGCCTCGACGGCGCCGCGCAGCGGACGGGCGAAGGCGCCGATGCCTCGGCGGTCCGGCCCGATGTCGTCGGGTGCACGCCCTCCGGCGCGGCGATCCGCGTGGGCGCGGACAGCCAGGCGTGCATGGGCCTGTGGGGGTTCTTCCCCGACATCTTGCCGTTGTTGTCGCGGCGCTTCCGGAGCTTCCTCGCGGCCTCCCCCGGGATCGAGGACGAGTTCTACCTGTCGGAAACCGTCAGCAACCTGGTGGTCGCCGAACGGACGCGTTGCGGCCTCGTGCCCGCGGGCAAGGGGTGGAAAGGCGTCACCTTCCCCGGAGACCGCGAGGGCGTCGCCGTCTCGCTTCGGCAACTCACGGAGGCGGGCGCGTACCCCGCCGACCTCTGGACGCCGCACGTTCACGCGGAGCCGGCGCGCTCGGCGCAGGCGTCACTCTTCGGTCCGCCGCAGGCGTTGCCCGGCGGGGTCGTGACGGCTCCGGGGCGGATCAACCTGATCGGCGAGCACATCGACTACAACGGCCTGCCGGTGCTGCCGATGGCGCTCGACCGGCACGTCCAGCTGGACTTCGAGGCGCTGGCGCACGCGACGGTCGAACTCGAAGGCGATTCCGCCCATGGTTCGTTCGCCTTTCGGCTGGACCGGGCGAGCGAATCCGCTCCCCGGGGACACTGGTCGAACTATGTGCGGGCCGCGGCCAGGGGATTGCTGGACCACGGCGTGGAACTGAAGCGAGGCATCCGGGGAACGGTCACGGGCACCGTGCCGGTGGCGGAGGGCCTGTCGTCCTCCTCCGCCCTGGTGGTCGCGTCCGCGCTGGCCCTGCTGCACGCGAACGAAGCGCAGGTGGAAGCCCTGGAACTGGCGACGCTCCTCGCCCGGGCCGAGCGACATGTCGGCGTGCAGGGCGGCGGGATGGACCAGGCGGCGTCACTCTGCGGAAAGGAAGGGCACGCGTTGCGGATCGACTTCGGGCCGCTGCGCGTGACGCCGGTGCCGGTGCCGGAGGGGTGGCGGTGGGTCGTCGCCTCGTCGTTGGCGCGCGCGGAGAAGGCGGGCGCGGTCCGCGAGTTGTACAACGAGCGGCGGGCCCAGTGCGCGGCGGCCCTCGAACGGGTGGGCCGGACCTCCTGGCTGGACGTGGTGGAAGCCGACGAGGCGGAGTTCACATCGGTCCTGGCCGAGGCGCGGAAGTCGCTGCCGCTCACGTTGTGGAGGCGCTTTCGTCATGTGGCTACCGAGGGTCGCCGGGTGATCGAGGCCGAGCGCGCGCTCCGCGGCGAGGACATGGCCGCCTTTGGCCGGCTGATGAACGCATCGCACGCCAGCCTGCGCGATGACTTCGGCGTGAGTACGCCGGCGCTGGACGAGATCGTGGGCGTGGCCCTCGACGCGGGCGCGGCCGGGGCGCGGCTCACGGGCGCGGGATTCGGCGGCTGCGCCGTCGCGCTCTGCCGCGCCGACGAGGCGAAGGGCGTGATCGAAGCCCTGATCGATCGCTTCTACGCCCCCCGCGGAGGGGTCGGCCGCCGCGCCCTCTTCGTCGCCGACGCCTCCGACGGCGCCACCGTGGACAGCAAAGGAAGTGTCACATGAAGCGATTGACGTTTCGGGATTGGCGGGCCACCGCCGTAGCCTCGGCGGTCGTGTACTCCGGGCTGACCGCCTCCTCGTGCGACGCTCCGGGGTCCCGCGCTCGCATTTCGGAGGAGGTGCGGGTGCTGGATACGTATCCGTTCTCGGATCCGAATCCCGTGCCGGTGCTCGCCACCGACCGGCGGCTGTACCCCTACCACACGTTCGAGGGATACGCGGCGACGTCGGAGCCCCGGGAGTGGAAGGTCGTGAAGATGGAGAACGACCTCGTGGAGGTTTTCGTCCTTCCCGAGGTGGGCGGCAAGGTGTGGGGGGCCGTGGTGAAGGAGACGGGCCACGAGTTCATCTATCGGAACGAAGTGATGAAGTTCCGGGACATCGCGCTGCGCGGTCCGTGGACCTCGGGCGGCCTCGAGTTCAACTTCGGCGTCATCGGACACACGCCGGCCACCGCCACGCCCGTCGACTACCTGGTGCGGGAGAACACGGACGGCAGCGTGAGCACGATCGTCGGCGCCACCGACCTTCCGGCGCGGACGCCGTGGCGGGTCGAGATCCGGCTTCCACCGGACCGGGCCGCCTTCGAGACGCGCGTCCTGTGGTACAACCCGACCCCGCTGGAGCAGCCGTACTACAACTGGATGACGGCCGCGGCCTTCGCGCAGGACGACCTGGAACTGTTCGTGCCCGGCGACGCCTACCTGGAGCACTCCGGGCGGGTGCGCCCCTGGCCCGAGGACGAGGAGGGGCGATTCCTGCCCCTGTACCGCAACAACGCGTTCGGGGGACACAAGTCCTATCACGTCGTCGGGGCGCTGAACGACTTCTTCGGCGGCTACTACCACGACGAGGACTACGGCTGGGGGCACTGGGCCCCGCACGAGGAAATGCCGGGGCGCAAGATGTGGCTGTGGGCGCTGTCCCGGGCCGGCGGCGTCTGGGAGGATCTGCTCACGGACACGGACGGACAGTACGTCGAGTTCCAGGCGGGGCGGCTGCACGTACAGTACGCCCCCGGGGCGGACCGGAACCCGATCACGGAGGGGGCATTCGACCCCCTCTCGGCCAGCCGCTGGACGGAGTGGTGGTTCCCGCTCGAAGGGACGGGCGGCCTCACGGACGCTTCCCCCCACGGCGCCATGCACGTCGAACGGGAGGGCGACCGCCTGCGGGTCGTGATCCAGGGGTTCGGAGCCGGGGTCGACACCGTGGCGGTATGGTCGGACGGCGAACAGGTCGCCGCCCGGGCCGTGACGTTCGAAGCCCTGGATCCGGTGACGGTCGAGTTCGAGGTGGCGCCCTCGCGCCCGTGGCGCGTTTCGCTCCCCCGGCTCCGCCTGGAAGCGTGCTCGACGCCGGACGCAGCCGGTCTCGCCGGGGTGTGCGGATTCGGTGGGGAGCCCGCGGTGTCCCGGCCGTTCGGGACGAACGCCGAGGCGTGGGACGCGCTCCCGGAGACGGATCGCCTGGTGTTCGAGGCGAGGGAGTTGGCGCGGGGCCGCCGCCATGCCGACGCGCGGACGCTGTACGAACGGGCGCTCGCCGCCGAGCCCTGGAACCGGCAGGCGTTGCTGGGTCTCGGCGCCTTGGCACTGAGGTCGGCCCGCTACGAGGAAGGCCTCGCCCTCGCCCGGCGCGCGCTCCAGCTCGACACCTACGATCCCGAGGCCAACTTCCTCGCCGGCAACCTGTATCTCGCCCTCGGGCGCCGCGCCGATGCGCTCGACTCGTTCGGCTGGGCGGCCCGGTCGGTCTCCCACCGGGCCGCGGCGCGCACGCGGCTGGCGGAGTTGGCGCTGGAGGCGGGGGACATGGCGGAAACGCGCCGCCACGCCGCGCTGGCGCTCGACCACGACCGTGTGAGCATTCCGGCCCGCGAAGTGCTGGCCATCGCGGCGCGCCTCGAGGGAGACGAGGCCGGTGCTGCGCGCGTGCAGGCGGAGCTGCTCGAACTCGACCCGCTGAACCACTTCGTGCTGGCCGAGCGGTATCTCGCGGCCCGGGCCGAGGGATCCGGCGGCGGAGAGGCGACGGACGGAGCCGAAGCGGCGCGCCTCGCGGCGTCGATGCGGAGCGAGTACCCGGGGCAGACGCTGCTGGAACTCGCCGTGGGCTACGCGAACCGCGGGCTGCCCGGCGATGCCGCGCGCCTCCTGGAGCTGGCGGACGAAGTGGGCGGCGGCCCCGTGGCGACGGCGTGGCTCGCCTTCCTGACGGATGACGCGGACATGCTGCGCTCGGGGGCCGATCCCGCCTTCGCCTTCCCCTACCGCCCGGAGACCCTGCCGGTCATGCGCTGGGCGGCCCGCGAAGACCCGCACTGGGGTTGGCGCTACCTACTGGGCTTGAACCTGTGGGCGCTCGACCGCGACACGGAGGCGGCCGAAGCGTTGGCTTCGCTGGGGGACGAGCCCGACTACGGCCCCGCCTATGCCGCGCGCGCGCATCTGACGGGGGCGCTGGGCGGCGACCCGGGGCCCGACTTCCATCGTGCGGTCGAGATGGATCCCGAGAGCCGCCTCCTCCACATCTTCCTCGTCCGGCACCTGCAGGAAACGGGACGGTGGGCGGAGGCGCGCGAGGCGTCCGGTCGGGGACGGGAACGCTTCCCGGACGACTTCAACCTCGCCCTCCTCCACGTGCGGGGGCTCATCCAGGCGGGCGGGTACGGCGAGGCGATCCGGATGCTCGCGAACACCCACGTTCTTCCCTCGGAAAACTCCGGCGAAGCCCACCGGCTGTACGAGTTCGCGCACGTCGGCGCCGCACTCGACGAACTGGAGGCCGGGGACCGCCCCGCCGCGCGCCGCCACCTGGAGGCCGCGCTGCTATGGCCGGAATCGCTCGGCCAGGGCCGTCCCTTCGACCCCGACGACCGCCTGGTGCGGTTCCTGCTCGCCGCGGCGGCGGAAAGCCCCGATGGCGGACCCGCACCCGGAGCCTTCGAAACCGCCACCATCGCGTCGCTGCGCGCCCGCCTCGATTCGCTCGCCACCTCCGCCTCCCCGACCGCGGCGATCGAGCGAGCCCTCCTGCGCCGCTCCCTCGCCGCCGCCCGCCTGCAACGCTAGGAGAAGCTGTCATGAAGCGACTGATGATATTGGGCGTGCTGCTCGCTACGCCGGTGCAGGCGCAGGAGACTGAAGAGACAGAGGGTCGGTTGATGCTCGAAGCGGGCATCGATGGCGGCAACGACATCGCGTGCCCCGGGCACTACGTCGGCGTGAAGGGACGCGTCGCCGGCCCGGTGTCGGTGTACGCGAACGTGGACAACTTCCGCTGCGTGGAGGTCGCGGGCACGACCAGCCGGGGCGGACTGTCCGTCCGGATCGGGCGCGGCGAGTGGCTCCTGCGGCCGGCGGCGCGCGCGGGGCTGGCGTACACGGGAAGCGAGGTTGTCCATACGTTCGGCGCCAGCCTGACGCTCGGCCGGCGGTATGGCGGGCGTGTGATCCTGGAGCGGCAGCCGCTGTCGGACAGCGACGACGCGCTCGTCCTGTTCCAGATCGGCGGCTACATCTCGTTCTGAGCAGCCGCTAGCCCGCGGGCGTAGCCTCCGCGGCCGCCAGCTTCACGCCCTCCTCCTCGTCCACCCGCAGCAGGAGCAGGAACCCTGCGGCGAGGAACACGAGGATGGAGGCGATGGCCCACCGGTGGCTGCCCGTGGCGCCGAGGATGAGCCCGTAGGAGAGCGGCCCGGCCGCGGCGGAAAGCCGGCCGGAGAAGGCGTAGAAGCCGAACAGTTCGCCCTGCTTGCTGTCGGGCACGAACGAACCGAGGAGGGCGCGGCTCCCCGCCTGGTTCGGCCCGACCATCAGCCCCAGGAGGATGGCCGCGGCCCAGAACATCGGGAGGTCCCGCGCGGACCACGCCATGGCGATCGCCACCATCAGAAGCACGAGCGTGATGGCGATCGTTCGCTTCCCGCCGATCCGGTCCTGCACGAACCCGAAGCCGATCGCGCTCGCGCCGGCCGTCAGGTTCACGACGATCCCGAGGATGAGGAGGTCGGCCGTCTCCATCCCGAACTCGGCCCCGGCGAAGATCGCCGCCATCGCGAAGGCGGTCGCCAGCCCGTCGTTGTAGACGAGCCGCGCCACGAGGAGGCGGACGGCCTGGCGGTAGCGCCTCAGGTCCCGGGCCGTGTCGGCGATGCGGCCGAAGCCCATGCGCACGTAGGTGCCGAGCGACGCGCGGCGGCGGGGCTGCCGCTCCCGGAGGAAGAGAAAGACCGGAATCGAGAACACGAGGAGCCAGCCGGCGGCGAGGAGGTTCGTGGAACGCACGTTCAGCCCTCCCTCCTCGGGCAGCCAGCCGCTGACCATGCCCAGCGCCGGCACGAGGCAGAGGAGGCCGCCGAAGTACCCGAGGCCCCAGCCCAGCCCGGATATCCGTCCCATGTTCTCTCGCGTCGAGATCTCGGGAAGGAACGCGTTGGCGAGCGACTGCATCGACTCGTAGGCGACGCTGGCCCCGATGAACACGAGCGCGGCGATCCACGCATCGCCCGGCCCCATGCCGAACAGACCCGCGGTCAGGGCGACGCAGACCGTCGTGGCGATGAGCAGAAACCGCTTCTTGAGGCCGCCGAAGTCCCCCATCGCGCCGACCACCGGCATGATGAGCGCGGTCGTGACCGCGGAGACGGTGACCGCGCGCGACCACCAGACCCCCCCCAGCACATCGTCGGGGGCGATCGACCGCGCGAACCAGGCGGAGAAGATGAACGTGACGACGATCGTCCCGAAGGCCGAGTGGGCGAAGTCGTACATCGCCCAAGAGACGATCTCCCGGCGCGCAACGGGCGGGGTCTGTGGGGTCGAGTTCACTCGCGGCGGCCTTTCGAGTCTGGCGGGGGCCCGTTTCGAGGGCTCAAGGGTATCACGGGAAGTCCGCGTGATGCGACCCGTCCGGCTGCGTTCGCCCGCCGTCGCGAACGTGACGCCGCCGGTTTGTCGCGAACGCATGGCGCGGGGTAGGTTTGCGGGAGTGCCGCCCGCCGCGGCGGCGTCACCGATGAGGCACGGGAGACGGAAGATCCACATGTCCGCACATACAGGCGCAAGCGCGAAATCCCACGTCAGCGAGGCCGAGGCCCGGAAGGTCGCCGAGGCCGCCCGCGAGACCGACTGGACGGGGCGAACCTTCGTCCGGAACCTCTTTCTCGGGAAGTTCCGGCTCGACGCGATTCACCCTTATCCCGACCCGGACGACTTCATCTCCGACTACGCGCGCGAGTGGACGGAGGACCTGCGGGTCTTCCTGCGGGACGAGGTGGACTCGGACGGCATCGACCGGGACGGAAAGATCCCGCCCGAGGTCGTGCGGGCGCTCGCGGAGCGCGGCGCTTTCGGCATCAAGGTGCCCAGGAAGTACGGCGGCCTCGGATTCAACCAGACGGAGTACGCGAACGCGATGCGCGTCGTCGGCTCGGTGGACGGGAACGTCGTCGCCCTCCTCTCGGCGCATCAGTCGATCGGCGTGGGGCAGCCGCTCAAGATGTTCGGCACCGAGGCGCAGAAGGAGGCGTTCTTCCCGCGGCTCGCGAAGGGGGCGGTCAGCGCCTTCGCGCTCACCGAAAACGACGTGGGGTCGGATCCGGCCCGGCTCACGACCTCCGCCGAGCGCACGGAGGATGGGTCCGCCTTCATCCTGAACGGCGAGAAGCTGTGGTGCACGAACGGCACCCTGGCCGAACTCTACGTCGTCATGGCGCGCCACCCGGACACGGGGCGCATCTCCGCCTTCATCGTCGAGCGCGACTGGCCGGGGGTCGAGATCGTGCGGCGCTGCCACTTCATGGGGCTCAAGGCGCTCGAGAACGGGATCATCCGCTTCACCGACGTCCGCGTGCCCGCCGAGAACCTGCTCTGGAAGGAAGGGAGCGGACTCAAGCTCGCGCTCATGACGCTGAACACGGGGCGGCTCACGATCCCCGCTTCCTCCGTGGGCGGCGCGCAGACCGCGCTCGAGGCCTGCCGCCGCTGGTGCGCGGAGCGGATCCAGTGGGGGGTGCCGGTCGGCAAGCACGAGACGATCGCGCACTACCTGACGTCGATCGCGACGCGGACGTACGCCATGTCCGCGATCGCCGACCTCACGCAGTCGATGGCGGATCGGGGCGGCTACGACATCCGGCTCGAGGCCGCGATGGCGAAGCTCTGGAACACGGAAACGGGCTGGCAGCTCGTCGACGACGCGTTGCAGGTGCGGGGCGGGCGCGGTTACGAGACCGCCGACTCGCTCACCGCGCGCGGCGAGGAACCCGTCGCCGTCGAGCGCTGGCTGCGGGACTTCCGCATCAACCGGATCTTCGAGGGGTCAAGCGAGATCCTGCGCCTGTTCATGGCGCGAGAGGCCGTGGACCGGCACCTCCAGATCGCCGGCGACCTCGTCGACCCGAAACTCGGCCTCGGCGCGAAGCTCAAGGCCTTGCCGAAGGCGGCGTGGTTCTACGCCACCTGGTATCCGACGACGTGGATCGGCTGGAGCCTGCCGCCGCGCTTCGCGAGCCACGGGCGGCTGGCGAAGCACCTGCGCTTCGTCGAGCGCAACAGCCGCAAGCTCGCGCGCACGATCTTCCACCTCATGCTCCGCCACGGGCCCAGGCTCGAGCGGCGCCAGGGACTGCTCTTCCGCGTCATCGACATCGGCGCGGAACTGTTCGCGATCTCGGCCGCCGTCACGAGAGCGGACATGCTGCGCCGGCGCGCGGGGGATGAGGCCCGCGACGAGGCCCGGGAGGCGGCGCGTCTCGCCGATTCGTTCGCCGTCGAGTCACGCCGGCGCGTGGGCGAACTCTTCCGCCGCATCCGCTCGAACCACGACGCGGCGGACTACCGCATTGCCCAGGACATCATGGCGGGCCATTTCGAGTGGATGGAGCGCGACATCGTCGGCCTCCAGAAGGCCGCCCTCGAAGCCTGGCAGGGCAAGGCGCCGGATCTCTCGTCAGATCGCGGACCCGACGCCTCCCCGTCCGAACCCTTCGCGGAGCCCCGCCCGGATGTCCGCCCCGCAAGCGCCGGGGCCGAGGTCGTCTAGCCGGACGGCGCGCCGGGTACGTCCTCCAGATCGAGGCGGGTCTCGTGGCCGCATAGCGTGCCGGCCAGGACGGCGGCCAGAGACGGTTCCGTGCCGGAGGAGTCCAATCCCCCGCTCAGCGTCAGGTCGATGTCGCAGGAACCGGACCGTCCGTCGGACTGCCAGTCCAGCGCCCCCGTCACCGAACCCTCGATGGTGAACTCCTCCAAAAAACCGACGATCGTGGCGACGGACCGTTCGCGGACGCTCGGGCGGCCGTCCACGGTGAACCGCATCCCGCCGCTCGAAACCTGGCAGCCGCTGGGAGCGGCCGTGAAATCGGACCTCAGCCTCGCCGTGTCGGCCACCGACTCCTCCACGACGTCGATCGTGACTGTGACCTGTCCCCCCAGGGGGCACGCGATCACGAGGCTGTTCTCGGAGCCGCCGATGATCGTGGCGGCGGTGTCGCCCTGAACCGCCCGCATCGCCTCGAACAGCGCCAGCGACTCGGCCTCGGAGAGCCGGTCCGCCGTGTCGGGGGGATCCGTCGTTCCCTCGCTGCACCCGGCCGCGAGCGCGCCGGCGAGAAGGACTGCAATCACGCTTCTTCGGTCGAACATCCCTTCCTCCCTTCCTCCCTGGCCGGGTTCCGGCGTACGCGGAGCCTCGGTGGGCTCCCGCCGGCCCGACACCTCCACCTTGCTGAAACATATGTCCACCTTGCTGAAATATATGCGGTCAGGCCGGTCAGGGTTCCACGCCCAGCGGATCAGGCGCCCTCGAGAGCATAGCGGCGCACGTCCTCGCTGATCTTCATCGCGCAGAACTTCGGGCCGCACATCGAGCAGAAGTGGGCCACCTTCGCGCCCTCCGCCGGGAGCGTCTCGTCGTGGAAATCGCGGGCGGTCACCGGGTCGAGCGCGAGGTTGAACTGGTCCTCCCACCGGAATTCGAAGCGCGCCTTCGAGATCGCGTCGTCCCACGCCTGCGCGCCCGGGTGTCCGCGCGCGAGGTCCGCCGCGTGCGCCGCGATCCGGTACGCGATGACGCCGGCCTTCACGTCGTCGCGGTCGGGGAGCCCGAGGTGCTCCTTGGGTGTCACGTAGCACAGCATGGCCGTGCCGTGCCAGCCGATCGTCGCCGCGCCGATCGCACTCGTGATGTGGTCGTAGCCGGGCGCGATGTCCGTCGTCAGCGGCCCCAGCGTGTAGAAGGGCGCCTGGTCGCACCACTCGAGCTGCCGGTCCATGTTCTCGCGAATCAGGTGCATGGGGACATGCCCCGGGCCCTCGTTCATCACCTGCACGTCGTATTCCCACGCGATCCGCGTCAGTTCGCCCTGCGTGCGCAATTCGGCGAACTGCGCCTCGTCGTTGGCGTCGGCGATCGACCCCGGCCGCAGCCCGTCTCCCAGCGACAGCGACACGTCGTATTCGCGCACGATCTCGCACAGCTCGCGGAAGTGCGTGTAGAGGAAGTTCTCCCGGTGGTGGGCCATGCTCCACTTGGCGATGATCGATCCGCCGCGGCTCACGATCCCCGTCACGCGCTCCGCCGTGAGCGGCACATACCGGAGGAGCAGCCCCGCGTGGACGGTGAAGTAGTCCACCCCCTGTTCGCACTGTTCGATGAGCGTGTCGCGGTAGACGTCCCACGTCAGTGCCTCGGGGACGCCGTCCACCTTCTCCAGCGCCTGGTAGATGGGCACGGTGCCGATGGGGACGGGGGAGTTTCGGAGGATCCACTCCCGCGTGGCGTGGATGTTCCTGCCCGTGGAGAGGTCCATCACCGTGTCGGCGCCCCACAGCGTCGCCCAGCGCAGTTTCTCTACCTCCTCCTCGATCGAGGAGGTGACGGCGGAGTTCCCGATGTTGGCGTTGATCTTCACCTTGAAGGCCCGGCCGATGATCATCGGCTCGAGCTCGGGGTGGTTGATGTTGGCGGGAATGATGGCGCGGCCCCGCGCCACCTCGTCGCGCACGAAGGACGGGTCCATGTCCTCCCGCACGGCGATGAACGCCATCTCGGGCGTGATCTCGCCGCGGCGCGCGTAGTGCATCTGCGTGACGGGACCGTTCCCCCGCCGCGTCTCGCGGACGAGGGTCGAGGGCAGCTCCAGGGCGTCGTCCCGCCGCCCGCGGACCACCGTGGCGGAGCGCCCGGTCGAACGCACGTCGCGACCGCGGATCCACTCGTCGCGCAGAAGCGGCAGGCCTTCGCGCGCGTCGCACCCGCTCGGACCGCTGGTCTCGTAGACGCGCAGGGGCGGCTCGCCGCCGGCGAGCGCGATCTCCCGCATGGGGACGCGAAGGCCGCCGGGGCCATCCACGAAGACTCTGGTGGAGTTGGGGAAGGCTCCTCCGTACGGAGCCGGGGTGGCGAGGGCAGGGTCCGGATCGATCATGACCGGCGTCGTTTCTCCGGCACACCCGCGTCGTCGCCGGACGGGGACGGTCGACGCCGGGCGGGAACGCTACCCCGCGCGGGCCGCGCTCCCTACGCCGGTATGAGCCGGATCAGGTTCATGGGGTACGCTCTCAATCCCGACAGATCGGGATGCCCCCGGCGACCGCCGGAAAGATAGGCGTCACCGGTCCGCCGCGCCCACGGTGCCCAGGGCTCCGACGATCAGCTCGCCCATCCGCGCCGTCGACACCGGTGCCCGGCCCCCGTCGGCGTGGAGATCCGCGGTGCCGTATCCGTCTTCGAGCACACGGTTCACGGCGGCCCGCACGGCGCCCGCCTCCTCCGGCAGCGCGAACGTGAGGTCGAGCATCATCGCGACGGAGAGGATCGCGCCGATGGGATTGGCGATCCCCCGCCCCGCGATGTCCGGAGCCGCGCCGTGGACCGGCTCATAGAGACCGATGTCGCCACCCACGCTCGCCGACGGCAGCATGCCGAGGCTCCCGACGAGCACCGCCGCCTCGTCGCTCAGAATGTCGCCAAACATGTTGCTGGTCAGCAGGACGTCGAACTGGCGCGGATGTTGGATCAACTGCATCGCGCAATTGTCCACGAGCATGCTGGAAAACTCGATATCCGGATAGTCGAGGGATACGTCTTCGGCGATCCGGCGCCAGAAGATCGACGACTCCAGGACATTCGCCTTGTCTATCGACGTCACTTTCTTCCGCCGCGTGCGCGCGAGTTCGAACGCCGACACGGAGATCCGCCGGATTTCCTCCTCCGTGTAGATCTCGGTGTCGAAGGCGACGCCGTCCTCGATTCCGCGCGGACGCCCGAAATAGATGCCGCCGAGCAGTTCGCGGACGACGACGAGGTCCACGCCGCGGACGCACTCGGGACGGAGGGGAGATCGCGCGACGAGCGCCTCGGACACGGCAACGGGTCGGATGTTCGCGTGGTTTCCGAGCAACTGCCGCAGCTCCAGCAGCCCCCTGGAGGCGTCGACCTCCGTCCCGTGCACGGAGCGCACCGCGAGTCCGACGGCTCCCACGAGCACGGCGTCGACCTCGACGGCGAGCGCCCGCGTCTCCTCCGGCAGAGGATCTCCGAACCGCTCGAGCGCGCCGTCGCCGACGGGGGCTTCCACGATGTCGAAACGGTGGCCGTAGACCGCGCCGACGGCCCCCAGCACGCGCCTCGCCTCGCGGAGGACCTCGGGGCCGATGCCATCGCCGGGCAGAAACAGGACACGCCCGGCCATCGCGCTAGCCGAAACCTCCGCCGAATCTCTCCACGAACGTGCGCTCGCGGTCGGTGAGGGCGGACCACCCCGCGGCCTTGAGCTTTCCGGCGATGCGCTCGTACTCGGCCCGGTTCACGGGATGAAGGGCACTCGGCTCGATGCGCCCCCACTTCACGTTCAACTCCCGTTCTCCCATGCGGACGCCGGGGCTCTCGGCCTTCTTGCGGAACTGGGCCGCGGCGGAGCGGGTGGCCCGCAGCCTCAGATAGAGCCAGCCGCCGAGGAACCCGCCCAGGTGCGCGAAGTGCGCCACGCCCCCGGCGACGCCGCCCAGGCCCAGCCACAGGGAAAGCACCGTGAACGCGATGACGAGGAAGCGGACCTGCACCGGGATGACGAACCAGATCATCACCCGGTCGCGCGGCCAGTAGCGCGCGTAGCCGAACAGCACGCCGTACACCGCCGCCGAAGCGCCGACCATCGGTGCGTACAGCCCGCCCTGCGACATCGCGACGAGGGTCCACAGTATGTGGACGAGGGCCCCGACGAGCCCGGCCAGGAGATACAGCTTCAGAAAGCTCTTCGATCCCAGCAGCGACTCGAGCTTCGGCCCGAAGAAGAAGAGCGCGAGCATGTTGAAGAAGATGTGGGACACGCCGCCCAGGTCGTGGAGGAACTGGTAGGTGATGAGCGTCCAGGGCCGGGTCAGCACCTGGGCGGGGACGAGCCACAGTTCCGACATCAGCGCGGGATTCATGCGCGTGAACACGTAGGCGACGACGTTGATCAGGAGGAGCTGGCCGACGACACGAGTCATGCGGGCGTCGCCTCCGCCATCCCCGTCCTCTCCGTCATCATCTCCGTGAACTGCCCGGCGAGCGCGGGACCGACGCCGGCGTCTTCGTGCTTGAAGAAGGCGTAGACCCGGTCCCAGCCCGAGGCGCGCAGCCGCCCGGCCCAGGCTTCCAGCTCCTCCGCGGAGTACGCGCTGCGGCGCAGCCGGAGGTAGGTCCAGTCGGCCGTCTCGACCAGCGGCGCGTCGTCTCCGTCGTCCGTCTCGGCGAGGCAGAGGGCGGAGTTCCGGGCCCGGAGGATGTCGAACACCGCCTCGTCGAACCACGAGGCGTGCCGGAACTCGAAGGCCGAGGTGCCGGGGTTCGGAAGCTGGTCCACGAAACGCGCGAGCCGTTCATCGTCCCGCTTGAAGGTAGGCGGAAGCTGGTACAGGATGACGCCCGCGCGATCCGCCATCACCGACGCCGTCTGCACGAGATACTCCGTTTCGTCTTCCGCGTTCTTCAACCGCTTGAAGTGCGTGATGCGGCGCGAAGCCTTGAGCGCGAAGCGGAATCCGTCGGGCACCGCCCCGGCCCAGTTCTCGAGCACGCTCTCGCGCGGCATGCGGTAGAAGGTGTTGTTGATCTCGACGGCCCGAAGCCGGCGGCCGTAGAAGGACAACATCTCCTTGTTGGGGAGATCCTGCGGGTAGAAGCTGCCTTTCCACGCGGGATAGCTGTAGCCGCTCGTGCCGATCCAGATCTGCATGGGCCGGATGATACGGTCCCGCCGTCGGCGGGCCAACGCACTCCGGCATCGACCGCGTTGTACATTGGCCGCGCGCAACTTCGGCTGCGAAGGGACGTACTACGGTTGCGGAGCGACGTGCGAACAACGAGGGGACGGATCTTGGCGAGCGGAAACGCGACGAACGGGGGCGGCACGCTCCTGCTGGGCACGACGAAGGGCGCCTTCCTGGCATAGGAGCGGTGGCCTAAATCACGGCAGAAAATCATGTAAGTTATTACAGGGCTGCACGATCTGCGTTTCCTGCCGTTGCATTGGACCTTGCTGGACCGAGCCGGGAGAGCGGGGATCACAGCCTTCAATGGCGGGAACTTCCGCGCCCGCACCACCCCTCAACCACCCGAATCGAAGCGGTTTCCCAAGGGGGCCGGCGCTGTCCCGGAGCCGTATGGGGGCTCCGCCATCGGCACCCCCAAACCCCTTGGGCAACGGCTGCCGCGGATTTGTCTCCCGCCGCGCCGTCCCGGCTCTCTGCAATCCGCTCCCGGATCCATTCGTCCACCTCTTTCTCGATCCAGCGGACGGCACGCCCGCCCCCGCGCTCAGCGTAACCCTCCGCTGAGTGGCGGGCGAGCATTCGTGCCAACCCGTCGAGGCGCACGATGCCGAGGACGGCACGGAGTCTTTCGACGACCTCGATGCCGTCGCCGGTCTCGCCCTCGCCGTCGTCGCGGCGCGCGTGCAACGTGCCGAACGGCGTCAGTTCCATGCCGCCGACAGTGAGGAATCGTGGAGAAAACGCTGAGTCAGAAGCCAAAAAGGCAACGAAAAAGGGGCCAGCTCCGAAGAACCGGCCCCTCTTCGCTCCACACAAGCGCTGCTTCCCGTGCGTGGCTCAGCCGAGAATCCAGCGGCCCCACCCGCACAGCCGATCAACTACCCCGGCTGGCGGCGCCGCTTCGTGCCGTCTGTCGTGCAGAACCATCGCCGCATCGCACCACGACGACCTGTTAGGACAGGGGTTCGTGGTATCCGCGTCCCCGGATGGCACGCACGGCGCAGGCCGCTCGCTTGTCTCAAGCAACTCGACCACATACCCCTCTTCGCCTGCGTAGAACACCGTAGCCAGGATGAGGTTCGGGTTGGCGTGGTGCTCGCTGGCCCGGGCTGTTTCGTAGGCACGGATGAGCCCCGAGATGGCACCCGGATGGCGAGTACCGTGACCCGCCTCCTGCCCGGCACCCATCAGCGCCAGTTGCGCCCGAAGGCTCGCGTCACGGTCGCTGCCCAGGACGAGGCGTACGAGGTTCTCGACCATGGCATCCAATTCGACGGCAGACCGCAGCTCATACCTCTGGCGCAGGACGGCGACCGCCGGTGCGTGCGGTCGCTGGTGCTGGGTAGACGGCTCCAACAGCGCCTTCATGGCGAGGGCGGGGGTGGGTGTACGAACTTCGCCACCATCCAGCACCATACCGCCCGAGACGATTCTCTGCTGCTGCGCTGCGGCGGTGGCAGGCAGCAGGAGCAACAGCGTCAGTAGCTTCTTCATGGTGCCCTCCATTCAGCAGCCGTGGTTGCCCGAGTGACCGGGGGTGCTCTCAGTGCCTGTGCTCCATGGCGGATTACCACCGAAATATATGTAGAAGGGACGGCTGCTCCCAGATGACGCCCACACGCCGGCTGGCAGCATCTCACTATACCAGAATTCGTCCCACAGTCGGCTCATCTCGTTAGATGAAGCGTCCACTGCAAGCCCTTCCAGATCCGTCATGAGGCGGCTGCCCGTCCCGCCCGTCATACAGTTCGACCAGCCGCGCTCATGCTGCCGCTCATGGCGGATCAGGAAATCTCGCCATGCGGTGTATGCGGGAAAGGTCCCGCATGCCCGGTTCACGTTCCAGTAGTTGTCGTCGGGGCGTAGACCTGCGGCGTTGGCGCATGCCGTGTTCGCGCCCGGATAGGCTGGGCCGAAGGAAGCAAAATCATGGTGGATATCCATCCTGCCCGTGATGGAGGGTGGTCGGGTCACATAACGCCTCCCGGCCCACGGGCCGGACCCGGTTCCCGAGGAGGGGTTGCGCGCCGTGATCGTGTACAGGCCTCCGTCTTGCAAGGACGTGTAGTTTGGCTGCTCACTCAGTCGCTGGAAGGCCCAACCCGGTCGCCTTGTAGCCAGCACGGTCTTCGACTCGCTTTGTTCGCCGATGCTGACGGTGATGGTCGCCGTCTCGGTTACCGTACCGCCCCAGGAGTCCATCCCCACGCCGGAATCGGATGCCCCGGTGGATGAGGACCACGAGAAGGTGAATTCGTCCGTCTCGATCTCGCCGTCATCGGTGGTGGCGTCCACCATGCAACTTCCGTAACTGCCGCGCCTGACAGACACGTCGCAGGAAAGGCGGAACGTTACCTGCTCCTGCTGATTGTTGTTGTTGTTATTCCCGCCTCCACCGCCGCCGTTCTCGTCATCCCAGCAAAAGAGGATCTCCACCCTGAGGATCTCGCCGGTATCCGTGTAGTACCAGATGCGGACCATACACATGACGTCGTGTTGCGGGTCGTTGGGATTGGAGGGTGCTCCCTCGTCCATAACCGCGCCTCCGCTTCCAGAAGCGTTTCCCGGCGGTTCGGACGCACCGTCGCTGCCCGATACTCGCGTCGTACCCAGCGACCGGACGGGTCCCGGAGCGGCGACGCTGCCGATGTGCGCGACACCCTTGGTGATTGAACCGTCCGCGTTCACTACGGCTCCTACCAATTCGTCCTCCGAGCCCGGAGCCACGTAGGCGGTGTCCATGGTGGTGGACAAGTCGGCGGGCAGGTCGCCGGGGCTGATGGGGGTGAGGGTCACGGCGGGATCAAGCAGGCCCGCTTCTTCTTCGTCTGCGCATCCAAGCACGATGGCTCCGACCAGCGCGAACGCGCAGGGGAGCAGGGCGGCTCGGATGATTGAGGGTCGCGTGCTCATGTAAGGACCTCTCCTTCCGGTGGTGCTGCCGTTGAGTCTCGGCAGACGCGGAGGAGCGCCTGCCGTCGGACAGGAGATTGCTTACCGGGGCGTCCTTCCCGCGGTGTTAGGAGCCCCGGCTGGCTCCAGCGACGGCGGTATGGGCACAGGCTGATGGGAGGTACAGGAGGATGGCGTGGCGCACGTTCGCGAACATGACAGCCCTCCTTCTTGGAAAGGGTTGGGGTTGTGGTGACGGGCTGCTACACATGGGCGGGCGACAGGTTCCCTTCGCCGCTGATCGAGGTAATATCCGAACCGTCGACTTCGCGGAGGGCACCGCTCTGCCTCGCCGGTAACAAGGGGAGCATCACGGCTCGGCCCAGCATCGCGGTATGGCCCCTGCGGCGGCGTTGTCACCAGTGGTGGCCGACGCGGTCTCGCGACGCCCGGATGTCTAACGTAGTAATCGGCCAAGCGCGTCACGTGCCCGCCGAGCCTCTCGACTCGCCGCCCTAAAGTTCCAACCTTCTCGTCGTGGGCATCCGTTCCGGTTTGGATCGCTTCGACCCGGTCCAGCGATTCGATTCAAAGCTGTTGCTACCCGGGAATGGCAGAGACAATCGACCGCTCGTCGGGTTTCCTATCCTCAAGCTCCGGACTGTGTGCTCATCCAGTCGCACCCCTCGTCCGAGACCAAGTACATCAGAATCCACGTCTGAAGCTTCTCCGAATCGTCGATCCGCCGGTCCAGGACGAATAGCGTATCGCCCCGGAAGGTCTCCATCGGCCGAATCTCGAAGTCGTGCGGCACGGGCGCGTCCACACACGCTTGCGAGAGGTCGGGCGAAAGGACTCCGACCCACACCTTGGCGGTGAGCACCGGTGGCTCCATCTGAAGGGCCGTCTGATCGTGGTGGGTGAACACGAAACCGCCGCCGGGAAGTGGGAATAGTTGACGGAGTCGCGAACTGCCCTCCAGCTGCTCGCGGTACGGGATGTGCTCGATGTCGATGCGTTCCCGGAGGTCGGTCGGAACGCCCTTCCTCCTCGCCACCGGGATGTCCAGCGTGTCCAAGACCTCACCCCGCGGGTTCAAGACGAACATCTCGTCCAGTCCGGACCAGCCCTGCACGAACCGTCCGTCGGCGTATGCGAGTGAACCGAGCCGAAAGAGATTCGCATACGACCAGTTGTCGCTCCTGATCGACGCGACGTATTGCTGCGGGAGTCCGCCCATGCTCGCGAATTCGTCCGTGGTCGGTCGCCACCGCGTCAGGGATGTCTCACGCCGAATCTCGAAATCAGTCATCCAAGCATCTTGGCCGATCAACACCGGGGGAGTCAGTCCGCCGAGCGCGGGAAAGTCCACACCCCTAACGGGCTCTCCGGTGTTTCGGTCGAAGATGTTCACTCGCCGCGATCTGGTGGTCTGCGCGGCCACGGTCGAATCGTCGAGCACCATCGGCGTTCTGGGGCCGCCGCGAAACTCTCCCGGCCCCTCTCCCGGCCTTCCGTACACGAGCATCAGGCTGCCGTCCCTGCGGAACCTGAGGAGCCGTCCCGAGAAGATGTCCGGTATGTAGAAGGACCCGTCGAATGGGTCGATGACCGGCGTGTACGGATTGCCGATGTAAAGCGTGTCGGCTTCTACCAGTAGAATACTGTCGACGGGAGTGAGAGTTGGCCCCGCCGTGTCTTCGGTCACGGGTTCGCCGGACTCGGAGCCGCAGCCTGGGATCAGTAACATCCCGGCGAACAACGCGACGCGGACACGACGGGACCAGCCCAATGCTGCCCCCCGTCAGTCGATGACGACGATGATGGGGGGCGCCTCCCAGCAGCAGACGGGCGCGTTGGGCGCGCACTCGCCGGGGCACTCGAAGTCCTCGAAGCTGAGAAGCTCCTGAGGCTCGCCCTGCGCCTTGGCCGCGAAGGGAACAGCGCCCCAATACGCCGCCATCAGCGCCACGATGACGAGCGCCCCGGTGACTAGGTTTCTACGAATCTTCATTCTAACCGCTCCTTGGTTGTGTGGCTGCGGCTCTCGCGTTCCACGCTACTCCAGCTACCAGTATTCCCGCCTGTTGTCGATTTCGCCTCGTGTTACGATGCCGACAACGCATCCACGGCCCCTCGCAACGATCGTCCGCCTTCCAGAGCGTCAAGGAGAGGGCTTGACGGCCCGTATACACGCTCGGCGCGAAAGAGGATACCACCGGTGTCAACCACCAACTCGATTGGCGTGCGCTGAGACTCGATCCGCACACCCTTGAGGTATCCGTCCGTCCCGATCCCCGTTGCGAGCAGAATCCTCTTCTCTTGGTCGTCGGGTTCACGAGCGAGCAACAACTCCACATTGACTCCCGACATCCGCTCCCAATCCAGCCACTCGGCCAACACGGACGAGCATCGAAGGAATTGGCTGGGATCGACTACCACGAAGACCATCGGCTCGCTTCGGGCGAGTTCCCGAAGGGTGATGCCCTCCGAAAGCGTCCAATCCATGGGGTCCGAGGCATGGTTCAAATTGCAACCGGCCCCCGCAGCCAATGCGGCGAACAGACAGGTTGCCGCTACTCCGAATGTACGTTTCGGAAAGTTCGCCAATTGAGGTCGGAGTCAGGTCGTAAGCGGAGGTTTTCGCCACCCGTACCGCAGGGAGACGCGATCCCTTGCGATCCGGCTTGCCGGGAGGGGCAAGGGATCCGGCGGATCGGAGCATGGAACCCAAGACGCTGTTCCGCAAGGGCATGGGACATCGCTCTGAGCATTTCGTTCACCCGTCCGCCGCTTCAAACCTGGCCCTTGGCGTACCCCGCGAGGCCAACGTCGTGGTTGCTTTTCCGCTCAGGGACCGGCCCGACCAGCGGCGCTGTGAACCATTGCGCGGAACGCGCCGCGCGTCCCTTGACCAAGCAGCGGGAGGCCCCGCCGAGTTGGCGGGGACAGGCGATTATCGCCCATCTGAAGTCACGCGAACGGGCGCTTGACCCCTTCGGCCTCACGGGCCGTCGGGCCGAGTGAATCGGCCTTCGCGAGCCTGCACGGCGGCTTGTTCAACTACGCACGGCTTCCGAATCAGATCAAGGCCAGCTGCCTCAAGGTGCTCGGGCTCTTGCCGACCTTGAAAGAGCGAAGGCTGGTGGCCGAGGCGACGGTCGGGGGCTTGAAGGACCTGCCGGGACTGCGCGCACGGCATCTACCGGGCGCGACCGTCGAGGAACTGGTCGGTCTAAGCCTTTGCCGTCTCGTCGAAGCCGTGGAGGAGCGCTACCCTCACCCTGCCCCCCCTACCTCTCGGAGGTCGGCTATGGTCGATCCTGCCCGATCCCAAACCCCGTTAAGATGAGCCGAAACCACTCCCGGAGCGATCCGTTCTGAACGATCTGGGGAGCAAGCCTCATCGCTCGAACCCACCCCCGCCACGCTCGGGACCTCGGGACCGTGGCGGTCGCGGTACAACAATGCGGGTGACGGTTCGTCCGGGCTCCCGCCCCCATGTCGGTTGGCGCGCTCTGATATCCCGCGCCCACCGCTCCGCTTCCCGCAGCCCCCTTCGGTAGCCCTCGCGCACCTTCCGCTCGATCTCCCGGGCGCTCTCGCCGTGTCCCTTGCCCAACTCGGCCCGCTCGTCCCTGTGGTGCCGGTCGAGATCCGCGCGCCAGCCCTCGACCAGGTCCTCCCGGCCCCGGACCGCCCCGGCCAACTCCCTGAGCGAGCGATCGAGCCGCCAGATCCGGAGCCGCCCGAGCACGGTGCGGCTCTCCCGGTCGAGCCTCTGCCGCATCTCCTCCTGCCGCTTGTGCAGGTCGGCCCATTCCCTCCGCGCCCGGGTCTCCAAGCGCCAGAACCCCAGCCAGCGCCCGTCCTCGACCTGCTCCCAAGCCCGCTCCTCGGCACGCCGCCAGGTCTCCATGTCGACGCGCTCCTCGTCGACCGGCTTCCTCGCCCGCCGCGCCCGCCGTGGAAGCATCCCCTCGCGGCGGTATCGCGCCCAGTGACGCGGCCGGTCCCATATGGGGCGAAGCACCTCCTCGCCCGCCCGCCGCCGCTCGTTGTTCTTGACCCGCCTCTCGACCCGGATCCGGCCCTGCTGCCGCTCGTAGCCCTCGGCCCAGCGCGACAGCCGGAGCTTGCTGTTTCCGAGCTTCGCCGCCTTCCCGGTCTCCGGATCGACCCGGTTCGCGATCACGTGGACATGCGGGTGCCGCGTGTCCTCGTGCGCGACGATCAGCGCCTCGTGGCCCTCCAGCCCCAGCACCTCCAAACTCTCGTCCACCGCCCGGCTCATCTCCCCCTTGTCGGGCGTCTCGTCCTCTGCCCAGCTGAGCGAGTAGTGCAGGACCGGCTTCGCCAGCTTCCGGCCTCCCGGCGATCCGCCCGCTAGCCGCTTGAGGTCGGGGGCCGCCCTGGCCGTCGCGGCCATCAGCCGTGCCGCACGCTCCGGCCGGAACGTCGCAAGGTTCCGGGTGTCGGCCCAGCCGACCCGCTCCGATGTCCTCGGACGGCGGTCGTCCGGTTCCGGCGCGTCGTGGAGGCAGTACGCCGCGGCCCCGGCGAACGAGCGCCCCAGCCCGTTGATCTTAGGGATCATCGGTCCAGCGCCTCCCCACTCAAGAGACCGGCCGCTAGCTCGCCCACCCGCTCGACCGCCTCCAGCGTCCCGGAAGGAGCGGAGGCCCCGGAGTTCAGGGCGCGGGCAATCTGGTTTAGATTGACGCCGATCCGGTGGAGTTCGACCCGCTCCGCCGCGCCGAGACGGAGAACGACCGCCTCGCGGACCGGCTGCCCCAGCGCCCGGCGGCGCATGTAGCCGCCCGTCGCCATGCGGGCCGCTCCGGCCCGCTCGGCGATCTCCGCGGCCTCCGCGGTGTTGACGCGGACGCCGATCGTGCGGCTGCGAAGTTCGGCCTCGGGCTTCCGGGGACGGGGCATGTCGGGCAGCCTCCCTTGGTGGCGGGCGAAAGTGTCGTTCAGGGGGTTCGGGGGCATCCCCCGGCCAGAGTAAACGTGAAGCGTTTACACATCTGGCTCCTCCGCAAACCGCAGAAACCGGCGCCCCCGTGGCGCGCCCGCCCGAAAGCTGGCCGGGGCGCCCAACTCTGGACGACGCGCGCCGTCGTCGCGAGGTTTCAGTCGCGCAGATCGTGCAGTCCATCGAACGAGAGGAATCGAACGATGGCACGCACGAAAAGAAGCCGCCGGAGCTACGGCGCCGGCGAGTGGGGCCGGAACAGGGTCCGGGTGTTTCCAGACCCGAAGACCGGCCTGTTCCAAGTGGAGTGGCGCGAGAACGGGCGAAGGCTCACCCGGTCGCTGGGGCACCGCGATTGGGCGAGGGCGAAACGGCAGGCGGACGAGTTCGCGGCCGGGTTCGCCGCCCCGGACCTGAACGGCGAGGCGGAAGCCGAGCCGGAGCCGCTCACCCTGGAGAAGCGGATTGTAGCGGGCGTGAATCACGGCAGGAAATCGTCTAACTACTTACAGGGCAGCACGATCTGCGCTTTCTGTCCTTCGGCCGCTTCGGCTCCCGTCGCCCGAAAACAGCAGGGAAATCGCCTCAATTTGCCTGGAATCCGGGCGGCCTCCGATCTCCGCGCCGATGGGTCGCACCGACAACCATCGGCCGGTGAACGGATCTAGCACGTCACCATTGCTCGAATTCTCGTAGGAGGAGCGAGGTTCTTCGACTTCTGGGGCTCTTCAGACTGCTTACACGACTCACGAGCTCTCAGCAAGAGGGGGTGCAGAACGCGTTCCCGATTCGGGTTTACCGAGAGGATCCACATCGCCTTGGATTCCAAGCTGCGAAACGCTCTTTCGTCGGGTCGCTCGTGACCCTTGGCCACGAGCCGAAGGTACGAGCGAACTTCACCGAAATACTCTCGGCTAACGTTGGGCTTGTCGTTTATGACTGCCCCCAGAAGGTCGTGGCGCTCACCGCGACCTACGAAGCCCCCCTTGTCGTTGAGTTTCCAGCCCATTTCGGCTACGATCCTCCGAGTCAGTCGCTCGAACCCTCGTACGCGCTGTCCCCCGGATACCGTAAGGTCATCCACATACCGCGAATAGGTGAACCCGTGCTTTTCAGCCATCCCAGCCAGCCGCTCGTCTAGCGGAAACAGAACCATATCCGCCACGGCGACGCTCGTTGGAGCCCCTTGCGGAAGCCCTTCAGGAAGAGTGACAAGTCGAACCAGCGTGTTCGCCACCTGCTCGCTCGCGCCAAGGCGAGCGAGGCGGCCCCTCACCGTGTCCTCGCTCACCGACGGGAAGAAGTTCGATATGTCCAAGCGAATCATCGAAGGATGGCGCGCATGGCGGCTGTAGGCCCAGTGGGTGCCTCTCCCTTTCACACATGCGGAGCACGGGTGAGGAGCTACGCGGCGTACCAACCACCGAAGTGTCCTGGTTTGGGCAAGCTTGAGCCTGTGCGAGGGTACATGGAGTATCCGCGTCTTCCCGCTCGTCGTCGTCAGGGGGACTTCACGGTACTCGCTGAGTCGAGACTCCAAGATACGTTCAAGCTCTCGTCGGCTCAGCCGACATGTTTTCGCGACATCCCGAACGGCCACCTGCCCCAACGGGCGCCATTTAGAGACCGGCATTCTTGGCTACTGCACTCGTGAGGCGCGTGAGCGAGGAAACGAGAGGTTGGAACGTGGCTCGCTCCGATGAATCCAACTCGTCCCAAAGAGCGATCACAAGCAGGGGGCCGACCGGAACCTCCGTGAGTGCGGCGAAACGCCTCAGGAGTCGAACCGAGGGGTCCCTGCGGTCACGTTCGAGATGTGAAATGTAGGTCGGATCCACGGCCAGCCTCTCGGCCAATTCACGCTGCGACAGACCCGACGCAAGCCGAATCCGCTTCATCGCTCGACCCAACGACAGGCCTCCATCTCCGCCCATGTGCCTCGATTCTCCTCAATCCGGTGTAGAAATCAGCGCCGCCCAGGATTCTCAGCAACTCCAACGAGAAACGCGCAACGAAAAAGAACACCTCGCCTCGCGTTGGCCCCTCGTTGTCCGACGCGTCACGCTTGGCGTTAGCGTCTTCAGCAATCTCTGCGAGCTCTCCAACCAATTCGGAGACCCCGAGCAGCACGGCCTCCCGTTTCGGCCCTTCCGCCGTATGCGCTACTTGCAGGTCCGCAAGGATACGCGAGTACAGCACACGAGCCTGGGAGCTGGCGGGGGGTGGATCCATTTGAAACCTCCTTTGCTACTGGTGAGTAGCCGTGGCGACATTTGACACGGCCGTGCGGGGCATCGGCCCCCTGAAGCACTGATCCTAAGAAACAGAATGAAGGATGCGAGGCTCATCATCCGCCATCTACACCTCTTCTGTCTCGGATCGCGGCTCGCGTTCCGGATCGCATTGGGTTGGATTCAACCTCCGAATCACGCAAACCGCGACTTGCCTGCCCGAAGACGGACCGCTCATCGGGTCAAGCCTTTCCTTCCACGGTCGCCACAGCACTGTCCCCCCAACCAATTGTGTCAAAGAGCCTCCGGGCGATGACCGCCCGGACCTCCAAGGTAAACGATGACATGACTGTGAGTCAAGGTTGCTGGAAGAATGGAACCACTACTCCTCCCCCTGGGCCACCATCTTGGCGAAAGGACCTCGCGAACTCTTGCCATAGGACTTGCTCAGCTTAGCCCGGAAGCCCGAGTTGCTGCTTGGCGAGGTAGATCAGCTGGTCTTTCAGAAGCGTCAAGCCAGCTACGCCACCCCTCTTCAGGAGCCGCTTGGCCTCGTTCCAGTTCTCTTCGTGACGAGCAGCATCAAGGAAGTCGTGGCCAGCCGACGTAAGGCGCTTCGGCATCCACTTGTACCCGTCTTCACCCAACGACATGAGGTCTTGGGCCTTGATCAGCCCGGCATCCGCGAGCAGTTCGACGTGGTACGCGACGGAGTTCCTCGGATACTCATCGACGAAGTCTAGTTCGACGTACACGCGAGGATCCCCGTCGCTTGATTCGACGGCTTGGAGGATACGTCGTACGAGATCCATGTCGCGTTTCATGCTCATCCCTCCTGTTAGTTGCTACGACCGTGGTGCCCCGAAACCAGTCTGCAGGGGATGATCCAACCCTTCGCGCTACCCAAGGACCTGTCGTGGCCGGTACGTTATGGTACAGCATTCCCGTGCGACGCGGGCGACCCACCAGAGACCAACCCACGGCCCCACATGACCGCGCCCAACCTGAACTGGATCGCCAACTACATCTGGGGCATCGCGGACGACGTGCTCCGCGATGTCTACGTGCGCGGCAAGTACCGCGACGTGATCCTGCCGATGACTGTGCTCCGGCGGCTGGACGCGGTGCTGGAGCCCACCAAGCGGGCCGTGCTCGACATGAAGGCCAAGCTGGACGCCGCGGGGGTCGCTAACCAGGACGCCGCGCTCCGGCAGGCGGCGGGACAGGCCTTCCACAACACCTCGCAGTTCACGCTCCGGGATCTTCGGGCGCGGGCCGGACGGCAGCAACTCCGGGCCGACTTCGCGGACTATCTGGACGGGTTCTCGCCCAACGTGCAGGACATCCTCCGCAACTTCGAGTTCCGCAACCAGATTCCGCGCCTCGACCGGGCGGACGCCCTGGGTTCGCTGATCGAGAAGCTGACCTCGCCGGAGATCAACCTCGGTCCCGATCCGGTGATGGAGACCGACGGAACGGTCCGTCACCCCGGCCTCGACAACCACGGCATGGGCACGGTCTTCGAGGAATTGATCCGCCGCTTCAACGAGGAGAACAACGAGGAGGCGGGCGAGCACTTCACGCCGCGCGACGCCGTGACGCTCATGGCGAGGCTCGTCTTCGAGCCCATCGCCGACCGGATCGAGTCCGGCACCTACATGCTCTACGACGGGGCGTGCGGGACCGGCGGCATGCTGACCGTGGCGGAGGACGTGCTGCACGGGTTCGCGGAGGAGCGCGGAAAGCAGGTGTCCACGCACCTGTGGGGTCAGGAGATCAACGCCGAGACCTACGCGATCTGCAAGGCCGACCTGCTGCTGAAGGGCGAAGGCGAGGCCGCCGACAACATCAGGGGCGGCCCGGAGTACTCGACGCTCTCGAACGACGCGTTTCCGACGAAGCGGTTCGACTTCATGCTCTCGAACCCGCCCTACGGAAAGAGTTGGAAGACCGACCTCGAACGGATGGGCGGCAAGAAGGACATGCGCGATCCGCGCTTCGTGATCGAGCACGCGGGCGACCCCGAGTACTCGCTGGCCACCCGTTCCAGCGATGGCCAGATGCTCTTTCTGGCCAACAAGCTGTCGAAGATGAAGCGGGACACGCCGCTCGGCAGCCGGATCGCCGAGGTCCACAACGGAAGCTCGCTGTTCACCGGCTCGGCCGGGCAGGGCGAGAGCAACATCCGGCGGTGGATCATCGAGAATGACTGGCTGGAGGCCATCGTCGCCCTGCCGCTCAACATGTTCTACAACACGGGGATCGCCACCTACGTCTGGGTGCTCACAAACCGAAAGCCCGAACACCGGCGGGGCAAGGTGCAGTTGATCGACGCGACCGGATGGTTCCGTCCGCTCAGGAAGAACCTGGGGCAGAAGAACTGCGAACTCGGGCCGGAGGACATCGAGCGGATCTGTCGGACGTTCCTCGACTTCGAGGAAACGGAGGAGAGCAGGATATTCGACAACGAGGAGTTTGGGTACTGGAAGGTGACGGTCGAGCGGCCGCTTCGGCTGAAGGTGGACCTGTCGCCCGAGCGCCGTGCCCGATTCTCCGAGGTGTGCAGCGATGCCGGGGAGGAGCCGCTCTCGAACGCCGCGGAGCGGGTGGCCGAGACGCTTGGCCAAGGGCCTCACCTGGACTTCAACGTCTTTCTCGACGTGCTCAAGGCCGACATGTCCGGTCGCCGCGTCAAGCTCACGGCCAAGCGCAAGAAGCTGTTGCGGACCGCGCTGGCCGAGAGGGACGAGGCGGCGGAGCCGGTGGTCAAGAAGGTCCACCGGCGAGATGCCGCGCCCGACTCGATCCGAGGGCTGTTCGAGTCGCGCGATGGCCCGAAGACTCGCGTAGTCGAATACGAACCGGACACGGCGCTCAGGGACACCGAGCAGATCCCTCTGAAGGAAGCGAACGGGATCGAGGGGTTCCTGCGGCGCGAGGTGCTCCCCTACGCCGGGGACGCATGGTGCGTCGCGAAGAGCGTGAAGACCGGCTACGAGATCAGCTTCAATCGTTACTTCCACAAGCCCGAGCCGATGCGGACGCTTGATGAGATCCGCGCCGAGATCGCGGCCGTCGAGCGCGAGGCGGAGGGACTGCTGGAGGGATTGCCGGGGCGTGAGCCGGTTCCCGTCTACCCGAAGCTGCGCGTCTACGCCGACACATCCGTGATCGGCGGCTGCGAGGACGACGAGTTCCGGGAGCCGTCCCGGAGGCTGATGGAGCAGTGCGCGCGGGGCGAGGTGACTCTGGTTCTGTCGGCGGTTACGCTTCAGGAACTGGAACGTGCGCCCCAAGCGGTCAGGGACGTGCTCCGGGCCGTCGGGGCCGACAACTTGGAAGTGATCGCCATCACGGGCGAGATCAGGGAACTCGCGGATCGCTACGTCGAGAGCGGAGCGCTCGGCAAGGGAATGCGCGCCGATGCCCAGCACATCGCCGCCGCGACGGTGGCCGAGGTGGACGTGCTGGCAAGCTGGAACTTCCGCCACATGGTGAATCTGAGTCGCATCCGGCAGTACGGCGACGTGAACCGCCGGATGGGGTATCTTCCGGTGGAGATCCGGAGCCCGAAGGAGCTAGAGAATGAAGACTGAGGCAGGAGAGAAGGCGTTCGACTGCGTGAAGTGGACGCGCAGGACCCGCGAACGCATCAGCGCGGAGATCCGGGACATGACCCGCGAGGACGTGGGGCGATGGTTCGAGGACCGGCGGCCGACGGATCCGTTTCTCGCGGAACTGTTCGATCGCCGCGAAGCGCCGACGGGCGACCGGGCCGTGGCTCCGGTCGCCGGTGGACGTGGCGCAACCCTCCCGTCCTGAGGCGGGAGCCTGTCGGCCATGACCGCGATGCAGCCCTACCCGGCTTATCGGGACTCCGGCGTGGAGTGGCTGGGCGAGGTGCCGGAGCATTGGGAACTGCGGCGAATGGCGACGGTTGCTGACCTGCGGGTCAGTAACGTCGATAAGCATGTCCGTGAAGGAGAATCCCCGGTTCGGTTGTGCAACTACTTGGACGTTTACCACAACGAGCGGATCGGTGCCCATCTCCCGTTCATGGCTGGAACGGCCAAGGAGCGGGAGATACGGAAGTTCCGGCTGTATGTGGGGGACGTTCTAATCACCAAGGATTCCGAGGATTGGTCAGACATTGGGGTGCCAGCCCTCGTCGATTACGCCGCACAAGATCTCGTCTGCGGATACCACTTGGCGATGCTCCGGCCCGATGGAACATCCCTCGCTGGCGGATACCTCTTCCACGCGCTGAAGGATTCCCATGTGGCATGGCAATGTCAGGTCGCAGCAGCGGGTGTGACGCGGTATGGCCTGTCGCGGAACGCGATCAGGTCGATGAGAATTCCCCTTCCACCGCTCCCAGAGCAAACCGCCATCGCCCGCTTCCTCGACGACGCCGACCGTCGGGTCCGGCGCTACATCCGTGCGAAGGAACGGCTCATCGAGCTTCTGGACGAGGAGAGGCGGGCGACCATCCACGAGGCCGTCACGGGCCGGATCGATGTCCGAACCGACCAACCCTATCCTTCCTACAAGGACTCGGGGGTCGAGTGGCTGGGGAAGGTGCCGGAGCATTGGGGTGTAGTGCCTCTGAAACGGATAGGCTGGTTTTCGAGCGGCTCGGGGTTTCCGATCTCTGCCCAAGGGAATCGCCGTGGGGAGATCCTCTTCGCCAAAGTCTCCGACATGAACCGGTCGGGCAACAGCCGCGAGATCAATAGTACCGCCAATTCTGTATCTAGGGAGGTTGCTCGGAGGCTTGGTGCCCGCGTTTTTCCTCCACAGGCCATTGTATTCCCGAAGGTTGGCGGAGCGCTCCTGACCAACAAGCGAAGGGTCTTGGTGCATGAGACCTGCATCGATAACAATCTCATGGGCTGTATCGTAACGACCGCACAGACGGAATTCGTGTTCCGGCTGCTTCGGTGGCTGGATCTCGGCGCGATGGCAAAGCCCGGCCCGGTCCCGGCCATCGGCGAGAGAGAGGTCGGAGAAATCCGTGTCCCCCTTCCCCCTCTGACCGAGCAGACCGCCATCGCCCGCTTCCTCGCGGCGACGGGGAGGCGCATTTCAGCGCGCCGCGCAGCGGTCAAGCGCGAGATTGAGTTGCACCGTGAGTTCCGCACCCGCCTGATCGCCGATGTCGTGACTGGCAAGCTCGACGTGCGCGAGGCGGCGGCCAAGCTACCCGAGACGGCCCTGCTCGCGGCCGACCGCGACCGGGCCGGCACCATCCCCTCCGAATCGAACCCACATTCGACCGAAAGCGACATGATGAAGGAGGCCGTATCATGACGGATTGGAACGAGTGCCCGGCCGTAGAGCGGACGCCGGGCAAGGTGAGCGGAGCCTGGGTTTTCTCGGGCACGCGGATTCCCCTCTTCGCGCTCTACGAGAATCTGGCCAGCGGAGCCACCGTCGAAGAGTTCGTCGAGTGGTTTCCGGGGGTCGAGGAACGGCAGGTCAGGGCGGTGCTCGAACACGAGGCGAACACGCTGAGAACGGCGTTGGCCCGTTGAAGCTGCTGTTCGATCAAGGTACGCCCGCGCCGCTGCGTAGACACCTGCCGGGCCACTCCGTGGACACGCTGGCGGAGAAGGGTTGGTCCGGGAAGGGCAACGGCGAGTTGCTCGATCTTGCCGAGCGGGAAGGATACGAGGTCTTGGTGACGACCGACCAGAGCCTGCCCCACCAACAGAATCTGACCCGGTGGCGAATCGGGCTCGTCGTGCTGCTGTCCACGGATTGGAACCAGATTCGCCTCCGCACCGAGGAGACCGCCAAGGCCATCGAGGCGGTGCGTCCGGGCCAAGCCGTCGAGGTGCCGATCCCATTTGCCCGGTGACATGACCACGGACACGTCCGAACGGGGTCTCGAACGCCTGATCTGCGAGGTGCTGACCGGCGACCCCTGCGACCCGCCACCGAGCGGCACGGTCGGCGAGCCCGCCCCCGGATACGGCGGCGTCGGCTGGTCCCCCGGCAACGGTCGCGACTACGACCGCGAGTACTGCGTCGATCCGGTCCAACTCCGAGCCTTCCTTGAGGCCACGCAGCCCGACTCCGCCGCCGCACTCCGGTTCGCCGAGGAAGGCCCGACGCGACGCAAGTTCCTGACCCGGCTTCAGGGTGAGATCAACAGGCGCGGCACGATCGACGTGCTGCGGCGCGGCGTGAGGCACCGCGCCCACCACCTGGAACTCTTCCACGGCACCCCGTCTGCCGGGAACGAGACGGCGCGTCGGCTGTTCGAGTTGAACCGCTTCACGGTCGTCCGCCAGCTGCGTTACAGCCGGGACGAGACGCAGCGCGCGCTCGACATCGCGCTGTTCATCAATGGCCTTCCCGTCTTCACGTTCGAGCTAAAGAACAACCTCACGAAGCAGACGTTCGACGATGCCATCTGGCAATATAGGAAGGACCGCAACCCGCGCGAGCCGCTCTTCCGCCTCGGGCGCTGCGTGGCGCACTTCGCGGTGGACGAGAACGAGGTCCACTTCTGCACCGAACTGAAGGGAAAGGCCTCGTGGTTCCTGCCCTTCAACCGCGGCTGGAACCAGGGGAAGGGCAACCCTCCCAACCCGAACGGTCTCAAGACCGAGTACCTGTGGCGCGAGGTGCTGGCCCGCAGGAGCCTGGGGGACATCCTCGAAAACTACGCCCAGATTCTGACCCCGAAGGATACCAAGACGGGCAGGAAGAAGCGCATCCAGATCTGGCCGCGGCACCAGCAACTCGACGTGGTGCGCCGCCTACTGGATGACGCGGAGCGGCACGGGGCCGGGAAGCGATACCTGATCCAACACTCCGCGGGCAGCGGCAAGAGCTTCTCGATCGCGTGGCTGGCGCACCAGCTGATCCCACTGAAGAAGGACGGGACGCACGTCTTCGACTCGATCATCGTCGTAACCGACCGCCGGATCCTGGACCGCCAGATCCGGGACACCATCAAGCAGTACGGGCAGGTGAAGGCCAATGTGGGTCATGCCAAGCGGTCGGGCGACCTGAGAAAGTTCATCGAGCAGGGCAAGAAGATCATCATCACGACGATCCAGAAGTTCCCGTTCATCCTCGACGAGATCGGGAGCGGACACCGCGACCGCAGCTTCGCGATCATCATCGACGAGGCGCATTCGAGCCAGGGCGGCAAGGCCGCCGGAGCGATGGCGCACGCGCTCGGCGAAGGGGACGAGGAGGAGGACGGGTACGACACCTACGAGGACCGTATCAACCGCGAGATCGGGCGCCGCAGGATGCTCGACAACGCCAGCTACTTCGCGTTCACCGCGACCCCCAAGAACAGGACGCTGGAGCTATTCGGCGAGCCGGACCCGCAGACCGACGGCACGGTCAGGCGGCTTCCGTTCCACACCTACAGCATGAAGCAGGCGATCCAAGAGGGGTTCATCCTGGACGTGCTCGAACACTACACGCCGGTCGAGAGCTACTACCGGCTCGCCAAGACGGTCGAGGAGGACCCGGAGTACGATGTACGGAAGGCCGGGAAGAAGCTCCGGCGGTACGTCGAGGGCCACGACCACGCGATTCGGCTCAAGGCCGAGATCATGGTGGACCACTTCCACGAACAGGTGATCGCGCAGCACCGGATCGGCGGCAAGGCGCGGGCGATGGTGGTCACGAACGGGATCGAGCGCGCGATCCAGTACTTCCACGCCATCCGCGACTACCTGAGGGAGCGCAGGAGTCCGCACGAGGCGCTCGTGGCGTTCTCCGGCGAGCACGACTTCAAGGGGGATCGAGTGTCGGAGGCCAGCCTGAACGGCCTCCCCTCGTCGAAGATCGCCGAGACCTTCCAGGGGGACCCGTACCGGCTCCTCGTCTGCGCGGACAAGTTCCAGACCGGCTACGACGAGCCGCTGCTTCACACGATGTACGTGGACAAGACGCTATCGGGGATCCGGGCGGTCCAGACGCTGTCGCGCCTCAACCGGTCGCATCCGGCGAAGGGGGACGTGTTCGTGCTCGACTTCCAGAACGACACGGAGACCATCGCGAAGGCCTTCTCGGACTACTACCGGACCACGATCCTCTCCGACGAGACCGACCCGGACCGGCTCCACGACCTGCAAGCCGACCTCGACGGGGCGCAGGTCTATTCCCCCGAAGAGGTCCGGGCGTTCGTGAAGCTCTACCTGGACGGCGCGGCGCGCGGACGGCTCGACCCCATCCTCGACCGGTGCGTGGCGGTCTACATGGAGGACTTAGACGAGGACGGGCAGGTACGGTTCAAGGGCAGGGCCAAGGCGTTCACGCGCGCCTACGCGTTCCTCTCCTCGATCCTCCCCTACAACAACCTGGGCTGGGAGGAGCGTTCGATCTTCCTGAACTTCCTGATCCCGAAGCTGCCCGCGCCCGAGGAGGAGGACCTGTCGAAGGGCATCCTCGAGCGGATCGACATGGACAGCTACCGCGTCGAGAAGCACCGGAGGCGCGAGATCATCCTCGAAGACGAGGACGCGGAGATCGATCCGGTCCAGACGGGCGAGGGCGGGGGCAGGGGAGAGATCGAGACCGACCGGCTGTCGGCGATCATCGAGGAGTTCAATGCACGTTGGGGCGGGGCTCAAGATTGGGAAGACCGCGACCGGGTCATCCGGGCGGCCACCGAGGACATCCCGGCATCGGTGGCGAAGGACGCGAGGTTCGAGAACGCGCGGCGGAACTCTGACCGGGAGAACGCCCGTGTCGAGTCCGACAAGGCGACGGACCGGGCGGTGCTTGGGATGGTGCGGGACGACACGCAGCTCTTCAAGCTGTACGCTGACGATCCGGACTTCAGGCGGTGGCTGACGGACACGGCGTTCCGGCTGGCCTACGAAGCGACGGGCTGACGAGCCCGGATCTTCGGCGAGGGCGACAACCCGCCGACCGCGCTTCGGAGGTGTTTATTTGCCCCGCTGGCGGTGAGGTCCGATGACTGTGACACGTTCTGAAACAACCTGACACGTCCTGACACAATAGGGTGTTTCCGACCGGTTGACTTCAGGGCCGGCGTCCATCCAGCGTCCAAGCATGGAGACGCCGAAACACCAGTCCAACACGCGGATCTGCACATCCCCAGTGGACACCTCCGCACCGTCTGCCACGGTATTCGTGGTGAAGCTCCGAGCCTGAACCGTGCGGACGGTCCCATTTCCGGAAGCTCTCGACACGGGCGGGGATCGGCTTCGGCCGTCGTCGTCTCGGCCGGCTGGCTTGAAACCTATCGCGGATGGAACTCGTAGGATGCCGCCCTTCGGGTCACCGAAGGGTGCAGGACGGCACCAGCGAACGAGGCGAAGCACCGGAGGAATCGCACGTAATCAGGTTGATCCACCCGAAGGCGGAACCGGTGCCCGTGCCCAGCTACATGGGCGCTGGCGAGATCGTTCGCCGCTCCGGCTTCCGGAGTGCATGGACGGCCCGGCATCGCCGGTCTCCGTCCCACCTCCAGCCGCGCTTCGCGAGGTCCGTCTGAACGGGTTCCCAGGCGCGCACGCGGAGGTGCTCTTCCAGGGCGTCGGATCCTGTGGTGGCCGGGTCCCGGGCGCGGCCCCCACGGGGGATTTTGGCGCGGCTAAGGCCGGAGAGCCAGCATACCCCCGGTATAACCGAGGGGCTGGCGAGGGACGTTGCCCCTTCGATCCCCGACAGACCCGCGCTCCGGTGGATGGCGCGGGCGGGGGCGTCGCCCCCCTTCCCCCCGTGGCGGCGCGGCTCGATGGCTAGAAGCCGCCCGGTCCTCGTCGCCGTCCGCCTCACGCCGGACGAGTCCGCCGACTGGCGGACCAAGGCCAAGGCCGCCGGCGTGCCGCTCTCGGTGCTGGTCCGCCGGGCGATGGCCCGCACGCGGACCTGGACGGTCCCGGCAGCCGAGGTCGAGCGCGAGCGCAACCTTCAAGTCTCCCGGATCGGGAACAACCTCAACCAGATCGCGCGGTGGGCAAACACTCACAAGGGGGCGGTCGAGGCCGTCGAGGTGATCGGCCATCTCATCGCCGTCAAGCGGGCGCTCGCGGCCCTGTCCCCTCTGGAAGACCCGGACCCGGATGCTGGTTAAGTTCTTGGCCCGCGGAACCGGATCGGCGCGGGACGCTGCCAAGTACCTCCTCGGGGAGTTGGACGCGGCCGGGAAGCCGCGCGAAGGCGTCGAGGTGCTGCGCGGGGATCCGAACGACGTGGCCGCCTTGGCCGACACGCTGGAGTTCGAGCACAGGTACACGTCCGGCGTGATCGCGTGGGCACCGGAGGACCACCCGACCGACGATCAGATCGAAGGCGTCCTCGACGAGTTCGAAAAGACGGCATGGGCCGGGCTCGAACCCGACCGCTACGCATGGGCGGCGGTGCTGCACCGCGAGAAGGGCGGAGGCGCTCACGTCCATGTCCTCGCCGCGCGGTGCGACCTGGAGACCGGCCGCAGCCTGAACATCGCCCCGCCGGGCTGGGAGAAGACCTTCGGTCCCCTTCGGGACGCCTTCAACCACGAACACGGCTGGGCTCGCCCGGACGATCCGGCGCGGGCCAGGGTGGAGCAGCCCGGCCACCGCGCCTACATCGAGGCGGCGCGGCTACGGGCCGGGCTCCGGCTCGAAGCATCCCCCCGCGACCTGATCCGGGACTACCTGCTCCAGCGCGTTGAGCACGGCATGGTGCGGAATCGCGCCGATGTCGTCTCCGCACTGCGGGAGGCGGGCCTCGAAGTGCCCCGCCAAGGCAAGGAATACCTCACCGCGCTCGACCCCGAGACCGGGGACCGCTGGCGTCTCAAGGGAGAACTGTATGGAGAGAACTTCGATCGCGAACGATTTGAGCGACCGGCTGCGGAAGCGGCTGGAGAGCGAGCGCAGGGAGATCGAGGAGTTGACCGCGAGCGAGCTGAAGCGGCTCGCCGAGAACTCGCGGCGCGTTGCGAGGAACGCGCTGCGTACAATCGAGCGCGATACGGAGGAGGCGACCGGACGGATGCGCGAGTTGCTCGTCAGGGCGTGGCTCCGGCCGCTGATCGTCGGCCTGAGCCTTTGGCTCGGTTTCTTCGGCGGAAGCTGGGCGACGATGCGCTGATTGGGGTGGAGCATCCACGACCGGATCGAGACGCTGGCGACGGCGAACGCGCGAATCGAGGAGGCGCACGGGACGCTGGCGGAACTGGAGGCGGACACCTGGGGGATCGCGCTCCGGGAGATCAAGGGGGAACGCTACGTGGTGCTGCCATTCGGGACACGGGCGGTCCCGGGCTGGAAGGTGCGGGACCGTCCGGCCGTGAAGCTGTCGAACAGGTAAAGGAGCTTTATGAGCGAGTTGGAACGGCAGTTGACGGAGGCCTTGAAGAGGTTGTCCGTGCAGTACGAGCGGGAACAGCGGCGGCACTCCGGGCAGATCGAAGCCTTGCACGAGTACGCCGAAGTCTTGCGAGAATACGTCGAAGCCTTGAGGCAGCACGCCGAGCGGCAGAGCGGGGAGAGCGAAGCCTTGCGGACGCGGATCGAACGGCTGGACGGGCAAGTGGAACACTTGGCCGAGTGCTACGGCACGCTCGCATCAACCTTGCGCTGATGGTGACGAGATTGCGCCTGCGCGCGGATCGCGACCGCGGCCGCGATCATGGGCCGAGCCGCTGATGGCTTCCGTAAGGGTTGGATCTGGCGCGGGCGATGCCGCTCCGCGAGCTTTGGTGCGCGCAGATCGTGCGGCCCATCACGAGAGGAATCGAATGATGGGAAGCACGAAGCGGGACCGGCGCAGCTATAGCGCCGGCGAGTGGGGCCGGAACCGGGTGAGGGTGTTCGCCGATCCCAAGACCGGCATCTTCCAGATTGAGTGGCGGGAGAACGGACGCAGGCTCACCCGGTCTCTGAAGCACCGGGATTGGGCGCGGGCCAAGCGGCAGGCCGACGAGGTCGCCGCCGGCCTCGCCGGGCCGGACCTGAATGGCAAGGCGAAAGCCGAGCCCGAGCCGCCGACACTGGGAGTGCTTTTTGACATCTACGGTGAGGAGGTGACGCCCACCAAGACGCCGCAGTCCCGGCGTCGGGACCGGGCCACGATGGCGATGTTCCTCAAGTGCTTCGGCAGGGACCGAAGGCCGGAGACCCTTTCGCAACGCGACTGGGACCGCTTCATCCGGGAGCGCCGGTCGGGAAGGATCGGTCCCAGAGGCAAGCCTGTGGGCAACCGGATGATCGAATGCGACCTGACGCTCCTGATGGCGGTGCTGAACTGGGCGGCGCGGTCGAGGGACGACCACGGTCGACTGCTCTTGGACAGGAACCCGCTGAAGGGCCTCAAGAAGCCCAGGGCGAAGAACCCCACCCGGGTTGTTCTGACTGAGGACGAGTACCGGGCGATGCTCGGGGTTTCCCGGCAGGTGGACTGGCGGTTCCGCGTCGCGCTCGTGCTCGCCCACGAGACCGGGCACAGGATCGGCGCGATTCGCAACCTCCGGTGGAACGACATCGACTTCGAGAGCAAGGAGGTGCGGTGGCGGGCGGAACACGAGAAGACGGGCTATGAGCACACCACGCCACTGACCGACGATGCGCTGGCCGCGCTTGAAGAGGCGCGGCGGGTGAACCCCGGAAGCGGCAACGGTCCGGTGCTGCCCGCACCGAAACAGCCCTCGCATTGCCTCGGTCGCTACATGGCGCTGAGGTGGTGGTACAAGGCCGCGAAACTCGCGGGTCTCGAACCGAAGCGGGGCCGGGGCTGGCACTCGCTCAGGCGCAAGTTCGCTTCGGACCTGATGGACCAGCCGCTAAAGGTGCTCTGCGAACTCGGAGGCTGGAAGGAGCCCACGACCGTGCTGCGTTGCTACCAGCAGGCCAACCCGGGACAACTCAGGAAAGCTCTGGATGGCCGCCGGAGGGTTCGCACCTGAGATCCCCGAAAGGGCGGGAATCAATCGGCGAGAGTCGAACCACTGAAGCCCGCAACTACCACGTTCACAACAAGATGCGCGTCTAGCAACACTTGCTGGAGAAGCTCTTTGACATCTACGGTGAAGAGGTGACGCCCTCGAAGGGCGCGCATACGCGGGGCCACGACCGGGCCGCCACGCAAATGTTCCTCCGGCTGTTCGGACGGAACCGCGACCCGGCCACCCTTTCCCAAAGGGATTGGGACCGGTTCATTCGTGTACGGCGGGCGGGCAGGATCGGACCGAGCGGAAGGCCCGTGTCGGACCGAACGGTCGAATACGACCTGAAGTTCCTGATCGCGGTTCTGAACTGGGCCGAGAGATCGAGGGACGAGCGGGGTCGGTTGCTTCTCGACCGAAACCCGCTCAAGGGCCTCAGGAAGCCCACGGAGAAGAACCCGAACCGGGTGGTGCTCTCCGAGGAGGAATACAAGGCGATGCTCGGGGTGTCCGGGCAGGTCGACTGGCGGTTCCATGTCGCGCTCGTGCTCACGCACGAAACCGGACACCGCATCGGTGCCGTCCGCCAGCTTCGGTGGCCCGACATCGACTTCGAGGGCGAAGCAGTCCAGTGGCGCGCCGAGCACGACAAGTTGGGCTACGAGCACCGGACTCCGCTGACCTCCGACGCGCTCGCTGTTCTGGAGGACGCGCGGCGGAAAAACCCCGGATCTGGGGACGCGCCGATCCTGCCCGCGCCGAAGAATCCCTCCGCCTGCATGAGTTCCACGTTGGCGTATGAGTGGTGGAGCAGGGCTCAAAGGCTCGCGGGGCTGGAGCCGAAGCCCGGCAGGGGCTGGCACTCGCTTCGGCGGAAGTTCGCCAGCGATCTGATGGACCAACCGCTGAAGGTGCTCTGCGAGTTGGGCGGCTGGAAGACGGCGAAGACGGTTCTTCAGTGCTATCAGCGCGCGGATGAAGGACAGCTTCGGACGGCTCTGGAAGCTCGCGGAAGATCCCGCGCCTAGATCCGCAATCGGCGGGAGTCAAACGGCTGGAATCCGACCGGCCAATCTCGTAACTTCAACATCCATAAGCGGATGTGGGTCCACGACCTACCGCCTTCCTGGCGCGGCCGCGCGACGGCGTCGGGGCGGGCGGCGAGGCGGGCGCGGGCGGCGGGGGCTGGGAGCTGGACGGACCGCATTTCCCGGGAGAGGAAGTCTACGCGCTGGCGTACGACGACCGTGCCGGCAGGTCGCGACTGTGGGCGGCGCCGCACAGTCCCTTCTGGGGAACGACGCTGCGCTTCTCGGACGACTTCGGGGCGAGCTGGTCGGGGAAGGCCGAGCGTTCGGTCAGGTTTCCCGAGGACTCCGGACTCTCCCTCAAGCGCGTCTGGCAGATCCAGCCGGGGTCGACCCGCGAACCGGACGTGATCCGGCTGGGCGTGGAGCCCGCCTGCCTGTTCATCTCGCACGATGCGGGCGAGAAGTGGGAGGCAGTGGAGGGGCTGCTGAACCACCCCCACCGGGAGCGGTGGGTGGGGGGCGCCGGCGGGCTCTGCCTGCACACGATCATCACGGACGGCGAGCCGGGCGGGCGGGCGACGATCGCCATCTCGGCGGCGGGGGCGTACCGCAGCGACGACGGCGGCGCGACGTGGGCCGCGCGCAACGAGGGGGTGCGCGCGGAGTTCCTCCCCGACAAGCACCCGGAGTTCGGCCAGTGCGTGCACAAGATCGTGCACCATCCGTCGAATCCGGGGCGGCTCTTCCTGCAGAACCACTGGGGACTGTACCGGAGCGACGACTGGGGCGATTCGTGGACGGACATCGCGAACGGCGTGCCGTCCGACTTCGGCTTCGCGATGGCGATGCACCCGAGCGATGCCGACACGGTCTACATCGTGCCGCTCGAATCGGACGGCTTCCGGTGTACGCCCGAGGCGAAGCTGCGCGTCTACCGGACCCGGGACGGCGGCGCGAGATGGGAGGCGCTCACCGAGGGACTCCCGCAGCGGAACGCGTACGAAACCGTGCTCCGCGACGCGCTGGACACGCTCGCCCCCGGGCAGGTGTTCTTCGGCACCCGCAGCGGCAAGGTATACGCCTCCCGCGACGACGGGACGACGTGGGGGCTGGTGTGCGAGGGTCTCCCGCCGGTGGTCTGCGTGAAGGCGTGCGCGCCCCGGGGCGCCTGATGCCGTCCGGGACGCCGGCCACCGGCCTCGTGCGCGTGACGCTGCCCGCCGCGCTGACGGAGTTCACGGGCGGACGGGCCGTGGTCGGCGTCCCCGGCGCGCCCGCCCCGGTCGGGGAGATCCTGGCCGGACTCGGGGCCGCCCACCCTGGCGTCCGCGACCGCCTGATCACGGAGCGGGGCGGCCTGCGGCCGCACGTGAACGTCTTCGTGGACGGCGAGAACATCCGCTTCCTGGACGGTCTGGACACCCCCGTCACGGACGGCGCCGAAGTCGTCGTCCTCCCCGCCGTCAGCGGCGGCTGACCCGGGCCGTCGCCGAGGTTATGGCTCGGCGTCGAACAGGGACTCGATCTCCGTCGATCCCATAGTTTCGAGCAAGCCGAGGGGAGCCCCCCGAATCCGATCACGGCCCCGCTCGACACTCGTGGATGAGGTGCAGGTCTCATGAAACTCAAGATCGTCGTTCATCAAGCAGAGGAAGGCGGCTACTGGGCGGAAGTACCGGCCATCGCCGGATGCGTATCCCAGGGCGAGTCGTTCGACGAGCTGATGCGAAACGTCCGCGAGGCGGTTGAGGGTTGCCTGTCCGTGGACCTGCTCGACATCCCGATCTCGGACACGGACAGGGTTGTCGAGATTGCCGTGTGAAGACCCTCAGCGGGGCGTTGCCGCCCGAGTCTCAGTCCCCGTCCACGGCAACGCCGACCTCAAGCGACGGTTGCAGAGACACCTGATGAAGATTGCCGAACTCGATGAGTCGGAGCGATAGGTGAGGCGCGCTCACGCCGTGTCGAGGAGGACTTTGCCGAAGGACTGGTTGGACTCGACGTAGCGGTGGGCCTCGGCGGCTTCGGCGAGGGGGAAGACGCGGTCGATGACGGGGCGTAGACGGGAAGGATCGTCCTCCGGGGCCGTGAAACCCGGGAGGAAGCGGGTCGCGAACATCCCCGTGAGATGCGCCTTCTCGGCCTTCGAGCGCGCGCGGAGGACGGTGCCGACGACGGTCGCGCGCTTCCCCATGAGGGTGCGCAGGTTGGCCTCGACCTTCATGCCGCCCATGACGCCGACGATGACGAGGCGGCCGAGGGTGGCAAGGCTGGCCATGTTCGCCTCCCAGTACGGGGCGCCGACGGTGTCGAGGATGACGTCGGCGCCGGCCCGGTCGGTGTGTCGCGCGACGGCGTCGGCGAAGGAGCCGGCCCGGCGGTCGACGGCGAGGTCGTGCGGCAGTCCGGCTTCGCGGATGCGGTCGAGCTTGGCCGCCGACGCCGTCGCGATGATCGAGCCCGCTCCGCTCGCGCGCGCCAGTTGCAGGGCGGCGGTTCCCACGCCGCCGCCGGCCGTGTGTACGAGCACGCTCTCGCCGGGGCGCAGACGGCCGCGCTCGATGAGGGCGTCCGCCGCGGTCAGAAAGACCTCCGGGATCGCTCCCGCCTCGGTCCAGCTCAGCGTCGGCGGGACGGACAGGAGCTGCCCGGCCGGCACCGCCACGCGCTCGCCGTATCCGCCGCCGCCCAGAATGCCCATCACGCGGTCACCCTCGGACCAGCCGGAGACGCCGGCCCCGACCGCCTCGATCTCTCCGGCGAATTCGAGCCCCGGGATGTCCGGCGGGGCGTCCGCCGGCGCCGGATAGCGGCCCATCCGCTGCAGGAGATCGGCCCGGTTGATCCCCGCACAGCGCACGCGCACGCGCACCTCGCCGGCCCCGGCGACCGGGTCGTCCCTCGCGACGAGTTCGAGCACCCCCGGGCCGCCGGGCTCCCGGATGCGGATCGCCTTCATGCGGGGGCCGCCCCGAACGCCCGGCGCGCGGCGTCCAGCCGCTCGGGCGTCCCGATGTCGTACCACGCCGCGCCCGTCGTGTCGAACACCCCTACGTGCTCCCCATCTCCGATCCAGTCCATGTACGAATCCATGATCGAAAAGACGCCTCCCTCCGCGTAGCGTTCGAACACCCGCGGCGACAACGCGTGGATGCCGCAGAAGCCGTACTCGCGGGCTTCGTCCGCGCTCGACGGCTCGCGCGCCACGACTTCCCACCCCTCCGTCCGGTTCGCGCGCCCGTACACGCCGAGCCCATCCACCAGGAGCGGCCTCGACGTTTCCCGCTCCGCGATCGCGAGTGTGGCCAGCCGCCCGTCCCGCGCCTCGCCCTCCAGGTGCCCGCGATACAGCGCGGCGAGGTCGACCTCGGTCACGACGTCGCAGTTGTGGAGCAGGAAGGGTTCCCGCGCCTCGAACAGCGACCGGGCGTGGAAGAGCCCGCCGCTCGTGTCCAGGGGCGCGGGCGACTCCTCGTCTTCCCGCGACACGAACACCGGGACGCCCAGCGACGAGGCTTCGGCCCACGTCGCCACCTGCTCGGCGAGATAGTGCGCGTTCACGATCAGGCGGTGCGCGCCCGCCGCGACGAGGTTGCCGGCGACGTGCTCCAGCAGCGGGACACCACCGAAGTCGACGAGTGCCTTGGGCGTCGCGTCGGTCAGCGGCCGCAGGCGGCGTCCGCGGCCGGCGGCGAAGATCATCGCCTCCACGCGCCCGCCCCCGCCGTCCGGCTCAAGCAGCCCATGGCCCGGTTCAGACCCGCGCGGGACGGCGCGGCCAGTCCGCCGATTCCCGGTGCGTGACCTCCAGGCGCACGTCGGGGAAGCGCACGCTCAGGTGCTGGCGCAGCCGCTCCGCCATGTACACCGAGCGGTGCTGTCCCCCCGTACACCCGAAATGCACGCTCAGGCTGTGGAATCCGCGGTCGAGATAGTTCGCGATGTGCGCGTCCACGATCCCCCGCACCCGTTCCCAGAACTCCTGTGCTTCCGGCCGGGCCGCGATGAAGGCGACCGTCTCCTCATCGAGACCCGTGAGGTTGCGGTACGCCTCCTCCCGGCCCGGGTTCGGGAGTCCGCGGCAGTCGAACACGTATCCTCCGCCGTGACCCGACGTGTCCGCCGGATATCCGCCGGGATACCGGAAGCTCGAGACGGTCACCTCCAGCCCTCCCTCGACCGCCGACGGCTCTGCCTCGCGGCCCCAGCGCTCGACGATCGCGCGCAGCGCTCCCTCGAGTTCGGGGACATCCACGGGCAGACCCGCCTCCAGCAGCCCCCGCAGGTTCTCCGCGGCGTAGGGCACGCTCTGCAGGAAGCGCGGCTTGCGCTCGAAGAACCCGCGGTAGCCGTAGGCCCCGAGCGCCTGCAGCAGCCGCACGAGGACATAGCCGGGCCAGAGTTCGAGGAACTCCTCGCGCCGCGCGACCGCGCGCGATTCAATGACGCCGATGTAGTGATCGAGCAGCGCCTCCCGGTGCCGGCGCGCGAGATTCGCCTTCGAGTCGTAGAGAAGCGACGCCACGTCGTACTGCAGCGCCCCGCGCCGACCGCCCTGATAGTCGATGAACCACGGCTCCGGACCCTCCGCCCCCTGCCGCACCATCACATTGCGGGACTGGAGGTCGCGGTACAGGAACGAGGACCGGTCTCCGGCGAGCAGGTGGCGCGCGAGCCGCGAGAAGTCGCGCTCCAGGTCCGCCTCGTTGAACGGGATATGAGCGAGCTTCAGGAAGTGGTACTTGAAGTAGTTGAGGTCCCAGAGAATGGACTGCCGGTCGAACGCCGCCCGCGGATAGGCCCGGCGGAAGTCGATCCGCTTCCCCCCCTCGACCTGGAAGCGGGGCAGGACCTCCAGCACCTGCCGGTAGAGGGGGAGGATGGCGTCGGGGAAGGCGTCCGATCCGGGGTCGCGCGCCTCCTTGATCGCGTCGAAAAGGGTCGTGTCGCCGAGGTCCTCGAGGAGCCACACGCCGGACTCCTCGTCGGCCCCGTACACCTCGGGCACCGGCAGTCCGAGTTCCAGCAGCGTACGGGAGTACGAGAGGAAGGCCCGGTTCTCCATCGGATCCGGCCCGTGGGCGCCCACGGCGGACACTCCATCCCGGGCGGTGAGACGCCAGTAGCTGCGGGCGGAGCCGTCCGCGGCGACGGGACGGATGTCCTGCGGCGGTTCGCCGTGCCACTCGACGAAGAGCGCCGACGCGAGGTCGACCAGGGCCTTGCCGGGAGTCATCAGCCGGCCGGAATCGCGGGACCCTCGCCGGGCCAGTCACGGAGCGCGCCCACGATATCCCCGAGTCTCGCGACCCCGTTCGCCTTCAGGTATTCCGAGAGCCCGTCGTGGACATCCACCGCCGCGCCCGGATCGACGAACGACGCGGTCCCGATCTGGACGAGACAGGCGCCGGCGAGGATGTACTGCAACGCGTCCTCGGCGTTGCGGATCCCCCCGATTCCCATGATCGGAAGCCCGCACGTCTGCCGCGCGCGCCATGTCGCGTAGACGCCCATGGGGAGGATCGCGGGCCCGCTCACGCCGCCGGACCGGTTGCCGATCAGCGGTTCGCGCCGCGCGATGTCGACGACCATCCCGGGGAAGGTGTTGATCGCGCTCAGGCCGTCGGCCCCCGCCTCCTCGCAAATGCGGGCGAAGTCGCCCACATCGGGGACGTTGGGGGTGAGCTTGATCACGAGCGGCCGCTCCGTGCAGCCGCGGAGCCGCGCCACGAGGTCGGCCAGCGCCCTCTCGTCGGTGCCGAACATCGTGCCGCCCTTCACGTTCGGACAGGAGACGTTGATCTCGTACCCGAGGAAGCCGTCCTCTCCGTCGAGTCCGCTCACCACGGCGGCGAAGTCCTCCGCCGAGTGCCCGACGACGTTCACGAACACCTGCGCGCGGTGGAGGTGCTCGCGCAACCAGGGGAGTTTCTCCGCGATGAAGCCGTGCAGGCCGGGGTTCTCGAGCCCGATCGCGTTGATCATCCCGCCGGGCGTCTCCGCGACTCGGTGCGGCGGGTTCCCGGGGCGGGGTTCGAGGCTCACCGCCTTCGTGACGAGCCCTCCGATCTCATCGAGGGGGATGAGATCCGCGTATTCCTGCCCGTAGCCGCACGTGCCGGAGGCCAGGAGCACGGGACTCGGGAACTCCGCCCCGAACACGCGCTGGACGAGGCCCGGGGACGCCGCGGCCGAGGTCAGATCTCCCCCCAGTCGAGTTCCTCCGCGGGGAAGACGGAGCCGTCGATGCACGACTTCACCCAGCGTCCGTCCGCCGAGCGCACGACGCACCCCTGGCAGGTGCCGATCCCGCAGCCCATGTGCTCTTCCACCGAGACCTGGAGCCTGCGGCCGTGTTCGCGCGCGAAGGCGGCGAGCGCCCGCAGGAGCGGCGTCGGACCGCAGCCGAGGAGGAGCGCGCTCGACGCCGGGTCGAGGCCCGCGGTCACGAGGCCCTTCCGGCCGGCGCTCCCGTCTTCCGTGAACAGCTCCAGATCGTGATCCGTGAGGCGGGAGATGAGCGCGGGGTCGAACACGGCTCCCGCGTCCCGCTCGCCATAGATGAGGCGCACGCGCCGTCCCGCCGCCGCCTCGCGCGCGGCGAGGAAGATGAACGGGGCGAGCCCGACGCCGCCCGCGACGCACTCGACCTCCGCGCCCTCCGTGGCGAAGGGGCGGCCCAGCGGACCGAGGAGAAGGGCGGTCTGCCCGACTTCCAGCTTCGCGAGCGCCCGGGTGCCCTGTCCGTAGGCGCGCAGCAGGATGCCGACTTCGCCGCCGGGGCCCGTCCAGCCGACGCTGAACGGACGCGGGAGGAGCCAGGCCCCGGGCGCGTCGAGCCCGACGCCGAGCATGACGAACTGCCCGGGGAGCGCCGACGCCGCGATGTCCGGGCAGTCGAACTCCTGCCACCAGGTATCTCGGGCCACGAGGCGCGTGGAGACCAGCGCCGCCCGCCGGCTCACGGGCACCGCGCGCTCCACGGCCACTCCGCCGGCGCTCAGCACCCCGACTCCGGCGCGGGCGCGTATCGGCGCAGCACGTCCTCGCGGTACGCCACGATCGCGTCCGCGATCGCCCGCGCGATCGCTCGCTGTCCTTCCTCGCCGTTCAGGTAACGCTCCTCTTCATCGTTCGAGAGAAAACCGACTTCGACGATCACCGACGGCATGCGCACGAGCGCCCCGAGAAGGACCCACCACGGGCCCTGTATGACGCCGCGATCGGGGGATCCCCCGCGCCGGACTGTCCGGATCGAGTTCTGCACGAACCCGGCGAAGAGCCGCGACTCCGCAAGATTCTCGGTGCGGTCCAGTCCCGCGAGGATGAACTGAACGTCCGACGGCGAACCCGCCGCGTCCTCCACCTCGGGACCCCGGTTCTCCCGCAGCGCGACCTCGCGCGCCTCCTCCGAGCGGGCCTGCCCGAGGAAGATGGTCTCGAACCCGCGCGCCCGCTCGTCCCCCGCGGCGTTGGCGTGGATCGAGACGAAGAGATCCCCGGCCCGGTCCACCGCGAACTGGGACCGCTGGTCGAGGTCCACGTAAACGTCCGCGTTCCGGGTCATGTGAGGCTCGACCATCTCGCGCCCTTCCAACTCCTCGTACAGTCGTCTCGCAATCGCGAGTACGATGTCCTTCTCGTAGCTCGCGCTGCCCAGCGTTCCCGGGTCCCGGCCTCCGTGGCCCGGGTCGATGATCACGCGCCACGGTGCCGTCGGGTCGACGCGAGCCGGCAACGGGTCGACGGCCGACGGGGAGGACGGGGACGCCGGCGATGCGTCGGGCGCCTGAGACCCCTCGGACACGGCGGCGACCGGCGGCGGCCCCTCCGACACCCACCGCGTGAGGAACTCGGCCGGAAGCCAGAAGGCGCCGCCTTCCTCGTAGGGCGGGTTCGCGAGCTGCACCGCGCGCCCCCCGTGTCGGAAGAAGGGAGACTCGGCCTCGAACGCGACTTCGTCGCCGTGGAGGCGGGCCCGAAGGAAGACGCCGTTCCGCGTTACGTCCTCGAGGACGCCTTCCAATGCGAGCGCGAGATCCGCCGCATCCACGGCGGGATAGGCCCGGTGCCGCGCGACGGCGAGACTCACGGTGCGGCCCGAAACCTCCGCCCGAACCGTCTCGGGGGGCGCCTGGGCGGCGATTCCGGTCAGGGTCGTGGAGAACACGGTCAGCGCGACGACGACGGCGGCCACGATCCGCCCGCCCGCGCCGACCCGGTCGCGTTCACCGCCGGCTCCCGGGTTACCCGCCACGCGCCGCCTCCCGCTTCGCCCGCTCGGCCTCCCGCTGCATCGTCTTCCTCTTCAGATCCTCCCGCCGGTCCCGGTGCTTCTTCCCCCGCGCCAGCCCCAGCGTGACCTTGGCGAAACCGCGCCGAAAATGGATGTCCAGCGGCACAAGCGTCAGCCCGCTCTCCCGCGTCTTCGATCGCAGGCGATCGATCTCCCTTCTCCTGAGCAGGAGCTTTCGCCGACGCACCGGGTCGGGAGCATCGATCGTCGCCTTGTCGTAGGGAGGGATGTGGAGATTATGGAGCCACGCCTCCCCGCCGTCGATCCGCCCGAACGAGTCCGCGAAGCTCGCCTTCCCGTCCCGGAGCGACTTCACCTCCGCGCCCCGCAGCACGATCCCCGCCTCGAACTGCTCGAGCACCTCGTAGTCGTGGCGAGCCTTCCGGTTGCGGGCGATGACCCGGACCCCATCGCGATCGCCCACGGCTCACTCCCGGGACGCCCCGCCGTCCGCCTCCCCGGCGCTCTCGTCGGCCTCCGGCGCATCGCCCGCCTCGTCTCCGCCTTCCGATCCATCCCCGGACCCATTCTCCGCCTGTTCCTCCGGAGCGTCGCCCTCCGCCAGCGCCGCGCGGTAGGCCTCCTTGGACTCGGCGACGCGCGCCTCGAGGTCGGAGCGGGCCTGCCGGGCCGCGTCCTTCCCCGCCTTCAGCGCCTCCCCCGCCTTCTTCTGGCGGTCGGCGACGTTCTTGCGGAAGGCCCCGACGCGCGTTTCCACGTCGTCGCGCGTGCGGTCGTAGCGTTCACCGAGCGTTTCCCGGAGGTCGGTGAGGCGCTCCCCCGTCCCCTCCCTGAGCCGGCGGGCCCCCTCCCGGAGGTCGGCCTGCGTCTCGCGGCCGGATTTCGGTGCCAGAAGCAGCGCGACGCCTGCACCCACGAGGGCGCCGCAGAGGAAGGCGACGACCCCGGATGCCCGGCGTTCCACGATCACGTACGGCTGTTGATCCTGCTCCGACATGTCACTCACTCTCCTGCTGGCGCCCTGGCGAAACCTCGCGCCACGGCGAACCCTAGCGCTCCGGTGAACCCCGGCGGCCGCCGCCCTCTACAACCCGCCGGTACGCGGCCGGATCCCACTCGGGCCGTTCGTTGGCGTCGGCGATCCGCTGCCCCAGATGATAGATGAGCCGCGTGATGCGCGCCGTCTTGTCGTACAGAATCCGGTCCGGCTCGTCGTTGGGACCGTGATAGTCTTCGTGCGTACCCGTGAAGAAGAAGAGAATGGGTACGCCCTTCCTCGCAAAACTGTAGTGGTCCGAGCGGAAATAGAAATTCTCCTCCGGCCACGGGTCGTCGATCATCTCGAGCCCGAGTTCCGGGTGCTCCCGCAGCGTCTGCCGAAGTGCCGTGCCGAGCGTGGATTCGTCGGCGCCGATCGCCACGACGGTGTCGCGCCAGTTCCGGCCGATCATGTCGATGTTCAGGTTGGCGACGGTCGCTCCGAGGGGGAACAGCGGGTTCTCCGCATACCACCCGGAGCCGAGAAGTCCACGCTCCTCCCCGCTCACGGTCATGAATACGAGGGAGCGGCGAGGCGGTGTTTCCAGCGACGCGAATGCCTGCGCGAGTTCGATGATCGCCGCGGTTCCCGAGGCGTCGTCATCGGCGCCGTTGTAGATGGAGTCCCCGTCGACGGGCCGCCCCACGCCCACATGATCCATGTGAGCCGTGAAGACGACGAACTCGCCGCGGAGGTCGGGGTCCGAACCCTCGATCCAGCCGATCGTGTTGAAGGCCCTCTCCTCGCGGAATTCGGAGTGCGTGCGCACCGTCGCCTCGTAGGCGGTCGTGCCCGCGCCGGAAGCGAGGGCCGCGCGCAGCGTTTCGGGGAGCGCGGGCGTCCGGACGAGCGCGACCGGGGCGCCGAGTTCCTCCGGCATGCCGACGGACAGCCGCTCCCGCTCGTAGAAGCGCCGCATGCCGTCGAAGTAGTCGTCCGGCGCGTCGACAGCGAGCAGAACCGCGACCGCGCCGCCATCGAGGATGCCGCGGACGGATTCGAGGCCTCGCCGGGTGTCCTCGGGCGTGACGGGCATGACCGCGACGGCGCCAGCGGGCGGGTCGGCGCCGCCGGGCGTCACGATCGCGAGCGGACCCGCGGCCTCGCCGCGGCCGCCGGGAACGGGGAGGACGTCGGACACGTCGATCGTCCCGCCGCCCGGACCGTCGATCTCGAGCAACTGCCGGCCGGGGGCGCCGGCCCGGGAAGCGGTCAGCGGATACTCCTGCAGAAAGCTGTCGCCGTCCGCCGGCTGGAGGCCGAACTCCTCGAAACGACGGGCGATGTGCCGTGCCGCCTTGTCCAGCTCCGGGCTCGGCGTCGCCCGGCCGCGCATCGAGTCGTGCGCAAGGGCGCCGATCCGAAACCGCAGGTCGCCCGCGGTGATGGTCGCCGCCCCGGTCTCCGCCTGCGCGGAGATTCCGGCGGGGAAGGCCGTGAGCGCCAGCAGCGGGACCCATATCCTTTTCATTTGCTTCCTTCCCGGAGAGACGTTCGACCGAAGGCAAGTCCGCAACGTGTGGCGGGGCTCCGCCACGGGCTGCTAGTCTTTTCCGATGACCGAAGGCACCGCAACTCTCACCTCCGCTCTCGACGCTTCCCGGCAGCGCCTCGATCTCGCGAGTCCGCGCGAGATCGTGGGCCTTTCGCACCTCGAACTCGTGGCGCGCCACATCGTCGAAGGGTTTCTCATCGGGCTCCACGACTCACCGAAGCGCGGCTTCTCCGCCGAGTTCGCCGAGGATCGCCCGTACAATCACGGCGACGATCTCCGTTACCTGGACTGGAAGGCCTACGCGAGGACGGACCGCCTCTTCATCAAGCAATACGAGGAAGAGACGAACCTGCGGGCCTACCTTCTCGTCGACGTGAGCCGGTCGATGGGCTGGGTGTCGGACGGGGAGCGCTTTCCGACCAAGCTCGCGTACGCGCGGCTGCTCGCGGCTTCGCTTTCGCTGCTCCTCGTGCAGCAGGGAGACGCGACGGGACTCATCGCCTTCGATGAGGCGCTGCGGGCGCACATGGCGCCGCGCACCACGCGCCGCCACTGGCGTCGGCTGCTGGGCGAACTCACGCGCCTCTCCGCCGATGGCCGGACCGATGCGGGCTCCGCGCTCAAGGAGATCGCCGGCCGGCTTCAGCGGCGGGGCCTCGTCGTGCTCATCTCGGACCTGCTGGTGGACCCGGATACGACGCGGATGTCCCTACGCTATCTCCGGCACCGCGGCCATGAGGTGATCCTGTTCCACATCATGGACCCCGGCGAGCGGGAACTTCCCGCGGAGGGGGAGGCGATCTTCTTCGACCCCGAGACGGGCGAGGAACTCGGCGCCAACTCCGCGGCGCTCCGCAGGCAGTACCGGGAGGCGGTCGAGGCGGCGGTCGACGGCTGGCGCAAGGAGGCGCTGCGCTGGGGGGCCGACTATGCGCTCCTCACGACGGACACTCCCCTCGGGCTCGCACTGCGGCAGTTCATGCGCAGGCGGGCCGGCGGGTGACGGGAGCCGGGGTGGCTTGAGCTTCCTCTACCTGTCGGCGCTGGCGCTCGGATTGAGCGTCGTTGTGCCGCTCATCCTCCACCTGCGGCGGCGCCAGACGGACCGGCGCGTGTCCTTCCCGGCGCTCCGCTATCTGAGCCGCGCGGAAGACGCGCGCTCGAGGTCGCTCGCGGCTTCCGACCTGCTGCTGCTCGCCGTGCGGATCGGCCTCCTGATCGCGCTCGCGCTCGCCGCGGCGGGTCCGCTCATCGGGCGGGGCGGCGCCCAAGACCACGAGCCGACGGACCTCGCGCTCATCGTGGACAATTCGGCGAGCGTCGGGCGCCTGGACGAAGACCGCCTCCTGTTCGAGTCGCTCGTGGAGCTCGCACGGTCGGCGCTCGCCGCGGCCCGCCCGGAGGACCGCGTGTGGCTCTTCCCCACCGTGGGGGAACCGCTCGCGGCCGGCGTCTCCGCGGGGCGGGCCGCGCCGGCGCTCGAGGAAATCCGGCCGACGGACGGCGCGGCGGACCTGGCCGCCGTCGTGGCGCGGGCCGCCGCGGCGCTCCCGGCCGACGGCGAGCGGCGGCGCGAAGTCCAGTTGCTGTCGGACCTCCAGGCGTCGGCTCTGCGGACCGCCCCGGCGGCGGCCGGCGACGCCGCCCCCCTCGTGGCCTACGCCCCCCGGCCGCCCGCCGAGCCGAACGGCGCTCTCGTCGATGTCGAGCTCACCGGCGGCACGACCGCACCGTCCGGGACGGGGCACGGCGTCATCGTGCGGAGCGCGCGCAGCGGGCCGCTCGCTCCGCCGGATCCGCCGGACGCCGCCGCGGCGGAAGCCGACATCCGTCTCGAACTCGACGGGCGGCTCGCCGGCGCCGCCCGGGCCCCGTGGGGAGCGAGCGCCATCCTCGGCCTTCCCGAACTCGGGCCGGGGCTGCACGAGGGGCGGCTGGAGGTGGATCCCGCCGGCGCGCGGGCCGATGACCTGCGCTACTTCGCGATCCGGGTCGTACCTCCTCCCACGGTCCGCTTCCACGGCGACGCAACCAGCTTCGTCAGACTCGGGATCGAGACGCTTCGCGACGGAGGACGGCTGGGAACGGGAGGAAACGCGGCCGTCGCGGTCGTGGACGGGGATGCGAGCGTCGGTGCGCCGTGGGAGGGCGCGGAGACCGTCATCTTCGTTCCGCCCGCGGACCCGGTGGACCTCGCGGCGTTCAACCAGGGACTGGCCTCCGCCGGGATCGCCTGGCAGGCACGCGTCGATGCGGGATCGGGCGACCTCGGACTCGTGGAGCCGGAGGCCGCGTTCTCGCTCTCGGGGGTTCGGGTCCGGCAGCGCTACCTCCTGCGCGCGACGGGCGGCGGGTCGGCCGCCGACACGGCGCTGCTGCGGACGGAAGACGGAGAACCCTGGCTCATCCGCACGGAGTCGGACGATCGGCTGGCGCTGATCTCCGCCTCGCCGCTCACCGCCGGCGCCAGCGATCTCCCCGCACATCCCGCCATGGTCCCCTTCCTCGAAGCGCTCCTGGTGCACTGGTCGCACCTGGCGACCTGGCCCTTCGACGATTTCGGGGCGGGGCGGCCGCTGACCCTCCCGGAGTGGGCGAGCGAGGTCGAGTCCCCCGACGGGACGGTGCGGGGCGTGGAGGGCGGAGCGCGGTTTACGCCGTTCAGGGCGGGAGTGTATGCGGTACGGGGTACCGGGAGCGACGGGGCGGGCGTGGAGGCGCATTTCGCGGCGAACGTGCCGGCGGAGGAGGCGGATCCCACGCCGATGGCCCGTCGCGAACTGGAGGAACTGTTCGCCGGCCGGCCGGTATTCACGGCGGGCCCCGACGCGAGCGCCTGGGAAGACGGTATCTTCCGCGCGCGGCGGGGCCGGGACATGGCCCCCTGGTTGATCGCGCTCGCGCTCGCGCTGATCGGGATCGAGCTGTACCTGGCGACGCCGGGCCGGTCCCGCCGCCCGAGCGCGGACGGTGAAGGGAGCGAGGTGACATCGGGCGCGTCGAACTGATTCGAACGTCGTTCCTCCAAACCGTGCGAGCCGCCGGAATCCCGGAGGCGCTCTCGCGGCGTGGTGCCCGTGCGTTCATCCACCCGCTCCCGGGGGCGGGATCCGCCGCGCTCGCGCTCGCGCTCGACGACCTGGCCATCGGCGCGCCCATCGTCCTCGTGGCCGACACCCCCGAGCGGGCCGACGCGCTGTACGAGGACCTCCGCACGCTCGGGGCCGCCGGCGCCCGCTGCTATCCGCAACGAGAGGCCCTTCCGTACGAGGACGCGGACCCCCACATCGAGATCGAGGCCCAGCGCGTGGACGCCATGGGGGCGCTGCTCGGCGGGCGCTGCCGCATCCTCACGACGACGGCCCGGGCGCTCGCCGAACGCGCGCCGATCCCGGTCGGACCCGGCACGAGCCTCGCCCTCACGGTCCGGCGCGGGGCCGCGCACCCCCTGGCCGAACTCGGCCGCCGCCTCGAGGAGATGGGATTCGGCCGCACCCACACGGTGCGTGAAGTCGGGGATTACGCGATCCGCGGCGGGATCGTGGATCTGTTCCCGTTCGGGCATCCGGCGCCGCTTCGGATCGAACTCTGGGGCGACGAGGTGGAGTCGGTGCGCCGCTTCGACGCGCTCACGCAGCGCTCGACCGAAACCCTGGAGAGCGTGGATGTGCTTCCGATCGCGCTGCAGGGCTCCGAAACGGCGGGCGACGTGGAGCGGCATGCCCTCCTCGAGACGCTGCCTCCGACGGCCCTCGCTCTGATCCTCGATCCAGAAGGGGGCGTCCGGGCCCGCGACCGCCTGTGGGATGAGGTCCGGGACGCGAGGCAACGCGTCGGAGCCGGCGCGGAGCCGGCCGAATCTCTCGTCCTCCCGCCCACCGAGGCGGAGCGAAGGCTCGCCGCGTTCCGCCGTCTCGAATTCACGGCCCCGGAGCGGGAAGCGCCGGCCGCAATCCGGCTTCCCGTCGAGCCTCCGCCCTCCATCGACCGGGACATGAAGCGGCTGGTGGGCGAGATCGGCACGGCGCGAGGCCGCGGCGAACGATTCATCATCTTCTGCGACAACGACGGCCAGGTGGAGCGGCTGGAGGAGATCCTCACCGAACGCGGGGGTGCCACGCTGGCCCGAGAGGTCAGCCTCGCCATCGGATCGCTCAGCGGCGGGTTCAGGATCGGCGTCCCCGGCACCCTGCTCGTCCTCACGGATCACGAGGTGTTCCGGCGCCGGTATCGCCGCCACCGCGTCCGGCTGCGCGGCGCCGCGACCATCGAGTCCATCGCGGCCATCGAACCCGGGGACTACGTGGTTCACATGGAGCACGGGATCGGCCGCTACATGGGCCTTCAGCGCGTCGAAGTGCGCGGCGAGACGATCGAGACGATGGAGATCCGCTACGCCGACGGCGAGATCCTGAGACTTCCGCACTATCGGCTGGATCTCATCGAACGCTGGAGCGCCGCCGGCTCCGACGCCCGGCCGCCCACGGTCCACAAGCTCGGCCGGCGGAAGTGGAAGCAACTCCGGAACCGGACCGTCAGGGCGATCGAGGCCACGGCGGTCGAACTCCTCCAGCTCTACGCGCGACGCAAGATGTCGCCCGGCCGCGCCTTCCCCGCCGAGACCGCCTGGCAGCGCGAGATGGAATCCGCCTTCCTCTACGATGAGACGCCGGATCAGCTCAGCGCCTGGGAGGCCGTGCGGCGGGATCTCGAGGCGCCGGTCCCGATGGATCGCCTCGTGTGCGGGGACGTCGGCTTCGGGAAGACGGAGGTCGCGATCCGCGCGGCGTTCAAGGCCGTGCAGGACGGCGCGCAGGTCGCCGTGCTCGCCCCGACCACGATCCTGGCGGATCAGCATCTCGCCACCTTCCGCGAGCGCCTCGCGGGCTTCCCCGTGCACGTGGAAGGGTTGTCGCGCTTCCGCACTCCCCGTGAGCAGCGCGACGTCATCGCGGGGCTCCGAGCCGGGACCGTCGACATCGTCATCGGCACGCACCGGCTCCTCTCGCGCGACGTCGAATTCCGCGATCTCGGCCTCCTCATCGTCGACGAGGAGCAGCGGTTCGGCGTCCGCCAGAAGGAGCGGCTGAAGGAGTACCGCGAGACGGTGGACGTCCTCACCCTCACGGCGACGCCCATCCCCCGGACCCTTCACCTGGCGCTCGGCGGGCTGCGCGACCTCTCCACGATCCGCACGCCGCCCAGAAACCGCATGCCGATCATCACGCACGTGCTGTCCTGGGATGACGGGATCCTGGAGGAGGCTCTGCGGCGCGAGTTCGACCGCGGCGGCCAGGTGTTCTTCGTGCACGACCGCGTAGAGACGATCCACGCCGCCGCGAGCCGGGTCGAAAGACTGATGCCCGAAGCGCGGGCCGCCATCGCGCACGGCCAGATGCCGGAGCGCGAACTCGAGGACGTCATGCACCGCTTCGTCCGCGGCGAGATCGATCTCCTCATCTGCACGTCCATCATCGAGAACGGACTCGACGTGCCGTCCGCGAACACGATGATCGTCCACCGGGCCCACAACTTCGGCCTCGCCCAGCTCTACCAGCTTCGCGGGCGCGTCGGCCGCTCACACCGCCGGGCCTACTGCTATCTCGTCGTCCCTTCCGATGTCGCCCCGGACGCGGCGGAGCGGCTGCGCGTGCTGGAACACCACACGGAGCTGGGCTCGGGATACGAGGTCGCGCTCAAGGACCTCGAGTTGCGGGGGGCGGGGAACCTCATGGGCGGAGAGCAGAGCGGCTTCGCGACGGCGGTGGGGATCGAGACGTGGCAGCGGCTCGTCGAGAGCACCCTCAGGCGCTTGAAGGGAGAAGCCTCGGACCCCGCGCCGCGCGCCCGGGTCTCCGTGGACGGAGAATCGTTCCTCCCCGATGACTACGTCGCCGGGTCTCCGGTGAAGATGCATCTCTATCGCCGTCTCTCGCGTCTCACGAAATGGGAAGAGGTGAAGGCGTTCCGCGCGGAACTCGAGGATCGCTTCGGCCGCCTTCCGCCCCCCGCGGCGCGTCTCCTCGCGGCGGCGGAACTCCGGATCCTCGGGGCGGCGGTCGGCGCGGACTGGATCCGGGCCTCCGACGACGACGCCCGAATCTCGTTCGAAGCGACGGCCTCGCCGCGGCTCCGGCTCCTCACGAACGCGCTCGCGGACCGCCAGTTGCACGTTGAAGTACGGCGGCTGGAACCGTTATCGTTGGTCCTGCGACAGGCGGGAACCGAGCCCCTGCTGCCGATGCTGGTGGAAGCCCTGGGGATCCTGGCGGCACCAGAGACCGCCGACGCGAAGGAGATGAAAGTTCCGGCGACCGCCGGAGGAGTCTAGCGTGATCGATATCAATCGTGGAATGAAGGCCCTCCGGGCCGGGGCCTGCCTGGTCGCGGCGGCACTCGCCCTCGTGACGCCGCTCTCCGGCCTGCAGGAGAACGAACCCGCGGCGCCCGACACCGTGCGGGCGACGGAGTTTCCCCCCGGCGTGGAGACGCTGGACCGGATGGTGGCCGTGGTCGGCGACACGGCGATCCTGATCTCCGACATCCAGGTCACGCTCTACCAGTTACAGGCCCGCGGCGCGCGCGTTCCGCCCGAGGGGACCGAACGCTGGGACGCGTTCGCCCGCGAAGTGCTCGATGCGATGATCGACGACCTCATCTTCCTTCAACAGGCGAAGAACGCGGGCGTCACCGTGCCCGAGGACCGCGTGGCCGAGATGGCGGACAGCTACTTCGCGGAGACGAGGGGCCAATTCTCCTCCGACGAGGAGATGATGCTGGCGGTGGAGGAGACGGGCATGAACATGCTCCAGTTCCGCCAGATGCTCCGCGGCCAGGCTCATGCCGAAGGGATGCGCCAGGCCTACCGGATCGAACTCGAGCAGCGTACCGACCTGCCGCCGGTCATCGTCAGCGAGGAAGAGGTCGAGGCCGCCTTCGAGGAGTTCGCGCAGAACCAGCCGCCGCGCCCCGCGCTCGTCTCGTACAACCGGCTCATGGTCACGCCGCTTCCGAGCGGCGCCGCCCGGGACAGCGTCCTGGCGCGCACGGTTCGCGTCCAGAACGATTTCGCGAACGAGGATGAGTTTTCGGTTCTCGCCCGCCGCCATTCCGACGATGAAGGCACCAGGGAGCAGGGCGGCGAGTTGGGCTGGATGAACCGCGAACTGCTCGTGAAGCCGTTCGGCGACGCCGCCTGGGGGGCGCGCCCCGGCCAGACGGTGGGTCCGGTGCAGACGCAGTTCGGACTCCACTTCATCAAGATCGAGCGCCAGCGGGGGGCGGAACGTTTCCTGCGTCACATCCTCCTGCGCCCCGAGATCAAGGACGAAGACATCGAGGAGGCTCGGACGCGCGCGATTCAGATCGCGGACAGCCTGCGGGCGGGCGCCGACCCCGAACGGCTTGTGGCCCTGTTTCGCGGGCAGGTGGCCGATGAGGCGATCCGCTTCGACGACGTCCCGCTCGGGAGTCTGGTGAGCCAGTTCACGGGCGCGGGCGCCGAATCCGGACTCACCGCCCCGACCCCCGGCACCGTGTACGGGCCGTTGCCGGTAGAGCGCGGCGGTCCCACGGAGTTCGGGCTCGTCCATGTCCTGACGTTTCGCCCCGAGGGGCCGATCGAGATCGGCGACGTGCGGGACCAGATCCGGCAGAGCCTCCGGACCCGCAAGCAGATCGACATCATCCTCCAAGAGGTGCGTTCCAACACGTACATCGATGTGAGATTCTGAGGAGGATGACCCGCATGCCGCGCCTCGGGATCACGCTGGGGGATCCGCGCGGGATCGGGCCGGAGGTGACCGCGGCGGCGCTCTCCTCGTGCTCGGGGGTGGACGGGATCGACGCAGTCCTCGTGGGGCCGCGGTCGCTCGGCGAGGTGGAGGACCGCCTGGAAGGGGTGCCGCGGGAAGCGGTGGGAGACTGGGACCCGGCGGGCGGCGAGAGGCTCGCGGGTCTGCTGTCGGGGCGGGCCATCGAACGGGCCGTCGCGATGGCGCGGACGGGAGAGATCGACGGGATCGTCACGGCTCCGATCAGCAAGGCCGCCCTGCGGGCCGCGGGGTACACACACCCCGGTCATACGGAGTTCCTCCAGGAATTGGCCGGGGCGCGCGAGGTCACGATGATGATGTCCGCCGAGCGCACTCCCCTCGGCGGATCCCTGCGCCTGGCGCTCCTCACCGCACATCTCCCCCTTCGCGACGTACCCTCCGTGCTCGATGCGGACCTCTTCGCGCGCCGATCCGTGATCGCGATCGAAGCGCTGCGCGCCTGGTGGGGGATCGAACGGCCACGCCTCGCCTTCGCGGGGCTCAATCCGCACGCGGGCGAAGGTGGACTCTTCGGTGACGAGGAGATCGAGGTGTTCGCGCCGGCGCTCGCGCGGCTCGCTTCGGACCCCGCCGTGGAGATTCTCGGAGTCTTCCCCGGGGACACCGTCTTCCTGAAGGCGCTCTCGGGGGAGGCGGACCTGGTCGTGACGCCCTACCACGACGTGGGTCTCGCCGTGCTGAAGACGATCGCGATGAACGAAGGCGTGAACGTCACGGCCGGGCTTCCCTTCCCGCGGACTTCGCCCGATCACGGCACGGCGATGGATATCGCGGGCCGCGGGGTCGCGGATCCGGGAGCGATGCGCGCCGCCATCGACCTCTGCGCCCGGTTCTGCGCGGCGCGGGCCGTCGCGAGATGATCTCGCTGAGAAACGTCTCAAAGGCCTATCCGCGCTCCGGAGACGCGCTCCGGGGGGTGTCGTTCCGTCTCCGGAAAGGGGAGTTCGCCTTCCTCACGGGACCGTCGGGGGCGGGCAAGTCGACGGTGCTCGAACTGATCCACTTCCAGACCCGACCGACCGAAGGCGAGGTTCAGGTCTCACGCTACAACTCGAGGCGCGTCCGCCGCCGGGACATTCCCGCCCTGCGGCGGCGCGTGGGGTTCGTGTTTCAGGACTTCAAGCTGCTGGAACGGCTGACCGCCGCGGAGAACGTGGCCTTCGCGCTCGAAGTCATCGGGACGCCGCGCCGCGAGATCGCGGGGCGCGTCCAGCGGCTGCTGAGTCAGGTGGGTCTCGCCGCCCGCGCCCGCTCGAGACCATCGGAGCTGTCGGGCGGAGAACGGCAGCGCGTGGCGGTGGCGCGCGCCCTCGCCACGGAACCGCGGATCCTCCTCGCGGACGAGCCCACGGGCAACCTCGATCCCGACGCCGCCGGAGGGGTGTTCGAACTGTTCAGTATGCTCAACCGCCTCGGCACGGCCGTGCTCATGGCCACGCACGACGCGGACTTCGTGCGCCGACACCCGCGGATCCGTCGACTCGAGCTGGAGGACGGGCGACTCGCCCGCGACTCCGCCGCGTGAGAGCCATGCGCGAGGCGCTCGCCGGCTTCCGGCGCACACCTCTGCTGTGCGCCCTCTCGATCGGGGCGATCGGGCTCAGCCTCGTGATCCTCGGTCTGTTCGGGCTCGTCGCGCACAATATCGGCGGTGCGATCAGCGACGTGGAACGCCGCGTGGAGGTCGTCGGCTACCTGCTCGATGACGCCGGCTCGGAACAGGTGCGGGCCGCTCGGCGGGAGCTGGAGGCGCTCCCGGCCGTGGAATCGGTGAGCTACGTCTCGAAGGACGAGGCGCTGGAGCGGGCGCGGCGCGATCTCGTCGAGTTCTCGAACGTCTACGGCGAACTGGCGGTGAACCCGCTTCCGGCGTCGTTTCACCTCCGGCTCCGGGAGGGATTTCGTACTCCGGAAACGGTGTCGGAGACCGCGAGCCTGCTCGCGGCGTATCCGTTCATCGAGGAGGCGCGGTTCGGGGATGAGTGGGTGGAGCGGCTTTTCGCCCTGCGGAACGCGGCGACGGGGACCGCGCTGGCCCTGGGCGGCGGATTCGCGCTGATCGCGGTGCTTCTCATCGTCACGACGGTGCGCATGGCCATCCTCGCGCGCGGCGAAGAGATCGAGATCATGCAGATCGTGGGCGCGCGGGAGGGCTATATCCAGCGGCCTTTCCTCCTCGAGGGCGCGGTCACCGGGCTCGCGGGCGGACTGCTTGCGCTCGGCGTCACGCGACTCGCGTACGTCGTCTTCCCCGTGCGTTTCGCTGCCGTCGAATCGCTCGTGTGGCTCCCGCACCTCTGGACCGCGGCCGGCGTCGCCGCCGCCGCCGTTCTGGGCCTGCTCGCGGCCGCCTTCTCCGTGCACCGTGAAGTGGGACGGGCGTATGGCCCGTCCTAGCCCATCCGAGCGACGACCCGGGTCGACGGGGGGCGCGCGGGGCCGCGCGTGGGCGGCGCGGCTCGTTGCGGCCGTGAGCGTCGCCGTCGCGACGATCCCGACGTGGACCGCGCCGGCTTCCGCAATCGCGCAGGAGTCGCCGGATGTGCGGCGCCGCATCGAAGAGAGCGAGGGGCGACTCGAACTCATCCGCGAGGAACGACAGCGGCTGCGCCGGGAACTCGAGGGGATCGCGGGCCAGGTCAGCGGCGACTCGGCCGAACTCGTGAACATCGAACGACAAATCGCCGCCTCCGCGAGTCTCCTGGCCGAGTTCGACGTTCAACGGCTCGCGCTCTCGGAGCAGCTCACGGCCATGACGCGGGAGATGCTGCTCACGCGCGACGAACTCGCGGCGCGCCGTGTCGTGCTGCGGGCGCGGCTCCGCGACATCTACAAGCGCGGCCCGCTCCGTACCGTCGAGATGCTCCTCTCCTCGCGATCGTTCTCGGACCTGCTCAACCGCTACAGGTATCTCCGCGATATCGCCGTCTTCGACCGCATGCTCGTGGACGACGTGGAGAAGCTGGAGGACACGCTCGCGGATCTGCGCGGCGGATTGAGTCGTGAAAGCGACCGGATCGCACGCGTGCGGGCGGAGAATCTCCAGGAATACGGCGAGTTGGAGAGGTTGGAGCGGCAGCGGGAGGAGCGGTTGCGCCGATTCGCCGACCGCCGCGACGAGGCGCAGTCGACGCTGGCCCGGCTGGCGGCGGAAGAGGCCGAGCTGCGCGCACTCATGGCGGGGCTGGAAGAACGACGCCGCTCGGCGGAACGCGAGGCGGGCGCGGCGTCGGTTTCATCGCTGACGACCGGGGATCTCGGGCGCCTCCCCTGGCCGGTCGAGGGGGAGGTCCTGTGGCGTTTCGGGCCCGAGCGGGAAGGACGCACGACGATCCCGCGGGAAGGGATCGGGATCGCGGCCCCGCGCGGTACACCCGTGAACGCGGTGGACCGCGGCACCGTCGCCTCCGTGGCGGCGCGCGCCTCCGGACAGACGGTGATCCTCGATCACGGAGGAGGGTTCTACTCCTCCTACCAGAAGCTCCGCGACGTCACGGTCCGCGAGGGACAGGCGGTCGGCGAGGGAGAGGCGATCGGACACGTGGGCGGGGACGCCACCCGGCCGCACATCGAGTTCCAGATCTACGAGCCGGGGACGGTGGGGCCCCGCGCGGTGGATCCGGTCCGGTGGCTGAGGGGCCGCCCGTGACCGTCGAACGTCCGTGGGGGCAGGAAGACCTTCTGCGACGCCTGGCCGGCGCGGTCGCGGGCCGGAGGCTGCCGCAGTCGCTTCTCGTCCACGGCCCGGAGGGTGTCGGCAAGCGCTCGCTGGCCCTGTGGATCGCGCGCGCGCTCGAGTGCGAGGCCGCGGAGAAGGGGGAGACCGCGGCTGTGCCCTGCGAGCGGTGCCGGAACTGCCGCATGGCGGTGCGGCTGGAGCACCCGGACATCCACCTCCACTTCCCCATGCCGCGCCCGAAGCGGGCCGCCTCGCGGGCCAAGCTGCGAGAGGCCATCGAAGCGCAGCGGCACGAGCGTCTCGCTCTGCTGCGGGAGGACCTCCATGCGCGCCTGGACCCGGACGCGGTCACGGGACTCTACGTGGCCGCCGTGGAGAACATCCGCGACCAGGCGTCCCGGCGTCCGTCGATGGCGCGCAGGTCGGTGTTCGTGATCGAGGACGCGGAACGGATGGTGCCGCAGAGCGCGAGCCCGGAGGCGGCGAACGCCTTTCTCAAGCTCCTGGAGGAACCGCCGCCGTTCGCGTATATCGTGCTCACGAGCAGCCGTCCGGATGCCCTTCTGCCGACGATCCGGTCCCGCACGGTGCCGCTCCGCATCGCGCCGCTGCCGACCGAACGCGTCGCGGCCTACGTGGCGAAGCACCTCGGCGTGCGCGATGACGACCGGGCGCGCGGGGTGGCACGGCGGGCCGGTGGCGCCGTCTACCGGGCGCGCCGGATCGTCGACGCCGAAGCCGACGAGTCCGAGGCCGCCGCGGACGGTCTGCTGGCCGCCGCCCTCGACGGCTCGCCACAAGCGCGCTATCGCCCCGCGTCCCGCTACTCCGCGCGTGGCGCGCGAGGGGAGCTGGAGCCGGCGCTCGAGGCGCTGCGCATCCGCCTTCGGGACATGCTCTGCGTCGCCGCCGGCGCCGCCGACGCGGCGCTGGACCCGGATCGCACGAAGAAGTCCGGCGCAACGGGAAGCCAGGGCGCCCGGGGAGCGGGCGGCGTCCCGGCGGAAGGAGCGGTCCTCGAAGCCCTCGGTGCCGTCGATGCGGCCATGGAAGGGGTGGGCCGCAACCTGAATCCGCAGGCGACGACGGCGCTCCTGCTCGAGGAGATGAGCGCGGCCTTCGCCGGCCGCTCCACTGGCCGGATGGCGGGAACACCGCAGTTTGCGGGGGTACTGAGAAGTCTGTGACGGGAGGCAGCTTCGTGGACGGACTCACACATCTGGACCCGGACGGACGGGTGCGAATGGTCGACGTGGGAGAGAAACCTCTCACGCGACGCGTCGCCGTGGCCGAGGGCCGGATCCGAATGCGCCGCGCGACGCTCGATGCCATCCGGACGGGCGAGATCGAGAAGGGAGAGGCGCTCGCCGTGGCCCGCCTCGCGGCGATCCAGGGGGCCAAGGCGGCGTCCAGCCTCATCCCGCTGTGCCATCCGATCCCGCTCGACGCGGTCGATGTCGACCTCGAGGCCGAGGAGACGCCGCCGGGCTACCGGCTCAGCGTGCGGGCCTCGGCCGAGTGGCGCACGGGCGTCGAGATGGAGGCGATGGCCGGCGTGGCGGCCGGCCTGCTCGCCCTGTACGACATGTGCAAGGCGATCGACCGGGGCATGACGCTGGGGCCGATTCGACTCCTCGAGAAGCGCGGGGGACGGTCGGGCGCCTGGACGGCGGACGCGAAGTGATGCGGACACGGGGGAAGCGGTGAACCACCGGGAGGCGCTCCGGAAGAAGATCGAGTCAGGCACGGCCCGGGTGGGCGTGCTCGGGCTCGGCTATGTCGGTCTTCCCGTCGTCACGGCGTTCTCCGGCGCCGGCTTCCGGACGCTGGGGTTCGACATCGATGAGCGTGTCGTACGCCGGGTGCGGCGCGGCGACTCCCACATCGGCGACGTCCCCGCGCGGGCCGTCGCCGCCGTCGTCGAGAGCGGCCTCCTCGACGCGACAACGGACTTCGGCCGGCTCGGGGAGATGGACGCCGTCATCATCTGCGTCCCCACCCCGCTCGGGAAGACCGGCGATCCCGATGTTTCCCACATACTCGACGCGATCGGACACATCCGGGACGGCCTGCGGCCCGGTCAGCTCATCATCCTCGAGTCGACCACCTGGCCGGGCACGACCCGGGAACTCCTGCAGCCGGAGCTCGAACAGGGCGGACTCACGGCGGGCAAGGAGTTCTTCCTCGCCTTCAGCCCCGAGCGCGTGGACCCCGGCAATCCGACGTACACGTTCACGAACACGGCGAAGGTCGTGGGCGGACTCACCGCCTCTTGCCGCGAACTCGCCGCCCGCCTCTACGAACGGGTCATCGACGAAGTCGTGAGCGTTTCGTCGCCCGAAGTCGCGGAGCTCACGAAGCTGCTGGAGAACACCTTCCGTGCCGTGAACATCGGTCTCGTGAACGAGATGGCCGTCATCGCGGATCGTCTGGGGATCGACATCGGCGAGGCCGTCGAAGCCGCGGCGACGAAGCCCTACGGCTTCATGCGTTTCACGCCCGGCCCCGGTCTCGGCGGTCACTGCCTCCCGATCGACCCGCAGTACCTTGCCTGGAAGATGCGGACGCTTCAGTACCGGACCCGCTTCATCGAACTCGCCGCCGAGGTCAACGCGGAGATGCCGCGCTACGTCGTGGATCGCGTCGCGCAGGCGCTCAACCGGCATCGACTGCCGCTGAACGGCAGCCGCGTCCTGCTGCTGGGCGTCGCCTACAAGCCGGGAGTCGGCGACGTCCGCGAGAGTCCGGCGCTCGACGTCATCGAACTTCTGCGCCGGCAGGGCTCCGAGGTCTCATACCACGATCCGTTCGTGCCGCGGCTGGCGCTGGAGGGCGGAGATCTCGAATCGGAGCCCCTGACGGCGGACTTGCTCGCATCGAGCCACGCCACGGTCGTCATCACGGATCACCCGCAGGTGGACTACGGTCTCGTGCTCGAGAAGGCACGGATCATCGTCGATACGCGCAACGGCCTGCCGAAGCGGCCCGGGGAGCATGCGGAACCGGGAGGTGCGGTCGTCTATCCGCTCTCCGGTCCGCCGCGCGGAGGCTCAGCGCCGGATCTGAAGCCGGTCGCCGGGATGGATCCGGGTCGAGGAGAGGCGATTCCACTCGATGAGCTCGCGCGTCGATACCGAATGTCGGCGGGCGATCAGCCATAGCGAGTCGCCGGGCCGGACCACGATCGTCACGGGGCCGGCGCCATTGCTCGCGGACCCGGCGGACCCTGTTCCATTCGACCGGCCGGTCGCCGGGATCAGCAACTCCTGTCCGATCTGCAGGCGACGCGGATTCACATTGCCGTTCGCGGCCCGCAGCGCGGCCAACGACACGCCGTATCGCTGCGCGATCACGCCCAGCGTCTGCCCGCGCTGCACCGTGACGACGGTCGTTCCCTCTGCGTTCGTCCGCGCGGTGATCGGGCGGGCACTCGAACTCCGCGCGATCGACGCGCCGGAGGCCCGCGCCGATCGGGGAACCACGAGTTGCTGGCCGATCTGCAGGCGACGCGGGTTCACGTTGCCGTTCGCCGCGCGCAGCGCCGCCACCGACACCCCGTACTGCTCCCCGATCCACCCCAGAGTGTGACCGCGCTGGACCGTGTGGAACGTCCAGGTCACCCGCTCATCCTCCGGCACGGCCGCATACCGGACCGCAAACTGCGCTGCGCCCGCCACCGGAACCCGAACCTCGACCTCGCGGTGCGGTGGCGTCACGTCGCGCGGAAACTCGGGGTTGAGGAGGTTGATCGTCTCCTCGTCGGTCCCAGCGACCTCCGCCAGGACGTCGAAGCTCGTCGCGTCGGGCACGCGCACCTTCACGTACTCCGGGATCGTCTCTCGCTCCGGATCCGGGAACCCGTAGCGCGCGGGATCGTGTCCGATCATGGCCGCCGCGATGATCTTCGGCACGTAGTCCCGCGTCTCGCGTCGCAGCAGGCGGCGGTCGGCGAGATCCCAGAAGGTCCCGCCCGGCACCGTGCGGAGCCCGCGGCGGACGCGGTTCGGTCCTCCGTTGTAGGCCGCCGCCGCCAGGTACCAGGAACCGAACTCCTCATAAAGATCCTTGAGGTGTCGGACCGCGGCGTCCGTCGCTTTCTCCGGATCTCTCCGTTCGTCGATCCAGTAGGATATTTCGAGGCCGTACTGGCGCCCCGTGCCCGCGATGAACTGCCACAGGCCCACCGCGCTCGCGCGGCTGTAGGCGTTCGGGTTCATCCCGCTCTCGATGAGCGCGAGGTAGATGAGGTCCTGCGGCAGCCCCGCCTCGCGCAGCTTCCGGCGAATCATGGGCTCGTAACGGGTCTTGCGGCCGAGGTAGGTCGCGAAGCGCTCGCCAATGACGGTCTGGAAGAAGTTGACCCACGATTGGACGCGCTCGTTCATCTCGAGCCTCAAAACGCGCGGGTCCTCTCCTTCGTGAACCAGCCCCATCGGGTCGCCGCGGAGCATCTCGCGGATGGCTCGATCGATCTCCGCCGCGGTCGGCCCGGCGGCCGTTTCGTCCACGGGGTCCGGCACGACCGGGTCTTCCGGCATCAGTTCGTCGTCCGGCGCCGGAGCCGACGCCGAAGCGCCGCCCGGTTCCGGGGTCACTCCGGGTGGATCCGCCTCGCCGGCGTCGAGCGCACCCGGCTCGACGTTCGCGGTCTCCGGGGCCGGGCCGATATCCGGCGTGCGCTGGGTGAACCCGCAACCGTGGAGGACGAACGCCGCGAGCAGCAGGCCGGCCCAATGAAAGCGCGCAAAGACGGGTGTTTTCGATGATCGCTTGGTCATCAGGCGGCAAATCCCCCTTGGCGCCACAACGTTGGTACTGCTACCCCCAGGCCCCTCCACCCCACCCGGGCGTCGCTCCGGAAGCAGGACCGGACAACACGCGGATAATGGTACCGAACCGGCTGTGCCGTGTCGAGATCGACGGGGGGCTAGACGTGGTAGTTGGGGGCTTCGCGCGTGATCACGACATCGTGCGGATGGGACTCGCGAAGCCCGCCGGAGGTGATGCGGAGGAAGCGGGAATCGCGGCGGAGTTCGTCGATGTCGGCGGCGCCGCAGTACCCCATGCCGCTGCGGAGACCGCCGACGAGCTGGAACACGGTGTCCGCCACCGGTCCCTTGTAGGGCACCCGGCCCTCGATCCCCTCGGGGACCAGTTTCTGCGCTGCCGATCCCTCCTGGAAGTACCGGTCCGCCGAGCCGGCCTGCATGGCCGCCAGCGAGCCCATGCCGCGGATCACCTTGAACCGCCGACCCTCGAGGAGGAAGGTCTCGCCCGGGCTCTCGTCGGTGCCCGCGAACATGGACCCGAGCATGCATGCCTCCGCTCCCGCCGCGATCGCCTTCACGAGATCGCCGGAATACTTGATGCCGCCGTCCCCGATGACCGGCACCCGGCCCTCCACGCCCGCCACGCTGTCTTCGATCGCGGTGACCTGAGGCACGCCGACGCCCGTGACGACGCGCGTCGTGCAGATGGATCCCGGCCCCACGCCGACCTTGACCGCATTCACCCCGCGCTCGACGAGGGCCGCCGCCCCTTCGCGGGTCGCGACGTTGCCGGCGATGAGGTCGATGTCGGGGAGCGCCTCCCGCACCCGGGTGACGGCCTCGAGGACGCCTTCCGAGTGTCCGTGCGCGGTGTCGACGACGACGACGTCCACGCCGGCCCCGGCGAGTTCCCGCGCCCGCTCGAGTTCGTTCCGGCTCGCTCCCACGGCCGCCCCGACCCGGAGCCGTCCGTGGCCATCCTTCGTCGCGTTGGGAAACTGCCGCCGCTTGAAGATGTCCTTGACCGTGATGAGCCCGGCGAGCCGCCCGTCCTCTCCCACCACGGGGAGTTTCTCGATCTTGTGGCGGCGGAGAATGTCCTCGGCCTGCTCGAGCGACGTCCCGGTGGGCGCCGTGACGAGATTCTCGCTCGTCATCACGTCTCGCACCGGCCGCGAGAGGTCGGTCTCGAACACCAGGTCCCGGTTGGTCAGAATCCCGACGAGCTCCCCGTCATCGCCCACGATCGGGACTCCGCTGATCGAAAACTCGCGCATTCGCCTGCGGGCCTCGCCCAGCGTAGCGTCGGGTCCGAGCGTGACGGGGTTCAGAATCATCCCGCTCTCGGACCGTTTCACCCGGTCGACCTGCTGGGCCTGGGCCTCGATCGACATGTTCTTGTGGATGATGCCGATGCCGCCCTCGCGCGCGAGAGCGATGGCCATGCGGTACTCCGTCACCGTGTCCATGGCGGCGGAGAGCAGCGGAATCTGGAGCTTGATGCGTTGCGTCAGGCGGGTGGAGACGTCGACATCCGCCGGATGAACGAGCGCATGCCCGGGTGCGAGCAGAACGTCGTCAAAGGTGAGCGCTTCGCGGCTGGAGCGCGGCGTGGGAGCTTCCATGCGCCATCGTAGGCGACGGCCCGCGCGACGTCAAACGAGCGCCCGGCGTTCGACCGCCGCGACCGCACGGGTCCTAGGGGTCGACGACGATCTCGCGCGTCTCGGGCGGCGGGCGATCCTCTTTGGGTTCCGGTTCCGGGTTGCCCGCTTCGAGTTCGGCGAGGAATCCCCGCCCGGCTTCGCGGAACGAGTCGATCACGCGGTCGGCCGCGCCGAGCACCTTCATCGTTCCCTTGACCGCGGTCGTCGAGGCCCGCGTCCTCCGCAACCCGCGGTGGACGGATTCGGCGAAGTGCTGGAACGGATCCGCGCCGGCGGCCGGCCGGGACGCGTACTTCGACGCGAGATAGTCGATGAAATCGACGACCTCGTACTGCTTGTCCTCGGGGAGAGCCTGGAGCTTCCTCCAGATCTTCTTCCTCAGGATCTCGTTCATGCCTTCTTCGGCCATGGCGCCTTCCGACTCCGTGGTCGCCCGAACCCGCCCCGCGTCTCTTCATCGGTCCCCTCATACTCCGCCCGACAGGGGGCAGGTTTCAAGGACGCAGCGGGCGCAGCGGTGCGAGGGGTTCCGCCGTCCGCCGCCCCAAGCATAACATGTTGCGCGTGAAAACCGCCTATGATCTCGCCTGCGAAGAACTCGCGGCGGCTCCCCGACGATGGCTGGTCACGGGGGGCGCCGGCTTTATCGGATCCCACCTCGTCGAGCGGCTCCTGACGCTGGGACAGGAGGTCGTGGCGCTCGATGACCTCTCGACGGGACACCGCGGCAACCTCGACGAAGCCGTGGCGGCCTCGGGCGCCCCCGCGGACCGTTGCCGTTTCGTCGAGCGGGACGTCGTCGAGGCCGGCGCCGTCGTCGAGGCGTGCCGCGACATCGACATCGTGCTGCACCAGGCCGCGCTGGGGTCGGTGCCCCGATCCGTCAAGGAGCCGCAGGAGACGTATGCCCGCAACGTCGAGGGGTTCATTAACGTGCTGGACGCGGCCCGGGACGCCGGCGTCTCCCGCCTCGTCTACGCCTCCTCGAGTTCGGTGTACGGGGATTCACCCCACCTCCCGAAGGTGGAAGCCCGCATCGGGAACCCGGCATCCCCCTATGCGGCCACGAAGCGCGTCAACGAGTTGTACGCGGAGATGTACCGCCGCAGCTACAATCTCGAGGTCGTCGGACTCCGTTATTTCAACGTCTTCGGCAAGAGGCAGGATCCCAACGGCCCGTACGCCGCCGTCATACCGCGCTGGACCCTGCGGATGCTCGCGGGAAAGTCGTGCCGGATCTACGGGGACGGGAAGACGACCCGGGACTACTGCTACATCGACAACGTGGTGCAGGCGAACCTGCTCGCCGCCACGACGGAGGCGGAGACGGCGCTCGGCGTCTACAACGTCGCTGCGGGAGATCCCACGACGCTGAACGAACTGTTCGCCTTCATCCGGTCCGGGCTCGCGGAGAAGCGGCCGGACGTGGGAAGCGCGGAACCCCTGTACGAGGGCTTCCGGGCCGGTGACGTACGGCATTCCTATGCGGACATCTCGAAGGCCCGGGAACGGCTGGGATACGAACCCCGCCGGACGCTCCTCGAAGGTCTTCGGTCCACGCTCGACTGGTACGCCGCCCTCTGAACGGCGGGAACTGGCCCGTGGGCCCCCGTCCCCCGGGGCTACCGGGGTCCGACCTTCACGTCTGGAGGATCGACCTCTCCGCCCGTGACGGGTCCGGCGGCCGCGCCCTCCTGAGCCCGGACGAGCGGGCCCGCGCCGAGCGACTCGTCAGCGCGAAGGCGCGCGCGCGGTTCCGCCGCGCCCGCATCGCGCTGCGACGTCTCCTCTCCGAGTACCTGCAGATCCCGCCCGGCGAGCTGGCGCTGGAGTACGGAGAGCACGGAAAGCCCCGGCTCGTGTCGACGCGAGCGGGCGACGGGGCCCGCGAGGCTCCCCCGTTCTTTTTCAACCTCAGCCACTCGGGCGGATTCGCGCTCTGCGCGGTGGGCCAGCTCGGCGAGATTGGCGTCGACATCGAACGCATCCGGCCGCTCAGCTACCCGGGGGCTCTCGCGCGCGACCACCTCTCCCCCGAAGAACGGCGCCTCCGGTCCGACTGGGAGACCTCGGCGGCCCGGCCGGAGTTCTTCCGGATCTGGGCCCGGAAGGAGTCGATCCTCAAGGCCGCCGGACTCGGCCTGTCGCGTCCGCTCGGCCGCGTCGACACGATTCGCGGGGAACTCGACGGGCGCTCCTGGTGGTTGATGGACCTCTTCCCCGGGGAAGGCTTCACGGGCGCCGTGGCATGCTCCCGGGCGCCGGAAACCGTCCGGCAGTGGACTTGGCCCCAGCCGTCCGTCTGACCGTGGCGCGACCCCCGATGGTCCCGCCACGGACTGCGAGGTTGACGATGGCCGATCCGCTCCCCATAGTGCCTCGCGACATTGCGGGTCGTGCCCGACCGCCAGGCGCGGAACCGGACGTACGAACCCCCCCTTAGTACGCCCCCAAGTGACCCGGAGGTCGCGCCATGTCCGACGCCGTTTTTGCGGCACCCAGTGAACACCCCTCGCACATTCGATACGACGACTACGGGAGCATCGTCGCCTCGGGCGACCGGGACGCAATCCTGAAGCTTTGCGAGGATCTGAACGTCCGCTTCCTTCGTCTCATCTTCATCGACATCAACGGCTTCGCGAAGAATGTCGAGGTCCCGGCCAGCAAGCTCGAAGACGGGTTCGACGCGAAGGTCATGTTCGACGGCTCGTCGATCGCCGGCTACGTGCGCATCGAGGAAAGCGACATGCTCCTCAGGCCGGATCTCGACACGTTCCGGATCTTCCCGTGGGGGAACCCGGACGCCCGCGTGGCCCAGATGTACTGCGACGTCCGGCGCCCCTACAACAAGCCGTTCGGCGGCTGCCCGCGCGCGGCGCTGAAGCGCGTCGTCGCCAGAGCCGAAGCGATGGGGTATACGATGTTCTCCGCTGTCGAGGCCGAGTTCTTCCTCTTCAACACGAACGAGGACGGCAGCTGCAATTTCGTCACACACGACAATGGCGGGTACTTCGACCTCACGCCGTCGGACCTCGCCGAGCGCGCGCGGCGCGAGATGGTCACCGGCATGGAAGCGATGGGGCTCGATATCGAGGCCGCGCACCACGAAGTCGCCGAAGGCCAGCACGAGATCGACTACAAGTACGGCGAGGCGCTGCGCACCGCCGACGACCTCATGACCTTCAAGTTCATCGTCCGCAACGTGGCGCACGCGCACGGGCTGCACGCGACGTTCATGCCGAAGCCCATCTTCGGCGCGAACGGCTCGGGCATGCACACGCACCAGTCGCTGTTCAAGGATGGGAAGAACATCTTCCACGACGCGGACGCCGACTACCAGCTGGCGGACGTCATGCTCCACTACATCGGCGGCCTCAAGAAGCACGCGCGGGCCATCGCCGCGGTCACCAACCCGATCGTGAACAGCTACAAGCGGCTCGTTCCGGGCTACGAGGCGCCGATCTCCATCGCGTGGTCGCAGCGGAACCGCTCGCCGATGATCCGTATCCCTGAGCAGCGCGGCGTCGGAACGCGGCTCGAGTTCCGCATGCCCGACCCGTCCTGCAACGGCTACCTGGCGACGGCCGTCCAGCTCGCCGCCGGCCTCGACGGCATCGAGAACCAGATCGATCCCGGCCCGCCGCTCGACACGAACGTGTGGCAGCTGTCCGACGAGGAGCGGGCGAGGATCGGGCTCGAAGTGCTGCCCGCGAACCTCGGCGAGGCCGTGGAGGAGCTCGAGGCGAACGAAGTGATGAAGGACGCCCTCGGCGATCACATTTTCGGGCAGTTCGTGAGCCGCAAGAAGGCCGAGTGGAGCGACTACGTGGCTTCGGTCTCCGAGTGGGAACTCGAGCAGTACGTCAACTACTAGCAGCCCACCCGCGGCTGGTTGAAGCCGATCAGCGGTCCGGGGGTTCCAGGATCCCCGGATCGTTGACGGCATCGACGGCCACGACGAGCCCGGGGAGTTCCGCCCCGGTGCTCTGGACGTCGGCGATCACGTTCCGGATTCGGCTCAACCCCACGGCATTGCGGCGCCGGAAGGATCGCATCGCGTCTTCCGTCGTCGACGCATCGGCACGGGCAATGATCTGCGCCGCCATGCGCGAGCGCGCCCGTTCGAGTCTCGTGACGAGGATGCGCGCCGCCCTCTGGTCCCACGGATCGTCGGTGGCCAGCGAGTAGACCCGGCTCCGCAGCCACGGGAAGTCGATCTCCTCGGCGAGACCGAAGTACACGGCGCCGACCTCGCGGGTGCCGGCGCCCGTTTCGCGGATGAGGCTGGCGATCGGCAGCAACTCGTCCACGTAGCGGAAGGTCGCGAGTTGCGCCGCGCCCTCCGGATCCAGTCCGTCCATTTCGTGCAGTGAGCAGGTCGACTCGAACCGCTCCAGCCGCTCGGCGGTGAGCAGTTCCGGCAGGGCGTCGCGGACCGCCCGCACGGGGTCGTGCAGCCACTCGATCGCCTCGCTGATCGGCTCCGCGGGGTCGGCGCGCTGCAGGAGCCATCGCGTCGCGCGCGTCAGCGCGTCGGCCATGGCGAGGTAGCACTCGTTCTGCGCCCCGCTCCGCATCCGGATGTCGGCGACGCGCAGTCGCTCGTAGAGATCCTCGGCGTCGGCGATCCGCGACGCCACGTACCAGGTGCGGGCAACGGTCGCGGCGGCGCGTCCGGTCTCCTCCATGAGCCGGATATGGCTCGCGGCGCCCATGCGGTCCACGTAGCGGTTCGTCAGCAGCATGCTCGAGATGTTCGGCCGCAGCCGGTGCTCCTCGAGGTCCGCGGTCTCGACTTCCTTCAGCGCCCCGAAGGGGAAGTAGTCCTCGACGAGCTCCATCATGGCCGGGTCGCGGGACACGCTGGATTCCGTGAGCGCATGCTTGAGGTGAAGCTTGGAGTAGGCCATCACCGTGGCGAGTTCCGGCCTGGTGAGGTGCGCCCCGACGTTCTCCCGTTCGATGAGTTCCTCGCCCGCCGGCAGGTATTCGAGGGCCGGATCCAGGCTCCCCTCCCGTTCGAAGCGGTGGATCACCTCGCGGAATGCCGCAGGCGCGCGCCGCGCCCGGATGTAGTCGAGGCTGATCGCGAGGCTCTGGCTGTACGTGTTGCGGAGGACTTTCCACGCGACCTCATCCGTGCACTCGCGGAGCAGATCGTTCCGCGCCCCGTAGTCGATCCTCCCGTGCGACAGCGGCGCGCCCAGGAGAATCTTGAGGTTGACCTCGTGGTCGGACATGTCGACCCCGGCGGAGTTGTCCACGGCATCGGTGTTGATGCTCCCCCCACGGAGCGCGTATTCCACGCGCGCGCGCTGCGTGAAGCCGAGATTGCCGCCCTCCCCCACAACCCGCGCCCGAATGTCCGTTGCGTCGACCCGCGTGGGATCGCCGCTCGGGTCGCCGACATCGGCGTGGCGTTCCGAACTCGCCTTCACGTACGTGCCGATGCCGCCGTTCCAGAGGAGGTCGACCGGCGCCGACAGGATCGCGCGGATCAGCTCGTTCCCGTTCATCTCCTCGTCATCGATGGCGAGGCGCTCGCGGATCTGCGGCGAGAGGGGAATCTGCTTCTCCGTTCGGTCGTAGACGCCGCCCCCCTCGCTCAGGAGGTCGGCGTCGTAGTCGGCCCACGATGAGGCGGGGAGCTCGAACAGCCGTTTCCGCTCCTCCCACGACGCCGTCGGGTCCGGGTTCGGATCGAGGAAGATGTCGCGGTGATCGAAGGCGGCGACGAGCTGGATCTGCTTGCTGAGCAACATCCCGTTGCCGAACACGTCGCCGCTCATGTCCCCGATGCCGACCGCCGTGAAGGGCTCGTTCTCGTAGTCGATGTCCGCTTCGCGGAAGTGGCGCTTCACGCATTCCCACGCGCCGCGGGCCGTGATCCCCTCTTTCTTGTGGTCGTACCCCTGCGATCCGCCGGAGGCGAAGGCGTCATCGAGCCAGAAGCCCGCTTCCGCCGCGAGTTCGTTGGCCGTATCCGAGTTCTTCGCCGTCCCCTTGTCCGCCGCGACGACGAGGTACGGGTCGGGTCCGTCGTGGATCACCATCCCCCGGGGTTGGGTCACCTCGCCGTCGACGACGTCATCCGAGACTTCCAGCAGCCCGCGAATGAAGTCCCGGTAACTGTCCAGCCCTGCCGCAAGCCGCGCCTCGCGATCCTCCGGCAAGCCCTTCACGATGAAGGCTCCCTTCGCGCCGCCGGGCACGATGACGGCGTTCTTCACCCTCTGCGTCTTCACGAGCCCGAGCACTTCCACCCGGAAATCCCCGTAGCGGTCGCTCCACCTGATCCCGCCGCGCGCCACGTCGTCCATGCGCAGGTGGGCGGCCTCCGTGCGAGGGCCGCGCAGGTAGACTTCGTGCTTCGGCTTCGGCTCCGGAATGAAGTCGACGGGGCGGCTCGAGATCTTGAGGGCAAGAAGAGGCGACCGGCGCAACTCGCCCCGGTAATGGTTCGTGCGCACCGTCGCGTGGACGAGGTCCATCATCCGCCGTAGCGTCCGGTCGTCCTCGATCCCGCGCACCGAAGCCAGCGCGCGCGCGAACTCGCGCTTCAGACGCCGCATCGTGTCGGCCGCCCCCTCCTGGGCCTCCGGATCGAAGCGTGCCTCGAAGGCCCGGAAGATGCAGCGCGCGATGTCGGGGTACGCCGTGAGCGGAAACTGGCCGCCCGTGGGAGCGGCGACGGCGCCGATGCGGAACTCGTAGCCGGCGTAGGCCCGGAGGACCGATACCTCCTGCCAGGTGAGGCCCGCGGTCACGATGAGTTCGTTCAGCCGGTCGTCTTCCGCGATCCCCGCCCGGATGGCCCGCAGCATGTCGCCGATCCGGTCCTGCGCCGCCGCGATGTCGAGGTCGCCGGCGCGCATCGCCTCGGCCTCGAAGGACTGGACGCGCGCCGCAAACGTCTCTTCCGTCGCGTCGGGCGTCTCGTCCTTGAGCTGGATCGTGAAGCGGAGCGAGTCGAGCACCCGGAGCCCCAGGTTCTCGAGCGTGGGGATCACGTCGCTCAGGACGTAGTGACCCTTCCGGGCGTACAGCCGCAGTTGGTAGTGCCGCCCGTCGTCTTCCGCGGGAGACCGTTTGAGCAGCACCTGGCTCTCGCCCGTCTCGGCCAGCCGCGCGAGACAGGCCACATCCTCGACCGCGGTGTCGATGTCCATCGCCGCCTGGTAGCCGGTCGAGAAACGCACGACATGCGTCGCGAGTTCGTGGCCCCGCGTGGGGCCGTGGACGGCATCGAGCGCGTCCTCGAGGCGCTCCTCCCAGGTGCGGACGATCGAGCGGACCTTGGCCTGGACGGCGTCGAGGTCGACCGACCCCACCTCGTCCGGGTCGTGGGCCAGGTAGAAGTGGAGGCGCGCCTGGTCGCCCTGGCCGAGCGCCAGGTGGTAGTTGAGGAGCGTCCCCCGGTAGGCCTCGATCAGAGCCGCCTGCAGCCGCCTCCGCACCTGCCCCGAGAAATGGGTCTTGGGGAGGATGACCAGGAGCTGCACGCCGCGGCCGAGCTGATCGGGACGCGCCGTGACCCGCACGTCGTCCCCGCCTCCGGTCGCCATCACTGCGTCGATGACGGAGCGGATCTCCTCTACCGAGGCGAGGAACAGTTCCTCCTTCGGCATCGAGTTGAACGTCCCCAGGATGACGTTGTAGTCGTGCGATCCCGGGGGCGCGGCTTCCTGCTGAAGGATCTCGCGCAGCTTGCGGCGCAGGATCGGGATGGAGGAGGCGTCCTGCGAGAACGCCTTCGCCGTGAACAGGCCGAGGAACCGGTGCTCACCGTGCACCGTCCCGTCGGGACGCAGGCGCTTGATGCCCACGTAGTCCATGCGGACGTTGCGCCGAATCGGGCTCTGGGCGTTCGTCTTCGAGATGATGAGGAGGGGGCCGCCCAGCACCCGGGCGCGGAGGTAGGCGGGAAGCTCGTCCAGGGGCCGGGGTTCGTGGTATTTCGATGTGTCGTCGTCCCTGAGGATCCCGAGGCCGCTCCCCTCGTCGACGCGGATCCAGTCGCGACCGGCGTCATCCGTCTCGATGCGGTAGGCGCGATAGCCGAGGAAGACGAACCCGGGGTCCACGAGCCACCGGAGGAGGTCCTGGATCTCCTCGAATTCGGCGCTCCGCCATGGGGTCTCGGTCCGCTTGGCCTCGAGTTCGCTGACGAGCGTCCCCACCTGCTCGATCATGGGGGAGAAGTCCTCGGTGACGGCCCTCACGAGTTCGAGGCGCCGCCGGACCTCGACTTCCAGCGTCTCCCGGACCTCGGCGTGGTGGGCGTCGTCGAGCACGATGTGGACGACCGACACCCGCGTGCCTTCGGCGGAGTGGTCGCGGATGTCGAGCACGCGGCCGGACGCGTCCCGGTCCACCACGACGACCGGGTGGAGAAGGAGCGGTATGTCGAGCCCCGCCGAGTGGAGATACTCGCGCAGCGTGTCGACGATGAAGGGCCGGTCCTCCATCACCGTCTGGAGCACGCCGCGCGACGGATCGTCCTCGTCCCAGGCGAGTCGGATCGCGATTTCGCCGTCGGCGGCGCCGGCCACGAGGCGGTAGAGGGCGGCGACATCGTCGGCCAGAGCGCGGACCGGGCGGCCATCCGCGATGTGGGTGTAGCCGCGGCTGAAGAGACGGCGGGAAAGACCGCGCACCGCTTCGCCGGGCGCGTCCGGGAGTCGCGATTCGATCTCGCGGATCAGGGGCCCGAGGTCCGACTGCTGCGCAGGCTTGTTTTTCATGCCCGTAGATACCCCATTGTGCCACACAGGGTCAACGGCGAAGGTGCCGGACTCCGAATCGGAGCCCTCGCGGGTGCTCTCAGTGAGCCGGCGGAACGGAGAAAAGGACGACGGAAAGGACGACCAGGATGCATATATCCATCGAATACTGCGTCGTTTGAGAGTACGAACCGCAAGCCGCCAGTCTGGCGGCTACCCTCAGAGATCGGTTCGCGGACGTCGAAATCGAGATGATCCCGTCCGGCGACGGCCGCTTCGAAGTCGTGGCGGAGGGAAATCTCATCTATTCGAAGGCCGCCACCGGCCGACACCCGACCCATGAGGAGATCCTCGACGCGCTGGGTTAGCGGGACGCGCCCGGGTTAGCGGGCCGGAGGTCGCCGCGGGAACGTTCAAAGCCGGCGCGACGGTTCAAGGGACGCGTCCGTAGCGGTCCTCAAGGCGCACCAGGTCGTCCAGTTCCGGCGTGCTCACCTCGAGGATGACGCTGTCCTCGAGCGCCTCCATGCGGTGCACGTTCCCGGGCGGGATCGAGACGACTTCGCCCGGGAGCCATTCGAAGATCGCGTCGTTGAGCGTAAAGCGCATGCGCCCGGACTGGAGGAGCATCGTCTCGTGCTTCACGAGATGCTTCTGCAGCGAGAGGATGTGCCCCTCCTGGACTTCGAGGACCTTCCCCGCGTAGCGGTCCGTGTGGGCGTACCACACCTCGCGCCCCCAGGGCTTGTCCACGATCCGGGGCTCGCTGCGGCTTGCCGTCTCCGACTCTTCGGCGTGCGTGCGTGCGGCCGTGCGCCCGGACCCTGCCGTATGCCGTTCCATGGTGTGACATGATACACCGGCGGCCACCGCGCTGCCGGGCCGGGAATCAGGCAGGCCGGGCATTCGCCGAGCGAGAACCCTGGAGCGGCTGATGGGTATGATTCCCGGTTGAGCCGTCGGACGCCCGTCGAGATGCGACGCGAGCTGGCGGCCGCCGTACCGAGGAGGACCCCGATTCGCAGCAGAAGCGTCGCGCTCCTTGTTTTGCCGGCCCTGGCCCTTGCCGGCTGTGACGGGTCCGTGGGGCCGCGCGGGTCCGCATACCTCGAGACGCTGGATGTGACGGTGGGCCCCACCCTCGCCAAGTGTTACGGCGTGGGCCTGCAGTCATGCATGGTGGTCAACGGCCAGTTGTTCTACGACGGGATCGAAGGATTCGAGTACGAGGCCGGCTACGACTATCGGCTGCGGATCGGCAAGTACGATCCCTGGGACGGGCGGGAACCGCCGCAGGATGCCGGCCGGTATGCGTACCGCCTGCTGGAGCAACTGGAGAAGACCCCGGCGCCATCCACTCCGGCCACCCTGTCGGCGGGTCCGGCGCGGGTCGTGTGCGCGCGGAGCGACGATTTCTGCATGGTGCTGGACGGCGCGCCGTACGACGACATCATCACGAGCTTCGAGTATGAGGCCGGCTACCACTACGTCCTGGAGGCCGACCGGTACGCCGATGGCCGGTATGTGCTGAGCGACGTCGTCTCGAGAACCCGGGCGGCGGGCACGGAAGAGGAGATCACCATCGATCGCCACCGGGTCGAGTGCGACGATGGTCATCCCGGGTACTGCAAGGTCGTGAACGGCGCCCCCTACCGCGGCGAGATCGTGGGCTTCCAGCCCAGGCACGAAGTCGACTACCGCCTGCGCGTCGAGAGGTTCGACATGTTCCCCGACGGCATGACCGGATCACCCAATGTTCCGGCTCACGGCTACCGCTGGCTCGAAACGCTCGAGGCGACCCCGGGCAGCTAGCGGCAGCCGCCGCCGCGGCCCCAGCTCATGGTGGGGGGCGGGTCGCGTCTCAGCGCCTCCAGGTACGTGAACGGGTCGGGCGTCTCATCCTCCCCTTCAACGGCGGGGACCGTCTCGCGGCCCAGGCGGAGTTCGGGGCTCAGGCGCAACGGGTACACGCCCCTGGCGAGCACGTTGTACGTCGCGCCGTCCTTCTGGAGCGTGCCGTCGATGTAGAGGAAGGGTTCGAGGCGGATCGCGGCGCGGCATTCCTGGTATACCTCGGGCCTCACGATCGCGTTGACGGGTCCGGATTCGTCCTCCATGAGGATGAAGATGTAGCCGCTGGCCGTCTGCGGACGCTGGCGGGCCACCACGATCCCGGCCACCCGCACCTCGCTCCCACCCGGGAGATCGGGGAAGCGGGCCGAGGAGACTGTGCGCTCGGGGAGGTGGTCGCCCACGAGCGCGAACGGGTGGTGCTGTGAGGCGGCGAAGGAGAGGAGGCGGTACTCCGCGATCAGCTTCTCCATGTCGTGCGTGCCCGCGAAGCGGAGATCCGCGTACGGATCGTCCAGCGCGAGTTCGATCTGTCCCTGGTCCGAGCGGTTGGCGCTCCGGCGGCCCCGTACGGGGGGCGGCGCGTCTCCGCCCAGCCCCGCGGCGCTCGTCGCCAGTTCGCGGCGACGGCGTTCCGCTTCCGTTTCGGCTTCCGGGCCCAGCCAGAACCCCGCCTGCCACAGCAGGTCGCGACGTTCGATCCCCAGCGCATCGAGCCCGCCGACCCAGATCAGGTTTTCGATCGCGGCCCGCTTGAGCGCGGCCGGGGTGCGGCGCAGAAAGTCGGGCAGCGACGCGAACGGCCCACTCCGCTCGCGCTCGGCCACGACGAGTTCGGCCGCTTCCGCACCCCAGTCGCGGACCATGCCGAGACCGATGCGGACATCGCCCCCCTCGGCGGTGCAGGCGACCCCGCTGACGTTCAGATCCGGGAGCCGGACGCCGACTCCGTGCCGGCGCGCATCGCGGCCGATCGCGTCGAGCGAATAGAACCCCATCGGCTGGTTGTTGAAGAGCCCGACGTAGTACTCGGGCGGGTAGCGGTCGCGGAGCCAGGCGGACTGGAAGGCGAGGAGCCCGAACGCCACCGCGTGCGACTTCGGGAATCCGAACTCCGAGAACGCGACAACCTGTTCGAACACTTTCTTCGCGGTGGGACCGTCGACCCCCTTCGCCGCCGCGCCGTCGCGGAACGCCGTCCAGTACCTCAGCAGCGCCTCGCGCGAGCGCTTGCGGCTCATGGCGCGCCGCAGCCCCTCGGCCTGGCCGTCGCTGAAGCCCGCGAGCGCCCTGCACACCTGCAACACCTGGTCCTGGAAGATGATCACGCCCAGGGTCTCGCCGAGCGCCTCCTCGAGCAGGGGATGGTCGTAGGGGACGACATAGTCCGGGTCTTTGCGCAGCTTCTCGCGCCGCCGGACGTAGGGGTTGACCGCCCCGCCGACGATCGGGCCCGGCCGCACGATCGCGACCTGAACCGCGAGGTCCGCCAGGTTCCGAGGCTGCACCCGCCGCAGCATCTGGATCTGCGCGCGGCTCTCGACCTGGAACAGCCCCACCGTGTCCCCCGAACAGATGCGGTCGTAAATCTCCTCATCTTCATAGTCGATGCGGGAGAGATCGGGGATCTCGCCATGGCGCAGATGAATCGTCTCCACCGCCTCCTCGACGAGCGACAGCATCCCGAGCGCGAGGAAGTCGATCTTGATGAAGCGCGCGTCGTCGCAGGAGTCCTTGTCCCACTGGCAGAGGACGCGCCCTTCCCACGCGGCGGGCTCGAGCGGGACGATCTCCACCAGCGGCCGGCTCGAGATGATCATCCCGCCCACGTGCTGGGAGATATACCGCGGGAGTCCCTTGATCTCCCCCGCCAGTTCGGCGAAGGCCCGCCAGATGCGCGAGTTGGCGCGCGCTTCGAGGCCGGGGATGCGCTCGAGTTCGGCCATGAACCCGTCCTCTCCCGGTTCGGCGAGTTTGGCCAGCTTCTCCACGTCGCCGGACGGGAGGCTGAGCGCCTTGCCCAGTTCGCGCACGATCGAGCGCGTGCGGTAGGTGGGGAAGGTGCATACGAGCCCGACGTGGTCGTACCCGTAGCGCTCGTAGACGGCGAGGATCAGTTCCTCTCGAATATCGCGCGCAAAGTCGATGTCGATGTCGGGGACGCTTCCCATGGCGTCGTTCAGGAACCGGCCGAGGAAGAGGTTCGTCCGTACCGGGTCGACGTGGGAGAGTCCGATCAGATAACAGAGGATGGAGGAGACCGAGGACCCGCGTCCCCGCCCCGGCGGAAGCAGTTGGCGCGGCATCGAGTCGCCCCGCACGCGGTGGGCGACCTCCCGGGCCAGTTCGAGGATGTCGTGATAGACGAGAAAGAACCCGGCCAGGTCGTGCCGGTCGACGAGCGCGAGTTCGGTGGCGAGCCGCTCTTCGGCTTTGCGGCGGTACCTGCTGCCGGGGGGATAGCGAATCTCGAACGCCCTGCGGCAGACCTGCTGGAGCACGCGAATCGCGGGGGCGGAGCCGCTTCCCCGGAAGTCGGGGAAGCTGTAGCCGAGGTCGGCCGTGAGATCGAACGCCCGGCAGCGCTCGGCGATCGCGCGCGTGTTGCGGAGCGCGTCGGGTCGCGACGCGAAGCGCCACGCCATCTCCCGGGGCGAGGCGAGGTGGAAGCAGGCGTTGGGACGGCGGAGTTCGTGTGAATCGTCGACCGTCGTCCGGTTCCGGATCGCGACCAGGACATCCTGGAGACGGTGCCGGTCGGCGACGTGGTAGTGGACGTTGCCCGTGGCCACGACCGGGATGCGGAGCCGGTCGGCCAGCGCGCCCAGCGCCCGTCCGCGCGCGAGGTCGCCGTGGACCGCGTTGTTCTGGAGTTCGACGAAGAGGTTGCCGGGACCGAAGGCGTCGCGCAGGCGGCCGGCCAGCCGCTCGGCCTCGTCCGTCCCCCGTTCGAGTGCCGCGAGGAGGGGACTCCGGCGGCACCCGCTGAGGAGGATGAGCCCCTCGGGCCGCTCGAGGAGCGCATCGAGGTCGAGCCGGGGCTCTCCGCGCGGACTCTCCATGTGCGCCTGCGTGATGAGCCGGCACAGGTTCGCGTACCCCGTCGCGTTCTCCACCAGCACCGTGACGTGGCAGTCGCCCGTTTCCACTCCCCGTTCCGCCTTTACACGGTCTCGGGACGTTCCCGCGGGAACGTTTCCGGCGGCGGCGAACGGCGAGGCGAGGGTGAGTTCCGCACCGGTGATCGGCTGTAGACCGCGGGCGCGGGCGAACCGCGCGAACTCCATCGAGCCGTACAGCCCGTCGTGGTCGGTGAGCGCAAGCGCGGGATAGCCCAGTTCGAGCGCGCGCGCCGCGAGTTCCTCGGGCCGCGACGCCCCATCGAGAAAGGAGTAGGCCGAGTGCGCGTGCAGTTCGACGTAGTCGACCACGGGCGGCTATTCCGGCTGCAGGAACCAGCGATCCAGCATCAGATCGTGGTACGCCGTGAGGTGGGCGCCGTTCTCGAGCACGATCGAGAAGTAGGCGCGCGAGATCGGTTCCCTCCACCACTCGTCATCGATCCGCCACTGGTCGAGCACGTCGCCGATCCGTCGCCAGCGCCCCCGGATCTCGAGGCTCACCGGCACCCCGGCGGCGCCGAGCCGGACCCGCACCGGACGCGGCCGGTTGAGCGGGCGCAGCTTCCCCGCAGGCGGCTTCGGCCTCGGCGGCCGGGGATTGGCCACGCCCGCTACGCGATTTCCATGAGCGCGCGCCGGCGCTCCGGGATCCGGGAGTTCGGCTCGAGTTCGAGCACCCGGAACAGCACGGCGCCTCCCAGCCGCAACCGCAGCAGGCGCGCCGCGCGGCGGAACGCGGGCAGGAGTTCGCCATCCTTCGTCTCCAGCGAACCGAGGACGCGGGCCGCGCCTTCCTTCGGGTCGAAGAGCCCGGTCTGCGCGCTCGCCGGGCCGAAGCGGAAGAATTCGAGCCGCAGCGTCTCGACCGCGCGCCGGGGCCGGTCGAGCGCGATTCGCGAGCGCAGAAACGCCCCGAGCCGTTCGGGCTCGCTCGTGGGTTCCCGGGCAACCGCGCGAATGGACCAGGAGCCGCCGTCCTCGAGGCTCGCCGACACCCTGAGGCCGCGGACGCTCTTGCCTCGCCGCCGCGGATGCTCGAGCGCGCGACCGATGAGCCGGTCGAGCGCGGCGTGCAGCAGTTCGAGCTGCCCGATCGGGCTCGGAAAGTCGAGCGCGACGCGAATCGGCCGCGCCGGCGCCTCCGGCCGCACACGGTCGATGCGCGTCCCTCGCGCCCAGGCGAGCGCCCGGCGCCCATCGGCCCCGAACTGCGACACGAGCGCCGGCTCGGGCATGCGCGCGAGCTGTCCGAGCCGCCGGACCCCGAGCCGCTTCAGCCGCTCCACCGTGCGCGGCGACACCGGCAGCACATCGACAGGCTGCGGCGCCAGGAACGCGGCGAGGTCGGCCGGCGCCACGCAGACGGCCGCGCCCGGCCGACCGGAGCCCGCTGACTCCGCGGACCGCGCCGCGACCCAGGCCGCGAACTTCCCCGGCGCGCAGCCGATCCGCGCGCTCGACGCGAGCCACGGCGACAGCGCCTCGAGCCTCGCCCGAAGTCCCGCGACCTGCCGCCGGGGCGGGCCGTACAGGCGTTCGAGCCCGTCGACCCCCACGAACATCCGACCCCGCTCGGTCGACCGCTCGACGACCGGACTCCACCGGCGGAGGACTTCCAGAACCCGGTCGCGCGCCGCGTCGTGAACATCCGGATCCGGCTCGCAGAGGACGAGCGAGGGACAGAGCGCGACCGCCTGCGGGACGATCATGCCCGGCTCGACGCCGAACGAGGCCGCGAGCGCGCACCCCATCTCGATGCGGCGGCGGTCCCCCGGTGTCGGCAGCGCGAGCGGCTGGTCCGCGAGCGACGGCGTCCGGACCCGCTCCAGTTCCAGCTCGAACCCCGGCCACCAGAGGCAGAGCGCCATCCGGCTCCCGCGACCTGCGTCCATGCGGCTCTTTCCAATCCGAAAAACCGAATAAAAACCGAAAACAGGACCGGCCAATCTAGGCGGTTCGAAACGGGATGCAAGAGCCCCGGGATGCGTCGCCGACAGGGTCAACGCCGGATACTTTCGACTCATGAACCGGGAGCCTGACACGGGAGAGGCGTTCGCGCCGAAGAGCTGGGCCGCGTTCGTGGCCCGGACGATTCTCGGCCTCATCTTCTTCATGGCCGGGTTCTGGAAGGTGTTCGAACTCGGGGCCGTCCAGCACGCGCGGGGCCTGTTCGTGGAGGCCTACGCCGACACGTTCCTCCCCGCCTGGTCGCTGTGGGTCGCCGGGGTCGCGATCCCCTTCATCGAACTGGTCTGCGGGGCGCTGATGCTGGTGGGCTGGCGGCGCCGGATCGCCGCGCTGGGTCTGGGCGGGGTCCTCATCCTCGTCACCTTCGGCCACCTGCTCGCCGAACCGCTCTACGTCTTCAGCGCGCACGTCATCCCGCGCACGCTCCTGCTCGTCATCGTCCTCATCCTGTTCGAAGACGACCGCCTGAGCCTCGACGCCCGGCTCGCCCGCCGCACCGCCTCATGATGACCACCTCCCGCCCCGTTGATACGGTGTTGACACGACGCAACACCGTGGGGCATGATCAGGCTCCGGAGACACCCGAAAAAGACATTGAGAAAGCAAGGTATGGCCACCCATAGCTTTACGTTGATCGTCGAGGGTGTGGACATCGACGACCCACAGATCTTCGATGCCCTCTACGAAGCCGGATGCGATGACGCGACCATAGGAATCACAAACGGTATCCCGGTCATGGACTTCGACCGCGAGGCGGCGAGCCTCTACGAGGCGATCTCCTCGGCGGTCGCCGATGCCGAATCGGTCGATGGTCTCCGGGTGGTTCGGATTGCGGATCTGGACCTCGTCTCGATGTCCGAGATCGCCGAACGGATCGGGCGCTCACGCGAGTGCGTCCGGCTGTGGGTGAACGGAAAGCGCGGACCGGGCGGATTTCCGGCACCCCTCAACGATCCTCACGACCGGTATCGGTTCTGGCGCTGGTCCGACGTGGAAGGCTGGCTGAGAGGGGTCCTCGGAGGCGAACCGTGGTCTTCCCAGGATCACCTGCGGGCGGCGATCAACGCGGCGCTCGAACTGCGCCACCACTTCCGCCGACTCGATCCACAGGACCGCCCCGACCTGCTGGCGCTCGCCGACCCCGCCCCCAGCAGTTGATCCGCCCTTCCCCGGCCTCTCGGGGAACGGCCATGATCGGCGACGCTCGACCGGCTGTGCCGCTCTGCTGGATTTGCACGGAGACAAGCATGGTTCGCAGACTCTGGCGTCGCGCGCAGGCCAAGCAGGCCAGCCCCGAACCATCCGCGACAACCGAATAGTGCTAGGACACGCATGCTATTTCGCGATGTAGAGCAGATCCCGGATGACCACGACGGCTACATCGATGCGGGCGAGACCACGTTCCAGTGGATCGAATCCCGCGCGCGTGCGGCGGGCATCCGCGAAGAGATGGAGACGCTTTTTGCGCTATTCAAGCCCCGGGTACAAGAGGCGTTGCGCCGCCGCCTTAGCAGCACGCACCGAGGGCAGTTCGAGGGTGCCCGGTTCGAGATGCAGGTGTTCGGCGTGCTGCACCGCATGGGACTGGAGCCACGCTACGAGGCCCCGGAGGGTGGGGCCGATTTCCAGTGCGAACACTTCCAGGTGGAGGCCACCCATGTCCGGGGCGACGAATCCGGGAAGACCGACGCCGAGAGGGACTTCATTCTGAGGCTTCGGCGACACTTCGACAGCAGCAAGACTCCCCTGGGCCTCTGGGTCGGCCTGGAATCCCGCGGCAAGCTGCACAACGCACCGCGCGTCAAGCCTGTGGTGCGGGGGATCGACGACGCGATCAGCCATTTTCGCGCTGCTGGTGTCCGCTCGCACCTTTTCGATATCGACGGCATATGGGGTTTCTACGGGGCGCCAAACCGACGACCGAACTGGGACGACGACGGCTACGGACTGCCCGTATATCGACACTCAGCGGAGGATTGGACGCTGTTCGTGCACAGCATCCGCTACGCCTCAAAGGGCGGCCGGGGAGGCATCGGCAGCTTCCCCTCAACCGTAGTCGGCGACGACACAGCCGACCGCGTGCTGACCGCGCTCCGCCGTAAGGCGAAACAGCTCGGCCAGGCGCCCCTGCCGCTATACGTCGCGGTGCAGGTCGGCGGCCTCGGTTGGGAGGAGCGGGATACGGAGCGCATCCATGCCTATCTCTCCGGCGACCACGCGGTGGCAGGTGTCCTTTTGGTGTTGCATAACGCGCTCGGAGCACGCGGCACGGTACAGTTCGTGTCCCCTGTGCGGACGGACTTGCCCTTCGAAGCGCTGCGCAAACCCCGACCTTTGGACCAGCTGCTCCTATGTCGGAGGGACGCCGAGACCTCCGCGGGAAAGGACTGAATCATGGGGTCTCGACGACCGATTCTCAGGTTCGGCGAAATGGGAATTCCACCCGGTTCCGAGCTGAGATGCACACATAAGGATGTGACGGTCCGAGTCCTGGATGATCGCAAAGTCCTCTACGACGGTGAGCCGATCTACCTCCATCGCGCGACGCAGCGCGCCCTCGACGTAAGCTACTCCCTTGGTCCGACGGGATACTGGACGTTCGAGGGGACGCCGTTGTGGAGGATCTACAACGAGACGTACGGGGACCGGTCATAGCCGACGGTGACTGGCTGTCGGTTCACGGTGGGCCGACTGTCACTTCGCGGGCGCCCGGAGGGACCTCGATGCGCTCGACGGCGCCTCCGGGCCACCGGACCTCGATCGCCACGGGGTCGGCGGAGAGGCCGAGGATCTGCAGCGGGTCGTCGTGGGAGCCGGTTCCGGATCCGGCCCTCACTTCGCGCGCGGGGCCGAGGCCGTCGGCGTACACGACGCGCAGGACGGTCCCGATTCCGTGAGGGTTCTCCGCCGTCCCGGCGACGCGGACCCGCAGGCCGGGCGAGGTTCCGGCGCCGCGGAAGAGGCGCGCCGCGCCGCCGTTGACTCCCAGCACGAAGTCGAGGCGGCCGTCGCCGTCGATATCCGCGGCCGCGGCGCCGCGCTGGTCTCCGTAGGCGGCGACCCCCGATTCCTGTCCCGGGACCGGGCGGAACCCGCCGCCGCCATCGCCCTCGAGCCATAGCCCCCGCCCCGCGTCGTAGCGCGGCGTGTCCTCGTCCGTGGCGAAGAAGTTCTGGGACAGGAACAGGTCCTCGCGGCCGTCTCCGTTCGCGTCCGCTACGAGGACTCCGAGGGAAGGGGCCTGCTGCGCCGCGCGCGGGAGCGGCGCCGCCTCGAAGCGGTCGCCCCGGTTCAGGAACACCATGTGCCGCAATTCCGCCGCCTCCAGCCGGCCTTCCGGCCACGCCCCCAGGGCCTCGCCGACGTCCGCCTCCGCGTAGGCCGCACGCGTCGGCATGCGCCCGCCCACCGGCGGGATGTGCTCGGCGAGCCGGCCCAGCGCGGCCAGAGGCGCGGACGCGCCGAGCCGTTCGTCCCGCTGCGCCTCCACGAGATCGAGGGTGCCGTTACGGTCCACGTCGCCGAAATGGAGTTCGAGCGGGGCCCCGGCCGTCGGGCGGTACTCGGTGTTTTCCCCCCAGGAGACCGCCACCAGGTCCGGCCGGCCGTCCCCGTCGAAGTCGCCCGCGGATACGCCGTTCCAGCGCCCGAGGTGCTCGCCCAGTCCCACATCCGCCGTGACGTCGGAGAACCGTCCCCGGTCGTTCCGCAGCAGCCGGACGGGGCCCCACTCGACCGAGACCGCGAGGTCCGGATCGCCGTCCGCGTCGTAGTCCGTGAACACGGCGCCGGTCACCATGCCCAGACGTTCGAAGACGACCGCGTCCCGCCGGTCCTCCTCGAAGCCGCCGCCCGGACGGCCCCGGAACACACGGGAGGGGCCGGAGAGCGGGTAGCCGCCCGGCACGACCCGCGCGCCCGCGAAGAGATCGAGCCGTCCGTCGAGGTCGTAGTCGGCGACGGCCAGCGGGCCCACCGACCCCGATGACCCCGGCGCGACGCCGCGGTTGACCGGGGTCACCGCCACACCCACCATCGCTGCCCCTGGCCACTCGGCAGACACGACGGCCGGCACCTGTGTCACTTCGGCCGGCGGCGCTTCGTAGCTCGACAGGCCGAGCAGCACCCTGGCCGTGTCCGCCGCCGGAAGCGGGATCACCGCGGTCTGGTCCACGGGCGCCCGCGGCCCGGCCAGCGTCACGCGGACCAGCGTCCCCCCGTCGTTCCGGAACAACACCGGCGCCGCGCCGGCACCCGAGCCCAGCAGCAGGTCGGGGTCCCCGTCGCCGTCGAGGTCGTGCCACGCCACGCTCGGCCCCATCCGGGACAGCCGCAGCGGGAGGAGCGGCTGCCGCGCCACCTCGGCGAACGGTGGCTCGTCATGGATCGGCGCGAAGCGCTCGTCCGGTTCGAACCACGGCGCCGCGACCGGCGGGGACGCAGGAGCGGCCGGATCCGCCTCCGTCTCGAACACCTCGTACAGCCGGTCGGCGCCGTCCACGCGCACCACCGACCGCCCCCCGCCGCGCCACTCCACGCCCAGCGTGCCCTCGGCGGCGTCTCCCATCGCGAACGAGACGAGCGCCTCCGAACCCGAGAGATAGCCGCCGCCCGCCGCGACCTCCTTCGTCTGGCGCGGCAGACCCTCGACTTCGAGCCACACGGTGGCGCCGACCCCGGCCGTGTTCGGCGCCTCCCCCCGCAGGCGGACGGCCAGCCGAGGGGCTGCCGCGTCGTTGCGCAGAAGCAAAGCCGGACTACCCAGCCGGTTCACGACCGCGTCCAGGTCCCCGTCCCCGTCAAAATCCGCCAGCGCCGCCCCGTGAGACACGTCCGGCTCCGGCGCCACGCCCCACGCGCGCCCCACCTCCTCGAATCCGGCCCCGCCCAGGTTCCGGAACGCCACGTTGTGCAGCGGCAGCGGACGGTACAGGAGCGTGGATTCGCGCTCGCCGGAGAGGCCCGCCTCCCGAATCGAGATCTGCGTGTCCGCGTCCATCAGGTCCCGGATGTGGCCGTTCGGGATGAGGAGGTCCTCGAACCCGTCCAGGTCCACGTCGAGGAAGAGGGCCGACCACGACCACCCGGACGCCTCGACTCCCGCCTGGCGCCCGACCTCCGCCCACGTTCCGTCGCCGCGGCTGGCGAGCAGCGTGTTGCGGTTCACCTGCTGCGCCCCGGCGGCCTCGCCGGGCGGCGTGTGCTCTACGCGCGACACCGGATCCTGCGTCTTCCTCGCGCGCGCGTCGCGGGCCAGCATGTCGAGCACGAAGACATCCGCGTCTCCGTCCCGGTCGACGTCCGAGAAGTCCACCGCCATGGAGGAGGCGCTCGTCGTGGGCAGCGCGTGGGGCGGCGGCGGGCGGAAAGTTCCGTCCCCCCGGTTGATCCACAGCCGGTCCGGGCTGTGCAGGTCGTTCGCCACGTAGAGGTCCGGGTCCCCGTCGGCGTCCAGATCCCCGAAGCGGGCGGCCAGCCCCCACTCGGTCGGGGCGGCCTCGAGCGGCGTGCCGTCGGCGTCGAGGAAGACGCCGGAAGAGAACGGAACGTGCCGGAAGCCGCCGTCGCCGCCGTCTTCGTCGAACTCGTTCAGGTAGAGTTCGTCGGCCTCCCCCCTCTCGAGCCGCACCACGCCGTCCGCCCGCCACGCCAGCTCGTAGTGGTCGGCGAAGCGCTCCACGACCTCGAACTCCCGTCCCGTGCGTCGCACCGTGTTCGGGAAGGCGACCTCGTCCCCGGGAAAGAGATCGAGGACGGAGCGGCTCTTGTAGCGCGTGAGATAGAGGTCGAGATCCCCGTCTCCGTCGACGTCGGCCAGCGCGCTCGACATCCCCCCGCGCGAGTCCAGCAGTCCCGCTTCCCGCGCCTCCGCGAACTGTCCCGACCCGTCGTTGAGGAAGAGGGACTTCGGACCTTCGATGGAGGTGACGATGAGATCGAGGTCGCCGTCGCCATCCACGTCGACGAGGGTCGCGCCGGTCGAGAACCGGTCCGCGGCCGCCACGCCGCCCTCCGCAGCCGTCTCGACGAAACGCCAGTCGCCGAGGTTGATGTAGAGGGCGTTCGGGCCCTCGAGACGGGCCAGGTAGAGGTCCGGCCGCCCATCCCCGTTCACATCGCCCGCCGCCACCCCCGAGCCGTTGCCCCGCATCTGGTTCTCGAGGAGACTCGAGTCCGTGAGCGCGTTGGCGAAGTCCACTCCGGACCACGCAGGCGGAACGGGAGTGAATCCCACATCACCTCCCTCGACCGCCAGGGACCGCCAGCGGGCGCCGGGCACCTCGGTCCACTCCACCGGCTGCGCGGGAGCGGTGAAATCGGCGGGGCCGCAAGCGGCGACGACGATCGGCAGAGCGCAGGCGACCCGACGGGCGCGGAGTCTCCTGGGCGCTCGATGCCCGGTGGCACGGAGCCGCCCGGGTGCCCGGCGGCCGGCGGCACGGCTCATGCAGCGGGAGAGACGCTCAGAATCCGGAGAGGATGGCATCCGCGCGGCCGACGAGGGCCCGGTTCAGGGACAGCCACGTCTCCACCGTGGCCGGGTCCGCCCAGCCGGAGGCGGCCGCCGCCGCCAGCCCCGAACCCTCCGGCCAGGGGCGGCCCTCGACGAACTCCAGCACGTCCTCGAAGGCGGAGAACACCGTGGGGTCCACCTCGGCCCCGTTCGAGGCGAGACGCTCGGAAACGACCCGCCACTCCGCCCGCGTCGCCGCGTCCGCGGCCAACTGGGGCAGGCGCACGGCACCCGCCAGCGAGCCGCCCAGCGGGCCGGCGGAGCCCGCCGACGCACCGGGCACGATCCAGGTCACGATCTGTCCCTCGAGTCCGAAGCGCCGGAACTCCTGCAGGCGGTAGAAAAGGGCAAGGGCAAGTTCGCGCTGCAGTTGGGCCGATTCGTCCGCCTCCTGCGTGAGCCGCCCGAGCCGCTCGTCCTGCCGCGCCGCCATGCTCGCCAGCAGGTCCGCGGTCTCGCCATCGGCCCCTGAAGCCGCACCGCGCCCTCCACCGAGTGCGATCCCGGCGCCGCCGCCCACGACGAGGCCCACAAGGAGACCCGCAACCGCGGCCGGAACCGGCTTCACCGGCATGCCGCTTCCCGCATTCTCCGCATTACCCGCGACCGCCCTCCGTCGTCGTGTGCGCGCCCTCGCCGGCCGCGCCCTTCACGTAGCGGTCGAACCAGTCGATCCAGCGCGCCCACATGTCGAGGTTGTTCTCGATCGCGCGCGGCGTGTGCGACTCGAACGGGTACTCGAACAGCGCCGCAGTCTTCCCGAGCCCGGTGAGCGCCTGGATCATCCGCCTCGACTGGATGGGATAGGTGCCCGAGTTGTTGTCGTCCGCTCCGTGGTAGAGGAGGAGCGGGGTGTTGATCTGGTCCGCCTTGAAGAACGGGGACATCTCCATGTACACGTGCGGCGCCTCCCAGATGTCCCGCGGCTCGGCCTGGAAGCCCATCGGCGTGAGCGAGCGGTTGTAGGCGCCGTCCCCCGCGATCCCCGCCTTGAAGAAGGGCGTGTGCGCGAGGAAGTTCGCGGTCGCGAAGGCACCGTAGCTGTGGCCGCCGTGCCCGATCCGGTCCATGTCGACGACGCCGAGCGCGTCCACCGCGCGGATCGCCGCGTACATCCCGTCGACCATGTTCGAGATGTAGTAGTCGTTGTAGTTCTCGCCCACGATCGGGATGTCGGGATAGACGATCGCGTACCCCTGCGTGAGCCAGATGTCGGACCAGCGCAGCCACGTCAGGTTCGTGTACGCGTTGTGGTTGCGCGCGCGGATCGTCGCATTGTCGAAGTCGTCCTCGCTTCGGTACTCGCGGGGATAGGTCCAGAAGACGGCGGGTACCCGCGTGCCTTCGACGTAATCGACGGGGAGCGACACCCGCCCCTGGATCTCCAGTCCGTCGCGGCGAGTGAACTCGAAGTCGATGCGCCGCGCGGCGGTGAGTTGCGGGAACGGATCCACGTTCCGCGTCAGGTTCTCCATCCCGCCGTCACGGGTCCACAGGTGGCTGTCCGGGAACGTGTTCTTCCCTTCCCGGCTCACGACCATGCGTTCGAGATTGGCGTCGAGCGGGACGAGTGGCCGGTCGAAGCTGTCCCGCGACCCCTCGAACAGGCGCTCGGTGGCCCCGTCCGGAATCGAGAGCCGGTCGACGAAGGGCTGGGGCCGGAAGTCCTCCTTCCACCCGTCGCCGCGCAGGTAGGCGCTCTCGCCGCCCGCCGACACCCACGCGTACTCCAGCCCGTTCCCGGTGCGGGCCGTGAGAAGGTCGCCCGGCAACTCGACCGCGTCGCCCGGGTCGTGGAACGGGACGAGCGTGTGTCCCTCCGGCTCGCCGCCCCCCAGCGCGTAGTGTACAAGCGCGGCATCGCCATCCCGCCGCACGTCGGCGAAGGCGTGGCGCCCGTCCGCGGAGTAGGTGACACTCGCGATCCGGTCATCGCTCGTCGCCACGACCTCCGCATCGCCGTCGCCGAACGGGGCGCGCCGCAGCATGATGCGGTCGGGGCGGTCGTCGTCCTCGTCTTCCCCGTCCTCGGCCTCCGCGCGCTGCAGGTAGGAGATCCCGCTGCCGTCCGGACGCCACGTCCAGTCGCGCGGGTCCCCGCCCGTTCCGCCGCCGCCGCGCGCGCCTTCCCGCAGTTCGCGTTCCTCCAGCGTGGCGAGCACGTCGCCGCTCTCCACTTCGATAACCTCGGTGACGCGCGGGAAGCCCGTGTAGCTCGCGATGTAGGAGAAGGGACGCGTGAGGCGGGTGGCGATCACATGCCGCCCGTCGGGACTCGACGACAGCGACTCGTACATGCCGGGCTCGCCGACCGCCCGCGGCGAGCGGCCGGGCGCCAATTCCACGATCTGGCTGCGCGTGTAGTACTCGAACAGGTCCGCGCCGTACTCGTCCTCCAGCAGGAAAGGCATCGTGCGCGTCGGCGTCGCTTCCGCCCGCGTGTGACGGATCGTCGGTCCCGACGGCAGGGCCGGAGCCGGCGGCGGGGATCCACGGTCCGCCGGCGCCGCGAGAGTGAGGACCGAGCCCGAGGGCGTCCACTGCAGCATGCGCGAGGGCGCCGATCCCTGGCCGCGCGACGAGGTCCCGATCGTCGCGATGACCCGCGCGTCGCCGGCCGGCGTCACGCTCCCATCGCTCGCGTCCGCGATCCAGACCTCCGTGCGCTCCTCGAGGTGGGCGAGGAACGCGAGCCGCGACCCGTCCGGCGACCACATGAGGTCGCTCACATAGATCCCCTCGGGAAGGTCTACGTCGACAAAGGCGCGGTCGCTCAGCGAGTAGAAGCGGAAGCCGTACAGGCCGTAGATGTCGAGGTGCCACGGGCGGTCGGCACGGGCCCGGAGCTCCAGCATCCCGAGGCGCAGCGTTTCCTCTCCCACCTCCGCCAGCGTCGAAAGCTCCGTCGAGAGCGGCACGACGAAGTGATCGCCGTCCGGACTCACGTGGTCCAGCGTCGCGTAGTTGGGGTCGGTCGCGAAGAGTGCCTGCACCGTCGCATCGGGCAGGATGTACCCCTGCGAGATGTCGAGTCCGGCCATCTCCTCGTCATCCTGGGCGGCCAGCGGCGGAGGCGCGGCGCCAGGCGACGCCAGAGCGAGGAAGACGGGAAGGCAGCGGAAGATCCTCATCATCGAACTCCTGAAACGGGTTGCGAACTTTCGCCGTTTACACGTACAGGTCGTTTACACGTACAGGTCTAACGTATCGATCCGAATGGTGATCGAAGGAATATGACGAACGTGACGAAATTCTGCTTGTGCCTCACGGCATGGGTGGGCCTGGGGTGCGGGGCCGACGCCGCGCCGTTGACGGAGTCACACGCCGCCGCGATCCGCGACAGCGTGGCGGCGGCGATGCAGGAGTTCCGAGACCTCGGGACGGCGGCGGACTGGGAGGCCGTGGGCGACTTCTACTCGGACTCGCCCGCGTTCCGCTTCTACGAGAACGGGGAACTGCGTTACGAGTCGGCCGACGACGTGCGCGCCGCCCTCGAGGCCCTCGGCCAGGGGACGCAGATCACGACGGAGTACTCCGATACGGACATCGAACCGCTGGCGCCGGGACTCGCCCACGTCCGCGCCCGCTTCGAGAGCACGTTCACGGGCACCGACGGGTCCGCCTTCGGTTTCGGCGGAGCCGTGACGATGATCTGGGCGCACGAGGCCGGAGGCTGGCGCATCCTCAGCGGCCACTCTTCGGCTCCGGTTCCGCGCGGAGGGTAGCAGCCATGTCCGACACGACTCCCCCGGCAAGCGGAGACGCGCCCCGCGACGCCGTCGAGTCGCTCATCCGACGGGGGATGGCCGCGCGGCGGGAGGACCGGCCGGACGAGGCGATGCGGCACATGAAGGCGGCCGTGGCGCTCGCCCGCTTCGGCGGGGATCCGCTCGCGCTCGCCCGCGCCCTTCACGGACAGGCAAACGTCGAACGCGACCTGGGACGGCTCGATGCCGCTCTCCAGTTGTACCTCGAAGCCGTCCCGCTCTGCCGGCGGGGGAACGACCCGCTCGTCCTTGCCCACACCGTGCGCCACCTGGGGGATGTCCTCCGGGAGATGGGCGATCTCAGGGCGGCGGGCCGGTGCTATGCGGAGGCGCTGGCGCTGTACCGGGCGGATCCGGCCGCCCCGCCGCTCGATGTGGCCAATGCCGTGCGGCCCGCGGCCATCCTGTGCGAAGCGCTGGGCGAGGCCGGTGAGGCCCGGGCGCTGTGGCGCGAGGCCGGCGAGCTGTACGGCCGGGCCGGCGTCGAGGCCGGCGTGTCCGAGAGCGCGGCCCGTCTCGAACGGCTCGGCTGACATCCCGCCGGGGCCGACGCCCGACGCCCCTCCGTCTTGCCAGAGCCGAACGTTTCGACCACCCTGATTCGGATTGGCGGTCTCGATCCGCCGCGAGGGAAAGTTCCGAGGAGGGCGTGCAAATGCTGCGGAATCACGGTCTGAACCGTCGGGCGTTTCTCAAGAGCACAGGAGCCACCGCCGTTCTGGGCGCCGTGGGCGCGCGTTCGGCGCTCGCGAGCGAGGTGGCGGCAACCGATGTCGCCCCTGCCGGGCTCGGCGCCGTCCCCGAGGAGTTCGACTTCGACGAGGTCTACGACCGGCGCGGGACCGACTGCGTCAAGTGGGACCGCGCGATCGAGCAGTTCGGCCCGGAGATCGAGGTCGGCATGGGGATCGCCGACATGGACTTTCGCGCGGCGCCGTGCATCACCCAGGCGATCGCCGAGCGCTGCAAGCACGAGAACTGGGGCTACCAGCACCGCGACAGTTCCTTCACGGATGCGGTCGTGGCCTGGAACCAGCGCCGCTACGACCTCGATATCGACCCCTCGACGATCGTCTGGACCAGCGGCGTCCACCCCGGAATCATCGCGGGGCTGCACACCTTCGCCCCTCCCGGCAGCCGGGTCCTGATGACCACCCCCACCTACAACGGCTTCTACTCGGATCTGCGCTTCGCGCGGAACATCGCCGAGGACAGCGAGATGAAGGTGGTCGACGGCGTCTACGAGATCGACTGGGACGACTTCGAGCGCCGCGTGCAGCGGGTCCACGCCTTCATCCTCTGCAACCCCCAGAACCCGACCGGAAACTGCTGGTCGGCGGAAGACATGACCCGCATGGGCGAGATCTGTCTCGAGCACGGCGTGCCGGTGCTCTCCGATGAAATCCACTGCGATTTCGTGACGAAGGGACAGAAGTACACGCCGTTCGCCAGCCTCGATCCGAAGGTGGTCGACAACAGCGTCACCTTCAAATCCAACAGCAAGACGTTCAGCCTCGCCGCCAACAAGGTCGCCTGGTACTTCTCGACCAACCCCGCCTTCATGACACGCCTGCGCCAGTACACGCGGGCGGACCTCAGCACGCTGGGCATGTACGCCGCCCGCGCCGCAAACAACGAAGGCGATGAATGGCTCGACCAGCTGCTCGTCTACCTCGACGGCAACCACGACCTCACCGAGTCCTACATTCGGGAGAACGTGCCGGGCGTGAAGTACACGAAGGCGCAGGGCACCTTCCTCGCCTGGCTCGACATGGGCGACCTGATGGACCGGATCGACGCGCAGGGGAAGGCGGACTACGAGAACCGGACCGCCGCGCAGCCGGTGTCGCCGGAGAGCGTCCTGCAGCGCTGGCTGGCGGAGAACGCGCGCATCTATCTCAACAACGGGCCCAGCTACGGGACCGGGGGCGAGAGGCACATGCGGATGAACATCGCGACTTCGCGCACGCTCGTGAAGCGCGCCCTCGACAACCTGTCCAGCGCCGTCGCGGAGCTCTAGCGAGAACCCGGCTACAACAGAGAAGCTCGGCGTGACGCGCGCGGTCGCCTCCTTCGAGGTCACCGGATGGGACCAGGGCGAACCCGAGTCCGACGCCGGGGGGCCGACCCTCTCGCACGCCACCGTCCTGAAGCGGTTCGGCGGGGACCTCGTGGCCGAAAGCGAGGCCCGGCTCCTCATGTGCCAGGCGGATGTAGCGGATATCACCGCGGGAGCGGGCTACATCGCCCGCGAAGTCGTGCGGGGAGCGCTCGACGGACGGGAGGGGACGTTCGTGATGCAGCACTGGGGGCTGAGCGCGAGTGGCCGCGAACGGACGGGCGGACAGATCGTGCCGGGGTCGGCGACCGGCGATCTGAAGGGACTCACGGGCTCGGTCGAGATCGCCGTCGACGGCGATGGGGCGCACACGCTGACGATCGACTACGAACTTCCGGACGCGTGACGTGGCGGGAGACGCCGCGACGCGGCGTGACGACTTGCCGCCCGCTTCCGGTTTTGACACCGTAACTTCAGCGCAATGCCGGGCGAGGCAGGCCGGCGTTTCTACCTGAGAGGGATAGTACGATGAAAAGATGGTTCCCGATGCTTCCGGCGTTCCTCCTCGGCACGGTGCTGGCGACGGTTCCGGCGCAGGTCGAGGCACAGTTCGACGAGGTCGGATCGATCACCTTCCCGACCTCCGCCACGGGCGAGGCTCAGCAGCACTTCCTCCGGGGCGTGGCGATCCTGCACAGCTTCGGCTGGAAGCAGGCGCGGGAGCAGTTCCACGCGGCACAGGAACTGGATCCCGACTTCGCGATGGCCTACTGGGGCGAGTCGCTCGCCTACAATCACCCGCTCGTTTCCCAGATGGACCCCACCGAGCCGCGCAAGGCGCTGGAAAGGCTGGGCGCGACGCCGGCCGAACGGCTCGCGAAGGCGCCGACGGACCGGGAGAAGGGCTTCCTGAAGGCGGTCGAGATCCTGTGGAGCGAACAGGACCACGTCGACCGGCGCGTGGGCTACATGGAGGCGATGCGCGACCTGTACGAGGCCTATCCGGAAGACTCGGAGATCGCGGCCTTCTACGCCCTGTCCCTCCTGAGCGCGACGTCGGCGACGCGCGACCTGAGCAACCGCTGGAACGTGATGGCGGGGGCGATCGCGCTCCGGCTGTTCAACGCCAACCCGCTGCACCCGGGCGCCGCGCACTACACGATCCATTCCTTCGACAATCCGATCATGGCCCCGCTCGCGCTGGACGCGGCCTACGCGTTCGCGGACATCGCGCCGGCCGTTTCCCACGCGCGGCACATGCCGACGCACATCTTCATCCAGCACGGGATGTGGGAACGCGTGTCCGGCAACAACCAGTCGGCCTACGACGTGGCGCAGGAGCTGTGGCAGCCCGGCGACGCGGTGGGCGACGCGGTGCACTCGCTCGACTGGGGGCAGTACGGCGACCTGCAGCGCGGCGACTACGAGAAGGCGCGGCTGTGGATGGATCGCCTCGCGGACATGGTCGACAACGAGGGCTTCGCGACGACGGGCGGGGCACGGGGCGCGGCCGGCATCGCGCGGGCGCAGGGCGCGGTCTCGCTCCTCAAGGCGCGCTACATCGTCGAGACCGAGCAGTGGGAGACGCAGCCGATCACGGAGGACTCCCGGGCGCACGAACTCCTGGCCACGGGGCTGAGCGCCCACCGCATGGGCGACCAGGCGATCGTCACCGAGGCGGAGGCCGCCCTGAAGGAACTGTCGGAGGGCGACGGCTACACCCACGTCATGCACAAGCAGGTCGGGGCGCTACGGCACGCGGCCATGGGGCACCCGGACGTGGCGATCGGCCTCATGGACGAGGCGGAGGCGGAGGTCATGAGCATGGCGCCGCCGCGCGGCTCGGCGAGCCCGGTCAAGCCGCTGCACGAACTCTACGGCGAACTGCTGCTCGAACTCGGGATGCCCGACAAGGCGGTCGAGAAGTTCGAGACGTCGCTGCTGCGGATGCCGAACCGGCCGCGTTCGCTCCTCGGCCTGGCCCGCGCGCACGCCGCCAACGGCGACGTGGTTCTCGCCGCGGAGGCCTACGCGAAGGTCGCTGATCTGTGGAGCGGTCTCGCGCACGCCGGCCTCATGGAGGCCGAGGCCTTCCTGAACGAGGCCGAGAGCGAGGGAAACCAGGGGAACCGGTAGCCACCTCCCCCACCCACCGGACCCCGCCGCGAAGGGGTCCGGGACGGGATCCGGCTCAGTAGAGCGCGAGCAGATCCAGTATGGGGACCCTCAATAGCGCCGACCGGCCCGTCCGGACCCTCACGAGCATGTCGAGGGTCTGGAGGGGCCGGAGTTTTTCCGCCGCCGCCAGCAGTTCCTGCGGGACGGCGATATAGACGAGGCCGTCCCCGGGATCGGGCGCCCGCGCGAGCAGGAAGGGTTCCCCCTCGTAGAAGTCGATCCGCTCCGGTTCGGCCCGCTCCAGCGACAGGAACCGGACGCTCCAGCGGAGGCGCGCGCCGGCATACTCATCCGGGTTCGCGCGCAGCGCGGCGGCCGAGACGCCGGTCAGGACGCCGCCGTCGACACCGACCGTATCGCCGTCGGTCACGCCTTCGCGCACCTGCGCGGCCGCGGGGTGCGTGTACGCGCACGCCAGGACGACGGGCAGGAGAAGCCTGCGTCGCAAGCGACGGCGGCGAGACGTTTTTCTGGTAAGGATCCGGTCCTCCACCTACATTCCTCGCGCCGCGACCCCGTCGTGAGACTCGTGAGACGGGGCCGTTTCCGTTCGAGATCCGACTCATCCAAGATATGGAATCCGCGTCAACCCAGTGTCAAACAGACTGATCTTCGTCGTCGGGCTCGCCCTGCTCGCCGCAGTGCCGGTGACGCTCGAGGCGCAGGCCGAACGCATCGATTCACCGTTTCGCTGGCGCGAGAAGGGCTTCCGCGTCGGCCTTTTCGGGGGCCATCACGCGGGGAACCGGGGGCGGCTCGAGTTCGCGCAGGGACCCACCCCCGTGGCGGGCGCCAGGATGCGCGTCCGGGCATCGAGCCCCCTTTCTCTCGAGCTCGGAGCCACGTACGGGGCGGCGGACCGATGGACGCTGGACGTCCTCGACGCGGCGGGACCAATGGTCGTCGACACCGTCGCCGCGGGGTGGCTGCGGGCCGATCTCGGCGTGCAGATCGGCCTCACCGGCGCGCGGACGTGGAACGGGATTCACCCCTACGGGCTCATCGGCGGCGGTTTCGTGTTCGGGGTCGACGAGGGGGCCTCCGAGTTCCTCGCCGACCAGGCGCTCGAACCCTTCCGCTACGACATCTCCACGGCTCCACACATTTTCGTGGGGCTGGGGTTCGAGATCTTTCCGGCGGAGACGATCGGGATCGGCTTCGAGGCCCGTGACTACCTGGTCCGCGTGACGTCCCCGGACGGATTCCTCTTCGGAACCACGCTGGATCTGTTCGAGGCCTCCGGAGCGCCGGCGCCGCAGGGTTCCGTGTGGGGCCACAATCTGGAGTTCAGCATCTCCATCTGGTACTACTTCTAGCCCCGGGCTGTGGGCGAATATGAGTGACGCGGACTGGATCTCCTTCGACGAGGCCCTCGCTCTCGTGCTGGACGCCGTGTCGCCGCTGGAGACGGAACGGGTTCCGATCTCCGCCGCTCTCGGCCGCGCACTCGCACGCGACGTGGAAGCCGTCGCCCCGCACCCGCCGTGGGACAACAGCGCCATGGACGGATTCGCCGTGCGAATCGGCGAGGTTCGCGGCGCGAGCCCGGACCGGCCGGTGGTCCTCCCGATCTCCGACGACATCCCGGCCGGCGCCTTTCCGCAGGGACCGCTGGAGCCCGGCTCCGTGGCGCGCGTGATGACGGGGGCGCCGGTGCCGGAGGGCGCCACGGGCGTCGTCCGCGTAGAGCACACGGACGGAGGTCCGGACGGGCGCGTGAGCATATTCGACGATGCGGACGGGGAGCGGCACATCCGTTTCCTGGGGGAGGATGTGAAGGCGGGCGACACGATGGTGGCGCGCGGCGAGGAGCTCGGGGCGGCGGCGGTGGCGCTGCTCGCAACGGCCGGTATCGAGCAGGTGGACGTGGGCCGGCGACCTCGCGTCGGCGTGCTCGCGAACGGAGACGAACTCGCGGATTTCGATGAATTCGACGAGGTGCGGGCCGGGCGGAAGATCATGAACTCGAACGGGTACGCGCTGGCCGCCCAGCTCGCGGATTCCGGGGCGGAGCCCGCTCCCCTCGGCATCGCCCGGGACGACCCCGACGATCTGCACCGCTGTCTCGCCCGCGCCGAACCCTGCGACGCGATCGTCTCCGCGGCTGGCGTGAGCGTCGGCGAACACGACTACGTGAAGCAGGTACTCGACGACCTCGGCTTCGAACGCTCCTTCTGGCGCGTGCGGATGCGCCCCGGCAGCGCCGCCGTCTTTGGGCTGCTCGGCGGCCGGCCGTTCTGGGGCGTCCCGGGCAATCCGGCCTCGGCGCTCGTCACCTACGAAACGCTTGTGAGACCGGCGATCCGCAAGATGGCGGGGTTCGCGCGCCCCTGCCGGCGATCGCTGCGCTGCGTCGCGGCCCACGACCTGCGCGGCCCCCGGAATGTGCTCTCGTTCCTGCGCGTGCTCGTCGGATCCGACGAGTCGGGCGCCCTCACGGCCCGCCTGAGCGGTCCGCAAGGTTCGGGCAACCTGGGGTCGATGCTGGCCGACGGTCTGCTCGCGATCCCGGTCGGGACGGACGCCATAGACGCCGGAGATCCCGTCGACGTGATTCCGCTCAGGGAGTGGGCGAGTCCCGCCTGAGGCGGGGTTCTGCCACGGGCTGCCCGCCCGTTAGATGCGGACGACCGCCGCCGCCATCGTGTAGCCGCCTCCGATCGAAGTGAGAACGATCGTGGCCGGCGTCGGCACGGGTCCGTGCTTTCCGCGGACGACTTCATCGAGCGTCACGGCGACGGTCGAGGCGGACATGTTGCCGTAGTCCACGATGTTGTGGACGACGCGCCCTTTCGGAAGTTCCAGCCTCTGCTCGAGACCCTGGGTGATCCGCGCGTTCGCCTGATGAGGAATCACGAAGTCCACGTCGGACCAGTCGAGACCCGCCTTGTGAAGCGCCTGTTCGCCCACTTCGGCCATCTTGACGATGGCGTTGCGGACAATCCGCGGCCCGCCTTCCATGTGGAGAATCGGGATCCGGTCTCCATCGTCGCGCCAGCTCTGCCCGACGAGGTACAGTGGGTCGCGCGCGAACCAGCCCGACGCCGCCATCGGGCCGAGCACGCCGTGATCCGCTTCGCTCCGCTCGAGCACGACCGCTCCGGCCCCGTCGCCGAAGAGGACGGCCGTCCGCACGTCCGTGTAATCGACGAGCCGCGTGAGGGCGTCGCCCGAGACGACCAGGACGCGCTCCGCCATGCCGCTGACGATCGCCGACCAGGCCGCCCCCACGCCGTACACGAAGCCGGCGCAGGCCGCGTTGATCGCGAATCCTCCCAATCGCGGATTCCCGATCTTCGTCGCCACGGTGCAGGCACTGTTCGGAACCTCGTCGGACGGTGACACGGTCGCGACGTAAAGCTGGTCGATCTCGTCCGGCTCGCGTCCGGCCGCCTCCAGCGCGGCAAGCCCCGCCCGGGCGCACATGTCCTCGGTCGTCAGATCGCTGCCCGGCGGGATCCGCCGACGCGACCTGATGCCGGTCAACTGGTACGCCCACTGATCGAAGACCTCGGGGGCCGAGAGCCCGTTGGCGCCCTCGACGCCCCTGAGCGCGGATCGCGCCTGCCCGATGTCGAACGACTCGCGCAGCGTACCCATGGCGAGAAGCTGGAAGTTGTCGATGCTGTCCGGCGGCAGGTAGCTCCCGGTACCCGTGACCGCCGCGGTCACTCTGGCTGCCAAGGCCCTCTCCATCATCCGTGGGCAAGGCGTCGGCGGGCTCGTCCGCCGGAAAGTCCGAGAGTATACGGCGGAGACCGGGAAGGTTGCTAGTGCGATGCCCCGGAAATCCGCCACCCGCGGAGAGGCGGGGAACGGGCGAGCAGGAGCCGCGCCGCGGCCGAGCGGGCCGCCTCCGCCAGCGTTCGGGTCGGACACGGCCGCGTCGGCATCACGCGCGCGCACTCCCTTATGCTCGCCTGCGACCAGCAGGATTCGGGCTGACCATCGCCGCACTCCCGAATGAGCAGTTTCACGCTGGCGGGCAGTCGGAGCACCGCATCGCTGTCGAACTCCTCGGCCACCGCGTAGCGCAGGAGGTCTTCGGCCAGATCCCGTTCCACGCCGGCGTCCAGCAACTCCTCGAGGGAGACGACCAGAAGCGGAAAATCGGCGCGGTCACGTCCCAGCCGCATCAGAAGCTCGCGCCCGACGCCGCGGCGAAGGGCATCCGCGGCCTTCTCGAGCGCGATTGGCGCCGCGCCCGGACCGATGACGGACGCCGCATCCCGCAACTCCGCGGCGAACGTGTCGACGGCGGCGAGTACGACTTCCGGCGACATCCCCTTCGCCACGCCCTCCATGGCCTTGTCGATCAGGAGACCTCGGGGCAGACCGTCCTGGACACCCGCCTCAATGACGGAAAGGGTGCGCGCCGCGTAGACTGCGCCCAGATGACGGCTGAAGCGCGCGCGCGCGTCCTGACCCGCAAGCGGCGGCCCGAGCGCGAGAAGCATGGCGCCGAGGCACACGACCGCGGGGGATCGGCGCAGCAGGGTTTTTGCCAACGACACTCAGGGGGCCAGCGAGCGGGCGCCCGCGCCGCCCGTGATCGCGATCACGGCATTCTGGTTGCCGTAACCGTCCTCCACATACCGTTCCGCGTGCGGATCCGTGATCCACGTCTCGCCGTCCACGAGGAACATGTATTTGTGCACACCGGGCGGGAGCTTCACGCGCCCGGTCCATACGCCGGTCCCGTAGGGATCGGCCAGCGCGACCTCCGGCTGCCAGTCGTTGAAGTCGCCCGCGACGTGGACGGACGCCGCGCCGGGCGCCTCGAGACGGAACTGCACGTAGTGGACTTCTTCGCCCACGAGCGCCGTCGCCGCACCCGCCGGCTCGGTGACCACGTCGTCCCGTGGCAGGAGGAAGAACGTCGCAAACACCGCGGCAGCCGCGAGTCCCAACCACGGCCGGACGCGCACGGAGCGGGGATGCACCCACCAGTCCACGAGACTCGGCAGCGGCCGACGCCTCTCCTGGCGAACCTCGGCCATGACCCTCGATTCGAGTCCGACCGGAGCTCCCTGCACCCCCGAATCCCGCACGTCCGAAAGGAGGGCATCCCACCGTTCGGCTTCCCTCCGAAGCTCCCGCGAGAGTTCGGAATGGTCGATTTCTCCATCCAGATACAGCTTCAGATCGTCGTTCATCGGTAGTTCTCTAACAGCACCTGTAACTGATCCCGAGCCCGATGGACGCGCATCTTCAACGCGGACACCGACGCTCCAAGTCTCTCAGCCATCTCTTCGTACGACCAGCCCTCGACGTGCTTGAGGACAAAGGCTTCACGCTGCTCTTCGCTCAGCGACTGCAAGGCCCGGTATATCTGCTCCCGTATTTCCGCCCGTTCGGCGCGCGCCTCGGGAAGACCTCGCGTCGCCGTCAGCGGCCCGGCCGCCTCCAGCGACACCTCCCGCCGTGCCCGCCCCTTCAACTGATCCTTGCACAGGTTGACGGCGATTCGAAACAACCAGCCCCCTACCCGTTCCCGGTCACGGCAGCGGTCGAGGCTCCGAAAACCGCGAATGAACGTGCGCTGCACGATATCCGCGGCGTCGTCCGCGCGCCCGGTCATGCGCTCCGCGTAGCGGTACAGCACGTCCTTGTACCGGCGCACGAGAACCCCGTACGCCTCGCGATCGCCTTCCAGAACGGCGGTCACGACATCCGCGTCGCTCGGTTCATCGTCCGGAACCCGACCTTCCGGCCCGATCCTAAAGATCTTCTCTTCGTGAATAAGACGACCTCTACGGCTTCGCGGTCACTAAAGTGTAGTGTCGATCCGCCATCGGCCCGCGATCCTCCCCGTTTCGTGCTCGGGATCGGCGGTTCCAACTTAGCGGAACCGTGATCCCCCAACTACCTTGGATGCGTGAACGCCGGGAACGCTGCCACCCACGCGCCGGACCTGTTCGGTCTCCGCACTCCGGCTCTCATCCTCGATCTCGATGTCCTGGAGAACAACCTCCGGGTCATGCAGGAACGCACGGACGCCCTCGGCGTTCGGCTCCGCCCCCACGTGAAGACGCACAAGTGTGTGGAGATCGCCGAACTCCAGCGGTCGCGCGGGGCGTCGGGCATCGCCGTTTCCACGCTCGCGGAGGCCCGGATCTTCGCGGAGGCGGGTTTCGATGACATCCTGTGGGCCTTTCCCCTCAATCTCTCCCGGATCGGCGAGGCGGCCGCGCTCTCCCAGCGCGTCGAACTGGGCGTGACGGTGGACTCCCTCACGGCCGTCGAGGCTCTCGAGGCCGCCGACGTCTCCTTCTCGGCATGGCTCGAAATCGACTGCGGCTACGGGCGCTCCGGCGTCCCGCACGACAGTGGCCGGCTGGTCGAGATCGCGAGGCGCATCTCACGCTCGGGCCGGCTTGCGCTCCGCGGCTGCCTGACGCACGCCGGCCACACCTACGGCGCGGACTCGCCCGCCGCCATCGCCGCGCTGGCGGATGAGGAGCGACGGGCAATGGTCGAGGTGGGACGCGCGCTCCGCGCGGCAGGGCTCGAGCCGGGGGTGCTCTCCGTCGGTTCGACCCCGGGAATGAGCCGCGTCGAGACGCTGGAGGGGGTCGACGAGGCCCGGCCGGGAAACTACGCGCTCTACGACTACACGCAGATGCGGCTGGGATCGTGTGCGCTGAGCGACTGCGCGGTCACGGTGCTTGCGACGGTCGTTTCCGCGCGCGACGGATCGGACGGGGCGATTGCGGACTGTGGCGCGCTCGCCCTGTCCAAGGATGTGGGGCCGGACGCTCCGCCCCACTACGGCCGCCTCTTCCGCGACGCGTCCGGACGAGAACTGAGCGACCATCGCGTGACCTCGGTGAGCCAGGAACACGGGCGCCTGTCCGGGTGGTTCGCCGTCGGCGAGAAGGTCCGCGTCCTTCCGAATCACGCCTGTCTCACGGTCGCGCACTTCGATCACTTCGAGGTCGTTCGGGGGCGGCGTGTGGTGGACCGGTGGAAGATCCGACGCGCACGCGACTGAAGCGGCGCAGCGCGACCCCGCGCCGACGTTAGGGAGCTCTGTCGAGGGCGATGAGCTGCGCGAGGATGGAGACGGCGATCTGCACGGGCGAACGGGCGCCGATCCGCAGCCCGACGGGACCGTGGATCCGGTCGCATACCGCCTCGTCGAGCCCCCGCGCGAGGAGCGCCGCTCGGCGTTGCTCCTGCGTCCGGCGTCCGCCCAGGAGGCCGACGTAGCCGCAGCGGGAGGCGAGCGCCGTTTCAAGCGCAGGTTCATCCAGCTTCTCGTCGTGCGTGAGGATGACGACGCTGGTTCGAGGGTCGAGATCGAGCGCGGCCATCGCCTCGTCCGGCCAGCGCGGATCGAGCGACGCGGCATCCGGGAATCGCTCCGGCCGCAGGAAGGCCTCGCGCGGATCCACGACTACGACCTCGAAGCCGGTTCGGTGCGCCATGGCGCACAGCGCATGCCCGATCGGGGTTGCGCCCACGATGACGAGCCGCGGGGGCGGGGCGAAGGATTCGACGAAGACGAGGCTGTCCGGATCGTCCCGCACGAGTTGGGCAACGCGGGCGTCCGACCGGCCGAGCCAATCGTCTACGCGGGAGCGGGCCGCCCGGTCGAGTTCGGCCGATCCGAGCGTTCCCAGTGACCGGTCCGGTTCGAGGAGGAGTTGCCGCGAGTGCGTGGGCGGCGCCGCGCCGGTGAGGAGGACGCCCGGGGCGCCGGCCTCCTGGAGCTGCCAGAGGCGATGCCAGACGGGGTCGCCGGGATCGTAGCGGTCGAGGAGGACGTCGATCTCCCCGCCGCAGGAGAGCCCCACGCCCGCGGCCATCTCGTCGGTGATCCCGTACGTGACCGAGGCCGGCGCGCCGCCGGCCAGCAGCGCGGAGAGCCGTTCGTGCAGGTCGCCCTCGACGCACCCGCTCGAGATCGAGCCGCTCAGCTCCCCGGCGGCCGAGATCGCGAACCGCGCGCCCGGTGGCAGCGGGGCGGAACGGCGCACGGCGATGAGCGTCGCCATGGCGATGGGATCGCCCCGCTCCGCCCAGCGCGCGATGTCCTCGCGCACGGCCCGGAGACTCATGCCGGCCGATCCGGACCCGCGTCGCGCGACACTACGCTAGCCGCCCCGGCGGGCTTCGCGAACCGCCTCCGTGAGCACGGGCAGCACCTCGAACACGTCCCCGACGAGACCGTAGTCCGCCACCCCGAAGATCGGCGCATCCGCATCGCGGTTGATCGCCACGATGACCTTGGCCGTGCGCATCCCGGCCAGGTGCTGGATCGCCCCGCTGATCCCGACCGCGAAGTACAGGTTGGGCGACACGGTCTTGCCGGTCTGGCCCACCTGCTCGCCGTGCGGCCGCCAGCCCGCATCCACCACCGCCCGGCTCGCGCCGAGTGCCGCTTCGTCGCCCAGCGCTTCCACCAGCGCCTCGAGGAGCGGCCAGTGCTCCGGCCCCTGCATCCCGCGGCCGCCCGAAACGATCGTCGTCGCTTCGCTCACGTCGAGTCGGTCGCGATCCCCCAGCTCCAGTGCGGCCGTCCGCGCCCGGCCCTCGAGGCCCTCGAGATCCAGATTCGACATCTCTCCCGCCGCGCCCTCCCCGGCCGGCGCGAAGACGTTGGCCCGGATCGTCATCACGGCCGGACCCGGGGTGAAGCGCAGGGTCGCGATCGCTTTCCCGGCGTACATGGGCCGGCGGACGACGATGGCGCCGTCCTCCCGCCGGCACTCGATGACTTCCGAGGCCACGCTCCGCCCGATCCGCGCGCCCACGCGGGGGGCGATGTCCCTCCCCTGGGCCGTCGCCGCGAAGATCACGGCGTCGTAGTCCCCGGCCTCGACCAGCCGGGCGATGGCCGCGGCGGCGATGTCCGGCTGACACAGCGCGAGCGCTTCCGACTCACCGACCCAGGTGCGGTCGGCGCCGAAGCCGCCGAGCTGCGCGGCCGCCGCCTCCGTACCGGGAGGCCCGAGCGCGACGACGTGGGTCTCTCCCCCGACATCGGCGGCGATCCGTCGCGCGAGCCCGACCGCCTCCCGCGAGGCCCGGCTCACCGTTCCTTCGCGGATTTCGGCGTACGCCAGGGCCCCGGGCATCAGAGCACCCCCGCTTCGTCGCGCAGCGCCTTCACCAGCTCCGGCACGGCGTCCGCTCCCTCCCCGACGATCCGGCCCGCGGCCGGCGCCGGCGGTTCGTCGAGTCGGAGGAATTCGATGGTCGGCGGATCGAGCGTCACCTCCCGCTCCTCGAGAGGCTTTCGCTTCGCCGCCATGATCCCCTTGAGGCTCGGATACCGCGGCTCGTTGAGCCCCTTCTGCGTCGACACGACGGCGGGCAGCGAGAACTCGACGACCTCGTGACCGCCTTCGACCTCGCGGCGGGCCGTCGCATCGCTCCCGGAGATCTCGAGGCCGACGACGACGGTCGCGCACGGAAGGCCGAGAAACTCGGCCACCATCTGCGGGACCTGCATGTTGTCGTCATCGATCGCCTGCTTCCCGAACAGCACGAGATCGACGTCACGGCCCCGAATCTCGTCGGCGAGCGCCCGCGCCACGGAGAGCGCATCGTGCGAACCCTCGCACGCGAGCAGGACGCCCTCATCCGCCCCCATCGCGAGCGCCTGGCGGATCGATTCGGCGGTCTCGGGGGGGCCGAGCGCGACGACCGTCACCTTCCCCTCCCCCGCCTCTTCCTTGCGGCGGATCGCATCCTCGAGCGCGAACTCGTCGTACGGGTTCACGACGTACTTGACGCCGGCCGGGTCCAGTCCCGCGCCGTCGGACGTCACTCTTACCCGCGTGGCCGAGTCCGGCACGCGTTTCATGCAGACTATTGTATTCATCCGTCTTGTTCTTCGAATGGAGTCAGGCGCTCTGGTAGGTCTCGATCTCGTCGGAAGTCAGTGCGCACACGCGAAACGCGATGAGGTCGATGAGGGCATCGGTCACATTCTTCTGGCGGAGGTTCCGCGCCCGCGCGTCTTCCGCGGCGGGTCGGGCCTCGCGCAGGGTCACGAGCCGGGCGGCCAGCCAGTCCAGGAAATCGTGTACGACATCGCGGTGTTCCCGGTCCCTGTCCGGCTCCCCGTTCGGAGCCTTCGGCAGGAACGCGTCGATGAGCGCGAGCAGCCCGGGGAAGATCATCTCCGTGAGTTCCTCGTCCCCGATGAGTTCCTCTTCGGTGATCTCCTCCCAGCTCATCTCGTTCCAGTACAGCTCGCACGCTTCCTCGAAGAGATGGCGCCGCACTTCCGGAGACGCCTTCCTGAGAACGATGTCGCCCGGCGAGAGCCTTCGCCCCACGACTTTTCGCATGCCGCGGATGCGTTCCTGGATGAGCGTTCGGCCGGCCAGAGCGTGGGCTCGATCGGGCGTTTCGGCGGCGGCGGACGGGGCTTGCGTTTCGTTGTTCACGGAGCCGAAGATGCGACGGCCACGGTGAAGGAACAAGCGCCGGGGCGAACGCCGACGGGAGCCGGTGCAACGGCCGGCATCGAGGGCGTGTTACCCAAGCGATGGGGACGTCTTTGGCGGAGGAAACGCGAACGCGTAACGGATCGCCGGGCGATTCGACCGGTCCGGGTTCCGGACCCGCGGAGCCGGCGGATCCCGGCGCGGACGAGCCCGGCCTCGTGGAGGCCGTGCAGGCCGGCGACTCGCGAGCGTTTTCCCTGTTCGTGACGAGATACACGGACCCGGCGTACGCGGTGGCGTTGTCGATTCTGCGCCACGAGCAGGACGCGGAAGACGCGGTGCAGGCCGCGTTCATTCGCGCGCTCGAGCGGATCGGACAGCTGCGGCCGGGAAGCCGCTTCGGTCCGTGGTTCTATCGCGTGCTGAGGAGTACGTGCCTGAACCTCCGGCGGCGTGAGCTTCTGCGGACCCATTCGGAGCTGACGGACACGGCGGCGTCGCGGGACGATCCGCATCGCGAATTCGAGCGGAGGTACGCCCGGGAGCGGGTGCTCGGCGCGCTCGCACAGCTTCCGGAACGACAGAGAACGGCAGTCATGATGTACGACCTTGAAGGGTACGACCACGCGGAGATCGCGGAGATCCTCGGGATCGCCGTAGGAACTTCGAGGGCGAACCTTCATCACGGCAGGCACGCGTTGCGCCGCCTTCTCGGCGAAGCGCCCGCGTCCGGCGCCGGAGGAGCAGACGAGGATGAATAGGAGAGACCAGAGTCGGGACGGCGGGCGCGGGCCTGCGTGGGCCGAGTATCTCGAGCCCCTGCGGCCCGACGAACTCACGCGGCGCCGATTGCGCCGGAACGTGATGGCCGCGGCGGAAGCGCTGTTCGCGCGGCGGCCTCTCTCGTGGCTCGACGTGACGGCAAGCTGGTCCGCGGCGCTCGCGCCGCTGGCGGCCGGACTGCTCGTCGCGGCCGGCGTTCTGTTGTACCGCATCTCCCTGCCGGACGCCCCCGAGTTCGCCGCCGACCCGGATCCGGCGCCGGTCGGACTGGTGCGCTCGCTGGCGCCGGATGCCGAAGCCCCGCCCGCGCTGCTCATCGACCTCGCCGAGCCGAGCCGCGACGCGGTGCTGACCGCCGCGCTCATCAATCCGTAATCCGTAACTCGCTGAAACGCGACACGAACCGGGTGCGTATGGACACTTCGAGATTCCGGGCGATCCTGCTTCTGGCGCTCGTCTTCGCGGCGGGCGCCGCAGTCGGCGTGGCGGCGGACCGCCTCGATCTTTTCGCCGGCGAGGCCGCCGGCGAAGCGGCGGCGGAGACGACGTCTCCCGAAACGCGGGATCGCGACGACGGGGCGCGCGGGCGGCAGACGACGATCGAGCAGTTCGCCGATGAGCTGGGCTTGACGGCCGACCAGCGGGTGCAGATCGAGGGCTTCCTCGATCACTACCGCGATGGGATGCGGACGTTGCGCGGGAGCTACCGGACCTTGATGGACTCGGTCCGGACCCGGATCGAGTCGGTGCTGACGGAGGAGCAGGGTGAGGACTATCGGGAGTTGCTGCGGCAGCGCTACGGGAACGGGCGAGAGCGCGGCGGTGAACGGGGGTCCCAGGGGCGTGAGGACCCGCAGCGAAACAACTGACAACCGACAGACGTCAATCAGCCCCTCGCGGGGCAAGGGAAACGATGACCATTCGACATAGATGTGGGTGCGGAGACCGGCCGAGCGCCGGTTTTCGTCGATGGGGGCTCGTCCTGCTGCCGGCGGTTCTGTTTGCGGGAGCGTCGCCCAAAATGGCGGCGGCGCAGGTGCAGGCGAGCGACAACGTTCGCCAGATCACGGTCGACGAAGCGGTCGAGATCGCGCTACGCCGCAACCCTCAGCTGCTCCAGGCCTACTCGCAGATCGAGATGGCCGAGCATAACCAGTTGAGCGCGATCGGCCAGCTCCTCCCGTCGGTCAACATGAGTTTCGGCTACTCGAACTCATCGACGGGACGTCTGGACGCCCTCAGCCAGGGGATCGTCGCGACGAGCTACTCCACTCAGATCAACGCCGGATACACGCTCTTCAACGGCTGGAGCCGGTTCACCGACCTGAAAGGCGCCCGTCTGGGAATCGTCGAACAGAACGCCCGCTATCGCGAGGCCGAGTTCCAGGTCATCCAGGCGGTGAAACAGGCGTACGCGGCGAACGTCGCCGCGCTCGAACTCGTCGCCGTGGAGGAACGCCGCGTCCAGCGCCAGGCGGACCAGTTGGAGTTCGTCAGACAGCAGCTGGAGCTGGGACGGGCGACGCGCTCCGACTCCCTGCGCTCGCAGGTCGACCTCAACAACGCGCAGCTCGCGCTTCTGAACGCGGAGAACAACGCGCGCACGCGGACCTTCGAACTCACCGAGGTCATCGGCTCCGAGACCCTCGTGGGGCCGACCGCCGAGGCGGAACTCGCGATGGCCGCGATCCCCTTCACCCGCGACGAACTGTTCGCAATGGCCGATGTGACGGCTCCCGCGCTGCAGGCGGCCTCGGCGGCCGTCGAGGCGGCGGAGGCGGCGGTGTCGAGCGCGCGCTCCAGCTACTTGCCGTCGATCACGGTCGGCGCGGGCTACGGCTGGGCGAACCAGGAGTTTCCTCCGTCCAACCGCTCCTGGTCGTTTTCGCTGCGAGGCAGCTACCCCCTCTTCAACGGGTTCCAGCGCGAGACGCAGGTATTTCGCGCCCGGGCCTCGGCGGACCAGGCCCGGCAATCCGAACGCGCGGCGCAACTCAATCTCAGTTCGCTGCTCGACGCGCGATACGCGACGGCGCAGTCCGCGCTCGCGGGCGTGGACCTCGCCGAGCGGAACGTCGAGCTCAGCGAAGAGAGCCTACGGGTCGTGCAGGAGCGCTACCAACTCGGCCTGGCCACGATTCTCGAACTCCAGGACGCCCAGATCACGCTCACGCAGGCGGAGGTCGATCTCGTCAGCGGTCGGTTCCAGTACGAGGCGGCGGTCGCGGGGATCGAGGCCCTCCTCGGCCGGAGGCTCGACCAGCAACCCTGACGGCCGGCGGCTCGTGGGCTTTTGGCCGCGGGCTGCGACCGCCGCGTGACGTATCTCTTCAACGTCGGACTCGCGCAGGGTGTCCTCTCAGCGTGCTATGGCGGCCCGGTTTCGGCGCCCCGATAGTCCGTTCAGGGACCCGACACGAGACGAGATACCGATGTCCATATTCGAACGCTGCCGGCGTCGCTTCCTACCGCGAGGCGGCACCATTGGCCACACGATGGTCTTCACCGCGCTCGGGTTCGCGGCCGCCGGCTGTGCGACCGGCGAGGCCAACGAACCCGAGCAGACGCTCCAGACGCTGACCGCCGGGCGCCAGACCATCGTCTCCAGCGTCGAGGCGACCGGGACGGTCGAACCGATCCGCGTGATCGAGGTCAAGTCGCAGGCGGGCGGCGAGGTTCTCGAACTGCCCGTCGAACTCGGGGACAACGTCGAACAGGGGACGCTCCTCGTGCGGATCGACCCGCGCGATGTGAACAACGCGTTCGCGCAGGCCCAGGCCGACCTCGACGTCGCGGAGGCGCAGAACGATGTCGCGGGGCGCCAGCTCGAGCGGGTCGAGGCGCTTCACGAGTCCGACATCGTGACCGCGGAGGAACTGGAGAACGCGATCCTCTCGGCGGCGAACGCGAGGGCGTCGCTCGTGCGGGCGCAGACGAACCTCGAACTCGCCCGGGACAAGCTGGACGACGTGACGCTCCGGGCCCCGATCACCGGAACCGTCGTGGAGCGGACGGTGGAGCAGGGACAGGTCGTCACGGGGACGCGCGACCTCACCGGCGGCACGGTGCTGATGCGGATGGCCGATCTCACCGAGGTCCAGGTGCGCATGCTCGTCGACGAGACGGACATCGGCCGGCTCCAGCCGGGACTTCCGGCGGACATCACCGTGGAAGCGTATCCCACCCGGACCTTCCGGGGCTCCGTCCTCAAGATCGAACCGCAGGCGGTCGTCGAGCAGAACGTGACCATGTTCGCCGTGCTCACGCGCATCTCCAATGAGGAGGATCTGCTGCGGCCGGGGATGAACGCGGACGTCGAAGTCGTGATCGGGCGCCAGGAGGACGTGCTCGCGGTGGCGAACAGCGGGATCAAGTCCCAGCAGGAGGCCGTCCAGATCGTCCGGGCGCTGGAGATCGACGCCGATGTCAACGCGCTGCTGCGCGACTTCCAGAGCCAGGATCGGCCGGCGGCGGAGGGGGATGTACCGGCGGAGGGCGAGGAGGAGCCGATGATCGGCGGGGTTCCGATGTCGGAATTCCAGTCGATGTCGCAGCAGGAGCGGATGCGCGTCTTCCAGAACATGTCCGATGACGAGCGGCGCCGGATGATGCAGCAGTTCCGGAACCAGGGAGGCGGCGGACCCGGGGGCGGCCGGGGCGGCCCGGCGCGGCGGCCCGACGAGCCCCGCCCGGCATTCGTGTTCAGGTACGACGCGAGCGGCCTCCTCGACCTGAAGCCGGTCATGATCGGCCTCAGCGACTTCGACCACACGCAGATCGTCCGCGGGCTCGAGGAAGGCGAGGAGATCGTCGCCGTTCCCACCTCGCTCATCGCGCAGCAGGAGTTCCTGGACCGAATCCGCAGCCGGACAGGGCTGCCGGGCATCGGGGGAAGGTGACGACGGTCCGATGATCTTCTTCGAGATTCTCCGGGTCGCGATGGATGCGATCCGCGCCAACAAGCTGCGCTCGTTCCTGACGATGCTCGGGATCGTGATCGGGGTCGGAGCCGTGATCACGATGGTCGCGCTCGGGGAGGGGGCTCAGCGGCAGGTCGAGAACCAGATCGAGTCGCTCGGCACCAACGTGCTCACGGTTCGGCCCGGACAGGGGATGTTCCGCGGCGTGCGCGGCGGGTCGAGCGCCCGGTTGACGACCGAAGACGTCGAGGCGGTGCAGCGGGGGGCCCCGGCTCTGCTGGGGGTCGCGCCGGAGATGCAGGGACAGTTGCAGGTCCAGTTCGGGCGCAACAACGCGAGCGTCCGGATTCTCGGAACGACGCCGAACTACGTCGACGTCGAGAACCATACGCTCGAACTAGGCCGCTTCTTCGATGAGTCCGAGAACCGCGGCCGACGGCGCGTGGCCGTACTCGGGGGCGCGGTCCCGGCGGTCCTGAACTCGGAAGCCGCGGAACTCGTCGGCCGGACGATCTCGATCCGGAACATCTCCTTCGAAGTCGTGGGAGTGTTGGAGGAAAAGGGCGGATCGGGCTGGTTCAACCAGGATGAGCAGATCTTCGTCCCGCTGGAGACGGCGCAGTTCCGGCTGCTCGGAACGGACCGCGTGAGCCAGTTCAAGGTCGTCGTCGAGAGCGAGGCGGCAATCCCGGTCGCGATGGTGCAGATCGAGGAAGTGCTCCGGCGCGAGCACCGCCTTCCGCTCGGGCGGGAGAACGACTTCTGGATCTCGGACAGCGTGCAGTTCCTCGAAATGGCGCAGGAGACGACGCAGACGTTCACGATGCTGCTCGCCGGGATCGCCGCGGTCAGCCTCCTCGTCGGCGGCATCGGGATCATGAACATCATGCTGGTGTCGGTCACGGAGCGGACGAAGGAGATCGGCGTCCGCAAGGCGCTGGGCGCCACGCGGAGCGCGATCCTGCTCCAGTTCCTGCTCGAAGCCACGACCCTCTGCATGACGGGCGGCATCCTCGGCGTCGCGTTCGCCTACGGCGCGGCGGAAATGCTCTCGCGGTCGGCGGGCTGGACGATGGCCATCGCGCCGCAGGCCATCGGCCTCGCCGTGGTGTTCGCCGCCGCGGTGGGCATGTTCTTCGGCCTCTGGCCCGCCCGGCGCGCGGCCCGGCTCGATCCGATCGTGGCGCTGCGGTACGAATAGCCCGGGTCGATTGGCGGGACGTCGCGGGCCGACGTATGGTCCGGGCATGAGTGTTCCGCTGACATCCCTTCCGGACTCCGCCCGCGTCTGGATCTACGGGACGGATCGTCCGCTGACTCCCGAGGAGCGCGACGCGCTGATGGTCGACCTGCGCGCATTCGTCGACATCTGGACCGCGCACGGGGCGGCACTGCGAGCGGGCGTGGAGTGGGTCGAGGACCGGTTCGCGGTCGTCGCCGTGGACGAAGCGTCGGCGCCCGCGTCCGGGTGCTCGATCGACGCGATGGCCCGGCGGCTCGGTGCGCTCGAGGAACGCCTGGGTTGCTCGCTTCTCGACAGCACGCGCGTGTTCTACCGGAACGAGTCCGGCGCGATCGAGAGTTGCGCGCGGACGGAGTTCCGGGCGCGGGCGACGACGGGGACGATCGGCGAGGCGACGCCCGTCTTCGATCCCACCATCGACACGCTGGCGGCGCTGCGGGCGGGCGAACTGGAGCGTCCCGTCGCCCGTTCGTGGCACCGGCAACTCCTGGGCCGCCCCGGCGGACGGTCCTGACCCGGGGACCGGCGTGACCGGGGCCCCTGGGAGTGGCGCTTCCGGCGCCGCGCGGGGGAAGCTGGCCTTCGCCCTCTCGGGTGGCGGCGCGAGGGCCGCCTACCAGACCGGCGTGCTGAGCTATGTGGGCCGGCGGCTGCCCGAGCTTCGGGTCCCCCTCCTCACCGGTGTCTCGGCGGGGGCGATCAACGTGGGGTTCCTCGCTGCCTACAGCGGAAACCTGCGCGGCGCGACGCGGGCGCTGAAGCGCCGCTGGCTCTCGCTGACGACCGAAGAAGTGCTGCGCACCAACCCCGCCTCCCTGTTCAAGGTGGGGCTTCGGCTGGGCGGGTCCCTGCTGGGCGGCGGGACCGGGCTGAGTCCCCGTTTCAGGAGCCTCGTCGACACGTCGCCGCTGCGGGAGTTCATCGAACGTGACGTCGACCGCGGAGAGATCGGGGCCCGGATCAGGGCGGGGGATCTCGAAGCGGTGGGTCTCACGGCGATGTCGTACCAGACAGGGCGCACGGTCCTCTTCGTACAGGGAGAACCGCGGTCGGCGCCCAGGCCCGCGAGCTCGCACTACCGACTGGTGCGGACGAACATTTCGGTGGACCACATCCTGGCCTCCGCGTCGATCCCGCTCGTGTTCCCAGCCGTCAAACTCGGGCAGCAGTACTATGGAGACGGGAGCTTCCGCACCGCGGCGCCGCTGGCGCCCGCGATTCACATGGGAGCGGACCGCATCTTCACGATCTCGGCCCGTTACCGGCGGTCGGAACTGGAGGCGCGGGCGCCGGACACGACCGGATATCCACCGCCGGCGAGGGTCCTGGGCCTGCTGCTGAACTCGGTCTTTCTCGACACGCTGGACTGGGACGCGGCCGCGCTGCGCCGGATCAACCTCCTCGTCGACCGACTGCCCCGCGAGGTATCCGAGAGCCAGGGTCTGCGTCGCGTCGACCTGCTCATCCTGAGACCCTCCCGGGACATCGGGAAGCTGGCCCGCGACTTCGAGATCGAACTTCCTCCCGCGCTGAGGTTTCTCGTGCGAGGCCTGGGGACCCCGGATATTAAGACTGCCGACTTCCTGAGCTACCTCCTGTTCGAGAGCGAGTACATCCGGGCGCTCGTGGAACTGGGAGCCTCCGACGCGGAGGCGAACTGGGGCCGGATCGAGGCGTTCCTCACCTGACTGCGCAACGGACGATCGTCCACTTCGCCGACCTCCACCTCGACTCCCCGTTCGCGTGGTGCGAGGCGACGGGCGACGTGGCGCGGCGGCGGCGCGAGGCGCTTCGCGACACCCTGCTCGCGATCGCGGAACTCGTGCGCTCGACCGGCGCGGACGCGCTCTTCTGCGGAGGCGATCTGTACGAGCACGATCGCGTCACGCTGGACACGGCGAACTTCCTGCGGCAGACGTTCGCCTCGCTCGACCAGGTACCGGTTTACATCGCGCCCGGCAATCACGACTGGTACGGGCCGACGAGCGTCTACGCGACGGGGGGATGGAGCGAGAACGTCCACATCTTTCGGGATCCGGCGCTGCAGGCGGTCTCCCTCGCGCCCGGCATCACGCTGTGGGGGGCCGCGCACTGCGCTCCCGCCAACACGGACAACTTCCTCGGCGATGGCTTCCGCGTCTCCGGGACGGGGGCGCACGTGGCTCTCTTTCATGGAGCGGAACGGTCGTGGCTCGCGGCACAGGGCGAAGGGAAGGCGCCGCACGCCCCCTTCGAGACCTCCGAAATCCCGGACAGCGGGCTGAATCACGCGTTCCTCGGCCACTATCACCGGCCGGCGGACGGCGTCCATCACACCTATCCGGGCAACCCCGACCCTCTGCAGTTCGGTGAGGAAGGGGAGCGCGGACCTGTCGTGGCGACGATCGACGCGGAGGGCGGGGTCACGTGCAAGCGCCACGTCGTGGCGGTCACCCCGGTTCATGACCTGCGGCTCGATGTCACGGGCCTCACGAGTCGCCAGCAGATTCGGGACTCATTGCGCGAGAAGGCCGAGAGCCTCGCGGGACTCGCGCGCCTCACGGTATGCGGCGACCTGGAGCCGTCGCTCGACCTGCAGGAGGACACGATCCGCGAACAGCTGCTCGAAACGTTCGACGCCGTGCAGATCCGGAAATCCGAACTGCACCTCGCGTACGACCTCGAAGAGATTCGCGGGGAGCCCACGGTGCGCGGACGGTTCGTCGAGGATGTGCTCGGGGCGGAGTTGGCGGACGATGAGAAGCGCCGTGTCCTGCGGATGGGACTCCGGGCGCTCGACGGCCGCGACGACCTCGAGGTTCTGTGATGCGCTTCGAGTCCGTGACGGCCCACCGCTTCGGTCCCTTCCGGGATGAAACGCTGGAACTGGCGCCGGGAATGAACGTCGTCTTCGGCCGCAACGAGGCGGGAAAATCGTCCTGGCACGCGGCGCTGTACGCCGGGCTCTGCGGCATGCGGCGCGGCAAGGGGGCGATGCGGAAGGAAGAGAAGCGGTTCGCGGCGCGCCACAAGCCGTGGGACGGCGACGAGTGGGAGATCGGAGCCATCGTCGCGCTGGAGGACGGACGGCACGTGGAGTTGCGGCACGATCTCGCGGGGAGGGTCGAGAGTTCGGCGGAGGACACGAGCGTCGCGGGACGGGACTACTCGGGCGAGATCCTGTACGACGGGGCGCCGGACGGCTCGCGGTGGCTGGGTCTGAACCGCCGCTCGTTTCTCGCCACCGCCTGTGTGCGTCAGGCGGACATTCTCAAGGTCCGGGACGATCCCGAATCTCTGCAGGAGGACATGCAGCGCGCGGCGGCCACGGCGGGTGTGGACCAGACGGCGGCGGCCGCGCTGCAACGGCTCGAGGAGGTTCTCCGGGAACGCGTCGGATCGACTCGGGCTCCAACGAAGCCGCTCATGACGACCGCGCGGCGAGTGGCGGAGGCGCGCGAGGCCCTGGCGACGGCCCGCGAAGCGCACCGCGATTTTCTGGAGCGTCGCGCCGAGGTCGAAACGCTGGAGCAAGCGGCGAGAGAAGCCCGGCGCCGCGCGGAGGCGGTGGAGGCCGCCCTCGCGAAAGTGGAGGCGGAGGCGCTCGCAGAGCGGCTGCGGGAGGCGCGGGCGCTGCACCAGGAGTTCCCGGAGGGGGCGCCGCACCCGGTCCCCGAGGGCGGCGGGCTCACGCGGGCAGTCACCGAAGCGCTCACGACATGGCGCAATCTCCCCGCTTCAGTGGACCTGACGGGGCCCTCGGCGCGGGAGATCGGGGAGAGGATCGACGCGGCCGATGCGGAGCTTGCGGCCGCGCGGGCGGTCGTCGCGGAGGCCGCCGCCGTGGAAGCCGAGGCTCGCCTCGGCATTGCGCGTAAGCTGCAGGCGCTCTTCCCGGACGGCGGCCCCCGGGTCTCCCCGGAGGAGGACGCGCGCCTGGGAGAGATCCGCGACGCGCTCCGCGCCTGGGAGGCGCTTCCCGCCGTTGAACCGCCGGCCGGTCGGAGCGTGGAGGAACTCGAGGAAGAGCTGGCCAACCTCGAAGGGAGGCGGCGGGCGCCCCCCATGGAAGGTCCATCCGGGCGAGCCGCACTGTGGCTGGCTTCTTCGGCGGTCGTGGCCGCAGGAGGCCTCGTCCTCGCGCTGGTGGCGCCCGATTCGCGCTCCGCGGGGCTGATCCTGTTCGCCGTCGGGGCGGCAGGCGTCCTGTCCCACAGGTTCGCAAGGACGCGCACCGACCGTTCGGAGATCGCGCTCGCCCTGGACGTGCGCCACGACAGTCTTCGGCGCGAACTCGCGTCGGCGCGCGCCGAACGGGAGCGCTACGAGGAGGGACGCCAACATCGGCGCGAGGCGATCGACCGCATGCGCGAGCTTGCCGATCCGGCCGACGCGGCAGGGGCCGAATCGGCGGCGGAACCGGAAGCGCTCGCGGACGCGCTGCGCCGCCAAGTGGAGTCCCGGCAAGCCGGACGACAGAAGGCCGCTCAACTGGGCGCGCAGTGGGACGAGCTTCAGGGGCTGCTGGCCGGTTCGTCCTTCGACGCACTTGTCGCCGAGACGGATCGGCTGCGCGACGCGGCCCATGCCCTCGTGGCGGACGCCGCCGAGAAGCCGCTCGCCGACGCGAGGGCCCGAGGCATCACGCGGGGAGCGTTGGGCGAACTCGAACTGCGGACCGCCGAGCGGCGTCGAAAGTGGAGCGACGAGCGGGCTCGGCGCCTGGCGGCGGAGACGCGGCACGCGCATCGGTCGGAACGCGCCGACGCCGCCGCGATCAAGCTGCGCGAAGCCGGTACGCAGGTCGGGGTGACCGCCGACGACCACGAGGATCTGGTAGACGCGCTGGAACAATGGCGCGCAGGCCGCGAGCGGGTGCTCGAGGAAGCCGGCGAACGCAGCGAATCATGGGATCGCCTGCAACAGTTGCTTGGGGAGCGGACGCTGGAGGAGTTCGCGGACGATGTGGAGCACCTCCGTCTCCGGGCCGACGGGCTCGTCGACCGGCTCGGGGCGGACCTCTTCGACGAAGATCGGGCGCGGCGGCCCACCGAGGAGACGCTGGAAGACCTGAGGCGGGAGGCGGAGGCGGCGCGCGAGGAGGTGCTGCGCGCAGGCGGCCAGCTCACGGAACGTGAACACCATCTCCCCAGCGTCGCGGACGCGGAAGACGCGCTGGCGGCGGCCGAACGGGAACAGGCGAGGATCGCGCGTCTCAAGGACACGCTGGACTGCACGATCGGATTCCTCGAAGAGGCGCAGGAGCGGGTGCTGCGCGACATCGCGCCCATTCTGACGCAGACGGTGCTCGAGTGGCTGCCCGCAGTGACGGACGGCCGCTACACCGGGTGCCGAATCGACCCGGAAAACCTGCTCGTCCAGGTCAGGACGCCGGGGGGGCGCTGGCGTGCCGCCGAACTGCTCTCCCATGGCACGGCGGAGCAGATCTACCTGCTGCTCAGGTTCGCGCTCTCACGGCATCTCACGCGCGAAGGCGAGACCTGTCCCCTCATCCTCGATGATGTCGTCGGTGCTTCCGACGCGGTGCGGAAACAGGCCGTACTGCAGACGCTGCGCGCGCTCGCGCGCTCGACCCAGGTCATCCTCTTCACGCACGAGGACGATGTGCGGGACTGGGCAAGGGAGAACCTCACGGGACCCGACGCCCACCTCATCGAACTTGCCGAACGGCGGGTCCAGCGCGCAGGAAACGGTCTGGCTGCCGCTACTTGAAGACCTCGTAGTCCGTAGAGTGGCCCGGGTTCACCTTCGCGGTCGGGTCGATGTGGTGAACCGCGTTGTTCACGGCGATCGCGGCCTCGCCGAAACCGGTCGAGATCAATTCCAGCTTCCCGTCGTAGGTGGCGATGTCCCCCGCCGCATAGACGCCGGGGATGTTCGTGCGCATGCGCGAGTCCACCACGATGCACCTCTTCCGTAGCTCGAGCCCCCATTCCGCGATCGGCCCGATGTTCGGCACGAACCCGATCAGGGCGACGATCTCGTCCACTTCGAGGCGCGTCGTCTCCTTCGTCCTCGTGTGTTGGATCGTCGCGGCCTCCACGCGCTCGCCGCCGTGAATCTCTGTCACGGCGTGGAAGGTTCGGAGCCGCAGTTCGCCCCGTTCATGGGCTCCTTCGACCTGGGCGACCGTGCTCTCGTGAGCCCGATAGCGGTCGGACCGGTGGATATGCGTGAGTTCGCCAGCGACGTTCCGCAGCCCCCAGCTCCAGTCGAAGGCGGAGTCGCCCCCGCCGACAAGGAGAACGCGCTTCCCGCGGAACGTCTCGGGGTCCTTCACGTTCGTCGCGAGGCCCCGGTTCAGGAACTCATCCCACCCCGGCACGCGTAGCGTCCGGCTCTTGAAGGCGCCCTTCCCCCCCGCAATGACGACGGTGCGTGTGGGCCGCGGCCCTTTGTCCGTGTGAAGATCGAAGTAGCCGTTTCCCGGATTGAGTTCGAGGACGCGCTCCTCGAGGCAGACCTCCGCGTCGAACTGCAGACCCTGCGTGACGAGTTCCCGCGCCAGATCCTTGGCAAGCACCCGGGGGAAACCGGCGACGTCGAATACATCCTTCTCGGGGTACAGCGCCGTCAGCTGACCCCCGAGTTCGGGAAGGACGTCGATGATGCGAGCCGAGACGCCGCGCATGCCGGCGTAGAACGACCCGTACAGGCCGGTCGGACCGCCTCCGATGATGGTGATGTCGACTGTTTCTTTTTCCACACCCAAGCCGTTCAAGCCATCCGGGGATGGTCAGGTCGCGCTTTTCCACTTCCGCCGGAGGCAGTGCGTTCCGTAATCGATGATCGCCCAGGCCGACGTGACGCCGACGAGCAACACGAGTGCGGGAACATACCGAGGGTTGAAAATGAGGGCGAGGAGCGTAAGAAACTGCAGACCGGTGGCGATTTTCCCCGGCCACCGGGGCTTGAAGGGGATGATGATGGAGACAAGCCGGGCGAGGAGATAGCACCCCGCGGTATAGAGGTCCCGGAGGATCAGGATCAGGAACGACACCCCGTCGAGGCCGCCCGCCGCCAGGAAACCGGAGAGCGCCAGCAGGACAAAGAGCTTGTCGCAGAGCGGGTCGAGCAGGAGTCCGACCTGGGAGCGCGTCCCGCTTACCCGGGCGATGAACCCATCGAGGACATCCGTTGCGCCCGCCGTGGCCACGAGCACGGCCATCATTCGGGGGTCGGACACCACGATGAAGGCGAGGCCGAGCGGTATGCGGCTCAGGGACAGGAGATTCGACAGGGTGAGAAACCCCGGATCGTGTGTCTGTATCTGACTCCTCCGCTTCGACCTGGTCGACGGACCCGCCCCACGCACGGGAAGATGCACGTTCCTGGGGCGGGTCTCCAGTGCCCCGGCGAGCGTCGCCGACGGCTCGCCGAATGCGGCGCGATGCACGAGCGCTACTGTGGAAGCTCGGCGCTGTCGGCTGCCGTATCGCCGCTGTCCGGTCGCGGGTCCAGCATCACCATGTCCTCCACGACCACGTCCACGGTGGGGATCGCGATTCCGTCGCGCTCGAACGATCCGTACTCGAGGTGGCCCTCGACGTAGAGGCGCGAGCCTTTTTGCACGTATTCGCCGACGGTCTCCGCCTGGCGGCGCCAGAATGTGAGCCGGTGCCAATCGGTGCGACGCTGGGTCTCCCCGTTCTTGCGGAACACGCGGTTGGTCGCGAGCGACAGATGGGCGACGGCGGTGCCGGAAGCGGTCTCGCGCACATCGGGGTCGCTGCCGGCGTTTCCGACGAGAATGACCCGGTTCACGGTTCGCGACATGATTTCTCTCCCTTGTGATGTGTGAATGGGCGCCGCTGGGCGCGGCGAGGGACGCAAATCTCCGATCCGAAGCGGAGGCTTCCAACGGCACCTCCTCCACTGCCGCAACTGGCCGGTCCCACCTTGACGCCGCGGCGGGAAGGGGGTCTGCTCAGGGATGATCCGGACTGACCTCCCTTCCCACGTTTCGCGCACCCGGGCCCGGCGGGGCCTGATCGTGATTGCCTTCGCCGTCGTCCTTTCCGCGACGATCTCCGTCATCGAACTCATCGTCCGCGCGACGCTCGAGGGCCCGCGAATCACGGCGCTGGCCCATTCAGCGGAGGGGCTTGGGCCGGGTTCGGCGGTTTGGGTCGCCGGGAGGTCGGTGGGGCGGGTGCTGTCGATCTCCTTCCAGCCTCCCGAAGCGAGCGACCGCGATGGGCCGTTCGAGAGCCATGTCGTCATCGACGCCGTCATCGACCGGGTCGCCGAGCCCATCCTGCGAGCGGATGCCACTGCCGACGTGCGACCGTCGGATCTCGTGGCGCCCGTCGTCCTCTCCGTGAACCCGGGGACGGGCTCCGCTCCCGCCTGGAATTACGCGGACACGCTGCGCGCTTCCGGTCCGCCGATCGAACCGGAGACGGTCATGGAGCTGGCGGATTCGCTGCTGCAGGCGGTGCGCACGCTCGAAGTCGACGCCTCCGAGGCGCGGGACATGCTCGGTTCGAATCAGGGCTCGCTCGCCCGCTTTCGCGAGGATCCGGGCACGCTGGCCGGACTGCAAGGCAGTCTCGAGCTGCTGGAGGAACTGCTTCAGCGAGACCTCCCGCGCTCCTCGCTCGTTCGGCTCGCGACGGACACGCTCGTGAGCGCCGCCGCGCGACGCGTGCAGGAACGGTTCGCGGCCTGGGAGGCGGCGCCGCAACTCGAGAGCGCCAGCGGCAGTGTCGAAACGACGCTCGAAACGCTGGACGCGGTGATGTCGCGACTCTCGGTGATCGCCGGGCGGCTGGAGCGCGGCGAAGGAACCGCGGGCCGGGCTCTGGTGGATGGAGAGATCCGACGTCAACTCGCCGCCTTGCGCGCCGCGGTCGCCGAGTTGGCGGAAGATCTGGGTTACAACCCGTCGCGCTGGCTACGCATCCGCGTCTTCTAGCTCGCGAGCCACCCGCTCCGCGGGCGGCTAGATCCTGCGCTTCGGAAGCCCGCCGTGGACGGCGAACTTGAGCAGTTCCGTCTTTCTGCCGCGCTTTCGCCGAATCCCGATGATGACGTGGTCGACGACGTGGTCGCGGTCTTCGATGGAAACCGCCACATCGACGGACCCATCCGCGGCCGTGATCCGCGTCCGCACGGACCGGCCGGGTTCCGCGTCCGCCGTGCGCGCCGGGTTGCGGCACAGCGTGCGGGATGAGCGGCGGCCGCCGGGCACCGGCCGCGACAGCTTCAACAGACGGAACCAGTCGGGCTGATAGCTTATCCGCCAGAGATTGCCGAGCTGGTCGAGTCCTCTTCCTTCGCGATTGTGTCTGGCCATCCGGCGCTCAAGGTCGCAGTTACGATTGCGGCGCGGTCGCCTTGACCGTGCCCGGCGGCACCATTATGGTCGGTGGGTCCACCTCGGACCACATCCCCCGGCCGCAAGCAGGACACCTCACGAACCGATCATGCCGCACGCGGCATGGCTGCAGCCCGGCTCACTCTCTTCCGGAGGAAGGCGATGGACATCGCCGAACTCAAGTCGAAGTCGATCGGCGAACTTCATGACATGGCCGAAGAACTCGACATCCACAACTTCTCGGGCCTTCGAAAACAGGACCTGATCTTTCGGATCGAGCAGAATCTCCTCGATTCCGACATCGTCCTCCGAGGCGAGGGCGTCCTCGAGATTCTGCCGGAGGGCTACGGCTTTCTGCGGAGCCAGGACTGGAACTACCTCTACGGCCCGGACGACATCTACGTCTCCCCGTCGCAGATCAAGCGCTTCGACATGCGGACGGGGGACACCATCCAGGGCCGCGTGCGGCCGCCGAAGGAGGGAGAGCGCTACCTCGCCCTGCTGAAGGTGGAGACGCTGAACGGCGTGGATCCGGACAAGGCGAAGCACCGGATCGCATTCGACAACCTCCGGCCGCGCTATCCGGAGGAACGGCTCGTCCTCGAGCAGGAAGACGGCGACGTGTCGATGCGGATTCTCGACCTCATCGCGCCGATCGGTAAGGGGCAGCGCAGCCTCATCGTCTCTCCGCCCAAGGCCGGAAAGACGATCCTTCTGCAGAAGATCGCGAACGCGATCGTCGAGAACCAACCGGACGCGAAGGTGATCGTGCTCCTCATCGACGAGCGGCCCGAAGAGGTCACGGACATGGAGGAGAACGTTCCGGCCGAGATCATCTCATCCACGTTCGATGAACCGGCGGACCGCCACACGCAGGTCGCGGAGATGGTGATCGAGAAGGCCAAGCGGCTGGTCGAATACCAGCACGACGTCGTGATCCTCCTCGATTCGATCACGCGCCTCGCGCGGGCCTACAACACGACGGTCCCCCATTCGGGCAAGATCCTCTCCGGCGGCGTGGATGCGAACGCGCTCCACAGGCCCAAGCGCTTCTTCGGCGCGGCGCGAAACATCGAAGAGGGAGGCAGCCTCACGATCATCGCGACGGCCCTGATCGAGACGGGCAGCCGGATGGACGAGGTCATCTTCGAGGAATTCAAGGGCACGGGGAACAGCGAAGTCCTGCTGGACCGCCAGATCTCCGACAAGCGGATCTACCCCGCGATCGACCTCAACCGATCGAGCACGCGCAAGGAGGAACTCCTCCTGAACGAGGTCGAACTCAACCGGATGTACCTGCTGCGGAATTTCCTCTCCGACATGCCGCCGGCCGAGGCGATTCAGTTCATGATCGAACGGCTGCAGCGAACGGACACGAACCAGGAGTTCCTCGACTCGATGGCTGGCGGATAGCCGACATTGCGGCTCGCGCGCGCCATTCTCACGGCGCCTGCAGCCAGCGGTCTTCCAGCACCTCCAGCAGCGCCGAGCGCGTGACCTCCCCTGCCGTCAGCGTCACGCGGTACATGCCCGGCGACACGGGCAGCCCGGCTCCGCCCTGACTCTGGAGGCCCGGGTTCATGCGCAGATTCCAGATCACGCGGTTCAGACCCGGCCGGCCGGTGCCCTCGAGGTCGCGCACGACTCTTCCCGTGGCGAGTTCCGAGACCTGGATCGACACTTCGGCCGGAGAACCCAGGTAGTACTGAATCATCGTCCCGGCGGGGGCGCTCTCGCCCGTCCAGTTCTTGTCGCCGGTGACGGAGCGGCTGCGCTGGATATCGTTCTTCCAGAGGACGGCGGGACGCGGGTCGAAGAGGTGTGCGTCGCTCGCCTGGACGCTGTCGGTCATCGCCTGGAGAGCCGTGACGTCGTCGAGCACATAAACGCTGCGGCCGTGCGTCGCGAGCACGAGGTCGTTCTCGCGGGGGTGGACGAGCACGTCGTCGATCCGGACCACGGGCAGGTCCGGCATGAAATCGTGCCACGTGCCGCCCTCATCGAACGAGACGTGGAAGCCGAACTCGGTGCCGGCGTAGAGGAGACGGGGATTCCGCGGATCCTGCCGCACCGTGTTCACGTTTCCGAACGGCGGCAGATTCGACGTGATGTCCTCCCACGTCGCGCCGTAGTCGCGGGTCACGTACACGTGGGGGCGCAGGTCGTCGTTCTTGTGCCCGTCGATCGAGACATACGCGGTCGCCGCGTCCGCATGCGAGGCTTCCACCCGGGACACGTAGTGCCGCGTCGTACCGCCGGGGAGGTTGCGGCTGACCTCGGTCCAGGTCGCCCCGCCGTCGCGGCTCACCTGGATGTTGCCGTCGTCGGTCCCGGCCCAGAGCAGGCCCGGGACGATGGGCGACTCGGCGATGGACGTCATGCTGCCCCACATCGACACACCGTCGTTTCGCGACAGGGTGCACTCCGTCCCGCGCTCGAACTGGGAGCAGCGCGGGATGCCGTTGGCCACCCCCATCACGACCTCGGCGTCCCGATCCACGTCCTTCGTGAGGTCCGGGCCCATCGTCCACGTCTCTCCACGGTCGCGCGACGTGAAGAACCGGTTGCCGCCCGCGTGCAGGATGCGCGGGTTGTGAGGCGAGAGGAGGAACGGCGTGTTCCAGTTCCACCGGATTCCGGTGTCGGTCGCCGGAACCGGGGCAATGTTCGTGTCCGTCGGATCCTCTTCACCCGGAACCCGGGGGGTGATGGGGCGCGAGACGCCCTCGCGCAGATCCACGCGCCGGAGACGCCCATTCTGGGACTCGACGAACACGATCGCCGGGTCCGTCGGGTCCACCTGCGTGTAGAACCCGTCGCCGCCGCCGACCCGATACCAGTCCTGCGCGAGGATCGGCCCCGAACGCACGGAACTCGGCCCGCACCAGCTTCCGTTGTCCTGAAGGCCCGTGCACACATGGTAGGGGCGCCGCATGTCCACCGAGGCGTGATAGGGCTGCCCGACGGCCCACGGCCGCAGCGCTTCCCAGGTCTCGCCCTGATCCCAGCTCACGTCGACCCCCCCATCGTTGCCGATCACGAGGTGGTCGTGGTCGGCCGGATCGATCCAGAACGCGTGCTGATCGACGTGGCCGTACCCGCTCAGCACCTCCCAGGTGCGGCCGCCGTCGCGTGACTTCGACACCCGCTGATCCACGGTATAGACGAGATCCGGATCCTCGGGGGAAACGCGGATCTGGCTGAAGTACATGGGGCGTCCGTTCTCGTTGCTCCGGAACTCCCATGTGCGGCCCTTGTCCTCCGATCGCCAGACCCCGGACCATTGCGGGTCGGGCGGGAGCGAATCGACTCTCGCAAGCCTGCGCCATTCGTCCTGCTCCTGCTCGGAGAGCGGCGACTCGCGGTCCGCGGCCACTTCGATCTGGGCGTAGACCACATCGGGATCGGCGGGCGTCATGGCGAGCGCGATGCGGCCCAACGTGCCGGCGGGAAGTCCGGCTCCCTCGACGGGCGACCAGCTCTCTCCGCCGTCCCCGGACCGCCAGATTCCGCTTCCCGGCCCGCCGCCGACGAAACAGCACACGGTGCGTCGACGCTGATAGGTGGAGGCGAACAGGACATCGGGATCCGAGGGATCCATGACGAGATCCGTCGCGCCGGTGTCCTCATCCACCGCGAGTACGTGGCGCCAGCTCTCCCCCCCGTCGCTGGACTTGAACACGCCGCGCTCGGCGTTGGGACCGAAGAGATGGCCGACCGCGGCCACCCACACGACGTCCGGATTCGTCGGGTGGACGAGGACGCGCGCGATGCTCTGCGTCTCCCGCAGTCCCATGTGCGCGAACGTGGCGCCGCCGTCGGTGCTCTTGTAGACACCGTAACCGAACGACGAACTCTGCCGGTTGTTCGCCTCGCCCGTACCCACGAAGAGGACATCGGGATCGGAGGGCGCGAGGGCGAGGGCGCCGATGGAGTGCGTCTCGTAGCTGTCGAAGATCGACTCGAACGTCGTGCCGTGGTTCGTCGTCTTCCACAGACCGCCGGTCGCGAAGCCGACGTAGAAGATCCGTGTGTCCTCGGGGTGGACCGCGAGGTCATCGACGCGGCCGCCCTGCCCCGTCGGGCCGATGGACCGCCACCGGAACCCCTGCAGCAGAGGGTGCCCGGGGGCGTTGATGACGGCCTCCGCGTCTTCATCCCGCGCTCCGTCCTGGGCATGTACAGGCGCTGTCGGCGCGAGTACGGCCGCGAACAGCGCGAGCGCGATCGTCGAGGGGGTGCATGTGCGCGATGCGTATGGCATGGAATCTTCTCTCGGTACGGACCGGGGTGGCGAACCGGCATTATCCGACAAGCGGTCGGAGTCTGTCAAAGCCGGGGATTCGGCGAAACCGCCGGCGACTTGCCCGCGGGACCGTGGAAAAGCATGCTGCGGAGTGCCGCGCGACTGGAGGATCCATGCCGATATACGAGTACCGGTGCCGCGAGTGTTCACACGAGTTCGAACTCCTCGTGCGGGGTTCGATGACGCCCGCGTGCGCTTTGTGCGCGAGTGCGGAGCTGGACCGACTCATCTCCCTCCCACGGGTCCACTCCGATGCCCGCAAGGAACGGTCGCTCGCCGCGGCGAAGAAACGCGACGCGAAGCTCGGGAGCGAACGCACGCGAGCGCAGCGGGAGTACGAACTGAGCCATAACGACTGATTCCTGCGGGCGGACGCCCGGGGCATGTGACCGCGGTGGATCCGTGATACGGATGGGTGGGGCGAGGCGGACGGAGAGGATGGGATGACGGAAACCTACGCGCAGGCGCTGGCCGAGCACGGGATCGAGGACGTACAGCCCCGCTATCGACAACTCCTCCTGCGGTTGAAGACGCGCGATGGCGAAGCCTACGAGCGTGCCGTCGCGCGCTATCGGTCGGATGTGGAAGGCGTGACGGGGGGCGGCGAGGCGCTGGCGGCGTGGCTTTCCTATGGGGCGTGGCTGGCTTCCAGCCTGGAGCCCGGGGGACTCTTCACGATTTCGGAGGAAGGACTCGCGGCGCGCGCGCCGGACCCGTTCCCGGCGGGTGCCATGCTGATCCATCTGCCCGATGCGGCGAACCGCAAGGGCTTCGTGATCGCCATGCCCGCGACCCCGTCCGAAGCGCAGCGCGCCACGGCCGACCTGCTGTGTGAGTAGGGGTCCCGCCGGCCGGGGTCGGCGCGTGATGATGATGACGAGGATGGCTGAGGTGGAAGAGGAGGCACGGCTGTGACGCAAGGCACCCTGCAGCACGAACGCATCGAGCGCCGCGCGCTGGAGCAGGAAATGCGCGAGTCGTTCATCGACTACTCGATGAGCGTCATCGTGCAGCGCGCGCTCCCCGATGCCCGCGACGGCCTGAAGCCGGTTCATCGCCGCATCCTGTACGCGATGCTGGAAGAGGGGATGCGCCCCTCGCGACCGCACAAGAAGAGCGCGACGGTCGTGGGCGACGTGCTGGGCCGGTATCACCCGCATGGGGATGGCGCCGTGTACGACACCATCGTCCGCATGGTCCAGGATTTTTCGCTGCGCTATCCGCTCATCGACGGCCAGGGCAACTTCGGTTCGATCGACGGCGATTCCGCCGCGGCCTACCGCTACACGGAAGTGCGGATGACGCCGGTCGCGATGGATCTCCTCGCCGACATCGAGCGCGACACGGTCGACATGCGGCCCAACTTCGACGGGCGCCTGACCGAACCCGCGGTCCTGCCCTGCCGGCTGCCGCACCTCCTGCTGAACGGCAGCGACGGGATCGCGGTCGGCATGGCGACGAAGATCCCGCCGCACAACGCCGGGGAACTCCTCGCGGCGGTCGACCACCTCGTCGCGAACCCTAATTGCGACAGCGAAGAGCTGCTCGCCCGCCTGCCCGGGCCTGACTTCCCGACGGGCGGATACATCTGGGGCCGGGCCGGCATCGAATCCGCCTACCGTACAGGGCGCGGGCGGCTCGACATGCGCGCCAGGGTCCACCTGGAGGAAGGCAGGTTCGGGAAGAGTTCGCTGATCGTCACGGAACTTCCCTATCAGGTGAACAAGACGCGCGTCATCGAGCAGATCACGAAGCTCGTGCGCGCCGGGCGGGCCGATGCGATCACCGACCTCCGCGACGAGTCCGACCGGGACGGGATCCGGCTCGTGATCGAACTCAAGCGCGACGCGAAGCCGAAGAAGGTGCTCGCGACCCTGTTCAAGAAGACGCAACTCCGGTACACGTTCGGCGTGATCATGCTCGCGCTCGTCGATGGCAAGCCCGAGGAGCTGGATCTGAGAGCGGTGCTTGGCACGTGGATCGACCATCGCCTCTCCGTGATCCGCCGCGGCGCGGCGCACGACCTCGCGAGGGCCCGGGACCGCGCGCACGTCGTCGAGGGGCTTCGGGCAGCGCTCGATGAAATCGACCGCGTCATCGACATCATCCGCGGCTCGAAGACGCCGGCGGACGCACGGAAGGAACTCCTCGCCGCGTTCGACCTCACGGAGCGGCAGGCGGACGCGATCCTTGCGATGCGGCTCGTCCAGCTGACCGGTCTGGAGCGGGACAAGCTGGCGGAGGAGCTGCGGGGGCTGCGGGAGGAGATCACGCGCCTGACCGCGCTGGTCGAGGACGAGGCGTCCCGGCGCGGATTCCTGCGGGAGGAGATCGCGGAACTCGCGCGACGCTACGACGACCCCAGGCGGACGGAGATCCTCGATGGCGACGCGGAGTTCCGGCTGTCGAAGGGTGGCGGCGGCGAGGCGCAGCTGGTGCTGGTGAGCCGCGGTGGCTACGTGAAGGCTCAGCCGGCCGCTACCGGCGGGGGGATGGCAGGCGCCGAAGCGCTGTCCGAGCGCGAAGGCGACTTCGCGCGCCACGCGTTCCTGGCGCGGGGAACGCATACGCTCCTCGCCATCACGGCCCGCGGCAACGCGCATGCGCTACCCGTGTCGGCGCTGCCGAGGGGCACGCGGAGTTCCCGGGGCCGCCACGTCGAAGAGTTCATCGACCTGGAGCTGGGAGACGAGATCGTCGCGCTGCTCGCGGCCGAGACGTTCTCCGACGACCGATTCCTCGTGATCGCCACGAGACGGGGTCACGTGAAGCGCTCGGCGCTGTCCGAGTACGCGAACGCCCGGAGCGCGGGCATCATCGGTGCCGGCATCACGCGCGGCGACGAGGTCGTGGCCGCGTTCGTCACCGAAGGGACCAGTGACCTTCTGTTCGCGACGCGGTCGGGCCAGGCGATCCGGTTCCCCGAGTCCGCCACTCGCGTGATGGGCCGCACGGCCCGCGGCGTTAAAGCCATCGATCTCGCACGCGATGATGTCGTCGTCGCCGCGGCGGCGCCGCGCGCGGATTCCGATCTGCTGGTGGCGACCACCTCCGGGTACGGCAAGCGCATCCCGTTCACGGAATTCAAGGTCCAGGGGCGGGCGGGCAAGGGGTTCACCGTCCTCCCGGAGCGAGAGCGGACCGGCGGACTCGTGGGATTCACAGAAGCGCACGACGCGGACGAGGTGGCCTGGGAACTGTCCGATGGATCGGTAGAGGCGACGCCGGCGGCCAGCGTGATCCGTCGCTCTCCTCGCGAGGCCGGGCGCCCGGCCGTCCGACCGCCGGCCGGCGTTGCGGTCGAGGCTGTACACCCGATGCACTCGGGACGCCGTGCGCGCACCGGATCTCCTCCCCGCGAGGGAACCGGCGCCCATCCCCTCCGGGGAATACCCTCGGATGACGAGGATTCGCAGGCCGAGTTCGAGTTCGAAGCGTGAGACTGCTAGCAGTCCGTGGCAAAACCCCGCGTCAGCGCCGAGAGCGGTGAAGCGCTCGCCTGACAAGGAGCGACGAGGGAGCATAGCAGGGCTACGTGACCGAGGAGCGACGCAGAGCGCAGCGGCTCAGGCGAGATGCAGCGCCGCTCGAACGTAGCGGGGTTTTGCCACGGACTGCTAGGTTCCGGCTCCATTGCAACTCGTCCGGGAGAGTCCATGCGAAGACTCTGTGTGATGTTGGCGATGTCCGCGCTCGTCGCGTGCGGCGGGACGCAGGAAGACCGCGGAGGGACCGCTGCGGCGGCCGCGGCGCCGGATGACACCGCGGCCATGCACGCTGGGCGTCTGGCCGAGAGTCTCGGTGGACGGGAGGCGTGGGATCGAACGCGCTACCTGTCGTTCCGCTGGATCGTGGAACGCGATGGCGAGATCGTGGCGGACCGCGAACATTCGTGGGATCGGTACGACGGACGGTATCGCGTCGCCTATGCGGTGGATGGAACGTCCTATCTCCTGCTCTTCAACGTCAACGAGGTCGAGCCCCACCCCGAACTCGAGAAGGTGCCGTCCGGACGCGCGTGGGCCGGGGGCGAGGAGCTGGTCGGCGCGGCGCGGGACTCCGCGCTCCGCCGCGGCTACGGCGCCTTCATCAACGACACGTACTGGGCGATCATGCCGTTCAAGTGGGACGACCCGGGCGTTCACCTCGCCTACGAGGGGACGCGCACGCTCTCCGACGGCAAGACGTATGAAGTGATCCACCTCGGCTTCGACGAGGGCCTGGGTACGACGGAAGACCAGTACTGGGGGTTCCTCGATGAATCGGGACGCATGATGGCGTGGCAGTACCACCTGGGGCGGGCGGAGGCGCCGGGAGAGGTCATCTGGTGGTCCGACTGGCAACCGGTCGGCGACATCCAGTTCGCCATGACGCGGCTTCTGGATGGGGGCAACCGCTTCATCTACTTCGAGGATGTGGCCGCGGGTGAGACGGTGCCCGACGGACGCTTCGATCCCCCGACGCCTTGACCGAGCACGGATCCGGCTCGACGGCGCCGGACTCGATCTCCTCGAGCACCGAGGAGGGACAGCAGTACCGTAGCGGCATATACAAGCCGCTCGACGAGAGCACCCTGCCGGACGCGCCGGACACCGAGGCCTTTCCCGACCGCGGTCACGGTCCGCCGTTCAAGTTCGTCCGCCGCATGTCGCGAGTGCCCCGCCTCAGGCACATCATCGGCCCCTCCGTCATCGCCCTCGGCATGGGCCTGGGAAGCGGTGAGTTCCTTCTCTGGCCGAACCTCGTGGCGGCCAACGGGTTCTCGATCTGGTGGCTGTTCTGGATCGGAGTCGTGACCCAGTTCGTCGTCATCGGCGAGATCGAACGCTGGACCATCGCCACCGGCGAGTCGACGTTCGCCGGCATGGCTCGGCTCGACCGGCTGGGGTTCTGGCCCTGGCTCTTCCTGGTCGCGACGCTGGCAAGTTTCTTCTGGCCCGGGTGGGCGTCGCAGTCCGCCGAATTCACGGGTCAGATCGTGGTGCTCGTCGGGGGACCGCAGATCCAGTGGCAACCGATGGCGCTGCTCATGCTCGCCTGCATCTGGTTCGGGCTCGCCGTCTCCCGAATCGTCTACAATGTCCTGGAGCGCTGTGAGATCGCCCTGGTGGCGGGGTTCTTCCCGCTCCTCGCGATCACGCTTCTCGCGGTCGGTTTCGTTCCCTCCCACTTGCTCGAACTGGCGGTCGGCGCCGTCTCGTTCGGGAGCGCCCCGGCCGAACTGTTCACCGGGGATCAGTTTCCGACGCTGATCCTCGCGGTCGCGTATGCGGGCACCGGCGGCACGCTGCTCCTCGCACAGTCGCTCTGGTTGCGCGACAAGGGCTTCGGGATGGCGCGGTTCCAGGGACGGATCGCCGGCATCCGCGGGCGCAATGAAGACGTCAGCACGACCGGGTTCGTCTTCGACACGAGCGACCCGACCCAGCTCGGGCGTTTCCGGGGCTGGATGCGGGTCGTCCACCAGGAATTGCTCGTCACTTTCGTTCTCCTGACGCTCCTGAGCGTCGTCATCACGTGCATGCTCGTCGCGGCGACGCTGGGAACGGACAACCCGGCGGTCGCGGGCGATCTGACCACCATGGTGACGCTGCAGGGCGAGGCGATCGAGCGCGTCGGCGGATTGTGGCTCCGGGTCGCGTTCCTGCTTGGAGGATCGTTCGTCATCTTTTCGACCCAGCTTGCGATCCTGGACACCGTCACCCGCATCACGGGCTGCATCTTCTACGAACGCTTCGGATACAGGACGCGCTTCTTCACCCAGAAACGCACGTTTCTCGTGTTTCTGACGATCTTCGTGCTGGCGGCGATGGGGATCATCACCGCGTCATGGGTCGGCGGGGAGGCGCTGGATGTGCTGCAGCCCGATTTCCTGCTCCTCATCGCAGGCCCGTTCACGATGTCCAGCATGTTCCTGTTCACGCTCGTGATCGGCTACATGAACGTGCGCCGGCTGCCCGCCGAGCTGGGGCCGCCGACCTGGAAACGGTGGAGCTTGCTGTGGGCCGCGATACTGTGGGGATGGTTCACGGCGGAGCAGCTGTCACGAACGACGATGCTGGTCGCGGGAGTGGCACCGCAGTTCCAGGAGTCGCTGGCGCTCCACCCGATCCGCATCGTGTTCTACGCGTTGTGGCTGGCGTCGCTCGTGTGGTTCGCGGGACGCACCCTCCCGCGGCGGGCGGCGCGAGGGGCGTGACGGAAAGGACGGATCGCCGCCGCAGCGTGTCTGTCAGGCGGTCGGCTCCGGCACCGCCTGCGCCATCTTGCCGGACATTTCCTCCGCGCTCTTCATCTGCGAGAGATCGAGCGTGAAGTCGGGGCGTTCGACGGGCGACAGCTTGTCCAGCAGTTCGCGGACCTCGCGGGGCGCCAGACCGGCCGCCTTGAGATCCTCCTTCGTCGCGGTCCCATCGGCGTGGATCGATTCCGACTCGGCGTCCGTCCGCAGCAGGCTTCGCAGGACGTCGAGTTCTCCCGCGCTCAGGCGCGCCCCCAGCACTTCGTAGTCGACCCAGGCCTCGTAGCTGAGCGGCGCGACCCGCTGGAGCATGCCGGCCATTACCCGCCCGTACTCCTGGATTTCCCATTGGGCGTGCGAGTCCACCCGCAGTCGAAGGAAATGGAGAAGGTTGTGCAGATCGATCTTCCAGTACCACTGCGTATAGGTGGAGAGGGGGAGGTCGATCCGCGCGAGTTCACGGGCGACGTCTTCGGACAGCAGCCAGCCGTAGGAATCGGCCGCTTCCGCGCGCAGTTGCTCCCAGCGGTCGATCGCGCTGCGGTAGAGGTCACCCGGGGCCGGATCCGTCTCCCGGCCCTGATTGTTCAGGCGGCTCTGATAGGCGAACTGCTCGTGGTCCGGCTTGTAGAACAGCAGAGGCAGCAGACTGTAGCGGGCGCTGAGTTCGTTGACGGAAGCCGTGCGGTGCCGGATCCACTGTCGCGCCACGAACATCGGCATGGAGCAGTGAAACTTGAACTCGACCATCTCGCTCGGCGTCGTGTGCGCGTGGCGCCGCAGATAGCGCACGAGACCGCGAGTCTGGCTTACGCGGCGCGTGCCGGCGCCGTAGCTGACGCGCGCCGCCGCCTCCACGTCGGCGTCCGAGCCCATGTAGTCGACGAGCGCGACGAACCCGTGGTCGAGGACGGGGAAATACCCGCCGAGGATCTCCTCGGCCGCAGGGACGGTCGGTCTCCCGGTGGTTTCCATGAGCTACCCGTGCCGCTACAGGGGGGTGTCTTCGGGCAGAATATCAGTTCGTGAGCACGCGGGCGACCGCGCGCCGCCACCCGGAATAGAGCGCTTCGCGCTCCGCCGCGTCCATGGCGGGCCGCCACGCACGGTCGTGTCGCCACAGTGCCTTGACTCCCCGCAGATCCGCGAACACGCCGGCGCCGAGGCCGCCCAGCATCGCCGCCCCCAGCGCGGTGGTCTCCGTCACGGCCGGGCGTCCGATCTCGACGTCGAGGATGTCGGCGAGAAACTGCATCGCCCAGTCGTTTCGCGTGAACCCGCCGTCCACGCGCAGCGTCCCGGGTCGCGGCGCCCCGTCGGCCTGCATCGCATCGATCAGTTCGCGCGACTGGTAGGCGACCGCCTCCAGCGCCGCCCGCGCGATCTCGGCCCGCCCCGTGTCGCGCGTCATTCCCAGCAGCGCGGCACGGGCTTCCGGATCCCAATGGATGCCGCCCAGCCCGACGAAGGCGGGGACGAGCACGACCCCGCCGGTCGAATCCACGGAACGGGCGAGAGCCTCCGTCTCGGCGGAGTCGGAGATGATGCCCAACCCATCGCGCAGCCACTGAACCGAGGCGCCGGCGACGAAAATGCTGCCCTCGAGGGCATACGTGCGTTCCCCGTCCAGCTGCCAAGCGACGGTCGTGAGCAGACCGTGGCGCGAGGCGAGTCGATCCACGCCGGTGTTCAGCAGCGCGAACGCGCCCGTTCCGTAGGTGAACTTCATCCCGCCCGGCTCCAACGCCGCCTGCCCGAACGTCGCCGCCTGCTGGTCGCCGGCCACGCCCCGCAACGGGATCGCGCGCCCGAAGAGCCCGGCGGACGTCTCCCCGAAATCGCCCGCCGAATCGCGAACCTCGGGCAACACGGAGTCGGGCACACGCAACAGTTCGAGCAGTTCCGGGTGCCACCGGCCCTCATCGATGTCGTAGAGGAGGGTCCGCGACGCGTTCGACGCATCCGTCGCGTGCACGCGCCCTTCGGTCAGGCACCAGAGCAGCCAGGTGTCGATCGTCCCGAAGGCGAGTTCGCCCTTCCGGGCCGCCTCGCGCGCTCCCGGAACGTGGTCGAGGATCCACGCCAGCTTCGTCCCGGAGAAGTACGGGTCGAGCCGCAAACCGGTGCGGCGCGCGATCAGCTCTTCGTGTCCCGCCTCGCGAAGCTCGGCACACTCCTTCGCCGTCCGCCGGTCCTGCCACACGATCGCCGGGTGAATCGGCCTGCCGCCCGCGCGTTCCCAGACGACCGTCGTCTCGCGCTGGTTCGTGATGCCGATCGCCGCCACGCGATGCCCGAGCGCCTCGGCGGCGGCGATGACCTCCCGCGTCACGTCAATCGCATCGTCCCGGATGCGCTCGGGATCGTGCTCGACCCGGCCCGGCCGCGGATAGCTCTGAGGCAACTCGCGCTGAGCGCTGGCGACCCCCCTCCCCTCGAGATCGAACGCGATGGCGCGCGTGGAGGTGGTCCCCTGATCGATCGCGACAACGACGGGGGCGGTCATTGGTCCTGGGTCATAAGCTCGATCCGTGCGGTTTCGAGTCCCTCGCTCCCCCTGGGCTTAAGCACCGCTCGATCTGATCCGTCGAGGTAGACGCCACCCCGCACCCGTAACCGATCCTCTTGGCCCGCGGGGACGACCAGAGGGATCGCCTCGAGACGGTCCAGGTCCAGAACGAGACCTTTCGTCGTCAGACCGGTCGGGGTCTCGGATGTGTTCCGGGCGAACAGGCGCCCGTCCGCGAACGGCCTGAGGGCGGACACGATCGGGGCGCCGAGGACCCGCTCAGGTCCGCCGAACGTTTCGATCACGTCTTGTTGTTCCTTCAGTTCGCGAGCCCGCATTCCCCTGGGCAGGTAGACGATGCCCTCGAGGTCGCCGTCAGGACGATAACTCACGAGCGCAAGCCGGTCGCCGTCGAGGACGTGTATCAGGCCGTCGGGCGTGACCGCCACCAGGTCCACGGGCAACTGGAATGCGCCTTCGTAGTCGACGATCAACTCGGATGGGACCGCTCCGAACGCCGTCGCTCCGGTCGACGTCGGGCGCGACAGGTAGTGATCCGGGAAAGCATCGCCGGCGACGAGCAGCCCGAGTTCCGGATGTACGGCGATGTCGTGCGCGTTGCCCCGAAACCGCTGGCTGGCGACGAAATCGCCCTCGAGGGTCAGGTATACGACTCGCGCGTTCCCCCCGTCGAGGACCAGAACCTGATCGTCTGCCCTGACCAGGCGATTCGGGAACTTGTATTCTCCGGGCCCCTCTCCATCCCCGCCCAGGATCCGCACCGGATTGAGATTCCGGTCGAGGAGCACGATGCGCGGGTCGAGCCCGTCGGCGACGAAATATCCGGTCGGCGTGGCAAGCAGGTCGATGATCGAACCGAAGCTCACTCGGTCGTCCAGTTGATCGAGGTAGGCGTCGGACGGCCCGATCTCGTAGGCCTGGCTGGTGTTCTCGCTGAAATATACCCGTCCGTCGCCCTGGGCCTCCGGAGCGCCTCCGCAGCCCGCAGGACCGACGGCGCCCGCCAGGCCCAGCGCGACAGTGCGCAAGAAGATCCCCGGCCACCGAGCGGAACTCGGTGGCCGGGAACGGTTTGCAGTCGACACCTCAGCGTGCGCGGGACGCGACTTCGAACCGATGACTCCCCAGGCGCGGCTCACTGGAAGCTCCACTCCACGTATTCGTCGCATCGGACGTACATCGGTGAGCGGCCATCCATATCGTACGCACCGACGTTGAAGGTTGCGGTGATCCCGACGCTCAGGCCGAAAGCGGCGCCGATCGAGATCGTCACGCTCTGGAAGCCGATCAGTTCTCCGCTCGCCGGATTGTCCGGGCCTCCCGAGATGTACGGCGCGCACTCGCTCTGCGCCGCGGCCACGGACGGCTGCGCCAGCGAGACCGCCAAGGCTCCCGCGAAAGCCCACGCCACGGCGAGCGGCCACGCCGTCCTCCTGCCTCTCCTCGTCCTCATCATCATCCACCTCCCCTGATTGATCCCGGAGGGCGACGCCCTGCCGCCCTCTCCGACACAAGGATCGGGGCGGGCATCAACGGGCTATCAACCCGCGCGAACCGGCAACGAGCGGTGGATCGGGAGGAGACTCAGACGTCGAGATTGCGTACGTAGCGGGCGTTGCTCTCGATGAACTCGCGGCGCGGCTCGACGTTCTCGCCCATGAGGGTGTCGAACAGCCGATCGGCCTCCGCGGCTTCGTCGATCCTCACCTGGAGCAGCGTGCGCTTCTCCGGGTTCATCGTAGTCTGCCACAGCTGATCGGCGTTCATCTCGCCCAGCCCCTTGTACCGCTGCAGCGAGGCGCTCCCCCTGCCGTTGTCGAGTCTCGCCTGCGCGGCGACGCGCTCCGACTCGTCGTAGCAGTAGAACTCCGTCTTCCCCTTCCATACCCGATACAGCGGCGGCTGCGCGATGTAGATGTATCCCGCGTTGATGAGTTCCTTCATCTGCCGGAAGAAGAAGGTCAGGAGCAGCGTCCGGATATGGGCGCCGTCCACGTCGGCGTCCGTCATGATCACGACCTTCCGATACCGGGCCTGCGACAGATCGAACTCGTCGCCGATCCCGGTCCCGATGGCCGTGATCATGGCACGGATCTCCTCGTTGGAGAGGATTCTGTCGATCCGCGCCTTCTCCACGTTGAGGATCTTGCCGCGCAGGGGGAGGATGGCCTGGTAGTTGCGGTCGCGCCCCATCTTCGCGCTCCCGCCCGCGCTGTCTCCCTCCACTAGGTAGAGTTCCGCGATCTCGGGATCCGTGATCGAGCAGTCCGCCAGCTTCCCCGGCAGGATGCCGGTCTCGAGCGCCGACTTCTTTCGCGTCAGGTCCCGCGCCTTTCGCGCCGCTTCCCGCGCCCGGGAGGCCTGGACCGCCTTCTCGATGATCTGTCGAGACGGACCGGGGTTCTCCTCCAGCCATGTCCCCAGCCGGTCGTTGACGAGGCTCTCGACAATGCCGCGCACCTCGCTGTTCCCCAGCTTCGTCTTGGTCTGCCCCTCGAACTGGGGCTCCATGACCTTCACGGAGAGCACGGCGACGAGCCCTTCGCGCACATCGTCTCCGCTCAGGGTGGGATCGGCCTTCTTGAGGATGTTGTTCCGCTGCGCGTAGTTGTTGATGGTGCGCGTGAGGGCGCCCTTGAAACCCGACAGGTGCGTCCCGCCTTCGTGCGTGTTGATGTTGTTCACGAAGGTGAACGTGTTCTCGCTGTAGGCGTCCGTGTACTGCATCGCGAGTTCGAACTCGGTGTCGTCCTGCGCGCCCGAGACGGAGATCACGTCCGCGTGAAGCGGCGTCTTGTTGCCCAGGAGATATTCGACGAACTGCGCGATCCCCCCCTCGAAGTGGAAGTCGCGGCGCAGATCCTCCTGCCGCTCATCGACGATCGCGATCCGAACGCCCCGGTTCAGGTAGGCGAGTTCCCGGAGGCGGCTGGCGAGCGTCTCGAAGCTGTATTCGAGCGGGTCCCCGAGTCCCTCGAAGACCTCGGGGTCGGGGCGGAAGGTGACCGTAGTTCCGGTGTCCTTCGTCTTCCGCCCCTTCTTGAGCTTCCCCTGGCTGACCCCGCGCTCGTAGCGCTGCGTCCACTCGTGGCCGTCGCGACGAACCTCGACCTCCAGCCACTCGGAAAGCGCGTTCACGACGGAAACGCCCACGCCGTGCAGCCCGCCCGACACCTTGTAGCTCGACTTGTCGAATTTTCCGCCCGCGTGGAGCGTCGTGAGGGCGAGTTCGACCCCCGGCACCTTCTCGGTCGGGTGAAGGTCCACGGGGATGCCGCGCCCGTCGTCCACGACCCGAATCGACTGGTCCGTCCCGATCGTGACCTCGATCCCGGAGCAATGTCCCGCCATCGCCTCGTCGATCGAGTTGTCCACGACCTCGTAGACGAGGTGGTGCAACCCTCGCCCCGAGGTAGATCCGATGTACATGCCCGGGCGCTTCCGCACGGCCTCAAGTCCCTTGAGGACATGAATCTGCCGCGCGGTGTAGTCCGAGTCGTTCTTATCTTCCACGGGCTTTCCGCCCGCCGTCGACTTCGCCATCAACCCCTCCCCTTCTCCGTTCGGCCGGGGCGCGCCGCGGCCGGCGACGATTCCCCGGACTGCACGAACACGATTCGTTCGAGCCGGCCGCGGGTACGATCCCGGTTCAGGCGGCTCAGCAACTTTCGCCTCATCATGTTCAGTTCCGTCATCCAGGCCGCACCGGCCACTTCGATGAACACCGTCCCGCCCTTGATTCCGCCCACTCTCGTTACGCGCGCGATGTGCGGACCTACGACCCACTCCCACCGCGCGGCGGTGGCGCTGCGCTCCACCCGCTCGCGGATCCCCATGCGATCGAGCAACTCCGCCAGCACGCCCCCGACGCGTTCGGGATGCCGCTCGCCCGCTCTCGCGTCTCCGCGCCGCGCCCTTCCGCGAGGCATCGCCTCGAAGGCCGCGCCGTTCATGCGATGATCCGTCCGTTGCGCAGGCGCCAGCGCGCAAGCTTGCCACCCATCAGCCCCACATCGCCGGGCTTGGGGGCGGTGAGAATCACCTGCCCGCCCCGCTCCGACTCGAAGAGGCGAAACAGCCGGTCCGAGCGTCCGTCGTCGAGTTCCGCGAACACGTCGTCGAGCAGGTAAAGCGGCTCACGGCCGAGCCGTTCCCTGAGCCGGTCCGCTTCGAGCAGCCGCAGGGCAAGCGCGGCCGTGCGCTGCTGTCCGCTCGACCCGTAGCTCCGGAGGTCGCGAGAGCCTTCCGGCGCCTCGACCTCGAACCTGATCTCGTCGCGGTGCGGGCCCACTACGGTCATGCCCTGGCGACGCTCACGTTCCCCGGTCCTCTCCAGCGCGCGCCGAAAGCGGTCCTCCCACGAACCGGCGCCCTCCGGACCTTCCATTCCGTCGTCCGATGCGATCGACGCCGAATACCGAAGCCCCGCCCCGTCTCCTCCCGAGATCCGCGCATAGAAATCGGCGTATCGCTCCGCCCCCTCCATCACCCACGTCGCCCGCCTGTCCGTGAGAATTCCACCCGCCTCGATCAACCCTTCCGTCCAGGCTTCGATCTCGTCGTTCGACCCGCCGCGCCGAAGCGCTTCGTTCCGTTGCGACAGAAGACCCCGATAGCGCTGCAGCGCCGGGAGGTAGCCCGGCACGCCCACCGAAAGCGCAACGTCGAGGAAGCGCCGCCGCAGCGTCGGCCCTCCACGCACGATTTCGGCGTCGTCGAGGCGAAACGCCGCGACCCCCACCGAGCCGATCCCGGCCGAAACCCGCTCCACTTCGAGCGCGTCGACCTCCACCTTCTTGATCCGTTGCGACCGGTCGTACGCCGCCGCCACGGACATCCCCCCTTCGACCTCGCCCTCCACCCGGAACACCGTCTGTCCGAACCGCACGAGTGCGCGGTCCCGCACGCCTCGAAAGGATCGAAAAACCTCAAGGTAGTAGATCGCCTCGAGGAGGTTCGTCTTACCCGATCCATTGGGCCCGATGATCGCGACGCCGGCCTCGGGGAACTCGCATTCGAGTCGTTCGAAGTTGCGGTAGTCGCGAAGGATCAAGCGCCTGAGAAAAGGCGCGGAGGACGCCTCAGGCTGGCGGATAGACGGTGCCTCCGGTGTCTTCGTCACAAGCTTTGAAAATACGGCGAAAACCCTTGTATCGCAAGGAAATTTGCCCGTTGGAGACGTCGTCCCGTGAGCGCCGCCGGGCGGTTGCCGGGGAGCCTCCGGGCAGGCAGCTTCGAAGGCGTTCATGACACCCTTCGGACGTTGCGGCGCCAGCCGCCGGATCACGCGTACTGGAGTTCCTCGAGCGGGCCTCGCCCCCCTCCGGGTTGCGTGGCTGTTCCTGCCTCTCCCGCTCGCCGCGCAGGATCCCGTGTCGCCGCCGAACCCGGACCGCGCCGCCCCGGGACCGGCGGGTGGGGAGACGAGTCAGACCTGGAACCGCGTTGGACTCGGTGCCGGCGTCCTCGGCGGAGCCCTTCTTCTCGACCAGAGCATCCGCGATCTGGCGCTTGATCACCAGGGGGCGTTCGGTCGTGACCTGGCCGAGGGCGGCCACACGTACGGTGACTGGAAGCGGACGGCACCCCTTCTCGCCGGGGGCGGAATTCTGCTTGGAGTCGCGTTCGACGGGGAACGGGGAGTCCGGCGGGCGACGTCGGCCTTCTTCGGAATCTTCGCCGGCTCGCTGTCGAACACCGTCGTCAACTGGACGCTGGGGCGAAGCCGCCCGCGAGATGATAGGGGCGTCCTGCACTTCGATCCGTTCCGGGGCAACGCATCCCTCGGGTCCGGCCACACGGCCTACGCCTTCGCCATCGCCGCGGCCGTCGATGAGGTGACCGATGGCGGATGGGCCATCCCCTTCTACGTGGCCGCCGCGGGTACGGGACTCGCCCGGATCTACGGAGACCGGCACTGGCTGTCCGACGTGGTCGTCGGCGGCTTCATCGGCTGGTGGGTGGGAGGCCGGGCAACGCGCGCCGCCGCCGGCTGGCTCCGAATCGAACCCTCGCCGGCCTCATCCGGACGGTCTCCGCCCGCCCGAGTCCGGATCCGGCCGCTGATTGCCGGAGACGCGCTGGGCGTTCAGCTCCGCTTCCCGGGCTAGACCCGAGGCGCCGACGAATCGCGCGCCCTACCTTGGATCGCGGCGAATTGCCCCCGCCGCACTACGCGGCGGACCCGGGAAGTGCGCACTGGAAGGAGCAAAGCAATGGTTCATGTGCCAAGCCTCTGGTTGCCGATCCTGCTGGCCGCGGGACTCGTGTTCGCCGGGAGTTCCGTCATCCACATGTTCCTCGGATATCACCGGAAGGACTTCGGGAAGGCGCCCGACGAGGGCGGGGTGATGGACGCGCTGCGGGGGATCCCGGCCGGGGACTACTCCTTCCCCCATCCGACCAGCAAGGAAGACCTGAAGGACGAGGCCTTCCGGGAGAAGGCGGCGCGCGGGCCGACCGGGTTCATGACCGTGCTGCCGGCGGGCGACCCCTTCAACATGGGCCCCCAGCTCGCGCAGTGGTTCGTCTACTGTCTCGTGGTCAGCGCCTTCACGGGGTACGTGACCGGCCTCACGCTCGGCCCGGGAACCGGCTACATGGAGGTCTTCCGCATGTCCTCCACGGTCGCCTTCGGCGGATACGGGCTCGCCCACCTGCAGCGTTCGATCTGGTATTCCCAGTCGTGGGGCACGACGGGCCGCAACGTGTTCGACGCCCTCGTCTACGGGCTGCTGACGGGAGGCGCCTTCGGCTGGCTCTGGCCGACCTGATCCCGGACTACAGCACAAAGCTGGACACGACGGGCTCGTCGCCGCTGTAGTCGTAGAAGCCCTTCCCCGTCTTTCGGCCGTGGTATCCGGCCAGGTACATGCGGCGCAGGAGAGGGGGAGAGGCGAAGCGCGCCTCCTTGTACTCGTCGTACATGATTCCCGTGATGTGGTACAGTGTGTCGAGCCCCACGAAATCGCCCAGCGTGAACGGGCCCATCGGGTATCCGCAGCCCAGGCGCAGCCCCTTGTCGATGTCGGGAATCGACGCGACCCCGGCCTCGTACGCGCGGATCGCGTCGAGCATGTAGGGAACGAGCAGCCGGTTCACCACGAAACCGGTGTTGTCGCCGCAGGCGATCGGGCTCTTCCCGAGCGATTCGGCGAACGCGAAGGCGGCCTCGAACGTTTCGTCCGCCGTCTGCCCGCAGCGGACGACCTCCACCAGCGGCATGACCGGAACGGGGCTGAAGAAGTGGAGACCGACGAAACGATCCGGGCGATCCGTCTCGGCGGCGAGTTCCGTGATGGACAGGCTCGATGTGTTGGAGGCGAAGATCGTCTCCCCTGCGCACAGTCCGCCAAGCTCGCCGAACAGCGCGTGTTTCGCTCCAAGGTTCTCTGTGATCGCCTCGATGACGAGGTCGCACGCCGCGAGATCTCCCAGTTCGAGCGTCGGGTGTAGACGGGCCATCGTCGCGTCCCCGTCGGCCGCGTCGAGTTTCTCCTTTTGTACGGCGCGGTCGAGGCTTTTTCGGATCCCGGCCATCCCCCGGTCGAGGAATCCCGGTTCCACCTCCCGCACGATCGTCTCATAGCCGGCCGACGCGCTGACCTGCGCGATCCCGCTCCCCATCAGTCCCGCTCCGACCACCCCGACCTTCCGAATCTCAGTCAATGTCCACTCCCTCTATGTCTTCAGGTATCGGTTTCGGCTGTGTGACAGCCTCGTGAAGCACACACTTCTCAGCGCAGCAGTTTCCGGTGCCACGGTTCCTCGGCGCTGCGAAGATTCTCGCCGCGTTCGAGTCGGTCGAGCAGACCCTGAAGCGCGAGTTCCATCCGTTGCCTGACCTTCCGCATGTCGGCCCGCGCGGAAACCGTCGCGATAGCCGTGAAGCCCGAGAAGATGGCGAGTCCTCCCAGGAGCGGCAGGACGCCGCCCCCCGTCGCCATGAACAGGCCGAAGCCGCCGGCCGCTCCGCCCAGTCCCATTCCCGTGAACCAGCCGCCGAGCCGTTCCGCCCTCATGTTGCCGATGTCGGCCGTCAGCGTGACGAGCGACCACCCACTCTCCAGGGCTTCCACGCTGACCTGGAGGTTACGCGACTTCGCGAGCGTGTACCGTCGCCCGCCGACATCCATGGCGCGCCGCATCTGGTTGACGACCCCCGTCCCGGGCTCCCAGAGCGATCCGCCGGATCGAGACCGTACCTGTCGGAGAAGCTCCTCTTCGCGCAGGTACGATTCGAGATTCGCTTCCACATCCGCCGGACTTCCGGGTACGACCCGGCTCGTGCTCACGATCGCCGGACCGACGATCCGGCGCGCGAGCCCCTCGTCCGAAGGTGCGTCGGGGATCAGGGAGGCGGCCTCGATCTCGGCCAGCGCCTGCCGGACGTACCGCTCCTCGATGCCGACCTCGGCTCCGATCTGCACGACTTCGCCCGCCCCGAGCTCCCCGCCGATCGACGTGGAGCTGCGGAACTGGAGATCCGATGCCCGCCGGATCACGCGTTCGAGTTGCTCCTGCGTGACCGTCTGGGGAAGCGACGACCGGCGTTCCGGGAGACCGGACCCGCCGGAACCGTCGCGACTGTCGTCAGCCGGCGGCATCGCGCTCCCTCGTCACCGCTTCCGCCTCGCCCGCCCCATCCGACACATCCTCCGCCGCCTCCGCGCGGGGCAACTGCGGCGCTCCTTCCGAGCCTTCGAGCGCGCGTTCGTCGACCGGAGCCGGGGCCGCGGCCGCTTCGGGGGCCGCCGTCGCGAATCCCTTGAACAGACCCGCCATCGACCCGAACTCGACCGGCAGCGGGAAGAGCGTCGTCGAATTGTTCTCCGCCGCGATCTCCGTCGCCGTCTGCAGGAAACGCAGTTGAAGCGACGCCGGGTATTCGCTCAGTTGGCGCGCCGCGTCCCTCAGGTTCGACGCCGCCTGCAGTTCGCCCTGCGCGTTGATCACCTTCGCGCGCCGCTCGCGTTCCGCCTCCGCCTGCCGGGCGATCGCGCGCTTCATCTCGTTCGGCAGGTCCACGTCCTTCACCTCGACGCCCGTGACGTCGATCCCCCAGGCGTCCGTTCCCTGGTCGATGATGTCGCGCAGGATCTGGTTGAACTTCTCCCGCTCCGCGAGGACCTCGTCCAGTTCCGCCTGCCCGATGACCGAGCGCAGTGTCGTCTGCGCAAGCTGCGAGGTGGCGAAGAGAAAGTCCTCGATCTCGAGGATGGCGCGTCGCGGGTTCGCGACCCGGAAGTAGAGGACCGCGTTGACCTTCACCGACACGTTGTCCCGCGTGATGACGTCCTGCGGCGGGATGTCCATGGCGATGATCCGCAGGCTCACCCGCTCCATGCGCTCCACCCCGAACGGGACGAGGAAGATGAGCCCCGGCCCGCGGGTCGGACGCGCGCGGCCGAGCCGGAAGACGACGGCCCGTTCGTATTCCTTCAGGATGCGGAGACTCGTGGCCAGCGCCAGCGCGCCCGCCCCGGCGAGGATGAAGAATAGAGGATCCATGTTCGCTCCCTCCGACTGATCGCGGGGCCCGGACCGGCAGCCTGCCGGTTTCCCGTGCTAGGCGTCGACCTCCACGATGACGGCGGCGCCCTGTCCACCGCCAATGCACGCCGCGCCCAGACCCAGTCCGCCGCCCCGGCGCCGCAGTTCGTGCAGAAGATGCCCCGTGATCCGCGCCCCCGTCATGCCGAGCGGGTGGCTCAGCGCGATCGCCCCGCCGTCCACGTTCACCTTGTCGCGGTCGAGACCGAGTTCGCGCTCGACCGCCAGGTACTGCGGAGCGAAGGCCTCGTTCACTTCGACGAGATCGATGTCGTCGAGGGTGAGGCCGGCCTTCTCGAGGGCGGCGCGCGAGGCGGGCGCGGGCCCGATGCCCATGATGTGGGGTGGCACGCCCGCCACGGCGTAGGACACGAGGCGGCCGGCCGGCTCGAGGCCGTGCGCGGCGGCATAGTCCTTGCCCGCGAGCACGAGCGCCGCCGCTCCATCCCCGATGCCGCTCGCGTTGCCCGCCGTGACGAGGCCGTCCTGCTTGAAATACGGGCGAAGCTTCGCGAGCCCCTCGACGGTCGTGTCGGGCCGGAGGTGCTCGTCCCGCTCGAAGGAGGTTTCCCTCCCCTTCCTTCCCACCTTCATCGGCACGACCTCGTCCTCGTAGCGGCCGCCCTCCCAGGCTTCCGCCGCCAACCGCTGGCTGCGCACCGCCACCTCGTCGGCCTCCGAGCGGGAGATCCCGTAGTCCTCCGCGAGATTCTCCGCCGTCTGGGCCATCGAAAAACCGCAGTAGGGATCGGTGAGGGCCTCCCACAGCGAATCCTCGAACTTTGGCGCCGGGCCCAGCCGCAGACCCCAGCGGGCCCCGCGCACGATATGCGGCGCCTGGCTCATGGACTCGGCTCCGCCCACGAGACAGACATCGCTCTCCCCCAGTTCGATCTCCTGCGAGCCATCGATCACGGCCTGAAACCCCGAGCCGCACAGGCGGTTCACGGTGACGGCCGGGGTCTCGACCGGCAGCCCCGCCCGCAGTCCCACGTGCCGCGCGAGATAGATCGCGTCGGCGGACGTCTGCATCACATTCCCCATCACCACATGCCCGAAATCGCCGGGTTCGGCGCCCGAGCGCTCGATCGCCGCCTCCGAAGCGACGACGCCGAGGTCCACCGCCGAGTAGTCCTTCAGGCTGCCGCCGAACGCGCCCATGGCGGTCCGGGCCGCCGAGAGAAATACCGTCCCGTTGCCGTTTCCGTCGCTCATTGTCGCAGTATCCTTCCATCTCTTGCCGGCCGTCCGACCGGATCCGTGAAACCTAGCCTAGTTTAGCGTGGCGGATCAGGCCGCGCCCACCCGTTCCGCAAGCCAGCTTCCGACTTCGGACGTCGTCGCGCTTCCGCCGATGTCCGGCGTCCGCACTCCGGAAGCCAGCGCCGCATCCACAGCCGCCTCGACCGCATCGGCCGCGTCGGCCGCCCCGTGATCCCTCAGGAGAAGCGCGGCGCTGAGCACCGCGGCCATCGGATTGGCCCGCCCCGTCCCGACGATGTCCGGCGCGCTGCCGTGCACGGGTTCGTACAATCCATGCTCGCCCGGGTTCACGTTGGCGGAGGGCGCCAGACCCGGCCCACCCACGATCTCCGCGCCCAGGTCGGAGAGAATGTCGCCGAGCAGGTTCGACGTGACGATGACGCCGAACCGCTCCGGCACCCGGATCATCTCCATCGCGAGCGCGTCCACGTAGCGCATCTCGGACTTCACCCCCGGATATCCGGCCGCGACCTCCGCGAACACGCGGCGCCAGAGCCCGAACATGTGCGGCACCGCGTTCGCCTTGTCCGCGAGCGTGACGCGCAACCCCCGGGGAGCCGCGTGCTCGAACGCCCGCCGCACGATGCGCTCGACCGCGAACCGGCTCGCGACCGACTCCGAAACCGCGACCTCATCCGGCGTGCCCTCGCGCTCGACCCGGCCGATGCCGACATACAGGCCTTCCGTATTCTCCCGGAAGATCTCGAAGTCGATGGACGCCGAATCCGCGGACCTCAGCGGCGACAACTCCGGCGCGCGAAGCCGAAGCGGGCGGCGATTGAGGAACAGGTCCAGCCGCACCCGCAGTCCGAGGAGGAGGTCGCGCGCGTGACGTCCGTCGGGCACGCGCGGATCGCCCACGGCGCCGAAGAGAATCGCGTCGAAGTCATCCCTCAGAGACTCGAAGGTCGGCTGCGACAGCGTCTCCCCGGTGGCAAGATAGTGGTCCGCGCCGTGCGGAAAGTGCGTCAGGTCAATATCGGACAGGCCCCTGGCCGCCGCGGCCCGGAGCACTCGACACGCCTCGCGGATGACTTCGGGACCGATCCCGTCGCCACCAATGACGGCGATGCGCAGCGGAGCCTGCGACACCGATCGCGGCTAGCGTTCGATTTCGAGCGCGCCGACCCGGGCCGAGTCCTCCAGGAAGGCCCGCGCCGTCTGCCAGGACACGGCGATGCCCGTCAGCGCCTGGAGCCGCATCGCTTCGTTGCGCATGAAGTCCGCCAGGGAGTTGCCGGGCTCCTCGGACCCGTTGCGCATGGCCCGCACGATCCCATCCCAGTCTCCCTCGTACACCACGCCGTTCGGGGCACGCACGCGGTGCACGTCCACGGCCGACGCGTCGGGCGGACGACCGAACAGATCGAGCTGGCCCGTGCCCGGTCCGGCCGTCAACCCGTTCGCCCGGGCTTCGACCTCGGCCAGCAGGCGTTCCTCCGGACTCGGTTCCGGCGCCAGTTCCTCCAGCGCCAGCAGGTAGGGCCGCAACTCCCCGGCGTCGGACGGAAGGTCTTCGAGTCGCCGCTTGAGATCGACGACCCGCCACGCGACGATCGGGTCGGCCAGGTCCGTCACCGGGATCGTCGCAAGTTGCGCGAGCGCCCCCCGAAAATCGCCGCGTTCGTAGAGCACGTTGCCGTAGAGCGCGCGGGCCTCCGCGAAACGGGGATCGAGGCGCACCGCCTCGCGGCTCCAGAACAGCGCCCCCTCGGTGTCGCCGTCCCGGTAGAAGGTGAAGGCGAGATCCAGCGCGGCATCGGGGCTCTCGCGGTCGGCGGCGAGGGCAAGCCGGAAGAATCGCTCCGCCCGGCGCAGGAGACCCTCCCGCAGCAGGCTGCGCCCCACGCAGAGCATGAGTTCCACGTCCCGATCGTACCCCAGCGTGATGAGGCCTTCGAAGATCTGGAAGGCCGCCGCGCGTTCCCCCAGCTTCAGCAGGACATCTCCCAGCCCGGCGAGCGCTTCTTCGTGTTCCGGATCGATCCTGAGAACTCCGTCGAAGGCCGCGCGCGCCCAGGCATATTCCTCTCGGGCGAGACGCGTATACCCGAGCGAGACGAGGAGCTCGACGGAGTCGGGATAACGGGTGAGGGCCTCCTTGAGGAGGCCAAGCGCCTGATCGAAGTCGCCGGCTTCGTACAGCCGTTGCGCTTCGGCGTCGAACTGCTCGTAGTTCCAGGAGTCGGAGAGGTTCAAGTCCGGAACCTCAAGTCAGGAACCCTTCCGACCATGTTCGGCGAGCCAGAGCGGAGCCTTTCGTTGAAGGACGCTGTTTCAACTTCGGTTGCGATGCCCACGCCAGCAAGTTCGGGGCTCGGATGCGTTCACGATTCGAGTGCTTCGCACAATCTCCCCACGGTCTTCTCATCCACGCCGAGCAGGGTGAGCCGCGTGATCCGCCGTTCGACCAGCTCCGCGACCTCCAGCCACGCATCTCCCAGCGGGACCCGGTCCCCCGGCTCCGGGATCCGGCCCAGCGTGCCGATCACGTAGCCGGCCACGGTGTCGTATTCCTCGTCTTCGTCGAGATCATCGAGGTCCAGAGCCGCGAGCAGATCCGTGAACGAGACGCCCCCATCGAGTCCGACCGATCCGTCGGGACCGACCTCCAGCCCCGCCTCCGCCTCGTCGTGCTCGTCGTAGATTTCGCCGACGATCTCCTCGAGAAGATCCTCCAGCGTGGCGATGCCGTCCGTGCCGCCGAACTCATCGACGACGACGGCCATGTGCGTCTTCCGGGCCCGCATTTCCGCCAGCAGGTCGTCGACCGCCTTCGACTCGGGGACGAAGAGCGCCTCGCGCATCACGTCCCGCGCCACGAGTCCCGTCGGACGCTCCGCGAGGACTTCCGCGAGCAGATCCTTCACGACGATGATGCCGACGATGTCGTCCAGCGAATCGTCCGTGACGGGGAGACGCGAATGTCCCGACTCCGCCGCGACCTGCAGGATGACCTTGGCCGGATCCGCGGCCCCGACGGCGACGATGTCCGGGCGGGGCGTCATCACCTCCCGAACGACGGTATGAGTGAGGTCGAACACGCCTTCGATCATCGCCTGTTCGTCCCTCTCCACCATTCCTTCGCGCCGACTCTGTCGAACGAGCACCTCGATCTCGTCCGGACTGTGGGCATGTTCGACGCCGTGCGTGTCGCCGACGGGGGCGCGGATCATCCGCAGGAACCACCGGGCCGAGCCGTCGAGCAGCCAGATCGCCGGCGTCGCGACACGGTTGAAGGCGAGGAGAGGACCGGCGAGGTAACGGCTCACCGTCTCCGGGCGCAGAAGCGCGACGGTCTTCGGCGCGAGTTCGCCGAGTACGATGTGAAGGTAGGTGATGAGGATGAAGGCGACGACGATGGCCGTCGTGTGGAGCGCCGCTGCCCCGGCGGCGAAGCCCAGCGCGCCGAACAGAGGCTCGATCGACCGCGCGAGCGCCGGCTCGCCGATCCAGCCCAGGCCGAGCGACGCGATGGTGATCCCGAGCTGTGTACCGGAGATGGCGCGGTCGAGATCGTCCTGCGCCCTGCGGACGACGCGGGCCAGACGATCGCCGGCACCGGCCAGTTCGTCGATGCGGGTCCGTCGCGCGCTGACGAGCGCAAACTCCGCCGCAACGAAGAAGGCGTTCGCCGCTACGAGCGCGAGGACCGCGCCGAGCCTCAGAGCGAGTCCGAGGTCCATTCGGCGGTCCGACTAGCGGATGGTGTGGCTCCCGGTCTGTCCGGGGGCGGGGGTTCGTTCAGGCTACGTTACCTCGTTACCACGCCGGTGGTCCTGGATCGGGCTAAACCGGGGCTTCCTGCTTGGATTGCTGAGCCGCGCCTCCGTGCGGGATCGCCGGGGCACAGTACCGCTCGCCGATGGTGCGCAGGTCAGACAGCTCACTCGGCGTCAACTCCGGATACCGCTCTCCGAGGTACTGGATCGTATCGTCGAACCACTCTCGCCGCTGTTCTTCTTCCGCGTCGAGCACGCCACAGCGGCGGATGTGGCTGAACAACTCATCGCGGGCTCTGTCACTTGAATTCGGCACATGATTTCCTTTGCTCAAGGCACCTCCTGCTGGTCGTCGTCACCATACGGGTTTCAAGACTAACCTAGGATGCACCACGGCAAAAAGGGAGTGCGGCCCCGCCGCCGCTGCCCCGCCGGAACCGGTCCGAACGTCAGCGATCGGTCTCCGCCGCGTTCTGCTCGAAGCCGCGAAGATACATGTTCACCTGGCCTCGCCTCATGCGGCTCTTGATCTGCACGATGAGGCGACGGTCATCGTCCGAGATGAAGACCTCGGCCCGACCGTCCTCTCCGAACAGACCGTCGGTCTGAATGGTCGGACGCAGAACGATCGTGTCGAACGTCCCCGCCGGTACACGCACCCGCTCGCGCCGCAGAACCTCCACGACGACGGGATTGCCGTCCTCCTCGAAGTAGCGATCGAACTCGTAGGTCCGGCCGATCTCCAGCGGGAGAGTCCGGATCAGGTAGAGGTAGGAGATCTCGTCGAGCGCGCCCGGGGGCATTGGAAGGTCCCGCTGCCGGCGGTGCGGAAGGTAGGCCTCCGCCTCCTCGTTCCAGTCGTGTCTCGTGGCGGCGAGGGCCTCGTGATCCAGCTCCCAGCGGCGCTGCCTGCGGTACCCTCCCTGCCGGAGGTTCTCTTCGAAGCGGAGCGACCGGTAGGGATCGGGGGCCAGCCAGCTCACCGTGCGGTCGTCCATCCTGTAGAAGGGGATGCTCCCCTTCATCTCCATCGAGAGCCGATACGCCGGCGTGCTGCGGATCGTGTCCTGCGCTTCGACCCGGAGGTGCATGCGCCCGAAGTTCACCGGCCCGAACAGCACGGCGTACTCGGAGGTCTCCCCGATCTCGAACGGCCAGCTCTCGGAGAAGAGGTCATCGGCCACCTGGCCCGCGTTACTCTGCCCCGAGAGGCCGGACGTACCCGGAATCGAAGGGGCCAGGAGCGCCAGACACGCCACGGCGCCGCGGCGCAGGCTTCGTTTCCGCATGTCAGGCCGCCTCGGCGATCCGCCGGCCGATCTCGCGCAGGGCGCGGTCCCGGCCGGCGGCGAACAGCTGCCGGAGTTGCTCGCCGGCCCGGAAGCGGGCGTCACGGTATCGGCGGAGGGGGTGCGGATCATGCGGAATCTCCTCGAATCTTCGTACAAACGGCCACACCTGCAGGAGCAGCACGGCGTTGGCGGCCCAGCCCTCGTACTGCACCAGCGGCCCATCGCCGGCGGCGAGAGCGCGTTCCAGAGCGAACAACCTATATAACCGAAGAGACGCATAAGGGTCCGTCACGGCTGGAGCCGACAGCAGTTGACGGGCGCAGAGCCGGCCGCCGGCCCGGGTCAGACGCCGTGTGAAGGGTTCCGAATCACCGCGCGCGACCGTGACCAGATCGGCGCCGCCTTCGAAGCGCCGCAGCATCTCCGGCAAGCGCTCGGGCGGATCGGAAAAATCACCCTGCATGGAGACGAAAGCGTCGCGCCGCGGATAGCCCGAGCGGCGAAGCGTCGCCCGGATCAGCCGGTCGAGGCTCGCGGCGTAGCCCATCCGCGCTTCGTTGCGGAGTACGGTCAGCGGGAGCACCCGCGGGTACCGCTCGAGCGCCTCGTCCGTCCCGTCGTCCGAGGCGTCGTCGCAGACGAGCACGTGAAACTGCCGCCGCTCGCCGTAGAGCAGTTCGCGGATGCGCCACAGCAGCGGACCGATCGTCTCGCGCTCGTTGTGAACCGGAATCCCGATGTGAATCACGCGCCTTCTCCGTGTTGCGCCACCCGCTTCCACCGCCGGTGGAACCAGAAGTACTGCTCCGGTCGCCGCTCCACCTCCCTCTCCAGCACCCGAACCCATCCCTTCGTGACCTCGACCGGATCGCCGGCGGCGCCGGATCCGCCGCCGCCGATCTCTTCATGGACGATCCTGTACCCCGCCGGGTCTCGCACCAGAGCCGCGAAGAAGAGAGGGACATCGGCCGCGAGACACAAACGTGCCGGGGCGAGCGACGTCCAGGCGGGGCGGCCCAGGAAGTCGATCGGGGCGCTGCCGCGCCGGGTGTGCTGATCGGCCACGAGGGCCAGGACCCGGCCCGAGCGCAGCGCGTCGAGCGCCGGACGCGCCGCCGCGTCGCGGTCGAGCACCTCCAGCCCGAGCCGCGCGCGCAGGTCGCGGAGCCGACGGCCGAAGGCGCCTCGCTGGCGCTGCACTACGGTCGTCACGCGCACTCCCAGCGCTCGCACGGCGGCGCCGCCGAGCTCCCAGTTGCCAAGGTGCCCGGCGACGATCACGGCGCCATCGCGCTCCGCGACCGCCGCTTGCAGACGCGGGCCGAGCCCGGCCACGTCGACGACGCGAGACAGCGTTCGCTCGATTCGGGACGGACTGCCCATGAGGAGCGCGGCCTCCCGGCCGAAGTGCCGGTAGCAGGCGCGAGCCGTGTCGCGCACCCAGCGCGGCGTCGCGGCGGGGAAGCTCGCGGCGAGCTGGGACTCGACGACGCGGCGACGCACGCGGAGCGGGTCGCGACACAGCGTCCCGAGCGCCCGGCCGGCGGCCAGCGCCACCGGTTCCGGCGCGGCGCGCAGCCCGAGATGCAGACCGGCGACGCCGCCGTCCACGAGCGCGTCCGCAAGCCGCCGGCCGCCGCTCCGGCCACGCCGGGCGTCCCGGCCGGCCCGGTCGGTCACGGTTGCGAGACGCGTTCGAGCTGGTGGCCGAAGAGTCGCCGGTACGGCCCGCCGCGAGACACGAGCGCGTCGTGGCGGCCGGCGTCCACAAGTCGCCCGCGCTCGAGGACGAAGATCCGGTCGGCCTCGCGCACCGTGGAGAGCCGGTGGGCGACCACGATCACGGTGCGGCCGCGAAACCCTTCCGCCGCCGTCCAGAGCGCCGTCTCCGTTTCAGCATCCACCGCCGACGTGGCTTCGTCCAGGATGAGGATCGGGGGATCGCGGAAGATGGCCCGCGCGATCCCGATGCGCTGGCGCTGGCCCGTAGACAGACGCACGCCGCGATCGCCGAGCACGGTGTCGTAGCCATCGGGCAGTCCCGCGATGAAGCCGTGCGCGCCGGCCGTCCGCGCCGCCGCCTCGACCGCGGCCGGGTCCGGCGTGTCCTCCCCGTAGGCGATGTTCGCCGCCACGGTGTCGTGGAAGAGCACCGCCTCCTGCCCCACGAGACCGATGAGCCGGCGGAGGGAGTCCACCGAGAACTCCCGGATGTCCGTCCCATCGATTGTGACCCGTCCCGACTGCGGGTCCGCAAACCTCGGCAGCAGGTCGACCAGCGTGGATTTTCCGCTCCCCGACGAGCCGACGATGGCGACGACGGAGCCGCGCGGGATGACGATGTCGATGCCTCGCAGCGCGGCCCGCCCCGGCTCGTAGGCGAAGCTGACGCCCTCGTAGCGGACCTCCCGTTCGGGACCCGTCGCGATCCGCGACCCGCCCGCCGGCTCCGGGTCCTGGTCGAGGATCTCGAAGAAGCGGTCCGCCGCGGCGAGCCCCTGCGCGGCGAGGGCCGGATACTGCGCGAACCCCTTCACCGGCGTGATGGCGCGCAGCGCGATGGTCACGAAGGCCACGAACTGCTCGGGCGCGATCGACCCGGCACCGCCCACGAACGACGCTCCGATCCAGACGAGCCCAAGTGCCACGACGGACGCGAGCACCTCGGAAAGGGGCGAGGCGAGGTGTCGGGTCGTGGCCGCGGCGATCCGCTTGCGGCTGAACGCGTCGGAACGGCGGCGAAAGCGCTCCTTCTCGAAGTCCTCGGCGACCCTCGACTTCACAAGCCGCACCGCGCCGAGCGATTCCTGCAGCGCCGAGACGAGTTCTCCGTGGTCATCCCAGGTGCGGCGGAACCTTTCGCGCAGCCGTCCGAGCAGCGGCCGCAGGCCGAGCCACACGAGCGGCACGAGGATGACGGCGATCAGCGCGAGCCTCCACGAGAGAGCGAACAGCGCCACCGCGTAGGCCGCGAGCGTCGCCACCTGGCGAACGGCCTGCGCGAGCGCATCCGTCACGACGGGCTTCGCCTCCCCCGCGTCCGTGATCACGCGCGCGATCAACTGGCCCACCTTTCCGCGCTCGAAGAAGGCGAGCGGCAAGTGCTGGAGGTGCGCGTGCACCGCGTTGCGCACATCGCGGACAAGAAACTCCTGGGTGCGGATCGAGAGCGCCCGCCCCCCTACGATGCAGAGGTTCTTGAGGAGGAGCGCGGCGAGCACCAGCACACACACGGCCCGCAGCCCGTCCAGTCCGGCTTCCGGGCCGAGCCATCCCCCCGCGATCCCGTCGATGAAGCGCTCCGCCGCGTTCCGTCCGCCGCCGGGCAGGGGAGGCCCCATGCCGAAGAGCGAGCGGAGGAACGGGATGAGCAGGAGGAGGCTGAACGCCTCGAGTCCGGCCGCGAGCACGCCGAGCGCCAGGCTCGCGAGGAAGGTCCAGCGATAGGGGCTCAGGAACCGGAGCAGCCGCCGGTACGAGGACGCGCCCTCGCCGCTCCGGCCCGGGTTCATCGAGTCACCGTGGCGTGAGCAGCGCGGCCGGAAGCACCATCTCGTCGGGGCTCACCCCGCCGTGCAGGAAACTGTCCCGGTACCGGTTCTGGTATTCACGCAGCCTCGTCGGATAGACGAAGAAGTAGTCCTCGCGACAGAGGGCGAAGGTCTGGTTCATCCCACCGGGAGGCAGCCTCCATTCGTCCGCGTCCGAAGTCGACATGACCGCGGCCGGGTTCTCCACCTTCATGTCGGCGCCGATCTTGTAGCGCAGACTCGTCGACGCGTCGCGTCCGGCGTAGATCGTGGCGGGCCGGCGGCAGTGAATCGAACCGTGGTCCGTCGTCAGGAGGACCCTGACTCCCCGCTGCGCGGCCAGCCGCAGCGCCTTCAGCGCCGGTGAACGCTCGAACCAGGTCACGGTGAGCGAGCGCAGGGCGCTGCTGTCCTGCGCCATCTCCAAAATCAGGCGCGACCGCGCCCTCCCGTGCGTGAGCATGTCCACGAATCCGAACACAAGCGCCGTGGCCGAAGGGGACGACAGGTAACCGCCGAGCCGCGTCAGCATGGGCTCGCTCTCCTGGGCCGAGAAGATCTTCTCGTAGTGCACGGGGATCCGCGACGCGGTCAGTTCGTGGATATGCCGCTCGAAGAGCTCGTCCTCGAACGAGTTGTAGCCGATCTCGCTCCCCTTCTCCCACCACTCCGGACGGCTCTCGGCGAGTTCGTCCGCGAAGATGCCTCCGAAGATCGCGTTGCGCGCGAACGGGGTCGCCGTCGGCAGGAGCCCCGCGTAGAGCGCCTCCTCGATCTCGAAGTATTCGCTGACGATGGGGAGGACAGCCCGCCACTGGTCCAGCCGCATGCAGTCCATCACGACGAGCAGCGCCGCCGGATCCTCGTCGAGGATCGGTCGAAAGAAGCGGGGCAGCACGTCCACGGAGAGGGTCGGCCCCCGCTCGCCTCCCTCGTGTACCCACTCCCCGTACCGATCCGCCACGAGATCGCAGAACCCCCGGCTCAGGTCGGTGTGCAGCCCGTTGAGGATCTCGCGCAGGCCCGACTCGCCGGCCTCCTCCAGCTTCAGGTCCCAGTCGACCAGCTCCGAGTACAGGTCGGCCCAGTCCCGCCACGACGCGGCGGTGGAGACCCGCTCCCGCAGCTCGCCGAAGCGGCGGGAGAAATCGCGCGTGATGTGCTCGTGGCGCAGGGCCGGGCCGGCGAGGAGCCGGGTCACGACCGACAGGACCTGCCGGGGACTCGTCGGTTTGACGATGTAGTCGTCCGCCCGCCGCCCGATCGCCTCGTGCATGGTCGATTCTTCTTCGCTCTTCGTGACCATCACTACGGGGAGGCGCGGGGCGGAACTCCGGATGCGGTCGAGAACCTCGATTCCGCGCAGCCCCGGCATTCGCTCATCCAGCAGCACGAGATCGTAGGACGCGGCCGTCAGGAGCTCCATCGCGTCCTGACCATTCATCACGGCATCGACGTGATACCCCGAGGAGCGCAGCAGCATGAGATGCGGACGCAGCAGGTCGACTTCGTCGTCCACCCAGAGGATCCGGCCCGCCACGGTCTTCGTCCCTTCGGTCATGTGCCGCCTTCTCAGCTTGTCAGATATGAGCGGATGGCCCGCTCCAGCTTCCGCACGACCTCCTCGGCGCGGATTCCCGACATGCGTCCGGGCCGAGTGGCCCGGGACGGCATTCGCCCGCCATCGGACCCGGCGGAGCCGCGAAACCGGTCCACCGTGAGCTCCGTGAACCGGCCGTAGGGACCGCTGCGCCTGGGGTCGGTGTACCCGTACAGTCCGATGGTCGGCGTCCCCAGCGCCACCGCCATGTGCAGAGGGCCCGTGTCCGGCGCCAGCACGAGATCGCTCGCCGAGAGCCGGCCCGCCAACTCCCTCAGCGTCCCCCCCAGCGCGACCCGCGGGGGAATCCGGCACAACCTCTCGAGGCGACGGGCATCCCGCAGTTCCTCCCCGGAGTCTCCTCCCACGAGGACGGGCTGCAGGCCCAGATCGCCGGCCGCCACGTCGATTACCCGCGCCGTCCCCTCGAGGGTCCAGTTTCTCCGGGCGTTGGAACTCCGCGGCACGATCGCAAGCACCGGGCGCGAGAATCCCTCCCTCCACCGCGCCGATTCCCGCCGTTCCTCCTCCGTGAAATGAAAACGCCACTCCAGGCATCGCGGGACGCCGAGATGGTCGAGGAACTCGAACAGTTCGTCCTGAATATGGGCCATGGGAGCCGGCGGGATGCGGCGGTTCGTGGCCAGCCAGCTCAGGTCGCGGGCGCGCGCCCGATCGTGGCCGAGGCGCTCCGGAGCGCGCAGCAGACGCGTGACCATCCCTCCCTTGAAGTTCGGCTGCAGACAGATGACGAGATCGAACGTCTCTCCCGCCACATCGCGCCGAAAGCGGGAATAGGCGCGGGCGCCGAGCCGTCGGTGGAAGAGCATGGTCCGGTCGACGTCCGGCCGGCCGGCCATCAGCGTCGCCGGGCCCGGTTGCAGCACCCAGGTGATATGGGCGCCGGGCCAGGCCCGCCGGAGGGACGTGACGATGGGCATCCCCTGGACGGTGCTCCCCACCGCGCTCATCAGTACGATGGCGACCCGGTGCGGCGGCGGGCCCGTGCCCGAAAGGGATCTATCGGGCTGCATCTCGGTACAGAACTTGGCGGACCGTGACGAAACCGCGGGGCGGAACCGGCCCCGGGAAGACCCGCCCGGGCTGACAACGGCCCGAAAACACAGTAATCTCGGGGCGATGCGAACTCTCACCCGCTATATCCTGCGCCGTCACGCCGGGCCGTTCATCTTCGCCGTCATCGGCACCACGGTGCTGCTCCTCCTTGATCAGGTGAGCAAGCGCTTCGAGCGGCTCATCGGCAAGGACCTCGAGTGGACGGTGATCGCCGAGGTCTTCGTCTATTCGATCCCCTTCATCCTCGCGCAGACCCTGCCGATGGCCGTGCTCATCGCGGTCCTGTACGTCTTCAGCCGGATGGAGGGCGACTTCGAGATCACCGCCGTCAAGGCGAGCGGCATCCCCCTGTCGCGCGTGATGACCCCGCTCCTCGTCTGTGCCGTCATTCTGGCCGGCGGGATGACCTGGTTCAACAACACGGTCCTGCCCCAGTCGAACCATCACCTGCAGGTGCTGCTCAGGGGGATCGGCCGCAAGACGCCGACCTTCAACCTTCGGGAACATACGATCAACGAAGTGCTCCCGTCCTATGTCTACGTACACCCCGGCATGATCGACCGGGAGGAGAGCGTCGTCCACGATGTCGCGATCTACGATGAGCGAAATGGCCAGGAGAGCCGCTCGATCTACGCGACCCGCGGAAAGATGGGCTTCTCGGAGGAGGGAGAAGACCTCTACTTCGACCTCGAGGATGGCGTCGTCCAGGTGCGCCTGAACGAGCGCCCGCATGCCTTCCGGCGCATCGCCTTCGAGCGGATGCTGCTCAAGATCCCGGATGTGGCGAACGGGCTCGAGCGCGACACCGCAGCCATACGCGGCGATCGGGAGATGAACATCGCCGACATGCGCGCGGAGGCGGATCGCGGCGCGCAGATGGCGGACGCCGCGCGGTCGGAGAGCCTGGTGTACGCGCAGGCGATCACCGACATGCTGCTGGATTTCGAGCAGCCTCTCGCGGATGCGCCGCTTCCCGGGACCGACGCCGGGCCGGCGGGCGGCTCCGATGCCTGGGCCGGCGAGATCCCCGACGGGGAGGATAACGTCGCCGACTGGGAGGATTACATCGCCGACCGGAAGGATGACGTCCCCGAATTGGAAGGCGGCGTTTCCTACCGGCAAGTTGATGCCCCCGGCCGGGGAGAGGGCCTCCCCGCGACACCGGAAGCGCCCGCGCAACGCGAGATCGAGCCGGGACCCGCGCCGGAAGCCGCCGCGCCGGATTCCACGACACAGGTCGCCGAGAGCGCAGCCCGTCGCTTCTACACCGCATTCGATGCGGCGAACCAGTTCCAGTCCTACGCCCAGCGCGAGGTCACGGGCCTGCGCCGGATCAACCAGTACTGGGTCGAGATTCACAAGAAGGGGACGATCCCGGCCGCGTGCATCGTCTTCGTCCTCCTCGGGGCTCCGATCGCCGTTCGGTTCCCGCGCGGGGGCGTCGCGCTCGTCGTTGGCGTCAGCCTCGGCTTCTTCGGGGCGTACTACGTGTCGCTCATCGGCGGCGAGAGACTCTCCGACCGCCTCTGGATCTCGCCGCTCGTGGCCATGTGGGCCCCGAATATCCTGTTCGGCGCCCTCGGGCTCGTGGCTCTGGCGCGCTCGACCAAGGTGATGCGCTGACCCCGTGAAGCTGCTCGACCGGTACGTCCTGCTCCAGTTCGTGCGGATCTTCGCAGCCTGCGCGCTCGGCGTGCCGTTCCTCTTCATGGTCATCGACGTCGCCGACAACATCGACAGATTCCTCGACCAGGGAGCCACCTGGTCCCAGATCGTCCTCCACTACATGTACGAGTTCCCGTACCAGTCGCTGCTCGGGTTTCCGATTGCCGCTCTGCTCGGGTCCGTGTTCACGGTCGCCTCCATGTCCCGGCACTTCGAGGTCGCGGCCGCCAAGGCGGGCGGCGTTTCCTTCTATCGGCTCGTGTTCCCGATCCTCTGCGGCGCCACGCTGCTCAGTGTGGTCGCGCTCGGTCTCACGGAACTCGTCGCCGTGACGACCCGGAAATCGGCCGAAGTCCTCGAGCAGGAGGAGGCCCGCAGCCAGACGATCAGAAACTCGTTCGTCTACCGGGGCGACGACGGCCTCGTGTACAAGGCGCGGCTGCTCGACACGCGCGAGGGCCGGATGGACGATGTACAGATCGAGCGGAGGGGGGCGGAGCCCGACTTCCCCACCGTGCACATCACGGCCAACACCGCGCAGTACGACTCGGCGTCCGCGCGCTGGGTGCTCCAGCAGGGGTGGATGCGGGAGTTCCGCGGCCCGGAAGAGGAAAGCGCCTACGAGTTTGGCGAGTTGTTCGTGCGGCAACTGGACGAGACGCCCGAGGAGCTTCAGGCCAGACCGAAGGAACCGGACGAGATGCGCTACGCGGAACTGGGGCGCCTCATCGAGTCCGTCGAACGATCGGGCGGCACGACGAACGGGCTGAGAACCTCTCGCGCGCTGCGCATCGCCTTCCCCTTCGCCTGCCTCGTCATCGCCGTGTTCGGGATGCCGCTTGCGCACAGCAACAAGCGGGGCGGCGCGCCGACCTCGATCGGGATCGCGCTCGGCACGACGATCCTCTTCCTGACCCTGATCCGCATCGCCGAAGCGATGGGCGCCGGAGGGGCGCTGTCACCGACGGTGGCGGCCTGGCTGCCCAACATCATCTTCTTCGGTGCCGGCCTCCTGCTCTTCGCAAAACTGCGCACCTAGCAGTACGGACTGCTGACAACCCGGGGCTAGCCGGCCCTGGCGTCGATCCGTTCGATGTCCGTTCGCACCATGAGGCGGATCATCTCCTCGAACGACATTCGCGGCTCCCAGCCCAGTTGCCGCTTCGCCTTCGACGGGTCGGCGCAGAGCCGCTCGACCTCCGCCGGCCGCAGGAGCGCGGGATCCTGCTCGACGTGCTCGCGCCAATCGCGTCCGATCTCATCGAAGGCGATCTCGATCAGCCGTTGGACGGAGTGCGTCGCGCCGGTTCCGATCACGTAGTCTTCCGGCGTCTCCGCGCGCAGCATGAGCCACATCGCTTCGACGTAGTCGCCCGCAAATCCCCAGTCGCGCTCCGCCTTGAGGTTCCCGATCGACAGGCGGTCCGCGAGCCCGCGGTGGATGCGGGCCGCCTCCCAACTCACCTTGCGCGTGACGAACTCCCGGCCCCGCCGGGGACTCTCGTGGTTGAAGAGGATCCCGCTCGTCGCGAACAGGTCGTAGCTCTCCCGGTAGTTCACCGTGATGAAGTGGCCGTACACTTTCGCGACGCCGTACGGGCTGCGCGGATAGAAGGGCGTGTCCTCGTTCTGCGGCGTCTCCCGCACCTTCCCGAACATCTCCGAGGAGGAGGCCTGGTAGAAGCGGATCGTGTGGTCGACCGCGCGGATCGCCTCGAGCATGCGCGTGACGCCCAGCGCCGTGAACTCACCCGTGAGCAGCGGCTGATCCCACGAGGTGGGGACGAAGGACTGCGCGGCAAGGTTGTACACCTCCCCGGGCTCCACGCGTTCGAGGACGCGAATGAGCGACAACTGATCGAGCAGGTCCGCCTGGTGGAGCGTGACCCGGTCCCTGAGATGCGAGATGCGGTCGTACTTCTCCACCGAGGAACGGCGCACGACGCCGTGCACCTCGTACCCCTTGTCGAGCAGGAACTCGGCCAGGTAGGAGCCATCCTGTCCCGTGATGCCGGTGATGAGCGCGATCATGGCGGCCGAATATGCGCGGCCGGCGCGCCGCGGCCAAACGGGTGCGGCGCACGCGAGGCCGGCGTCGCCCGTCGCTTGACCGAAGACAACCCGAAGCGGACATTGCCCGTCCCGCGGCCGGCCGGGCCGCGGGAAACCGACGGTTGAAGACAGAGGAGGTCTCGCGATCCCGCGCGCGACGCCGGTTCCGGAATGGGTGCCCGATCTGCCCACGACCCCGGGCGTCTATGTCTTCGTGGACGCACACGGGCATCCCCTCTACGTGGGGAAGAGCGTGAACCTGCGGCGGCGCGTGCGGGGCTACTTCTACTCGGGCGGGCCATCGAACGAGCGTCTGGCCGAGATGCTGCGGATTGCCCGGGGCGTCGAGGCACATCCGACCGGGAGCGACCTGGAGGCGCGACTCGTGGAGGCGGAGCGAATCCTCGGCCAGCGTCCGCCCTACAACAAGGCGCTCAAGCGGCGCGACGTCGGCTGGTATCTGGAACTGCGCCGAAACGAACCCTTTCCCAGGCTGCGCGTCGTGCGCCGGCCGCGCCGGGCCGAGGCCCGCTACGTCGGCCCCTTCTGGAGCCGGCAGTTGCCCGAGCGCATCCGTCGCCTCGTGGAGAAGATCTTTCGGCTGCGGAGTTGCGCCGAATCGGTGCGCCCGGACCCCGCGCGGAGCCCGTGCATGCAATTCGACATGGACCTCTGCACCGCGCCCTGCGCGCGCCGCGTGGGACTCAACGCCTACCGGCGGCAGGCGGAAGCCGCCGGGCGCCTACTCGCCGACCCGGGCTACGCATGGGAACTCATGGACCGGTTCACGGAGGCACGGGACGCCGCCTCCGAAGGACTGGAGTTCGAGCGGGCCGCGGCGGTCCAACTTCGTCTCGACTGGATCGAGGAACTCGAGGAACTTCGGTTCCTGCTGGAGCCGGAAGCGGAACCGCACTCCTGGCTCATCGTGCTCCCCGGGCTCGATGAGGCGCACCGGATGCTCCAGCCGGTGGCGCGTGGTCAGGTGCTCGCGCGGCGCCGAGTCACGTGGGTGGAGGGTGCCTGGGAGGAGGCCGTGGAAGACGCCTGCTATGCGGTGCGAGTGGCGGAATTGCGGGCGCCCACCGTGCTTTCGCCGCGAGAGTCCGTGCCCAGCGCGATGGTGGGCCGGTGGCTCGAGGAGGGTGGTGACGACGGACACGCGATCGACCTGACCCGTCTCGACGCGGCCGGGGCCATCGATGAACTTCGGCGTCTCGCGTCCTGAGGCCCGTCGCGGAACCCCGCCAACCTCAACCGGGTTTTGATTTCCATGTTAAGGAACTCAGACATCGTCGCGGCCCGCGAACGGATCCGGTCCGGTGTGGCGCGGACCACCTGCCCGAAGTCCTTCGCCCTCGAGGCGCGCGCCGCCGGCCGCTTCCATCTCAAGACAGAGTTCCGGCAGCGCACCGGATCGTTCAAGGACCGGGGATCGCTCCACAAACTCCTGCGCCTCGGCCCGGCCGCCCGCGAGGGGGGTGTCGTTGCGGCCAGCGCCGGGAATCACGCCCAGGCCCTCGCGTATCACGCCTCCCGGCTCGAGATCGCGTGCACCATCGTGATGCCCGTCCACGCCCCCCTCATCAAGGTCGCCCACACGCGCGGCTACGGCGCCCGCGTGATTCAGACCGGGGAGACGCTCTCCGACGGGATGGCGCTCGTCGAACGTCTGGCCCGGCGGGAGGGACTCACGCCCGTTCACGCCTTCGACGATCTCGATGTGATGGCGGGCCAGGGGACGATCGGACTGGAGATTCTCGAACAGGTGCCGGACCTCACGACGGTGATCGTCCCGGTCGGAGGGGGCGGGATGATCTCCGGCATCGCAACCGTGGTGAAGGCGCAGCGGCCCAACGTGCGCGTGATCGGCGTCGAGGCCGCGGCCTCGCCCGGGGCCCGGGAATCGCTGGCCGCCGGGAAGCCCGTTCACCTGGAGAACTCCGACACGCTCGCGGACGGCATCGCCGTGAAGCGGATCGGCGACCTCGCCTTCCCTCACCTGGCGACGTTGGTGGACGATGTCGTCCTCATCGACGAGGAACAGATCACCCGCGCGATCTTCTTCCTCCTCGAATCCGAGAGGTTCGTCGTGGAAGGCGGTGGAGCGGTGTCCGTAGCCGCCGTCCTCGAGGGGAAGATCGAGTTCGGACCGGCCGATGTCACCGTCTGCATCCTGTCGGGCGGCAACATCGACATGAACCTCGTGTCGCGGGTCATCGACCGCGCGCTCTGGGCCGACGGCCGGCTCGCGCGCCTCGCGGTCGTGGTTCGCGACCGCCCGGGCTACCTCAACGAAGTGACGGCCCTCGTCGCAATCGAGGGCGCGAACGTCCTCCACATCGAACACACGCGCGCCTTCGGGGACATCTCCGTCGGAAAGGTGGGGATCGAACTCACGATCGAGACGCGCGGCCACGACCACGTCGCGACGATCGTCGCCAAGCTCCGCGAGCTCGGCCACCGGGTGGAAGAGCTTTCCTGAGGCCGGGAGTTGACCCGCGGGGGCGTTCGGCGCATCCTCGGGGCACGACAGAATCGGCCGGGGGGGCTCACGGAAGCCGGTGTGAATCCGGCGCGGCCCCGCCACTGTGAGAGGTCCGGGATTGTCCCGGAACGCCGACTCGGACGTGCCACTGGGACCACGCGGTCCCGGGAAGGCGAGCCCCGGCGGCCTCGAGCCAGGAGACGTGCCCATCCGGCGCCCAGAACACACCTCCGCGGGGAGGTGAGGGGTCGTCTTCCGGGCACGGCACACCTCGGAAATCTCCCTCTCCTCTCCGTGAGAGAAGGGAGAACCGAGATGAGACATGTGAATCCGGCGCGCGGGCGCCTCCTTCACCCACTCGCCGTAGCCGCGGCGGCCTGCGCCGCTCTCGCCGCGTCCCCGCTTCGGGCGCAGGAACCGATCAGCCTCGAGGGACTCGTCGTCACCGCGCACCGCTGGGCCGAACCCGAGTGGACGGTGGCCGCCAACACGACCGTCATCGAAGGCGAGGAGCTGGAGCGTGCCGGGATCGAGTTCGTGTCCGACGCGCTCCGGCACGTCGCCGGCCTGGCGGTCGCCCGCAACGGATCCTTTGGCGCCATCACCTCCGTGTTCCTGCGCGGGGGCGAGTCCGACTACGTCCACGTACTCGTCGACGGCGTGCGCGTTAACGAGCCGGGGGGATCCTACGACTTCGCATCGCTGACCACGGACAACGTGGAGCGCATCGAGATCGTACGCGGTCCGGCGTCGGCGCTGTACGGCTCCGACGCCGTGAGCGGGGTCATCCAGATCTTCACGCGCCGCGGGGCGGGACCGCCTCGGGGCAGCGTCTCGTTCCAGACCGGAAGCTTCGGGACGACGCGCTGGCAGGGCGACCTTTCGGGAGGCGGCGGCGGACTCTCCTATGCCTTCTCGCTCGGCGGGAGCGCGACGGATGGTATCCTCGCCTTCAACAACGAGCACCGGCAGACGACGGCCACGGGGCGCGTGCAGGCGAACCTGGACGCGGACACCGACGCGACCTTCGCCATCCGCTACAACGACTCGCGCTTCCACTATCCGACGGACGGGGCGGGAAACGTCGTCGACCGCAACGCGTATTCCTTCGGCGACGCGCTCACCGTCAACATCGACGCGGGCCGGCGCTGGGCGGATGCTCTCGAGACGCGGCTCTTCCTCAGCGTCTGGGAATCGGACCGCGGAACGGACGACGGGCCCGACAACCCCGCCGACAGCCTGGGCTTCTTCGGGTTCAAGAGTCTCTCCGACACCCGGCGCGTCACCGCCGGCGGCCGCGCCGTGTGGCGCCCCTCCGAGGGGCTGGCGGTCACAACGGGGTACGAGGAGGAGCGGCAGTCCGTCCGCGGCTTCAACCGGTCCTTCTCCCAGTTCGGGGAGAGTTCCGGCGACTCCGAGGACGACTGGTGGAACCGCGCCGCCCACGCGCAGTTCTCATGGGTTCGCGACGCGCTGGCGCTCAACGCGGGCGTCAGGGCCGAGGACGACGAGCGGTTCGGGGCGGCGGCCAGCTGGCGGACGGGAGCGGCGTGGCGCGCCGACGCGTCGGGGACGCGCCTCCGGGTCTCGGCCGGCACCGGAATCAAGGAACCGACGTTCTTCGAGACCTTCGCCACCGGCTTCGTTACGGGAAACCCGGACCTCACGCCGGAACGCTCCACGAGCTTCGAGGGGGGAATCGACCAGGACCTCGGCGGCTCGCTGAAGCTCTCGCTGACCGGCTTCAGCCAGAGCTACCGGGATCTGATCCAGTACACCGGCTCTCCGCCCGCCGAGGGCGACCCCAATTTCTTCAACGTCGCGAAGGCCCGGAGCCGGGGGCTCGAGGCGGAGGCGTCCGTCGAGGCACGCCGGCTCCGGCTCACCGGCAGTTGGACGTACCTCGACACCGAGGTGCAGGACTCCGGCTTCGACGAGGGTCCCGGCGCAACCTTCGTGGAAGGCTCCGCGCTGTTGCGGCGGCCGAAGCACGCCTTGGCGGCGTCGGCCTTCTATCCGGTCTCGTCGCGGGTGGGGCTGGACGTGAGCCTGCGGCGCGTGGGAGAGCGGGAGGACCGCGACTTCTCCTCCTTCCCGGCGGCGCCCGTGACGCTTCCCGCGTACACGGTGCTCGATCTCTCGGCCAGCTTCGACATGGCCGGGCGTGGCGGAGGTCCGGGATTCACGCTCACGGTGCGCGCGGAGAACCTCCTCGACTCGGCCTACGAGGAGGTCTGGGGCTTCGCGGCGCCGGGTCGCGGGCTGTACGTAGGCGGTCGTGTCATCCTCGGCGGGGGTTCCTGACCGGGATCTCCCCGCGGGCGAGGAGTCCCGGGGCCCCGCGGCGGAGGATGCCGCGGGGCCCGCCGCGTCACGAAATCACGCCGACGCGCCGGGAGAGTCTTCCACCTCGGCCAGCGCTTTCTGCAGTTCGCGCCTGGCCACGCGCGTGACGAGGACGACCACGGCGGCCGTCGCGACGAGGCCGGCGACGAGCAGGGCGGTCTGCCCCCAACTCGCGGCGCCGCCGGACGCCTCGGCCACCTCCGCCCCGGCCGCACCGATGTACACGTACAGGAGCGTCCCCGGGAACATCCCCACGAGCGAGGCCGCCACGTACTGGGTGAAGGTCACGCCGGTGAGGCCGTAGAAGTAGTTCTGCGCGCTGAACGGAAATACCGGCGATAGGCGGGTGAGGAAGACGATACGCCAACCCTGGGTTTCGACCGCGCGGTCGATCGCCCGTAGCGCCGGCCGGTTGGCGAGGAGCTTCTCGACGCGGTCGCGCAGCACGTAGCGGGCGATGAGGAACGCGAGCGCGGCCCCGATGTTCGCGCCCACGAACACGGTGAGGGTGCCGAGCGCGAGCCCGAAGGTGACGCCCCCGGCGATCGTCAGCGCCGAACCCGGCACGAAGAGCACGACGGCGAGCGCGTAGAAGAGTCCGAAGAAGAAGGGTCCCAACCACCCCAACTCGGCGGTGGTCTCGCGCAGCCAGGTGACGAGTCGCGCCAGAAAGCCCAGTTCCTCCTCAGCCGCGGATTCCGACGCGGACTCCGATGCCTGCGCGGCCTGTCCGGGAACCGGCGAAGCCGCCACGAGGGCGGGGGGTCCGAACTCCAGACCCGGGCGGGCCGACAGGGCATCGACCGCGCACTGCGCCGACCCCGGTACGAGCGCCGTCAGAAGGAGCGCGACCCAGGCGACTGCCGAACCCCGTCGCTTGTTTCGCCCCTCCCCGGGAACCACTACGGTCTCTCCAGTCGATTGTGCGCCGCGAGGATCCGCCGCACTTCGTCGTGCGGGAGTCCGGGCACCGTGTTCCCGTCGCGTCCCACCATGGTCCGACCCGCAACCATCGCGTTCGTGATCGCCTCCTCCGTGGCCTGCGCCGTCGCGAGCAGCAGCGGCGACATGGCGTCGTTCGACATCATCTCCACGGTCGTGTTCTCTCCGCGGCTCCACGCCCCGCCGTTGGCCGTCGAGAAGGCGATGAAGATGTCGCCGGAGCCGTTCATCCCGTAGCCGCCCATCCGACCGATCCCGATCGGAGCACGCCGGGCCAGCCGCTTGAGCTGGTGCGGCAGCAGCGGAGCGTCCGTCGCGACGATGACGATGATCGACCCGAGACCGTCGAACTCGCTGCCGGCCGCCGATCCGTCCGCGCCGCCGGACGGCGTCCAGCCGAGGAGCTCCTGCCCCACCGGCACGCCCGCGATCAGCAACTGCGGCCGACGCCCGTAGTTGCACTGCACGAGCACGCCGACGGTGTAGTCCCCCACCAGCCGGGACGAGGATCCGATCCCACCCTTGAACGAATTGCAGACCATGCCGGTCCCGCCGCCGACCGATCCCTCGGTGACGGGACCCGAGGCGGCACTCTCGATCGCCGCGAAGACGTGTTCCCTGCCGACGTGGAACCCGTTGATGTCGTTGAGCCGCCCATCCCAGGTTTCCGCGACGACGGGCAGGCTCCACCAGATGCCCGGCGCGATGGGATGGTTCGCCTCGGCATCCCGCGACCATTCGATGACCGCCTGATGGACATCGCCCACGCTGTGGGTGTTCGTGATCATCACGGGGCCCTCGAGGAAGCCCGATTCCTCGACCCACGTCGTCCCCGTCATTTCGCCGTTCCCGTTCAGCGAGTACCACCCGGCGAAGACGGGTTCGAAGCTGTCCGTACGCGGGAGCACGGCCGTCACGCCCGTGCGCACGGGGCCCTCCCCGACGACGAGCGCCCCCTCTCCTTCGACGATCGTCGCGTGCCCGACCCGGATGCCGGCCACATCCGTAATCGCGTTCCAGGCTCCGGGCTCCCCCGGGAAGGGGATCCCGAGGTCCCGCGCCCGCGGCGGGGCCTGGGCGTTGAGGGCACCGGCCGTCAGAACCCCGGCGACCGTCAGGACTCCGGCGGCGGTCAGCATCGGCGCGACCGGGCCCCGGCGGGCCGATCCCGTTCGTGGCAAGAAGAACATCGATACCTCCGCTATCTGAACGTGCCCTGGATCCCCAGCGTCCACAGGACGTCCGGCCGCAGACCGGCGGCCTGGATCGGGAGCAAGGCGTTCGTGACGAGAATCATGTCTCGGCCGAGCATGTACTTGAGCCCCACGGCGAGGTCGATGAAGTGGCGACCGACCTTCGGAAGGGATGACGACTCGACCGTGAGCGCCGGGTTGCCGACGAACGTGACCGGACCCGGCATCGGATGCTCCGGATCCGCCAGTTCCCAGCGAGTGATGAGGTCGGCGGCCACCGTGACGGCGTCGGACGCGAGAGCATCGAATCCCACCGTCGCAAGCACCGCATCCCGGTCGAAGTTCCTGTCGCGCAGGTTGCCTTCGCGCAGGAGATACCCGGCGTTCAGGTGCGGCGAAAACCGTCCCCGATTGAGGGATAGAATCGCCAGGGCGCGGCCGCGCCCCTCACCCAGTCCGAGCAGATCTTCCTCCTGGCCCGTGGGAAAGGTGACGTCCGCCAGGAGCGCCATGCCCAGGGGCGGCGGCGCGCGGCCCACGGTCGTACCCCCCAAGAGGTTGACTTTCACCCGGGCGGAGACATCTCCGATTCCCGTCGCCGACCCGCGCACGGAGTTGCTCGCTTCGAGGACCGGCGCGGCGGGCGTGCCGCCGAAACGGTGCGCGAGGGAATTGCCGAGCGGCAGGATCTGGGCGTGTGCCGTTCCCCTCAGGCTGGCCCGCACGACCGGCACGACGAATCCCACGTCGAGGAACGACGCCAGGCCGGCGCTCAGCACCGCCGTGGCCACCGTGTAGTCGAGGTCGAGATTCGTCCGCACCCGGAGCACGTCCCGTTCGAAAAGGGGAAGACCGAGTCCGGGGTCCGGGCCCAGGGCCACGTCCGAATCCTCGTGGAAGAAGTTCAGCACGAGGTTGTCCGTGGGCACGCCGCTGAAGTTCGTGACCTGGAACGCCGTCGCTTCGAGCCCGAGGAAGAAGCGCCCCATCCCGAGGGTCTCGGCCCGTTCCGCGAAAATCGGCCCGAACGACGCGCCCCGCTCTCCGTCCGACCAGATGCGGCCGCCGGCCATCGCGGTCGGGGGAAGGCTGCCGACCACGCTGGCGATCCCCCCCTGGAAGGAGAGGATGAGCGCGTCGTTCCGCGGGACCCGTTCGCGCAGGTAGTGCCGGCCGTGCTCCGTGCTGAAAACCCCGGTCTCGTCGAAGTCCGGATCGAGGCACAGAGGCACGCCGCACTGCCCGAACACGAACAGTTCCGACACGAGGTCCGTGAGCGACTGTGCCGCGGCCGGCCGGCCGGTCGCCGCCGCCAGCGCCACCATGACCATGAGCCCCGCGACGGCTCGTCTGTGCATCTCGCCTCCCATCGAGTTTCCGCTCCGGTGGCGCTGAAGGTTCGCCCACCGGTCGGACGCGGCAAGGCGACCCGTTGACCTCCGGCGCCCTCCCCGCTCATCGTCGGGCCATGCCTTCCTCACGCCCGCGTCTGACAACAGGCGGCTCGGCACCCGCGTTACGCCGGCGCAGCCAGGACACCCACGACGTCATCGTCGTCGGCTCCGGCGCGGGGGGCGGGATGGCCGCCTACGTGCTCGCCTGCCATGGCGTCCGCGTCCTGCTCCTCGAGGCGGGGCGGGACTACGATCCGGTGTCGGAGACCCCGATGTTCCAGCTCCCCGCCGACGCGCCGCTCCGGGCCGCGGGGACGGCCGACAAACCGTTCGGCTTCTACGACGCGACGGTGGACGGCGGCTGGCGCGTCCCCGGCGAACCCTACACGAGCGCCGAAGGGGTCAACTTCATGTGGTGGCGGTCACGCATGCTCGGGGGGCGGACGAACCACTGGGGCCGGATCTCCCTCCGCATGGGCCCCTACGACTTCAAGCCCTACAGCCGCGATGGGCTGGGGTTCGACTGGCCGATGACGTACGACGACCTCGCACCGTGGTACGACCGGACCGAGGCCTTCATCGGCGTCTACGGTTCGAGCGAGGGGCTCGAGAACACGCCCGACTCCTCCGATGGAGTCCTTCAGCCGCCGCCCGCGCCGCGCGCCTACGAACTGCTCGCGAAGAAAGCGTGCGGGGGCCTCGGGATCCCGGTCGTGCCCGCGCACATCGCGATCCTCACCGAGGCGCAGGACGCCGAAGGCCTGTCGCGAATGCTGTGGCCGGGCAACGCGCTGGCCCAGCGGGTGACGCGCGACGCCATGCGGGGCCGCGCGCCCTGCTACTGGGCGACGCCGTGCGGGCGCGGCTGCTCGATCAAGGCCAACTTCCAGTCGACGACCGTCTGTCTGCCGCCGGCGCAGGCGACCGGCAACCTCACGACGGTCACCGACGCCATGGTGCGCGAAGTGACGCTCGATGCGCGGGGGCGGGCGAACGGGGTCCACTACATCGACAAGAAGGCGCGCGCCGACCGCCATGCCGCGGCCCCGGTCGTCATCCTCGCGGCGAGCGCCCTCGAGTCGGCCCGCATCCTCCTCAACTCCCGCAGTTCGCTCTTCCCCGATGGCCTCGCCAACGGGAGCGGTCTCGTCGGCAAGTACATCATGGACACGGTGGGAGCCGGCGTGTCCGGACAGATCCCGGCACTCGAGCACCTGCCGCGGCACGCCGAGGAGGGGGCCTCGGCGATGCACATGTACATGCCGTGGTGGCTGTACGGGGAGCAGGCGGCGGGACGCCTCGATTTCGCCCGCGGCTACCACATCGAGTTCGGCGGCGGGCAGCGGATGCCGGGCTACGGCGCGTTCAGCGGCATCGAGCCGCTCACGCAGGGGGCCTACGGACGGCGATTCAAGGAGGAATGCCGCCGCTACTACGGCTCGTTCATGTACATGGACGGCCGCGGCGAGATGATCCCCAACGAGGACTGCTACTGCGAGATCGATCCCGAGGTCGTCGACCAGTGGGGGATTCCCGTGCTCAGGTTCCACTGGAAGTGGTCGGACCACGAACTCAACCAGGCCCTGCACATGCAGCGGACGTTTGCCGGGATCATCGAGGAGATGGGGGGGCGCGTGCTTTCGACGGTCCAGACGGACGGCGCCCGCGCGATCCTCGCGCCCGGCCAGATCATCCATGAGGTGGGTGGCGTCCGGATGGGAGACCGGCCGGACAACTCGGTACTCAACCAGTACTGCCAGTCGTGGGAGGTCCCGAATCTGTTCGTGATGGACGGTGGGCCGTTCGTCTCCAACGCGGACAAGAACCCGACGCTCTCCATCATGGCGGTCGCCTGGCGATCGTCGGAGTATCTCGTGGACCAGCTCCGTCAGGGGGCGCTCTGATGTCCGACCACGAACGCGAACGCGCGCAGGACCTCGAACGGGAGCCGGAGGCGACCGAGGGACTGACCCGCCGCCGGGCACTGCAGGTGCTCGCGGCCGGGGCGGCGGGCGCGGCAGCCATCTCCGCGGGGGCGTGCGCCGACGGGGCCGAATCCGGCGTTCCCCCCGCCGACGATGCGACCGCCTTTTCCGGGGCCACGAGCGGCGGCAACCCCCGGGCCGCCGGGACGCCGACGGACCCGGACCTCGTTTCGCCCGTCGTGTGGTGGGATCTCGTGCTGACCGAGGACGAACTCGTCACCCTCGCCGCCCTGTGCGATGTCATCATCCCCGAAGACGAGCACTCCCCCGGCGCGGCGGCGCTCGGCGCGCACGCCTTCATCGACGAATGGGTGAGCGCGCCCTACGACGGAAACCGCGAGGATCTGACGCTCGTGCGTGGCGGGCTCGTGTGGCTGGACATCGAGTCGGCCGAGCGGTTCGGGGGCCGCTTCACCGAGCTGACGCTAGAGCAGAAGCACGCGATCTGCGACGACATCTGCTGGGCGGAGAATGCGGCCCCGGAATATCGGGTCGCCGCCCGTTTCTTCGACCGCGTGCGGGATCTCACGTCGACCGCGTTCTGGACGACGGCGGAGGGGATGGCCGATCTCGGCTTCGTGGGGAACCGCCCCATGCCCCGCTTCGACGGCCCGCCCCCGGAGGTTCTCGAACGCCTAGGTCTCTGACCCCGGGCTCGGCGAGTCAAGGAGAGTTCATATCCGGCGTGGGAGGGGGTGGAGGCGGAGAAGTGAGGACGCCGAAACCGCGAACCCGCACGCTCGCGCTCTGTTTCGCCGTCCTGCCGTCCGGGTCCCAGGCTCGTACGACCACGACCCCCTCCCCCACCCGCTTGGCGCTGACTCTCACCATGCTCCCCGACACAAAAACCGCAACGACATCGGGGGGCGCTCCCGCCGCGGTGAAGGTCAACGCATCACTGTCAGGGTCTCGAAAGAAAGGTGATACGTCCCTCGACCAGGTCCCTCCCAGGAGTACTTCGATCGGTGGGATACTGTCGACCGGTGTCGGCGCGCGGTTCCCCGAGAAGAGATCAGCGACGCATCCTCCGGCTCCGAGCGTGGCAACCAGCACGAGCGCGGAGACCGGCACGAGCGTCGCGGCGCGACGGGAAAGCAGCGGCTCTCTGGATGGCATTTTCGTCATACTCCTCCCCAGCCGTGGCGCAGCGCCCCCTCGCTGGAGCATCTTGCACCCGCATCCAATCCTGGTCCGCGTGACTTCGTGATCAGAAGCACGACCTACCGGAGCGAGGCGCAGCATGACGCTGAAGAACAAATTCTCCCGGCGCGATTTCGTTCGGGCCTCCGGCACTGCCGGCCTCGGGTTGACGATCGTACCCGCACATGTGCTCGGTGGTCCCCGGCACCGTGCTCCGAGCGACACGCTGAACGTGGCGCACATCGGAGTCGGCGGCATGGGAGGCGGCGATGTGCGCGGCATGGCCGGCGTCGGCGAGAACATCTACGCCCTCTGCGACGTGGACGAGCGCCAGGCGGCCGGTTCCTGGAGCGCCTTCCCGCGGGCCAAGCGCTACCGCGACTTCCGCGCGATGCTCTCGGAAGAGGCCGACAACATCGACGCGGTGTTGATCTCCACGCCGGACCACACGCACACCGCGGCCGGCATGATGTCCCTTTCGCTGGGCAAGCCCACGCGCATCCAGAAGCCGCTCGCGACGACGATCTGGGAGGTGCGTCAACTCGTCGCCGCCGCGGAGCAGGCGGGGGTCGCCACGCAGATGGGAAACCAGGGTCACGCCCAGGACGGGACGCGGGAGATCCGCGAATGGTACGAGGCCGGGGCCATCGGCGAGATCCGGCGCGTGGAGTACTGGACGAACCGTCCCATCTGGCCGCAGGCGATCCTGCGGCCGACCGAGGCGCACCACGCCCCGCCCTGGCTCGAGTGGGACCTGTGGCTCGGACCCGCGGCCGACCGCCCCTATCACCCGGCCTACGCCCCGTTCAACTGGCGCGGCTGGTGGGATTTCGGGACCGGCGCGCTGGGCGACATCGGGTGCCACGCGATGGACGCCGCCTTCTGGACCTTCGACCTGGGGACGCCGGAGCGGATTTCGGCGGAATCGACGACGCTCTTCCCGGAGACGGCGCCCGCGGCTTCGCGCATCGAGTACGACTTCCCCGCGCGGGGGGATCGGCCGACCGTGAAGGTGGTGTGGCGCGACGGCAACCTGTCGCCTCCCCGGCCCGAGGAAGTGCCGGACGACGCGCGCTGGCCCTTCGAGTCGAGCGGGCAACTGTGGATCGGGACCGACGGCAAGATGTTCGCGGGGATCTACGGCGAGAACCCGCGGCTTCTCGACGCCGAGCGGGACGCGGAGATCCGGGCCGACCCGCCGCCGGCGAAGTACCCGCGCACGGACGGCGTGTACGCGGAGTTCGCCGGCGCCTGCAAGGACGGGCCGCCCGCCGGTTCCAACTTCGTCGAACACGCGGGACCGCTGACGGAGATGGTGCTCCTCGGCAACCTCTCGGTGCGAAGCGGCCGGGAAGTGCGGCTCGATCCGGCGACCGGCGAGATCCTCAATGGCGTCTCGATCCCCGAACGCTTCGTGAGGGCCGACTACCGTTCGGGCTGGGAGTGGTAGCGGCCCGCTGCCCGACCGCTGACGAACGTCGGCCGGTGACTCCGTGCAACTGAACGGCCTCGACTGGATCGTTCTGGCCGCGTACGGGACCGTGGCCCTCGGCGTGGGGCTGTGGTTCGCCCGGCGCGCCGGCTCCGGCACGAACGAGTTCTTCCTTGCGGGACGGAAGCTCCCCTGGTGGCTGCTGGGGACGTCGATGGTCGCGACGACCTTCTCCACCGACACTCCGAACCTCGTCACGGACCTCGTCCGCAACGGCGGCGTGAGCCGGAACTGGGGCTGGTGGGCCTTCCTCATCACGGCGATGTGCACGACGTTCTTCTACGCGAAGCTGTGGCGTCGTTCCGGCGTATTCACCGACATCGGCTTCTACGAACTCCGCTATTCGGGGCGCGCGGCGACCTTCCTGCGGGGCTTTCGGGCCCTCTATCTGGGCGTCTTCTTCAACGTCGTCATCATGGCCACCGTCACGCTCGCCGCGATCAAGATCTCGGGGGTCCTGCTCGGGGCGGACAAGTACACGACGGTGCTCGTCGCGGGCACGGTGGCGGCGCTGTACTCGGCGACGTCCGGGCTCTGGGGCGTGGTCGTCACCGATCTCCTCCTGTTCGCGATCGCCATGATCGGCGCCGTCGCGGCGGCCTCGTACGCGCTCGCGCAGCCGGAGGTCGGCGGCCTGGCCGGGCTCGTCACGCACCCGGAGACCTCGCAGAACCTCTCGCTGCTGCCCGACTTCTCGGACTGGCGGACGGCGGCGATGGTGTTCGTCATCCCGATCGCGGTGCAGTGGTGGGCGAGCTGGTATCCCGGCGCGGAGCCGGGCGGAGGCGGGTACGCGGCACAGCGGATGCTCGCGGCGCGGAACGAGCGCGACTCCATGCGCGCCACCCTGTGGTTCAACATCGCGCACTACTCGCTGAGGCCGTGGCCCTGGATTCTCGTCGCCCTCGCCTCGATCGCGGTCTATCCGACGCTCGACTCCATCGGAGCCGCCTTCCCCGACCTCGATCCGAGCCTTCTGGGGCACGACCTCGCCTACCCGGCGATGCTCGTCTTCCTGCCGCACGGGCTGCTGGGACTCGTCGTCGCGTCGCTCGCGGCCGCCTACATGTCGACGATCTCCACGCACCTGAACTGGGGGTCGTCCTATGTCGTCGACGACTTCTATCGCCGTTTCGTGGCCCCGGACCGGGACGAGGCCCACTACGTGCGCGTGGCGCGGATGTCCACCGGGCTGCTGATCGTCCTCTCCGCCGGCCTCGCGCTCTTCCTCGACAGCGCGAAACAGGCGTTCGAACTCATCCTGCTGCTGCACGCGGGGAGCGGGCTGATCTTCCTCCTGCGCTGGTTCTGGTGGCGGGTGAACGCGTGGTCGGAGATCTCGGGCATGGCGGCCTCGGCGACAGTGGCGCTCTGGTTCCCGCTCCTCCACGAGCGCGTGGGGCTGCCGGCACTCGACCCGGCGGTCAGCCTGCTGCTGGGTGTCGGGCTGACGACGGCCGTATGGCTCCTCGTGACGTTCCTCACCCGACCCACGGATACCGCGACGCTGCAGGGCTTCTACGACCGCATCCGCCCCTTCGCCCGCGGGTGGCGGAAGGCCGTGAACACGCAGCCGGATGCGCCCGGGAGCCTGGCCGCGGGTCTCGCCTCGTGGGGCCTCGGCTGCGTGACCGTGTACGCCGTGCTCTTCGGCACGGGGATGGCCCTGTACGGGAGGCCGGCCGCCGCGATGGGGTTCGGACTCGTGGCCGTCGCCGCCGCCGTCGGGCTGTTTCGGGCGCTCCCGCGGGTGGGCTTCGACTGACCGAATCCGGCTGACGCCGGAGCCTGCCGCTTTCCCTCGCCACCGCCGCCGTGCGTCACGAGCGGCGCACCTCGCTCGTCCTTGAAGCAGGTGCAGACGAGGAATCGCGGGAGGCAAGGATGATGAATCACGGACTCGGGCGCGTTGTCGCGGCGGCCCTTCTGGCGGCCGGCCCGGCTTTTGCCGGAGGGGCCGCGGCGCAGCTCATTCAGATCCGCACGGTGCCGGTGGCCACCGGCGACCAGTTTCTGACCACGCCCTCGGCGAACTTCGGGATCGCGGGCCTCACGTATGCGGTGGACGACTCCATCGCCGACGGCTGGTCGAACCCGGCGAAGGGCGCGCTCCTGTCCGAATCTTCGCTCCTGAGCGCTCCCGCCTATTACGGGATCTCCGACGGGGGCGGAGCCGGGTTGACGTTCCCCATCACGGGACTGATCAGGGGTCAGAACTGGTTCGGGGGCGTTACAGCCGCGATGCAGGACATCGACGCCGATGGCGACCGCCGTTTCTGGACGGCCGACCGGCTGTCCGATGTCTCGACGCGCAACCTGTATGCAGGGGGCTTTGTGGGCCGCAGGCTCGGATCCGGCGCATGGTCCGTCGGAATCGGCGCGAGCGTTGCCAACCTCCAGGCCATGGGTGGCGTGGATCGGCTCTACGCGGGTGCGGATCGGATCGACCAGTCGGGGTCCGTGCGCGACGTGAGGCTCGGAGCCTACCGCGAGTCGGGCCGCGACCGCGCTTCCGCGGTTCTCGTCCACAACGCGGTCTCGATGACCCACGACGTGACGTACGCAGACGAATCTTGGGTGCAGCCGAATCTGTTCGTCCCTCCCGAGCGCGTGGTGTCGCTGACCACCGATACGAACCTGGATCGGACGCGAACCTGGGGGCTGCAGCTCGCATGGGATCGCCGTTTGAGCGCACCCGGCTGGCGCATCGGCGCTTCTATGACGGCCAACCGGAAGTCACACCCCAAGATCCCCAACTACAACATTCAAAACATCCCCCGGGATCCGGGAAACAGCCTCGCGTGGGAACTCGGGTTCGGCGTCGCGCGCTCGCTCAACCGCACGACGGCAGGTCTGGATGTCGCGCTCCAGCCGATTTGGAGCGACACGTGGCAGGAGGCCGAGGAAGCCACGGAAACGCTGAACGGTGGCACGATACCCGCGGGTGGCAAGACGATCGAGAACCGTTTCTCCTTCCTGAACCTTCGACTGCGCGTGGGCGTCGCGCACGAGTTCGAGAAGGTGGGATTGCGGATGGGTCTCGAGGGCCGGTCGTACGACTACACGCTCAAGCAGACGAACAACGTCGAGGACGCGTTCAGGACGCAGGACGAGTCGTGGATCGAATGGACGCCCGCGGCGGCCGCCGTCTTCCGGCTGGGGACCGCGGACCTGCACTACGGCGTGCGCCTCACGACGGGCACCGGCCAGCCGGGCGTGGCGAGCGAGTTCGCCGCGAACAGCCCGGACAGCGGAGGCGGTGAATTCGTCGTGGCCCCCGAGGGGCCGTTGACGCTGGCGGACGCCAGGGTGCTCACGCACCAGTTCTGGGTGCGCATCCCGATTCGCTGACCTTCGGCGGCGTCAGGGGTCGATTTCGAGGTGATCGACCAACAGGATGTGGCCCGGAGGACCCCAGCCGTCGAGCGAGATCCGATCGATCCCAAGCGGAGCCTCAATGCTTACGCGCTCGGCCCGGAAGAGCGAGCGCCCTCCCGGGCGGTAGGTCGCCGTCGCCGAGCCCGAATCTTCTTCGGAGACGTAGCGCGTGTCCGGAGCATGGACCCGGGCCGAGGCCGGCAGGCGTTCGCCGCCGCTCCAGGCGATCACCTCGAAGTCTTCGACAAGGTCGGGGCCGAAGAGCGTGAACGTCACACTCCTGGGACGTCCGGGGAAATCGAGGTGGATGACGCCGACTTCCAGACCCTGGTCCCCCGCGAGCGGGAAGCTCAGCGCGTGCATCGACGCGTTCCGGGGCAGGTATCCGCGTGCGTCGAGCACATGAGGCCGGGTGGCGTCCGCCGTGTAGGAGTCGAACGACACTACGACGCCCTGTTCCCGCCATTCCTCCGCCACCGCGGAGTTGGAGACGACGGGCCGGCCATCGGCGTACGTCTCGAACTCGATCCGCTCGTACCGTCCGCTCGCGAGAGGACCGGTTCGGGGGGACGGAGTGTCGGCCTCTTCGCCGCCTCCCGGCGCGGCCGCGGCCGCGGGCGGAACCGAAGGCGGCGGAGCCTCACGGATCGCGGGCGCTGCCGGCGGGCGGGGCGGCGCCGGTTCGATATCCCACCGAAAGCGGAAACCGGCGGAGCGCAGCCCGGTCCAGGCGGCCACACCGGCGAACCCGACCACCGCGAGGACGGCCAGGCCGCGCAGTACCCGAAGCGCGAAGGGCGGACGGCGCGTCCGCGCCTTCGTCAGGCCTCGACGACGCCGAGCTGCGGCCACGTCTCCCACCGGCCGCGGGTGAAGTCGGGGAAGTCGACCGGCCGGCTCCGTTCCGCCACGGACTCCTCGCTCACCGCGCACACGGCCGACAGCGCGGCCGCATCGTACACGTTCATGTCGGTGGGCAGCCCCTCGCGCAGGCACTTGATGAGCCGGTAGTCCTCCAGGTAGTCCATGCTGCCGTGCCCGCGATCCGCGCCGGCTCCGGCCATCTCGCGCCACAGCGGGTGCTCGAACTCCTCGACGTAGTCCTCCGCCTCGTCCCACCGGTGTCCCTCGCTGCGGCCCTCGACGTACACCCGCTCGGGATAGCCCTGGAAGAGGCCTCGCGTCCCCTGGACGAGGTGGATCCGCGAGTACGGGCGGGGGAGGTTGGTGTCGTGAGAGACGTAGATCGTCCGGCCGAGGACGGTCTTGATGAGGGTGACGTTCACGTCGCCGAGCGAGAAGGTCTCGTCACGCTCGGGCGCCCCCTCGGGGAAGTGCTCGCGGGCGAACGCCTGCAGCCCGCGCGACGGCCCGCTCATCGAGACCGCGTAGTCGAAGCGGTCTCCGCGGTTGATGTCCATGCAGTTGGCGATCGGCCCCAGCCCGTGCGTGGGATAGAGGTTGCCGTTCCTCGTTTTCGAGTGTTCCCGCCGCCACAGCCCCTCGCCGGTATCGGCGAACTTTATCGCGCGCAGGTCGTGCAGATATCCGCCCTCGCCGTGCAGGATCTCGCCGAACAGGCCGAGCCGCACCATGTGGAAGACGAGCATCTCCCAGCGGCCGTAGTTCACGTTCTCCATCATCACGCAGTGCCGGGCGGTGGCCTCGGCGGTCTCCACCAGGCGCCAGCAGTCCTCCATCGTGTAGGCCGCCGGAACCTCCGTCGCCGCGTGCTTCCCGTGCTCCATCGCGGCCACGCAGACGGGCACGTGCCAGCGCCACGGCGTGGCGGTGTAGACCAGATCGATATCCTCCGCCTCGCACATGCGGATGAAGTCCGTTTCCCCGCGCGTGTAGAGCGTCGGCTCCGGGCCCCCGGCTTCGAGCACCCAGTCGCGGGCACGCTCGGCGTGCTCGGGCCGGATGTCGCAGAGCGCCGTGAGTTCCACGCCCTCGATGTCGAGGAGATTGCGGACGTGGACCGAACCCATGCCGCCGATCCCGACGAAACCGATCCGTACCGTCTCCATCGGCGGTGCCGAGAAGAGCGCCTCGGGCGCCGCGTCATCGCTCCCGGACCGTGCCGGTCGGCTGCCGGCCTCGGGTCCGCGGCAGCCGCCGAGGACTGCCGCCCCCGCCCCCAGAGCACCCAGCTTGAGCAGCGTTCGCCGGTCGACGCCCGCAGGTGTCATCTCGCCGGTGTCGTTCGATTCGCGCTTCGTCGGTTCCATCTCCACCGTCCATCTCAATGATCCGGAGTTTGCCCCGGGCTGCCGGACGTGACATATGGAATCCAACTTCGGAGCGGTGGGGAGCGGATCGCAAACATGAGGCCATACAGGACGAATCGAATGTCACGCGCGGCGACCGCGGCCGGCGTCGCGGCCATCCTGTGCCTGTCGTGCGAGCCGGCGCCGACGAGCCGGGACCGGCTCCTCGATGCCGCCGCCGCCATCCAGCGGCTTTCGAGCCTCGCATATGAGTACGCGTACGAGGGAACCGGGAATTCCGCGGGATCCTACACCGGGAGGGTGCGGCTGCTCAGGGCCGAGGGCGAGCCCCCGATCTACTGGGCCGAGCTTCGGCCGTCGCCGTCATGGACCCCGGCTCCGCAGCCGGGCGAACCGCCGGGCGGCGACCCCTCCGCCGAGGCGCCCGCGCTCATCGTGTCCGGGGGAGGCGACTACGTCGCGGCCCGCGACGAGGCGCTGGCCCGGTTCAGTCACGGGACGATCTCGGGGGGCTCCGGCCATCTCGTGGCCAACGCCCCGTTCGCGGTACTCTCGGCGTTCACGGATCCGCAGCCGTTTCAGGCGGAACTCGCGAGCGGCCTGGAACTCGTGAGCCGGGAGACGATCGGCGGCGTCCTGTGCGATGTGCTGCGCGGAACGACGACCGAGTTCGGACCAGCGCAGGTGTGGTGGCACATCGGGGTCGAGGACGACCTGCCCCGCGCCTTCCGCTGGGAGGCGGCCGACGGGAGCGGGGCCCTCGCGTTCGAGATCCGGAGCATGCTCGTCGATCTGCCGCTCACGCCCGATCAACTCGCGATCCGCATGGACCTCCTCGACCCGGCGAACGGAGACGTCATCGACGAGGACGCGCGGCGGATCGAACCCGGCGTTCCGGCGCCCGACTGGACCCTCGAAACGGAAGCGGGCTCGCCCCTCCGCCTCTCGGACCTGCGCGGGGACATCGTCGTGCTGAGTTTCGGGGCAAGCTGGTGCGCCCCCTGCCGGGACCTCGCCGCCTCGTACGCCGCCCTTCCGGAGCGGTGGCCGGCAGAGGGCGTCCGGTTCTTCAACCTCAACGCGTGGGAGAGTCCCGAGGTCGATCCCGGCCCGACCGTGAGCGAATGGGGACTCGACGCGCCCCTCCTCCTGCGCGCGGAGCGGATCGCCCACGACTACAAGATCGCCTCGGTGCCGGCCCTCTTCGTGGTGGATGCGGCGGGAGATCTCGCGCTCGTTCGGAACCCCACGCTCGCGGATCCGGAGGCCCAGGCCGGCGAACTCGAACGGACGCTCCGGACCCTCCTCGACGGGGGTCCCTGACCGCCCGCCAGCAGGCTGGCCCTACTTGTCGATCGGCAGTCCGCTCGGAACCGTCGCCGGGGCGAGGTGGGACAGGTCGCGCGCCGCGTCGTCCGTCAGCGACTCGAGGAAGGCGACGAGGTCGTCCGCCTCAGCGTCGTCGAAGCCGATCGGGATGAGGATCGTGTCCCGCGTCGCGAGGATCTCGTCGAAGTTGTTGAGCAGCGTGCCCCGCAGTTCGGGGTCCACCTGCGACACGTCGTAGTCCCGGAGCCGAGTGTCAATGCTGTCGTAGTGGACCACGATCGCCTTGAGCGTGGCGAACTGGCCGGCGTGGCCGTACGGCCCCGTGAGTTCGACGTTCCGCATCGGCGGCGTCTTGAAGAGCCGCCGGTGCGCCGCGTCTCCCGTCACGCGCTCGCGCCCGAAGTCGTCATTCCCCCCCGGGCCGTCGCCCAGTCCGGGTCCGATCTGCGGGATGGCCGCGTTGTGATGCTCGTTGTTGCGGTCGTCGAACTGGTCGGTCTCATGGCACAGCATGCAGCGGATCGTCATGAAGCTCTTTGCGCCGCGCAGCGCCGAATCGCTGAGCTGATCGTTGTCCCCCTTCAGGAACCGGTCCCACGAGGTGTCGACGAAGGTGAGTTCGGCCACGTAGAAGCCCGCGATCGCGTTCGCCGCGTGCGCGAAGGACATCTCGTCGAACGCCGTGCCCGGGTACGCGGCCTCGAACAGCTCACGGTATTCCTCGATCTCCCCCAGCCTCGCCATGAGCGCGGCCCACACGCCGGTGAAGTCATCATCGTCCAGCGCCGACAGTTCGTTGTCCTCGCCGAAGCCGCGCATCTCCTTGCGCCGCAGCACGGGAATCATGGGCTGCGCCGAGAGGGCGCCGAACTCGAACACCGCCTGCATCTCGGGCGTCAGCTGATCCCCGGCCTCCGTCGCGATCGATCCATCCTCCAGTTCTTCCACGAACCCGTCCCAGAAGAACTGCGTCGAGAGATGGAGGTTGAAGAGGGCAGGCGAGTTGCGCGGGATGAACTCACCCTCGGGGTGCGTCCGGTTCGGGCCCAACCCTCGGCCTCCGACGCCGATCGAGAGCGACCGGCCGTCCCCCATCGCGAAGCTGGGGAGGTGGCAGGTCATGCAGGAGATGTCCCGGTTCCCGCCCAGAATCCGGTCGAAGGCCAGCGCGCGCCCCAGTTCGACGAGTTCGGGCCGCACGGAGGGCGGCGGGTCGAGCGGGTCGAGGTTCCGGTGGTCCGCGAGAAGGCGCACCGTGTCGATGAGCATCGCCCGCACGACCTCGGGGGGAGGCGGCGGGGGAGGCGGGGGAGGCGGGGGTTCCGGCGGAGGCGGGGCCGGTACTGGTGGCAGGACGGGCGGCGTGACGGAGTCGTCTCCACAGGCGGCAAGGCCCAGGAAGACTCCGGCGGCCACGAAGGCAAGCGCCTTCCGAGTGCGGTTCAGCATGCGAGAGATATATGCACCGGGGTCGCGAAAAGCTCCCGTCAGGGGCTTTCCACGGTGATTCGCACATCCATCATGTACTCGTGGTAGCGGCAGAAGAACACGTACTCGCCCTCGATTCTGGGACGGTATTCCCAGATCGTGCCGGGCCGCAGATCGTCGCTGTCTTCCGCGTTCGCGCCTTCGGGGACCTTGCTGAACTCCACCCGATGGATGTTCGTGCCGTTCTGCGTCCATGTGATGACCGCGTGCCGCTGGACCGTCACGTGGGCTTCCTGATCGTGATTCCCGTCGGGATCGACGAACGTGTCGTCCTGGATGTCGAAGTTCGCGTCCGACCCGAAAGGCGCCTCGACCCGCGTCGGCGGTGGTGGTGGTGGCGGCGGCGGGGGCGGTGGCGTCCCGGCGGGCGGAGGCGGCGGTGGCGGAGGCGGCTCGACGGGCGTGCCGACCGGGCCCTCGCCCGAACCGCCACCCCCGCAGTTGAGGGCAATGCCCATCGCGAACAGCAGGGCTGGCCAACGACCCTTCATTCAAGACCCTCCTGGGGGTACCGCGCCCACAATCCGACCTGAAAAAATGAAACGGCCCGCGTCCCTTAGGCAAGCTCCGCCCTCCATCGGCACGCCGGCGGCCCGGCGTTGCCGCGGGGCCCGATCCGTTCAAGATTCGCCGACATGCGAACCCTACCCGATATCCGTCCGGTGACACCCATTATCGGCGCCGAGGTCGATGGCGTGGATCTCGCCGCCCTTGATGATGACAGTTTCGAGACCATCCGCGATGCGCTGATGGCGCACTGCGTCCTCTTCTTCCGGGACCAGGACATCTCCATCGAGAGCCAGAAAGCGCTGGGGGCCCGGTTCGGCGAACTCGTCGAGCACCCCAACGAACCCGGCATTGAAGGACATCCGGAGGTATTCCGGATCCATGCGGACGAGAACTCGCTGCGGGCGACGGGGGAGCGCTGGCACTCGGACGTGTCGTGCGACCCCATGCCACCGATGGGTTCGATCCTGCGCCTGCACACGGTGCCCGAGCACGGCGGCGACACGCTGTTCGCGAACATGTACGCCGCCTACGAGGCGCTGTCGGACCGCATGAAGACGCTGCTCGATGGCCTCACGGCGGTGCACGACGGCGGCCCGTTCTACCGGGAGGTGAACCGGCTCATCGGGCGCGACGACGGGGGCCGCTCGTACCCGTCGGCGGAGCACCCCGTCGTCCGCACGCACCCCGTTACGGGGCGGAAGGCGCTGTTCGTGAACGAGATGTTCACGGTTCGCATCGCGGATCTGCCGCGGGGCGAGAGCATCGGGCTGCTCGACTTCCTCTTCCGTCACGTGCAGCGGCCGGATTTCCACTGCCGCTTCCGCTGGACCGAGAACTCCGTCGCCTTCTGGGACAACCGCTGCACGCAGCACCACGCCATCTGGGACTACTTCCCCGCGGTGCGCTCCGGCTACCGCGTCACGATCCGCGGCGAACGTCCCGTCTAGTTGGCCGTCGACGGAGCGCGGTCGGGCTACCGCGTCCAGAGTTCGCTGAACGGAACGGCCAGCATCCGATCTGCGGAGAGAGGCAGGATGTCGCTGCCGTTGTAGAGAACGATCCCGGCCTCGAAGTCATCCCCGCAGCGCGCGGCGAGGCGCCCCAGCCCCGCTCCCGCCGACCGTCCCGGCGTACTCGTCGCTTTCACTTCGACGCCCCAGGTCCGTGACCCGAGCGTGATCACCAGATCCACCTCGCAGCCGTCCTTGTCCCGGTAGTGCCAGAAGCGGAGATCGGGATCCGTCCAGCCTGCCTGCGCCACGAACTGCTGCACCACGAAGGACTCGAGAAGATGTCCCATGCGCTGCCGTTTCGTGAGCCAGTCCTCGGCGGAGAGCTGCGCAAGCGTTGCCGCGAGACCGCTGTCGATCAGATGGGTCTTGGGCGATTTTATCAGTCGTTTTCCGGGATTGCGGTGCCAGGGGAGCAGGCGCCTGACGAGAAAGAGTCGCTCGAGGACGGAGACGTACTCCAAGACCGTTACTCGTTGCAGGCCGAGATCGCGCGCCATGCGGCTGGCGTTGAACAGTTCGCCGTTCCTGACCGCAAGAAGTTCCAGGAGGCGACCGACCTGGTCGGCAGCCCGAACGTTCGAGACATCGAGAACGTCCCGATCCACGATCCCCCGCACGTACTGGCGATGCCACTGCCGTGCGCGGGCCGGCGTTCGCGTCAGAGGCTCCGGGTATCCCCCCGCTGTGAGCCGGGTGGCAAGTTCCGGCGCGGTCGGTCCTGTCCCCGGGCGGAGTGAGGGCTGCAACCGTCCCTCAAGGAAGTCCCGGAGAAAACCACCGGGGCGACGCTCCTTCTCGGATTCCGAGAGCGGCATGAGGCGCACGACCTCCATGCGGCCCGCCAGTGACTCGGTGACGGAGGGGACCAGCAACAGGTCGGCGGAACCCGTAAGAAGGAAGCGTCCGGGGCGTCGATCCGTATCCACGGCGAGTTTGATCGCCGGGAGGAGCCCGGGCGCCCGCTGTACCTCATCGATGGTCACATCGCGGGGGAGGCTACCCATGAAGCCCGCGGGATCCGCGGATGCCGCGTCAAGAAACGGAGGATGGTCCAAGCTTACGAAGGCCCGTTCCGGCTTCAGGACGCGGGCAAGCGTAGTTTTGCCGCACTGACGAGGCCCGGCCAGACACACGACGGGCGTGTCGGACAGGGCCTCGCGCAAGGCGGAGGCCAGCGAACGAGTATAAAGCGCCTGGTTTCGGGACATGAAGAAAGGTAGCGGCCAATTGTCGGTTACGCTACCGTCCAATTGTTGGTTAAGATAACGTCCAATTGATGGTTATTGCATCGGCCATTTGTTGGTTTGGCAGCAATCATCTTCCCGGATTCGTACGTTTCGCATACGATGGTTGTTTGCACGTTCTCCGGCGTGCCGCATCAACCATTGGAGGAGTCAGGATCATGCTGAAACGCGCCCCGGTTTCGTTCATCGTGCTCGTTACGGCGGGGCTCCTGGGGGCCTGCGGCGGCGCCGACCCCGAATCCTCACCCGAGGATGCGACGGAGGTGACGGCGCTCGCGATCGTCGGCGCGACCGTCATCGACGGCTCCGGCGCCGAACCCGTGCCTGACGCGACGGTCGTGGTCCGTGACGGGCGCATCGAGTCCGTGGGACCGTCGGCTGAGGTCGAGGTTCCGGCGGACGCCGAGGTCCTGGATGCGGCCGGGAAACACCTCATCCCCGGTCTCATCAACGCGCACGGCCACGTGGGCGCGACCCTCGGCCTCGAGGGCGGGCACTACTCGCGGGAGAATGTCCTGCGCCAACTGCGGCTGTACGCAAGCTACGGCGTCACCACCGTCGTGAGCCTCGGCGGGGACGAGCCCGCCGGTGTCGAGGTGCGCGACGAACAGGACGTGCCGTCGCTCGATCGGGCCCGGCTCTACGTGGCGGGTGCGGTGGTGGCGGGGATCACGCCCGGGGCCGCGCTCGAGATGGTGCACGGGAACGCGGCGATGGGGGTCGACTTCATCAAGATCCGGGTCGACGACAACCTCGGAAGCACGTACAAGATGACGCCGGACGTGTACGGGGCGGTGGTCGAGGGGGCGCACGACCTCGGGCTTCCGGTCGCGGCGCACCTGTTCTACCTCGAGGACGCGCACGGACTGCTCGACGCCGACGTGGATTTCATCGTGCACAGCGTCCGCGACCGGGACGTCGACGAGGCGCTCGCGACGCGGCTCATCGAAGCCGGTGTCTGCTACTCGCCGACGCTCACGCGCGAGGTCTCGACCTTCGTGTACGAGAGCGAGCCGGAGTTCTTCTCGGATCCCTTCTTCCTCGCCTCCGCGGAGCCGGCGGTGCTCGAAGCCCTGCGCGTCCCCGAGAGCATGGCGCGCTACCGCGAGAGCGAGTCGGCCCAGCGCTACAAGGAGGCGCTCGCGCAGGCCCAGGAGAACCTCGGCGCCCTGTCCGACGCGGGCGTGACCATCGCGATGGGCACGGACACCGGCCCGCCGGCGCGCTTCCAGGGCTACTTCGAGCACATGGAACTCGCGCTCATGGCGGAGTCCGGCATGTCGCCGATGGAGATCCTCGTCGCCTCCACGGGCGACGCGGCACGCTGCGCGGGGCTTGAAGCCGTCGGCACGATCGAGGCCGGCAACTGGGCGGACCTCATTCTCCTCAACGCGGACCCGCTGGAGGGAGTCGAAAACCTGCGCGCGATCGAGTCCGTCTGGATCGCCGGCAACGAGGTGCCTTCCGTCTCCGGCTAACCCGGGCTCCGTTCGCGCAGGTCGACGACCGGCGGGGCGTCCTCGGGGATCGTGCCCGGCTCGGCGGCGCTCACTTCCACGCGGAGCCGGGTCGTCTCCCTGAGGCGGGCGGCGAGTTCTTCGAGATCGGGCGGCTGGCCAGGACCGGGCTCGACGGAAACCGCCAGGATGTCGCGATGGTCCTCCTCGGTGACGGCCCCCTGGTAGCGCCGAACGCCGGGCGCGCCTTTGAGCGCCTCCGCGAGTTGCCGCGGATGCACGAACATGCCCCGCACCTTCACGCCCTCGCCGGTCCGGCCCAGGAAGCCTGCCAGCCGGGGAGAGGTCCGTCCGCAGTCGCACCCGCCCGGCCGGAACGTCGATAGATCACCCGTGCCGAAGCGGACGAGCGGGTAGACCGGGTTGGCGCTCGTGACGACGACCTCGCCGGGTTCGCCGGGTTCGCACGGCTCGCGCGTGCCGGGGTTCAGCACTTCGACGACGATGCCCGGCGCGATGTGCCAGCCGTCCTTCGCGTCGCACTCGTAGCCGATGGCCCCGGCGTCGGCGGTCCCGTACGCCTGGAAGACCGAGACTCCGTGGCCCTCCTCCAGCAGCCTGCGGAGGTCGAGAGGCAGGGGCGCCCCGCTGACGAGCGCCCGGCGGAAGGTCGCGGGGATCCCGTCTTCCCTCCCGCGCTCCAGGAGGGTGAGGAGAAACTGTGGCGTCCCCACGTAGCCGGTGGCGCCGAGCTGCGACGCGAAGGCGGCCTGGGCCGCCGTGTTCCCCACTCCGCCCGACACGACCACGCAGCCCACCGCCCGCAACCCCGCATCCATCATGTGACCGCCCGGGGTCATGTGATACGAGAAGGTGTTGAGCACCACGTCGCCGCGCTCGAACCCGGCGGCGCGGAACGCCGGGGCCATGCGCCAGTAGTCCGAACGCTGGCCCTCGGGGTCGTTGATCGGGCCGGGGGACCGGTGGATGCGCCGGAGGACGCCGAGATCCACGCCCAGCATCCCGCCGAAGGGCGGCTGGGCGGCCTGCAGGTCCGGCAGGTCATCCTTGGCCAGAACCGCCACCTCCCGCAGCCCCGCCACGCCGCGCGGCTCCGGGTGAGCGATCCCGGCCTCCCGCAGGCGGACTCCCGCTTCCCCGCTGCGCTCGAGCGCCAGGCGGACGGCCTGGTCCGCCAGCGCGTCCTGCGCCGCGTCCCAGTCGGGTGGCGCTTCCGCGGCATCCACGGGACGACGCCGCGTCGTGCTCACGACAGCCACCGCTTGCGGCGGCGATAGTGCTTCACATCGCGATACGAGCGGCGCCCGATCTCGCTCAGACCGAGGTAGAACTCCCGCACATCCTCGTTCTTCCCCAGTTCCTCCGCGGGCCCCTCGAGCACCACGCGCCCCGACTCCATGACGTACCCGTAATCCGCGACGGAGAGGGCGAGGCGCGCGTTCTGTTCGACGAGCAGGATGGTCGTGCCCTCCTCTTCGTTGATCCGCCGGATGATGCCGAAGATCTCCTGCACGAGAATCGGCGCGAGCCCCAGGGAGGGTTCATCGAGGAGCATGAGCCGCGGGCGGGCCATGAGCGCGCGCCCGAGGGCGAGCATCTGCTGCTCGCCGCCCGACAGATAGCCCGCCCACTGGCGCTTCCGCTCCGCCAGCCGCGGAAAGTACCCGTACACCCGCTCCAGGTCCGTCGGCACGCCGCCGCGGTCGCGCCGCGTGTGCGCGCCCGCGAGCAGGTTCTCGTGCACGGTGAGGTGTTCGAATACGTGCCGCCCCTCGACGACCTGGAAGATCCCCCCGCGCACGATCCGATCCGCGGGAAGGCCGTGAATCTCGTGTCCATCGAAGCGGATCGATCCGTCCGTGACCTCGCCGTCCTCGACCTTGAGCAGGCCCGAAATCGCCTTGAGCGTCGTCGTCTTGCCGGCGCCGTTGGAGCCGAGGAGGGCGACGATGTGCCCTTCAGGCACCTCCAGAGAGAGTCCGCGCAGGACGAGGATCACGTCGTCGTAGAGAACCTCGACGCTGTTGAGTTCGAGCAGGGCGCTCACGGCGCGGTGAGGACCTCCGTCATCGGGGTCCATCTTCCGTCTTCGGCGCGGAAGAGCCGGAGCCCCTTCGACCCCCGGTGGTCGCTGGGCGTGAAGGTGAGCGGCGGGCCGGCGCCCCCGGTGTCGAGCCCGTCGATCGTCTCCAGCGCCCCCTTGATGTTCTCGCCCGTGAGTTCCTCTCCCGCATCGAGCACTCGTCGGATCCCCTCGACGAACACCGCCATCGTCCACCACCCCTGCGTGTACGCGTTCGTCTTGTCCCCGTAGTCATCCTCCCGGGACTCGAGATAGTCGCGGATGTCCCGGATCCCCGGCACGTCGGCCGTAAGCGGCGCCCACGGGATCGCCCCGACCACCCCTTCGGCCGCGTCCTCCGCCAGCCTCCACAGGAGCGCGTTGGCGCACCAGTTCAGGCACACGAAGGTGGCGTCGATCCCCAGTCCCCGCGCGTTCCGCAGCGCCACGGCCGCCGGCGCGGAGGTGTTCTGGAACACCACGTACGTCGCGCCCGACTGGCCGATGCGGGTGAACTCCGCCGTGTAGTCGGTCGCACCGCGCGGCATCTCGTAGGGCGTGACGTCGACGCCGATCTCCCGCGCGTAGTCCTCGCCCCCCTGCACCCAGGGCGACAGGCCGAAGGGACTCGCGTTGTGCATGAACGCGACGCGCGCGTTTCCCTCGCCGCCGTTTGCCCGGTGGTCCTCCGCGATCCAGCGCAGCACGATCCGGAACTGGTCGCTGTAGCTCGTCGCCACGAGGAAGTTGTAGGGCGATTCGTGGGCGTCTCCCAGCACGTGCGAGAGGGAGGCCGACGAAAACGGGATCCGGTCCTCGGTGATGCGCAGCCGGAGTGCCTCCGTGTCGCCCGTCCCCCAGCCCATGAAGATGAGCGCGCCCTCCTGCACGAACTGCGTGTAGAGCTGCTCGGCCCGGTCCACCTGGTAGCCGTAGTCCTGGTAGATGAGCCGGATCGGCCGCCCCCCGACGCCGCCCCGCGCGTTGAGCCACTCGACGTGCCCCTGCACCGCTTCGGCGTAGTCGATCCCCACGTCGGCCGTCGGCCCCGTGAGGTCGAAGATGGCCGCGATCAGGATCTCGTTTTCCGCCCGCCCCCCCGAGCCCCCGCACGCGGCGAGCGCGACGGACAGGGTCAGACAGCCCTCGGCGGCAGTGAATGCGAAACGGCAACGGCGCATATCCGGAGACCTCTTCCTGTTCTCGACGTCGGCCGACTTCGGAGCGTCAGCGGCCCTCTCCGCGGCGGTACGCGAAGGGCCACACGTAGAAGTAGTCTTTCACGTTGCGCCACAGTTTGGACAGACCTTCGGGCTCGAAGACGAGGAAGAGGATGATGACGATCCCGAACGCCGCCTGCTGCACGCTGGGCAGGAGGGCTGCGACGGCGGGTGCCGACTGCTGCAGTTCCCGTCCGACCGTTGAGATCATGGCGGGGAGGAGGGTGATGAGCGCCGCTCCGAACAGCGAGCCGCGGATCGTCCCCAGTCCTCCGACGATGATCATGGCCAGATAGAGGACGCTGGTCTCGAACGTGAAGCGCTCCCACGAGATGATGTTGCGGTAGTACGCCGTGAGGGCGCCGGCGAGCCCCACGAAGAACGACGAGGTCGCGAAGGCGAGGAGCTTGGTCCCGAACACGTTCACCCCCATGACGCTCGCGGCGATGTCCTGGTCGCGGACGGCGACGAACGAGCGGCCGATGCGCGAGCGGAAGAGGTTCGCGGTGAAGAGCGCCGTGACGCCCGCCAGGGCGATGCCGAGCCAGTAGAAGCCGAAGTCCGTGTTGAGCCGCTGGCCGAAGAGCCGCGGGGCCGGGACGACGACCGCCTCGACCCCTCCCGTGAGCGCGGGCCAGTGCGTGACGACCCACTCGACGATCTCCTGCGCGGCCAGCGTGGAGATCGCCAGGTAGAGCCCCTTGAGCCGCAGCGAGGGGAGACCGAAGAAGACGCCCACCGCCGCCGTCGCGAAGCAGGCGGCCACGATGCTCACGCCCCACGGCAGGCCCAGCCGGAGCGTGAGCAGCGCGGACGTGTACGCCCCGACGGCCATGAAGGCGCCCTGCCCCAGCGAGATCTGTCCCGTGTAGCCGACGAGGATGTTGAGCCCCAGCGCGCCGATGGTGGCGATCGCGATCTGGTTCGCGAGGTTGAGCCAGTACGGCGACGCGAGGAACGGGAAGACGAGGAGCGCGCACACGAACAGCCCGAGCCGGAGGCGCTCCGCCGGCACGCGCCGGAGCCCCATGTCCGTTCGATAGTCCGTGTGAAAGACGCCGCTCTCCACGCGATTCTCCTATACCCGCTCGATGATTTCCCTGCCGAAGAGTCCGTACGGGCGGACCATGAGGACGATGATCAGCACGACGTAGGGGACGATGAGGTTGAGCCCGTGTCCGATGTAGCCGCCCGCATAGAATTCAAGCAGCCCGATGATCGCGCCCCCGACGACCGCCCCGCGGATCGAGTCGAGTCCGCCCAGGATCACGACCGGAAAGACGCGGAGGCCGATCTGCGCCACGTTCGGCGTCACGCCCACGATGTTGCCGAGCATGATGCCGCCGATGGCGGCCGTCACCGCGGCCAGCGCCCACGCGGTCGCGAACACGCGCGGGATGCTGATCCCCATGCTGAGGGCGGCCTGCTGGTCGTCGGCGATGGCCCGCATGGCGATCCCGCTCCGCGTGTGCCGGAAGAAGAGGGCGAGTCCGGCGAGCAGCGCGAGCGCCAGCGGGATCGCCACCAGGCGGTCCGCGCTCACAACGGCCGATCCCAGCATCACCCCGCCCTCGGGCAGGAAGGACGGGAAGGTGCGGGGCTGCGGTCCCCAGATCGCGTGCACGACCGCGCGCAGCACACTCGAGAGGCCGATCGTGACCATGATCATCGAGATGATGGGCTCGCCGATCAGCGGCCGGAGCACGGTGCGCTCGACCGCGACACCGATCGCCGCCGCCACGAGCATCGTCAGAAGGACGCCGGCGGTCCACGGGAGCCCGATCTGGACGAGGGAGAAGAAGATGAGATAGGTCCCGAACAGGAGGAGGTCCCCCTGCGCGAAGTTGATGACGTCGCTCGCCTTGTAGATGATGACGAAGCCCACCGCCGCGAGCGCGTAGATCATGCCCGTGCCCAGGCCCGCCACCGTGAGCTGCAGGAACTGGTCCACGGTCACTTCGCTCCGTCGAGCCGCTCGATCCGCAGATCGTGCTTCACGCGGGCCGTGCGGCCGTCCTGGTAGGTGATCTCCATCTCCACCGTCACGGCATCCTCCTCCCCGTACAGCGCCTCGATCAGGGACTCGAAGCGTTCGGCGACGAAGCGGCGGCGCACCTTCCGGGTCCGCGTGAGTTCGGCGTCGTCCGCGTGCAGTTCCTTGTGCAGCAGGAGGAAGCGCCGGACGCGGGCCGCCTCGGGCACGTCTCCGTTCACCGACGCGACGTGCGCCCGCACCAAGTCGTAGACCTCGGGTTTCTGCGACAGGTCCGTGAACGTCGTGTAGGCGAGCTGGCGCCGCTCCGCCCACTGGCCCGCGTTCTCGAAGTCGATCGCGATGATCCCGGCCACGTACGGGTGCTCGCCGCCGAAGACCACCGCCTCGCTCACGTAGGGGCTGAACTTGAGCAGGTTCTCGATGAACTGGGGTGAGAACGTCGTCCCGTCCGCGAGCGACATCACGTCCTTCAGCCGGTCGACGACGACGAGGTGGCCCTCATCGTCGAAGTATCCGGCGTCGCCTGAGTGCAGCCAGCCGTCCACGAGCGTCTCGCGCGTGGCCTCCGGGTTCTCGAAGTACCCCTGGAAGACGGCCGGCCCGCGGGTCAGGATCTCCCCATCCCCCGCCACCCTCACATCCATCCCGGGCAGCGGCTCCCCGACCGTCTGGTACCGGATGTCCCCGTCCCGGTGCAGCACCGAGATCCCGGCGACCTCCGTCTGCCCGTAGATCTGCTTCAGGTTCACGCCCAGCGCGTGGAAGAAGCGGAACACGTCCGGCCCGAGCGCGGCCCCGCCCGTGTAGGCGTCGCGCAGGTGCCTCAGGCCAAGCTGGTTCTTGATCGGACGCATGGCGACCATCTCCGCGATCCGGCGCCGGAGGCCCCCCCGGGCGTCGGGCGTCCGTCCCTCGAACGCGTCGTCGGCCGCCTCCCCGCCGACCTTCATGGCCCACGCCTGGATGCGGCGTTTCAGCGGCGTCGTGTCCTCCACCATCACCTGCACCTCGGAGACGAGGTTCTCCCAGATGCGGGGCGGAGAGAACATCACGCGCGGCCCGATCTCGCGCAGATCCTGCCGCACGGTGCCCGGTTCCTCGGGGAAGTTCACCGGGAAGCCGACCAGGACGTGGCGGGAGACGGTCATCATCTGCTCTCCGATCCAGGCGAGGGGGAGAAACGAGACGAACTCGTCTTCGGCCACCATCGGGTCCACGTCCTGCAACTGTCCGGCCATGCTGAGCAGGTTCGAGTGGGAGAGGACGGCAAGCTTGGGCTTGCTCGTCGTCCCCGAGGTCGTGCACAGGAGCGCGGGATCGTCGGCCCGGACCGCCTCCAGGGCGGCCGTGTACTCGTGCGGCATCGTCTGGTCGTGCTCAGCCCCGTGCCGCTCCACATCCGGAAACGCGAGAAGCCCGGGCGCCTCGTAGCGGCCCAGCCCACGCGGATCGTAGTAGATGATGTGCTCAAGCCCGGGCAGCGCCTCTCGGACGTCGAGCACCTTGTCGACCTGCTCCTGGTCCTCCGCCACCACGATCCGCGCCCTCGAGGCCGCGAGCAGATACTCCAGTTCCGTGGCGACCGCGTCCTGGTAGAGGCCGAGGGGCAGCGCCCCGAGCGACTGCGCCGCCAGCTCGCCGATGACCCATTCGGGACGGTTGTCGCCCACGATCGCGATCCGGTCGCCGCTCTCGAGACCGAGTTCGCGGAGTCCCATCGCGAAATGACGCACGCGCCGCGCGTATTCCTTCCACGTGATGCTCTGCCAGATCCCGAATTCCTTCTCGCGCATGGCCACGCGTTCGCCGCGGTTCGCCGCCTGCACCTGAAGGAGTCCCGGCAGGCTGCCGTCCACGAATCCGACGCTCACGACTCGCTCACGGGACGGCCTCGGCCGCGGTTTCCCCGTGGCCCAGATACGCCTCGACCACGCGAGGATTAGCGCGGACCTCGGCCGGTGGGCCTTCGGCGATGACCTGCCCGAACTCGAGCACGATCACGCGCTCGGAGATGTCCATGATCACGTCCATGTCGTGATCGATGACGACCGGGGTCGTCCCCCATTCCTCGTGCACGTCGAGGATGAAGCGCGCCATCGACTCCTTCTCCTCGGAGTTCATCCCGGCCAGCGGCTCGTCGAGGAGGAGGATTTCGGGGTCCAGCGCCAGGGCGCGGCCGAGTTCCACGAGCTTCTGCTGTCCGTAAGGGAGGTTGCCGACGACGGCGTGCCGGATCGGCTCCAGGTTGAGGAAATCGATCACTTCCTCCACCCGCATGCGGTGCCGGATTTCGCGGCGCCGCTGGGGACCCCAGAAGATCCCGCCCGAGAGGACCCCGCCCCGCATGTGGACGTGGCGCCCGAGCATGATGTTGTCGAGCGCGGTCATGTGCTTGAAGAGTTCGATGCTCTGGAAGGTGCGCGCGACGCCGAGCCGGGCGATCCGGTGCGGCTGCAGGCGGTGGAGCGCATGCGACCGGCCCGAGGCGTCCCGCAGCACGATCGCGCCCTCGGTGGGCCGGTAGAGTCCGGAAATGCAGTTGAGCACACTCGTCTTGCCCGCCCCGTTCGGGCCGATGAGCGCGAGGAGTTCACCTCCGCGGATATCGAGACACACGTTTTCGAGCGCCGTCACACCCCCGAAGCGGAGGGTGACGCCGTCCAGATCCACGTTGGCTCGGCCATCGGGCTCGTTCATGTCGGCGCCTGCCGCGGCTCGGGACCGTTCGGGTGAACCCCGCGGGAAAACGGGAAGTAGTTGACGAGCGGACCTCCGGCAATCCTTATGAACATATGATGCGTCCCCGACCGCGCCCCGCCCCGATCCTCGCCGCCGCGCTGGCCGCCGTCCTCGCCGCCGCCGCCGTGACGGGCATGACGGCGCGATCCGACTCGCCGCCGGACGCGGTCGCCGGGGAGGCGAGTGCCTCGGCCCTCAGCGAGCGCGCGGCGGCGCGGGACCGGCTCCTCGAGCGCGAGCCGGGGCTGGCCCAGGCCGTGACGGAATGGGGCCACGACTTCTACTTCACCCGGGCCATCTACTCGAGTTTCCGCGGGTGGGGACGGGGAGGGGGACGCTGGGCCACGGATTTCCCCAAGGCCGACCGCCAGTTCCTCTTCATCCTCCATCGCCTGCTCACGATGCTGGACCTGCACGAGTGGGAGAACCCGATCTCGCTCGCCGACCCCGAACTGCGCCGCTTCCCCTTCCTCTACATGCTCGAGGTCGGCTACATGAACCTCTCCGAGGCCGAGATCGAGGGTCTCCGGGGGTACCTGGAGGCGGGCGGATTCCTCGTCGTGGACGATTTCTGGGGAGAGGAAGCGTGGTCCAACTTCGAGTACCACATGTCGCGCATCCTGCCCGACCGCCGGATCGAGCCGATTCCGATGGAACACCCGATCTTCCACCAGTTCTACGACATCGACGACGTCATCACGGTTCCGAGTGTGTACAACGCCATGAGGGGCCGGTACGAGGAATGTTGGGGACCCTGCCCGCCCACCGTCAGCGGGATCTTCGACGACCGCGGTGAGCTGATGGTCGTCATCAACCACAACACGGATCTCGGCGACGCGTGGGAGTGGTCGGAAAACCCGTACTACCCGATCGACCGGTCGACCTACGCCTACGAACTGGCGATCAACTACATCATCTACGGCCTCAGCCACTGATGGAGCCGATCTCCCGGCGGCGGTTCGGGAGGCTCGCCCTCGGGGCCGCGGGGGCGGCGGCCACCGCCTGGCCGCTCCGCGCGCCAGGGGGCCAGCGACTGCTCGTGGACGGCGAACGGCTCAACCGCCGCCTCGAAGAACTCGCGCGCTTCAGCAGCGCCGAGGAGGGCACGACGCGGCTCGCCTACAGCGACGAGGACCTGGCGGCCCGTGTCTGGCTCTCGGACATCATGTCCGACCTCGGCCTCGAAGTGCACGTGGACCGGGCCGCCAACCTGATCGGACGCCGCGCCGGCACGGACGCCTCGCTCGCCCCCATCCTCCTTGGTTCCCACATCGATTCCGTCCCCGCGGGCGGCAGCTATGACGGACAGGTCGGCTCGATGGGCGCGCTGGAGGCGGTCGCCACGCTCGCGGACGCGAACCGCGAGACCCGGCATCCGCTGGAACTCGTGATCTGGGCCAACGAGGAGGGCGGCAAGACCGGAAGCCGCGCGATCGCGGGCGAGACCCTGCCCTGGGAGGTCGACATCGTCACGGCGAGCGGGTTCCCGATCGGCGAGGGTACGAAACGCCTGGGCGGCGACCTCACTGATCTGGCCGCCGCCCGGCGGGAGGCCGGCAGCTTCGCGGCCTACCTCGAACTGCACATCGAACAGGGGTTCGTCCTCGACCGGGGCGGACTCGACATCGGCGTCGTGCAGGGGATCGTCGGCATCCGCCGCTGGACCGTGACCGTCGACGGATTCGCGAACCACGCGGGCACCACGCCCATGGACATGCGGCAGGACGCGATGGTGACGGCCGCGCGCATCATCGATGCCGTGCACGTGACCGCGCGGGAACTGCCCGGGCGGCACGTGGCCACGGTCGGCCGCCTGACCGCCGAGCCCGGCGCGCCGAACGTCATCCCGGGGCGGGTCACCTTCAGCCTCGAGATCCGGGACCTCGCCATGACGGACATCGACGCCGTGTTCCGGGCCATCCGGGGGCGGGCCGAGGAGATCGCCGCGTCGGACGGCACGACGGTCTCCATCGAGCAGTTCTACGAGAGCCGCGCGGCGCCGACCGACCCGCGCCTCCGGGACATCATCGAGGCGGAGTCCGTCGATCTCGGCCTCACGGCGCTCCGCATGCCGAGCGGGGCGGGCCACGATGCGCAGAGCGTCGCCCTGCTGGGGCCGGTGGGGATGATCTTCGTGCCGAGCCGCGACGGCATCAGCCACTCGCCGCTGGAATTCACCGAGCCGGATCAGATCACGGCGGGGGCCAACGTGCTGCTCGGCGCCCTCCTCGCGATCGACGCGCGCGGCCTCTGAATCCCGGCCGCGCGCGCAGATCTTCCGTGGCCGGCCGTCAGTTGCCGATCACGTCCTTCGAGATGCGCATCGCGACGAGCATGTTCGGCACGTCCACGACCTCGGCGATCTTGAGGTCTCCGGCCATCGAGGCCAGCTGGTAGGCTTCCTGCCGGGACAGGCCCCGCGAACGCACGAGGTAGTCGATCATCGCCTCGACGGCGTTCCGCGCCGCCTCGTCGATCGTCGGCGCGAAGCCGGTGACGGCGTAGAACTCGTCGGTCTCGTAGTGGGGCGACGGGATGGGTCCGATGCCCTTGATGACCTCCAGTTCGTAGACCACGCGCAGCGGCCCCTCGATCGCCGTGCCGCCCACCTCGCCGTCCCCCTGCGCGATGTGCGGGTCGCCGATCGAGAAGAGCGCCCCTTCCACCAGGACCGGGAAGTGCACCGTCGTGCCTTCGACCAGGTCGCGGTCGTCCATGTTGCCGCCGTTCTGGCGGGGCGGGATGGTGACGAGCATCGAGTCGGTGTCCGGCGCCACGCCCATTACGCCGGGGAACGGCCGCAGCGGAATCCGGATCCCGGGGGCGAAATCGACGCTGGTGTCCCCCGGTTCGAACTCGAAGGTCCTCAGATACGGTTCGGGAAACCGGTCGGCGAGGAACCCGAATCCGGGGACGTTCGCAACCCAGCCCCAGTCGCCGAGTTCGATCTCGTGCAGCGTGACCGCGAGGAGGTCGCCCGGCTCGGCGCCCTCGACGTACACCGGTCCGGTCAGGGGATGGATGGGATCGAAGCTCAGCCTGGCGAGATCCTCGAACGTGGACTCCGGAGTCAGTTGCCCGTCCGACGCTTCCTCGAGATACGCCTCGACGACGGCGCCGGACTCCACGGTCAGGATCGGCGGAATCGTCCGGCTCCAGCGGTTGTGCGTCTGGTCCGCCGTCAGCGTGTGCTGCGGCTCCGGTGTGGGCGGTCCTTCGTCGGTTCCGCCGTCGGGCGCGCAGCCCAGCGCGACGACGAGCGAGAGGAGCGGAACCGCGGCGGAGACCCTGCCGGCCCCCATCACTCCTCGTTCGCGACCGTGAAGTGGAGCGTGTCCACGACGGGCGGATCGAGCGGGATGTGCGCCGGGTTGGCCACGACGGCGATGAGGCGGTGCTCTCCGGGCGCGAGTCCCTCCAGCGTGTACTCGGTGCTCCCATCCCCCATGTGGATGATCTGGGGGTCGTTCTGCGGGATCAGGTCGGAGAGCGGCGTGAGGTCCACGTCGACGTACAGGTGATGGTGGCCGGTGCCGACGACCGGTGGCGTGATGGAAACGATCTCGATCCCTTCCGTCTCCATGACGACCAGGACGTCCGGACCCACCGTCGCGCCTTCTTCCGGCTGCGTGATCCGTACGGTGACGGCCGGCTCGACGGGCATCTCTTCGGCCGGTGCTTCGGCCATCTCGGCGTCCTCGGCTTGTTCTCCTCCCCCGCAGGCGATGGCGAGCGAGAGCGGGGCGATGAGGGCAACGGGGATCCATCTCGGGCGCGGGAAACGCATGAAACCTCCTGGACGAACGATCCGTCGATGCGACACGGCTTTGGGACTCGCAGATTAGGGAAACGAACCCGCGTGCGCGAGACGCGTGGCGCGACGCCGCGCCGGATACAACGTTTCCGCTGTCCGCATGTTCTCAAACACAGAGCCGGAATTAACGAGAGGGAAAAAGGCAAGCGCATGTCGTTCAGTTCATGTCCGGAGCGCTGATGAGGTCACGTGCGGCCCTCCTTGCGCTGAGCATCTTCCTTGCGCCCTCGGATCGGGCCGCGGCGCAGGAACCCCTGGCGCCGCCGCTGCCGGGCCCCATGCCCCTGGGCGCGGCGTGTGTCGTGCCGGATTCCATCGGTGAAGGCCTCGGTCGCATCGCGCGCAGGGTTGGCGACGCCGTCGGCGTTTCCGCTCTGCACGTCGAGTCGGGCGCCCGGATCTCGTTCAACGGGGACCGGTCCTACCCGATGGCGAGCGTGTCGAAGGTCCCCATGGCGCTCGAGTTCCTGCGTCGCGTCGACCTCGGGGAGATCGATCCCGCCGAAACGGTCGTCGTGACGGTGGAGGAGTTTCGCGCGGGACACAGTCCGCTCGCCGCCTGGTCGGGGGCGCGATCCGTGCGCATCACGGTGGACAGTCTCTTCTCGCTCATGCTCGGCCAGTCGGACAACACGGCGACGGACGTGATCCTCAACATGTCGGGCGGACCGGAGGCCGCCACGCGCCACGTCCGCCGGCTGGGCGTCGAGGGCGTGCGCGTCGACCGCTCCGAAGCCCGCACGTTCGCGGACTTGGTCGGCCTCCCGGACACGATCCCCGAGAGCGAGCTGTATCGCTACCAGTATTTCCGGCTGCGCGACGAATTGCCCGACGCGCACCGCCAGGCCGCGCGCGAGCGCTACGGGACGGACCCGCGGGACACGGCCACGCCGGAGGGGATGACGGATCTCCTGCTCACGATCCACGAGGGCAAGGAACTCACCCCCGAATCGCGCGCCTGGATCCTCGACGTGCTGAACCGGTCGCGGTCGGGACGGGGGCGGATGCGGGGCCGGCTGCCGCCATCGGCCTTCGTCGCGCACAAGACGGGAACGATGGGCGGCGCCATCAACGACGTGGGGATCGTCACCCTGCCGGATGGCGCGGGGCACCTCATCGTCTCGGTGTTCGTGAACACGCTTCGGCGCCCTACGTGGCGGCGGGAACGCACCATCGCGGAGATGACGCGTCTCCTGTACGACTACTTCAGGGAGGAATTCAGGGAACGGGGGGCCGCGGTCGCGCTCTCAAGGCGATTCGGCACTCCCTGCGGCTCGTAGCAGCGGGCCTTGCCACGGACCGCTAGGAACTCCGATTTCCGTTGGCGAAGATCCGGTACAGCGCGGCCCATCCCACAGCGATGTACACGAGCCGGGCGAGCGGGCCGAAGGCGGCGGCCACGAAGTTGAATCCGATGAGGCCGATCAATCCCCAGTTGAGGGCGCCGGCCAGCAGCAGCGCGTTCGCCACTCTGTTGCAACTCTTGCCGTTCATGTATCTCTCCCGACTGAACCTGGCCGCGGGTCCGGCGACGGGGCGTGGAACCCCGTCCCGGTGACCCGGTACGGTACGGAATCATACTACGCACGAAGATCGGTAGGGTTTCGCAAGGCCGAAAGGACGCTTTCTTGAGACGTCGCGAATTCGTTGCCGCCCTGCCCGGCCTGCTCGCCGTGGCCGCCTGCGGAGGCGGTTCCGGGCCTGGATCGACGCCGACGGAGCCGCCTCCCCCGCCGCCTCCTCCGCCGGGCGGGCCCGTGCCGGGCGCGAACGTGACCGTGAACATCGAGGACAACGCCTTCGTCGATCCGAGCGGACGCCGGAACGGAGATGCGGAGGTCACGATCCGGAGCGGCGAGACGGTGGGCTGGCGGCATATCGGCGCGAACCCGCACACGGTGACCTCGACCAGCGTGCCCTCGGGCGCGCGGGCCTTCGACAGCGGGACGTTCGGCAACAACGAGACGTTCACCGTGACCCCGAGCGTGGCGGGTACGTACGTCTACCACTGCGCCACCCACCCCAGCATCATGGTGGGAGCCCGCATCATCGTCTCCTGACGCGCCGGTCCGCCATCCCGACCCTGCGCGGTTCGACCCCCACTCCGATTCAACCCCTCCCGATTCAACCCTGCCCGAGACGCGCGTGTCGTCTATCTGAACCTCGCTTGAACCTCGGCCGCGAGCAGTCGGCCACTACCCGGGATCGACGCGGATACAGCGAACACCGATGACACGCATGCGCCACGTTCGGCGGCTCTCGGGGCCAGGTGTCGCCCTTGCCGTACTTCTCCCCTGCGGAGCCGGCGAAGTCGCGGCCCAGGACGGCAGTGGCTCCACCATACATGCCACGCGGCTGACGGCCGACGAGCGCATCGATCTCGACGGCCGCATCGAGGAATCGGTCTGGGGCCGCATCGAGGCGATCAGCGACTTCCGGCAGCGTGAGCCCGTCGAGGGCGGCACCCCGACGCACCCCACCGAAGTCCGCATCGCCTACGATCGCGACAACCTGTATATCGCGGCGATCCTGTTCGACGAACCCGACCACATCCTCGCCCGCCAGCGCGCGCGCGACGCGTTTCTGTTCACCGACGACCGGTTCGCCTGGGTGCTCGACACCTTCCGCGACGGACGCACGGGTTACCACTTCGAGACCAACGCGGCCGGCGCCCTCAGCGACGGACTCATCACGGGCACGGGCGGCGGCGGGCCGGGAGGCGGCGGCGGGTTCGGCGGCGTCAACCGCTCGTGGGATGGCATCTGGGAAGTGCGGACCGCGCGCCGTCCCGACGGGTGGTCCGCGGAGATCCGGATCCCCTTCCGCACGCTCAACTTCGTCCCGGACGGCGGAAGTTGGGGCATCAACTTCCTGCGCTCGATCCGGCGCCACAACGAGGAGGTCCTGTGGCGCGGATACGGGCGGAACGAGGGCCTGAACCGCCTCGTGTTCGCGGGCGAACTGGCGGGACTCGAGGATCTCTCGCAGGGCATCGGCCTGGAGGCGGTGGCCTCGGGAATCGGCAGTTGGCGCAACACCCCCGACAACGCGGATCCGACGACGTTCCCGCGCGACGTGAGCCTCGACCTCAACTACAGCGTGACGCCGAGTCTCCGCGCCTCCTTCAGCGTCAACACGGACTTCGCCGAGGTGGAGAGCGACCAGCGCCGCGTCAACCTTACGCGCTTCCCGCTGCGCTTCCCCGAGAGGCGCGACTTCTTCCTCGAGGGTTCGAGCGTGTTCACGTTCGCCCCCCGCAGCGGTCCGCAACCCTTCTTCTCGCGGCGGATCGGGATCGAGCGCGGCCAACAGGTCCCCATCGACTACGGGCTTCGCCTCACGGGCCAGCTCAACGGCGTCGACCTCGGCTTCTATCAGATGGGCACGGGCACCCATTCGTACGCCCCGGAGGATGCGCTCGGGAACGCGGCCGAACCGGACCCAGCGGACCTGATACGGTTCGAGAGGGAGGCCTTCACGGTGGCCCGGGCCCGGGTCCCCATCTTCGAGCAGTCGGCCATCGGAGCCATCTATACGCGGCGGAGCACCGCGGCCGACGCGGACGGCGTCCTGCCGGAGGACCGGCATACGCTCGGCGCGGACCTCGACTATCGGACCAGCAACCTGTTCGGGAACCAGAATTTCGAGGCCGAAGCGTTCATGGTCTGGAACTCGAACCCGGATCCGGCCGTGTCGCGGACCTTCCAGGACCTCTCCGCCTGGGGGGCCCGGATCAACTTCCCGAACGACCTCTGGTCCGGGCACGTCTCCTATCGGGAGTTCGGCGACGACTACAGTCCGGCGGTCGGGTTCGTGGCGCGGAACGACTTCCGCCGCGTGGAGCCGCGCATCGGGTGGGCTCCCCGTCCCGCCATCGACTGGATCCGGCAGGTGGAGGTCTCGGTCCAGTTGAGAAACCTGTGGGAACTGGGGTCCATGATCCTCGAGGAGCAGGAACTCCAGTTGAACTTTATCGACATCGACTTCGAGAGCGGGGACAACCTGAGCTTCGAAGCGGTGCGGACGTACGAGTTCCTCGACCGGCAGTTCGAGATCAGCGACGGCATCGACATCGTACCGGGCGACTACACGACCTGGGACTACCGGCTGCGCGGCCGGACGACGAGCCGCCGTCCCGTTTCGGTCCGGGGCGGGGCCAACTTCGGAGGCTTCTGGAACGGCGACCGGGTGCGGGTCGACCTGAACGCGAACTTCCGGCCGAACCCCGGGATCAACCTGCAGACGGGATACGAGCGCAACGCCGTGTACCTGCCGCAGGGGGATTTCGTCACGAACCTCTACCGCCTCGAGGGTTCATGGGACCCGACCCCGTGGATCGGCGTGACCAACCAGTTCCAGTACGACGACGTGAGCCGCGTGCTGGGGCTGTTCATGCGCTTCCGCTGGATCCTGAAGCCGGGCAACGATCTCTTCCTCGTCTACACCCACAACTGGCGGAACCTGGAGTCCGGGCTGCTCGACGAGCCCGACGATACGGACCTGATGGGGTGGATGGACCTGAGGACCCTCTCCCGCGGCGCCTCGATCAAGCTGAACTACACCTACCGCTTCTAGCGCCGTCGGCAGCGCTCGCGCGGCCGGCGGCCCGTCCCTCGCTTCCGGGCTACCCTCCGAATGCCTCGAAGAAGGCGAGTTCGTGGCGCATCGCCTCGGCGTACGCCTCCGCCGCCCGCTCCGGCGCGTCCGCGGCCAGATCGTCGAGCAACCCCTCGAGTTCCGCGGCGAGCCCCTCGAAGTCCGGCGAGGCATACGTTTCGATCCAGTCGCGATAGGGGTTCTGCGTGTGATCTCCCGCCTCGAGACGCTGTCCGAGCCAGGCATAGAGCCGCATGCAGGGTGTCATGGCCGCGAGAATCTCGCCCGCCTCGGCATGCCACGCCGTGCGGGCGAGGAAATCCGTGTAGCCCCTCGCGGCGGCGTTCGGCTCGACGCGGTCGAGATCGATGTCGAGTCGCTCGGCGTACGCGCCGTGAAGTTCGAGTTCGTCGAGCACGCCCTGCATGAGGGCGTGCAGCCGGCGCACGACCTCCATCCGGTCCGCGGTGCGCGCGGCGGCGAGGGCGTAGGCGCTGATGAAGGCGCGGAGGAAGAAGGCGTCCTGCGCCACGTATCGCCGGAACGCCTCCGGATCGAGCGATCCGTCGGCGAGGCCGCGTACGAACGGGGAGCGGAGGCAGGCGTCGGCGAGCCCGGCGTTCCGGGCCCAGAGCACTCGGTGCAGCGGTTCCGCCATCCGTCTTGGAGCCCTCGCTAACTGAACAGCGTCCCCACGGCCTCGGGGGGCGCGTGGAAGTGGAAGCGCGGGATCGGGGCGCGGAAGACGGAGCCGTCGCGGCGCCGGAAGTGGTAGAACCCCTCCATGTGGCCCGTCGGACCCCGCAGGATGCAGAAGCTGTTGTACCGGTGCGAATCCCCCGGTCTCAGCACCGGAGACTGCCCGACGACGCCGTCCCCCTCGACCTCGTGGTCGCCCGCAACGAGATCGTGGATCAGCCAGTGGCGCCAGAAGAGTTGCGCCGTCTCGTTCCCCACGTTCTCAATCGTGATGTGGTAGACGAATACGTAGCGCCACGCGGCGGGATCGGAATGTTCCGCCGCGTACTCCGGCCGCACGTGGATGGCCATCGCGTCCGGAACGATGGGGGGAACATCGGAATCGGGGGTGGTCTCGTGAGGGGCCATTCGAGCGGAGGATACGCCGTTACCGTTGCGCGGGCCACGCCTCGCGCCGCAGAGTATCAGTGCATCGTTTTGTTCGGGCCGCACTCCCGGTTCGCGGACGACGGCCGGGTGACAGGAACTTGAGGGAGCATGGAGGAAGCGATGGATTCCCAGCACACGTTCTCACGCCGGCACTTCGTGGGCGGCGCCGCCGCGGCCCTGGGCGTTGCGGGCCTGAACCCGACGGCGGTCATCGGCGCCGGACTGAGGCCTCCCCCGAAGGGCGTCGAGCCGCTCGATCCGTACGACGATCTCGCCAAGCTCTCCTCCAACGAGAACCCGTACGGGCCCTCGGAGAAGATGCTGGAGGCGATGAAGGGTGCCTGGAAGTACTCGAACCGGTACGGCTATCCCGATGGCGACATCCTCGAGAAGATCGCGGAGTCCCACGGGGTCCACACCGACCACGTGATGATCAACGCGGGCTCCGGCGAGACGCTGCGCGTGGCGGGCCTCGCCTTCCTGCGCCACGAGGAGAAGGTCGTCGGCGTTTCGCCCACGTACCTGACCGTCTACCGCACCGCCTCCGGGATCGACGCGGATGTGATCGAGCGCCCGCTCCTGCCCGACTACACGCAGGACATCGACGACCTCATCGAGGTTACGAACCGCAACTATCGCGATGTGGGCATGGTCTACATCTGCAATCCCAACAACCCCACCGGAGTCATCGTGCCGGGGGACGACATCCGGCGCCTGCTGGACGGGATTCCGGAAGACGTCCCCGTCCTCATCGACGAGGCGTACCACCACTTCATCGAGGACCCGCGCTACGAGACGGCCGTCCCCTACATCAAGGAAGGCCGCAAGGTGCTCGTGACACGCACCTTCTCGAAGATCTACGGGCTGGCGGGCATGCGTCTCGGCTACGGGATCGCGCCGCCCGACATGATCGACCAGATGCGGGACTACGCGACGGGCAGCGTGAACGCGCTCGTGAAGTGGGGCGGCGTCGCCGCGCTCGAGGACAAGGAGTACGAGGCCTGGGTCAAGGACACGTCGAACACGCTCCGCGACCAGACCGCCGACGTCCTGCGGGGCCAGGGCTTTCAGGTGCTCCCGTCGGAGACGAACTTCTTCATGGTCCGCACGGGACGGCCGACGTCCGAGGTCAGGGCCGAGTTCCGCAAGCATGAAGTCGCCGTGGGCCGCGACTTCCCGCCCATGCTCGACTGGCTGCGCGTCTCGGTCGGGACGGAAGACGAGATGAACCGCTTCCTGACGGCGTGGAACGAGATCTTCCCCGACGGCATGACCGCGGCGGACAGCAACAGCCGCTCGTAACGCTCGGCGCACTCACATGTCAGGAACACGCCAGGGACTCCCTGGGCCGCACAGGCGCGGCAGGGCGATGTGGCTCGCGCTTGCGGGCGTGACCCTGCATCTGACCGTCGCGGCGCCGGCCCGGGCCCAGTTGGACGCGAACGCCATCATCGATCGGGTGGACCGGATGCTGCGCGGCGATTCCAGCCGCGGCGTCGCGACGATGGAGGTCGTGACCGAGCACTGGGAGCGGCGGATGACGATGGAGATCTGGTCGCTCGGCACGGACTATTCGCTCGTCCGCCTGCGGGAGCCGCGGAGGGAAGCCGGAACGGCGACTCTGAAGGCCGCCGAGGACATCTGGAACTACCTCCCCAAGGTTGATCGGACGATCAAGGTTCCTGCCTCGATGATGGGTGGATCGTGGATGGGATCGCACTTCACGAACGACGACCTGGTCAAGGACAGCAGGCTCGTCGAGGACTAAAACATCGAGCTCGTGTTCGACGGAGAGGATGCGGATGGCGTGGCCGTCTGGGACTTTCGCCTGACCCCCAAGCCCGAGGCGCCCGTCGTCTGGGGGCACATCGAGTACCGGATCCGGCAGTCCGACGACATGCCGATCCGGGCGGATTTCTTCGACGAGGACGGCGAACTGGCCAGGACCGTAGAGCACGGCGACTACACCGAGTTCAGCGGGCGGATCGTTCCCAGGGTCATGAACATGCACCCGGCGGACAAGCCGGACGAACGCACGACGATCCGCTACGAGGAGCTTGAGTTCGACATCGACATCGATCCGTCCTTCTTCTCACTCCGGACGCTGCAGCGCGGGAGGTAGCGACGCGTGACGGGCCGGTTGTGGCGAATCGGGTGGCGCAACCTCGGCCGTAACCCGAAGCGAACGATTCTCACCGCCCTCGGCCTCGGGGTCGGCTACTTTGCCGTGGTGTTCATGGTCGGATGGGCTGAGGGGGTCTCGACGGAACTCGTCGAGAACGCCACGTCGCTCGTCAGTGGACAGATCGAGATCCACGATGCCGACTACCGGCCCGAGCGCAGCCTGTACGAGACCATCGGCGGCCGCGAGGGTGCCGACGTGGGGGAGATCCTGCGCACCATCGAGGCCGACCCCTCGGTCGTGACCGCCGCGCCGCGCGTGTACGCGAGCGGGCTCGTGAGTTCCGGCGAAGCGACGTCGGCCGGCGTGCTGCTCGGCGTCGACCCCGAGCGCGAGGTGGCGCTGACCCGTTTTCTGGATCCCCTGGTAGCGGGCCGCCTGCCTGCCACCGGCCGATACGAAGCCGTGGTGGGAGACGAGATGGCGCGGCAGCTCGAGGTGAGCGTCGGGGACGACCTCGTCGTCGTCGCCTCGGCGGCGGACGGCTCGATGGGCAACGACCTGTACACGGTCACCGGCATCTTCCGCACTGGCCTGCTCGAGTTCGATGCCGGCACCATGGTCATGCCGGTCGCAGACCTGCAGACGCTCGTGGCCTTCGATTCGCGTCGGGTCCACGAAATCGCGGTCAGCACCGAAGATCCGTCGGAAGCCGACCTGACCGCGGCCCGCCTCGCAGCCGCCCTTGGCGCCCCCGAACGGGCGATGTCGGTCGCGCCGTGGACGGAGCTCAATCCGGTGCTCGCCCAGTATGTCGCGCTCGCCGATGCGACGTACTGGATCTTCATCGTCCTCATTTATTCGGTCGCCAGCTTCGGCATCGCCAACACGACGCTGATGGCCACCTTCGAACGCCGCCGCGAGTTCGCCGTCATGCTGGCGCTGGGTGCATCGCCACGGTCCGTGGTCGGCACGGTGCTGTCCGAGGCGGTCGCGACCGGCGCCATCGGGCTGGGCCTCGGAGCCGCCGTCACTGTGCCGCTGCTGGTCTGGTTCTCCACGGCGCCGCCCGACCTCGGATGGCTTTACGGTAGTCTCACCGTGGAGGGCGTCCTGCTGACGCCGAGTCTCCGTGTGGGGACCAACGTGCCGGCATGGACCTGGGCGACCATCGGCCTGATCGTCACGGCACTCGTCTCCGCCCTCTACCCGGCACTCCGTGCGGCGCGGGTGCCGCCCGCCGACACTCTGTCGGGCCTGTAGCCGTGCTCCTGCGCGTCCTGGTTCGGCTCGCCCTCAGGAACCTGCGCCGTCATCTGCGTCGCACCGTGCTGACCGCCTCGGCGATGATCGTCGGCGGCGCATTCCTGGCCTGGTCGATGACGGTCGACGACGGCAGCCACGAGCAGTGGGTCGATTCCGGCGTGCGCATGGGGAGCGGACACGTGACCGTCGAGCGGCCCGAGTATCGGCTGCGCCGTCAGATCGACAACCGGCTGACGACGGACGTCAAGCGCGCCGCGGAGCAGGCGCTGGCCTCTCCGGAGATCGCACCGCATGTCGTGACCATGTCCGCCAAGCTCGGTATCAACGGGCTGGCGAGTTCGGCGGCCGGTGCGCGCCCGGCGCAGATCGTGGGGGTCGACCCCGTCGCCGAAGCGGGCTTCGGCATGATTGACGATGGGGTGATCGAAGGGCGCTACCTCGAGCCCGACGATCGGCTGGCGGCCTATGTCGGCGCCGATCTGGCCCGCAGCCTGGGGCTCGAGATCGGATCGCGCTTCGTCGTGCAGGCGCAGGGTGCCGATGGCGAGATTACGGGGCAGTTGCTCCGCGTGGTAGGGATCTTCCGCAGCCGCGTGCCCGCCATCGACCAGGCGACGATCCACATCACGCTCGCGACAGCCGGCGAGTGGCTCGGCTCCGGGAGCGATGTGACCCACGTCGCGGTCGTCCTGCAGGGCAGTGGCAGGACCCGACGAGTCTCCGACCGCCTGACGCTGGCGCTGGCGGAGCCGGTGGAACGCGGCGAGGCACGCGTCGTGGGATGGCGCGAGGCGAACCCTGTCCTGGCGGCGGGGATCGCGATCGACGAGTTCGGGAATTACGTGATTCAGGCGTTCCTGTTCGTCATCATCGCGTTCGGGATCGTCAACACCGTGCTGATGTCGGTGATGCATCGCCAGCGCGAGTTCGGCGTGCTTCAGGCGCAGGGGCTGACGCCGGGTCAGACGGGCACCGTCGTGCTCATCGAGGGCCTCACGCTGTCCGCTGTCAGCGGGCTGGTCGGCGTCGGCCTGGGACTCCTGGGCACCTGGTATTTCTTCGGCGACGGACTCGACACGTCGATCTTCATGCAGGACATCGACGAGTTGACATTCTCGGGTGCCGTCGTCGACCCCATCATCGTCCCGATCTTCGGGGTGCGACGCATCATCCAGATTGTCGCGTTCATTCTCGGCATTGGCATTCTCGCCTCGGTCTATCCGGCGCTGCGCGCCGCCCGGGTCGACGTTACCGAGGCGATGAAGTTCGATCGGTAGCCGCTCTCGCGCCGGTCCCTCGCCGCGCAAGGAGAATCGAGGTGTCATGGCAGTGCGCGACACGGTAGCCGCTCGGACCGACGGTGTCTGGAAGGTTTTCCAGCAGGAAGCCGAATCCGTGCAGGCGGTCCGCGACGTCAGCCTGACCATCGAGCGCGGCGAGTTCACCGCGCTCGCGGGGCCCTCGGGCTCCGGCAAGACGACGCTGCTGAATCTGATCGGTGGCCTGACCCGCCCCACGGAGGGACGGGTCTGGGTCGCCGGGCGCGAGGTGAGCCGCATGTCGAACCAGGAGGTGGCGCGGCTCCGGCTCAAGGAGGTTGGCTTCGTCTTCCAGGCCTATAACCTGCTCCCCGTGCTCACGGCGTTGGAGAATGCGGAATTCCCGATGCTCCTCCAGGGCGTGCCTGCGGAGGAGCGTCAGGCCCGGGTCCGCGAACTCTTTGCGCGGACGGGAATGGAAGGGCTCGAAGACCGGCGCCCGGGCAAGCTGTCCGGCGGCCAGCAGCAGCGGGTCGCCGTCGTGCGTGCGGTGGCCAGCCGTCCGGCTCTGGTGCTCGCGGACGAGCCGACGGCGAACCTCGACTCGGTCACCAGCGAAGCGCTCCTCGATGTCATGGGCGAGCTGAATCGCGACCTCGGAGTGACCTTCGTCTTCGCCACCCACGACAGCCGCGTCATGGAGCGGTCTCGGCGTCTGGTCCGCATGGTCGACGGCACTGTGCGTGACGACGAGCGCCGATCCTAGAACCTGTCTCGACGCCGAACTGAACACCGCACCGGTCATCGCTTGAGGCGCGAGCCATGGACATCCACGAGGCGATAGCAATCAGCCAGGAGCGACTGGCGGGAGAAGGCGCCACCATGCATGACCTGCTGGGGCGCCTGCGAGACAGAATCTCTCCCGTTCTGATCGGGGAGCAGGAGTGGGAACACCTGCTGGCGCGGGCCGGGACGCTGCCGATCACCATGGGTGCCCAGCCGTTCGGTTTCGAGTTGCCGCTGCACGACCGTCGGCCGCGGGCGGACTTCGGCGTCTCGCTGGCGAGCGGCAACCGGTCCGGCGCGTTCTTCGAAGAGAAGGCGCGACGCGATCCATCGGATCACACGGCGGCGGCGGTCGGTCGCCTGTTTCGCAGCATGGAGGCCGCGGACTCGCCCCTGCGCGCGATCGTCGGCCGCAAGTTGATGCTGGAATACGACATCGGGTCGGGGGGCGACGGCGATCCGCGGCCGGGGATGTTCCTGCGGCCCAACGAACGCATGATCGTCGGCGGCGCCGGGCAGCAGCACGACGTCGGCGTCGTGGTTGACGGACTCGTGGCCTGTCACGGCCTGGAACCGAGCGCCGCAGAGCGGAGCAACGCCCAGCGGGTGTACCTCGCGCAGCCGGAAGACACCCGCCTCGACTCGTTCGGCCTGTTCCCGTCGCGCGCCCGCACGATCCGCCTGGCGATCATGGGCTTTGCCGGGCAGCGGGATGTCTGTTCCTTTCTCGAGGAAGTTGCCTGGCCCGGGAACATCGCGACTGTGGAGACGGTGCTTGCACGCTTCAGCGAGCGCACGGATGTCGTCAGGACCGGGGTGAACGTCGACGCACAGGCGGATGGCATCGGTCCGACGCTCGGCCTGACGCCCATAGTCAAGCAGAGATATACGGCTGCTTCCCGGGTCTGGATCGATGGTCTGACGGATTGGCAGCCGGTTCTGGAGGCCCTGCGCCATGAGGACCGTGTAGTGCCGGAGAAAGTCGCGGCGCTGGGCGGCTGGGTCTCGCAACCGACCATTCTGTTTGGCAGGACCGGGCGCTTTGTTCTGTTGCGCGGAATTCACCACATTAAGCTGGTCATCGCCGGAGACCGGGTTGAACAGATCAAGGCCTATGTCTACATGGTGCTTTCGGGTGCCATCGCGCCCTGATGTCGGCCTCGCACGCGGGCCTGCGGATGGCGCGAGTGGTGCCGGGACATGGCGCGCCGCGTTTGCCGCGCGCCGTCGCGTTCAGGGGGCGGCGCGCCCGGGGAGGTCGCCACGCTGAAGGACCTCGGTAGCAGTTCGTGCAGGAAGATTGCGGTCGTCGGACGCGGCACCGCGGGCGCGCTGGCCGCCGCCAGCGTATCGCGGTTGCATCCGGAGCGCGATCATGAGCTGCACCACATCTACGATTCACGCATTCCGATTCATCGGCGTGGGCGAAGGAAGTTGGCCCAGTCTGGTCCGCGACCTGCAGCAACTGTTGCAGTTGCCCCACGAGACGGTTCAGCAACGCCTGAACGGCACCCGCAAGTTCGGCAACCGCTTCGAGGGCTGGGGCCGGCGCCGGCAGGACTTTACTCACTACTTCACGCCGCAACAGGTGGCCTATGCCTACCACCTGTCGGCCGACGTGATGGCGGACCTGTTGTGCGCGAGTACGCAGGCCCGCCACATCGACGCGAAGGTGACCGCGATCAGGAGCGTCGACGGAGGCGCGCAGGTGGAGTTCGAGGGCCGTGAGTCCGAGCGCTACGACCTGGTCTTCGATGCCCGCGGCTATCCGCGGCAACTGGACCCGCAGGAACACATCGACATTTCCTTCATCCCCACGAACTGCGCCGTCATTCGCCGCTGTCCCCCGATCATCAAGGCGCCTCCGAACGGGCCGGTCCGGGAACCCCTGTATACCCGCGCGGTGGCGCGTCCGCACGGCTGGGTGTTCGTCATTCCGCTGACCGTGCATACATCCTACGGCTATGTCTTCAACAAGGACGTGTCCGATCTCGATGCAGTCGAGGCGGACTTCGACGAGCTGCTTGCGGAGGAGGGTGTGTCGGATTTCGAGCAACGCGGCGTCATTCCGTTTCCCAATTTCGTCCACCGCCGGATCTATGACGGCGCGGTGGCCCGTGTCGGGAATGCCGCCGCCTTCATGGAGCCGCTCGAAGCGACCGCCATCAGGTTGGCGCAACTGCAGGTCGCACTGGTTCTGCGCATGCGGTTCCACCGGCCGGCGGAATATGTGCAGGGCGACGCGACCGCCATCAACCGCTTTCTGGTCACCGACGCGCTCGTAGCGGGCCTGTTCGTTGGTTGGCACTATTGCTGCGGTTCAAAGTACGACAGTGCGTTTTGGCGTAACGCCCGGGACCGCGTGTGGCCCAACTACCGGGAGGCCACCGATCCGCTGGCCGTGGACTGTTCCGCCTTGCGCAAGTTCGACGAGATGATCGAACTGGTCGACGCGCAGATCCCCGATCCGGCGGATTGGGAGCGGCAGTGCGGGTTCTTTCCCGTGAGCAGCTTCGCGCAGATCGCCCATGGTCTGGGCGCGCCATTGGGGGAGAAGCGCAACTCCCAGCCGACGTAGCCGGCCGGCGGCCGCTGCATGCGGTAAAGATCCCGGCCGGCGCCAAACCGTGCCCCGCTCAGAAGTACCAACTCAGGGAAAGATACACGGACAGTCCCGCCGAGCCGTACTCGGAAGGCAACGGACGGACGGCCGTCGCGTCGTCGTCACCCAGACCGAGGAATGTGCCCGTGGTCACCGCCACATCGTTGCTGGCTGAGTAGGCGACGCTCGTTCCCGTGGTTGCGCTCAGGTCGTTCAGGTTCCAGAGCACGAGACCGCTCAGGCCCCAGAGCGGATGCAACTGGTAGGACGCCCGGACGACCGTTTCGTCCCGTCCGAGCACCTGATGTTCGCCGCGCAGGAATGTGGCCGATACCAGCGTGGCCAGGTACGCGTCCGGTCCGTCCGCGCCCAGGCCGTCGCGCTGGTACTCGAGCGCGAGCGTCAGATCCCTCCCGCCGACCTGAAGCTGCCGGTCGAGGCCGAGCGTGCCGCGAAGAACGACCCGGTCCGGGAGTTTGCGCAGCACGGCCTCCCCTCGGACGGCCCAGCCTCCCACCGATCCGGCCGCGCCGAGGGCCGCCGCCGGATCGCCGTACACGATCCCGCCCCATGCCGAGAGTTCCCAGTTCCGCGCCGTCGTGAGGCCGCGTATCAGCGCAGTCACCACCTCGTCGCCCGCCGGCGACCGGGTCGGTCGCACGACGAGGTCGACCTCGCTCAGCGCGCTCGGAAAGAAACGGAGTCGGGCCGCGTCGACCCCGGCGCGGAACTCCCGGAACGGGTCGACCGGGTTGAAGGGCGTGAACGGGTCGCTCGGCGTGAGAAAGAGCGCGGTGCCCCATGACACCGCCTGCCGCCCCACGCTGATCTCGAGGCGTTCACTCTCCCACCCGACGTACAGGCGATCAAATCGGTGCCGCCAGACGACGTGGTCCCGCTCCTCCACCGTCCACTGGAGCCGGAGCCACTCGCCGCCGCCCGGCACCGCGCCGAGGTAGAACTCGGGCGCCTCGGCGATGCGCCGGAACGTGAGCAGATGCTCGTAGGCTGCGCCGAATCCGAAGGCTCCCACTCCCGACTCGCTGAAGAGTCGTACCCGGTTGAACTCGCCCAACTGGCCTTCACGGGTCCCGGCGAGAGGAACGGCCTGGACGTAGCCGTTCAGCTGCATGGCCTGACCGGATGAAGTGTCGCAGAGGGCTGAGAGCAGCACGGCCGCCCAAGCGGCCCCGGCGCGAATCCCCACCGTCTCCGGAGCCTATCCGGAACGCTTGAGGAACAGACAAGGGACCGGGAGCCGGGCCGGGCTACGGGTCCGAGCCGCCGAGCGCGTGACCTGCTTCAGCGGTGGCGTCGAACCCTGCACCGCGCACACGGACGTACTATATTTCCCAGTTTTCCGCCCAATCCGAATAGGATTGTCCTTGCTCGATACCTGGTGAGGAGGCGATGCAGGGTCGTGTTCAATAATCCGTTTGATTCGTTTCACGATACCGTTGCCGAAGCAAAGCAGGAGCGGGAACAACTCGACCGGCTGCTGACGATTTCCACGCCGCGGGAGCGCCTACTCGTCATCGCCGTCGCGCTGTGGTTGTTCATCTTCGTGACGTGGCTCTTCTTTGGCAACGTAGCCCGCAGCCTCGCGGTGGACGGTGTGCTGGTCGACCCCGGCACAAACCTGTCCGAAGCCGGCCGGTCCGTGCAGGCGCTCGTCTGGATCGAGAACGACGTCGTCCCGCAGATCAGGGCAGGGATGCCGGCGGTGATAGAGCTGGGTACGGCGGATGGAGAAGCGGGCACAGTGAGCGTAGAAGTCGCGGCAATTTCCGCCGTTCGCCTGTCCGAGGTCCCCGCGGCTTTCGAGTCTGCGGTGCCGGTGTCCGTGCACCGCCTCGAGATCACGCTGGATGAGAGCCTCGACCTTGCTTCCATCGCGGGCAGGGAATGCCGGATCGTCATCGAGATCGGCACGCAGTCTCCGGTCGCATTCTTGCGGATGGGGCGGTCATGATATGGCGCTGATCGCTTTCGGGGGGGCCGGCGACAAGGCCGCACCGGGCGTCGAGAAACAGAGGATAGCCACGCCGATTGTGGTGCAGATGCACGCATCGGAATGTGGCGCCGCCTGCCTCGGCAGCATCCTCGCCTACTTCGGACGCTGGGTTCCGCTGACGGAATTGCGGGAAAGATGCGAGGTGAGTCGGGACGGGAGCAGTGCGGCGAGCATCGTGCGCGCCTCCAGGCACTACGGTCTCGAATGCAGTGGACTCAGCGTACGCGCCGCTCAGCTGAAGAAGTTGCAGTTGCCTCTGATCGTGTTCTGGCAATTCAGCCATTTCGTCGTCCTCGAGGGGTTCGACAGTCACCACTTCTATCTCAATGATCCGTCCACGGGGCGGCGCAGGCTTTCGGCGGAAGAGTTCGAAAAGGGCTACAGCGGAATCGCGCTGCGATTCGAGCGGGGCTCCGGTTTCACACCGGGCGGCGAACAGCCCGGATTGTTCACGCAACTGGGCACCCTGCTCACCGGATCGCGGAGCGTGCTTGCCTGGGTGATCGCCTGCGGCCTCATGTTGTCGCTGCTGGCCGTTGTTGTCCCCGCATCTCTCAGCGTTTTCGTGGACGATGTTCTGGAGAACCGGGGACCCTGGGGCGGACTCGTGGCGGCCCTGCTCGGCGGCGGTGTCCTCGTATACATCCTGTCCCTGCTCAAGCACCGGTTCCTGAAGCGGTTCGCGGTCCGGATTTCGGTGATTGGCTACAGTCGAGGCCTGTCGCGGCTGCTGCGATTGCCGGTGGAGTTTTTCGAACACCGTCTCGTAGGCGATCTGACGGATCGAGTCTCGTCCATCGACAGAATCTCGAGAAATCTGACGGAACAGTTTCTGGTGCTCATCATCGACATGGGAATGAGCGCTGTGCTGCTTGTCGCCATGTTGGTCTACGATGTCCGGCTCACGCTGGTTGTGCTGTTTCTGGCCTTTCCGCACGGCGTGCTGGCACACTTTCTCAACGGGCCCAGGGCGGTTCGAAGCCAGGCGATGAGGCGCGAGCAGGGACTGTTGATCGGCGTCGGCATGCAGATGCTGAATCACGCCGACAATCTACGCATGACGGGATCGGACGACCGTTTCTTTTCGCGCTGGGGCGGCCATCAGGCGCGCGAACTGCATGCGCGCCGGCGCTATTCCGCACTGGGCTCCGTCAACACCGCGCTCCCGGGCATGATCGCCGCACTTCGCAGCGCGGCGGTCCTGGGCATCGGGGGAAGCCTGGTCATGGCCGGGGAGCTGACGTTGGGCACGCTGGTCGGGTTCTACATCCTGGCCGAGATGTTTCTGGCGCCGGTTGGGCGCTTCCTGGAGTTCGCCGAGCAACGCCAGATGCTCGAAACCGATCTGCAACGACTCGAAGATATCTCCAAAGCCGCGGAAGACCCCGCCTTCAGCCGCCGGAGTCCGCAGTCGGAGTCGATTCCCACCTTCAGGGGCCGACTCCAGCTCACCGGCCGACTCGAGCTGCGCGACGTCAGCTTCGGCTTCAACAAGAGCCGGCCCGCTCTGATCAAGGATTTCAACCTCCTGATCAGGCCGGGGCAGCGGGTGGCCGTGGTCGGTCCCAGCGGTTCCGGCAAGTCGACCCTCGCGCGTCTGATTGCCGGTGTCTATCAGCCCTGGTCCGGCGAAATCCTGTTCGATGGCCAACCCCGGGATGAGATTCCCGAGGAGGTGCTGCGACGGTCCATCTCCATGGTGGATCAGGAGGTCGTGCTCTTTTCCGCATCCGTGCGCGACAACATCACCCTGTGGAACCCCGCCGTTCCGGATGAGGCCATCTTCGCGGCGACACGCGATGCCCAGATCCATGACGAAATCCTGCGTCGGCCGGACGGATATTCGACCCGGGTCGAGGAAGGCGGCGTGAATTTCAGCGGCGGCCAGCGCCAGCGGCTGGAGATCGCCCGTGGGCTGCTGGGCCATCCGACGCTGCTCATTCTGGATGAGGCGACCAGCGCCCTCGATGCCGCGACAGAGGAATACGTCGATGACGCCCTGCGACGTCGCGGTGCCACCTGCCTGATCGTGGCGCACCGGCTGAGCACCGTGCGGGACTGCGACGAGATCATCGTGCTGGACAAGGGCGTCGAAGTGCAGCGCGGGACGCACGACGAGCTGATCGCGGACCAGGACGGCACGTACTACAAGCTGGTCAGGTCCGGCTGATGCGGGACCCGAGGCCAGAGTACACGTCCATCGCGGAACTCGCCGCCCGCTCCGGCGAGTCCGTGCCCTGCACCGGAAACCTGCCGGTGAAGCTCGACGACCCGGACACTGTCTGGTTCATCGATCAGGGCGCCGTCAATCTGTTCCTGGTCGAATTCAGGGACGGGGTGGAGCAGGCGGCGCCGCAGCATCTGCTGCGCCGCGAATCGGGCTGGCTGCTGCCGGGCGTCGCACCGGACGGACCACGCGATGAGGAAGACACCACGCTCAGCCTGATCGCCAAGGGATCGCCGGGCACCGTTCTGAAGCGCCTGCCGGCCTCCGTGCTGTCCGAGGTCGATCCGGCGGAGCTGGCGGAACAGATCGATACCTGGCTGACCGCGATTACGGACACACTCTCGCGTTTTGCGAGCCGCCTTCCGCGTCCGACTGCGCTGGCCAAGCCCGGTCTGACGCGGATCGCGGCTCCCTGTACGCTGTCCGTACAGCGTGGCGTCGTATGGGTATCCGAACCGCCGCGCGGCACCAGCCTCTTCATGGATCTGGTCGACCAGGCGGAGATCGTCGAGGCGGGCGGCCCACACGAAGCGGTGATACCGCTGACGCGAACAAGCTGGCTCATCCTGTCCGACGAGGCGACACTCTCGGGCAGGTCGACCGAGACACTGGCAAAGCAGGGTATCCTGCCGTCGGCGCTCGCATCCTTTCACGCGGTTGCCTTCGCCCTGGAGCGCCTGAACCGCCGACTGGCCGTGGTCGATGATGCGAACCTCGAGCGCGCGCGGACCACGAGCCGCCGCACGGTCGAGAGAGAGGCGCGGCAGCGGCTCTTCAATATCTATGATCTGCCCATCGACCGAGATGCCAGTGTCGAGGACACGTCGCTGGCGGACGCCCTGCGGGCGATCGGACGCCGTGAAGGAATCGATTTCAAGATCCCGGTGCGCTCGGATCCCTCCGGTGCTCCTGTCAGCCTCTTTGACGTTCTCGATGCGTCGGGCGTGCGCGCCCGGCGCGTACGGTTCGGGGCCGAGGGCGCCTGGTGGCGCGGCGACAGCAACGCGATGCTGGCATTCCGCGCCGAAGACGGCGAGCCCGTGGCGCTCCTGCCGGGATGGTTGGGGCGCTACCGGGAATTCGATCCGGTCAGCAAGCGCAGCGTCCGGATGACGGCGGAGCGTGCCGCCGCGCTGGCGGACGAGGCCTGGATGTTCTACCGGCCGCTGCCGGTGGGGGACGTGAAGCCGGCGGACCTGCTGCGGATCGCGCTGCGTGGATCGGCGGCGGATCTGGCGCGGCTGGTGATGGCCGGGCTTCCGGGCGGCCTGATCAAGCTCGTGCCGGCGCTCGCGCTCGGGTTCGTTGCGAACCAGACGGCGGCGGGCGGAACCGCCGGAGCGCTCTATGCCGTGGCCGTGGCGGTGGCGGGGTTCGGCCTGCTCGGCGCGCTGCTGCACCTGCTTCAGAGCACGGCGATGATGCGGATCGAGGGTCGCTCGGCTTCACGGGTCGAAGCGGCCTTCTGGGACCGTCTCATGCGCCTTCCGCCAAGCATTCTGCACGGCCGTCGGGCTGGCGATCTGGCCACGTCGGGGATGACGTTCCAGAATCTTCGCGACGCGTTGCAGGGAGTCGCGGCCGACGGCCTGCTGTCGATCGTTTTTCTGCTTCCGGCGTTGGGCGTCATCTTCCTCTACGATGCCACGCTCGGGACCGTTGCCCTCGTCTTCAGCCTGGCTTCGCTCCTGATCACCGTCGTCCTCGGGCTGCGCCAGATTGCGCCCTATGGGCGGATGCTCCGCGCGGCGCGTCGCGTCTCCGGCCGGCTATTCCAGATCGTGGGCAGCATAAGCAAACTGCGGATGGAAAACGCGGAAGCGTCGGCTTTCGCCATCTGGGCGCAGGACTACCGGGAGCAGAAACGCACGGAGCTCGAACTGGGCGCGCTCGAGGGACATTCGCGAGCATTTGGCGCCGCGCTCCCATTTCTTGCCGCCGGGGTCCTGCTCTTCGCGGTCGTGGCCGCGGGCGACGGGAACCTCCCGGTCGGCGATTTTCTCGTCGTCTATCTCGTCTTCGCCGCCTTCCAATCCGCCATCGCCCGGCTCGGCGAGTCCTTTGGCGCGGTCGCCGCCATGCTCCCGGCGTTCGACCAGATGCGCCCGCTCCTCGCTGCGGTTCCCGAAGCCGAAGTCGAAGGAGCGCCGGTCGAGTATCTGGGGGGCGACGTCGTCTTCGACCGTATCTCCTACCGGTACGATCCCGACGGCCCGTTGGTCCTCGACGATGTCACGATTCATGCCCGCCCCGGGGAATTCGTCGCGATTGCGGGCGAGTCCGGCGCCGGCAAGAGCACCCTCTTCCGGTTGGCGCTCGGATTCGACCGGCCCACCGCCGGCGCGGTGTGCTACGACGGACGTGATCTGAGGAACCTGAACCTGAAACAGGTGCGCCGCAGGATTGGCGTGGTGCCGCAGTCCGTTGGACTCCATCCCCTGGATCTGTGGGACAATCTGGTCGGTCACCAGGATGAGGTGGCGAGTGACGAGGTGTGGACGGCGACGCGAGTCGCCGACGTCGAAGAGGAGATCAAGGGCATGCCCATGGGCATGATGACCATGGTCGGCACGAGCGGGTCGGTTCTGTCGGGCGGCGAGAGTCAGCGCGTTTCAATCGCCCGGTCGGTGATCGGCAGCCCGCGAATCATGCTCTTCGACGAGGCAACCAACTGGCTGGATAACGAGAGCCAGGCCAAGGTCATGCGAAACCTCACCGCCCTGACCTCCACCCGGGTCGTCATCGCGCACCGCCTGTCCACGCTGGAACAGGCCGATCGCATCTACGTGTTGCAGGCCGGAAGAGTCGTGCAGAGCGGCTCCTTCAACGAACTCATGGAGGTCGACGGGGTGTTCAGAGACCTGGTCAGGAGGCAGGTCGCCTGAATGGACGCGGACGATCCCCTCGTATCAAGAGCTGATGAAGACAGCGACTTTCGCGAACGTCTTCTCCGGAAACCCAGGGAGACGATCGAGAAGGAATTCGGCGTGACGCTGGCCGAGGACCATGAGATTCACGTGCACGAAGAGACGTATGCCGCGACGCATGTGGTACTCCCGCCGCGGAGCAAGCTCAGCGAGGCCGAACGCGAGGCGGCGAGGACCGGTGCGGCATCGCTCGAGTTTCTTCGAAGGACACTCCACGACCCCGCGCCGCCCCTTCGGCCCCCCGCACCGAAAGAAAAGAGGGCCCGAAGCGGCGGGGCCACCTCCGAGGCGGTGGCCAGGGCGGCGAGGGAAGGGATCCGCCGCGGGCTTGCCTTCCTGGAATCCACGATCGACGAGAATGGGGCCTGGCACTGCATCCGGTTCAATGTGGCCGACCCGGAGATCCCGAGGCATTTCGAGAGGCCTCCTTTCGTGTCGGCCCTCTGCGCGCTTGCCCTCGAGAGCTCCGATGAGCCGCGGGCCAGGGCGATATGCACCGCTACGAAGGCATATCTCATCGACACCATCGAATATCCCGGATTTTGGCGGTACTACCGTCACCTGCCCCCGGATCTCGACAGTACCACACTCTGTTCGCTCGTCATCGGGACGCACCCCTGGATCTGGCTGGGGAGGAACGTTGCGGGGATGCTGGCGAATCGCGATGAGGAAGGCCGCTTCATGACCTGGGTGCTGGCGGAAGACGAACCTGACGTCGTGTCGCGCTTTCGTATCGAGGCCGACCCGGTCGTCAATGCGAACGTCCTCGCCTACCTGGGCGACCATCCGGGCACCAGGGATGCCCAGCGATGGTTGGAAGCCCTGGTGGCGGAGGGCAACCTCGATGGCTCGTCGAAGTGGTATCCGGACACGGTCGCGATCTACTATGCGATCACCCGCGCGATGATTCGTGCGGAGCCCGCCCTCGATCCCCTGCGCCCGATACTCGCGGATCGTATCCTCGGCCTGCGTGACGAGGAGGGAGGATTCGGCAATGTCCTTCAGGCCGCTCAGGCGCTGTCAGCGCTCTACAACATCGGAAGCCTCGACAGCATCGACGCGAAGCGCGAGGCGGAGAGACTGATGAGCTCGCAGCGCGGGGATGGCAGCTGGCCGGAACTGCTCGCGTTCGGCGACCAATCGTTGAAGTGGGGCGTGGTAGGGCAGATCGGGCATGGCTCCGAGGCCGTGACCTCCGCGTTTTGCATTGAGGCCCTCGAGCGTCTGGTCGAAGTGCTGGGGGCCTGAGCGTGCCGGGCGATACGGTACGGAAACACGCGCGTCCCCGGCCCGGGATCCTGACCCGAACGACTCGTGCGGACCGGGGCATTGTCAGGCTTCCCGCACTGACCCCGCACCTTCGATTCCACGATATCGGCGAGGCGCAGGTGCTTCTCGTCTCCGAGTCGTTCAATACGCTTCTGCACGGCAAGCTGCACTGCGATCTGCTGCCGCTGCTGGACGGTCGGCACCCTTCGGACGAGATTGTCGCGGCCCTCGAGGGCGCCCATGCGGCGACCGATGTCCTTGCGGCCATTACCGCGTTCGCGGCCAAAGGCTATCTGGTATCCGCCGATCACGGCATGGACGGGCGCCAGGCGGCCTACTGGTCGTCGCTTGGCGCGTCGCCGCGCTGGGTCGAAGAGCGGCTGGCGCAGTCGCGCGTCACGGTTGAAGGTGACGACGGCGGGCTCGTCCGGCTTCTGGAGGCGAACGGCGCCTGGGTGGGGACCGGCGATCCGAAGCTCACCGTTGTTGTCTGCGGCGACTATCTCGACGCACATCTCGCGGAGGTGAACCGGCGCCAGCTCGAGGCGGGAGCACCGTGGACGCCGGTGCGGCCGAGCGGTATGGAGCCGCTCTTCGGCCCCATCTTCCGGGCGGACCGGCAGGGACCCTGCTGGGATTGCCTCGCGTACCGTCTGCGCAGCCATCGGGAAGTCCACGGTTTCCTGCGCAACGTCGCCGGCGAGGACGCCGCCTTCCGGCCGTTCGCGGCTCAGCCCGCGGTGCTGGAAGCGCTGTACGGGCTGATCGCGGCGGAGACCGTCAAATGGCTGGTGCTGGGTGAGTCGGCCCCGATTCACGAACAGGCCATCGCGATGAATGTCGCCACCTTCGAAAGCTCGCGGCATCGGGTCGTGCGTCGGCCGCAGTGCCGGACCTGCGGCGACGAAGCCTTGCACCGGCCGGATCGACCACCGGTTCCGGTGTCTCTGAAGGCGAGCCCCAAGGCCCATCGCAACAGCGGCGGCGCGCGTACCGTGGCGCCGGGGGCCACCCTGGCGAAGTACCGGCACCTGGTGAGCCCGATCAGCGGCGTCGTGACCTGGCTGTCGCGCACCACCGATGAGGCCGACGCCTGGCTGCACGTCTACTGGGCCGGGAGCAATCTCGGCATGAGAAGCCGGAGCCTGAGTTCGCTCAGGCGCAGCCTGCGCAGCAAGAGCGCCGGCAAGGGCAGCACACGACAACAGTCCAAGGTCAGTGCCCTCTGCGAGGCGGTCGAGCGCTATTCGGGTGCCCGTCATGGGGACGAGATCCGTATCCGCAAGCGATTCAGCGAGTTCGGGAGAGAAGAGGCGATCCACCCCAACGAGGTGCAACTGTTCAGCGAGAGTCAGCTTGACGAGGCGGGGAGCATCAACGCGAAAGGCCACCCCTACAACGTCGTCCCGCCGCGTCTGGAGCCCGACGCCGAAATCGACTGGACGCCGGTGTGGTCGCTGACACAGCAGCGGCACCGCTACCTGCCGACGTCCATCCTCTACAGCATGCCGGCCGAGGAGCGCGGCCCCTCGGACCTGATCGCCGATTCGAACGGCTGCGCCGCGGGCAATACCCTGGAAGAGGCCATCCTGCAGGGCTTCTACGAACTGGCCGAGCGCGATGCGTTCGCCATCTGGTGGTATAACCGGTTGCGCGTGCCGGTCGTCGATCTTTCCAGCTTCGACGACGGGTACGTCGCAGCGGCTTCGGACTACTACGGCCGCCACGAACGGGATCTATGGATGCTCGACGTCACCTCCGATATCGGCATTCCCACCTTCGTTGCGCTCTCCCGCCGGCCGGACGCTCGGACCGAGGACATCATCTACGGTGCCGGGACCCACGCCGACCCGCGCATAGCAGCCCTGCGCGCGCTCTGCGAATTGAACCAGTGCCTCACCTGGCTGCCGCGTCCCGAGGCGGGGGATGGCCGGCCCAGGATCGATGATCCGCTGGCCCTCTGGTGGTGGAAGACCGCCCGGCTCGCCGACTGTGCCTGGCTGGCGCCGGCGCCGGACGAGCCGCCCCGCACGGCTTCGCACTATCCGGTGACCGAATCGGCGGACACGCGCGAAGATGTGGAGAATTGCCGCGCGCTCGTCGAGGCGAGGGGGTTGGAGTTCCTTGTGCTGGATCAGACGCGGCCCGATATCGGCATGCCCGTGGCGCGGGTCATCGTGCCGGGCATGCGCCACTTCTGGGCACGGTTCGCGCCCGGGCGCCTGTACGACGTGCCCGTCAGCCTGGGCTACCGGGAGTCCCCGCTCGCCGAAGCCGACCTGAATCCCGCGCCCGTGATCGCGTGAGGAGCGCGCGGGAAGCCCGGGAACCGGAAGAAGTCAACCGGACAGGGGGAGAAATCCGCACTTAAAACGCCGACCTCGGCGAAGCCAGATGTCAACTGACCTCGCCGAGGCCGGGTGTTCAGAGGCCGGCTGTCGGGTCTCGCCGGCCGCGGTGAGCTACCAGCAGCAGCAGAGGCCGGCCGAGATGGCCTCCATCTGCTCCTCGCTGATGTGCGGATCCGGCGGCAACGCGAGATGCACCGTCTGCATGTCGCTCTCATGGATCTGGATGTTCATCGAATCGGGAATCGTGATGCCCAATTCGCCGCTGATCGCAGTCTTTGGGTCCGCGAGAAGCTGTTGCCTGAATCCCGCGTCCACGGTGGACTTCTCAACGATCTGCGCAAGCATTTCATCGCCGCTTCTCATGGCATTCTCCGTCGTCTCTGCATTGGGAACCATCACCACTCTCACAGGAGTGGCTATTCCGAAGGATTAAGTCAAGCCTTGTGCCCCCCCTGTTCGGGGTGGTTCGAGCGGGCGCTGGGACTCGAGGCTGTTGCGTTCGCCTACCGGGCCGGGCCGTGCGCAAGCGCGGCGATGTCGGTTGCAGCTGGGGACGCGGTATCACGGGACGACAGATCCGGTTCGACTTCGCTCGGGGCGGCTTCGCGCGACTCGGCCATCAGCACCTCGCGGGCGGCACTGTGTCCCAGAGCGCCTCCCAACGTCTGCGCCAACCGATCCTCAATCCCGCTGTCGCCCGACACGAACACGCAGCGCGCCCGCGCGAGCGCCATAAGCTCGCGACCCGAACCGGGATTCCGGAGCTGTTCCTCGAACTCGGCGAGAGAATGGAGGCCGCTCAGCCCGCCGCGCGGGACCGGCGCCAGCAGCAGGTTGTTTCGCGACAGCGCACGGATCGCCTTGCGGAAACGGCGGCACAACGCTTCGTAGTACCTGGCCGGGCCGCCGTCGTACACGAACCGGACATCGAGCTCCGCGCCCGGCAGCGCCTCCCCGTCTGCCAGCGGTCCCAGAACCGCGACCGCCACGCCGCCGCTGGCCTCCGGAACGCCGCGATCGGCGAAGTCCTCCTCGACGGCGGAGAGGACGGTGACGATGGAGGCTTCGGCGACGCGCGACAGCGCCGTCGTCGCCTCGCTCACGGACAGGCTGCCACGCATCGCGTGCACGGCGATCTGGAAGACCTTGCCGTTCGACCACTCCAGCGCCGCCTCGACCGCCTCGCCGGCGTCCTGCACGGGGATGTCGTCGAGTTGGGCCCTCATCTCGGAGAGGCTGAGTTCGTGCGTCCAGTACAGGCGCGCCAGCCCGCACCGGGCGATCGCCTCCGATTCCGAATCCGACAGGAAGCCGTCGGGCAACTCCAGGTCCGTGAATTCCCGCTCCCGCAGCGTGTCGAGCAGGGCCGGCGAGCGGTTTATCCACCCGGCGAGACCGGGGGCGGCGGCGTGAATCTCCGCGATGACGTCGAACGCGTCGGGACGCGCCGCGAACGCCCGGCTGTCGTAGGCGCTCCAGTCGTCGACCTCCGGATAGAACTGGGCGCGCTGACGGTCGAGCAGCGGATCGATGGTCTCGAACCACCGCTTCGGAAAGAGCGCCATGCCGTTCATCTGGGCGTAGCTGCCCGGGAGCTGCGGGGAGGCGGCCTCGCCGTGATGCTGCAACAGCGGATAACGATGGTTGGACGTATGGTGGTCGGCGTGGCGCTGCATGTTGTAGTACAGCCAGTTGGTGAACTTGTAGGCCGCGCTCCAGGCATGCCTCGGCTTGACCGGCTCGTACCTGCCCGTGGGCATGCGGATGCGCCGCAGCCCGTAATGTTGCACGTAGTTGCTGATCTTCATCGAGAAGACAACGCTGCCGCACAACGCAAGGTAGAGCAGCAGGGCCCAGGGGCCGCCCCACCACAGGATCAACCCGTACCAGAAGACGATCTGCACGGTGTAGCGCCAGAACGCGTTCGTGTAGTGCCACAGCGGCAGGTGACGGCGGGTCAGCCGGCGGCGTTCGAACCGCCAGGCGCCCACCAGGTTGTTCGCCACCTCGGCAGGCAGATACTGCCAGAAGCTCAGGCCCTTCGGCGCGGACCCCGGGTCGAGCGGAGTACACACGCGGGGGTGATGGATGTAGACGTGCTCGGTCGCATAGTGCGGGTAGGAGACGGAGGCCAGCAGGAACTCGCCGAGGCGGCGTTCCCACAGAGCCCGCCGATGCACCAGTTCGTGGCCCACGATGAAGACCGTCTGCGCGACGAGCGTCAGGATGGCGGCCGTGACACCGATCTCCCAGAGGGAGAGGCGGCCGACGACCAGCATCTGCCAGAGCGCGAACACGAAGGCCAGCGGCCAGAACGCGGCCCACAACCATAGCGAGAGCTTGTACAGGAACAACTGGCTCTCGCGGGTCGTGGCCGGGTCCATGTTCCGCTCCTCGAGGCCGAAGAGGTGGTCGAACCGGTCCGCGAGCATGAAGAAGACGAACGGACCCGCGAGCCACCAGCCGCCGTACATGGCGGCGGCGAACACGAGCGGAAAGATGAGAAGCGGGACGAAGTGCGGGAGCGCGTTCGCGACGGAGGGCTCGACGACCCGCCCGCCCGCCGCTATCGAGGCGCCGGAACTATGTGCTTCCATCCTGGATATCCTCTACCACGGTGACTCGGTGCGCGGCTTCGTTGCCCGGCACCTACCCCATCGAATCCATCATCACAAAAATCTAGCCTCAAGGGTAGCCCACGCCAGCAACGACGCGGACTCACGGAACGAGGACGGGCTGGCGTTTTCTGAGCAGGAACAGCCCCTCGTTCCAGCTCGACACGGCGATCACGCCGCTCTCGAAGTACGGGTAGTTGCTCCAGGTTCCGCCGAAGGCGGTCGCGTCGTCATCCGTCGGCACCGTGTCGAAGAACGCCACCTCGACCGGGTTCTCCGGGTCGCGGATGTCGAGGATGCGGAGGCCGCCCAGCAGGTTGGACTGGTAGAGGAAGTCGCCGCGCACGTACTGGTTGTGGTCGATTGCGCGCGTCTCCGCGAAGTACTCCGTCGCCAGCACCGGATCGTCGAGTTCCTCCACGTCCCACACGAGCGTCCGCGTGTTCGAGACGGTGCCCCCTTCCTCGTCGAGTTCGTCGCCGAGGAAGAAGTAGCGGTGGTCCTCCGTGAGCCACCCCTGGTGGGCGGCGACGGCGCCGGGGTAGTTGGCGCTCGCGAGCGCGACCGGATTCTCCTTGTCGGTGATGTCGGAGATCCCGAGCGCGTCGATCGAGGCGTGGAAGCAGATCTCCCGTCCGACATAGTCCTCGTCGGGTCCGTCGTAGATGACGCACTGGGCGTCGTGCGTGTAGCCGCCGCCCAGGAAGCCGCCGATGTCGGGGTCCGCGAAGCAGCCGGCGAAGCGGGGGTTCGCGGGATCGCGGATGTCGATCATGTGGAGGCCGCCGCCGCACGCCTCGCCCCCGCCGCTGCTGCCGACGGCGTGCGCGAACCCGGTCTCCTCGTTGATCACGATGTTGTGCGAACTGAACACGCCATCGTAGCGGGCGGTCTCCTCGAACATGACCGGCGGATCGCGAACCTCCCGCAACTGCGTGAGGTCGAAGATCTGGACGCCGTGCGCGCCGGCGTTGTCCGCCACGATGAAGGCGTGATCCGCATAGGTCTTGATGTCGCGCCACAGGTTCTCGACGCCCCCTTCGGTGAGCGGGAGTTCGCCCACGTAGACCGGCGCGTTGGGGTCGGTGATGTCGACGAAGGACGTGCCGTTGGACTTGCCGAGGAGGACGTACTCGCGACCGGTCTCGGGATCGGTCCAGCCCCAGATGTCGTTCGCGATCGACGTGGGGCCCGCGCCGAGTTCGGCGAGCGGAAGGAAGGCCACGAGATCCACGTCCGTGCAGGCGTAGTCGAGCGCGGTCCCGTCCTGGCAGCTCACGGTCTCGCCCGAGACGGCGGTCATGTTCGGCCGCTCCGGGTCGCGCAGCGTGGACGACAGCTCCCAGGGAGCGGCGAGGGAGGCTCGTTCGAACACCGCCGCGGCGCCCAATCGGAGGTCGGCCTGCCCCGCCCCGACCACGGCAAGATCGCTGGACACGCCGAGGCTCGAGCCGAACGCCCCACCCGGCCCGAACGGCGACTCGTCAAGGGTCTGAACGTGTTGGAAGGATGCGGCGTCGAACGTGTAGACGGCGCCGGCGGCCGACGCGGTGGCCGGCGCGCCGATCCACACGGTTCCGTCCGCGATGGTGAGGGCGGCCCCGAAGCCGGCGGCATCCGATCCTGTCGGAGGCGTCAGGGTCCGGGAGGGGGTCGAGGTACCGTCCGGATCGAACACGGCTACCGCGCCCGCGCCGTCCCGGCCGGGCGCGCCGGCGAACAGCGTCGTCCCATCGAACGCGAGCGCCGAGCCCAGCCGGTCGCCGGGAACGCCGCCATCAAGCACGAAGGATCCGGCATGCCGCCATTCGCCGTCGGAGGGTTCGTAGAGATGTATCGCACCGCGATTGCCGCCCGCGCCGGGGGCACCCACGAAGAGCCGATCCTCGACCGCGGCCAGGGCGGTGCCGAACCGGTCGGAGCCTTCGGGCTCCGGAGCGGTCAGAACATCCCGGAACGGCCCCTCGTCGTCCCGCGTCACCCGGTAGATCCCGACGGAGCCGGGCTGCGGCGGCGCCGGTTGCCCGAACCGGGGTAGGTCGCCGAGCCCGCCCGGAGCGCCCACGAACGCGACATCGCCAACGAGCGCGACCGCGCTCCCGAGTCCGGCGCGCGGCGTCCCGTGGACGGAGACCATCACGCGCTGGACCCAGGTGTCGCCGCTGCGTTCGCCCCGTTCCAAGACGTAGGCCACGCCGTTCGCATCGTCCGTCCCGGGAGCACCGATCACCAGCCGGTCGCCCGACCCGGCGATGGACGCTCCGAACTGGTCTCCGACTTCTCCCGTGCCCGTCCGCGGCTGAAGGACGTCGGCGACGGTCCAGTCTCCCGCCTCGTCCCGACGGAAGACGTACACCCCACCCGGTTGGGGATAGGTGGCGAGCCGCAGTTCGGCACCGGTGCGAGACACCAGGATATCATTTCCGACGAGCTCGACCGCGGCCGCGAAGCCGGAGGCTGGAAGGACCGACTCCCCTTGCGTTCGAGCGAGCGTCTGGGCCGCGGCCGCATCGGACACGGCGAGGAAGCCGGGGACGAGGAGTGGGATCCATCGAATCAATCGGTGTCGCATGTGACCTCCTTGAGAACCGCCTACCGCAATCGCGCCAGCGGGTTCACGCCGGCAAGGGCGGCGCCGGCGAAGGGTAGCGCCAGTACCCACAGCCTCAGGCCCAGCGGGCCGGCCCCGTCCGCCGCGATGCCGCCCAGGGCGAGGAGTGCCAGTCCGGCGCAGGCCGCCGTCCCGCCGGCCGCGAGCAGCCAACCCGGGCGCGTCCGCTCTCGACGGCTGCCTCGCTCGAGCCGCCCGAACGCGAGCACGCACGGGATCAGCGCCGCCGCGTACAGGGCGAACCACACCGGCCGGACCGCCCACCACGCGCCGGAGGCGGGGTCGACGCCAAGGCCCACGCCGCCCAGGAGGAGCGCCGCGCCGACGACCAACGTCGCCGCCGTCAGGTGCCACAGAAAGATCGTCATGATCATCCCGTTCACGAGCACCGTCGCCGTCCACGGCACCGCGCGCCCGAGCCAGCGCCGCATGGGGCCCTCGATCGACAGCAGCAGCCCGGTGTGGACGAGCGCCAGCGCCAGCATCGGCAGCTTCGGCGGCAGCGAGTTGCTGATCTCGTCGCCGGGGACGCTCACCATGCTGACCGGGTACGGCCCGAGCGTCACCATCCCGACGAGCGCCGCCGCGCCCAGGGCGGCCCACGCCGCGCCCTTCCGCAGGCCCGCCGCGTACCCGTCGCGCCACGCGTACCCCAACTGGTGGACGGCGACCCAGATGAAGGCGTAGTTGGCCCAGCCCACGACGGTCAGATCGGCGGCGAGAAAGAGGACGTCGTCCACGACCGCTGCGGCGACCAGCACCCAGAAAGACCACAGCCCGTACCGCCGCCAGGCCGCGTACGTCAGCGGCACGATGAGCACGACCATGACGTAGACGGCGAGGAACCAGATCGGGATCAGCGCCATCTGCGACAGGTCGCCGACGAGGGTCGCGTCGACGCCTCCCAGTCCCATGCCGACGCCGAGCAACACCCATACGACGAGCAGAGCCAGGACCGGACCGAGCAGGCGCCGGAGCCGCGTCTCCAGCCACTCCGCGTAACTCTGCCCCCGGTCGCTGGCCGACCGCCACGAAACGCCGTTCGAGTAGCCGCCGACGAGAAAGAAGATCGGCATCACCTGGAAAATCCACGTGAGCCACCCCGTCCACGACTGGTGTTCGAGCGCGCTCGAGAGCGCGATGTCGCCGCCGCCCGTGTACGGCGCCGCCTGTATCCAGTGGCCGACCACGACGGCGCCGATCGAGAGCGCGCGCAGGAAATCCACGTACCGATTGCGCGACTCCGGCGTTTGCGCAGCCACCCCCGCCGCGCGGGACCAGAGGCCGCTCATCAAGCGCGGCTCACGGCAGGCCCAGCGCCACGTACTCGGCCGGCTGCTCGCTCCCCCCGACGGCGACCACGATGTACTGCTTCCCCTCGTGCAGGTACGTCATCGGGCCGCCCGTCGTCCCGGACGGGAGTTCCGTCTCCCACACGACCTGTCCCGTCGCCTTGTCGTAGGCCCGGAAGGTCGTCCCCCAGTGCGTGTCCGGCGTCCCGATGACCGCGTTGCTTCCCTCCCCGATGAAGAGCAGCGACCCCGTGACGAGCGGCGCCGGCCGGTTCGCGTTGCCCAGCGGCGGAAGGTCCAGGCCCTCGAGGAGCGGATGGTCGTTGGCCCCGTCTCCGTTCGCCGCCATCCACAGGTGCTCGCCCCGGTTCATGTCGATCGCCGTAATCCGTCCCCACGGCGGCTTCACGAGCGGCAGGCCCTCGATCTCGGCCCGCGGCCACCCGCCCTGCGTGCCGAACTCCATCTCGCCCGGTTCCGAGTTCTCCGACAGACTCCAGACGTTCGGGAGCGTGTGCGACACGGCGTAGTAGACGCCCGTCTCGGGGTCGAACGCGCCGGTGTTCCAGTTCCCCGCCCCCCACGCGCCCGGGATGACGTACGTCCCGATCTTCCCTTCCACCGACCCGTTCTGGTTCGGCGGCGTGAACAGAGGACCCATGATGAGCGAGTCGGCGAGTGCGAGCGCCCGCTCGCGGATCTCGGGCGTGAAGTCGATCACGTCCTCCGGGGTCACACCCTGACGGTCGAAGGCAGGTGGCCTGCTCGGAATCGGCTGCGTCGGGGAGGTCGCCTCGCCGGGCACGGTCGACTGCGGCACCTCCATCTCCTCGATCGGCCACACGGGCTCTCCCGTCCGCCGGTCGAAGGTGTAGAGGAAGGCCGTCTTGCTCGCCTGCATGACCGCGTCGATGGGCCGGCCGTCCACGTGGATCCGGCCCAGCACGGGTGGGCCCACGGTGTCGTATTCCCAGATGTCGTGGTGCACCATCTGGAAGTGCCACACCCGCTCGCCCGTCGCCGCGTCGAGCGCCACGAGGCTGTTCGAGAACAGGTTGTCGCCGGGCCGGTGGCCCCCGTAGTAGGCGGAGGTCGGCGCCGAGAGGGGCACGTAGACATAGCCGAGTTCGTCGTCCGCGCTGAGGCAGCACCACGAGCCGAGGTCGCCCGATTCCGCGAGCGATCCGGCGCCCCAGGTATCCGCCCCGAACTCGCCCTCCTCCGGGATCACGTGGAACGTCCAGAGAAGACGGCCCGTACGAGCGTCGAAGCCGCGTATGTCCTCCCGGACGTTGCCCCGCCATTCCGTGCCGGAGTCCCCCGCCCCGTCCACGGTTCCCGCGAGGACGATGACGTCACCGACCACGATCGGCCCCGAACTCCAGCCGTACCGTCCCCCGGCCGGGAGCTCAAGGTCCACACGCCCACCGTCTCCGAACGACGCGACGGGTTCGCCGGTCGCCGCATCGAGCGCGTGCATCGAGGGCCCGCGGACCGAGATGATGCGCCCGGCGGAGTCCCCGCCATCGCCATCGGCCCCACCCTCCCCGCTGCCCGTACCGGAGCCGCGCCAGTAGGCGACGCCCCGGAAGCTCCGTCCGCGCACGTCTTCCTCCGACTCCGGCCGCTGGACCCAGCGCGTCTCGCCCGTCCCCGGATCGAAGGCCTCGACGAGCCCGACGGCGTTCGGCGCGTACAGCGTCCCTTCGACGAGGACGGGCGTCCCGCGCAGGTAGTTGTTGAAGTCGAGGTCCGGATACTCGGCCATCAGCGCGCCGTCGACGGCCGGCCGCCGCCACAACACCTCCACCGCGCCCACGTTCTCGGGGTCGATCTGCGTGAGGGGGGAATACCGGTTGAAGGAGTTCTGCCCACCGTAGTACGTCCACTCATCGCTCGGCGGCGGCAACCGGCCGGAGTCCAAACCATCGCCGGTGCAGGCAAAGGCTGCGAACGCCGTCGCGATTCCTGCGAAGATCGTGCCCACCGCCCGGAACTGACGGGCTTGCTCTGGATCACCACTTCGTCGCCTAGCCGGCATGGACCCCTCCGGGCGTTTGCGTGTTGATACCCCGTTGCGCCGCGCGGGCATCTTGGTCGTGCAAGATCGTTCGCGAACCGGCTGCGCGGGAGGGGTAACTGGATTGATCCAGGCCAGAATATTACCGTACAGGAAATCTGTACCAGTATTCCGCAACAGGAAGAGGGGGTCGGGGATGATCCACGAGACGACCTACACCGGTGCCCGCAAGAACCTCGCCGCCCTGATGGACCAGGTGACCGACACGCATGAGCCCGTCCTGATCCGGCGGCGCGGCAAGGAACCCGTCGCGTTGGTCGCAGCCGAAGACCTGAGCTCCTGGATCGAGACGGCATACCTGCTCCGCTCGCCGAAGAACGCCGAGAAACTCAGGGAGGCCATAGCCCAGGACGAGAGCGGGCAAGGCGAAGTGATCGACATTGACGAACTAGCCAGGCGGCTCGGCCTTGAAGACGGATGAGCACTCGCGGCATTGGGATGCTTTCTTCGCCGAGCGGTGTTTGAAGGACCTCGAGTACTGGACCCGCCAGAGCCCCAGACGGGCCGCTCGGGTGCTCAAGCTGATGCGGGCCACTCTCAGGGACCCATTCGACGGTGCGGGTAAGCCTGAACCTCTACGAGGCGAACTGGGGGGGCGATGGTCCCGCCGCATCGACCGCGAACACCGTCTGGTCTACCGGGTCACGGCGGACCAAGTCCGCTTCCTGACCGCTCGCCATCATTACTGAAGATCGGAGGCGAAGTCTGGCCTCCCATCCGGCCTCCGGTATTCTCAAGCCGTGGACCCCCTGGATCGCACCACGGTGCACCATGTTCTCGATACCTGGCCTCCGGGATGACGGAAGCCGTCCGCCGACTTCGATGGAGGAGGTACGCATGTTGATTTCGGGATCGTTACGACAACAGGTCATCGGAGTCCTCGCGGTCTTTCTGGGTTCGCCGGGTGCGGCTGTCGCCCAGAACGTCTTCGCCTCCACGCAGTCCGCGACCCTCCCGACGGCGGCCGCCTCGCGCGCGGGCGACCTGCACATCGAGATCTCCCACCGGTTCGGCTACGTGTCGGGCGGTGCGAGCGACCTTTGGGGCCTCGATGGATTCGTGCTGAATCGCCTTGGGCTGGCGTATACGCCCCAGGACCACGTCACCATCGGCGTGCTTCGTTCCAACAGTCTGGACAACCTGGAGTTCAACGCCCGTTTCGCCGGGCTGCGGCTCGATGGCGCCACCGGTCCCGTCGAGTTCGCTGCGCAGACCGGCATGGCGTGGAACCTCCAAGTCGAGCCGGACGACAGCCACGCCGGCCACGGGCACGCGCTCGCGCCCCGCGCTAGCGCGGTGGCCGGCGGACGCGACGATGGCACGGCCGTGGACAACGAGATGCAGGCCTACGTCCAGGTGATCGCCAACACCAGGGTCGCCGACCGCGTCGCACTCGGTGTCGTGCCCACGCTCCTCTGGAATCCTCGAATCGAAGACGCCGACCGGGCGACCGCGGTTTCCATCGGTGCAACGGGCCAGATCTACCTCAGCCGCATGTGGAGCCTCTTCGGCGAGTGGATCTTCAGCGGCTCGAGGGAGGACCAGGAGTACGATTCCGCCTCTTTCGGCGTCGAAATCCGCACGCCCGGGCACTTCTTCAAGATCGTCGTCACGAATCAGCACCGGATGAATCCGACCCATACGCTCGCCGGCGCCGCCGAGGACTTCTTCGACACGAACTCGTGGCGCCTCGGATTCAACATCCAGAGAAGACTCCGGCTGTAGCAGCCGACCGCTCTACGCTCCCGTGAACGCCTGAGACGTTGCGGGTCGGCCTTGAGGACTAGAAGAGCGCGTCGCCGCGGAAGTGCAGCTTCAGGACGGGGTCGGCGCCGTCCTCCGTGCCCCGCCTCAGGCCGCGGGCCACATCCACGCGTACGATGCCGTCCATGAAGACGAGCCCCACGCCCACGGCGTAGAAGTCGTCGCCTTCGGCGGACGCCCAGTCGCCGAACAGGGAGAGCCGGAGGAAGCGGATCCGTCGCTGCAGGTCGAGTCTGGCCATGTGGATTCGCGATCCTCGGATCGATTCCGCATGGCCCCGGAGCCATTGGCCGCTGGTACCGATGTGCCAGAGGTCGTGAGGCGCCGGGTCGCCCCACACGTGGGCCGTGCCGGCCTGCATGCCCAGTAACAGCCGGGAGGAAAGGGGGATCACCAGCGCCCCCTCGACGATGGCCCTCACATGCGGATTGTCCCCCGCCGCTGCGCGGACGCCGACGCGGCCGCCCGCGCCGAAGGACCCGGGCCGCTGCCCTCCCCACCAGGGCCGCCACGCGACGGCCGTCCCGACCCGGTTCCGCCGGGCGTCGGTCGTGATTTCCGCATCCTGCTCGGCGAAGAGGCGGAGCGACAGCCAGTTCCGCTCGCCGACGCGAGGCAGAAACCGAAGCGCGGCGCCGTGCGACCAATGGAAGTCCGCGGCGTCTCCCGCCACGAAGATCCCGGGCGTACGGGTACCTTCGCCCGGCTCGCCGCTACGCAGCGACCGGTAGAAGGACACGAGCATCGTGTGGTCGGGCTGGTTGCGCTGCAGGGTGAGGTCGAGGTCGGGCGCCGTGCGTGCAGTCGGGACCCTTGCCGTCAACGCCGCGCGCCCCCAGCCAAGGTCGCGCTGCAGGCGGGTTCCGAGGGACACGCCTTCCACCGGATTGTAGCGCAGGAGCCGCAGTGTCTTGCCGGGGGGATCGAAGAGCCAGGGGCTCGGAGCTTCGGCGCCCTCCCCTCCCTCGGCGCGTTCCCCTCGGTCGCCGACGCCGATGGCCGCAAGTTCCGCCGCGATCCGCCCGACGGCGTCGTCGTCGACTGCGCCATCCTCCTCCCATACGGTCGGGGGCAGCAGATCGCTCGCGACCAGGGCCTCCCGGTCTGCGGGCGTGATCGTGACCGTCTCGCCGGGTTCCACCTCCTCCAGCGCCGCGCTGATGCTGTCCCCCTCCTGGCGCCAGAGCCGCAGCGCCGCCCCAGCCGTGGCGGGCGTCCCTAGAGTGGCTCGCGCGCCGCGTTCGCGGATGTCCTCGACGTCGAGCGTCCAGTCGATCATCACCGGAACGGCGAGAGGCGCGAGGCTCGAGGCCGTGACGCCCTCCATCGCACCCATGTCCCCCCGCCATGTCACGCTTCGGGGCAACCAGTGGCGCATCTCCCAGAGTTCGTACTCCGCGACGACCGTCGAGATGTCCAGCCGCAGGCGAGGCAACACGCCGTTGAACGCTCCGTTGACCAGGCGGTCGAAGAAGCCGGGTCGATGGGGGGTTGAATCGGGGGTGGATACGCTGTCAGCGGAGCCACGGGGACCGATGTCGAGATTCAGGCCCGGGCTCCACTGCCCACCGCTCCGGAACTGCCAGGTCATCTCTCGGTCGACCGGCTTGGCCAGCCGGTAGGCGACGCGCGCGAGCCCGAAAGATTCCGCGTCGATCCACATGATCCCGGAGACGAGGCGGATGCTGGAGTAGCGAGGAATCGCGGAGACGGCGACCGTTCGCAGAGTGCTTCCGTCGCTCAACCGCACGGCGACCGTATCCCCGGAACGGAACTGGTAGTAGCGCTCGGAAGCCGGCCCCAGCGGGCTGCGAGTCGCGATCTCGGCTTCCGGCGACTGCCCGAAGGACCGCCCGAAGACCGTGAAGCCGAACTTGAACGGGTCGCCCAGCGGGTCGGCCGCGAACCGTTCCGCCCGCAGCCCGCCGAAGAACTCCGAATCGTCGGGGTCGAGGAGTGGCTCTCGGAACCGTGCCGCGAGCACGTGCACGACGGCGGGCTCGTTACGCGACCACCGTACGCGGGCCGTGCGTTCACCGTGCATCCAAGGCCGATTGCGCTCGTAGGAGGGCATCTCGAAACCCATCCGTTCACGGATCAGCGCGGTGTAGGTGTCGATGGTGAGGCGCGCGGTATCGCGGGCGGCCTTCAACCCGAGCACGAGCCGGCGGGCGGTCTCGTCCAGGTAGGCGTCCTCCGCGGGATCCGGAGCAGGAGCGTTGGAGGGAAGCGAGTCTTGCGTCTGGGCGGAAGCCGTTCCCGGCAGGACCGCGGCGAGCAGGATGGCGAAGGCAGCGACCCTCAATGCTGGAGTCGGTCGCTCCCTTTCAGGCATTCGGAGCCCTGTGGTTCAGAGCTTCCCGCACCGGTCCAGCAATTGCTCGGCGTCGGAGACACCGTTGCTGCTCGGCGCTTTCCCGCTGGGCCGGGAGACCCTCACCTGGATCGTATCCTCCGATTCGTCCACCGTGCCGGCGGCGACGTAGTTGACGATCAGGACATCGGTTTCCCGAAACAGCCCGTGCGTGCGCTCGGCTCTTACAAACCCGAGTGAGCGGTCACCGGCGGTGATCATGTATCCGAGGCGCTGCAGCGTCGCACTCACACAATCGAATCCACCCGCGTCGACGTTCGCCGGCCGTGTCATGATCATCGGTCCGCAGCCCGACAGGACGATCGCAAGTGTCAACGGCACTGCGAGGCGTTTCATCGCTGCCTTCCAGGAGTCGGGAACCCGCTCTCCTCCGAAGCCGGAGGCTTGCCCGTCATCCCGATGACGCCAGAACGTCCTGCACGGTCACATCCCTCGGGGAAGGATCGAAGGCATCCCGAGCCAGACCTGAGACGGTGGGGCGGTCTACGGCACCAGGGGCTGCAGCTTGCCGAACTCGTACTCGGGGGGCGGCTCGGCGCCGAGGAGGTGGCGGACGAAGTAGTCCCAGCGGCGGCGCATCATGTAGGGCTCGTTGCCGAAGCCGTGGCCGCGGTTCGGGAGGAGCAGGAGGTCGAAGTCCTTGTTCGCGGCGATGAGGGCGTCCACGACCAGCATCGTGTTCGAGTGCGGGACGTTCGTGTCCATCGTGCCGTGCGCGATGAGGAGCTTGCCCCTGAGGTTCTCCGCCACGAGCGGGTTCGCCTGGTTGTCGTAGTTCGTGGCGCCGTCGGCGTACTCCTCGAGCAGCCCCTGGTACTTCTCTCCCCAGTCGTCCTCGTAGTTGCGGTTGTCGTGGTTCCCGGCCTGCGAGACGGCGACCCTGTAGAAGTCGGGGTAGCGCAGGATCCCGGAGGTGGAGGCGAAGCCGCCGCCGGAGTGGCCGTAGATCCCGACCCGGTCGATGTCGATCCAGGGGTGGCGCTCCGCCAACTCGCGGATGCCCGCGATCTGATCCGGGAGTCCGTTGTCGCCCATGTTCCCGTAGTAGGCGTCCTGGAACGTCTTCGAGCGCCTCGGCGTCCCCATCGCGTCGAGTTCGATGACGACGAAGCCGAGTTCGGCCAGCGACTGCAGGTCGCGGTGCGCCGCGCGGAAGTTCCGGCTCCCCACGCTGCCGCTCTGCGGCCCCGGGTAGAGGTAGTTGATCACTGGGTACTCGGCGCCCGGATCGAAGTTCGAGGGACGGAACATCAGTCCGAACAGATCGGTCTCGTCGTCGCGGGCCTTCACCGTGAAGGGGATGGGAGGCTGCCAGCCGGTCCGCTCCAGGCGCGAGATGTCGGCCCGTTCCACGGCCTGCAGCAACTCGCCGTCCATGTCGCGGACGACGGTCACCGGCGGGATCGTGGGCGTGGAGTACTGGTCGACAAACGTCTCGCCGTCGGGCGCGAGCCAGACCACGTGGTTCGCGCTGTCGGGCGTGAGGAGTTGGACGTCCCCGCCATCGAGACCGGCGCGGTACAGGTACATGAAGTAGGGATCGCCGGGTTCCCGCCCGTTCCCCATGAAGAGGACCTTCCGGGCCTCCGCGTAGACCGCCATCACGTCCTCCACCTGCCACGCGCCCGAGGTCACCTGCCGCTTCGGTTCACCGGTGTTCGCGTCGTAGAGGTAGAGGTGTCCCCAGTCGTCGCGCTGCGAGTACCAGAGGATCTCCTCGGAGTCGGAGAGATAGCGCCAGTTGGCGTGGGACTCGAAGAACGTGTCCACAACCTCCTCGAACAGGTCGCGGACCTCGCCCGTGCTCGGGTCGGCCATGCGGACGAGCGCCCGCTTGTGGTCGCGCGAACTCGACACGAAGACGAACCGGGACCCGTCGGCGCTCCACTCGACGTCCGAGAATGTCCCGCCGCAGGCCACGTGGTCGCACACCGTAGAGCGGTGCTGGTCCGGGGGCATGTCCAGGCGGACGACGCGGCTCGACGCCGGCGCCTCCGTGTCGATCACCACCCGGTGGATCCGGAAGATGACCGAGTCCTCCGGGAGCGGGTAGCGCCACGCCTCGAGTTCCGGGTGCCCGACCTCGGTCGTGACCATGTACATCATCCCCACCCCGCGGGCGTCGTGCTGGAAGGTGGCGATGCGGCGCGAGTCGGGAGACCACTTGAGCACGGGACGGTCGCTCTTCACCCAGCCCGCGTTGTTCGTCGCGTAGCCGAAGTCCTCGACCCCATCCTCGGTGAGTCGGGTCTCCTCCCCCGTGGACAGATTCCGCAGCCACAGGTTGTGGTCGCGGATGAACGCCGCCTTCGTGCCGTCCGGCGACACGATGTCGAAGCGGCGGGCCGTCGTGCCCGCGGCCGCCGGCACCGTCTCGCAGCGGTCGGGGTCGAGCCCGCAGGCGTACGTCTCTCCTTCCACGTCGACCTCGAAGCGGACCGTCCCGGCCTCCACGGCGAGATCTCCGAACGGGAGGGCAAAGGCGGTGTACTCTTCGCCGCTCGCCGTGGCGAGCGCGGCGGCCATGCGCGCGTGGTCGAAGGCGCGCTCCCGCGTCCCCGTGGCCGGATCGACGATGACGTACTCGTTGCCCCCATCGAACCGGTTCCGATACCAGAACCGCCCGTCCTCCAGCCAAACCGGGATCACGGAAGCCCCGAGCACGAGCGGATTCACCTGGCTCGAGAGCCGCCCCTCCGCCCGCTGGTAGTCTGCCACCGTCAGCGCGTCGGGAGCCTCCTGGGCGAACGCACCCGGCGTCGGTGAGAGGGTGGCGGCGATCAGCAGCGCTGCGTTGGCTAGGCGGCTCATGCTTGCGGTCCTGTGAGGCGTCGTGGGTCGTCGGCAGTATGCGAAATCGCAAGATGCCGACCGTCCCCTGCGCCGGCCACCGCTATGAGGACGATTTCAGGACCGCCCTGAGACAGGCTCACCCCGGGGTATTCGACCCTCGCTCATGGACCTATTGGCACCTGATGCTGGGGATCGGCCCCGCTCCGCCCCTGCCGAAGCGCCGCCTGCACGAATAAAGTGCGATCGTCCGGACAACGACCCCGCGCGGCCCCGGCCGGGTTACTTCGCGAGGTCTCTCAGCGCCCTCCGGTACCGCTTCTGAGCCTCGACCGCGATCGCCAGTCCGTCGTCCATACCCGGGTCGTAGGGGCTTAGGAGGATCCCGCCCGGCGTCTCGACCACCAATACTTCGTCGCCCGCCTCGAGGCGGAGTCGTTGCACCATGTCCTCTGGCAGCTTGACGCCGATGGACCCGCCCATGCGTCGCAGTTTCGCGCGTCGAACCATGAACTCTCCAGGTAGCATCCGAGGCTACGCTAGTTCGGGCCTATCGTTCGCGCACCTTGGAGAGCATATGATGACACGGAGTCCTGTTCACCCTTTGGTATCGAGGTTCAGATGCGTTCCCTGTCCGTCGCTCTCGTTCTTTCCGTCGCCGTCCTCGCGCTGCCCGTCGAGACGCCGCTCGCGGCGCAGGAGCGGCCGTTCACGTTCATGGACGTGCAGGAGATGAAACGCGCCGGTTCGATGATGCCGAGCCCGGACGGGGCGTGGATGCTGTACACGGTGACGACGCCCGACTGGGAGGCGGCGGAGTCCCAGACGGACATCCACCTCGTGTCGCTGAGCGAAGGGGTTCCGTCGGACCGCCGGCTCACGTACACGGAGGACAAGAACGAGACGAACCCTACCTGGGCTCCCGACGGGTCGTTCTTCCTCTTTTCCTCCAACCGGGACGGGGACGACACCCAGCTCTACATGATGCGCCACGACGGGGGCGAGGCCCGGAAGATCACGGACGCGGACGAAGGCGTGTCCGGCTCCGCGTTCAGCCCCGACGGGCGCTGGCTCGTCTACCGCTCCGGCGAGAACGGCCGGGAGCAGCTCTACCGGCTGCCGGCCGACGACCTCGCGGCGGCCGACCCCGAGCAGCTCACGGACGGCGAGGCGGGCGTCGACCAGTGGGACTTCTCCCCCGACGGAAGCCGCGTCTACTTCGCGCGCCCCGATTCCTTCGACGAGGACGAGGTGAAGCGGCGCGACGAGGGCTTCACGGTCGACGTCCGGAACGCGGTCACGCCGCTCTCGAGCCTGTGGAGCGTGGAGATCGAGACGGCCACCGAGAGCCGCGAGACGGACGATCCATCCTACAGCGTGAACGGCTTCACGATCTCCGATGACGGACGCTGGATCGGGGTCACCGGCGGCTCGACGAAGCGCTACGAGCGCAACATCACGGCGCAGCGGCTCTACGCCGACCTCTATCTCATGGAAGTGGCGACGGGCGAGATCGAGCGTCTGACGGACAACTACGAGGTCGGCGAGGGCGGGCTCGGCTTCTCCCCGGACGGCCGCTGGATCGCCTTCTCGGCGCCGGACGAGATGGAGCGCTACTCGATGACGGAGAACCGCGTCTACATCCGCGAGGTGGACGACCGCGGGGGCGCGTTCCGGAAGCTCGGGGCCGACTTCGACCAGAGTTCGAGCGTCGGGTTCTGGTCCGAGGATTCGAACACGATCTACTTCAACGCGGGCGTGAAGGTGACGACGCAGTTGCACGCCCTCGACGTGGAGACGGGGGCGGTGCGGCAGCTCACCGAGGAGCGGGCGGCGCTCTCGGTGTCACGGGATGACGACACGGGCACGCTTCTCATCGGCTACAGCGACCCGAAGACGCCCCCCACCGTGTTCGCGGTCGCGAGCGTGGACGATGTCCCGGACCGCTCGAAATGGACGCAACTGGTGGATGTGAACCCGCAGTTGCGCGAGGTGGCCTTCGGCGACGAGGAGGAGGTCAACTGGCGTTCGTCGGACGGCAAGATGGTCGGGGGCGTCCTCGTCTATCCCGTCGGGTACGAGGAGGGAACGCGCTATCCGCTCATCGTCGCCATCCACGGGGGACCGGCGTCGGCCGACATCCTGCGCTTCAACGGCGGCTACAACGCCCAGGTCTACGCGGGCGCGGGCTACGCCGTGCTCAAGCCCAACTACCGCGGCTCGCGCAACTACGGGAACGCGCACCGCACGGACATCGTGGGCGACTACTTCACGATGGGCTACGAGGACATCATCACGGGCGTCGACTACCTGATCGCCGAGGGGATCGTGGACGGCGAGCGCATGGGCGCGCTGGGCTGGAGCGCGGGCGGCCACTGGTCCAACTGGATCCTCACCCAGACGGACCGCTTCAAGGCGATCAGTTCCGGCGCCGGGACGATGAACTGGATCAGCATGTACGCGCAGAGCGACGTGCAGCGGAACCGGCAGTTCTACGTGGGCGACGGCTTCCTGTACGAGGACTTCGACACGTACTTCGACCAGTCCCCGCTCAAGTACATCATGAACGCGACCACGCCGACCATGATCCACGTCGTGGAGGGCGACCCGCGCGTGCCGAGCCCGCAGTCCGTCGAACTTCACATGGCGCTCAAGAAGCTGGACGTGCCCACGGAACTGTTCATGTATCCGGGCCGCAGCCACGGCATCCCCGACCCGCGCAACCGTCTCGTCAAGGCGGTGAGCGAGATGGCCTGGATGGACTACTACGTCCGCGGCATGGGCGAGAAGTTCCAGTGGCGCCAGGTCCTCGAAACCCTCGAGCCCGAGGAGGCCCCCACCGTAGTCTCGGAACGCTAGCCGAGGATCGCCGCGATGTTGAGGCGTTCGATCTCGCTGGGGATTCGGATTGCGGCCGCCGTGGGCCTCGTCGTCGCGACGTGCGGGTATGCGATCACGGCGAACCACACGGACGTCTTGCTGGGAGCGGGGAGTGCGGTGGCCATCGGTGTGGGCGTGGGTCTGCGGGGGGGACCGAGCGGCGGCCCGTGGGTCGGCATCCTCATCGGCTCGATCGTGGGGGTCGTCACCGCGTTCCTGGCCGGGGCCCTGAGCGTCGGCTGGGGCGTCATCATTCCGCCCCTTGGCCCATTGGCCGTCGGCTTGATCGGTGGGCTGGACCGGTCGTCCCTCTCAGGGTACCGGGATGTGAGCCGGGAAACGTTCGTTGTGGCTGTCCTGCTGAGCCTGGGGTTCATCCCCGCGCTCGTCGTGGGTGACGTTGCCATGGCGCCGCTGGTGGCGGCGTTCCCGCTCGTGGCCGTGCCCTGGGGCGCGCTGCTGATCGGTCTCATCAGCCGACGGCGCGAGGGATGGGACAACGCCCGACCTCCCCGGCTCCTGGTCGTCGGCGCGGTTGCGCTGCCCGTCTTGATGGGCCTCCTGTTCGGGTTCGGCGTGGTACGGGAAGACGTCGGTTTGTCGGGCATCGCCGAGGTTCTCTGGATTGTCCTCATCCTCATCATCTCGCTCGCCCTGCTCCCGCTGACCGCGTTTCTGGCGGGACGCGCCGCCGCCACGTGGCTGCGTCCCCGGCTTGAAGTGTACGGCCAGCTCGCGGCGTACCTGCGGGTCATGTGGGTCCCGATCGGGGGGTTCGCGCTCGGATACCTGACGATCATCTTCCTCTTCGCGGGCTTCTACGGAACGCTTGAGCGCTTCCGCCCGGGGTCGTTCGCCGACGCCGGCGCGGGCCTGGCCGACTGGGTGTCCTTCGCCTTCTTCACCGCCCTCGCCCAGGATTATGCGGCCATCGTCCCCGTCTCGGCCGGCGCCCGGATGCTGGTCGGCTTCCACCTGATCCTCTCGGTGGGCTGGGCGCTCGTGCTGTTCGCGGCGGTGATGACGTCCATCGAGCCGAAGCTCGCCCGGATCGCCCGGCGACACGCCGACGAAGACGCCAACTGACGAACATTGGAGGATTCCCGATGACCAAGAGAAAGCAGGCGAGCGACTTCCCCAAGGAGGTGCTGGCCCTCTTCGATGGCTACGTGCATGGGTTCATTCGACGGCGGGACTTCCTGAAAGGAGCCGGGAAGGTGCTGGGCAGCACCGCGGCCGCCGTGGCGGTCCTCGAGGCACTCCGTCCCAACTACGCGTGGGCGCGGCACGTGGCGACCGACGATGCCCGAATCCGGCAGGAGTACGTCACCTACCCTTCGCCGGACGGCTCGGGGACCATGCGCGGCTACATGGCCGTGCCCGTCGACGCGACGGAGCCCAGGCCTGCGGTCCTCGTCATCCACGAGAATCGCGGCTTGAACCCTTACATCGAAGACGTGGTCCGCAGGTTCGCCGCCGCGGACTTCGTGGCGCTGGGGCCGGACGCGCTTACCCCCCTGGGTGGCTATCCCGGCAACGACGACGAGGGCCGGGTGATGCAGCGGCAGCTCGACCGTGACGTGATGATGGAGGACTGGGTGGCCGCGTTCGGGTTCCTCCGCGACCACGAGACGACCACCGGGCGAGTCGGGGCCGTCGGGTTCTGCTACGGCGGCGGAGTGGTGAATCAGCTCGCGGTCCGCCTTCCGGATCTGGGCGCTGGCGTGCCGTTCTACGGGTCGGCCGCGGCCGCGGAAGACGTGCCCTCGATACAGGCGCCCCTGATGATCCAGCTCGCGGGCCTGGATGAGCGGATCAACGCCGCCTACCCGGCCTACCAGGAGGCGCTGGAGGCGCACGGAAAGTCCTTCGTGGTCCACACCTACGAGGGAGCCAACCACGGCTTCCACAACGACACCACCCCACGCTACGACCAGGAAGCCGCCGGCCTCGCGCAGGAGCGGACCATCGCGTTCTTCAACGAGCACTTGCGGGAATAAGGCCTGCCGGCCGGGCGGGCCTCGGCGGGGCCGGATCGGCCGGCCGGACTGGTGCCGGGACGTGCGGGGGACGAACATCCGCACATGACGTTCGACATCGTATTCGTGCTGGGCCTGACCCTGGCCGCTCTGGTCCTGTTCGCCATGGACCGGCTGCGGCTGGACCAGGTCGCCATGTCGGTCCCGGTGGTCCTCCTCTTGAGCGGCATCCTCACGCCGGCTGAAGCCGTGTCGGGCCTGTCGAGCCGCGCGACCGTGACCGTCGGCTCGATGCTCGTGCTCGGCCTGGGGCTCCGCAAGACGGGTCTCGTGTCCGCCATCGGGGCCTGGGCGCGCACCGCTCCCCTCGGCGGCAAGTACTCCCGGATGTTCGCGCTCTGCCTCGTCTGCGCGCTCCTCTCGCCCTTTCTCATGACCACCGCCGTCGTGATGGTGTTCCTGCCCGTCTTCGTCGCGCTCGCCGACCAGGCCAAGGAGCCGGCCTCGCGCTATCTCATGCCCCTCTCCTTCGTCTCGATTCTCGGGGGCACCGTCACCCTGATGGGGACCTCCACCAACCTGGTCGTACACGGCGAAGCGATGAGGCGCGGGTTCGACGAACTCCACATGTTCTCGATCACCCCGCTCGGCCTGATCTGTCTCGCCGTGGGCCTGCTGTACCTCTTCACCGTCGGACGGGTGCTCCTGCCGCGGCGCATCCGGCCGCCGGATCTGTCCAGCAAGTACGACATCCGCCGCTTCGTGACGGAACTGCACGTCCCGGAGGACTCGCCCGCGAACGGCCGCTCGCTGGCCGAACTCAGGTGGGGCGAACGGTACGGCGTCACCGTGCTGGACATCGAACGGGGGGAGCAGGAGATCACCGCGCCGCACGGGGACCGCCACATACGCCCGGGCGATGTCCTCTACGTGCAGGGGTCCGCCGAACGCCTTCTCGAGCTCGCGCGCCGGCAGCGACTCGAGACCCCGAGGGAACGGAAGGAACAGGGGCTCGACCTGGCCGGCGACGGCGGCCGGCTGGTCGAAGTCCTCGTGGCGCCCGGCTCGAGTCTCGTCAGCCGGACGCTGCGCGATCTGAACTTCGCGCAGCGCTACGATGCGGCCGTGCTCGCGATCCAGCATCACGGGGTCACCGTAACGGAACGGCTGGCGGAGGTCTCGTTCCGCGTCGGCGACCTGCTCCTGGTGCACGGGACGGCGAACGCGCTAGGACGCCTCGTCGAAGATCCCGGTTTCGTCCCCGTCGGAGAAGTGAAAACGCAGACCGGGCGCAGACCGCGGGCCGGCGTGGCCGCGGCCATCATGGTCGGCGTCGTGCTCAGCGCCAGCCTCGGCGTCCTAGACATCATGACGGCCGCGCTCTCGGGCGTCGGCCTCATGGTGTTCACGCGCTGTGTGCGCGTCGAGGAGATCTACGCGGAGATGGAGTGGATGGTCCTCTTCGTGCTGGCCGGCCTCATTCCGCTCGGGGTGGCGCTCGAGACCACCGGAGCGGCGGAGCTGCTCGCGCGCGGGGTGGTGGCGGCGACGGCGCCGCTGGGAGCGTCCGGACTCGTCGCGGCCTTCTACCTGGTGACCGTCCTCATGACCGCCATCGTATCCAACGCGGCCACTGCCGTGATGCTCACCCCCGTCGCGATCCTCGCGGCCACGCAGGCCGGCGTGAACCCGTACGCGCTCCTCATCGCCGTCATGTTCGGCGCATCGGCTTCCTTCGTCACGCCCTTCGGCTATCAGACCAACGTCATGATCTACGGGCCGGGCGGATATCGCTTCTCGGACTTCGTGAAGGTGGGCGGCCTGCTCAACCTTGTCCTTCTCATCACGGCCAGCCTCCTCATCCCCGTTTTCTGGCCCAGCTAGCGGATCGGCCGAGGGAGGTGATGGTGCACCGCTTGATCTGGCTGGCAGTCCGGATTGCGGCGGCCGTCGCGGTCATCGTCGTGCCCGTCGGCTACGCGACGGCGGGGAACAACGCCGGCGTCGCGGTCGGCGCGGGCTGCGGCCTCGCCATCGGCGCGGCGGTCGGTCTCAGCGGGAATCGAGGACCGCGGCCGTGGACCGGCATCCTCGTCGGCTCGCTGGTGGGGATCGGCGCCGTGTTTGCCTCCACCGTAGCCGTCACGAGCGGAGCGATCGCCATGTCGCCGGTTCTCGCCCTGGGCGTCGGACTGATCCACGGCGAAGACCTGTTGGACGAGGTCGGCGGAACCTCCTTCTCGGGGTATCGGGACGCGTTCCGGGAGACGTTGTTCGTATCCGTCCTCCTCGCCCTGGGGCTTCTGCCCGCCATCTATACGCTTTCGGAACCTTCGCTCTTCGTGGACATCTTCCTGTTCGTGCCCTACGTGGCGCTCTCCGCCGGCCTCCTCAGCCACCGCGCCGCGGGCTGGCGCGACACCCGTCCTCCCGCGCTGCTCGTGCTCGCCGCGGTCCCCACCGTCGGCTATGCGGGTGGCGCGATTGTCGTGGGGCTGATGGAGGCCGACCCCGGGCTGGGCATCGGGGCCGGCCTGGGCATCGCGGCCGGCCTGCTGCTCCTCGAACTGGCCGTCACGGCGGCCTTCTTCATCGCCGGGCGCGCGGCGATCATCTGGTTCCGGCCGCGGTTTCGCGTGTACCGCGGCCTCGCGGATTACCTGCGCGTCATGTGGGTCCCGATTGGCGGCTTCGCGATCGGCTACGTGACGATCATCGTCCTGTTCGCCGGGTTCTACGGCACGCTGGAACACTTCAGTCCGGGGGCGTTCGCCGACGCCGGCACCGGGATCGTCGACTGGCTGTTCTTCTCGTTCTTCGCCGCCCTCGGCCAGGACTTTGCGACCGTGGCCCCGGTTTCGGTCGGCGCCCGCGGGCTCGTCGGCCTCCACCTGATCCTCTCGGCGGGGTGGGTCGTCGTGCTGTTCGCGGCGGTCATGACCTCCATCGGACCGAAGCTGGAGCGGATCGCCCGGCGCCAGGCCGAGAACGACGGCGGCTGAGCCGTCAGGCCTTTCTGAAGCGCCAGCCGTACAGGATGCGGCCGTAGTAGTTGAACATCTTCCTCGCCTCGGGATCCTCGAACGGGTAGTCCGCGCCGATCTGTCTCGCGGCCGCGAGTCCGGTGACGAAGGCCGTTTCCTGGCTGTTGATCAGCGTGTGGGCGCCGCAGTGCCAGCTCCCTCTCCTGCCCTGAATGAAGCGGAACAGCGGGACGAGCCACGCGACGTGGCGCACGTCGTGTACGATGTGCTGGAACCAGCGGCGCTCGATCACCTTCTCGTCGTCGATCTCGCTGATCGGGTTGTACGTCACGAGGCAGGGCTTGTCCGAGCGCTTCGCCCACGGCTGCTGGTTGTGCATGATGTAGGTGATCTCGTAGTTGTCCGGCCTGGCGCCGTACTGCTCGATATGGTTGCTCCGGGTTTCCAGGGCCTTCACCTCGCTGTCCGGCAGGACCGAGGCGTCCGAATGCACGACCGTATGGTTGTGGAGCTCGCTCTCGTAGCGGATCGACGAGAGGATGTAGCGCTCCAGGAACGCCGGCTCGTCCAGCATCATCAGCGTCTGGTTCTCCTTGTAGATACCATCCAGCAAGATTCACGGACATCCCATATTGTGAGTAAACTTGTTGTTATTCCGTTACTTATGTTATACTGCCGTGTCAGAACGTTCACCGTGTTCCAGTACGGAAAGGGTGATCGGCGGGGTGACCACGAAAGGGTGACCAGATGGGCAAACACGGCAGGAAACTCACCGCCGCCTTCGTGCGGAGCGTTCACGAACCGGGCCTGTACTGGGACGAGCACGGCCTCGTGCTGCGCGTCAAGCCGTCCGGCTACAAGCAGTGGATCCAGCGGCTGTTCATCCACGGCAAGCGCCGGGAGCTGGGGCTCGGTTCCGTCCGCCTCGTGACGCTGGCCGAGGCGCGGGACGCGGCGCTGGCCAACCGCAAGGTGGCCCGGGCGGGCGGCGACCCGAGGACGAAGCGGCGCAGTTCCGTGCCGACGTTCGAGCAGGCGGCCGCCAAGGTGTTCGCGATGCACCGCGCGAACTGGACCGACAGCCACGCGGGCCAGTGGATTTCGACCTTGCGCATGTATGCGTTTCCTGGGATCGGGCGGAAGCGGGTGGACCACATCTCGCCCGCCGACGTGATGGGGGTGCTCATGCCGATCTGGAACGACAAGCATCAGACGGCCAAGCGGGTGCGTCAGCGGATCGGGACGGTGATGAAGTGGACGATCGCGCAGGGCTACCGGGTGGACAACCCGGCGGGCGACGCCATCGGGGCGGCGCTGCCCAAGCCGCCCCGCGTCCAGAAGCACTACAAGGCGCTGCCCTACAGGAAGGTAGCCGCGGCGATCGAAGCGGTTGTTGGGTCCGAGGCGAGGCTTTCGGTGAAGCTGGGCATCGAATTTCTCGTGCTGACGGCCTGCCGATCCGGCGAGGTGCGCGGGGCTCGATGGGCGGAGATCGACATCGAGGGCGGGGAGTGGGCGATCCCGGCGGAGCGGATGAAGAGCCGCCGGGAGCACCGGGTGCCGCTCTCGGGGAGGGCGCGGGAGATTCTGGCTGAGGCCAAGGCACACGCGCCCCGGTCGGAGTTGGTATTCCCGTCCGCGCGGGGACTGGTGCTGCCGAGCTTCGAGTTCACGGGCTTGCTCAAGGCGCTCGGGGTCGGAGCCGTGCCGCACGGGTTCCGTTCGAGCTTTCGGGACTGGGCGGCTGAGCGCACCGATGCGCCGCGGGCGGTCATGGAGGCGGCGCTGGCCCACGCGGTGCGCAATCGGGTGGAGGCGGCCTACGCCCGCTCTGACCTCTTCGAGCGCCGCCGCGTCCTCATGGAGCAGTGGGCGGAGTACCTTGGGGACCGGGGAGAGGTCACCGGCTGATCGGACCGGATTCTAAGCTGCTGTGTCTGCGGGCAAGCTTGAAGGCCCGTTTTCGTGTGGCGCGAGTGCATTTCGTGGAATCTGTAGCAATAGCGCGAACTCATGGTGTGACGCCGACGCCGCGAACAGCATCGCCGTCGATGGGCAGTCGTCGAGTACCCGGATCGCCTCGTCCAGCTCCCGCCGGTCTATCGTGAGACGCCACTTCCTGCGGACCTCCAGCGTGCGCCCGACGTACCAGCACCGGTTGTAGGGGGGGAGCCACTCCGCCACATCCTTGGCCGCCTTGTCGTGCCGGTTCACGTCCGGCGCGGCGAGCGTGAGGTTCAGAAGGTCGCGGGCGAACGCCCAACGATCCTCCGCCGATCGCGCGCACATCCCGCTGTCGTGCGCCTCCGAGACGGCGACGATGTGCTCGATGTCGGTCTCGGCCGGGGAACCGAAGTACCGGCCGGTATAGGGGCCGTAGATCCGCCCGCCCATCGCCGCGATGATCTCGGCCTCGACGGATGCCGGGTATCGGTAATCGTCCCGGTTGTACAGGGCGCACCGGGCCTCGGGAGCAACCGAGAGCCCTTGCCACAGGTTGGACTTCGGTTCCGGGAGCCCGGTGGACGCCCCGCATCCCATGAGGAGGAAGACCGCGAGCAGACCGGCTTCCCTGAAAGAAGCGGGCCGCGCCGGGTGGGTAGCCCGGCCACGGCCCCGAACCGAACAACATGGAGACGATCCATGCCGAACGGCCTCACCCAAGGTCTGAAACGCGTGGCCCGCCTCGTCCCGCTGTTCCTTGCATGGCCAAACAGCCCGCGAGACCGCCGGGGCCATCCCGTCGGACCGCTGGTGTCGTGAAGTCGCTGGCCGAGGCAGATAATCGTGGCCGACCCGCCACCGCCACCACCTACTCGGCGCACCTTGTCCGCAGCCTTGCGCTCATGGGAGCACGATACGCCCCGTGCCCGCTTGCGGGAAGTGCATGATCACCGGGATGGCCGTGAACGTAGCGGCTCCGAAACCGGTTCTCACCGCTGAGTCGCGGACCGCGTCGAGGCCCGATCCGTTGGACCGCGCGAAGGCTGGCTTCACGACCGTTACTGGTCGGGAGCCAGCCGACGCCACGTTGAACGTGGCAGACTGGCGAGGGGGAACGCTGCGCCCCCCTCAAACCCCCGGCAATTCCGCGCCGCTCCGGAACCGTGGGTGCGGATTCGGACGGATCTATCGTCGGGCGGGCTGCCGTTCGAGCCGCCACACGTCAACGTGGTCCAAGTCCATGTCGTCTTGGCGGACCGTCGCCAGATGATCGCCCCGGAAGACGGGGACGGTTCGCTCCTTGAACGGGACGGCGGAAACGCTGCCGAGCAGCCTCCCCTCGGGATCGAATAACTCCCAGCGGTTGCCGGCGGTGCGGATGACTTCGACCCACAGCTTGCCGTCGGTGGACACGAAGACCTCGTTGATGAACGAAGCTCGTTCAGGCCGATTGTACCCTCGGGGGTTGCACGAACCGCCGGGCCACCGCTCCATGGCCTCGTCGAACTCCGCGCTGCCCGCGTCCCATTCCTCGTCCGAGATCGGCTCGGTCGGCAGTGTGCGCTCGATCAGCCGGAGGGTGTCGCTCTCGCCCCGCGTGACGGCGATCCGGTAGAAATAGCCCCAAGCGGAATACATGACGCCCCCGGAAGCCGGGTGCTGCACCCACTTTGCCCCTGCCGTGTGGCCGTAGAAGCCGACTCTTCCCTCCTCCCAAGTGCAGAGAATCCCCCCGGTTTGCCCGGGAAGGTCCTCGGGAGCCGTCAGGAAGGGCACGGTATCGCCCGTGGCTCCGCTGCTGTCGAGGCCGATCCACTGAGCGCCGGCATCAGGATCGAACGCGAAGCGGAAGACCTCGTTCTCGCCGACTGGGTAGAATCGAATGTTCGCGGCCGATCCGGTCAGACCTCCCGTGGTCCTTCTTTGCCCGAGCCACTCGCCGCCAGCCGAAAACTCGCCGATGCGCCCTTGAACCGGATCGAAGGTGATGAGCCGGTCCCCGACCCAAGCCAGAGAGTAGAGGCTCCTGAACTCGCCCGGTCCCGCACCTTCCCGACCGAAGGTACGCATGTGCGCCCCGTCGAAACCGAAGACGCGGACCTCGTGGTTGATGGCGTCCGCCACGAAGATGGTCTCATCGGGGCCGATGGCGACGGCGCTGACCTGGCCGAACTCGTTCGGAGTCTGCTGTTCCGTCAGCGACTTGGGTCCGATCGAGACGACCGGGGTTAGTTGCCATCCGGTCGGCGTGCCGATGTTGGTGACGTGGACGACGCCGCCCACGGTGTCGAAGGTGGTGGCGAGGTCGCCGCCGCCAGCGGTCGAGGTCCCTTGATCGCAGGCTGCTGCCGAGATTGCCGCGAGGAGGAGCGGAACCTTGGCGGTGGAGACACGAAGCGGATGCGGGCGCGCGACCATTCTTGGCTCGATCATGGTGGAGGAAGGCACCCACAAAGGTTGGCCTGCGCCTCTGTCCCTGCAAGGTCGGCGGCAAGCGGCCCGACACGGTACCGAGGGCGGGGAAACCCATCGCCCGCGATTCTTTGCGCGCATCAGCGCGGGCTTCTCGGGGTCGAAGGGGCGGAGCCTCTCGCCAGCCGCAGTGTTCAACACTGCGTGTGCTGGCTGCCGGCCATTACCGGGCCGGAAGCCAGCCCCGGCGGAGCCGCCGAAACGCCGCTCCGGGCATCGCCCGGAACAGCTTCGACCGGGCCGTCTCGGGCAAGCTCCTCGGCCTCGTGGTCGCCAGTCTCACCGACGGAGAGGACGACGGTGGTGCGCTCTGCGAAGCCCGCTTGCGATCCGACCCGTATCTCTCGGAGACCTGAGGTCGTCGATCCTGGGCCTTCTGTGGGCGGACGAGGCCCGAACCCCGGACGCCGTCGGCCCCGCTGGCCTGATGGTGTTCATCGAAGTGGACGAACCGGGGATACCCTTCGTGAGGGGGCTCCGGGTCGTGAATCTGGTTCCGCCTTCCTAGGTTGGGATCATGTCCCAAGTTGCCGGAGGACCCCCAGCGAGGCGAAGTGTGTTGCATGGTCGAACGCGAACAGGCGGTGCAAGAGCAATCGCCTTCGCCGGGATGATCCTGATCCACGGTTGCGGCCCCGAACCCGGAGAAAGTGTCTTCTCCGCAGACGCGGCTGGACCGGCTCTGGTTCCCATCGACAGCATCCTGCTGCGGGAAGCCGACTCGCTGTACATCGGCAATCCGTACACGCCGGTCATCGACCCCTACGACGGGTCTTTCTACATACCGGACATCTTTTCGGGACGGATCCTCAGGTTCCGCAGAGACGGTAGCCTGATGCTGGTGTACGGACGGCCGGGAGAGGGGCCGGGGGAGTTTCGCGGCGGCCCAGGGGTTCCGATGGTGCTCGACGATTCGACCGTGGCCGCACAGACCACAAGGTCGCGGCGGGTGAACATCTTCGACCGAAACACCGGAGAGAGCCTTCGAGGTGTGAGCTTTCCCGCGCTCGGCGGACTGACTCCCCCGGCGGTGATCGGCCGGGATGTCTGGATGACCGATTTCGAGATTCGGCGTGAGACATCCCTGACGCGGTGGCGGCCGACCACGGACGAATTCACGAGCATGGGCGGACTCCCGGCGGAGTACGTCGCGTCGCTCAAGAGCGACAACTGGTCGTATGCGAGCCTTTTCCGGCTCGGTTCACTCGCGTACGCCGACGGTCGGTTCGTGCAGGGCTGGTCCGGGCTGGACGAGATGTTCGTCTTGAACCTGCGGGGCGAGGTGGTGGACACGCTGGACATCCCGGTGGCGAGGAGGAAGGGCGTTCCGGCCGACCTCCGGGAACGCATCGACATCGAGCACATGCCCTACCGCGAGCAGCTGGAGGAGATTTCGCGACTCCGTCAACTATTCCCGCTTCCCGGCGGCGGTTTCGTGTTCACCCACCACGATCAGACGGCCCTCCGGATGCAGCCGATGCCCGTGCTCACCGCCAAGGTGTGGGTCGGAGTCCTTTCGCCGGACCTCTCACAGGCGTGCGTGGACACCCTCGTGCCGCACGACTTCGAGATGCGGCCGATGGAGACCTTCCGGGGCGATACACTTTTCGTGCTGGACCGGCGAATCGACGATTCGGAAACGCTTCGGACTTGGATTCTGCTGTACTTGGTCTCGGAGGATGGGTGCGAGTGGCTGAGCACGTAGCCCGGAGGCTTAGCGTGCGGCCCCCGACACGGCTCTCCGGCCCGCGAGATACGCTTCCCAGTCGGCCATGAGCCGTCGCCGCCGCTCGAACAGGTCGGTGCGCTGGTACGCGGCCTCGACCTTCCGTGGCGATGGCGATTCCAGCACCGCCCGGACCCGCATGTGTACGAACCGGGCCGTGGGAACTTTGGTGTGCCAGATGGAGGTGAGGATGTTCAGCAACGTCGCCGCTCGTGACCTCCGAGACGGGGACATCGCCGATTCTCGGGAAGGCGTGCATCTCCGAGTTGCGGAACCATTCCTTGGCGTACGCCGCGCTTCGCCACCCGGCCTGCTTCTGCTCGACGACCCGCGCGGCGGCCTCGGCGAAGGTGGGGATGCCGACCAGCCGCTGCTTCTCGGCCAAAGGATGGCCGCCCGCACGGGCGCGGCCTCGCGGGCCTCGGCGAGAGAGACCAGTTTCCGAACCCGCGCTCGCGTCCCCGGATGACGAGGCGTTCCCGGCCCGCTGCCCCGGGCCATTTTGCCGATAACGGTGACATTTTCGGTGCCGGTTGACAGGGTGACCGCGTGTGCGTGTGGCATTTCTGAATGCGGGGGCCGTGTAACACCCGGTGGATTCGATCCCCGGGCGTAGCCAACGCCCAATGACTGGAGGGAGAAAATGAAGCTGCTGCTGCGACCCGCAATCGCGCTGTGCCTCCTGCTGTCCGGATGCGTGGACGAGCCCGGCCCTGTCGAGCCTGTGGCGGCGTCGCGCGCCGGTGCGGCCCAGGCGCTCGCAGACCCGTTCGAAATTGACTTGCTATTCGTTACCCCGATGCGACGCGAGGTCGTGGAATCGGCCCACGCGATGGCGGCACGGTGGGCGGCAATCCTTGCCCCGTCCGATCCGTGGCATGCGCCCGTCGATACACTGAAGTGTTGGTGGGACTCGGAAGATTCGGGCTCGGGCTGGTCCGGGTTCAACGACATCCCGTACCCCGGCGGAGTGGACGATCTCGTGATCTCGGTGGGGGTCATGGGCTCGCGGGACTGGTCGTTTGCTGCGGCGGGGGTAGGCGGTAGCTGTATGAGGCGGCTTCAATATGTGTTCTGGCGCGGGCCGAAGGAGTACATCGAGTCTGCCTCGCTGTACTCCTATGTCGCTCTCGACTCGGCGGCCGTCGACTTGGCGATCCGCGGCGGTTGGCTGGATCCGCTCGTCGCGCACGAGATAGGCCACGCGGTGGGGATCGGCGCCGCGCCGCAGTGGGACACTTGGCTGCAAGGCACCGTCGATACCGCCTCGCACGTCTACGATCAACGGCACACGGGGCCGCGAACGCGGCTCGGCTGGTACGCGAGCGGCGGGGCCTCGCTGACCGTCGAGCCCGTTCCTGTCGAGGCGACCGCTAGCCCCGGCCATTGGCGGGATTCCGCCATGCCGTGTGAGCTGATGATCTCGGGTTGGTACTGCCCCGCGCGGCCCGGCAACAAGGGGTTGTCATCAGCCGCATCACGGCGGGTGCGCTCGCGGACCAAGGCTACGACGTAAACTACGCGGCGGCGGACTTCTACTGGATACCCGATGCCGCCGTCGCGGCGGATGCGCTCACGGACACAAGAGAGGCGATCCGGTTCGACGGTGGGGCGGTGATCGGCCCCTCTTTCGGGGTGACGCGGGACGGGCGCGTCATTCGGCGCGACGGCCCCGGCGGCGGGCTGGGGCCGCCGCTGCTACTGGACCGAAGACGTTGAGCGAGGCTGTCGGCGGGGTGGTTGGGCTCGTTGAGCGGGTGTTGTCCATCGCGGGCAATCGGATTCGGTAGACGGTCCAGCTTACCCTGGTCACCCGAGGCCCGTAGAGTCGGCGGGCGACGGCTCCCCCTGCGGCCCCGGCTGCGTAGTGCTGCGGCATTCGCGGGTCTTTCCATCGTCCGGCGCGTTGAAGCTCAACCATCCCGGCCCCGCGATTGGCGAGGCTGGCGGTCGTCCCGATCCGGCGCGAGTGGCCGGATACTCCCGCGATTCCCTCCGCTTCCGACGACGGGCGGTGATGGCGCGCAGGCGGTTCGTGCGGACACTCTCGCCGCGGTCACGTGATCCCCGCGAGCGATCGAGCGGAACACGTGGCCCGGGCTCGGGCGCGTCCCGCCGCCATGCCTGTCACTTTTTTTTCCGCCACCGACACCTAGTTTTGCGAACGGTTCGCGTTGCTCCGCCGTTCGGTAGAGGAGGTGCGCGGTCGGCGACCCCTGTTCGGGCTGCCCATGTGAGGCGCGCGGAAACGGAGTGGGAGTCACGAATCCAGGAAAGGGGAAGACCAGTGCTTGTGGCCGTCTATTGGGACCGGGACCAACCGGGTGCGACGTACTTCGACCGGGACTGGTTCCGGAGGCTGAGCGAGGGAGCAGGTTTGACGACTTGGGACAAGTTGGAGGTCGTCGGCCTATTCCGGCTCTCTGGAGCAGCAGACTTCGTCGACCAAGGAGGCAAGGTCCATAAGCTCGTGCCCGCGGGCGGACCGGAGCCTCTCTTTGCCCAAGACGTCATGGTTCTGCCGCCCGAGGAAATGCCGGGTGTGGAAATTCTGTTTAGGATCGACTGGGCGACGGAGGCGATACGACGCTCGCAGACTGATGACCCCTCTCAGTCTGGTTGAACACCTCGCCGGCCTGACCGTATCGCAGGGGTGCCTAGCCGGTCGGAGGTTCACTATCTGCCCGCGCAGGGATCGCTGGTTTAGAGCGAACGGAGGGCTCGGGCGCAGGGTAGGTTCTTTCAGAAACGGATGCACCTACGTTGGAAGGGATGCCTATCATGACTGATGGACCTGAGACCAACTCGCACGGCGGTATCACACAAGTTGCGAGATTCACAGCCGTGGTGCGCTCAAGAACCAATCTACCCCGGCCAAGGTCATGAGTTGGTGGCACGTGCTGGTGGTCATCCTCGCGGCCATACTGACGTTACGGGTGGCCGCCACCTTCAACGTGACGGAGTGGCTAGAAAACCGGCGGCGACGACGAAGGGAGGCGCTGAGGGTGCTGTGCCCTCACGCCACCGTTGTCGGGAGGGATGCGAAGGGGCATTTTGAGATCAAGTGTCTCATCGTAAGTCCGCCTAGCATGTTCCACGCTCAATGCCAACGATGTCGAACGGTATTCTCTGGGGGCATGCATTTCGCTGAACAGCTCATGGAGGAATGGGCGAGCAATCCGTCGGCCCTGCAGGAAAGGGAGAAGCTGTATGTCAAGAGGTTCAAGCGTTTCTACCGCCTTCGTGAACCGTAGGTCCGACCGGGCTGGCCAAGGAGATTTCCGGGCGAAGGGATCGAGTGATTGCCCTGACGGCGGCGGGGCGGGGAGGAGATAAGCCCGATGAACACCTCGCAGAGATTGCCGATGAAACCACCGGAGCAGCACTCTTCGGTGCGGGAACACTTCGCTTGGTCCTATGGGAAACTCGCGATGTCAGATGCGGCCGTTAGGGAGGGGAAGACTCGATACGAGTCGGTCCACTTCATGATCCGAGCGAAGTTCCGCAACGGCTACTTGGCCGGTAACATGAAGATGCGGCCTCTGCATGACGATGAGAAGACGAAGATCGTCCATGGCACGACGTGCTGCTACTGCGGTCACGAAGGGAATCTCTCCCTCGACCATATGATCCCTCGGCTCAAGGGTGGCCCGGACGCCGCTGACAACATTATCTACGCTTGCCGCAGCTGTAACTCGTCCAAGGGATCGAAGGACATGGTGCTGTGGCTCGTATCGAAGGGCCAGTTTCCGGCGATTTTGGTGTTTCGCCGATACCTGAAGCTTGGTGCCCGGTGGTGTGAGGAGAACGATCTGATGGATGCCGCATGGGCTGACCTTCCCGATGCCGCCGTTCTGTTCGACAAGCGATCTCTGCGGGTTCAGTGGCCGAGTTTGTCTGAGCTTCGCCTATGGCCTGACCCATCCGACCGGGAGGTTGGCTGAGCTCGGGGTACGCGAGATAACCCACCACCAACGCCTAGGACCGGGATGGAGGATCACTCAGCCCCGGCCACCCTGCCGCCAACGCATCTCGGCGGACCCAGCACCCGCTTGTTCTCATCGATCACGAAGATTTAGGATGCTCCTTCGGCTACCGCCCGGTATAGGAGAAGAGAACGCCGTGGAGCCCAGGACTCCAAGCAAAGCTGAGCGTCAAGAGATCATCAGGGAGGTCCAGCGCATCGCACGCGAGGACGGCACAGCAACCGTGTTGCGAGCCGAGTTTCGTGAACGCTCGGATGTGGGTGACCGAGCCGTTACAAGACACTTTGGGACGTATCATGGCTTATTGGAAGCAGCAGGTCTTCAGGTTCGATCCCGTGGCAGCAGACCGTACTCCGACGAGCATTTGCTGGATGAGGTGGTCCGGGTCCTCACTCTTCCGGGAGCGGATCTGACCAGACACTGGTTTGAGACACACGGAAATGTGTCGGCGTCCGTCTGCGAGAGACGGTTTGGTGGCTGGATCGGCGTGCTTTCCAAGGCAGTAGAACGCTTGGATCCCAGCGAACACGATGTGGAGACGATTCGCCGACATATAGATCGCTTCGGTCCGCCGGCGGAAGCCTCCAAGCCAAGCGAGCGGCGGGCCAGTACACGGGAAGGCAGCGACGACGTACCCGGCGGATCCAAAGTGCGATACTACCGGAAGTTCCTCCAGCAGCGGCACGTACGCATCGCCGAAGTCGTTCGAGCCGCGTTCAGCAAACCGCGCACCGGCCAGCTTCCTGAGGAAGAGGAGTCGCCGCCGCCTTTCGATCATGCTCCCGAAAGGTCCATTGAGGACATCCTCGGCGCGGGGGAGACCGACAGGGTCGAGTTCAAGTCGTCGGCGTACTACAGCTACAAGCCGGACGTGCCTGAGAGGGTCATCACGGGGTCCGTGCTCAAGACCGTCGCGGGCTTCCTCAACGCCGACGGCGGCACTCTCTTGATTGGCATCGCGGACGACGGTGAGATCCTCGGGATCCAACCGGACCTAGCCATGAAGAACATGGACGGGGACCGGTATGTGAACTCACTCACGACCGCCATCGAGCGCTCGCTTGGATCGCTCGCTTCGACGATGGCGAAGATTCGGCTGCAATCTATTGACGGCCTTCAGGTCGCTGTTCTACAAGTCGCTCGCTCTCCTGAGCCGATCTATGCCAAGGTCTCCAAGGGGGGTCGGGCTTTTTTCGTCCGGGTGAACAACTCGACCCGTCGCTTCGATGAGGCGGCTGTTGTCAGCTATGTCAACCAACACTGGGCGTAGGGCGCCCACGGTGCCAGACGACATGGGACGAGACGGAGTTTCACGGGATGGTGGGGCGAGAAACGGGGGATCGGCGACGGTCCATGGATTCTGCTATCCCACGCGCAAAGGGTGATCGCCGGGGTGACGGAGGCAGAATCTATGGCATCGTAACACGTTATGGAACAGATCGTTATGGCGACATTCTGTTCGGACTGGTTCGCGTTGCAGGCGAAGATCACCGCGTCGAACCTCTCCCGCGCACCGTTCTCGTCCTCGACCACGACGTGGGATGGCTTTCGATACACCCTGCGGACGGGCCGGTTGAGATAGATCTTCTCCCGGAAGTCGGCGGAGAGGTTCTCGTAGATCCGCCGCGTTCCCTGGTCCCACGTCTGCATGGTCGTCGCGGCTTCGATGTCGAAGAACTCGAGATACCTGGAGAACAGCGAGGCGGGCATGTCGAAGACGTTCGTCGCCATCAGGAAGTTGACGAACATCGGCTTCAGGATCTTGTACCGGAAGTCGCCGGAGAAGCCGGCCACATTCAGGACCGTTCCCATGCTGATGTAGTTGAAGGGGTTGAGGCTGTTCAGGAATTTCGACCGCGAGTGGGTCAGCCGGCCGAACCGGTGCAGGAGCCGCAGGATGCGCTGGAACTTCCGGATTTCGAACTGCAGCTGTTCCCGGATGTCGGAATCGAAATCGTGGGCGTAGGTCCCCCCGCGGTACTTCACGCTGTAGCTGAACCTCGTATCGATCAGGTCGATGCCGAACTGTTCCAGCAACACCACGAAGTGCTGATATACGGAGGGGATGCAGGCGGTGACGGAAATGTCGAACGGGATCGAGCCCCCGTCCTCCTGCGGCATGTCGACGGTCACGGCGTTCCCGCCCAGCTGCTCCCGAGCCTCGAACAGCCGGAAATCGAACCGGTCCGAATCGTGATGCAGCGCCCATGCGGCTCCGAGGCCCGAGACGCCTCCGCCGACGATGGCGATGTTCTTCATCGGTCTCCCCTTCCCGCGGGTGGCCGTGTCTTCCCGCCCCGGAAACGTTGCCGCGCCCGTGCGTGTTCACACAATGCGGACGCCGCCGGTGCGCGCGGCGGTCGGTGCGGCCGGCGAGCCTTGCTGTTCGGGGGCCACCGGCAACAGTTTTTTCGGGCTTCGCCAACCCATGAACCACGAGATGGACGTCATGTTTTTCCCTGGAGACAAGATGATCAAGCGGACCCCACTGGCGATCTTCGCCGCCGGGCTTCTTCTGTCGACCGCGACTCCGGCGCTGAGCCAGGAGGTGATTCAGTCGGCGTACCACGACTACAGGCTTGTCCCGGTGGCCGAAGGGCTCGTGCGCCCGTGGTCGATCGCCTTCCTGCCCGATGGCGAGATGCTGGTCACCGAAAAGGCGGGCACGCTTCGGGTTGTGCGCGACGGGATGCTCCTTCCCGAGCCCGTGAAGGGCGTGCCGGAGGTGATCTCGGCCGGACAGGGCGGACTTCTCGATGTCGTGCCTCACCCCGACTTCGAGGACAACCGGCTCCTCTACCTCAGCTACTCGAAGCCGGACGAGACCGAGCGCGGGACAACCGCGGTCATCCGGGGACGCTACGAGAACGGCGCTCTGACGGGCATCGAGGAGATCTTCCTTGCGGTATCGGAAGGGCGAGGGCACTACGGGTCCCGTCTCGTCTTCGACGGACAGGGGCACCTCTTCATCAGCGTCGGCGATCGCCAGGCCTCGACCCGCGGCGATCTCTATGCTCACCCAGCGCAGGATCCCTCGACCCATCACGGCACCGTGAGCCGCGTGTACGAGGACGGCGGGATTCCCGAGGACAACCCGTTCCTCGACGACCCGAACGTTCAGCCGGAGATCTGGAGCTTCGGGCACCGCAACCAGCAGGGGATGGTCATGAACCCGGAGACGGGCGACCTGTGGGCCACGGAGCACGGTCCGCAGGGCGGTGACGAACTCAACCTGGTTCAGCCGGGGCTCAACTATGGCTGGCCCATCGTGGGCTACGGGGTGAACTACGGCTCGGGTACCGCGATCCACGAGGGGACCCACAAGGAGGGGATGGAGCAGCCGGCCCACGTCTGGGTGCCGTCGATCGCGACCTCCGGGCTGCTTTTCTACACCGGGGACCGCTTCCCGCACTGGAAGGGGAACCTGTTCGTCGGCGGGATGGCCGGGGAGCAGTTGGCGCGCCTGACGCTGGACGGGCAGGACGTGGTGCGGGAGGAGACGCTCGTTCAGGGACTCGGTCGCATCCGCGATGTCCGGCAGGGGCCGGACGGGCTCATCTACCTGGCCATCGACGGCCGGCGGGGCGAACCGACGGCGATCGTGCGGATGGAGCCGGTCGCCACACGCTAGCAGTCCCGGGCAGCCCTAGGCCGCCGATCCTTCGGGGGCCACGGCCCGCCGGTAAGCTTCCGAGAGCGCCCGGGTGATCTCGCCCGGGCGGCCGCTCCCCACGGGCCGGCCGTCCAGTTCCACGGTCGGCCGCACCTCCGTCGTCGTACCCGTGAAGAAGATCTCGTCGGCGCTGCGCAGTTCGTCCGCCGTGAAGGCCCGCTCGCGGGCGGGGATCCCCAGTCCCGCGCACAGTTCGAGCGTGAAGGCGCGGGTGACGCCGTGCAGGATGTGGTTCGTGGCCGGGGCCGTCGTCACCTCTCCGCCGAGCACCGCGAACACGTTGTTGTGCGTCCCCTCCTGGACCATCCCTTCGCGGATGAAGATCGCGTCTTCGACATCCGCCTCCACGGCGGCCTGCTGCGCGAGGACGTTGGGCAGGAGGCCGGTCGTCTTGATGTCGGCGCGGGCCCAGCGCTGGTCGGGCAGCGTGATGGCGCCGAAGCCCCGCTCCCACCGCTCCGGCGTCGTGCGGACGAGTTCCTTCGCGAAGGCGTAGACGGTGGGCGGGACCGCCTCCTTCGGGAACGCGTGCGTGCGGGGGGCGGCGCCGCGCGTCACCTGCATGTAGAAGACGGAGAACTCCGCCGCGACGAGGCCGTTTCGCGCGATGAGTTCGTCACCCACATCGGCGAGGGGCGCGACGTCCGCCTCGATCCGGAGCGTTCGGAGGCCCCAGGCGAGCCGCTCCAGGTGGCGATCGCGCAGGAAGCAGCGGCCCGTGTACGCCGGAATCGCCTCGTAGACGGCGTCCGCGAACAGGAAGCCCCGGTCGTTCACCGAGACCCGCGCCTCGCCGACGGGGAGGTAGTCTCCGTTCAGATAGACGATGATGGTCTGCAACGCCTCCGCTTTCGGGAATCGCCGGCTGTCGTACCGGGCCGCCGGCCGGCCCACTAGATGTCCGTGTCGAGCCCCGGGGGGCAAGGTCGGTCGCGATCTGGTTCACGGTCGTGCGCCGCGTTAGCGTTCAGCGAGCGGGTTCCGCTATCGGCCCGTTTTCTTCTGCCTCCGGAGGACTGATGAAGGTTTCGCGGCGAGTTCGCGGCATCCCTGCCGCTCGGTGGCTCTTCCTGGCGATCATCCTGCCCTCGACGATCCTCGCGGGCGCGACCTGGTTCGCTCCGGCGTTGGCGGCGCAGGAAGCGCGCACGCTTTCCTACGGCGAACCGGAGGAGGTCGGCATGTCCCGCGCCGTCCTCGAGGGCGCCCTCGGCCTGTACCACGAGGCGGTCGAACGGGGAGACATCGTGGGCGCCGTCCTGCTCGTCGCCCGCAAGGGAAAGATCGTCCTTCACGAGGCGGTCGGCATGCGCGACAAGGAGCGGGGGCTGCCGATGGAGCGGAATTCGATGTTCCGCATGGCCTCGAATACGAAGCCCGTCGTGGCGACGGCGGTCGCGCAGCTCGTCGAGGAGGGCAAGCTCTCCTACGACGACCTCGTCCGGGAGTACATCCCCGAGTGGGACAACTACCGCGCGGGGTTCATCACGGTCGAACACCTCCTGTCCCACAGCAGCGGGCTCCGGATCCCCACGCTCTTCCTGCAGCCGCTGGGCGAGAATCCGACGCTGCAGAGCGAGTCGGCCCGCTTCGGCGCGATCGGGGCGGAGGTGACGCCGGGCGAGACATACTCCTACAACAATCCCGGCTACAACACGCTCGGCGCGCTGGTCGAGATCGCGTCCGGCCAGTTGCTGGAGGACCGGCTGATGGAGACGGTCTACGGACCGCTCGGGATGGCGGACAGCTACAACCACCACGCGGAGCACCCCGTCGGTGGGAAGGTCGACCGCATGGGCGCCGTCTACTACCAGCGCGGCCCCGACGGCGACTGGATGCCCGGCGGCACGCCGGGAGGTCCGGTGGCCTTCCCGTTCGCGCGCGCCTCGGGCGGGATGATCTCTTCGGCGTGGGACTACGCGGTCTTCGCCCAGACCTTCCTGAACGGCGGGAGCTATGACGGCGCCGAGATCCTGACGCCGGAGTCGGTCGAACTCATGACGTCCCCGAAGATCCACATCGCGGGCGAGGGGGACGAGGCGAGCTACTACGGATACGGCTGGCGGCTCGCCGACGGCACGTTCGGCCACGGGGGATCGGATGGCACGAACGCGTGGCTCGACCCCGACCGCGAAATCATCGGTCTCGTGTTTACGCAGACGCCGCGCGGCGACAACCGCGGGACCCGCCTCGAACGTTTCCGCGAACTCGTGAACCTCTCGCTCGAGGGCAACTGACCCGCCGCGCGCTGCCTGGACGTGATGCCCGCCGGCGTTATCTCGCCGCGCGGCGGCGGAGCCATTCCACGGTCAGGAGGAGGCCGAGGGCGAAGACGACGAGGAAGGTCGCGACCGCGAGGATCGCGGGGCTGATCTGTTCGCGGATCCCGGCCCACATCTGGCGCGGGATCGTCCTCTGTTCCAGTCCGCCCATGAAGAGGACGACGACGACTTCGTCGAACGAGGTGGCGAAGGCGAACAGGGCCCCCGAGATCACGCCGGGCGCGATGAGCGGCAACTGCACGGTCCGGAAGATGCGCACCGGCCCCGCGCCGAGGCTGGCCGCGGCCCGCGTGAGGTTGCGGTCGAAGCCCGCCAGCGTGGCGACGACCGTGATGACGACGAAGGGCATGCCGAGCGTGGCGTGGGCCAGGATGAGTCCGAGGTGCGTCTGCGCCAGGCCGACGTTGGTGTAGAAGAAGAACATCCCGGCCGCGGAGATGATCACGGGCGTGACCATCGGCGAGATGAGGAGTCCCGTGATGAAGCGGCGGGCCGGCATCGCGGGGCTCGAGAGTCCGAGGGCGGCGAGCGTGCCCAGCGCGGTGGCCAGCAGCGTGGCGGAGATGCCGATCACGAGGCTGTTCACGAGACTCCGGGTCCAGGCCTCGTTCTCGAGGATCTCCCGGTACCAGCGCAGGGACCACGCCTCGGGGTCGAGCCGAAGCATCCCCTCGGTGAACGTGAAGTAGGGTTCCGCGTTGAAGCTCAGGGGGACGATCACGATGATCGGCGCCACGAGAAAGATGAAGACGAGGACGCAGAAGGCGAGGTGGGCGAAGCGGCCGATGCGGACTCCGGTCACGAACTCTAACTCAGGCTCATGCGCTCGACGCCCACCAGCCGGTCGTAGAGCAGGTAGAGAACGAGCACGCCCGCGAGCAGAAGCGCGCCCAGCGCCGCCGCCAGCCCCCAGTTCAGCGACGTCTGCATGTGGTACGCGACCATGTTCGAGATCAACTGGCCGCTGCTTCCGCCCACGAGCGCCGGGGTGATGTAGTAGCCGATCGCGAGGATGAAGACGAGGAGCGACCCGGCCCCCACGCCGGGCAGCGTCTGCGGCCAGTACACCCGTCGGAACGCCTGCGCGGGGGTGGCCCCCATCGAGGCGGCCGCTCGCATGTGCAGCGGCGGGATCGAACGCATCACCGAGTACAGCGGCAGGACCATGAAGGGCAGAAGGACGTGCGTCATGGCCACGAGCGTCCCCGTCATGTTGTAGACCATCGAGAGCCGGCCGTCGTCGCCGACGAGCCCGATCCACACCAGCACGTCGTTGATCACCCCCTGTGTCTGGAGGAGGACGATCCACGACGTGGTGCGAACGAGGAGCGACGTCCAGAAGGGCACGAGAACGAGAGCGAGCAACAGGTTGCCCCGGCGCGGCGGCGCGTGCGCGATGAGATGCGCGATCGGGTAACCGAGGATGAGGCAGAACACGGTGATCGCCAGGCTCACGAGCAGGGTGCGCCACAGCAGCGGCAGGTAGATGCGCCGTTCCTCGGGCTGGCGGGCGACCGAACCGTCCGGCAGCCGTTGCATGTCGACGGCGTTAAGGTAGTGGCGGGCCGTGAAGCGCTCGCCCGCCGCGCGGATGGCGTGCCAGGTCCCGGGGTCGACCCACGCGGAGTCGATGCCCGCCATCGCCTCGCGCCAGGGCCCGTCCGTCACGTCCTCGAGGTTCCGGGCGGTGCGCGTGAACACACTGCGCAGCCCGCTCTGAAGCCGATTCACGCGACCGGCGACCTGCCCCAGCGTCCTCGCCTCCCGCGCCGACCCGAGTTCGCGGGCCGCCGCCTCGTATGCCGCTTCGGGCGGTAGCCCTTCCCCCTCCCATTCGCGCAGCGCGGAGAGGGTCGCGGGCAGCGCGTCCGCCACAACCGGATCGTGGACGCTCCGCAACAGCATCGTCCCCAGCGGGGCCAGGAAGGTGACGCCGAGGAAGACCAGAAGCGGCAGCACGAGCCCCATCGCCCGCAGCCGCTCGCGCGGGGGCGGCCCGACGCCTCTCACCGCGCCAACCAGGCGCTGAAGCGCTCGTTCAGCACGTCCTGATTGTCCACCCACCAGGCCCAGTCCCTCCAGAGCGCTCGGGCCATGTTGGAGGGATGCGTTGGCAGGTGCGGCCCCATCTCCACACCGGTCTCGAGGTGGGTCGTGATCAGCGGCGCGGCCGAAGCCCGGGCGGGGCCGTACGAGATTCGGCGGCCGAGCGCTGCGAGCGCCTCGGCGGTACTCGCAAAGCTCGCGAGTCGCATCGCCTCCTCCACCCGCGGCGTGCCGGCAACGATGGCCAGCTGGTTGATGTCCAGGAGTTGCCCGTCCCAGACGATGACGAACGGCTGGTCCTCCAGCACCTGGGCGTTGAAGATGCGTCCGTTGTAGGCCGTGCTCATCACGACCTCGCCATCGGCCAGCATCTGGGGCGGTTGGGCGCCCGCCTCCCACCACACGACGTGATCCTTGATCGTATCGAGCTTGCGGAACGCCCGATCCAGGCCCTCCGGCGTGTCGAGCAGGGCGTACACCTCCTCCACCGGCACCCCGTCCGCCAGGAGGGCGAACTCGAGGTTGAACATCGGAACACGGCGCATCCCGCGGCGGCCGGGGAACTTCTCGAGATCGAAGAAATCCGCGATCGTCGCCGGCGTGGCTTCCGGAAAGCGGCTCGCATCGAACGCGTAGATCGTGGACCAGACGACAACCCCGACTCCGCAGTCCGAAAGGGTCCCCGGCACAAAATCCGCTGCCGCCGCCGTCCCGTCCGCTCCGGGGGGCAGCATCTCCGCGTCGATGTACTCCAGCAGCCCCTCGTCGCAGGCGAGCGTGACGTCCGACACGTTGAGGTCCACGACGTCCCAATAGACGTTGCCCACTTCCACCTGGGCCCGGATCTGAGCCAGACCGCCGGTGAAGTCCTCGACGTCCACCCGGATGCCGGAGGCGTCGGTGAACGGCTCGAACCACGCCTCCGTGCTCGCCTTCTGGTACGAGCCGCCGTAGGAGACCGCGGTGATCGACTGGGCGGTGGCGTGGGCGGTGAAACACGCGACGAGAGCGGCGGCGTACGCGGCCGTGCGCGCCGCGGCACGCGCAAGCGGGTCAGTTCGCACGGGTCAACCAGGCGCTGAAGCGCTCGTTCAGCGCGTCCTGGTTGTCCACCCAGAACTCCCAGTCGTTCCGCAGCGCGCGCGCGACGTTTTCCGGGCTCGTGGGCAGGTGGGGCGCCATCTCGACGCCGGTTGCCAGGTGCGTGGTGACGAGCGGTTCTCCCGACCGGCGGGCCGGACCGTAGGAGATCCGGCGCGCGACCGCCGCCAGCGATTCGCCCGTTGTCGCGAAGCGGAGGAAGCGGAGTGCGTTTTCCAGCCGCGGCGTCCCCGCCACGATGCTCAGCTGGCCGTAGTCGAGCACCTGGCCATCCCACACGATGACGAACGGCTGCTCTTCCAGAACCTGCGCATTGAAGACGCGGCCGTTGTAAGCGGTGCTCATCACGACCTCGCCGTCCGCGAGCATCTGGGGAGGCTGGGCGCCCGCCTCCCACCAGATGACCTGGTCCGCGATCGTCTCCAGCTTGTCGAAGGCCCGGTCCAGCCCCTCCGGGGTGCGCAGAACGGCGTAGACGTCGTCGAGCGGTACGCCGTCGGCGATGAGAGCGAACTCGAGGTTCACCTGCGGTACGCGACGCATGCCGCGGCGCCCCGGGAACCTCTCCAGGTCGAAGAAATCCGCCATCGTGGCGGGCTTCTCATCCGGGAAGAGGTCGGCGTTGTACGCGTAAACGGTGGAATAGAACAGCATCCCGGCCCCGCACGGACCCTGCAGCTCCGGATAGAAGTCATCCCTCGCGGGCGTCCCGTCGGGGGCCGGCGGCAGCATGTCGATGTCGATCGGCTCCAGCAGACCTTCGTCGCAGCCCCGCATCGCGTCCGCCATCTCCAAGTCCACGACGTCCCAGTAGACCGCATCGACATCGACCTGCGCACGGATCTGGGCGAGGCCGCCGTTGTAGTCCTCCATGTCCACCCGAATCCCGGTCTCATCCATGAACGGGATCTGGATGGCCCCGCGATACGCGCGGCCGTAGGAGCCTCCCCAGGACACGGCCGTGATCGCCGGACCTTCCGGCGCCTGCGGCCCGCACGCGAGCGTGAACGCCGCGGCGACCGCGAGCAGGACGAGCGCCACGCCGCGAGACGGGTGGATGGCAGATCTCTTCTTCATGTTCATGCGTTTCTCCGAGCCTCCTCTTCCCCTTCGAAGTCCAGCGCGCGGCAGTCGTTGACGGTCCATCCGATGCGGACGGCGTCGCCGACCATCATGGCGCCGTGTCCCACGATGTTCGGGATCTTGGCCACGACATCCCGGTGCCCGCAGGCGGACAGCCGGACGCGCAGATGGTCGCCGAGAAACGTCATGTCCTCGATGACGGCATCGACCTCGTTGTGGTACAGACCGTCCTCGGGCTTGATCGCGATCCGTTCGGGGCGAATCGAGAGCGTGACCATGTCGCCGACCCCGCACGGGGCGATCCGGAAGGCGCGGATCCGCTCGCCCCCCACATCCACTTCGCACAGGTCATCCTCGACGAGCGCCACCCGGCCGTGGAGCCGGTTGTTTTCGCCGATGAAGCGGGCGACGAACGCGCGTTCGGGCTCCTCGTAGAGCCCCTCCGCTCCGGCGATCTGCTCGATCCGGCCGCCGTTGAGGACGGCGATCCGATCCGACATCACCATCGCCTCCTGCTGGTCGTGCGTGACGTAGACGACGGTCACGCCGAGCCTCTGGTGGATGGAGCGGATCTCATACTGCATTTCCTCGCGCAGGCTGCGGTCCAAGGCGCCGAGCGGCTCGTCCATCAACACGAGGTCGGGTTCGAACACGAGGGCGCGCGCGATGGCCACGCGCTGTTGCTGGCCGCCGGAAAGCTGGCCTGGGCGCCGGTCCTCGAGGCCGCCCAGGCGGACGAGGGCGAGCGCACGCTCGACGCGTTCGCGGCGCCGTTCCTCGGCGATGCCTCGTACTTCCAGCGGAAACGCGAGGTTCGCGCCCACCGTCATATGCGGAAAGAGCGCATAGTTCTGGAATACCATCCCGATCCCGCGCTTGCGGGGCGGGAGGTCCTGGACGGAGCGCCCGCCGATGCGGATCGCGCCGGACGTTGCCGTCTGAAAGCCCGCGAGCATCATCAGGATGGTTGTCTTCCCCGAACCCGAGGGACCGAGCAGGGTCACGAACTCACCCTTGCCGATGCGAAGGTTCAGGTCGTCCACGACCAGCGTACGGCCATCGTAACTCTTGCTCACGCCCTCGAACTCCACGTGCGCGGCCTGGCTGCGACGGTCGCTCTCCGCGCCGTTGGGACCCGCGATCATCTGGCGATTCTGCCTTGTTTTTCGGAATATGGGATGGTAATCGACCCCGGTCGGGGTCGACCAACTTGAAGCCGGCGGCGCCAATCCGCGAGTGCACGCGGCCGTAGACGTTTCGAGCGGAGGGGGAACCATGAAGATCAGGAATCGGACGGCGGGACGGGTCACGTGGGCGGCCTGCCTGCTCGTTCCCGTGGCCGCGTTCGCGCTGGCGGTCGGAGGAGAACCGGGCGCGAAGATGGACTCGGCCTCCGCCGCTCAGGCCTTCGTCTCCCTGCTCGACGAGGCGGGACGGGAGAAGGCGCTCTTCTCCCTGGAGGACGAGGAGCGGTTCAACTGGCACTTCGTCCCGAGGTCGCGGAATGGACTGCCGCTCGCCGACATGACGACCGAGCAGCGCGGCGCCGCACACGATCTCCTTCAGGCCGCCATGAGCAGCCAGGGCTTTCTGAAGGCCAGCGCGATCATCGAACTGGAGCGCATCCTGGGGCTCCTCGAAGGACGCCCCGAGCGCCGGGATCCGGAGAACTACTATGTCGCGATCTTCGGCGACCCCTCGTCGGAAGGGCCATGGGCGTGGCGGTTCGAGGGACATCACCTCTCCCTCAGCTTCTCATCGCCTTCCGGTTTGCTCACGGTGACGGGACCCGCGTTCATGGGCGCGAACCCGGCCCGCGTGCCGTCGGGTCCGAAGGCGGGCTGGCGACCGCTGGGGCGGGAGGAAGATCTGGCCCGCGCGCTGATGCGGAGCTTCACGCCGGACCAGCGCGAGCGGGCGACGATCGCTACCGAAGCCCCCAGCGACATCCTCACGGGGAACGACCGCGAGGCCCGGCTCGACGCGTTCGAGGGCCTCTCTGCCGACGCCATGACCCCGGAGCAGCGCGCGGTCCTGTTCGAGATCGTACAGGAGTACGCGGGGAATGCGACGACGGGCGCCGACTGGATGGCGCGGGTCGAGAACGAGCTTCCGGCGAGCGACATCTATTTCGCGTGGGCGGGGCCGCTCGAACCCGGCGAGGGACACTACTACCGGGTCCACGCCCCGGTCTTCCTGATCGAGTACGACAATACGCAGAACGACGCGAACCACGTCCACTCGGTGTGGCGGGACCTGGAGAACGACTTCGGGGGCGACGCGCTCGCGCGCCACTACGAGGAGTCCGACCACCACTAGCGGGCGCTAGCGGCCGATGAGCCTCAGGAAGCGGGGGTCCTCGCGCACCCGCTCGAAGTCGGCTGCGCCCGACAGGGTGCGCCGTCGTCCGGGATTGAGTTCCACCGCCCGCTCCAGGGCGTCGAAGGCGTCGTCTTCGCGTCCGTCGTCGAGCAGGATCGCGGCCAGCGTCACCCACGCGTTGTCGTTCTCCGGCGACCTGGCCGAGGCTTCGCGCGCCAGCGCCACGGCGCCCTGCAGATCGCCGTCCCGCCTCATCTGCGAGGCTTCGCGCAGCATCTGGCCCGAACGGTACATGTTGAGGACCCGGCGCAGTTCGGCGAGCGGTTCGTCGTGGTCGTCCACCCGGATGTCGACGACGCGGTCGCTGTAGCCGCCGTTGACCCGCGGAGCAACGACGAGGATGGCGCCGGATTGCATGCCGCGGGCGTCGCCGCCTGCCGCCTGCGCGGCATCGAGCGCGTCCATGAGCCTTTCCGCGAGCGGTCCCGTGGACGATTCGAACGAGGCCGCCATCGCGTCGACGACCTCGGGGCCGGTGAGGATGTTCCCCTGCGCACAGTAGTCCACGCCGCACTTATGGCCCTTCCAGTCGCTCGCACCGGCACCGGTCCAGGCGGCCGTCCGGCCCTGCTGGTCGAGGATCGCTACCTGGCGCCGATCCCGGCCCTCGTCGCTCCCCACCATCATCTCGAGGGCCTCCTCGGGTGAGTAGCCGGCCTGGAGGAGCTGGATGCCGATCGCCCCGTACATCGGGTTCGCGGCGGCCTGGTGAGCGATGATCACGAGTCCGCCCTTCGCGTGCATGGCGCGGTTCCCCGCCCCGAACGCCTTCGACTGCACGCCCATCCCCAGTTCGCCGGTCGCCGGATCGCGCCCGATGATGGAGTAGGTCCCGAGGTAGTTCGGGTCGAAGAGGTTTTTGCTGTTCCCGGACGTCGGGACCATGCGCGGCTCGGGGACCGCCTCGGGCGAAGCCCAGGCGCCGCCCAGTGCGCGATGGACGGCCAGCCGCGCCAGGGCCAGATCCCGCGTCGCGCCCGCCAGCGCCGCCTCGACGTTCAGGAGCGTGCGCAGGGCGTCGAGATAGTCCGTGTAGCCCACGACCCCCGACTCGTACCGCTGCGACTGCAGCTCCATTGTAGCCAGCGCCTCGTCGCGCTGCGAGGCGAGGAACGCGTGCCGCCGGGCCTCGTTCTCCAGACCGGCGAGCGCGGTTTCGACTTCGTTCACCGCCGTCACGACCGTCCGTCCGTACGCGTTCGCGGCCTCATCGAAGCGGGCCTCGGCCAGCGCGAGATTGTTCCGAAGCCGGCCGGCCTGGAAGATGGGCGCGGTGAGGTTCGTGATCAGATTCGTGAACCACTGCTGAGCGTTGAAGAGGTCGCCCGCATCTGCGCTCGCCAGCCCGATGGAACCGGAGAGCGAAAGCGACGGAAGCAGTTGGGCCCGGCGCGCACCGATGCTGTAGCGGGCCGCGTCGAGCCGCTGGCCCGCCGCCCTTACGTCGGGCCGCTGGTACAGGAGGTCGGCCGGAATCCCGGCGGGGACAGGATCTGCCGCGAGTTGCGGCGCGAGGGCGTCGGGCAGAATCGCCTCGACGTCCTCTCGATAGCCGCCCAGGAGAACGGCCAGGCGGGCCTCGGCGCTCGTGAGCTGCGTCTCGAGTCGCGGCAGCCCCGCCTGAGTGTTCCTGAGGTCCTGGCGAACCTGGGACAGCGTCCAGGAATCGATCAGGCCGCGGTCGTAGCTGGTCGAAGCCAACGACTCGCGTTCAAGCAGCACCTCCACCGTCTCGCCGGCCAGTTCGGTCTGCTGCCGCAGGCTGACGATGTCGAAATACGTCGTAATGGTCTCGGCCAGGATGCCGATCCGCGCCGCATGGAAATCCGACTCCGAGGCCAGGTATTCCGCCCCCGCCGCCCGCGCGTCGTTGCGGGCGCGTCCCCAGAAGTCCAGCTCCCAGGCGAAGTCCGCGCTGACGGAATACGTCGTCAGGTCGATTCTGTCCGGAAACGCGAACCCCGCGATCGTATCCCCCGGACCGCCCAGCCCGAGAGCCTGTATCTGCGCGCCGATGCCGGCGTCCGTCGGCGTGTCGGTATCGGTGACGTTTCCGCTCGCCCCCACGCTCGGGAAGAGGTCGGCCCGTGCGATGCGCGCCCTCGCGCGCGCCTGGCGGACCCGCGCAACGCCCGCGGCGAGGTCGAAGTTGGAGGTGAGTACGGAATCGACCACGGCGTCGAGCACCGGATCCCGGAACGTCGTCCACCACTCCAGCGGCTCGTACGCCCCCGGTTGCAACCTGGCCGAGAAATCGTCCGGGATCTCCGCCACCGGCTCCGGAAGGGACGGCCCCGGAGCCAGCGAACAGGCGGAGAAAAGCAGCAGCGGGGCGATCCCCGGCCATTTCGTCACACGCGGTGTTCCCCTGCGCGTCATCGCGTGCTCAGGGCGCGATGCTGAAGCCGAACACCAGGTGCGCGCGGTCCTGGTCGGGATTCAGAATGTACGCGACGCTCACCGGCACGGCGAAGGTTTCCGTGATCGCGAGGTCCTTGCTCGCCGTGACGCCCAGGTTCACCAGGGCCGCTTCGTCGGTGCCGTAGAAGTCGCTCTCGCCGCCCACAAACCCCATGTGCAGCCCGACACCCACTCCGGAGATCTCGAAGGGCACGCCCACCTCCGCGTACAGCACGCTGCTCTTGGTAAGCACGCCTCCGAACAGGGAGATCGGGAAGGTCTCCGGACCCGAGAAGGCGAGCGACATCTCCACGGTGTGCGCCGCCCCGGCCCCGAAGCCCGCGTCGGCGCCGGGCGAGGGGAAGTAGTAGTCGGTAATTCCGACGGCGACGGAGAGGCCCGATTCGGCCGTCACCGTGTAGGTCGCCCAGAGGTCGTTCTCGTTGGCGGAGGCCCCCGACGCGGAAACGGAGTACGAACCCCACGCCCCGAACTCGAGCCCTCCGGCCCCGAAGGTGATCGCGGGCTGCACGGCCATGGATTCGCCGAAGTCGACGCCGCGCCAGACATAGCGGCTCACGACATCGGCCCCGATGGAGGCGGACTGGCCCCACACCGGGACGGCGAAGGCGAAGAGGGCCGCGACGGCAGTGGCGAGCCGGAGGCCCCGCAACCGGAACGAATCAACGCTGATCACAGGCACGATTCTTCTCCTCTCCCAATGGTGACCCGGGTGCGAAGCATGGACTCCGCCGAACCCCGGAAAACGCCGCGAGTGGGCGGAACATCGGCATAATCGCGGCCCACCGCGACCCGCACGTGGCGCACATCGCATTGCGTGTCGTTGGTCGGATCGAAGCCGATCCAGCCAATGCCCGGGAACCAGCTCTCGACCCAGGCGTGGCTCTCGCCCGTCGTTGCGCTACCACCGTTCTCACCGTCCGGACCCAGATAGCCGGACACGTATCGGGTCGGGATCCCCCAGCCCCGCAGGATCGAGGCCATGACGTGAGCGTAGTCCTGACACACGCCCTCGCGGCTCTCGAGGATGCGCTCGATCGGCGAATCCACGGCGGTCGTACCTGGAATATAATCAAACGACTCGTGGAGCCGGCTGCACAGGGCCGTAGCGGTCGCCAGCGGATCGTCCCCGCGTTCGAGGCCGCAGTTCGTGATGAAATCGGCGAGGAGCGGCGAGGAGCGGACGAAACGGCTCGGTTGCAGCATCAGCCCGAGTTCGGGCGCGCTCGCCTCGGCGCCGAGCCGGACCCACGCGTCCTCCGCGACCTCGAGGGGCGTCTCCGGTATCGGCCCGACCTCCACGGTCGAACGTCCGACGATCGAGAGACGGCGATGCTTCCCGGGGCGATTGAAGAAGTGGCCCCGGTTGCGAAATGGCCCTTCGAATTCGAATACGGAGCCGGACGGGTCGGTCTCGATCGTGAATCCGCGCACGACCTGCCTTCGGTCCTGGACGGGGTGCAGATAAAGCGTCATGACGGACACTTGCACCGGGGCGCTGTAGACGAACTCGATCGCGTGTTCGATGGTGTAGCGCGCAATCATGCCGGGAGCCCCGCGGTCACTGGGTAGTCGACGTACGTGGCCTGGATGAGGCTGTGCAGGGTCCGGCTGTCGCGTGCGAGAGGCGCGAAGGCTTCCCCGGACGCCGCGTGAGTCGAGGTATCCTCCTCGCCCGGGTCGAGTTCGAGGGCCGCGGCCATGCGAAGCACCATGCGGTGTGGCGCGGCGAGGGGCGGGCGTCCGCCCGCCGGGTCGATTCCCCGCAGCGCGGACTCGATGCGGTCCGTCGCGTAGCGCAGGGAACGGGAAACCTCCGGGTTCCGCATCAGAAAGCCGAGCACTGAGCTACGGTGCAAGGCGAGCGACCGGTCCCGGCGGTAGGGCTCGAAGGCGCCGCATACGCGCAGCAAATCGGCCCAGGAGAGGACGAGGCCGTCACCCTCCGGCCGCGCGATCCGATTCCACACGTCGAGCAGCACGACCTGCTGCTGCAGCCGCTCGACGTAGCGGCCGAGTTCGAGGCACCGCCACGCATCGTCACGCGCCATGCTGGCGTCCACGACGCCGGCGAGGAGGCGGAGCCGGTCGATCGCCTGGCTCACCAGGGCCGCGGGTCCCTCGCCCCAGGCATCGGCGAACTCCGTCTCCTGGAGCCAGAGGAACCCCTGGTTCAGGCACACCCACACGCGCAGGGGCAGCCGGGGCCGGATCTCCCTGGCGTTCTCCCGCGCCATCCCCCAGCACGAAATCATCGATGCCGGGTTCGTCGTGTCTTCGACCAGGCCGCCCGTCAACGTGTAGGCATCCGCGATGAGGAAAGCTTCGGCCTCGTCCACATCGGCCGGCGCCTGCGGAGGGGACTGGCTCAGCGCCCGGTATACCACGCGCCACCCGAGGGCGAGTTCGTCGGCGTCCGCATCCACGAGCCGGGTCAGCTGGTACTCGAGCAGACGGGCCGTGTTTTCGGTCCGTTCCGCGTAGCGGCCAAGCCAGTAGAAGTTCGCCGCCATCCGCGCTAGCATCGTCCGTCGCCCCTCTCCGGCCCGCTACTCACGGAGGATCCAGAGATCCTTGCAGCCTCCGCCCTGGCTGGAGTTCACGACGAGGCTTCCCTTGCGCAGCGCGACGCGGCACAGGCCGCCGGGGACCACGTGCTGCTTCTCCTTCCCCTGGAGGACGAAGGGGCGCAGGTCCACGTGGCGAGGCTCCAGGCGTCCGTCCACGAAGCAGCCCGCCCGGGAAAGGGGCAGCACCGGCTGCGAGATGTAGTTCGCCGGGTCGCTCCGCAGTTGCTCCGCGAACGCCCTCCGCTCGGCCTTCGTGGCATGCGGGCCCACGAGCATCCCGTAGCCCCCCGACCCTCCCACCTCCTTGACGACGAGTTCCTTGAGGTTGTCCAGCGTGTAGGCGAGGCCGTCCGGCTCTCGGCAGAGATGGGTTTCCACGTTGGCCAGAATCGGCTCTTCATCCAGGAAATAGCGGATGAGGCGCGGGACGTACGCGTATAGCGCCTTGTCGTCCGCCACGCCCGTGCCCGGCGCGTTGGCGAGCACCAGGTTGCCGGCGCGGTAGGCGTGGAAGAGGCCGGCGGCCCCGAGCACGGAGTCTTCCCGGAAGGCGACCGGATCGAGAAAATCGTCATCGATCCGTCGGTAGAGCACGTCGATCCGCCGCAGACCCGCGGCCGTGCGGGCGTACAGCGTCGCGTCGTGCACGACGAGATCCCGCCCCTCCACCAGATCGACGCCCATCTCGCCGGCCAGAAACGCGTGCTCGTAGTAGGCCGAGTTGTATCGGCCCGGCGTCAGCACCGCCATGCGGGGGGTCTCCGCCGTCAGCGAGAGCGACGCGATCGTCGAGTAGAGGCGTTCCGGATAGTCGGCCACCTCGCGGACCCCGTACGCCCGATACAGATAGGGGAAGGCCCATTTCATCGCCGTGCGGCAGGCGAGCATGTAGGAAACGCCCGACGGGACCCGGAGATTGTCCTCCAGCACCGCGAAGGTGTCGCCCGCGCGCACGATGTCCGTCCCGCACACGGCGACGTACACGTCGTGCGGCACCTTCATCCCCCGCATCTCGATACGGTACTGGGGACAGCCGAGCACGAGGTCGACGGGAACGATGCCATCCCGCAGCGACTTCCCGTCGTGGTAGACGTCGTGCAGGAACAGATTGAGGGCCGTGAGGCGCTGCTTCAGCCCCCGCTCGATGTGATCCCACTCCTCGGCGGTGATGAGGCGGGGCACGCAGTCGATGGGGATGATCTGCTCCGAGACATCCTCGACGCCGAGGACCGTGAACGTGATCCCCTCATGGACGAAACGGCGGTACACGCCGTCCTGAAGCCGCTCGAGATCTTCGGGGGGGATCTTGGAGAGGGCGGCCCCGAGTCGGCGGGCCCGCTCCCTGGGGGTGCCGTCGTCGTTGAACAACTCGTCGTGAAATGCGGAATCCAGCTCGTAGTGCCGGAAAGGCCCGGACCCCGCCGAAATCGCGGGGTCCGGGTCGGCATAACCGTGATCGACAAACTTCACCGCCGACATCGCGCGGTTCCCGTGCGGGGACGCTCAGTCCGCGTCGCGGAAGTCGTTGTCGTCGTCGGGATCCACCATGAGGACGAATTCGGGGTAGGCATCGATCCCGAGTTCCGCCGCGTCCTGGCCGATGCTCTCGACGCTCCGCGACACGCGAACGCCCATCGTCCTGTCCAGCACCGTCCAGAGGATCCAGGAGACGAAGAAGGCGAAGGCGCCGATGGCCGCGACGCCGGTCAGCTGCACCCAGAAATCGCCGCCGGCCGCGATGCAGGTGGCGAGCGTGCCCCAGACTCCGGCGAACAGGTGCGCGGGCACGGCCCCGACCACGTCGTCGATCCGCCGCACCTCCAGCAGCTTCAGCCCGAACATGCAGAGGAGGGAGCCGACGGCGCCGATCAGGATGGCCCACAGCGAGTTCGTGATGTTCGGTCCGGCCGTGATCGCCACCATGCCGGAGATCGCCCCGTTGAGCGTGGCGAAGAGGTCGACCCGGCCGAGGATGGACCGGGACAGGCAGAGCGCCGTGATGACGCCGGCCGCGGCGGCGAGGTTCGTGTTCACGAGGATGTTGCTCATCGACACCGCGTTGACGACGCCCGAGAGGGCGAGTTCGGAGCCGCCGTTGAAGCCGAACCAGCCCATCCAGAGGATGAACACCCCCAGCGTCACTGCGGGGATGTTCGACGGAGGGGTCGGCTTGATGGAGCCGTCCTTGCGGTACTTGCCCCAGCGCGGACCCACGACGAGCGCGCCGGCGAGCGCCGCCCAGCCGCCGGTCGAGTGCACGATCGTCGAGCCGGCGAAGTCCGTGAAGCCCCTCTGTCCGAGCCAGCCGCCGCCCCACGTCCACGCGCCGACGATGGGGTAGATGACCGCGGTGAGCGCGCCCACGAAGACGAAGAAGGTCCACAGCTTGACTCGCTCGGCCAGCGCCCCCGAGACGATCGAGGCGGTCGTGGCGACGAAGACCATCTGGAAGAACCAGTCCGACATCACGGAGTAGCCGTTCTCCGCCACCGCGGCGGCCGCGCCTTCGTTCCCGCCGATGAGCGCGACCTCGTCGGCGGACGGGCCGTAAAAGAAGCTGATCGACCCGATCACGCTCCCGACGTCGACGTACATGAGGTTGTAGCCGATGACGTAGTACGCGAGGCCCGCGATGGCGTACAGTCCGATGTTCTTCATGCAGATCATGGACGCGCTCTTGGACCGCACGGACCCGGCTTCGAGCATCGTGAACCCCGCGCACATCCACATCACGAGCACGCCCCAGACGAGGAACGAGTACGTGTTGAGGACGAACCCGAGATCTCCGGCAACGTCCTGCGCGGCGAGCAGGGCCGGCGCCAGAAGGAGGCCCGCGCCGGAGAGCAGCGCGGCGGTCGCAACGTTCCTTCCCGCCGCGAACCGGCGGGACCAGCGTACCTGATGGGTGCTCACGGCGGCTCCTTCTTCAACAGGTTTTCGTCCGATCATGGCCCTTCGCGACTCGCGGTTTAGGTTGCGTCCCTGCTCGACATCGCGCAACGGGTTCTCGGTGCGCCGGTAGCCGAACGGCGGCGGCCGGCTATCTTCGGGTGTGACCGGACTAGACCGGAATCTTCGACGAGAGGGCATATCACTATGTGGAAACGCTCCATCGGAGTGGTCGCCGCATTTGGTTTGGGGCTCGCGCTCCCCGCCGTCCACCCCCTCCTTGCCCAGGAAATCCGGGCGCGTGGCGGCTCCACCGTCACCGTGGGCGCCCGGATCCAGGCGCAATACGAGGCTTCGAGCGTTGACGAGACGCCAACATCGTTCTTCATCCGACGCGCGTGGGTGACGATCGACGGGAAGCTCAACGATCTCGTCGGAGGCAGAGCCCAGTTCAACATCGACGGCGCGTCGGTTCTCGAGGCGTACCTGGAACTCACGCCGAGCGAGGCGCTGGAAATCCAGTTGGGGCAGTTCAAGAAGGGGATGTCGTATTTCTGGCTGGTGCCCAACGCCTGGCTCCCGATCATCGAACGAGACGCCAGGGTCACGGGCGTGGATCACTGCCCCGGCGTCGGCAGCGTATGCACCTTCGGCCGTCTCACCGGCGCGCTGGGCCTGGACAACTACGAGCCGGGCATCCTCGCGCAGGGGCGCGTCAGCCCGCATTTCGGCTACCGCTTCACGCTCACCAACGGCGAGGGGATCGGGAACAAGGACGTGAACACAGGGAAGTCGGCCTCGGGCCAGCTCTCCCTGTTCCCGACCGGGGGGACCACGCGGGTGTCCGCCTACTTCGCCCTGGACGAGACCCTGAACAGCCACGAGGAGACGATGGGTGTCCCGGCGGTCGGGGCCGAGGTGGAACTCGGCACCTGGCTCGGCGGTCCTCACCTGATCGCCAACGTCCTGCAGGGCCGCAACTGGAAGCTGAACGATGACGCGAAGTTCTCCGCCTTCCAGTTCATGGCCTTCTGGTACCTGCCCATGGCGCCCGAGTCGCAGTTCTCGGGGATCGAGCCGATGCTTCGGGTAAGCTGGGTCGATTCAGGCGCGGAGAATCCGGAAAAGGTCACCGGGACCGTCGTGACGCCCGGCGTCATGGTGTACTTCACGGGTCGAAACGGGATTTCCACGAACGTGGACTTCTACAGCTCGGGCGGCCGGTCGGACTGGTCCTGGAAGGTCCAGGCGTTCGCTTTCTTCTGATCGGGCCCGGACGGGCCGCGACGGATCAGGGGGCGCGTCGGCGATCCGGCGCGCCCCCTGTTTCGTTTCCGGCCCTTGCTACTTGAAGCTCGCTTGAGCTTCCTCGACCGTATCGAAGACCTTGGTCAGCCGCACGAAACCGCTGACCTCCAACACTTCGAGGATATTCTCCGGGACGTGGCACAGGGCGAGCCCCCCGCCGGCCTGGTTGGTCTTGCGGATGGCGATCAACAGCGCCCGTAGCCCGGCACTGCTGATGTAGCGCAGGCTCCCGCAATCCAGGACCAGGTTGGTCGCCCCCCCATCGATGATGCCGGAGAGCTCGCCATCGAAGTCCTTGGCGTTGCTGGAGTCTACGCGCCCGCTGACCACCCCTACGGCGGTATCTCCCGAATAGCTGGTCTCAATGTTCATCTGGCGATTCCTCGCTTCCGGCAGCCCCCAACGGCTGCGTCAGGGTAAGGCAGTTGAAACCCTCGGCCCGCTCATACGCAAGCGTGTCAATAAAAGACTTCGTAAGGTGGATGCCAAGCCCCCCGATGGGACGATCTTCCGCTGCAAGGCTTATGTCGGGAATCTCCGCGTCCTCCAGCGGGTTGAACGGTCGGCCGTTGTCTCGAATCGTGATCTCAATGTCGGCGTCTCCGAGGCGAATGTCCACCGTGATGACCGGATCCTCCGTGATTCCTTCGAATCCGTAGGAGATGATGTTCGTCAGGAGCTCGTCCAGGGAGAGCTGAAACCGGAAGATGATGTCGTGCGAAAGCGCCCGCTCGAGGCAGAAGCGCTCGACCTCGTCCACCACGCGACGTGGCTCGCTCGGGTCCGGCTTGACGGCGATCCGCACTCCAGGTCCGCTCCTTGGCTGGTTGCCCACTCGCTGTTCCGGGCGCCTTCGGCGCCGAAACTACGCCCACTCCCGAGGTTTGACATATTGCGCGGCCGGTCCCCGGTTGTGGAGATTCCCGCACGTCGCGCCGGGACCCCCGCGCAAATCGACACGGACGATGACGACTGGACGCCGTTTCGGACAAGGGCAGGAACCCATGACCGACGATTCACCTCAACCGAGGCCTCGATGCCGAAGATCCTGGTAGTAGACGACGAACCCGATCTGGAGCTGCTCCTCCGGCAGAAGTTTCGGCGCCGGATCCGCTCGGGCGAATTCACGCTGGTCTTCGCCCAGAACGGGGTCGAGGCCCTCTCCAAGCTCGAGAAACACGACGACGTCGATGTCGTGCTCTCCGACATCAACATGCCCGAGATGGACGGCCTCACCCTCCTGGCGCAGCTGGGCGAACTCGACCGCGACCTCCGCGCCGTCATGGTCACGGCCTACGGGGACATGAAGAACATCCGCACCGCCATGAACCGCGGTGCTTTCGACTTTGTCACCAAGCCGATCGACTTCGGGGACCTGGAAACCACCATCGCGAAGACCCTCGAACACCTCGCGGTGATGCGAGCCGCGCTTCGCGACCGCGACGCGCTGGTCGCGTTGCGACAGGAACTCGGCGTGGCGGCGAGGATGCAGGAGTCGATTCTGCCGACGAACTACCCCAGCGACCCGCGCTACGAGCTTCACGCCTGGATGACGCCGGCCCGTGAAGTCGGAGGGGACTTCTACGATTTCTTCCGCCTCGAGGAAGACCACATGGCGATCGTCGTGGCCGATGTCTCGGGCAAGGGCGTGCCGGCGGCCTTCTTCATGATGGTGAGCCGCACGCTGCTCAAGGGGACGGCGATCGGCGAGGCCGACCCCTCGGTCTGTCTCGAGGAGGTGAACCAGCTTCTCATCAACGAGAACGAGGAGTCGATGTTCGTGACCCTCTTCTACGCCAATTTCAATCCGTTGAGCGGCAAGGCCACGTTCGCGAACGCGGGGCACAACCTCCCGTTCCTCATCAAGGCTTCGGGAGAGGTCGAGCAGATCGTCTCCGATCCGGGACTCGTCCTCGGAATCATGTCCGGGGTCGACTTCCCCAGGGGATCGATCACCCTGGAGCCGGGCGATGCCGTTTTCTTCTACACGGACGGCGTGACGGAGGCGATGGACGAGGATGGCGTCGAACTCGGCGAAAAGGAGCTGGCCGAGGTTCTGGGTGAATGCGGCGGCTCGTCCGCGGAGGACATCAACCGCCATGTGATACGGGCGGTGCAGGAACATGCGGGAGAGGCGGACCAGTCGGATGACATCACCTGCCTGACGCTTCGGTATCTGGGGGCGCCCTCCTGATGCAGCGCCGGTGGTTCGCGCTCGCGGCCGCCGTGGCCGCCGGCACGCTGCCCGGCGCCGCCATGTCGCAGCAGGGCGAAGCCGCGACCGAGGGCGTGTACGCCGATTCCATCGTCTTCGGCCAGTCCGCGGCCCTCGAAGGGCCCGCGGGCGAGTTGGGCCGCAACATGAACCTCGGCATCCGGGCCGCATTCGAGGAGGCCAATCGAGAGGGCGGCGTGCACGGACGCGCCCTCCGCCTCATCGTCCGCGACGACGGCTACGAACCCGAACCCGCCGTCGCCAACACGCAGGAACTCATCGAGCATGGCGTGTTCGGCCTCATCGGCGCCGTCGGCACGCCGACCTCGGCCGCCGCGGAACCCGGCGCGAGCGGCGCGGGCGTCCCCTACATCGGGGCGTTCACGGGCGCCGGCCTGCTGAGGCGCCCGGACCAGCGTTACGTCGTCAACCTGCGCGCGTCCTACGACCAGGAAACCGAGGAGATGGTGGAACGCCTCGTGCGGGACCTCGGCTTCCGGCGCATCGCGGTCTTCTACCAGGATGACAACTACGGGCTGGCCGGTCTGACGGGCGTCCGCAACGCGATGGACGCGCTGGGCATGGAACTCGTCAGCGAGGCCCCCTACATGCGGAACACGCGGGCCGTGAAGCGCGGGCTCCTCGACATCCAGGCCGGCAACCCGCAGGCCGTCATCATCATCGGCGCGTACATCCCAGTGGCGCATTTCATCCGGTGGGCGAGGAAGATCGGCCTCGACGCCCTGTTCGTGAACATCTCCTTCGTCGGCAGCTACGCCCTCCTCGACGAGCTGGGCCGCGCCGGAGACGGCGTCGTCGTGACGCAGGTCGTGCCCTTCCCCCGCGACCCGAGCGTCCCCGTGGTGGCGCGCTATCAGGCCGCGCTACGGGCGGTCGATCCCTCCGCCCGCCCGGGCTTCGTGTCGCTGGAGGGCTATCTGGTCGGGCGGCTGGTCGTGGAGGCGCTGGCGGCCGGCGATCCGGACGTTCGGCCCACGCGGGACTCCTTCCTCCGCACGCTGACCGAATCCGGCCCCATCGACCTCGGCGGCTTCACGGTCGAATACGGCGTGGAGGACAACCAGGGCTCGGACCTCGTGTTTCTGACTGTGATTCGGGAGGGCGAGTTCGTTCCCGTGACCCGGCTCTCCCGGTGAGTACCGCGGGGCCTCCGGTGAAACAGAGCGACGAGCGCATCCACCGCGCCTTCGAGTGGGCGCTGGCCCGGCTCCCCGGACGGATGGGGGCGCGGGCGCGGGACGCGACCGGCGGCCGGTTCGGCATCGGCAGCCAGATCGTCGTCGGACTGGGCGGCGGCGTGCTCCTGACGATCAGCGCCATCCTCCTCGCGCTCCTCCTGATGACCATCGTGGAGCGGGGACAGAGCGAGGTCACGCAGGAACAGATCCCGTCGCTCCTCGCGGGCCACCGCGTGACCCAGCACAGCGAGGCGCTGCTGCGCGCATCCCCGCAGCTCCTGTCGGCCGCCGACCCCGCAACGCTGGCGGACGTCCGGGCCGCCGTCCTGCTGGAGCAGGACAGCCTCCAGTACTGGGTCGGAGAGGTCGGCGGCGGAGCGGGCATGGATGCGGATGTCGCGGGCCTGGCCGAGGGCCTAGTGGCGAACATCAACGAGATCTACGAGTCGGTCAACAACCGGATGACCTACAATGCCCAGCTCGCCGAGATGGCGGCGACCGTCGAGGAGACCGGACTCCGTCTCCAGTCGGTGCTCGAGGAGGCGATCGACGATCAGTATTTCTTCATCCGCACGGGGCTCCGCCAGCTGACGGACGTTGCGGCGCCGGTGTCCCAGCGCCTGGCGCCCGACGAAGTCGAACAGCTTGACGGCCTCCTGAACTTCAAGGCGTCGCAGAACCAGGCAATCACGCTCATCCAGCAGGCCTTCGCCGAGACCGATGCGGAGCAGCTCCTCGCCAACCAGGGGCGCGTGGAGACCGCCCTCCGCGATGTGCGGGCGACGCTGCCCAGGATCCGCCCGCTCCTGAGGGAGACGCTGGCCGACGCGGTGAGCGTCCCCAGCGAGCTGTACGGAGGTTCCGCCGGCATCTTCCAGACCCGGCGGCGGGAACTGGAGGAGGTCGGCCGGGCCGAGGAACTGCTCGAGCGCAACCGGCAGACCACGGCGGAACTCGACGTCGGGGTCCGGGCGCTCATGGAACGCGTCGAGGAGACCGCCCGGGATGCGGCCAGCCGCTCCGAGTTTCTCGTGCAGCTGGGGTTCTGGTTCCTCCTCGCCGTGATCCTGTTCACCATCGGCGCGGCCCGCGTCGCGTGGAAGACGTTCGGCCGCTCGCTCATCGTTCGATTGAACAGCCTGTTCGCGACCACGCGGCGCATGTCGGAGGGCGACCTCGAAGTGAAGGTGGAAGTCGAGGGCAACGACGAGGTTACCGACATGGCGCACGCGCTGGAGGTCTTCCGGAAACACGCCCTCGAGGTGCAGCGGCTGAACCTGGTCGAGAAGCTGGCGCAGGAGGTGCAGACGAAGAACGAGGCGCTGGAGCAGACGCTCGACGATCTCCAGCGTACACAGCAACAGGTCATCACCCAGGAGAAGCTGGCCTCGCTCGGCGCCCTCACGGCGGGGGTCGCCCACGAGATCCGCAATCCGCTCAACTTCGTGAACAACTTCGCGGTTCTTTCGAAGGAATTGATCGACGAGCTGCAGGAGGAACTGAAGGAGGTCGCGGAGGGGAACGCGGAGCTGGACCGCGAGTTCATCGAGGAGGTTCTCGGCGACCTGAACATGAACGTGTCCAAGGTTCGGGAGCACGGAGGCCGTGCCGACCGCATCGTGGAGGGAATGCTGGCTCATTCTCGGGACGAAGCCGGCGATGCGGAGACCATCGACGTCAACCAACTGGTCGATGAGTACGCGAAGCTCGCCTACCACGGTCTGCGCGGCACCGATTCCTCCTTCAACGTGACGCTGGACCGGGACTTCGACGAGGAGGCCGGCGAAGTCACCGGCATCGCCCGCGATCTGAGCCGGGTCTTCCTGAACATCGTGACCAACGCCTGTCACGCGACGGCCGCCCGCAAGGAGGAGGAGGGCGCCGATTATTCCCCCACGGTCGCTCTCAAGACGAGGGGCCACGAAGACCACGTCATCGTGTCGGTTCGGGACAACGGCACCGGCATTCCGGATTCCATCGTCCGGAAGATCTTCGAACCGTTTTTTACAACGAAGTCCGGGACGCAGGGAACCGGCCTCGGATTGTCGATCTCCCGCGACATCGTCGTCGGCCACGGCGGCGAACTCGAGGTGGAGAGCGAGCCGGGCGAGTTCACCGAGTTCAGGATCAAGCTGCTCCGCAAGAGCAACATTTCCGAAGTGGCGGCGGCCGTGACATGAGGCTCGCCGCATGGATCATGGAGGGATCATGAGAACGAAACGGTATTGCCGGAGCGCCCTGACGATGGCCGGGGTCTTCCTCTTCGGCGCGGGATCCCTGCTCGCGCAGGTCGGACGCCCGGAAACGACTCCACGCGGCGACGACGAGGGCGACGGCCCCTACGACCGCCTGATTCTTCGCGGCGTCACGATCATCGATGGAACGGGTGCGCCGCCGCAGGGCCCCGTGGACATCGTCATCGAGGGCGACCGCATCGTCTCCGTCAACACTGTCGGCTTCCCGGGACTCGACATCAACGAGGATCGCCGACCCGACGTGGAAATCGAGGACGATCCCGGCGCGAACGTGCACGAGATCGACCTCTCCGGGCACTTCGTCATGCCCGGCTTCGTCGACATGCATGCGCACACCGGCGGCCTCCCCAAGGCGCCGCAGCCCGAATACGTCTACAAGCTGTGGATGGCGCACGGGATCACGACCTCCCGCGGCGTGGGCCACGGGCCGATGATGTGGTCGCTCGAGGAGAAGGCGAAGGCGGCGCGCAACGAGATCGTCGCCCCGCGCATGTACACCTACGTGCGGCCCGGCGAGGCCTGGGGCCAGGGGCTGGTGCACTCCCCCGAGACGGCGCGCGAATGGGTGCGCTGGGCGGCGGCGCAGGAAGTCGATGGACAGAAGATCGACGGGCTCAAGCTGGGTTCGTACGACCCGCCGATCATGGAGGCGCTCATCGACGAAGCGCGGCAACACGGGCTGGGCACCGTGGCCCACCTCGGCCAGATGGGCGTGGGGCGGATGACCGCGCTCGACGCGGCCGAGATCGGGCTCGACATGATGACCCACTACTACGGCCTGTTCGAGTCGATGCTGTCCGACTACAGCGTCCAGGACTGGCCGCTCGATTACAACTACCAGAACGAGCAGCACCGCTTCGGAAACGTGGCCCGGCTCTGGGACCAGGTCGACGGCCCCGGCTCGGACAGCTGGAACGCGCTGCAGGAGCGCTTCCTCGAACTCGGGTTCGGGATCGATCCGACGATGACGATCTACGAGGCGAGCCGGGACGTGATGGCCGCCCGCAACGCGGACTGGCACGAGGCGTACACGCTCCCCAGCCAGTGGGAGTTCTACCAGGCCAGCCGCGCCGCGCACGGCTCGTACTGGTTCTACTGGGGCACGGAGGAAGAGGTCGCGTGGCGGAACTTCTACAAGGTGTGGATGCAGTTCCTCAACGAGTACAAGAACCGCGGCGGCCGGGTGACGACGGGCTCGGACTCGGGCTTCATCTACAAGCTGTACGGCTTCGACTACATCCGGGAGTTCGAACTGCTGCGCGAGGCCGGGTTCCACCCGGTGGAGGTCATCCGCGCGGCCACCCTGCACGGGGCGCAGGAGTTGAACGATCCCAAGGGACTCCCGCCCGACTTCGGGATGATCCGCCCCGGACTGAAGGCCGATTTCGTCGTCGTCGAGGAGAACCCGCTTCAGAACTTGAAGGTCCTGTACGGAAACGGCGCGCCGAGGCTCAACGACGAGACCGGCGAGACGGAGCGCGTCGGCGGCATCAAGTACACGATCAAGGACGGCATCATCTACGACGCGAAGCGGATGCTGGCCGACGTGCGCGAGATGGTGCGGGCGGCGAAGGCCCAACTTGCCACGCAGGACGACGGATAGCGGGCGGCGGACGGAGGACGCGGGAATGAAGTTCACCCACGGGACCGGGCTTCTGCTCCTGGCGCTTGCCGCGTGTGGCGGCGACGCGGGCGAGGCGGAGGTGCGGACGGTCCAGCCCGGTGCCCCCGGCGAGGCCACGCGCGTGCTGACCGTGGAGGAAGCCGCATCCCTCGAGCACGTCACGCACACCGCGGCGGACGTGCGCTTCATGCAGGGGATGATCCCGCATCACGCCCAGGCGCTCGAGATGGCCGCGCTCATTCAGGAGCGGACGGATCACGAGGGGCTGCACCTGCTGGGGCGCCGGATCGAGATCTCCCAGCGGGACGAGATCGCGTGGATGACGAGCTGGCTCGAGCGCCGCGGGGAGACGGCTCCGATGATGGGGGCCGGACACGCGCACGGACTCGGAGAGGGCGAACTCATGCCGGGGATGCTGTCGCGCGAGGAGATGGACGCCCTCGCCGCGGCGCGTGGCTCCGAGTTCGACCGGCTCTTTCTCGAAGGCATGATCAAGCATCATCAGGGCGCGCTCATGATGGTGGCCGAACTGTTCGACAGTCCGGGCGGAGGCCAGGAGACCGAGATCTTCCGGTTCGCGGCCGATGTGGACGCGGACCAGGACATGGAGATTCTGCGCATGAGCGACATGTTGAACGCGATTCCATGAGCGCTCATGGGCGATTCACGGAGGCAGGAGGTAGGAAGATGTCACGCAGAGAGACCTTGACCGTGGGACGGCGGATCGGCCGCCCGGCGGCGGCGTTGTTCGTGTTGGCGTTCGGCTGGCTCTCCGGCGCGGATGCCCTGGCGGCCCAGGACCCGCCGCCACCCCCTCCGGAGGCCGTCTGGGAATGGGATCCGGACGATCCGCGCATCGGGCTCGCGCCGGGCCTCCACGATGCCGGCATGGCGATCGGCAACCTGGAGCGGCTGGTCAGCCTCCCGAAACCCGATCCGTTCCTCACGGACGAGGCCGGCGGACGCGGGCCGACCAACTCGGATATCGCGTTCCAGGGAGATCTGGTCTTCCAGGGCAGCTACTGGGGCTTCCAGGTGTTCGACGCCTCGGATCCCGCCCAGCCGGAACTCGTCGTCGCGGTCGTGTGCCCCGGCGGGCAGGGTGACGTCAGCGTGCACGAGGACCTCCTCTTCATGTCGGTTCAGCAGGCCTCGGCCCGACTCGACTGCGGCACGGAAGGGGTGCAGGACAGCGTCAGCACCGTGCGCCTCCAGGGGATCCGCATCTTCGACATCTCCGACATCGGGAATCCTCGCCAGGTGAAGACCGTGCAGACGTGCCGCGGCTCTCACACGCACACGCTCGTCACGGATCCCAACGACGACTCCCACGTCTACATCTACGTCTCGGGCACGGGACGCGTCCGTTCCGGCAGCGAGCTCGAAGGCTGTTCCGGCCTGCCGGCCGAGGAGGACGAGGACACGGCGCTGTTCAGGATCGAGATCATCGAAGTGCCGGTGGATGCGCCGGAGAATGCCGAAGTCGTCAACATGCCGCGCATCTTCGCAGACCCCGAGACGGGAGATATCGCGGGTCTGTGGGCGGGAGGCGACCACGGCGAAGGCACGCAGGCGTCCCGCCTCACGAACCAGTGCCACGACATCACGGTGCGGTCGGATCTGGGGCTCGCCGCTGGAGCCTGCTCGGGGAACGGCATCCTGCTGGACATCTCCGACCCCGAGAATCCGGTCCGCATCGACCAGGTCGTCGATCCGAACTTCGCCTACTGGCATTCGGCGACCTTCAACAACGACGGTACGGCGATCGTCTTCACGGACGAGTGGGGCGGTGGCGGAGCGCCTCGCTGCCGCGGCTCCGATCCGGAGACGTGGGGCGCCAACGCGATCTTCACGATCCGCGACCGCAAGATGGAACTGGCGGGCTACTACAAGCTGCCGGTGCCGCAGACGGAGCAGGAGAACTGCGTCGCCCACAACGGTTCGATGATTCCGGTGCCCGGCCGCGACATCATGGTGCAGGGCTGGTACCAGGGCGGCCTTTCGATCTTCGACTTCACGGATCCGGAGAATCCGTTCGAGATTGCCTACTTTGACCGTGGGCCTCTCGACGCGGTGGAGATGCTGAGCGGCGGCTACTGGTCGGCGTACTGGCACAACGGTTCGATCTACGGGGCGGAAATCGCGCGAGGCGTGGACGTGTTCCAGCTCGCTGCCAGTGAGCACCTGTCCCAGGCGGAGATCGACGCGGCGATGTCCGTGATGGTCGGCGACTCCAACGTGCAGAACCAGGAGCGGTTCGACTGGCCCGCCAGCTTCGCGGTCGCGCGCTCGTACCTGATCCAGATGCAGCGCGGCAGCGGCATCCGGGCCGAGCGCGGGGAGCGGGTGGCGTCGCTGCTCGACATGGCGGAGAGCCAGTCCGGCGCCGAGCGGAACGCCACGCTCGATGAATTGAACGCGGTCGCCGCCGAACTCGATGAAGATGCGCGTCGCGCCGCCAACGCGGCGGGGCCGGGCGATGCCCGGCGCTTGACGCTGCTGGCCACCGCGATCCGCGACCTCACGGCCTCGCTGCGCTGAACGACGCCTTTCGAGGCGCGCTCCGGGGTCGCGCCGTCTCCCCGGAGCGCGCTTCGCGTCGCTGGCGGGGCACGGAGGCGGAACCGGGGCGCCCACGAAACCGTATGACAGCTTGACCGACGGCCATCCCATCCCCGAAGCGGACCTGCGATGAAGCACGATTCCCCAACCGACGCCGCTCTTTCCGCGGGCGGACTGACCCGGGGCATCGTCCCCGGGGGCACGTTTCTCGCCGACTTCCTCTACCCCGAGCCGGCGGAGCGCCGCGTCGGCGCGATCATCGGCTGGTGGGAGAAACGCCGGCTCCCCTACAACCTCATCGTCGGCGGGACCGGACTCGTGACGATGACGTTTGGCGCAGCGCTCACGGCCGTGGTCGCGACGCTGCAGCCGGTCGACCTGGTCCGCGGGGCGATCTGGTGGGCCGTGTGGGCGAACGTGTGCTATTCCCTGGGTCCCGTCGTCGAGATCGCGCTCGAGAAGCTGTTCGGCCGGCGGCTCCTTCCCACCGGTCCCCTCCTCTTCCGGGCAGGCGTGACCGTCGCTGTCGGGGTCACGCTGCTGCCTATCATCCCCCTCACGATCGGGTTCATCCTGAACTTCTTCGGAATCCTCTGACCGCCGCTGCGGCGACGAACGGCGCCATGCCGGCGTCGCGCGGAGCGAGTTGGAGCCTTTGGCTCGTGTGGGTGCTGGCGAGCGGAGTCGGCGGAGCCGTGGGCGTCGTCCCGGCGAGGATCATCGGCACGGCGATGGGCGAGGCCGTCCTCGGGGCCGTCGCCCTGGGCGGGGTCCTTGGCGCGATCGCGACAGTCCAGTGGCTCATCATGCGGCGGCGGCTGTCCTGGGCCGCCCGGTGGGCGACCGCAAAGGTCGTGGGAGGACTCGTCGGGGGAGCCGTCGCGCTCGGCCTGTTGGACGCCCTGTCCGCGAACGGGAGTGAAACCCTCGGCGCCATCCTGGGGACGCTCGCGGGACTGGGCGCGTTCGGCACCGTCCAATGGCTGATTCTCCGACGGGTCGAGCGTGCCGGCTGGTGGGTGGCGGCGAGCGTCGCGGGTCTCGTCGCGGCCGGCCCCCTCGGCGTGGGCGTGCTGGGACTGCTCGTCGGAGACGGCGGTGGATTCGGAGCGATGTACGGGGCGATCACGGGCGCGCGGTTCGTCTTCGCAGCCCGCGACTCCGCTTCGTCAGTCGACGCCGATGGAGTGGGGGCCGATGTCGGCGAGTGACGGCGTCCCGACGGCGCCCATCGTGATCCGCAGCTCCTCGATCAGGATTTCCAGCACCCGCTCGACGCCCGCCTGGCCAAAGGCCCCGAGGCCCCACAGGTAGGGACGCCCGATCGCCACCGCCGTCGCGCCGCGCGCGAGGCCCTTGAAGATGTCCGTGCCGCGGCGGAAGCCCCCGTCGACGATGATCGGCACCTCGCCGGCCACCGTCTCCACGATCTCCGGAAGCGCGTCGATCGTCGCGCGGCCGCTGCCTTCCGCGCGGCCGCCGTGGTTCGAGACCCAGATCCCGTCCACGCCGTGCTCGAGCGCGAGTTCCGCATCTTCGCGGGTCACGAGCCCCTTCACGACGATCCGCTGGTCCGTGATGTCGCGCAGTCGGTGCACGTAGTCCCACGTCATGGTCGGGCCGCCGCTGTCCGGCGGGCCCTGGGGCAGCCCCTCGTACATCGGCTTGACGGGATCCGCCCGGCCGCCGCTACGGTGGCAACTCTCGCAGTTGCGGTCGTCGATCCGCCGGTAGCGCTCCAGCGTGAGACGGTTGCTCCCGCCGAGGAGATCGACGGTGAGCACGATGGCGGGGCAGCCGGCTTCGCGGACGCGGTTCACGAGCGCGACGGTCGCGTTCCAGTGGCGGGGCGCGTAGAGCTGATACCAGACCGGCTCCCCCCGCGCCTCGTTCACCGCCTCGACGCCCGTGGAACTCACCGACGAGAGCGTCTGCAGATGGTTGCGGGCCGCGGCAGCTCGCGCGGTCGCGAGCTCACCATCGCGGTGGAAGGCGACCTGACTCCCCGCCGGCGCGATCATGAGCGGCGTCGGCCACTCCCGTCCGAAGATCGAGACGCGCATATCGAGGTTCGAGACGTCGACCAGCCGGCGCGCGCGGATGTAGATCCGCTCCAGCGAGGCCCGGTTGTTCGCCTGCGTCCCCTCCCCGTCGACGCCGGTCTTGATGTATCCCCAGTGCGCCGTCGGGACCGTCTGCGCGGCCACCTTCTCGAGATCGAACACGTCGAGCGCCTGTTCCGCCGACGGGACGAGGTCATCGAGCGACCGCGCCGACGCCTCCTGCGCCATGGCGCGCCCGACGAGGCCCAGGTCACAGCCGGCGAAGGCGGGAAGGAGCGGGCTGGCGGCAAGCCAGCGGAGGAGGTCGCGACGGTGGACGGCCTTCGATTCCGATCCCGGCTCCGGCGTGTCGTACATTCGGCGCTCCCGGTTGGCGCTCCGCTGCTGCGTGTCCGGATTCACGGTGCCCGCCGCCGCGGCCCGCGTCAACGCAGGTCCGTTCGGGCAACGCCGAAATTCGATAAAATGTCTTTCAAACGCCGATCCCTGTCGGTGCCGGAGGCCCGGGGCGGTTCGACCACGGGCGGCCGGGTCTTCGCGCGAAACCATTCGAGAGACGATTCGGGAGGAGAGGAACGCACCGCGGTGAGTCACGACATCGAAGCGATACAGGAGAAGATCCGCGAGCAGAGCGCCTTCGTGGAGCGGCTGGTCGACGAGGTGGGGCGCGTCATCGTGGGGCAGCGAACCATGGTCGAGCGGCTCCTCATTGGCCTGCTCGCCGACGGTCACGTGCTCATGGAAGGGGTCCCGGGACTGGCGAAGACGCTCACGGTGCGGACGCTCGCACAGGCGATCGACACCGGCTTCCAGAGAATCCAGTTCACGCCGGATCTCCTCCCCGCCGACCTCATCGGAACGCTGATCTTCGACCCCAAGCGGAGCGAGTTCCAGACCCGGAAGGGTCCGATCTTCTCCAACATCATCCTCGCCGACGAGATCAACCGGTCGCCCGCCAAGGTCCAGTCCGCGCTCCTCGAGGCGATGCAGGAACGGACGGTCACGATCGGGGACGAGACCTTCCCCCTCGACGACCCGTTCCTTGTCCTCGCGACGCAGAATCCGATCGAGCAGGAAGGGACGTACCCGCTTCCCGAGGCGCAGGTGGACCGCTTCATGCTCAAGCTCTCCATCGGATATCCCGACAAGGAAGAAGAGCTGGAGATCATGCGGCGCATGGGCGTCGGGTCCGCGCCCGAGCCGCAGACGGTCGTCACGCCGGACGAGATCCTCCGGGCGCGCGGCGCCGTCGACCTCATCTACATGGACCGGCAGGTCGAGCGGTACATCGTGGAACTGGTCTTCGCCTCGCGCGCGCCGACCGACCACGGACTCGACGACCTCGCCGACCTCATCGCCTACGGCGCGTCACCCAGAGCCAGCATCTGCCTCGCGCGCACGGCGCGGGCACACGCCTTCCTGCGGCACCGGGGCTACGTGACGCCGGAGGATGTGCGCTCCGTCGCCCTCGATGTCCTGCGTCACCGCGTGCTCGTCACCTACGAGGCCGAGGCCGAGGAAGTCACGAGCGAGGACGTGGTGAACCGGATCCTCGACAGCGTCGAGGTCCCGTAGCATTCGGGGGTTGGAGGGGATCGAGGGATGATTCCGCGGGAGATTCTCCGGAAGGTCCGCCGCATCGAGATCACGACGCGGGGGCTCGTGGATCAGGTGTTCTCGGGCGAATACCACTCGGTGTTCAAGGGACGCGGCATCAACTTCGCGGAGGTGCGCGAGTACGACTACGGCGATGACATCCGCACGATCGACTGGAACGTCACCGCCCGCACCGGGACGCCCCACGTCAAGATCTTCGAGGAAGAGCGCGAACTCACGGTGATGCTCCTCGTCGATGTGAGCGCGTCCGGAGACTTCGGGACCCGCGAGCGGATGAAGGGAGACCTCGCCGTCGAGGTGTGCTCCCTCCTCGCCTTCAGCGCGATCAAGAACAACGACAAGGTCGGGCTCATCATCTTCAGCGACCGCGTTGAGAAGTTCGTCCCGCCGCGCAAGGGCCGGCGGCATGTGCTGCGCGTGCTGCGCGAGATGCTCTACCACGAGCCCGTGGGCCGGACGACGGACCTCGGCGCGGCGCTCGAGTACCTGTCGCGCATCATCCGGCGGCGGGCCGTGGTTTTCGTCGTTTCCGACTTCGTCTCGAAACCCTTCGAGAAGGCGCTCGGCGTCGCGGGCCGACGGCACGACGTCGTCGCCCTCCGCGTGAGGGACCGGCGGGAGTCGGAGCTGCCGCCGATCGGACTCGTCGAACTCGAGGACGCGGAGACGGGAGAACGGCTCGTCGTCGACACCTCGAACCGGGATTTTCGCGCGGCGTTCGCGAGCCGGGGGGAGGAGGCGCGCGCGGGACAGGACCGGACCTTCCGGCGCAGCAAGGTCGATGTCGTGGACCTCAGTCCGGGGCGCCCCTACCTGCGACCGCTGATGCGCTTCTTCGAGGAACGGGGACGCCGCATATGAGTCGCGGATCTGGGAACGGGAACCGGCGCGCGGCGATCATGGGCTTCCTGCTGGCGTGCGGGGCTCTCGGGGCGGGCGGAGACCTCCAGGGGCAGTCGCCGCGGGTCACGATCGAGCCCGACACGACAGAGATCCATGTGGGCGACCCGCTTGCGCTGCGGCTCGCCATCGAGCACCCGGCGGAGCTCGCGGTGCACTGGCCCGATTCGCTCTCGCTGGGTCCCTTCGAGGCGCTGGCGCTCGAAGCGAGCCCGCCCGAAGCCTCGGCCGACGGCGCCCGGACCGCGGCGGTGCTTCATGTGACCGCCTTCGAACTCGGGGAACTCGAGATCCCCTCCTTTACCCTCGAACTCACGGACGGAGGCGACGGGACGGCCACCGTCTCCACCGATCCGGTGGTCATCGGCGTGACCACGGTCGGGCTCGACGAGAGCGGGGACATCCGCGACGTGAAGGGCCCGCGCGCGATCGCGCGCAACTGGTTGCTCCTGTGGCCGTGGCTCCTGCTCGCCGTGGCCCTCGCCGGCGTCGGGTACTGGTGGGGGCGGCGGCGGCGTCGCGGCCCCGACCGGGTCGACTCCCGGCCGCCGGTCCCGGCCCGACCGCCGCACGAGATCGCGCTCGAGGCGTTGGACCGGCTCGAGGCGTCCCCTCTCCTGGAGCGCGGCGAGATCAAGCCGTACCACATCGAGGTGTCCCGGATCATCCGGACCTACCTCGAGGGACGCTACCGGATCTGGGCGCTGGAGATGGTCACGCCGGACGTGATCTCGAGTCTGGGGCATGCCGGCGTGGACCCCGGGATTCGCACGGCCTTCGAACGCTTCCTGGACGCCTGTGACCTCGTGAAGTTCGCGAAGTGGCGGCCGGATGACGCGGCGTGCCGGAACATTCTCGCCGACGCGCGCACGCTGGTGGAGCGGACGAAGTTCGTGCCCCCGTCGCCCGCCGCGGAGTCCGAGGCGACCGCGGCAGACGGAGCCGAAGCGACGGCGGACGACCGGACCGAGGCGGCCGTCCCATGATCCACCGGTTCGCGGATCCCGCGTTTCTCCTTCTCCTGCTTCTCCTCGTCCCGGTCCTCGCGTACGGGCACCTGGCGAAGGGAGGACGGAAGGCCGGCGCCCTGCGCTACCCGGACCTTGCGCTCCTGCGCCACGCGGGGGCCGAGCGCACCGGACGCCTGCGCCATGTGCCTCTGGCGTTGCGACTTCTCGCCCTCAGCGCGCTCATCATCGCCTTCGCCCGCCCTCAATCCGCCTCGACGAGCGAGGACGTGTTGACCGAGGGCGTCGACATCGTCATGGCCCTCGACATCTCGAGTTCCATGCTCGCGCAGGACCTGTCGCCCAACCGGCTTGAGGCCGCCAAGGAGGTCGCGGCGGACTTCGTGGAGCGCCGGCGCAACGACCGGATCGGACTCGTCGTGTTCGCGGGCCAGGCGTTCACTCAGGCGCCGCTCACGATCGATCACCCTGCGGTTTCCGCGGTGATGGCCGAACTGGAGGTGGGGATGGTCGAGGACGGGACCGCGATCGGACTCGGACTCGCGACCGCGCTCAAGCGACTCGAGTCCAGCCAGGCCGAATCGCGGATCATCGTGCTCCTCACCGATGGCCGGAACAACCGCGGCGAGATCGACCCGGCGACCGCCGCCCGCATGGCCCGGGCGCTCGGCGTCAAGGTCTATACGATCGGGGCCGGTTCGCGGGGGACGGCCCCGGTTCCTGTCGATGATCCGGTCTTCGGGCGTCGCCTCGTCTCGATTCCGGTGGACGTCGACGAACCGACCCTCACCGAGGTCGCCGAGGTCACCGGCGGTCGCTACTTCCGCGCCACGGACCGCGAGAGTCTCGAGCGCATCTACGAGGAAATCGACGCCCTCGAGACGACCGAGATCGACGTGCAGAGCTTCACGCGGTACGGCGAACTCTTCCACTTCCCGCTCGCGGCGGGACTCGGACTGCTGCTGCTCGAGATCGGGCTCGCGCAGACGGTCCTGAGAAGACTGCCGTAGCGCGGGGGAGGCGAGATCGTGTTCCGCTTCGGGTTCGTCACTGCGCTCTTCGGGCTGGCGCTCATTCCGCTGGTCGCCGGACTGATGTGGCGTGGCGCGGCGCACCGGCGGCGGGCGCTGGCCCGCTTCGGCGATCTTGCGCTCGTCCGCCAGTTGAGCCGGAGCGTGAACCCGCGGGCCCGCGCCTGGAAGGCCGTCGCACTCCTCGCCGTACTCGGACTCTCCGTCGCCGCCGTCGCCCGCCCGCAGTTCGGCTCGCGCGTGGAGACCGTCCGCCGCGAGGGGATGGACATCGTCGTCGCCCTCGACCTCTCCACGTCGATGCTGGCGGAGGATCTCGCCCCCAACCGCCTGCAGCGCTCGAAGCTCGAAATCCAGCGCCTCATCGAGCGGCTGGACGGGGACCGCATCGGCCTCATCGCCTTTGCCGGCCAAGCCTTCGTCCAGAGCCCGCTGACCTCGGACTATGGGGCCGCGCGCCTCTTCCTCAACGCGATGGACACGGACCTCGTGCCCGTGCAGGGGACGGACCTCGGGGCCGCGCTCGAACTCGCGCTCGACGCCTTCTCGGACGCGCCGGTGGAGGAACGCATCATCATCGTCGTCACCGACGGCGAAGACCACGAGGGCGGCATCGAGCCGGCCGTGGATCGGGCGCTCGACGCCGGGGTTACGATCCACACGGTCGGCGTGGGTTCGACGGACGGCGTCCCGATTCCCGAGTACGATGCGGCGGGCCGGCCGGCCGGGTTCAAGCGCGACGAAGCGGGGGCCGTCGTCACGACCCGGCTAGACGAGACGACGTTGAGGGAGATCGCGACGCGAACGGGCGGACAGCTCTACCGCAGCACCCCCGAAGCGAGCGAGCTGACGGCGCTCATCGAGCAGGTCTCGGCGCTGGGCGGGCGGGAGATCGACGCGCGCGAGGTCACCCAGTACGAGGAGCAGTACCAGATATTCCTCGGCGCGGCGATTCTCCTATTGTTCCTGGAAGGCCTGTGGACGGACCGGAAGAAGACGGTGAGGGTCTGGAGAGGGAGGTTCTCGTGAGTACGACACGCGGCGGCATCGGGCGGCTGTGGCTGCCCCCGGTCATCGCGGTCCTCGCGGCCGCGGTACCTGCCCAGGTGCACGGGCAGGCGGGCCGCGCGGAGACGCGCGAAGGGAACCGCCTCTATGAAGAGGGACGTTTCGCCGAGGCGCACGAGAAGTACCTGGAAGCGCTCCTCGCGGCCCCCGACTCCCCCATCATCCGCTTCAACGACGGAAACGCGCTCTATCGGGGCGAGGACTACGAGTCCGCGCTGGAGTCCTTCCGGGCCGCGGTGGAGAGCGGAGACCCGGAGTTGGCGGCCGCAGCATGGTACAACCTCGGGAACACGCTCTATCGGCAGGGTGCGCTCCCCGAGAGCCTGGAGGCCTTCAAGCAGGCGCTGCGGGCCGATCCGGCGGACGCCGACGCCAAGCACAACCTCGAGCGCGTGCTCGAACAGATCCAGGAGCAACAGGAGCAGCAGCAGGGAGACGGCGAGAACGACGAGGAGAACGAAGACGAGGGCGAGCAGCAACCGCAGGGCGGCGAGCAGAACCGGGATCCCGAACAGGACCCGCAGGATCAGCCCGAACAGAACCCGGAGCAGGATCCGAACCAGGATCCGAACCAGGATCCGCAGGACCAGCCGAATCCCGAGCCCACGCCCCCAGCGGGCGAGATGACGCGAGAGGAGGCCGAGCGGCTGCTGGACGCGATCAGGGAAGATCAGGATGAAGTGAACCGCCAGCCGCGCACGCCGACGCGCGGCACGAGGCCGCGCAGGGATTGGTGATGCGACCCCCTCGACCTCCTGCCCGCTGCCGGCGCCCGGCCACGGTTGCCGCGCTCGGCTGGCTCGTGGGCAGCCTTCTCGCGCCGGGTACGCTTTCGGGGCAGGAAGTCACAGCCTCCGCGCACCTCGACCGCGGCGAGGTCGGCGTGGGACAGACCTTCACGCTCAACGTCGTCCTGGAAGGCGTCCAGCGCTTTGACCAGGACCCGGTCCTCCCCGACATGGGCGCCTTCGCCGCCTTCCTGAGCAGCGGGACGCAGACCTCGGTCCGGATCGTGAACGGCCGGACGACCGTCTCGCTCACCGTGCAGTACCGTTTCCAGGCCACGACGGAGGGGACGTTCGAGATCGGGCCGGTCGCGGTCGAGGCGGGCGGCGCGACGCTGACGACGGAACCGCTGAGCCTGCGCGTGTCGTCGGCTCCCCCAACGGCGCCGGGAGCGGGGGGCGCGCCCGCGGGGCAGCCCTCCGATCCGGGGACCATCGGCCCGGACGACCTCTTCGTCGTCGCCGAACCGGACAAGCGTAGCGTACGGGAGAACGAGCCGGTCATCGTCGAATACCGACTCTTCACGCGCGTCAACGTGAGTTCGTACGGGGTCACGCGGCTCCCCGGCACGGCGGGCTTCTGGGTCGAGGAGTTCGAACTCCCGCAACAGCCGCAGGTCGAGCAGATCGTGCGCGACGGGATCGCGTACGCGACCGCGGTGATCCGGAAGGTGGCGCTGTATCCGACGGGACCGGGCTCGAAGACGCTCGAACCGCTCGCGATCGAAGCGCAGGTCCGCGTGCAGCGGCGTTCGCGCGATCCGTTCGACGATGTGTTCGGGGGGTTCCTCAACCGCAGTTCGCTGTTCGGCGATGTCGTGACGACCGGCGCCGCTTCTCGTGCGGTCGAGATCGAAGTGCTTCCCCTCCCCTCCGAGGGACGGCCCGCGGACTTCACGGGCCTCGTGGGGGACCTGGCGGTCGCGAGTTCGGTCGACCGGGACAGCCTGGCCGCGAACGAGGCGGTCACGTTGCGTGTGGAAGTGTCGGGTTCCGGCAACCTGAAGGCGCTGGCCCCGCCGGAACTCGCCTTTCCGCCGACGATGGAGGCCTTTCCGCCCGAGGTGTCGGATCGTCTGCGAACCACGGACGCGGGCGTCTCGGGGGCGCGGAGCTGGGAGTACGTCCTCATCCCGCGGGCGCCCGGGATGTTGACGATACCGGGCGTGGACATGGGGTACTACGACGCCGCGGCGGACCGCTATGAGATCGCTTCGGCGGCGCCGGTCGAATTGCGGGTCACGGGCCGGGCGGTCGAGGAGGCGCTGCCCGGAGCACGCGCGCGCGGCTCCGTCGAGGCGCTGCGCTCGGACATCCGTTTCATCCAGACCGATACGCCGCGCTTCCGCCGCCGTGGTGAGACGCTTTTCGACCACGCATGGTTCTGGATCGTCGCGCTTGCGCCCGTCGGCATGGTCGCGGGCGCGGCCGGGCTGCGTCGCCGCCGCGACCGGCTCGCCGGCGACCAGGCCTACGCCCGCGACCGCCGGGCCGCCCGCGTGGCGAAGAAGCGCCTCGCCCGGGCCGCCGGGCTCGCGGGAGGCGACGATGCGCGGGCCTTCTACGCGGAGACCGCCCAGGCGCTCGAGGGGTTCGTCGCCGACAAGCTCGACACCTCCGCGGCCGGGATGATCCGCGACGACCTGCGCGCCGCCCTGCTCCGCCGCGGCGCCCGCGTGCCCACCGTCGAAGAGTACTTCGCCGTCCTCGAAGCCTGCGACCGGCAGCGGTTCGCCCCGGTCGGCGCCGAGATCGAGGAACGCAAAGCCTTTCTGGCGCGCGCCGAGTCCGTGCTGTCCGCCCTCGCGGGAGAACTCCGATGACCGCCCGCCGGGCCGCCGTAGTGCTCGCTCTCGCCTCGGTGACCGCTCCGGCTTCGGCGACAGGGCTCCCCGCTCCCCAGGATGCACTCGCCCCGGCGCCCGCCGAACGGTTCCAGGCGGGGAACAGCTTCTACCAGACCGGAGACCATGAGGGCGCGCTTGATGCCTATCTCGGACTGTACGAGGACGGGTTCGAGAGCGGTGAACTCCTCTACAACATCGGCAACGCCTACTTCCGGCTCGGGGAACTGGGCCGGGCGATCCTCTTCTACGAGCGCTCCAGGGTCGCACTTCCCCGGGATGAAAGCGTGCGCACGAACCTGGAACTCGCGCGCTCCCTGACCGCCGACCAGATCACACCGCTTCCGGGCTTCTGGATACCCCGCGTCGTCAGGTGGGCGGTGCAGCTCGTGCCGCGCGCGTGGCTCATCGCGATCCTGGCGCTGGGCTACCTGGGGCTGGCTTCCATCCTGCTCTACCGGCTCCTCTCCACCGGGCCGCGGTACTGGACCCGCCACGCCGCCGTGGCCGCCGCCGCGCTCACCTTCGTCGTCGGCGCGAACCTCCTGATCCGCGAGTTCGGCATCGGGCGCGCGGATCGCGGGGTGATCCTGCAGACGGAGGCCGCCGTCCAGAGCGCGCCCTCCGACGATCCCGCGCTCCAGTTGTTCACGATTCACGAGGGGGCCGTCGTCCGGATCGACCGGAGATCGAGCGACTGGCTCGAGATCGTCCTTGAAGACGGAAAGGTCGGCTGGGTGCGAGCCGGAGACCTCGAAACGATCTAGCGGCGCGTCCTAGCGATCCCGCGAACCCGCCGGAAGCACGTCGCGCCGGCGCATTTCCGTCGTGTAGTACTCCCAGAGCAGCCGCGCCGCCACGCTCCGCCAGGGTCGCCAGCGGGCGGCGATCTCGCGGAGCGTCTTCTCATCGGGCCGTCCCCGTAGATGGAGCGCATGTCCCGCCGCCTTCCGCAGAGCAAGATCACCCGCCGGGAAGACATCGCTGTGCCCGGCGCAGAACAAGAGATAGACCTCGGCCGTCCACACGCCGATCCCCTTGAGGGTCGTCATGGCCGCGATGGCCTCCTCGGCGGGCATGAGGCACAGCGCCTGCGGGTCGAGACGGCCGCTCTGAACCGCTTCCGCGGCGCCCTTGAGTGTCGCCTCCTTGGACCGGGACAGCCCGATCCGGCGGCATTGCGCATCGGAGAGCCCGGCGACCTGTGCAGGCTCGCAGCCCCCCGCTTCTTCCACGAGCCGCTCCCAGATCGCGGCGGCCGCTGCCTTCGAAACCATCTGCGCAACGATGGTCCGAGCAAGGCCCTCGAAGCCGGGAGCCCTTCGCCGCAGCGGCACCGGCCCCGCCCTCTCGACCACGTCCGCAAGCCGTCCGTCGATTCTCACCAAAGCCTCCAGGCCCTCGGCGATGTCGTTCGGCGTTTCTATCGTTCTTCCCGGCATTCGTCTCCTCCGCGCGTTCCCGCGGACTCGTTCGCAGAATGACGTAAGTCGTTTTCCATAAACGCGTTGCTTTTGACGCCGATGATCTCTACCCCCCATTCTGTCCACCGTGGAGAAACGGATTCCCGTGGCTCTTCCAAGCGGTGAACGGATGGGTAACCGTTGGAGTGGACGCCCCCTCCCGTGTGCCAAGATGGTACTTCGCACTTGCTGACCATCTCCAGACTTGACCGACTACGATCAGTTGGCTGTCGTGTCGGCCGCGGTATAGCCGCGCTCGACCGCCAACCGGGCCAGTTCATCCCGGTTAGCCGACGGCGGTTCCGAACGCAGGGGGGCGAGGTGCGCTTCGGGCGGGACTCGCCGGCCAAGAAGGGCGGCGTAGAGGTCGCGGTCGCCTCCTACCAAATACTCGAAGAACTTGGGGTCGGCGTCGGCCGGGATGTCCTGAAGTAGACTGCGCCGATCATCCGCTCCAATGACGTTCACAGCCGCGGCGAGCAACTCCGTGTCAAGGGAATAGAGGGTCTCGCTCTCGCGCAGCAAGACACCGACAGTGTCGGCCCAAGCCGTCTCGTCCAAGTGAGATCTCTGCGTCAACAGTTCCTCCGCCCGCTTCTCGATTTCGTCTTTGCGGCGTGCGCTCTCGCCGGCTTCGTGGAGTAGCCAAGCCAGCGCCGCCCCCTTGTCCGTCATGAGAACGTCATGCAGCAGCTCGGCCTCGCCACACGTCACGACGGCATCCTCCCAAGCCGCACCTATCCTGCCCGGTGGCCGCTTCCGTTCGTACAGATCCCACAGAGCTGCCGCCGTTCCGCCGCGAACCGCGGGGTCCGAGTTATCCAGCAATCGCAGCCTCCACGCATCGGACACATCGGACCAGAAGGCGCCGTCCCTGAGCGCACGGGCATACTCTCGCGCCGCGGCCGTGACGAGGCCAACCGCCACAGCGGGTGGATCGCGGAGGCGCAAACCAACTTGGAGGCTCTCCCAGCCGTACTTTCGTTCTGGGTCTAGGCGATCCAGCGCCCTCCAAGGAGCATCACCGGATAGATCCTCTTCGACGGACACGGCGAGAAAAGAGCCAACCCATACGGGCGGCGCCCGACGCTCAGCGAACGCCGCCAACCACGTTGCCGGCTCGTCGACGATTTCGGCCAGTTGGATCGCGATAAGGTCCAACGGACGCGTGCCGGAATGGCCGCTGAGCTTGCCTTGGCGCTCCAGGCGCAGCATGCGGTCGGCCACCGCGCCCGGTTCGTCGCACTGCCACTGTTCGGCAAAGCGGCGGGCGGCCGCGGCGAAGCTCCGGGCCTGGGGATCCTCCGTCAGCCGTTGAGCGAGCCCGGGGAACAGCTGGGAAAGCACGGACTCTCCTCCACCCAGCGGAAGGTTGACGTCCAGCGCGTGTTCTCGCACGAGAGCCCGTGCCCAGTGTCGGAAACCGGGTTCCGCACCCCACGCATCGAGCGCGAGCGCGAGCATCCCGCCGACCTCGGAACGGGATGCCTTGATCGTCTCCGGCTCTCTTCCGGGCGTACGCACGCCGACAGCCCAGTGCCGGATGATCCGCTGCGCAGAAAGGATGCCTGCATCCCCGAGATCGCGGAGCAACTCCATGGCCGACGGCCAGAATCTCGCCAGCTGCGCAACGTCGCTGGCCGTCAAAGAACTCATCGCCAAGGTGAATGTTTCGTCGTGAATCGCATCGGCCCTTGAGCGGAAGAATTCGAGCGAGAAGCATGAGGAAACCAGTTTGGCTCTGGCTTCTGGGGAATCCCCGTCGGTTTCTTGGAGCACCGCCAACGCCCTCAACAGCAGGCGCCGACGGTCCACCGCGTCGGCCCCCGGTAACCCCGCCCGCACCCACGTCTCGATCTCCGAACCAATGTCGCCGATCCCGCTCTCTTCCAGCGCGAGCGGGACGAGTCGGTTGAGGGCCCACTCCGACGCGTACTTAAGCGCATTTCCAGCGGTCGCGGACGCCCTGTCCGGGTATGCCTCCAACACCCATCTTGCTCCCTCGCGCCCCGTCTCGGTGTAGGCGTCGAGCAGTCGGTTACCGACACCTGCCTCCCGGTGGCCCCTAAGCCGGTCCCGGATCAGTCTGTGAGGCACTGTGCCACCACGCGCGAGCGCGCCTATGACCGTCTCCGTGCAGGCGACTGCATCCTCCACCTCCGCCATCGCCGGTTCTGGCGAAAGGCCCAACACGCCCGAGAAGTACGTTCGCGCCACCAAGGCGTCACGCAACGCCGCTGGCTGAACGACGAGTGCGCGGCCCCGGGTCTCGGTGAGCGTGCCCGTTCCAGACAGGGCTTCCAAGGCTCCCCGAAGTATGACCTCGGGCTGGCCCAGGGCTCTCGCCGCGGCACCCAACCTCATGCCGGCCCGCCCCCCTATGGCGAGCGTCGCAAGATAATCGAGCCCTTCCGGAGACAACCCGGCTTCTCGCCGCAGGCCATCGAGGAGCAATCGACCTCGGACGAGTTCCTCGAGTCCCAACCGAGCCGTATGCCGGGCGAGCGTCATCGCCAACCCGGGCCGACAGGATCCCCTGATGCGCCGTATGTCGCCCGGAGGGTCTTGGCTTTGATCTAGGATCTCGCCGAGCACAAGCGGGGGGAGTTGAGGGTGTTCGCTTCGAACGATCCGGACGACCTGGTCTCGCGACAGGCCGGTTACGCGAACGACAGCATCCGGCGTCAGGTATAGGCGTCGCGTCAGCGTCTCTCTGCCGCTCGGCCAGGTCGACGCCACGATTCCGAAATCGAAGCCCGGCTCTTCCCTCAATCGGATCAGGAGATCGAGTAGCGGCTCCCGGAGATGCGCGTCATCCAGGAAGATGAATCGAACGGGGGTGTCCCTGAACGCGTCCGCGATTGCACCGGGATCCTCCGATACGGCGAACAGCCCGAGCTCCTCCCTCGCCAGTGTTTCCAAGAGCGCCGTCTTCCCGACGCCGGGCTGTCCCACGAGCAGGGCGTCGCCCCGATGTCGGCGCAGCCTGTCAAGTTCGTCGTCCCGCCCGACGAGTTTACCGCTGCGATATGGGCCCGACGAACGGGGGAGCGCCGACAGCGCCGGGGGAGCCCCGGACAGACCGAGGAGTTCGAGACGCCACTCCGAGTTCCGGTACAGTCTGCGTGTGAAGTAATCGCGGTCATGGATGTTGCGGAGGGTGAAACCCCACTCCTTCGCGCGGTCCTCGAGGTTCCGTCGTCTCTGCGGCGTGAGTGGCTGAGATGTCGCCACGACCGCCCCCGTGGCTGACCGTTTGGCATCCCGATAGGACTTCAGACTACGGGTCAGATTTCCGATAACGTCCCTTGCGGTGGTCACGATCAAGGGGAGCGGCTCTCCGATGGCGTTCGGGATCGCACCGTCCATCCCGGCGTCACCACCGCCCGTGACCGGAGCTAGCCCGGGATAAACATCATGAAGCAGCTCCACCGCACATCTCTCGAACAGCGCGGGGGCAAGCTTGCTCCCCAGCCGCTCCTCGATCTTCCGGTACAGGGGGTCCCTCACCACGTCATCCTCCAATGAGCCAAGCCAGCATCCCCGCCGGAAGTGGCATGAGGTCGGCCGCGGGATTCGAGCCCCCATGGCGCGTTCATTGTATCCCGGCCACCCAAGACGTTCGACATCAGGGATGCGACGCTCCCCACAAGAGGTGAGCAGATCAGGTGATGGCCGATCCTAATGAGAATCGAGTCGACCGACGGGTTATGAGGCGCCACAAGGGCCGTCAAGCTGCCTGCCAAGCCCCCTGTGATGCTGTTCTCGTTAGAAGTTCAGCATGTCAAGCGAATTCGTTAGGTCACGAGATGTTTGGATGGTGTCGTAGATGACGATGCCAGCCACGATGGCCATGCCGACGAAGAGGAACCACCACCATTGGTCGGAATCCGGTCGGTCTCGCGTAATTGCACGAGTCAGCAAGAGACCGATCCACGTTACCGAGAGTGCGGTGAATATCATCAGATTGGCTAACATGTGTTTCTCCGCTAGTTGGGGACGGAACGGCATCCAGACGCTCTTCGACCTCGCGAGCAGACAACCATGCAGGGGCGCAAATGGCAGCGGCAACCCTGGCGATCCGGCGCGGCGCTGACAGCTGCCGACACCACGTTGAACTGGCATGGAGACGCTCGGCCTCCCTCCTACCCCGAAATCTCTCGCGCCGGTGCCGGCGCGTCGGAGGACCGGATCCGCCTCCGGAGCTACGTCCCCGGTCGCGCCTCGCGGACCGATCGGCGGCGGTCGGCGAGGCGAGGGAGGAACTCGCGGTGAACCCTGCCGCCGGCGTTCCAACCCCTCCTCCACGACGGGCTGCCGCACGGCGAGCCGTTCCTCGACCGTCTCGGCAGCGGGTCAGCCGCGGCGGAAGCGGGATCGGCCGAACGCGACCCGCCTCCACGACTAACCTCACGAGGGACCGGGATCACCTGGAGTCTTTCCGACCTCGCTCTTCCTTGAGCGACCGGCCGGTCTCTTCATTCTTCCATGCGCGAAGATCGTCGATGTTGCCGGCGCAAACGAACCCGGCCCGGGTCGCGGAGCTGAAAGTATGGTCCTTCGCGAACCAGAGGGTCTCGTCTTCGGACGGCTCGGACAGGCGCACCAGAACACCAGCTTCAATAAGCCGCTCTCGCTCGGCAAAATAGGTTCGACTGTACCGAATGTGGGATGGCGCCCAGCGGGCCCGCGCTAGCGATCCTTCCAAGACCTTGAAGCCAGTTTCGGTCTCGAAGCCTCTCGCGTCGCAACCCTTCTGTTTCAATACGAACGTTGGCCGACCAGCTAGGCTTCTGCCGACCAGCTCGCGTGCGTCCCGCCTCTCTGGAGTTCGGGCCAATCCGGGCGCTGCTGGGACGTTCGTGTGTTCCTCAACCAGACGTTCGAACACAGACAGGAATGCCGGATCGTGCCGCGCGTCTGCATGCTGCTGATTCCATAAGCTGGAACGGATCACCAAACCTCTCGGGCAAGCCAGTCCCAGCCAACCGTCGGAGGGGGGATCGAGCGCTTCCCGATCATGGTTGCTAAGCAACGCAATGGCGTTGCGTTCGATCAATGCCCTGCGGTTTCCCGGTCCCGGTGGGTCCTCGACGGCGAGCCAAAGAACATCCATCTCGCCGATGATCCTGCTGACCGCTTTCTCTAATGGCTGCTCCTGCTCCCGGATCTCAGGCGATGCGCTACCGCGGTCGTTGCGTTTGCCCCAATCCGGGTAGTCAAGCGCGTCTCGATTGATGAGCGCTTGTCCCACGAGATCCCTGAAGATCGAATTCCGGTGGCTGCCGCGGCCGGATTGCCTCGGTCCACGGTGCTGATTCAGGCGACCCCAGAGTTTGCTGTGCTCCCCCTTATTCAGGGCATGTGTGCCAACTCGCACGACGCGGGGTCCGGTGCCGCTGTCGGTGCGGGTCTCGCCAGGTTCCAAGAGGAAATAGACACCGCGTTCCGGCCAAGGCATTCGGCCGGAGCAATCAGACAACCGGCGCCTCCTCCCGCACCGTTGCTCAAGCTTGAGCAACAGAGAGTAGAACCGCTTCAGATCATCAAGACGCGATATCTCGGCCTTCCCTCGGTTACTCATGTGCTGGTCACGGCTTCCTAGAGGAGGGTGGCCCGTTGCGGTGGACCTTCCCTGTCACGACGTCCAACCGGTATTCCGCGACGCAGACTAGTTCTGGTGTCGATCGGGTCTTCCCATGGGGAACAGCACTTGCCCGGCAGCAGCCTTCGCCTTCACCGCCTCAACCGTGGCGATCGTGCGGGCGTACCGAGAAGCATAGGAAGGGTGTGTATCTCCACCGTCGAGGAATCCCGACGCGACATCGAGTTCCCGCCACACGTCCTCTATTCCATCCAGCGGCAAACCCAACGCAGCTACGATGTGCAGGGCCACGTAGTCCGCCTCCGCCTCAAACTCTTGGCTGAAGGACAACACACCTCTGTACGTACCTAAGGCCGTAGCCGCCTGTGTAAGGGGCCCCGCTTCCACGCCGACTTCCGCCGCGACCACCTCGACAACAGCGCCTGCCGCTGCTCCGAGCAAGGCGCCGAGTGCTGCATTCTGCGTCTTCTTGTCGCGGTGATCCAACAGGTGATGTGCCAATTCGGGCGCCATCACGAAGGCAAGCTGCGCGTCCGTCGAAGCTAATCGGACCATGCCCTTGGAGAGGTAGATCTCCTCACCACTCGTGAACGCGACGGGGGCCGAATCATCGGTTACGACCAACGGGTAGTCGCAAATGAGATCGCCCGTCACCGAAACAATCGTAGCGGTGTCGTTGGACGTCATCTGAAGTTCGACCGGCTCCGGAGGCCTGGGGTGCGCACGCCAGAGTGCGCTTCGCACGATCCCGTCGTATCGTCGGGACACCTCCGCCAACTGAAGTGCACCGGCGGATCCTAGGGCGAGGCTACCATCCCACTCCACCCGCCGGCGCTCTTGGCGTAACCACAATCCGGGTAGCCCATCGGCAGCCTCGCCGCTGACGTCGACGATTCCGCTGCTGGGAACGATGCCGGCCTTCTCGGCCGGCGACCCGGGAACGACGGCCAGGACAACAGGCGGCCATGCTTCATCGACGACCGCGGTTATCAGTCCCGTTTCACCCCCGCGACGATCACAACCGGCGCTCGTCGCGGCCAGCCTTGCGATGTCAAGATGCAGACTCATTGCTCGCGCACGCTCAGGCGTGTTGTAGATCTCGACCATGCGCCGTGCTCGATCTTCCGCGTACTCGGCGATGTGTTCCGCGGGTGCCGCAGGCGGTTGGTATCTGACACCTGCACAGCCGGTCGTGAGCAGTATCGCCGCTACGGCCAGTGTCCTCCGCATCCCGGATGCTCCTTGCGGTTGTAGTTTCTCCGCGGAGTACGAGTTACCCTCCGCGCAAGCGGCGGATCTTCGAATCCTATTGGCGCCGGGGGTGCTTCGGTAGGCTTGAGGAGGACGGTCGGGTCGCGATTCGCCTGCTCCTTGGCCTGATCGCCATGTCGATCTGCGCCAGCATCGCCCTAACCCGTACTGAGACTGAGACATGCTACTCCTTGGCGACAACCTGCATGACCGCTTCACGGAGCTTCTGAAGGATCACACCGATGTCGACATTGCCACGGCTTGGGCCACCTGCGGCGAGCACTTGCGGGCGTTGGCCGACGCCGAGCGCCGTGGCGTGAAGGTGCGTGCCATCGTCGGGATCGCGAGTAACACTACGCACCCGGACGCCTTGGACAAACTGAACAGGATGACACGCGGGAATCTCAGAATCGTCCCTACGGGTGGCCGCCTCTTCCACCCCAAACTGTACCTGTTCGGACGGAGTGACGGCACCGTGACGCGGGCGTGGATCGGAAGCGCCAACTTTAAGAAGGCGGGGTTCGGCGGTCACTCCAGGGCAAACGAAGAGATCATCTTGGAAGCGGGGCCGGGAGCGCGGGCTGCTGAACTTGCTGATTAGTTCGAGGAACGGTGGAGATCACTAACCACGGATCCGCCCATTTCAGAAGTGATCCGTCGGTACACGCATCGAGGGGTTCGGTCGCCGAAACGACCTGATTCGACCCTGAGCATCTTGCCGAAATACCAAGCGCCCGGCCGCTACGACGTCAAGACGGAAACTGGGAGCGAACCGGCGCCGTGAGACGCAGTCCCGATACACGACGGTCGCCAGCAGGATCCCGGCCACTTCATGGTCACGCATGTCCAGCATCATCGTCTCGGCGCGGCCGGCGAAGGAAGCCCGGTCACCATCGAAACGCACCTCACGCTGTCTCTCCATTTCACCAAAAGCGGCCAACACGGCCTCCGCGTCTCCGTCCAAGCCCAAGGATCCAATCAGCGAGCAGGGACGACCGGTGAGCGCCAGCTGCTCGCTGGCCGCCCAACTACCTTGATTGTCCGGTCGAATGACGCCGCGGCCGCCTTCCTGCGCTTCAGCGGGCGTCCCGTCCAGCCAAACAAGAATCATGGCCAGCAGTACGGCCCGCGCCACAGCAGCCTTACCCTCGTAGACCGCTTGGGTCCAGAAACGACTCTGCATCGAACATCACCTCCTCGCACGGAATCCGCCGTCTCGGTCACATCGTTCATGCTTACGGCTTCATTGGACGACGCTAGAGGTGGCGAGGTCAACTCCCGATGACTAGGATCGCCCGAAGATTACCCATGGTCGATCATGCAGTTGACGCGAGAGGCGGAGAGCGCATGAGGTTGCAAACCGTGCTGACCGCCTTGCCGGTGACGGTGTGCGCGCGTGGCTTTGTGGTCCTACCACGCGGGACAGCTTGGCGGCGTTCCCGCCTCTGGCCTAAGACTCCGATGACGATGTCGTGTTTTCTGCGAACAACATCGAACCAGGTCGCTGGGTCCCGTTCAGTTAGCTTTCGGCCCTACCTCCGGGCCGGGTTCCAAATGATTCTCCCCGTATCTGTTTCCGGATGGATGACCACGACGGGGGACTTGGCTATCTCGCGCGAACTCGCGCCTTTCCCACCTATCCATCCACGAACGCAATCGTGAAGATCCTGTTCGTCCTCGTAAGGAATAGATCTTCCGAATAGGTCCACGCGGCGCCCGTGAAGGCATTCATCGGCAGGGTGCCGACCAAACCGAGAGGGTCCGAAATCCCGCTTGGCGGGTCGGCGGTAAGGGAACGGTCGCTCCGGGTGTTGCCGGAAGAACGCCCAGACATCGAAGTCCTTGACGCCGCGATCCCGGTGGACGAAGTGCCCGGCAGCACCTTGGCAAAGGCAAATGAGCATCAGGCGATCCCGGTAGAGGCTGCCGTATCGCTGGGGAAATCGTTGGAAGAAGTCCTCGAGGTCACTGATCGCGATCTTGGCGAGCCGGTGGAGGTGGTGCGTTTCAAGCGCTTCCCACGATCGCTCCGAGATCCGGTTCGACTTGGTTCGTTCGGGTCCGGTCATCATTCCGAGGGATGGGCGAGTCGAATCCAAACTACGCCTACGCTAGGGCCGTTGGTGAACTTCTTGGCTTGGTTGTTGCCTTCTTCCAGATCGAGCGGATCCTCCATGATGCCAACGATTCTCTCGTCGCGCCACGATTCGCAGGCACGTTTCTCGCCATCGGCAACCGGAGCTTGTTCCTCGAAGAGGTACGTCTGCTAGGACCGTACGTCATCGTCTTCCAGAGCGCAGAGTTCCGTAAGTCTTTGTTCCAGGGGGGGTCTGCGACTCCATGACGCCGGAGGTCAAGTGGCAGCCTGCTGGAGCAACCGCCGCGACGCAGGAGCCGACGGCCGAGCGACATCACACATCCGCGACTGACCAGCACACCCAAGACGTAACGGAGCGCTGAGCTTAACCGATCGGCGCAACCCGTGCGGCCGACTCGGACTCGGCTGAACACACGACCGAAATCGGGGCTCCTCATGGACGACGCGTTGGTGCAAGGCTTGGTCGCTCGGGGGGGCCAGCATCGAGCCGTCCATCTCGACGATGTAGTGGCCTATTTCGCCGCGCACGGGTACGTCGGAGGGCCCCACGGGAGATATTCCGCCCTCTACTTTGCGAGTCGATGGCTGCCGAATCGTACGAAGCCTCTCGGTGGCTTCGTCATCACAATCACATCTTCGCGTCGCGGTCACGACTCGGCTCGAGAAGGCGACAAAGGCGCGGATTACAGCGTGGGAATCCGGCGCAGGGGAGGAAGCTCGGGGCGGAATCGATCCCGGATGCTGAGCATCGGTAGGTTGCGGGTGGCCCGCGCGTCGCCTCCGACTTACGGCCGCACTGGAACGTGAAAACGGCGATCGTGACGACGGCGAGGGCCCCGAACGTGCCCTGCGGAACCCCAGTAGCGTCAGGCGGTACGGTTGGAAGACGACATCCGGTCGACCTGCACCAAGAAACGTGGGGTAGTCGTGATGAAGAACGCCCTGCTTCCCGTTGCCGCCGTGGTCCTGGCGGCCTCATGCGGCACCTCTCGCACTACTTGGCTCGAAGTGGGAGTCGGTGCCGGTTATGCCCGCGACATCTTCGAGATGGAGTGGCCAGCGGGGTCCGGCGAGCATGCCACGGTGAACCAATCGCTCACGGATTCCGCAGGGTTCGCCGGCATCGAGGTCGAGGTCAGGTTGCCCGGCGCGCCGCGTCGCACACTGACGGCGATCGACTTTCTCGGGCGGCGCGGCAACACTTTCCGCGGGATAGAGGTGCCGGAGGAAGGCACCGCCAGCATCTTCGTGAAGCTGTACCAGCACGGTGAACTGGCGGCGGAAGGCCGTATTTCATGGTCCCTCGACTCCGGCGTCGAATCTTGGGATCTCCTGGTGGCGCGAGTGCCCGTGGCGTTCGGCGTCGCGATCTACGAAGACGATCCCATACCGCGCTGCTACTTTCCGTGGTGCCACCAGATCGAGCGCATCGAGATCGACGAGGCCGCCCGCAATCACCCGGACGAGGCACTCTGGCTGGTCTTGGACAGGCACAGCATCGGCGGCTGGGAAGGGATCATCGAACCATGAAGACGTTGGGGATCATCTACTGGAAATGCTGACGCTCACCCGGCCAGATACACTGCCCAGTCATCCATGAGCCGCTCTTCGGAGGCCCGAACACAGCGAACTGCACTCGACGGACGGCAAGCAGCAACACCGGCTCCAACTGCGCGCTCGCGAACTCAACCCCGAGTGGCCCGGAGAACTCGATTGGCCGGTGTGGGTTGGTCGGGAGCACTTGGTGTCACGCACGGCGCTCACCCGAATGCGACCGATGTTGCATGGGATCGGTGTGCCGCCGGGTCGGAGTCACTCCAAACCCGACCAGCAGACCGTGACATCGAGCGAGACTTCACGCTCGGCGGGGCCCGGGGGGGGGGGACCAACTTTCCCCCTACCCGTATCCTACGGAGACCCGAGGTCGGCGATCCTGCGCGATCCTACGGCCGGTCGATCACCCGAAATGCCCTCGAGATACCCTGAAACGGCCTCTGAGCCCGTCACGCGGGCGTGGGGATCTCCGCTCTTGCGAGGGACGCTTCCCAGTCGACCACGAGGCGGCGACGGCGCTCGAACAAGGCCGGTGCGCCGGTGCGCGGCCTCGATCCTGTTCCGTGCGGGCCGCCGACGCAGCTTCCGCCGCCTCGTAGCGGAGATCCGTCTCCTCGGTCGCGGGTTCGCGGGCTGAAGCTTGAACGCCGCGATCCGCAACACGCCATTGACCCGGCTTCCTCCCAAGCGCTCTCTTGAACGCGGGGCACAGCCGATGAACAGGTTCGATGAGGGCGTCATTCTGCGGGCGCTGCGGTTCCGCGCCGAGCTGGCCGGCTATCGGCTCGAGCGCGGCCATTACATGGGCAGCGAGGATGACCGCGCGGACCGTTGGTACGTGGTGCCTGTTTCCCGGACGGTCTCCACGGCCGCCGACCGCACGGGGCCCGGGTTCCGTACCGCCGCCGCGGCGGCGGACGAGGCCGAGCGGCTGGCCAGCCAAGAGCGCGACCCGTCCGGACGCATATGACCGACGACGCCAAGCGGGTGCTGGTCGAGTTCGCGGACGGTTCGCTATTCGGCGCGGCCGACGTTCGGCGGCTGCTGCGATGCCGAGCGCTGCGGGCGGGGCGAGCGATCCAGTCTCTCGTCAATGCGGGACTGGCCCGGCCGACGGATCGAGGCGGAAGGCACATCTACAAGATCAGCCCGCGAGGGCGAGACTTGGCGTCGGCCGTCGTCGGATTGCGTTCGCGCACGAAGGGCGACCGCAAGGCGCTCGGCGTGGACCACGGGCGCCGACGCTGAGCGGCAGCCGGTCGAGAATCGAGTCGTGAAGGCCGCCTCGGCCAAGGAATTCTTCGCTCTACCGAGCTGCAAGTAGCACCTTGGATCGCTGTCTGGCGATGCGCCGTGCGAAACCTTCAAGTGCGAACTGAGGAGGACTAGGCCGTGAGAACCGAGGTGCCTGCGAGCGGAGCGGACTCGAGCGACGTCTCGGTCCTCGCGCCGGGAATGACGGTCCAGGGCGAAATCCGTTGCGACGGCACGGTTCGCGTCAACGGTCGCGTCGAGGGTTCCGTGCGAGCCGAATCCGTCATGCTCGGCGAGGACGGCCGCGTCGAAGGAAGTATCGAGGCGAAGAACGTCGTGATCGCCGGTGCCGTTGCGGGGAACGTCGTTGCATCAAGCCGCGTGGAGATGCAGGAGAGCTGCCAGCTAGAGGGCGATGTGCGCGCCCGGCGGATCAAAATCGACGAGGGGGGAGTGGTCGAGGGGCATGTCACCTGCTCCGACACGCCTCCCGACTCCAACGGCTCAGCCTGAGGGACGTACACGGCCCAAGCCTCCATGAGTTCACGCCGGCGCCCGAACAGGTCCAGCCGCGTTTGTGCGGTCTCGACCGGGTTCTTAGCCGCGTGAGCGAGAGTCGCCTCGACGGGCTCGTCGAGATGACGGATTTGGTGCAGTACGACCCCTCCGAGGACCGATCAACGGCTACTCGGCGATGGGATTCGGGCCGCTTCGCAGTAGGCTGGATTCGACCGCCCGGAAGATGGGCCCGTTGCTGATCCGCGAGTGTACATGGCACTTCGGGGGTCACCGGACAGGAAATCGCGTCCGCGATGGACACGCCTCCGGTTCCATATGCCGCTGGCACGCTTGCGGTTGTACCACGGCCAGCGGAGCGCCGATGCCGATCCGCGCTCCTCGGCCGTGGCTGGGAGCGACCCCCCATCTCGGCATGCCTCGATCGGCATCGGGCAGGATGGCGATGTACATCCCCATCCTCCCCTCCGCGGGGTCGCTCCCAGCCAGCAGTCCCTACGGGAAGGCCATCGAAGCGCCGTTGAGCGGGCGCATCGGATCAGCGGCACGGTCAAGCCTCTGTTTACCCGGTGTCCATCGGCTGCCAATGGCGGCCGAAAATGTGACAGATGTGGCGGGTGAAAATGTGACCCTCGGCCGGAGGTGACGAGCCTCAGGGTGACGTCTCGGTCTCCTTGGAGGCGCGGTTGTTCCGGAGGGTGTTGAGGAGTTCGGCGTGCTGGGTCAAGCGGGCGGAGATGGACGAGGGGGAACGGAGCGACTCGTGGCGTATCAGGGATCGGCGAACAGCCACATGTCCGTGGATCTGCTCGACGTCGTTGGCGACCTCAAGATGCCCGGCGCGCTGGAGGCGCTGGACGGCGTGCTCACCGAAATCGATGGCGGGTAGACGCGGCGGGCCGGGGGTGACGATGGCCTACGATCTCTGGCAGGCCCGCAGGCGTGCCGGGGAGACTGCGGTGGAGCGCTTTGCGGCGGCGTGGCCGGGACGAAAAGGTGTTCTGCGATCGCCACGAGGCCCCCGGCGGCGTCGAAATCGACGTGTGGGGCATGTAGTGACGACCTCTTCAACGAGGCCTTCTCGGATCGGGCGCTCAGCATGACGCCGAACCCGCCCACGCACGGGCTGCGCCTAACCTGAGCACTGCCAAGGCCATATGTCCAAGCCCAGGCGGTCGAAGTATGCCAGCCTGTGAGGGATACCGGCGTCGATCCGGCGTTTGTACGCGGGGGGCAGCCGGTCGGGGACGCACCGGCTGACGAACCACGCCCACAGCGTCTCCGCCATGTCCTCTCGATCGGCATGGTCACGAGCGAACGCCGATATGAACAGGCTGTCTGCGGCCTGCGCGGCCCGCCACGCAGCGGACCGAAACCCGCCCAAGCCGACGCAGTCGATTTGACACCCATCCCAAGTGCAATCCTCCAGCACGGCGTGGCTCCCTTCATGCAGGGCGACCTCCTCCAAGAAGCCAGCCTGGGTATGCCGCCCCCCCCAGTTGTAAATCCTGCCGCAAGCGTGGCCGCCCGCGTGGTAGTTGGGCGCCGGGCTCAACTCGACCTCCTTTCCGCCCTCGATCAGCACGCGGGGCAGGCGCCCGACCGGCAGCAGAAACTGCTCAGCCGCTGCTCGCGCTGAGTCGGCCGCGCCGTACGCCGGGTGCGCCTGAACCTCCATCGTTGCGCCGTCCTCGAAGTGCGCTGTGAAGAGGAACACTTCGAGGTCATTACGCCACCGGCGTTCTCCCTCGAACGGGTCGTAGAACTCTCGCATTCCGCGGCCCACATACACCAGGCTGTCCATTGCTGACGGATCGGCCTCCGTGATGATGTCCGCCGACACCCACACCGTGCCCGGCAGTACCGCGCCGTCGCGGAGCAGGACCGTGAGTTCCGCGTTTCCCGTGACTCCCGCCGCTGTGGCCGTCACCTCCGCTTCCCCTAAACCGATTCCGGTCACGAGCCCTGCATCGTCGACCCACGTGACCAGCGTGTCGCCCGACGCCCAGTCGAACTCCGTCCCCGCCACCGGGTGCCCGTTGGCGTCTGCGGCTTCGGCCGCCAGACGCAGGGTATCGCCCGCCGCCACCGTGTCGACCGCCGGGGAAACCGCGACCGTGACTACGTCCTGTGCCACTGTGACCGTCGCGCTCCCCGCCGCCGTCCCCGCGGTCGCCGTGATTGTGGCCGCCCCGTTGGCCGCCGACGTCACCAGGCCGGACGCGTCCACTGTCGCAACGGAACCGGCGCTGGACTCCCAGGTCACCGTGGTCCCCGCCATCACTTGGCCGTTCTGGTCGCGCACTTCGGCTGTCAGCTGGACCGTCGCGTCCAGCGCGGTCAACTCGACCGTGGACGGCCTCACCGTCACGGTTGTCGGCCGCAGGGCGGGAGGAGGAGCGGGTGGCGGCGGAGCCGTGGCGGCGTCACCGCAGGACAGGATCGTCAGGAGCGAGAGACCCGTCGTGGCGCGGACCGTCATGCGGTTGCGGTTCATTCGTCTGTCTCCGCGAAGATGCCCGTCACGGTCGCCAGGCCTCGGCGCCCGGGATTCCGCGGCTGAACAGTACGTCGAGGGCGGGGCCGACGGCGCTCCCCGCAGCGGCCGCCGCGACCGGCAGGTCGCGCAGAAAGCCCCGCACCTGCCCGGTCCGCGGATCCCGCACGATAGCCAGGGGGAGGTCCGTCTCCCCGTCCAGCGTGAAGGATCCCCCTGGACCCGACAGCGTGATGCTCGCGAGACCGTCTCCCCATCCGCGCCGCGCGGGCAGCGCGAACACGAAGCCCGCTCCCTCGTCTTCGTGAGAGTGTGGCATGGCAAAGCTCAGCGAGAAGAGTTCGCGGCCGTCGGCGCCGCGCCCGGCGATCTCCCACTGGCCGGCCGAGTCCGGCAGCGCGGGCGGAGCATCGACCACGAACGCCGGCTCCAGGAACGGAACGCCCGCTTCGTCCTCGCCTCCCCACAGGAGCAGCGACTCGGTGGGCGCGGTGGCCGCCGCCCGGCCGACGTCGTGGCGCAACCGGTGGCGGAGCGCCATCACGAAGTGGTAGTCGCTGATCCAGCCCACGCCGTCGTTCACATAAACGCCGCTGCAGAAGGCCATCACCTCCGGCGTCCGTGGCCGCACGAGGGCACCGTGCCGGAAATCGTACCCCCAGACCCCTGCGATCCCCGTCGAATACGGGTACGCCGGGTCGGTCCATGGATCCCTGCTTCCGGGGAAGCATCCCGGCCCGTGTCCGAGCGTCATCGTGTGTCCGAACTCGTGCGGGATGATGTTGCGCTCCTCGGGCAGGGCGGCGGTTGTCCGGTATCCGATGTTCGCTCCCTTACTGCTTACGACATCTCCCGTCATGATTCCCAGGTGGTAGTCGTCCGATCCTTCCATGACCCGGATCGCTTCGGTTTTTTGCGTGATCCGGTAGAAGGCCTCGGGCGTGAACACCACGGGATCGTGCACGGTCAGCTCGTAGTCGTCGGCAATCGGCAGCAGCGTGCGCATCTTCCAGAGCAACTCGTGGTTCAGCGGGTCGGCGGCCATGGCCTCGGCAATATCCAGAACCGTCGAGTCGGGGTTCTCGCCCGAAACGAACGGCACTACGGTCAGCCGGAACTTGGGCATTACCCGCACGTCCACGGTCAACCGGCCCGTCTCGGGGATGCGCCGCGCCACGCCCAGAGACGGATCCAGGGTGCCGTCGGGATCGATCTCGACCACCATCTCGAGCCCCGGCTGGATCACCGACCCCGCGATCACCGCGTTGGCCGATGTCTCGAGCGACCCTTCGTATACGTCGGTCGGAATCGCCCCCGGCTGGCCCGCAATGTTCTCGACGTGCGTCTCGCGGCCGTCGATGTAGAAGCGAACCCGGACCGGCGGGATGCCCGCGTCCGTCTCCGTCGCCGCCGTCGGGAACACCCGCACGAGCGCGTCGTCGCCCGCCACCAGCGGCACCGGATTGACCCGCGACTGCACGGCCTGCACCAGGTACGCGGCGGGCGCCCCGCCGCCGCACGTCGCCACGTGGGCGCTGCTCAGGCCCGCGAGCCACGCTTCGAATTCCGTGCCGGGGGGCGCGCAGAGGCCGGTGCCTCCGACGGCGAGGAACTCGAGTTCGCCGAGCGCGGCCAAGCCGTCCGGCAGGGCTCCGGACAACGCGGCGTTGGCCGTCAGGATCAGCTTGCGCAGGCTCGCCAGTCCGCCGAACTCCGCGGGTACGGAGCCCGCCAGATCGTTGAAGCCGAGGACCAGTTCCTCGAGGTCGGCCAGATGCCCCAGCCGCGGGGGGATCGGACCCGTCAGCCCGTTGTATTCGGCATCGAGCGTTCTCAGGCTGGAGAGGCGGTCGAGTTCCGGGGGGAGTGCGCCCGTCAGTTCGTTGCGCGCGAGCGTCAGTCGCTCCAGGCTGCTCAGGCCGCCGGTCGTTGCCGGGACTGGACCCGTCAGTCGGTTTTGCGCCAGCAGCAGCTCGGTGAGGCTGGACAGGTCGCCGATCTCCGGCGGGATCGAACCGGACAGGCGGTTGGACTCGAGGCGAAGCACCCGCAGGCTGCGGAGGTTGCCGAACTCGGCCGGGATCGGGCCGGACAGATCGTTCCAGCCAAGATCCAGAACCTCGAGGTCCGACAGATTGCCGAGTTCCGGCGGGATGGCGCCCGTCAGTGACGGGTAGCACACGGGACGATCCGGGCGCCGCCGCTTGTCACATTGGCTTTGGCTTTGGGCCCAATGGATGCTCCTGCCCAGCCTTAGCTGTCTCAGGTTCGACAGACTGCCCAACTCCACCGGGATTGGACCCGTCAAGGGGTTCCCGCCAAGATGGAGCACCTCAAGTTCGGAAATATTGCCGAGTTCTGGCGGCAGGGGACCGGTCAGTCTGTTCCCGCTGGCGTATACCTGTCTCAGGTTCGACAGACTGCCCAACTCCGGCGGGATCGGACCCGTCAATCGATTATCGTATACGCGCAGGTACGGCAGGCTGGACAGCCTGCTTAGCTCCGGCGGCAAGGGTCCGCTTATCGCGTTTTCCGCCAGGAACAGATGCGTCAGGCTCGTCAGATTGCCGAGTTCCGGTGGTATAGCGCCTTCGAGTTTGTTGTCGGTGAGGGAGAGGCGTTCCAGACGAGAGAGATTTCCGAGTGCGGGCGGGATCGGACCGTTCAGTCCGTTGTCACTCAGATCGATGTGGGTTACTCGTCCCTCGCGGTCGACGTAGATCCCGTGCCATTCCTCCAACGCAGCATCGGTCAACCAGCCTTGACTGTTCGTCCAGTTGGCTCCGTCCGTGGTCTCGTACAGTGCCGCCAGCACGTCCCGGTCGGACGCGGCCGCGCACTCTACGCCGGTCCCCTCGTGAAGCTCGATGCCCGCAAGCCATTCCCGAAACGTCGCGGCCGACGGCGTGCACAAGCCCGTCTCCGCGTAGCTGAACTCGACAAGCGGGATCCGGGCCAGCGAGACCGGCAGGCGCCCCGACAGCGCGTTGCCGCCCAGTTTCAGCACCGTCAGGTACCCGAGGTCCCCCAGTTCGGGCGGAACGAGGCCGGCCAGTCCGTTCTCCGCCAGATCGATCTCCGTCACCCGGCCGAGCGAGTCGGCGCTGATGCCGTGCCATTCGCCGACGGCTCCGCGCCCGAGCCACCCGTCCGAATTCGTCCAGTCCGCGCCCCCCGCAGCGTCGTGGAGCGCAGCAAGAGCCGCGACGTCCGCTTCATTGCAGAACGGGCCGTCCAGGCGTTCCAATCCTCGCGTCCACTCCACGAACCCGGGGCCGCCGGGAGCGCAGAGTCCGGCGTTCCCGGCGAACCGGAGGTCTTCGAGTCCCTCGATCCGGACCAGCGATGCGGGGAGCGCGCCCGAAAACCCGTTCTCTTGCAGCCTGAGGGCCTCGAGGTTGGCGAGGTTGCCGAACTCGGGTGGGATCCAGCTCGTCAGCCGATTGCCGTCGGCGGACAGGCGTATCAGGCTGGACAGGTTGCCCAGTTCCGGCGGGATCGGACCGGATAGAACCGGGGTTGACCGTTACGGTGGTGGCCACGGGAGCAGGAGGCGGAGGCGGCAGCGGCGTTGTCGGCCCCACACCGTCATCGCCGCAAGACAGAACCAGAAGGGCGATCCCGCCGACGGCCAGCGTCGGGATCGTGAAGCCCGGGTTCACCGTCCGGCCTCGGCTCATCGGGATCCCCGTCCTGCGCCGACGGTAACCCCCCGGCTGATGAGGACGTCGTCGCCGACGGACTCCGCCTTCCCGGCGAGAGCCTCCGCAACCGTGTATCGTGCGGCCCTCGGGTCGGCCAACTGGTCTTCGAGGACTTGCCTGAACAACTCTACATAGCTGCTGGGACTAGGCCACGGCAGTCGGCGATTGAAGTGAATGACGTAGCTGACCCCGTTCCCGCTTTGGAACGCTAGTGTATTGGTGCCATCAAGGCTTCCCGTATGGTAGGCCCACCAGCCAGGCCCCTCTCCCCCGCGGCGGCGGTGACCGATGTTATCCCCAAAGACTACGTAGGCATCCAGGAACGCCAATATCGCCCGAGTGGACGCGACCAGACCGCCGTGGCCGATCTTGGCTTCGTGGTGCCATCCGCCGTCCGGCCACGGAACGCGGTCACCCCCCGGGTCGAAGACATTCCGGGCGAGGGACAGCCCCCTGGAATCGTACCATGGCTCTCGCTCACTTCGGTTCGCTGGAAGGGTGCGGCCCCGGATCACGTCTCCTGCAGCGATTCCGAGGGGCGCGAGGATATTCTCCCGCACATAGGTCATGTAGTCCTGACCGGACACCTCTTCGATGAGCAGCCCGAGCACCATGTAGCCGATGTTCGAGTAGGCGCGCTGCGAGCCCGGATCGAACTGGAGCGGCTGGCCCAGCACGTAGCGCAAGGTATTCGCGCGGCCGGGCGGACTCGGCACCGACATCGCCGACGCGATCTGGATCTCGCGAAAGGCCCAATCCGGCGCGGCGTCCCGGTCCCAGCCACCGCGATGTTCAAGCAGGTGTTGAACCGTGATCTCCCCGAGCCGCGAATCGCCCAGGGTCGGAAACGGATCGAGGGCGAGGAGCCCGCCCCCCGATTGACCGAGATCGAACACCCGGTCGCCCAGCGCAAGCATCCCGTCGGCCACCAGCCGCCGAACCGCGGCGGCGGTAACCGGCTTGGTCACACTGGCGATCCTCATGATCACGTCCCGTGCAACAGGTACTTGGCGCTGGGCGTCCATGAAGCCTATCGCTCCGTCGTAGACGACCTCGCCCTGCTCCATGACACCCAGGGCCGCAGCTCCAATGTCGTGCTCGTCGATGAATTGCTGCAGCAGCGCGGCGAAGTCCGGCATGACAACGACCACCGCCTGGCCCGAGACGCCTTCTGAAACCGCCGCGACGGTTGCAGTCCCTGCGCGGACCGCGACCGCCAAGCCCGTGCTGTCCACCCGGACCACGGCGGCATCGCCCGACGACCACGCAAACTCAGCGCCAGCGACCGCATATCCGTTCGCGTCAGCCGCAGCCGCGGAGAATCGGACGGTGTCCGCCACGATCAGCGTGTCGGCCGCGGGCGTCACAATAACCGCACTCACCTGCTGCTCGACGGTCACCTCCGCCGTCCCCGACACCGAACCCGCCGTCGCCGTGACCGTCGCCGCACCTTCGGCCACGGCCTCCACCAGACCAGTGTCGTCGATCTGGGCCACCCCGACGTCGCCTGAAGACCAGGAGACCTCGAGGCCCGCCACGTTGTGACCGTTCGCGTCTGTTGCTTCGGCCACCAGCCGCACCGTGTCTCCGAACGCCACCAGAGTAGCCGCGGCGGGCGACACGGCGACGGCGCTCACCTCTTGGGCCACGGTGACCTCCGCGGTCCCCGAGGCAGAACCCGCCGTCGCCGTGATGGTCGCGGTGCCGTTCCCCGCAGCCGTCACCAAGCCGGTATCGTCGATCGGGGCCACCCCGGCGTCGCCTGAAGACCAGGAGACCTCGAGGCCCGCCACACGGTAACCGTTCGCGTCTGTTGCTTCGGCCACCAGCCGCACCGTGTCCCCGAACGCCACCAGGGTAGCCGCCGCCGGGGATACGACGACTGCACTCACCTGCTGCTCGACGGTCACCTCCGCCGTCCCCGACACCGAACCCGCCGTCGCGGTGATCGTCGCGGTGCCGTTCCCCGCAGCCGTCACCAAGCCGGTATCGTCGATCGGGGCCACCCCGGCGTCGCCTGAAGACCAGGAGACCTCGAGGCCCGCCACACCGTGACCGTTCGCGTCCGTCGCTTCGGCCACCAGACGCACCGTGTCTCCGAGTGCCACCAGGGTAGCCGCCGCCGGGGATACGACGACCGCACTCACCTGCTGCTCGACGGTCACCTCCGCCGTCCCCGACACCGAACCCGCCGTCGCGGTGATCGTCGCGGTGCCGTTCCCCGCAGCCGTCACCTGTCCGGAGGCGTCCACCGTGGCGACCGAGGCGTCGCTGCTCGCCCACGCGACCGCCGCCCCCGCCATCGTCTGCCCGTTCTGGTCGCGCACCTCGGCGGTAAACCGGGCCGTCTCACCGAGAGCGGTAAACGAGGCCGAACCGGGGTTGATCGTTACGGTGGTGGCCACGGGAGCAGGAGGCGGAGGCGGCAGAGGCGTTGTCGGCCCGACGCCGTCATCGCCGCAGGACAGGACCACGGTGGCGATCCCGCCGACCACCAGCGCGGGGATCGCGAAGCCCGCGCCCCGCCGTCCCGGTCCTCCTCCTCCCCGCCTCCGACGAATGTGCTTACCGTGCATTCCTTGCCCGACCATCTCCGGGGACTTTCGAGATCGCATGTCCGTCTCCCCTCCCACTGCGCGCTTCGGGTCGCTTCGTTAGGCAACCAAATAAAATAGTCGGCGAAGTGCGATCCGCGGACGACAGATGGCCGCATGTTGACCGATATTGCAGCGATATTTGAGCGTTTCGCGGTTCAAACGTCCCGACGCGGACCGCCGTGGCGCGGCCGATGATGGAGGATCCCCCCGGCGACTGACGAGAACGTGTCCGCTGGGGGAATGAGCTTGGGCAAGATTCTGGCATCGCCAGATTGTCGGCGACAGCCGACGTGGTGTCGCCCAAGGATCGCACGGGATGAGCTATGATATAGGTGTCAACCCAATCGAGGAGGAGGTTCGCATGAATCGCCGGTTTGTCAGCCTGTGTTTTGTTGTCCCCGTCCTGCTGTTCGGTTTCACGGCTCCCCTCGCTTCGCAGGGCATCAGCGTCGGTGCCGCGGCCAGCTACGGGGAAGAAACGGATTTCGGCGTCGGACCTCGCGTATCGCTTGCCATCCCGGCCGGTGACCTTGGGCTGAGTCTTGTGGGTTCCTTCAACTACTTCTTCCCCAGCGACCCGGAAGCGGATGCACTTGGCGCCGACCTCAGCTTCTGGGAACTCAACGGGAACCTGGTTCTGGACATACCCATGGGAGAAGGGTCGGTGGCGCCATACCTGGGTGCCGGGATCAACTATGCCGATGCGAGCGGCAGCGTGTCGGGCGGCGGTCTGAGTATCTCGGCGAGCGACTCCGAGGTGGGCGCGAATCTCCTGGCCGGCCTGCGGTTCGGGTCCGCCGGACCGTCGCCGTTCCTGGAAGGGCGGTACGCAACGGCGTTCGACGGGCAGATCGTTGTGGCGGTGGGCGTGCAGTTCTGAGAGGCCTTCACTCCGACTCTCCCGCGCTCGGGATCCCGCGGCTGAACAGGATCTCGGCCTCAGCGGCGCTGTCCGCCGCGACGCTGAGGCGTCGTCTTGGGCGCCGGTTGCTTCGGTACCGAACCTAGCAGTGCGTCCCGCCCGTCCCGAGCGGCGCCGTCTGCCGAGGGAGCTCCGTCGCTGCGGGCCGGAGCGAACCGCCAGGCGGGGTCGGAGCCGTCCCGGAGCCACTCGGCCATGAGACCGCCCGCCGCGTCACCCTCGGCGGTTGTGGTCGTCAGACGCCTCACGCCGGTGCCATCCGCGTTCATCGTGTAGATCTCGAAGTTGCCGTCCCGAGCAGAAGAGAACGCGATTCTGGATCCGTCCGGAGACCAGGTGGCCCAGAAATCCTCTGCGGGATCGCTCGTGAGGCGCGTCACGCCGGTTCCATCAGCGTTCATCGCATAGATGTCCAGGTCGTCGTCCCGGTCGGCCGAGAAAGCGATTCTGGAGCCGTCTGGAGACCACGCCGGCGCGGTCGCCTCCCATCCCGAGCCGCCGGTCAGGCGCGTGACGCCGCTCCCGTCCGCGTTCATCACATGGACCTGATAGTTGAAGCCGTCAGCCCGGTCGGATGCGAACGCGATGCGGGAGCCGTCCGGGGACCAGGCGGGGAAGCCATCGTCCCATTCGGCGTTGTGGGTCAGGCGCGTGACGCCGCTCCCATCCGCGTTCATCACATGGATCTGGAAGGGATCGAAGGTGTCCGGGTCGAAATCGTAGGTGTCCCGGTCGGACGCGAAGGCGATTCTGGAGCCGTCGGGGGACCACGCGGGGGAGGCATCGTTCCATTCGGAGCCGCCGGTCAGGCGCGTGACGCCGCTCCCGTTCGCGCGCATCACCAGGATCTCCAGACTGTCGCCCCTGACGGACGTGAACGCGATTCTGGAGCCGTCGGGGGACCACGCGGGGATCAGACTCCAGGCCGCGTCGTTCGTCAGGCGCCTGACGCCGCTCCCATCGGCGTTCATCACGTAGATGTCCACCCTGCCGTCCCGGTCGGACGTGAAGGCGATGCTGGAGCCATCAGGGGACCACGCGGGGTACGCCGAGTGTCTTGCGCCGACCGCGCCAACTCCGAGTTCGTAGGACCCCGTACTGTTTCCGACCCCTCGGACCTCGACGAAGTAGATCCCCGCTTCCAGCTGCCTCTCGATGCGGAAGTTCCGGTCCGGCCCGCTGTCGTTGTCTTCGGCGATCCTCCCGCCATCTTCGTCGTACAGGGTGCCGTACGTGTCCATGCTTCCGGTCGTACCCACGCTGGTGAGGGCGGACTCGAAGAGGAAGAACGCGAAGAAATCCCGGTTCCCGGGTGCCGCGATGGACCCCGCGTTCGCCAAGGAGGCGAAGGTGAGGCCGCGGACCTCCCAATCCACCGTGGCGCTCTCGAACGAGTCGCCGTGGTCGTCGACGTGAATCGTGTATGGGCCGGACACGTCGGAGTCATAGCCGCGGACGCGGATGTAGTACCGCCCGGGCGGCGCCGCAGCGTGGGTTACCAGGAAGTTGAAGCTGGTGGAAGTAGTTACCCAATCGTCGTTCTCGTCGATCACGCCGTACGAACTGTCGTACAGGGTTCCGTAGGTGTCCGTGTCTCCCGTGGTCCATGCCGTGAGCCGATCCGCGGGGGCCGTCGACGGCACGACGACCACGAAGCAGTCCTCGTCGCCGGCGGTCAGCACGCCCGACGCCGAACCCGCCCACGCCAGGACGGTCTCCTCGCCGCGGGCGCAGCTGTGGTCGTCTCCTCCTCCTCCGCCTCCAACCATCACGCTGAAGCTCTGTTCGGCCGTCAGGCCGTCCGGATCTCTCGCGGTCACCGTGACGGTTCCCGTTCCGTCCGCCACGCCCGCCATCGTCAGCGCGCTTCCCGACATCGACACCGAGACGACCGCCGGGGCCGAAGACGCGGCCGTGTACGTCAGCGTGCCGCCATCGGGATCGCGGAAGAACGGGGACACGTCCAGCGTCGCCGTCTGCCCGGGCGCCACGGTCCGGTTCGGAATCGTTCCGACCGGCACGGGGGCCACGGGCTGCGCAGCTGGGGGCGTGGCGGGAACGTCTATGACGTAGATGTCGTGGTTTCCGCCCGGGTCGTCCCGGTCGGACGTGAACGCGATCCGGGACCCGTCGGGCGACCACGCGGGCTCATAGTCGAACGCGGAGTGGCTCGTCACCGGCGTCACGCCGCTCCCGTTCGCGTTCATCACGTAGATCTCGTAGTTGTCGCCCTGCCCGGAGGCGAACGCGATTCGGGCGCCGTCGGGAGACCATGCCGGTACCCTCGCGTTGCGGTTCGTCAGCCGCGTCACGCCGCTCCCGTCCACATTCATCGCGTAGATCTCCGGGTCGCCGCCGCGGTATGAGGTGAAGGCGATCCGGGTTCCGTCGGGGGACCACGCGGGATGCAAGTCCAACTCGGAGTCGCTCGTCAGCCGCGTCACGCCGCTCCCGTCCGCGTTCATCGCGTAGATCTCCGCGTTGCCGTCTCGCCTCGATGAAAACGCGATCCGGGTCCCGTCCGGGGACCACGTGGGGTGCGAGTCGTGCGCGGAGTGGTTCGTCAGGTTCGTGACGCCGCTCCCGTCCGCATTCATCGCGTAGATATCCGTGATGCCGCCGCGGTCGGAAGTGAACGCGATCCGGGCCCCGTCCGGCGACCACGCGGCCCCCCCGTCGAACGCGGAGTGGTTCGTCAGCCGCGTGACGCCGCTCCCGTCTGCGTTCAGCGCGTAGATCTCCGTGTTCCCGTCGCGGTCGGACGCGAAAGCGATCCGGGTCCCGTCCGGGGACCAGGCGGGTCCCCCGTCATCCGCGGAGTGGTTCGTCAGGTTCGTCACGGAAGATCGCCGCACGGTTACGTCGAACTCCTGGATGGCGGACACGTTGTCCGGGTCGGTCGCCGTCACCTTCGTAAACGGGATCGCATAACGCTATTATTATCAATTATTTAGATATGTCGTGGTCCGGTATCCCCACATTCCATCCCTGTTCTCAAACGGGAACACTCTGGGGCTCCAAAGACCTCCCCGGACCGTTAGCTGTTCGGTCAGGCCTTGGCGAGCGTGACTTGTGAGTGGATCGGGGGGGCTGGGCTCAGCGAGGTGGATTGCCTCTGCTTGCGAGGTCGGCCAGCGCCATCCTACGGTGATGTCAGGTAAACGTTCCTTACCTTTGGTGGCGTCTCACTTCTGAAAGCTACGAGAGGAGAACAGGAACCACGATGGTGCCATGTTCCCTGGTCCACGCGATCGTCGAGTGGGCCATCACCAACCCAGCACAGAGGGTAGCACCTGATGATTGAGAGCACGATCAGGATCGGTCGGCCCGGATTGGTGGTCTGGTGCGTCCTTGGGCTTCTTCCGGGCGTCGTGAGTGGACAAGAGAGTGAGCGTGCCGGCGAACGCCGACTACGGTTCTCCCCGGAGGCTCCGGTGCCCAACTCCCGCATTGAAGTGACCTATACGCCGATCGAGAGGCTGGCAGGTGAGCAGGAACTCGTGCTGCGCGGTCACTTCCGGACGGAACGCGACGGCATGTACAACGGCGGCTTGCGCAACACCGCCTTCGCCATTCTGAAGCCGGAACCGAATGGCACTTTCGCCGCGAGCTTCACCCTTCCCGACCAAGTCGTGTACGCCGCCTTCGTGGTCGAGGAAAAGACGGGACAGCGCATCGACGCCAACGGAAGGGATCTGTTCGAGCTGTTGATCCATGCCGAGGATGGCCAACCCCTGTATCACTCGCTGATGCAGCGCGCTTACGACTTCGCTGGCCGCAACTGGATCACCGCTTACGAATCCAATCGACTTGCGATGGAACTCTATCCCGACTTCTTGGCTGGGTGGAGCACGCTGCGGTTCCACGAGGACGTGGCGCTCGGTTCCACCGGGAGCGACAGCTTGCTTGCTTGGCACCAAGAAAACTTCGCGGGCATCCATGAGGAGTACGCCCGTCGGACGCCGCTTCCCCCGGCCACCGTCGTCGCGATCCAAGGCTACGCGGATGATGTGGAGGATTCCGTCGCGGTGGCGTTCTGGACAGAGCGTGCTCGGAATGAGGGCAGGGGCACGCGCCCGTGGGCTCAGATCGTTGGCATCGAAACCGTGCAGAAGTTTTTCGAGGACCGTGACGCCGACGCCGCGCTAGCGGCGTTTGAAGAATACTGGCCGGACGCGGAAGGCACCGGATCGCAGATGCTGAGTTGGGCGCTGAATGTCGCGACTGAGTGGAACCGAGCGCCCGACCTGCCAGCCGCCGACCGCTGGATCGAGAGAATGCTCGCGGATGGGGGAAGCAAGTTCTCTGCCGCGCGAAGGCTCGCCAGCTTCCCTGAGCGTCGAGAGCGGGCCTTGGAACTCGCGCGCCAAGGACTGGAACGCGAGGCGCGAGCCGGGACGGAACACGCAGATCTGGTGGCTCATCCCGGCAGACCACTTGGCCGGACGGTGAGCGAGTACGCCCGCACCCGAGCCCGACAGTGGGCGGATCGGCTCGTCACCTACAGCGAGCTTCTCTCCGCTGCGGGAGAGGAGGACGAAGCGTTGGAGGCTCTTGAGGAGGCGGCAGCCACGGCGGTGGACCCGGAGGTGTTCCAACGCCTCGCTGACGTGAAGTTGTCCCGGGGAGACACCGCCGGTGCTGCGCGCGACTATGCCGTCGTTGCGGCCGATCCTCTTACGCATGCAGACCAAGCTGATTCACTGGCAGCGCTGGTCGGACAGAATACCGAGAGTCCGGAATGGCACACTCTTCTTGAGTCAGCCGAAGCCCGGATGCTGCCGCGCATCGTCGCGGACACTGTCCGATGGGCACCCAGGTCCAGTAGCCTCGCCGACAAGAACGGAAACCGTGTACTCCTTTCGGACCTCATCGAGGGCAGGAACACGGTGCTCGTCTTCTGGGCACGGTCTTGCGGCTATTCTGTCGCCGAGATTCCACAGGTCGTTCGGCTTCGCGAACTCCTTGAGTCCACCGGCGTCCAGATCCTCTCCATCACGACGGACGACCAACCCGGTCCCGACATGGAAGAGTTCATCGCGGCCCGAGGCGTAACCTATCCCGTGTACTACGACTTGGCCGCAGAGGCCAAGAACGCTTTCGGCGTCAGCGGGATCCCGTCGTATTTCATACTGGACGCCAGCGGCAGGGTGCGTTTCGCATTCTCGCAGGTCGCTGATATCGCGAGGCAGGTGGAGGCGCTCGTGCAACTCCGGGGCAACCCGCCGCCGGAACCGTAGCCTATGCGGAGCGCAGGCTGCGGTTCCTCGTCCGTACTACCCGTCGAGCGACGTGACCACCGGAGTCGAGAACCATCGTATGCCACGCGGCTACTGCACCGTCGCACGCTGCCGGTGACTGCTATCGGCAGCGACCTACATTGACGTGCGCCCAGCCTCGACGTTCCCTTCCTGAAGGGGTGGGCTGCTTATCCGTCGGGTGTCCCTCGCCGGGAGCGAAATGCCGACCCACCGCAGATCGAATCCGGAGGCTGACGCATGACCGACCCACCGCTGAGGCTCACGACGTCGCAGGTCTCCCTCATTCTTCAGCGCGCGGCCGAGATCGACGCCCGCGGAGACACGCTCAGCGCCGAGGAACTGGAGCGCATCGCCGCCGAGGCCGGGATTGACGTGCAGGCGACGAGAACTGCGCTCGCGGAATTCGTCGCCACGGAGATGTCCGTTACCGACCCGGAATCCGGCGTTCCGGAGGCGACTCGGGTGCCGGCGGTCCCGCGGACCCGCACCCGCAAGTCGAGTTCGCCTTCGCCCCTGCGCATTCTCTCGGGCGGTGCCGTAGGGGCCGCGTTCGGGTTCATCCAGGCCATCTCCGAGTCCGCCGCGTTCCTAAGTTTCGGCGGTGCCGTGCTCTACCTCGTGCTGCGGGCAGTGCAGAGCATGAAGCGCGGCGACCAGCTCGATTTCCAGCTCCAGAATTTCGCCCTCTGGCTCGGCGTTCTGATGAGCACCATCGCCACCGATGTCTCCGTGGCGGAGGAGGCCACCGCGTTCAGCCTCTTCCTCTGGCTAATCGCCTTGTTCCTAGGCGGACTGCTCGTCCGCTTCGGCCCCCGCGAGAAGGAGCCCGAGGAAGAGGTTCCACAGATCGAATCCGGAGGCCGCTAACGCATGGCCGCTGCCAGCCCTGAGCTAGTCCTGAGTTAGTGCTGAGCCAGCCGACGCCACGTTGAACGTGGCGGACTGGCTAGGGGGGAGCTTCCCCCCCTTGGACCCCCCCATCCAGCTTGGCCGGGCCGGAGCCTGTCTCAACGTGGTGGACGCCCGTTCGCGGGCGCGCACCCATAGGGCGGACGCGGTGCAAACGAACGAGCCCGCCCAAGCCCAATAGCCGACCGCCAGATCGCCCGAGGCGATCCAGTAGAGAAGGTTCAGCACCGTCGCGCTCGTCACGCACCAAGTCAGCCACCCGAGCTTCGAGCGCCGGACACGCCCGGTCATGTACATCGCGAGGGGCACCAGAATGCTGCTGAGCGCGCTCAGCGCTTCCACGGGACTTCCCCATTCGAGAGCGAGGAAAAACGCCTCCCAGCCCCAAAGGTGCCCAGCCGCGTCTCCGACGGCGGGCAGGAACCAGGACGCCGCGAACAGCGCCCCGCCAGCCCGAAGCAGGTGCCGCCACCTCGGCTTGCCCGCCTTGGCGAACTCGCTTGAAAGCGTCTTCGGCTCGCCGATGGCGTATCGAGCCAACGCAAACGCGCGAGCGGGAGTCAGCGCTTTGTCCAACTCCAACTCCAGATCGACGTGCTCCCGCAAGTGGTCCTCCAGTTCGTCCACCTCGCGCGGCGACAGGCCAGTCCCGTGCTCCATGCTCGCGCGCCAGTCCCGAAACGCCGCCTCCAGATCAAACATGCGCTCCTCCCCAAGCCGCTTCGAGTGCCGTGGTCAGCGTCCGCCAACTCGCCCGGTCGCGCGACAGCTGGCGTTTTCCCCGTTCGGTCAGCCGATAGTACTTCCGCCGCCGTCCCGCATCGGTCAACTGCCAGCGGCCCGCGATGAGACCGTCCCGTTCCAAGCGGTGCAGGACCGGATAGAGCATCCCGTCGGACCAGTCCACGCTTCCACCCGATAGGAGCTTCACCTGTTTGAGCATCTGGTAGCCGTAGCTCTCCCCGCCTGCGAGGATGGAGAGCACCATCGGGCGCGACGAGGCGGCGATCAGTTCCCTATAGACCGGTGCGGTCATGTCGTTATCCCCCATACATTGATTAGCCAGATACATGGCGCAACAAGGTATGCAATCGGATCGACCGGTGCAACCTCGGGAGACTCGGAGTCGGGGCTGCTCCCAGACCTCGACCCGTCGGCAGTCGCCTGCCGCAAAACCGGCGACCGGGGCTCTCGCCCGCGATCTTCGCGCATCAGCGCGGGCTTCTCGGGGTCGAAGGGGCGGAGCCCCTCGCCAGCCGCAGTGTTCAACACTGCGTGTGCTGGCTGAGCCACCTAACAGTGGCTTAGCCAGCCCGGCGCCGCCGCCGAAATGCCCCTCCGGGCGCCGCCCGGAACAACGCCCATCGAGCAGTCGCGGACAAGCTCCCCGGCCTCGTCGTCGCCATCCTCAAGGACGGCGAGGGCGACCGGCCCGACTCATCACTCCTCGGGCTGCGCCACGCTCTGTCGACCGCCCGGTTTCCGGCCTGCCCGTACCCCTCGGAGACCTGAGATCGTCGCTCCTGGGCCATCCTGTGGCCCGTAGGTTCCCCGAAAACCCCCCGCTACGGCCGAAAACGGGCCTGAACCCGCGTTCCTGGACCGCGGCACGTCCAATCAGACTCCGGAGCCCGCTCTCCGGCGCGAGACATGCTCTGCCCACTCATCCATGAGCCGACGGCGACGCTCGAACAGGTCGGATCGCATGTAGGCCGCTTCCACCTTGTTCTTGACGATGTGCGCGAGCGCCGCCTCGACCACCTCCCGGGGATGGTCGGTCTCCTCGGCGGCCCAGTCCCGAAACGAGGACCGGAAGCCGTGCGGCACCGCCGCGATTCCCAGCCTTTCGAGCATCTGGCGAACCTGCTTCTCGGCAAGCTCCCGTCCGCGCCCTCTCGCGAAGACGATGGAACCCTCTCCGTCCAGCCTCCGCGCCTCGTCGAGGATCTCCAACGCCCGCCCGCACAGCGGAACCCGGTGCTCGCGTCCGGCCTTCATGCGCTTCGCCGGGATCGTCCACACGCCCTCCCCGTGGTCCATCTCCGGCCACACGGCCCACCGCACCTCGCCCCACCGAGCCGCCGTCAGGACCAGAAACTCGAAGGCCAGCTTGACGGCGGGCAGCGAGTCGGACGCCCGGACCGCCTCAAGGGCCGTCGCGACCTCGCGGTGCGGTAGCGCCTTCATGTGCTTCACCACGTCGTTCTGAGGACCGAGCACCCGCCCGATGCGGTCGCAGGGGTTGTCGGGCCGCAGTTCCATCGCCACGGCCCATTCCAGGACGGCGCGCATGCGGCGGCGCAACGTCCGGGCCGTGGGTGGCTTGACGTGCCAGATCGGGGCGAGGACCTCGTAGATGTCCGCCCCCGTGACCTCGGCGACCGGCATCTTGCCGATTCGTCCGAACGCGAAGCGATCCAGACTGCTCAGCCAAGCCCTCGGGTACTTCGGATTGCGCCAACCGGCCTTCTGCTGCTCGACGACCTTCACGGCGGCTTCGGCAAAGCTCGGGACGCCCCGCGCCCGCCGCTTCTCCGCGAGCGGGTCCCCGCCTTCTCGGGCGAGCTTCCGGTTCGACCGCGCCTTTTCGCGCGCCTCGGCCAGCGAGACAAGGGCGACGCTGCCGAGCCCGAGCTCCCGCCGCCGTCCACGGATCACGAGCCGTTGGATCCAGCTGCGGGCTCCGCTGGGCTGGACGTACAGGTACAGCCCGTTGCCGTCGGCGTGTCTGCCGGGCGGAGCGGAGCGGATGAAGGCGGCTGACAAGGCCTTGTGGGGATGACGGCCCTTGGGCTTGGTCTTCCGCCGTTTCCGGGTGGTGTTCGTTCCAGTACTCATCCCCACATAATATGAGGGATGGAGCCGGATCGCAAGGGACGGCGTTGGCTGACGGTATCGGTGGTGGAGCCCCGTAACACGTTGTTATTACTGGACTATATGAACCTTCACGAACATCTTGGGACGTTGTTGGATCTCAAATGGCGGTAAACGTCACCGTGACGGTCGCTGTCCCGTCGGCCACGCCCGCCATCGTCAGGGCGCTCCCGGACAGCGACACCGAGACCACCGCCGGGGCCGACGACGCGGCCGTGTACGTCAGCGCGTCACCGTCCGGATCCTGGAAGTAGGAGGACACGTCCACGGTCGCCGTCCGTCCCGGCTCGAGGCTCCGGCCCGGAATCGTCCCCACCGCTTCCGGCGCGCGGTTCGGCGTCTCGACCGTCACCTGGAAGCCCTGGGCGGCGGTCAAGCCGTCCGGATCCCGCGCGGTCACGGTGACGGTCGCCGTCCCGTCCGCCACGCCCGTCAGCGTCAGCGCACTGCCGGACATCGACACCGAGACCACCGCGGGGGCGGAGGATTCGGCGGTGTACGTCAGCGCGCCGCCATCGGGATCGCGAAAGAACGAGGACACGTCCAGCGTCGCCGTTTGCCCGGTCGCCACGGTCTGATTCGGAATGGTTCCTACCTGCACGGGGGCCACCGGCGGCGGAGGCGGGGGCGGAGGCGGAGGTGCCGGTGTCGGCGGCGTCGGAGTCGGCGGGGTCGGCCCGGCGTCGCCACCGCAGGCCGCCACGCCGGCAAGGATGACGACCACGGGGAGAGCGTTGGTGAGCCTTCCGGCTCTCTTCATGATCATACGCCTCTCTGCGAAGACACGTACCGGCACCCGCTGCAACCACCTGTGGGAGGGGGAAAGGACGGCGCTATGCCAAGTCGAGGAGGACCTGTCGCGAGCCTTGCGGTCACGCGAACACCGCCCAATCCCCTCAGGATATGCCTCACGACGCCAGAAGGTCTCCTTGCCATGCTCGACGCTGGCTCGGAACCCACCGGACATTTATCATAGCCGATCGTGTGCGATCCTTGGGCGACCGGGGGCTGTATCCTGACGATATTCCGGCGACATTCGAGCGTTGTCCGTTCAACCGGCCAGCCGTTGCCGCAAGGACGCGGCCGGTGACGGATGATGCCAAGCGGCTGCGGCGACAGATCGAGGCGCTCCAGGAGCGTGTCTCCCGACTGAGCGCCGCCGCACTGCGTGTCAGCGACAGCCTCGACCTGGACGCGGTGCTTCGGGAGGTCGTCGACAGCGCCCGCGCTCTGACAGCGGCCCGCTATGGCATGATCGCGACGGTCGACCACACCGGAAGTGTCGTGGAGTTCGTCGCCTCCGGTTTCACGCCCGACGAAGACCGCGAGATTGCGGCGTGGCCGGACTCACCACGCCTTTTTGCACACTTCCGGGATCTTGCGGCGCCGCTGCGCCTGGCGGACCTGCAGGCCTACGTCCGGTCGCTCGGGCTCTCGTCGGACCTCGTCTGGTCCACGGCGATGCTGGTCGCGCCAATGAAGTACCGGGGCGTGGACGTCGGCAGCTTCTTTCTCGCCGAGAAGGAGGGAGGGGAGGAGTTCACGAGTGCCGACGAAGAGATCCTGTTGCTGTTCGCCTCGCAGGCCGCCACCGCGATCGCCAACGCCCGCGCGCACCGCGACGAGCGCCGGGCGCGCGCTGACCTGGAGACGCTGATCGAGACGTCGCCCGTCGGCGTGGTGGTCTTCGATGCCGAGACGGGCAACCCGCTATCGTTCAACCGGGAGGTGCGGCGCATTGTCGAGGGCCTGGGCTCGCCCGGACGCGCCGTCGAGGAACTGCTGGAAGTGATCACGTGTCAGCGCGCCGATGGGCGGGAAGTCTCCCTGGCGGAGTTCCCGCTGGCACGGCAACTGAGCGACGGCGAGACGGTCCGCGCCGAGGAGATGACGCTCTCGGTCCCCGACGGCCGGAGCGTGACGACACTGGTCAACGTCACTCCGATCCAGGCGACCGAGGACGCTGTCCGGTCGGTGGTGGTCACGCTCCAGGATCTGGCGCCATTCGAGGAACTCGAGCGGATGCGGACGGAGTTCCTCGCCATCGTGAGTCACGAGTTGCGCGCGCCGCTCACTTCGATCAAGGGATCGACGGCAACCGTGCTCGGCGCTTCGCGCAGCTTCGCCGCGCCCGAAATGCTGCAGTTCTTCCGCATCATCGACGCGCAGGCCGATCAGATGAGCGGCCTCATCGGAGATCTGCTGGATGCCGGGCGCATCGCCACGGGCACATTGTCGATCTCGACCGAATCCTCGGATGTGGGAACGCTCGTCGACCAGGCGAGGAACACCTTCCTGCACGGCGGCGCCCGGCACGCGGTCCGGGTCGACCTTCCCGAGGAGCTGCCTCGCGAGTCGGCGGATCGGCAACGCATCGTGCAGGTGCTGAACAACCTCTTCGCCAATGCCGCCAGGCACTCTCCGGAGTCGTCGCCTATCCGGGTTTCCGCACGGCACGAAGACGCTCACGTTGCGATCTCGGTCGCCGACAACGGCCGGGGCATTCCGCCGGAGCGCCTCCCGCATCTGTTCCGGAAGCAGGCCAGTACCGGGGATGCCAGGCAGAATCTGGAAGGCGGTCTGGGCCTGGCCATCTGCAAGGGACTGGTCGAGGCTCACGGCGGGCGGATCTGGGCCAGGAGCGGTGGGCAGGGCCAGGGCGCCGAGTTCACGTTCACGGTCCCGTTGGCTGAACATGCCGACGGCGACCCTCGAGCGGCGGACGCTGCCCGGGCTCGGGCGGGCCCGCGCCGACCACGCCGGGCACAGGCGCGTATCCTCGTGGTGGACGACGACCCGCAGGCGCTGCGCCATGTCCGCGACGCACTCAACGCGGAGGGCTACGCCACGGTCGTGACCGGGGACCACCGGGAACTGTCACATGTCATCCAGGCCGAGAAACCCCATCTGGTCCTGCTCGACCTCATGTTGTCCGGGACCGACGGGATCGAGCTGATGGAGCACGTTACCGAGCTGGCCGACCTGCCGGTGATCTTCATCTCCGCCTACGGACGGGACGAGACCATCGCCCGGGCCCTCGGCGCCGGCGCCGCCGACTACATCGTCAAACCGTTTTCTCCCACGGAGCTTACGGCGAGAGTTCGGGCCGCCCTGAGAAAGCACGCCCAACCCGAACGCTTCGTGCTCGGACAACTCGCCATCGACTACGAACGACGCCACGTGACCCTCGGCGAGCGCACGTTGGAACTGACGGCCACGGAATACGAGGTGCTGCGCGCGCTGTCGACAAACGCCGGGCGGGTGTCCAAGTACCGTTCTCTGTTCCGCAGGGCCTGGGGGCGGCCTCCGGACCACCGCGCCCCGAAGCTCGTCCACGCCGTCGTCAAGAGGCTTCGGCGAAAGCTGGGCGAAGACGGGACCCGCGCCGCATATATCCGAAACGAGCGCGGCGTCGGCTACCGCATGCCCGAACCGGACGACACGAGTCCGCAGGACGCCATCCGGACCCTTCCCGTTACCTTGAAGGCGGCCCCCGATGACGCCACATTGAGCCCTGCCCGGAACTTGGGTTCGAGACACCGACGAACCTGAGACGCTGGAGAACGCCGTCCTCATGGGCGACGAGAAACTGCGCGAGAAAATGCGCCGGTCGCCCGCCGGCTGGAGGCTTCGCGAACTTCACAAGCTCTACCGCAGCTACGGGTTCCATCGACGTGAAGGAAGCAAGCACGTGATCTACCATTATCCAGACCATCCGCAGCTACGAGCGACCGTTGCGCGGCACGACCCTCTGCGTAACGTGTACGTGAGGGATGCCTTGGATCTCATCGACAGGCTTGAAGCAGCAGGAGGGGTCCGGTGAGCACTAAAGCAGGGAACATCAACTACTACATGAGTCTGCCCTACGGCGAGCGGGTCCTGCAGGAAGTTCTCGACGACGGATCGTCGTACTACGTCGCCCGCGTCGTCGAGTTGGAGGGATGCACAAGCCACGGCGATACGCCCGACGAGGCGCTGTGGAACCTTCAGGACGCCAAGCAGCTCTACATCGAAACGATGCTTGAAGACGGTCTGAAGCCACCGCTTCCCCCCTTCACTCCGACTCCCCCGCGCTCGGGATCCCGCGGCTGAACCGGATCTCGACCTCAGCGGCGCTGCCCGCCGCGTCGCCCGCCCAGAGCGGCGCCGTCCCGCGGCTACTGAGTCCGAGATAGACGGACGTTCCCGTGGGAACGTCTCCGGACCCCGCCCGTTACCTTGAAGCCGGTCCCCGATGACACCACATTGAGCCCTGCCCGGAACTTGGGTTCGAGACACGAACGAACCCGAGACACGAGGAGACGGTGATGACGGCAGAAGGTTGGACAATCATCGGGGTGGCCATCGCGCTCGTCGGCGTATTCGCGCCGGTGCTGCTGGGAATCCGCCGCGACTTGACGGCCCTGACCCGGGACATGGCGGACGTGCGTGAACGTCTGGTCCGACTCGAAGGGTTGTTCGAAGGCTTCAGCCGCCGGGACGGCAACGCGCCGAGTCCCTCGGCCTGAGGCGCGAACCCCCGGGAGACGTTCCCGCGGGAACGCGGGGGACCCGCCACTGACCCTAACTTCGGAAGTTCCATGAGAGATCTTTCAGGCGTACATCCGCCCGTGGCCACGCCCTTCGGCGAGGACGGCGAGCTCGCGCTCGACGCGTTCGACAACAACCTGCGCGAGTGGCTCTCGCACCCCATCGCCGGCATCGTGGTGGCCGGTTCCACGGGGGAGGCGCCGCTCCTCGACCGCCGTGAACTGTGCGCGCTGGTGGAGACCACGGCCGCGCGCATCGGCGACCGCACGCTCACGGTCGGGACGGGGGCCGAGTCCACGCGCGAGGTGATATCCGTGACCCGCGAGGTGGCCGAGCTTGGCGCGAACGCCGTCCTCGTGCGCTCCGGCTCCTACTACCTGAAGGCGATGCGGCCGGACGTCGTGCGCGACCACTTTCTCGCGGTGGCCGATGCGTCGCCCGTGCCCGTCGTCCTCTACCACATCCCCCAGTTCGTGCCTGTGCACCTGACGCCGGATCTCGTGGGCCGGCTCGTCGAACACCCCAACATCATCGGGATCAAGGACTCCTCGGGCGATCTCCGCAACCTCGGCCAACTCATCGAGGCGTGCGGCCGCAACGCGCAGGTGCTCGTGGGCTCCGGCGCGCTCCTCTACGCCGCGCTCGAGGCGGGGGCGGCCGGCGGCATCCTGGGCGTGGCCGTGATCGCGACCCGCTCCTGCTGCCAGATCTACGACGCCTGGAAGGAGGGCGACCACCGCCGCGCCGGAGCCATGCAGGAACGCGTGGCGCCGCTCCACAAGAGCCTCGTGGCGGAGGGAGGCATCGCCGCGGTGAAGGCCGCGCTCGACCGCCTCGGCCTCTACGGCGGCGTGCCCCGCAGCCCGCTGCAGCCCGCCGACGCCGCCAAGCTCGCCACCGTCGACGCCGCCCTGGAAGCCGCCGCCCTCGGCGTCTCCGCCTGACCCCGAATAGAGAGCCAGACAGACACGTGTTCAGTGACAGGGTGCGCTGCGTCGTTGTTGTGGGGGCGCAGTGGGGAGACGAAGGGAAGGGGAAGATCGTGGACGTGCTCGCGGAGCAGGCCACGATCGTGGCGCGCTACCAGGGGGGCGCGAACGCGGGGCACACGGTGCGCGTGGGGGAGGGCGCGGACGAGGAGGAGCATATCCTCCACCTCATCCCCTCCGGGATCCTGAATCCGGACACGCGCTGCCTCCTTGGCAACGGGGTCGTCGTGGATCCGTGGGTGCTGGCGCGGGAGATGGACACGCTCCGGGCCCGCGGGATCGATCTCGACGGGCGCCTGGGGCTGAGCCGGCGCGCGCATCTCGTCCTCCCCTATCACCGGCTGCTCGATGCGGCGCAGGAGGACAGCCGGGGCTCGAAGAAGATCGGGACGACGGGGCGGGGAATCGGTCCGGCGTACCGCGACAAGATCTCGCGCACGGGGCTCCGCGTCGGCGACCTCCGCAACCTGGACCGCACGCGCGAGATCGTGGCGGGCGCGGCGATGCGCGCGAACGTCACGCTGGCGGGGCTCGGCGACGAGCGGCGGGTGGACGCGGACGAGGTGATGTCGCAACTCGAAGCGGTCCGCCCGACGATGGTGGAACTGCTGACGGACGCGGGGGACGAGATCCGCGGCGGGCTGGCGTCCGGGGGGCGGGTCCTGCTCGAGGGAGCGCAGGGGGCGCTCCTCGACATCGACCACGGGACGTATCCGTTCGTGACCTCCTCGACGACGACGGCGGGCGGCGCCGCTTCCGGAGTCGGGATCGGGCCCACCCTGATCGACGAGGTGATCGGCGTGGTGAAGGCCTACATCACGCGCGTGGGCGAGGGTCCGCTGCCGACGGAACTCCCCGAGGCGGAGGCCGAACGCCTGCGGCAGCTCGGCGGCGAGTTCGGCGCGACCACCGGCCGCCCCCGCCGCCCCGGCTGGTTCGACGGCAGCGTCGCCCGCTATGCGGCCGGCGTGAACGGCCTCACCGGCCTCGCGGTCACGAAGCTGGACGTGCTCGACACCTTCGAGACGATCCAGCTTTCCACCGGCTACGAACTCGACGGGGCGCCGGCCGCGTCGTTCCCGGACTCCGTCGCGGATCTCGCCCGCGTGCGTCCGGTGTACGAGCGCTGGGCGGGCTGGAACGCGGACACGAGCGGGTGCCGGACCCTCGGCGACCTTCCGGATCCCGCCCGCCGCTACCTCGCCAGGATCGAGGAGGTTTGCGCCACGCCCATCCGCTTCGTGGGTGTCGGCGCCGCCCGGCGCGAGACGATTGCGCTGTCCGCGGCGGCCGCGGCCTGAATTCGTCGCCCGGATTCGTTGCCTGAAGTCGCGAAAGTCCCTAAACTGCGCGGCTCAATACGGATCGGGTGCGGGCGGTCGGCGCCTTCTCGAGACGCGAATGGAGACCTTCCAATCGCGTTTTTTTTGATGCCTGGAACGGTGGATGTTCGAACGCCTTGGTGACCGGCTCGACGGTGCGCTGAAGAAATTGCGCCAGCGCGGCGTCATCACGGAAAAGATGCTGGACGAGGGGCTGCGCGAAGTGCGGCGCGCCCTGCTCGAGGCGGACGTCAACTTCCGGGTCGCGCGCGACTTCCTCGCGAAGGTGAAGGAGCGCGCGCTCGGCGAGGATGTGCTGAAGTCGGTCCGGCCGGGCGATCAAATCGTGAAGATCGTCCACGACGAACTCGTCGCCCTGCTGGGGGAGGCGGCGCCGGAGGAGTCGGAGGCGTCGGTTCCGCCCACGGTGGTCATGCTCGTCGGCCTGCAGGGGTCGGGGAAGACGACGACGGCGGCGAAACTGGGGCGGCGTCTCGCGAAGGAGGGACGGCGGCCGGGGCTCGTGGCGTGCGATCCATATCGCCCGGCGGCTCCGGAGCAGTTGGAGGCGCTGGCGGCGCGGATCGGCGTCCCGCTCCTGGCGCGGCCGAGCGGCGAGGACATGTCGGACCTCGCCCGCGGCGCGCTGGACGAGGCGAGGCGGAGCGGAGTCACGCACCTGCTCCTGGACATGGCCGGCCGGCTGCAGGCGGATGAGGAGTTGCTGGACGAACTCCGCCGCGTGAAGGCGGCGGTGGAGCCGCAGCAGGTCCTGCTCGTGGCGGACGGGATGACGGGGCAGGAAGCGGTGCGGATCGCCGAGGGATTCCACGGCGCGGTGGGGCTTACGGGGGTCGTCCTCACGAAGATGGACGGCGACGCCCGCGGGGGCGCGGCGCTCTCGATCTACAGCGTGCTCGGCGTGCCGATCCGATTCGTCGGAACGGGCGAGCGGCCCGAGGACCTCACGGTCTTCGACCCGGAGCGCATGGCCGGCCGGATCCTCCAGATGGGGGACATCGTCGGCCTCGTGGAGCGCGCGCAGCAGACGGTCGACCTCGGCGAGACCGAGCGGTTGCAGAAAAAGATGCTTGCGGGGAAGGGAGAGTTCGACCTGGCGGACTTCCTGACCTCGATCCAGCAGATCCAGAAGATGGGTCCCCTGAAGGGGTTGCTGAAGATGATGCCGGGTGTCGACACGCGCATGCTGGACCAGGCGGACGTCGACCCTCGACGGGTGAGGCACCTGGAGGCGATCATCCTCTCGATGACGCCGGAAGAACGGAGGCGGCCGGAGATCCTGAACGGGTCGCGCCGGGCGAGGATCGCGAAGGGGTCGGGACGCCCGGTGCACGAGGTGAACCGACTCCTCAAGCAGTTCCGCGAAATGCGGCAGATGATGAAGCAGATGGGCAAGCTCATGCCCCGGATGATGCCGGGAGGTCCCGGCGACCTTGGCCAGTTGGGCAAGGGACTGGGCTAGAATCGGAGAACTGAATGGCGACGACAATCAGGCTCAAGCGGCGTGGGGCGAAGAAGGCGGCCTCGTTCCGCATCATCGTGACGGATTCGCGGGAAGGGACGGCGGGCGCGTCGATCGAGCGCCTCGGGCTCTACAACCCGCGCACGCAGCCGTCGCTCGTGAGGATCAACGCCGCGCGCACGCTGCACTGGCTCAACGAGGGCGCGCAGCCGACGGACACGGTGCGATCGCTCCTGCGGAAGACAGGCGTGTGGAAGCAGTTCCACGACGGCGTGGATCCGATGTCTCTCGAGACGGCGATCATCGAGATCGGTCCGCCGCCGGGACAGCACGGCACATCGCAGCGTCCGATGCCGAGCGCCGAAGCCCCGCCGGAGCCCGAGCCCGAGGCGCCCGCCGCCGAGACGGCCGCGGAGGCCAAAGCGGAAGCGGTGCCCGAAGCCGAGGCGGAGGCCGAAGCTGAGGCGGCGCCTGAAGCCGAGGCGGCTGCAGAAGCGGAGGCGCCTGCGGAGGCGGAGGCACCTGCGGAAGCGGAGGCAGCTACCGAGGCGGAGGCAGCTACCGAGGCAGAGGCGGCCCCCGAGGCTGAGGCAGCGCCGGAGACCGAGGCGACCGCTTCGGCCGACGATGCGGCCGACGGCGCGGTTGACGCGGACGACGCTGGCGACGAGGCGAAAGCCGGCGCCGACGCCGACTAGCCTCGCCGTCGCCATGTCCGACGCGCCCGTGATCGTGGCCCGCATCGCCCGGCCGCACGGGATCCGCGGCGGGCTGCTCCTGGAAGCCGAAACCGACCACGCTGAGGCGCTCTTCCAGGCGGGTCGCCGGCTCCAGCTCATCGACCAGGGGGCGGATACGGTCGCGCGCACGGACACAGGCGGCCGCGCCGACGCGACCGCGCGCGCGGGCGGGGCGCCCCCGCCCCAGGCGCTCACGGTGGAGACGGCGAGGCTCCACGGCGGGCGGTGGCTCGTCGAGGTCCGCGAGGTGGCGGACCGCACCGCGGCCGAGCGGCTCCGCGGCGCGCGCCTCGCCGTCCCCCGCGAAGAGCTGCCGGATCTGCCGGACGGGGGCTATCTGCTGCACGATCTGATCGGCCTGTCGGTATGCGAGGGTGACACGACGATCGGAGTGATCCGGGAAGTGTACGACCAGCCCGGCGCGCCGCTCCTCGCCCTCGATGTCGATGGCCGCGAGCGGCTGGTCCCGTTCGACGCGGAACTTGTCGTGGAACTGGACTTCGACGCCGGCGAGGTCCACATGAAGCTTCCCGCCGGCCTGCTCGACATCTGACGCGGACGGTTCGATGCGAATCAACGTCCTCACGATCTTCCCCGACTATCTCGAGGGTCCGCTGGGCCTCTCGATCCCGGGCCGCGCCCGCGAGGCGGGGCTCGTCGACTACCGGCTCATCGACGTGCGCGAGTACACGACGGACCGCCACCGGACGACGGATGACGAGCCGTTCGGAGGCGGGGGCGGGATGGTGATGAAGCCCGAGCCTTTCGACGCGGCGCTCGCCGCGCTGGACCGGCCGGGGCGCGTGATCTCGCTCTCCCCGCGCGGCCGGCCGTTCGACCACGAGACGGCGGTGCGCTTCGCGCTCGAGTCCGATCTCACACTGTTGTGCGGGCGCTACAAGGGGATCGACGAGCGGGTCGTCGACGCCTGGGTGGACGAGGAGATCTCTATCGGCGACTACGTCCTCAGCGGGGGCGAGCCGGCCGCACTCGTCGTCATCGACGCCGTGGTGCGCCTCCTCCCCGGGGCGCTCGGCGATCACGATTCGGCCTCCTCGGACTCGTTCTACGAGGGGCGCCTCTCCGCCCCCTCCTACACGCGGCCCGCCGAGCACGGCAGCCGGTCGGTGCCGGACGTGCTCCGGTCGGGGGATCACCCCCGCATCGAGCGCTGGCGCGCCGCGCAGGCCGATGCGGCGACGCGCCGCCGCCGTCCCGACCTCCTCGACCTCGACGCGGCCGACTGACCGGTTTTTTGGCGCAAGCCGAGCGACAATGGTATACTAAAAGGCTGCGGGTCGTACCCATCGTCACATCGCCGCTACCCTCCCGTGACGCAAACGGATACGCCGCCGGAAACGCACCTGGAGACGCAGGGAACAAGGATAGACGAACGATGGATCCCAGAATCGCCGGTATCGAGGAGGGATATAAGCGCACGGACCTTCCGGCCTTCGCGCCGGGGGACACGGTGCGCGTTCGCGTACGCGTGAAGGAAGGCCAGAAGGAACGCGTGCAGCCGTTCGAGGGCGTCTGCATCGGTCGCCGCGGGGCGGGGGTCAACGCGACCTTCACGCTGCGGCGGATCTCCGGCGGCGTCGGCGTCGAGCGGATCTTCCCCCTCCACTCCCCGTGGATCGTGGGGCTCGAGGTCGTTCGGCGCGGCGATGTCCGGCGGGCCAAGCTCTACTATCTGCGCAACCGCCGCGGCAAGCGGGCCCGGGTGCCAGAGCGAAAGTGGTGGCTCGACAAGAAGCAGGACGACTGACACCGGCGACGCCGGCTCCAGAAGCGGCTCGGGAAGCGCCGGCCACGGCGCCGCTCGACTACGAGGAAGAGGGCTGGGCTTCCGGCCTCCGCGTCGTGGTCGGGATCGACGAAGCGGGAATGGGCCCGGTGGCGGGCCCCGTGATGGTGGGCGCCGTCGCGCTCCACCCGGGCCAGCAGTTCGAGGGGTGCACGGACAGCAAGCAGGTCTCCCCGCCCCGTCGCGAGGAACTCGCCCGACGCATCCGCGCGGAAAGTCTTGCCTGGCGGGTCGCCGCCGCCTCCACCCGCGAGATCGAACGCCTCAACGTCCGCGGCGCGACCATCGTGGCCATGCGCCGCGCGCTCGATCGTCTCGCGCTTCCGGCGGAACTCGTGCTCGTGGACGGCAACCCGGTCCCCGAACTCGGCGAGCACCGCTCGATCGTCGGGGGCGACCGGGCCTCGCATTCCATCGCCTGCGCCTCGATCCTCGCGAAGGTCACGCGCGACCGCCTGATGCGGCGTCTCGACGCGCGATACCCGCTCTACGGCTGGGCGTCCAACAAGGGATACCGGACCCGCGAGCACATGGAGGCGATCCAGCGGCACGGCCCGACCCCGCACCACCGGATCACCTTCCAGGGCGTTCTTCAGACCGAACTGGAGTTCAGTCCGGCGCCTGACCGGCCGTCCGATCCGCAGCGCGATCCTCAACGAGATCCAGAGGCGTGAGCACCGGCGGCGTGCCGGGGCTCGCATCGCCTCCGTACCACGTGGCCATGACCGTCTCCGCCGGCTTGCCCTGGGGCGAGTAGTCGGTGGCGATCCACTCGCCGGACGGAGATCCCGCGTACCACTTCCACGCGAAGCCGCCCGCGAACCAGGGACGGTCCCACCACACGCGGAAGAGCGCCTCGTAGGCTCCGGACTGCGCCTCGTAGTTCGCCGGCACGCCCCGCGCGCGGCGTCCCTCGGGCAACTCCCACTGGCGGCCCGCCGCTCCGTCCACGCTGCGATACCCGTACTCGGCGAACAGGATCGGCTTCCCCGTGGCGATGGCGACCTCGCGCAACTCCTCGCTCCACGGCTCCCACGCCTCGATCAGCGTCTCCATGTCCGGCGTGGCGTCGTCGGTGAGGGGGAAATAGGCGTCCACGCCCACCAGGTCGAGTGCGTCCCAGAACTCGATCCGGGCGTACTTGTCCCAGTTCGCCGCGTACGTGAGGCGGCCGCCGTAGATCGCCCGGACCTCCTCGATGAGCGACCGCCAGTAGTCGGGCCGCGCGAGCGCGACGAGATCGACCTCCGTCCCCACGCTCATCATCTCCACGTCCATCGAGTCGGCGACGTGCGCGAACCGGAGGATGTACTCCCGGTACCCCGAGAGGAACATCTCCCAGTCCTCCTCCGTGTCGGGCTCGAACTCGCCCGGCCAGCCCTGTCCGCGCACCCAGAGATGCGGCTTGAGGAGTACGGAGAGCCCGCTCTCCCTGGCGTATTCGATGGTCTTCGCGACGCCTTCCGTCCTTTCGCCCCAGAACTGGCGTTCGCGGTCGAACGCGACGCGCGGCTGGGCGGGGTCCACGAAGGCGTAGGGGATGACGGCGACCCAGTTCGCCCCCGTCAGGGACGCGCGATCGAGCGCATCCGGCGCCATCTCGCGCCGCGGGGCGGAGAAGGAGACGCCGCGCATCTTCTCTTCCGGCGCGATGTTCGCCGTGGCGGCGGCGAGCCGGCCGGACATGGCCGGATCGCTCCCCCCTCCGGCGGCGCCGCAACCGGCAAAAACGGACCATGCGGCCAGCACCGCGACCTGCGCGCGGGCGGCCAATCTCTTCGTATTCATCTATACCATCGTGCCTTTCGGCAATCTGAATCTCAACACGTCCGCGACCCGTCCCATGCGGGCCGCTACCCTACCCCATACGAGCCGTGACCTCGTGTCGGGTTCACGCCCCGTGCGGCCGCGGCGTCACACCCGCCTGGCCGCGGCGTCACACTTGAACGAATCCCGGGCCGGGGGTCTCTTGTGCCCATGAGTACACGCGGGAGCGCGGAACCGTTCGACTTCGACGGAGACTACGGCGGCGACTACGAGTACATCGCCCGCACGGTGATACCCGGCTACCGGAGCTCGTTCCGGCAGGCGCTAGCGCTCCTCCGGGGACGCGTGGGCCCGAGTCCGCGGGTGCTGGTCGTCGGAGCCGGAACCGGCATCGAGCTGGTCACGTTCAAAGCGGCGGAGCCCGGGTGGCGGCTGACCGGCGTCGATCCGTCGCGCCAGATGATCGAGATCGCCAGGCACCGGATGGAGGAGGCCGGCGTGGGAGACGGCGTCCGGCTAGTCCACGGACACGTCTCCGACCTCGACGAGGACGGCTTCGCGGCCGCGACCTGCTTCAACGTCATGCACTTCCTCCCGGACGACGGCGCGAAACAGTCGCTCCTGCGCGACATCGCCCGCCGCCTCGCGCCCGGCGCCCCCTTCCTTCTGTTCGAACTCCACGGAGACCGGAGCGGCCCCCGCTTCGATGAACTCTTCGCGGCGTGGACCCGCTACTGGGAGATCCACGGGATGGGGGAGGCGGAACGAACCGCGTTTCGGGCGAGGATCGAAGAGGGCATCCACTGGGCTTCCGAAGCGCGCATCCTCGAACTGCTGGATGGGGCCGGGTTCGAGGACGCATGGCGGTACTACCGCGCCCTCCTCTACGGCGCCTGGATCTCGCGTTCGAGTTCGGGGAAGTAGCTGGAGAAAAATCCACGGTCGCGGGTGAGAAAGCGATCGCACGTGGCGACGGCGTGGGCGCCGATCAGAAAGTCCGTGATGATGCGGTCCCGGCCGCCTCCGGCCTGGCGATACCGTCCCCACCGGCGCCCCGCATCGTGGGCCATGTCCGCATCGATCCGGGATACGACGACGTTGACCTCGCGCAGCGCGCGGTCCAGCGCCTCCCGGTCGGGGAATGCGGGGGCCAACTCGGCGTACACGACGTGGGAGATGATGATCGCTCCGGCGTCATACGCCTCCACGAGCCACTCCTTCGAGGTGCGGCCATGACGCTCATCCGGCAGAAAGATGTCGAGGAGAACGCTCGTATCCACCGCCGTGATCATCGACCCCGAATCTCCTCGAGGTAGTCGTCCGTGTTGCCGCCCATTCCCAGGATGCCGTACACCCGGTCCACGGGGTGCCCGGCGGCCGTTCTCTTCCGGATGAGAAGGCCCCCGTCCGTTGGAACGAGTTCGACCTCCACGTTGTGATTCATCCCGAAACGGTCTCTCAGCTTCTTGGGGATCGTGATCTGACCCCGTTCCGATATGCGCATGTCTCAGCCTCGACGATTCGAGGTATGAATAATTACGACGGAAAATCATATTCTAGTATCCATACCTCCAGCAAGGGTGGAGCCAGCGTACCGGCGACAGCCCCGGCCAAGCGTTGCCTGAAATCGAGCGTTCGGACAGCATGGTACGGAGGATCGTCAACGGAGGATCAACAGCGTGCGAGCGGCGCTGCAGCTTGACATGAGATCGATCTGGCTTGGCGGGGCCAGCTGCTTGCTGCTGGGAAGCGTGGCGGCATGTGGCAGCACCGGCACCGGAGATCCGCCTCCGGAGCTGCCGCGCGTGGCGTCCGTTGAGATACTCCCCGCGGCCGCGCTCATCGTGGGCGAGGGCCGGGAAGCGAGCTTCTCGGCGGTTGCGCGCACCGGGAGCGGGACAACCGTGACGGGTGCGTCCCCACGTATGGAGTGGTTCGTTGAAGATCCCGGGATTGCCACGCTCGTGCGGGGCGCGGCGGCGACGGCGGTCGTCAGGGGTGTCGCGCCGGGTGTCACGCGGGTCGTTGCCACCGTCGATGGCACGCGGGGCAGCGCGACGCTGGAGGTCTTCGTGCCCGAGGAGGTCGCCCGCTACGAGCCAGGGCGGAGCTACTTCGGGCGGAAGGGCTATGTGGAGTACATCCCCGGGGAACTCCCTCTCATTCTGTCCGCGTCGCACGGGGGTGGGATCGCTCCAGCCGAGATCCCCGACCGCAGGGGCGGAACCCACGTGACAGACACGAACACGCGGGAACTCACGCTGGCGATGCGCGATGCGCTCGTTGAACTCACGGGTCGCGCGCCCCACGTCATCATCTCCCACCTCGTCCGCCCGAAGCTGGACTCGAACCGGGAAATCGTGGAAGCGGCCGAGGGGAACCCGTACGCCGAGCAGGCCTGGCGCGAGTTCCAGGATTGGATCGGGACGGCGCGCACGACGGTGGCAGCGGACTTCGGGGCGGGCCTCTACCTGGACATCCACGGCCACGGTCACGCGATCGACCGGCTCGAGCTGGGCTACCTCCTCGGCGCCACGGATCTGAACCGGCCGGATACGGCGCTCGACCGGGCCGAAGTCATCTCGCGTTCGAGCATCCGAGCTCTGGCGCAGGCTTCGCCCATCCCCTTCTCGCGGCTCCTCCGGGGCCCCACCTCGCTCGGCGGCTTCCTCGAGACGAAAAGCGTGCCGTCCGTGCCCAGCCCGGAGGATCCTTCGCCCGGCGACGCGCCCTATTTTCGCGGGGGATATAACACGCGCGAGCACGGCTCGCTGGCAACCGGAGAGACGGTGAGCGGCATTCAGATCGAGCACCACTACCGCGGTGTCCGGGACACGGACCAGAACCGGCGTGACTATGCGGCCCGGGCCGCCCAGGCGCTCCACGGGTACATGCTGGAGCACTACGGGGAGCACTACGCGGGGATCGGGGGTAGGAGCTCACCATGAGCGGACCTGGGATGCGCACGCGGCGGCTCGCGGTTCGGGCCGGATTCCTGGCGGTCGCCGGAGCGGCCGCAGCGGCGGCTGTGCCTCCCGCGGGCGGGATTGTGGCGCAGGAGCGGTCACCGGAGGCGTCCGCGGAGCCCTCTCAGGAGTCGACGGTGCTCATGCTTTGGGGAGGGGTCCGGGTTGACGGGGAGCTCGTGCTCGAGCCTGCTTTCGCGTACGAGGGAAGGGTGAGCCGTCCCGGGGCGTCCGGCGACTACCGGGTGCGGGGGCTCGACGACGAGGGGGAGACGCTGTTCTCGATCCGCTTCACGCCGAGCGAGATCTCGGATGGGAGCAAGGGCTTTTCCTACTCGATTCCCTTCGATGCCGCGTGGACGGAGGCGCTCGACCGGCTGGAACTCAGCGGGCCGGAGGGCGTGACCACGGTGGACCGGGAGGCGGGCGCGCGGGCGATGATGGTGATCGACCGTGCCACGGGGCAGGTGCGGAGCCTCCTGCGCAACGCAGCCGCCGGGCTCCCGGCGGCACTGGCGGCCGACAGTTCCGGCGTCCGGATCCTCCGCGGGCTGCCGCGTCCCCCGGGCTGACCGCGAAAGGTGTACGGCGTCGGCGCGCGTGTTAGCTTGAGCCGCGCCGGGCGGAGGCCCCGTCGGGTCCGCCCCGCCACCCGGCCGGGTAGCTCAGTTGGTAGAGCAACGGACTTTTAATCCGCAGGTCGTGGGTTCGACCCCCACCCCGGTCATTCTCCCTCGCCCCCGAGCGTCCGAAGCGGGCGCCAGCAGCGCCACGGCCCGCTAGTTCCAGCGATACCCGAGGCGGACGTAGTAGAAGCCGCCGTTGGAGCCGAAGGGGGTTCCCGGACCGTAGCGATTGCCGGAGAACGTGGCGCCGGGATTCTCGGCCGGATACCGGTTCAGGGCGTTCTGGCCTCCCGCGGTGAGCGTGAGCGCGTCGCTGATCGACCACGCTGCCTCGACGTCGACGAGATGAGCGCCGGGATACGCGACATCGTCCCGGGAATCGAACCAGCCGGCGTAGTAGCTCAGGCGCCCCAGGAGGCTCAGCCGGCCGAGCGCGTGCTTTCCCGTGAGAATCCAGCGCGTGCCGGGAAGGCCCTCCTCGAGCTGGCGAATGCGGGTGTCGTCGAGCTTCGTCGGATCGAACTCCGTGACCTTCGTCTGCGTGCGGTTGAAGGCGAGGCTTAGCGCGGTCCCGCCGGCGAGCGACGAGGGCGCGTACGTGGCGACGACGTCGAGACCCTGGGTGCGCGTGCTGAAGTCGTTCGTGAAGAAGCGGAACTCCTGCAGGTTGCGCGCGCTCACGATCCCCTCCTCGACGAGTCTCGTCTGTTCGTCCGGCGTGAGGTTGAAGCGCTGCGTCAACGAGATGCGGTCGGATACGACCACGCGGAAATAGTCCGTCGTGAGCAGGAAGGACCCGAGATCCAGCACGGCGCCCGCCGCGAAGTTGCGGGATTTCTCTGCGTCGAGCGGAACGCCTCCGCGGAGCGCCGCAACTTCCGAAGTGGAGGGAATGGTGCCGCTGTTCACGAGGTCGCCGAGTTCGCGGTCGAAGATGGTGGAGACGTTGAAGGCGTTCTGCTGGCCGGGCGTGGGTGCGCGGAAGCCCGTGCTCAGGCTGCCGCGCAGCCCGAGACCGCCCGTGAGCGCGTACCGTCCCGCGAGCTTTCCGTTCAGCGTCGAGCCGAAGTCCTCGAAGTTCTCGAACCGAAGGGCTCCGCCGAGCGTCCAGCGGTCGTTCCGGTAGTCGCGCAGTTCGGCGTCCGCGTAGAGGGCGGTGTTCGTGCGGTGCCAGTCACCGGCCGCGATGGGACTGAAGCCGGGAAAGCCGTTGGAACCCGCGCTGAACCCCTGCGGCGCGAGGGAGCCGAGCGTCCAGGCGTCGTCCTCGCCAAGCCCGATCGTGAAGTGCTCGTCCCGCCACTCGAACCCGGCCGCCAGGTCCAGCAGGTCGCTCACGGCGTAGGCCGCGTCGACGTGCAGGTCGATGTCCACCTGCCGGTAGAGCCCCGGATCGAACTCGGTGGGCGTGGCCCGGCCCAGCGAAGCGTTGACGGTGTTGAAGATGAAGAAGTCCACTTCGTTGGTGCCGTAGTTCCCGCTCACGTCCCAGAACAGGCGCCCGATCTGGCCCTCCACGCCGGCGACGAGCGAAGCGTCTCTCACATCTCCCCCGAACTGCGGCGTGAAGCCGCCCGGGAACAGTTCCTGGAAGGTGAAGCAGTTCGGATCCGCGAGGACCTGCTGGAGGGCGGCGGGATCCGGCAGCCCATTGGTCACGCGGACGACGGGACAGCCGGCGGAACCGTCGAGGACCCCGTCCTGCGCGTCGAGGAGGTCGCCGATGAGGAGCGTCTCCCCGCCGTCGAGGCTGAACACGCCGCTCCGCGTGTTCGGGTTGCGGTAGAAGAAGCCCCTCGTAAGGCGCTGGCTGGCGTAGTTCGCGTGCGCGTAGGCCTTCGTGCCGCTGCCGAGGAAGTAGCCGAAGTTGCCCCACAGCTTGAGGTCGTCCTCGATCTCCGGCGCGCCCCAGATCTGGGCCGGGTCCCGCACATGCGTGTTCCCCCTGGAGACGAGGAGCGCGGCGTCGGCCCGCTGCACGCTGCGGCTGCTCGAGTTCGAGCGGCCGTACTCGGCCGTCAGGTTCGCGAAACCCGTCGCGCCGAGGGGAAGCCCGGTGTTCCCCGATATGGTGTAGCCTTCCCCGCCGCCGTCGCCGAAGCCGCCGGCCCGCACCTCGAGCGCGCCGCCGGAGCGGGCGTCCTTGAGGTGGAAATTCATGACCCCGGCGATGGCGTCGGAGCCGTACTGGGCCGAGGCGCCGTCGCGCAGCACCTCCACCTGGCGCAGCGCCATGGTCGGGATGCTCGAGATATCCGGGCCCTGCGCGCCATCGGCGACGCCGTTGCCGATCCAGGTGATGACCGCCGCCCGGTGGCGCCGCTTCCCGTTCACCAGCACGAGCGTGTGGTCCGGAGCCAGACCCCGGAGGTTGGCGGGCCGGATGATGCTGGCCGCGTCGCCGACCGCCTGCGGGTTGACGTTGTAGGAAGGGATCGTGGTTCTGAGAAGATCGTCGATGTCCGTGTCTCCCTGGTCGAGCAGCTCCGAGGGGGCGAGCGCGTCGATGGGAACCATCGATTCCGTGGCCGTCCGGGGTCTCGACCGGCTGCCGACGGCGACGAGGCCGGCGACGGAGATCACGGTCGGAGTCAGGGGGACTTCGAGCACGACGACGGAGTCGTCGACGATCGTCGCTTCGTCGTGCGCGATGCTGTAGCCGAGAAGCCGCACTTCGACCGCGACCGGGCCGGCCGGGAGATCCGGCATATGGAAGTGGCCCTCGAAATCGGTGATCCCGCCGTAGCCGAGTCCCGGGAGCGTGACCTGCGCCCTCGGCAGACCCGCCCCCGTCTCGGCGTCCTGCACGATCACGTCGAGCCCGCCCTGCGCGACGATTCCGCCCGGCACCGCCAACGCCAACGGCCCGAGAGCCGCAACCACAAGGATCTTCCGCATCCTAAACCTCTCCCGCCTCCTTCGGCGGAACTGAGAGTAGATTGTGCGTCCAGGCTGCGACGCGGCCCATCTGCCGCTCCCGTTCGCCTGCCCACCGGGGCAGCCGGAAGGCATTGGCGACCAGCACGCCTCCGCCGCCGAGGCCCATCAGGGCAGGGACCATCAGCGCCGCGCCCGCCTTGCCGTCCGCGACCATGATGAAGGCGACGATCACCGCCATGACGGAAAACATGGCCCCGAGGAAGGTGGTCTCGAGCGCATCGCCCTTGCGCGTGCCCAGCCGAAGGCGGTGGCCCGCCTCGGTCTGCTCGAGGACCGCGTGCAGGTTCCCGTTGCTCCATTCGCGGATCCCGCCCTCGTCCCTGACCTCGCCCTTCGCGTCGAACGTGGCCCGCAGTTCGGCGACGAGAAACTGCCACTCGCGATCCGTCAACTCCCGCGGGAGATCGACGATCCGGCCGGCGGAAATCGGAACGCCCAGCAGCTTGCGCCGCGGTACGGCGCGCGGGGGCGCTTCGAGTTCGGCAGCGGCGGCCGCGACGCGTTCCGCGGAGAGGCCGACCTCGAGACCCACGGCCTGGAGTTCCCCGAGCGTCAGTCCGCCGTCCACGCGAGAGGGCAGGCTCGCGCGCTCCTCCTCGGCCGCCTCGGCGGCGCGCGCGAAGATCTGCCGTACTTCGTCTTCCCCGTACCTGCGTTTGCTATGCATTGCGGTGTGAAATCTGTAGTCCATCGGCGGACGATGGAAAGGTGACGATGGGGGAACCGATGATGGCGGAATGGTCCCGGCGGACGCAGCTTGTCGGCGTGCGCGGCGGCAGGGGAGCGCACCGAGTCTGGCGGGTAGCGAGACAAGGAGCGGAATGTGAAAGCCATCAGGTGGCTGGCGGCATTCGCGGCCATGACGCCGCTGCTGAATCATGGATTCGCGGCGGCGCAGACCGCGTTCGGAGTCAAGGGAGGCGTGACCTACGCCGATGCCGCCTTCATCGACCAGTTCACATCGGAAGCGCTCCTGCGGAAGGCGGGCGGCGGTTTCGTGACTCTGCCCCTGTCCGAGCGCGCGACGGTCCAGCTCGAAGCGCTCTATATCGAGCGGGGGTTCTCGACTTCGGGCCTCCATCAGGATGGGTCGAGGACGAGGATGTCCTACCTGGATTTTCCCGTCCTGCTTCGGTTCCGGTTGACGCCGACGCCCGCGCGCGTGAAGCCGATTCTTCTGGGAGGCGCGTACTGGGGGCACGAGGTGGCCTGTCGTCTGGACGGCGGCGTGGCGCAGTTCGAGGAGAGCAACAGCTGCGAGGGGCGCTTCCGGCTGCGGGGCGTTGCGGATGTGGGCCTGGTCGTGGGCGCGGTCATCGAGGTGGAAACGGTCGACGCCTGGTTTGTGACGCTCGAGGCGCGCTACCACTACGGCGTGCGGAACCTCCACTGGGACCCCGCGTCGGATGGGGCGAAGGCGCGCAACCTGTCCGTTCTGGCCGGCGTTGGAGTTCGGGTCGGAGGGTGACCCGCACCTTCAGGACCGTCGGCGAACCGTCCTGTCGCCGGCCTACCTGCGGCCCGTGGTCGGGGGAGCCGGCGGCTGCGTGACCGAAAACGCCTTGATCGCTTCGACGATTCCGCGCGCCGCCCTCTCCGGCGCCCCGAGGATGATCTCGCGGTCCCGCGCGCTGGTCATGAACCCGGTTTCGATGATCAGGGCGATCGTCATCGGATGGAGCGCGTGCTCGTACCGGCGGTAGTTGAAGGCGTAGTAGTTCCACATGCGGCGGGTCGAGACCGGCAGGTTCCTGAGGCCGGTCGCCGCGCCGTACGTCTCCCGTAGCACGCGCGCCGCGTCCTCGGCCCGTCCCGTGGCGTCGCGCCGCGGGGAGGCGACGCGGTATCCCGACGCGGCGGGGCTGTCGCTCCCGTCCGCGTGGATCGAGATGAAGAGGTGCGCCCGGTAGCCGGGGGGCACGACGGCGGGGAGGATGTCGACTTCGTAGCCCAGCGCTTCGAGGTCCGCGGCCGCCAGCCGGGCGATGACGAGGTTCGCCTCCCACTCGGCGGTTTCGCGCCAGCGCGTGCCGTTGTAGCGGATCCGGCGAAGTTCCTGCGGGGCTTCGTCGGCGCGCCAATGGCCGGCCTGGAGGCCGATCCGGATCGGACCCGTGGGGGGTTCCCACTCGTCGGGCGTGGGGATCGGGCCGGGGTAGCGGTTGTAGTCCCGCCATCTGAGCCACCGCTCGCTCGCGGCGGCGTCACGTTCCGTGGCGCGCTGCTCCTGGGCCGCGACGCTGCCGGCGCCGGGTCCACCGAATCCGGCGAATAGCACCACGGCGGCGGTGAGTACGGTCAGCTTCAAATCGAGACCTCCTCGCGACCTGCTGTAGTGGCCGTCCCCACGACTTCAACCCCCGAACCGCTCGGAGCGTTTGACGCTAACCCGCGCGGCGACCGGTCGGCAACGGCGACCCGCGAGGCTCTAGCGGCAGTTCAGCCCGGGACTGTCGGGGAGTCCTTCCGTCGTGGAGGCGGCGAGCGCGTTGAACAGGAGCTTGAACGTGTTGCGCGGCTGGCCGCGGAAGTGGGGCCGGAAGGCGAACAGCACGACCTGTCCCGCGCCGACGCCGACCTGCGCGGCCGCCGGGTAGCCGGCGAGCACCTCCTCGCCGCCCAGCGTCCACCCGCTGACGAGGAAATCCGAGGCGGCATAGCACACCGGGGTCGAGACCCGGCCTATGTTGCCCGCCGCGGCGGCGCCCGTCCGCTCCAGCACCTGGCTGCGAGCAAAGAGGGCCATCGCCTCCTCGTCCATCCCGTAGCCGAGCGGGTGCGAGGGGTCGACGTCGAGCCGGATCACGGAGCCCGGGATGAAGAACTCCTGGGGGGAGAGCCCCCGCGCCCGGTTCCGGAAGGGGAGCCCGAAGGTCTCGATCGCGTAGTTCACCGCCTGGTCGAAGGCGACGAGCCAGCCCCCGTCCTCGACGAAGGTGCGGAGCGCCGCGGCGCCGGCCTCGTCGAGGCCGCCCGTGTACTGCTCCGGCATGGTGCCCGGCAGGTTCCCGCTCGCAATCCCGCCCGCGGCCTGCGACGGGAGGAGGATGACGTCGAAGCGGGACAGGTCGCCGTTCCGCACGTCCGCGTCCCACACGTTCTCCCACTTGAAGCCGTACTGGTCCAGCACCCAGCGGGTCCAGCCCTCGGGCATCGGGGCCTGCCACGAGCGGTAGATCGCGACGCGCGGAGGCCGCGCCTCGGCGACGGCGCCGGAGGAGGGCGGGGAGGAGACCCCGGTAAGCGTGAGTCCGTGGTCGGCGGCGAGCGTGCGGGCCTCATCGGCGGACAGGTCGGGTAGCCAGTACGAGCCGGCGGGCACCTCGCCGTTCGGCGTCGCGAGCATCTGAACGGTGCGAAAGCGCTCCGGGGCTTCGTCCGCGCCCCCGCCTTCGCCCGGCTCGCCACGCGGAGCGGACAGCCCGCGGTAGATCGAGTTGGCGTTGCCGTGCGCCGCGAATCCCGCCGCGCCCTCGCCGCGCACCTCGCCGATGTCTCCCGAGACCTCGCCCCATTCGCCCGGCGGCATGTCGAACGGTTCGTCCACGTTCACCGCCGCCAGTCCCATCTGGAAGCGGAGTTCGTAGCCCGTCATGTCGTACGGCGGCTCCGGCGGCCCGCCGGGATACTGGCGCCGGTCGGGATATTCCTTGGGCTCCATCAGGTCCACGACATAGGGCCGGAAGGCCTGGGGCGGAATCACGTACGACCCGGCGGGAAAGGCGAGCTCTCCCTCCGGCCCCGGCACCGAGAACGGCTCCGACGCGCGCACGAATTCGATCCCGGACTGCGACATCAGGCCCATGAATTCGACGACCGCGCCCGGGTCGTGCGAGGCCCGGGGGTCCAGCACGTAGGCGAACGGGCCGGCCTTCGCCGCGTTTCCGCGCTCGATCTGACGGCGGCCCATGAGGTAGTGGTTGAAGAGGTACTCCTCCTTGAGCTTCGCGCCCATGTCCGCCACGGCCTTCGCCGCCGTCATCATGTAGTCCATGGCGTCGCGCAGGTGCCAGCAGCCGCCGAGCCACGGGTTGTTGTAGTTCGTCGAAGGCGTCTTCGCGGGCAGGTGCCCAGCGCGCGCGCCGAACGTGTCCGGGATCTCCTCCTCGTCGTAGCAGCGAGGCGTTGCGTAACCCGCGCCCGCCGTCTCCGTCAGGAACCCGAGCATGTTGTGATAGTCGGGCCCGCCTCGCATGGAACCGTTCCACCACAGATCGAACACGATGCCGCTGTTGACGCCGGGCTTCCCCTCCTCGTCGAAGCGCCGCCGCATCGAATGTCCCATCTGATTCAGGGAACTCACGACGAGCGGATCGAGGTGCGGGTTCACGGGGTTCTCGAAGGGCGGCATCCAGATCCGCCCGGGGAAGGGGCTCGACTGATGCTGATTATAGACGATCTGCGGAAACCAGTTGTGATACAGTTGCCGCGTCACGGCCTGGGTCTCGACCTGCGTCAGCATGTACCAGTCGCGATTGTTGTCGTGTCCAATATAGTGATGATAAAGCTCAGGCACGCGCGCCATCTCGAACTCGCCGCCCACATTCGACATATACCAGTCGGCGACGATATTCAGACCGTCCGGGTTCATATTCGGCATCAGAAGGACGACCGCGTTCTCCCGCACACGCCGGGTCTCCGGGGATTCGTCCGTCACGAAGTGGAGCGCCATCTCCGGCATCAGCTGCCCGTGCGCGACCTCGGTCGCGTGCAGCCCGCCGTCGATCCACACGACGGCGACGCCTTCCCGCGCCAGCGCCCGCGCCTCCTCCTCGGCGAGGACCGATCCGTACCCCGCCTCCGGGTCGCGTGCGTAGGCCAGCGTCCGCGTGATCTCCTTGATCCGTTCCAGGCGCCGAAGATTCGACGGCGACGAGATCGCGGCGAGGTAGAGGGGCTCGCCGCGGGTGCTCTCTCCGATCTGCTCCAGCGCCATGCGGTCCGTGGAGGCCGCGAGCGCCTCGAAATACGCCTTGATCCCGTCGTAGTTCGTGAGCTTGTAGTCCTCGCCGGGCGCGAACCCGATGACGTCCGCGGGCATCGGAACGTCGCCCGTGCCGTCCCCCGTCGAGCAGCCCGCGATCAACGCGGCGCCGATCCACAATCCGAGTACCATGCGCCGCGCCGCGGTCAGCGAGAGGTCCCTGGCAATCATTGGCTCCGTTCTCCCGTCTTTCGATGCGGCCGGTACTCGACTCCATCCATCCCTTTGAAATCCGCGTCCTGAGTCCACAGAACCGCGTCCTCCTGTCTGGAGGTTGCGAGAATGACGCTGTCGGCCAGCGGCAATCCCAGTTCCGCGCTCAACGCCGCCGCGGCGACCGCGAGGTCTCCGTCGAGGTCGACCACGCGTCCCCGCCTCATCTGGGCGACGGCGTAGAGTGCGGCGCCGGGGTCTCGCTGAAGGCGGATTCGTTTGAAGACCTCGAACAGCGTGATGCTCGGCACGACCAAACGTTCGATCTCGGCGATGGGCTCGGCGAACTCCGCCGCGTTCGGGCCATCCGCGAAGTACTCCAGCCAGGCCGACGAATCGACCACGTTCACGTACGGTCTCCCTCGCGAGGGACGGTCGTATCGATGCCGCGGACGAAGCCTCGAGCCGCCTCGATGGGTTCGAGTGGAATCAGCTCTACGCGTCCCTTGAAAGGCAACGCCTGCACCTTCTGGCCGGGCTTCAACCCGAGGCGCTCCCGCACGTCCCGGGGGATCACGACCTGATAGCGGGAAGAAATTGTGACGATGCTCATGATGTGGTGCTCACGATGGCGGTGTTCAATCGGCGTCCTGCAAGTCAATCTAGGTATCGATGGCACTACTGCAAGACGAATGCGCCGTTTAGCGAGGGATGATGCGGACCACGCGGCCGTTGCGGTCCACGACCCTGATGGGTCCGCGGAGGATGTCGTCGCCGTAGGGGATTCTGCGTTCGGGCGTCGCGCGCGCGCCGCCCGTGGATCCGGGAATCCGGTAGATCTCGGCGAGCCCGACCTTGACCTCATACCCGAGGTCCGCCAGCGACTGGACGGTGATGAGGCTCAGGAGATCGCGTTCGCCCGCCGCCTGGAAGGGCGTCATCAACTCGTGGCCCAGCACGGATTCCCGCCAGTGGGAGTCCGCCGCTCCCGGTCCCGACGTGTTCTCGACCGGCACCTTCTCGCCGTCGTCGTAGTTCGCTCCGCCCCGCTCGTCGAACGCGGCGATGGCCAGAGGTCCCGTGAAGTGCGTGTCGGCTCCCGTGTTGTGAACGGACGGGTTCCGGAGCAGCCCGTGGTCGACCCACACGGTCCCGATCCCCAGGACGTGACCGATCTCGTGCAGGATCACCTCCTCCACGTCCTTCAGGTTCCCCTTCTCCTCGAGCCGCGCGAGGTCCGTCGCGTCGAGTTCCAGCGCGCCGATGACAGGCAGGCGGGACGCATGGCGAACGACACACGGGCCGGCCCGGGCCAGAACGCCGTCCTCGCCGTCGATCTCCCGGACGGACGCCACGATCACGATGTCGTCGACGGTGCCGACTCGCTGATCCGTCGTGATGTCCCAGCAGCCCGGCGCCACGTCCTGGCCGAGAGCGACATCCGGCAGTTCCGTGTCCGCCAGTATGGCCGTCCAGAAGTACACGGCGTCGGCGAAGGCCTCCGCCTGGGAATCCGTCACGTCGTCGAGGAGGATGAGGTCGATGTCGAAGGGCCGTGAAGCCGCTTCTCGCACGATCACGGGGAAGGAAAGCTCCGCGGTCGCGCCCGGGGGATCGGTCGCCGTCAGGGTCACGGTCGTGGAACCCGCGACGCCGGGGGTCAGCGTCACGACGCCGCCTTCGGCGGTCACCGTCGCCACGGCGGTGTCGGCCGAGGCGCCCGAGATGCGCACGGCGGCGCCCTCGGGATCGCGGAAGTAGTCCGACGCGGCGAACGTGGTCGGGTGGGCGCCCGACTGCAGGCGCTGGGGCGCCACCTCGCGCTCCGGCACGGGCGGCGCGTTCGTCCCCTCGCCGAAGAGGATGAGCGGGTCCCCCGGTCCGACCTCGATGCCCGTGACCCGTCGCGGGACCGCGGGTACCGGGCCCGCCACCACCTGCACCTCGCTCTGGCCGCCCTCCGTTGCGGTCACGGTGATCTCGGCACTCCGCTCGCTCCCCGCTTCGAGGACCGCCGTCTCCGCCGAGAGCGCGCCCCCCCGGGCGGAAAGGGGCACCGTCATCGCGAACGGGGCCCCCTCGGCGACGGCGAGCGCGATCCGGGCGGGACCGGCGGCGGCGGGGTCGGGATTGTCGGTCCGCTCGAGTTCGAGCGCGAGCGCGAACGGGGCCCCCGGGTTCTCCGCCAGGAGCAGCGTGTCGAGGCTGGACAGGCCGACGAACACGCGCTCGGGCAGCGCCGCCAGGCGGTTGCCGTCCAGCCGCAGCACGCGGAGCGCGGAGAGTCCCGAGAGCAGCCCGGCGGGCAGCTCGGCGAGCCGGTTGCCGTACAGGCGCAGCGACTCCAGGCGCGAGAGGTCCGCGAACGCGTCCTGCGGGAGCGCTTCCAGTCCGTTCCGGTCCAGCCGCAGTTCCGTGAGGCCGCCGAGGCCCGCGAACACGCCGGCGGGAAGCGTCTCCAGCCCGGTGTCCTGGAGCAGCAGGCTCTCCAGTTCGGCGAGGCCGGAGAAGACGCCCGCCTCCAGCGCGCCGATCCGGCCGTTGCCGAGGTAGAGCCACTTCAGCTTGGCGAGTCCCGCGAACACGCCTTCCCCGAGGGTCGTGAAGTCGTTGGCGCCGAGGTGCAGCCGCTCGAGGCCCGTGAGTTCCGCGAACGCGGCCGCCGGCAGCGTGCCGAGCCCGTTGGCACGCAGTTCCAGCGTCTCCAGAGACGTGAGTCCCGCAAACGATTCAGCCGACAGCGTGGTCAGCGCGTTGTCGCCCAGATCCAGCGTCTTCAGGCGCGCGAGCCCCGCGAACGCGTTGGCCGGCAGCGTCTCGAAGCCGTTGTTCCGCAGGCGCAGCGTCTCGAGGCTCGTGAGATCGGCGAATACGCCCGCCGGAAAGGCGGTGAAGCCGACGCCGGAGAGGTCCAGGTTTCGGAGGTTGTACAGGCCCGAAAGGTCGCCCGGCCTGAGGGTGGGGATCGCGATGCCGGCGAGGTTGAGCGTCGTGATCCCCAGGTGCTCCGTCGTCACCCCCGAGCAACGGTCGGCGCGGCTGCGGACGACGAGCGCGTCCCGGATCTCCGGAGTCCGGTCGCAGACGCCTTCCGCGATCGTCACCTGCGTCGAGGCGGTCGCCCCGACTTCGTATCCGGCCCCCGTCGCCGGCGGATCCAGGGTGAAAAGGAAGGCTTCGCGCGCGGGCTCGATGTCGTCGTCGTCGAGGATCGCGATCCGGACCTCGGCGACGCTCGTCCCCGCGGGAACAGGCGCCGAACCATCGGCGCGATAGTCCGCCGTGTCCGCGTCCGCGGTGGCCGGGTCTCCGTCCGCGCTCAGCGTGTAGCGGACGATGATGGGCGAGGCCGGCGGGGGATCGAGGCGGACGGATACGATCGCGTCCAGGCCCTCGGATACCTCCCCCGCCAGGGCACTGACCGTCGCAACCGGCGTCCGCGCGGGCTCGGGCCCCGGCCCCGGGTCGGTGCTGCCGTCACCGCACGCGGCGACCGCCGCCGCGATGCACGCCAGCGTCCACCTGCTCCGTGTCCGATCCACCATCAGGTCACCGTGAAGGCGTCCCGTAACCGGTCGCCTCGTCGGCGGAGATATAGCCGTCGAGGACATCTTCGCGTACCCGATCGGGCGGACGCCGTGCCGGGTCGCCGAGGCCGCCGCCCCCCGGGGTCTCGAGTACGATGCGCCGGCCGGGGGGGACGACCTCCCGACCCTTGGGCCGGAAGTCGCCCACGCCCGGCACGTGGACCCGCCCCGCGGCCCCGTCGCCGCCGCCGTCGCGTCCCCGGGCCCGGTTGCGCACCCGCTCGAACATCTTCGAGACGGCGAACGCTTCGCCGTCCGCGTGGGAGATCTCCATCACCTGGCCGAGGCCGCCCCGGAACTCGCCCGGGCCGCCGGAATCGGGGAGATATTCCTTCCGCCAGAAGATGAGCGGCGCGACCGTCTCGGTGATCTCGATCGGCGTGCTGCGGACTCCGGAGGGGAACGCCGTCGCCGAGAGCCCGTCCTTCCCGGGGCGGGCGCCCGTGCCGCCGGCGTGGAAGGGGTTCACGACGAACTCCTCGCCGCCGTAGGCGTGGCCCCCGGTCAGTCCCGGCCCCGCCATGATGACGGGGTTCCAGAGGCACGACGCGCCTTCCGCGGGGACGGCTCCGGGCTCAAGCGCCTGTTCGAGGCAGCCGAGGACGACGTCGGGCAGCATCTGTCCGATCGAGTGGCGCGCGGAGACGGCGGCGGGAGGGGGCGCGTTGAGGAGCGATCCGGGCGGGGCGGAGACTTCGATCGCCGCCAGCGACCCCGCGTTGTTCGGGACCTCGGAACCGACGATGCAGCGCACGCCGAACGAACTGTACGCGCGCGTATACGTCACCGGGACGTTGATGCCGCGCGGCGACATGGGCGAGGTGCCGTCCCAGTCGATCCTGATCGTCCCGTCGGGCAGGACCGTAAGGGCGCACACGAGGTCGAGATCCTCATCGTAGCCGTCGATCCTCATCCGGTTCCGGTACGTCCCCGGACGGAGCGCCCCGATCCGCTCCCGCATCGCCCGCCGGGAGGCGGAGATGATCGTCTCCGCCAATGGCTCGAGGGAATCGATCCCGAACTCCGTCATCATCGCCACCAGCCGCTCGCACCCCGTGCGGTTGCAGGCGGCCAGCGAGTAGAGGTCGCCCTGGGCGACGTCCGGGTCCCGCACGTTCGCCCGCACCAGCCGCATCAGGGTCTCGTCCACCCGTCCGCCGCGGATCAGGTAGCCGATCGGAAGGCGGATCCCCTCCTCGAACACCTGGTTCGCGTCCGCCCCGAAGCCGCGGCCCCCGACATCGGCGATGTGGCTCGTGGCCGCGAACAGCGCTACGGGACGCCCGTCCAGGAACGTCGGCGTGACGACGGTGAAGTCGTTGAGGTGTCCCGTGCCCTCCCACGGGTCGTTCGTGATGAGGACGTCGTCCTCGCCCAGGGTCTCCGCGGGGAAGTCCCGCAGGAAGAACCCGACGGAGGCGGCCATCGCGTTGACGTGGCCGGGCGTGCCCGTGACGGCCTGCGCGAGCATGTGCCCGGAGAGGTCGAACACGCCGGCGGAGAGGTCGCCCGCTTCGCGCACCGGGGTCGAGAAGGCGGTGCGCACGAGCGTGCGGGCCTGCTCCTCCACCACGGACAGCAGCCGGCTCCACATGATCTGCCCTTCGAGCGCCGCGAGCCCGGTCTGCGCGCCGGTGGCTGCCGCGGCGCCGCCCGCCGCGCCCGCGGCTCGTTCCGATGCCCTCCGCTCGACGACGAGGTGGCCGCCGGCGACCGCCCGCGCTTCCCAGCCATCGGGTACGACGGTCGTCGTCTGGTCTTCCGCGATCAGCGCCGGGCCCTCGACGCGGGCTCCCTCCGCAATCGCCCCTCGCGTGTAGACGGCCGCGCTCGCCGACTCGCCGCCGGGTCCGTCCCAAAGTTCGGTCCCGCGCTCGGGCTCCGGCTTTTCCGCGGCGGCTCGCCCCCCGGGTGACGTTCCCGCGGGAACGTCTGCGGTCTCCGGCGCGGCCTCGGTCGCGGGCGCGGAGACGACGAGCGTCCAGCTCAGAACCTCGATGTCCAGCCCCGGGATCGTGCGGCCGTACACCGTCTCGTAGCCGCGGTCGAATGCGTCGCGCAGGGCGGCCGCATCCTCGAGGTCGCCAGGAAGATCGACGCCGATCTCGTGCCCCTGGCCGACGTAGCGCATGTAGGCGCGCGCCTTCCCGCTCATCGGCGCGCCCGGCGCCCCGCGCGAGACCACGGCCTCCGCCTCCGCCCTCATCTCGGCGAACACCTCCCGCACGACGGCGGGATCGAACCCGGACAGGCGCATGTAGCGGCTGCGCACGACCTCGTAGGAGATCGGGGCGAGGAGGAAGCCGACGGCCGATCCCACCCCCGCGTCGGCCGGCACCAGGAAACGGTCCACCTCCAGCTTGTCCGCCAGGCGCGCGGCGTGGATGGGGGCGGAGCCCCCGAAGGCGATGAGCGTGCGGCCCGCCACGCCCTTGCCCCATTCGATCGCGTGGGTGCGGGCGGCGTTGGACATGTTCTCGTCCACCATCTCGCTGATGCCGAGCGCGGCGAGCGTCGCGTCGAGTCCAAGTCCGCGTCCCACGCGGGATTCGATCGCGGTCTCGGCCCGCCCCCGGTCGAGGGAGATCGAGCCGCCGGCGAAAAACTCCGGATCGATCCGCCCCAGGACCACGTCGGCGTCCGTCACCGTGGGTTCGTCGCCGCCTCGGCCGTACGCCGCCGGCCCCGGCTCCGACCCGGCGCTTCCGGGCCCGACCTGGATCCGCTCCAGATCGTCCACGCCGGCGATCGACCCGCCCCCGGCCCCGATCTCCACCATCTCGATCACGGGAATCCGCACCGGCAGCCCGCTCCCCTGCTTGAAGCGGTAGCTGCGCGCGACCTCGAACGTGCGCGAATGGAGCGGCTGCCCCCCGTCGATCACGCACAGCTTCGCCGTCGTCCCGCCCATGTCGAAGGAGAGGACGTCACCGAGGTCGAGGTCGCGCGCGAGGTGGCTGGCGAGGATCGCGCCCCCGGCCGGCCCGGACTCCACGAGGCGGACGGGTGCGGCGACCGCCGTCTCCAGCGTCGTGAGGCCGCCGCCCGAAGTCATGAGGAGGAAGGGACAGGCGAGCCCCGACTCGCGCAGCGAATTCGCGAGCCCCGTCAGGTAGCGGGCCATAAGCGGCTGGACGTAGGCGTTCGCGCACGCCGTCGACTGCCGCTCGTACTCGCGGACTTCGGGGCACACGTCGGAGGCGAGCGTTACCGGGAGCCCCGGCCGCCATTCGTCGAGGATCTCGCCGATCCGCCGCTCGTGGTCCGGGTTCGCGTAACCGTGGATGAGCCCCACGGCGACGGACTCCACCTCCTCCGCCTCGAGCGTCGGGAGGAGCGCGCGCACCGAATCCTCCTCCAGCGGGATGAGGACGCGGCCGCGGTGGTCGACCCGCTCCTCCACCGGGAGCCGGAGACGGCGGGGGACGAGCGGGGCAGGGCGGTCGACCCCGATGTCGTACTGCTCGAAGCGGTTCTCGTGCGCCATCTCCAGCGCGTCGCGGTGCCCGGACGTCACGATGAGCGCCGTGCGCGCGCCCCGCCGCTCGATGATCGCGTTCGTGGCCAGCGTCGTGCCGTGGATGACGAGGCGGACGGCGGAGGGCGGGACGTCCGCCAGCTCCAGCACCTTGTGCACGCCCTCGAGGACGCCCCGCTCGGGCGCGGAGGCGGTCGTGAGCACCTTCGTCGTGACGAGGCGCCCGCCGGTCTCCAGCGCCACGTCCGTGAAGGTGCCGCCGATGTCGATGGCGAGCCGCGCTTTGCCGCCCGGCTCGTTCGCTGCCCTTCCGCTCACGCGCCGCTCACCCGTCTGCGCGCAGCGGGACGGTGTAGTTCAGCGCCAGGCGCCCCCCGTCCGGGTAGATCGTCTCGCCCGTGAGGTACGAGGCGTAGTCGCTCGCGAGAAAGACGGCCACCGTCCCGATCTCATCCGGGTCCCCGAACCGTCCCAGCGGCGTGCGGGAGAGGATCGTGCGCCGCGCCTCCTCGTCGGCGATCACCGAGTCGAGGATGTCCGTGATGATCGTTCCCGGCCCGATCGCGTTGACCCGGATGTCGTGCGGCGCGAGTGCGACCGCCATTGCCTTCGTGAGCTGCATGATCCCGCCCTTGGAGGCGGCGTAGGCGAGCTGGTTCGGGATCGTCACCACCGCGTTCGTCGAGGACATGTGGATGATCGACCCCTTCACCCCGCGCGCGACCATGTCCCGCGCCACGAGGCGGGAGACGAGGAACGTTCCGCGCAGGTTGACGCCCAGCACACGGTCGAAGTCCTCGACCTCGGCGTCGAGGATCGAGCCCGCGGCGACGATCCCCGCGTTGTTGAGCAGGATGTCGCAGCGGCCGAACCGTTCCGTGCAGGCCTCGAGCAGGGCCGCGCAGTCGCTCTCCCGGCTCACGTCCGCGCGCACGGCGAGCGTCTCCCGCCCCGTCTCCTTCGCGATGCGGCGGGCCGTGTCGGCGCAACGCTCCTTCAGCACGTCCCCCAACACGACATCCGCCCCGTGACGGGCGAAGGCGAGGGCGCACGCGGCGCCGATCCCCTTCGCCGCCCCCGTGACGATGGCGGTCTTCCCCTCGAGTGTGATCACGCTGAGCCCTTCCTGATTCGTTGATCCCGAGTTGACCGCCGAAGCGAAGCTGGGGAGGTCGGAGCGACGGTCCCATGGTATCGACGAAAGCGACGTGTGGCATGCGGCGACAGAATCTCACCGAGGTCGGGATACGAAGTCTACCTCTCGTGCCTCGGCTCTCGACATGGTATATTCGTGAAATATACCAGAAACACGGAGTATACCATGAAGAAGGAAACTCGGAACCCGCCGACCGATGCTTCGCCGGATTCCATGTCCGATCCGTTGCCCGATACCGAACGCGTGACGATCGACGACGCCGGCCGGCTGGTGGTCCCGGCCCGCTTTCGTCGCGCACTGGACATTCAGGGTCGGCAGCAGTTGGTCATGGGCCTCGAGGGCGACACGATCCGGCTGCGCACCCCGAGCGCCGCACTCGCGCGGCTGCAGGCCATCGCGCGCCGGCACCGGAAGGGCTCCGGAAGCGTCGTCGATGAGTTCATCCTGGAACGGCGAGCCGAAGCCGCCCGTGAATGAACCGGTCGAGACCGTGCTTGACGCCTCGGCCGTCCTGGCGGCGGTGCTGGAGGAACCCGGGGCGGTTCGCGTTGAACGCGCGCTCAAGCGAGGAGCCGCGATGTCGTCGGTGAACGTGGCCGAGGTCGCGGCGCGCCTCTCGCAAGACGGCTGGTCCTCCGGGGACGTGGCGAGTGTCGTTACAAGAATGGGGATCGAAGTCATTCCCTTCGACCGCCAGGCGGCGCTGCTCAGCGGCGCCTATCGTGAGAGGACGCGTCGCCAGGGCCTCGGATTGGGTGACCGGGCATGCCTGGCCACCGCAAGCAGACTCGGCCTCCCGGCCATCACTGCGGACCGAAGCTGGGCCGACCTCGAACTCGACGGCGTCAAGGTCGTGCAGATCCGGTAGGGGACCTGCCAAGCCCAACCTCAGGGGACCAGGGCGCCTGGTTGCCGCTCCTTCACGTGACGGCGCATCCAGTCGAACATCTCCCACACGGTGTGCAGGACCGATTCGCGGGCCCGGTAGCCGTGGCTTTCGTGGGGCAGCATCACCAGGCGGACGGTGCCTCCCAGACCCTTCACGGCGTGGTACATGCGCTCGGACTGGACGGGGAAGGTCCCGGAGTTGTTGTCGATGACGCCGTGGGTCAGGAGCAGCGGTTCGTTGATCTTCTCCGCGTGCATGAAGGCCGACATGCCGAAGTAGACCTCCGGCGCCTCCCAGAAGCTGCGGCGCTCGTACTGGAAGCCGAAGGGCGTGAGGCTCCGGTTGAAGGCGCCGCTGCGCGCGATGCCGGCGGCGAAGTCGTCGGAGTGCGCCAGCATGTTGGCGGTCATGAAGGCTCCGTAGCTGTGGCCGGCGATCCCGACCCGGTCGCGGTCGGCCACGCCCATCTCGACGAGCTTGTCCACCGCGGCCTTGCCGTTGGCCACCAGCTGCTCCACGTAGGTGTCGTTCGCCGTAAAGCCGCCCACGATCGGCATCGCGGCGTCGTTGAGCACCGCGTACCCCTGCGTGAGGAGCAGGAGGTGCGAGGCGCCGGAGATGGTCGTGAAGCGGTGGGCCGAGCCCCTGACCTGACCCGCGCCGTCCTCGTCGGCGAACTCGCGCGGGTAGGCCCAGACCAGGACCGGGAGACGCTGGCCGGGCTCGTAGTCGGCGGGCAGGTGCAGCTCACCCGATAGCGGGATGCCGTCGCCGCGCTCGTAGTAGATCTTGCTCTTGGTGATCCCCGCGAGCTGGGGCTGGGGGTCGGGGAAGGAAGTGAGGGCCGTGCGCTCGTCGTTTGCCGTCGTGACGAGGTGGTAGTTCGGGGGCTCCTCGCCGGTCTCGCGCCGGATGACGATCCGGCCGGCGCGTGCGTCCGCCAGACCGACCACGGTCTCGTAGCTGTCTGCGCCCGAGTGGAAGAGTCGCTGCCGCCCGGCGTCCGTCAGATCCAGCCGGTCCAGGAATGGCCGGTCTCCTTCCGGAGATCCTCCCGGGCCCGCCAGAAAGATGCTCGTGCCGTCCATGTGGGCGACCCGCTTGCCGGCCCCGTCCTGCTTCATGACCGGGTCGCCCGGATTGCCGTACCAGTCGTCCGTGCTGCGGTCCCAGAGGAGCGCGGGCTGGGCGCCGGGAGTGGAGGCCTGCACGGCCCAGGCGCGGGACCGCCGTGTCGGCCAGTCGAATTCGTAGACCAGGGCGGTCGCGCCGTCCTCGCCCCACAGGACTGGGTAGCCGAAGCCGAAGGCGCCCGAGCCCAGGCGGTGCTCGGTGCGGACGAGTTCGATGCCCTCTCCGTCGAAGGGCGCCGCGAGCGTCAGCATCCGGTCGCGGTGGGGCACGTCGAGCGCGGGGTTGCCGCCGTCGAGGGCTTCCACGTAGGCCAGGGTGGCGGGCACGCCGGCGCGCCAGGAGAACTGGCGGAGACCAGCGCGGCGAAAGCCCAGGTGCTCGGGGCCGCCCTCGTCCAGCGGGAGCGTGGCGAGCGTGCGCAGGGGTGCGCCGTCGCTGCCGAGGACTTCCACCTCCTTGGCGAAGCGGGAGTCGGGCACGAGGTACGAGTAGGGGCGAACGGTGCGGACGGACAGGTAGAATTCGCCGCTGGGCGAAGGGTCGAGGGATTCGTAGACCGCCGGGGCGCCGATGGGTCGTGTGGTTCCGGTGGCGGCGTCGACGAGGGCCGCCTGCGACGTGAGGTAATAATCGAAGAGCGCCTCGTCGTGGGCGTCTTCCAGCAGGTCCTGGAAGGTCCATGAAGGGGCGGCCTCGCCGCCGGATTCCTGGGTGACGGGGCCGACGGGGATCGCCGCCGGGGTGGGCGGGCCGCCGCGGCCATCGGGGACGAAATGGCAGAGCAGCGAACGACTGCCGGGCATCCAGGCGCAGGGTTCGCCGCGGGCGCCGTTCAGGTCCGGGCTCGTAAGGGCTCGGGCGGCGCCCGTCTCCGGGTCGGCCAGCCAGAGGGCGACGCCGTCCGAGGTCGTTCGCGTGAAGGCGAAGCCGTCGCCGGCAGGTGACCACAGCGGTGGTCCCAGGCCGTCCTCGGCGCCGGCTACGGCGCGCGTGTCGCCCCCCTCCAGATCGACGACCGAGAAACGCACGAACGGCGGCGCGGCGTGCATGCCGTTGGTGACCGGACTGATCCTGCGTCCGGCCAGCCGCAGCATCGGCGCGGCCAGATCCTCGATCCCGGGCATGCTCTCGCTGTATGCCAGGACCATCCGGTCACCGGATGGACTGATCACCGCCTGGGGGAACGGGGGAGCGTCCAGGATGTCGACGACGTCCGGGGGTGGTGTACGGTAGGCCTCCTGTGCAGCCAGCCGGCCGGATGGCGGTACAAGCAGGGTGGCGAGTGCAAGGATCGGGGCGGCGAAGCGACGGATCGACATGGTGCAAGCTCCCGCGCGGATGGGTCCGGTTACGCTCATAGTAGGCCTGGCGCGCCGGGCGTGACAGCGATGGGCGGCCGTTCCCGCAGTGCCCCGTCCGCGCGTTCCCGCGGGAACGTCTCCTACCCTGGGCAGCGCGACATTTCGGGGTGCGCGGTCCAGCGCTCGAATGCCTCCCCCGCCGTCTCCAGTTCCACGGTGGTCGAGGCGCCCGGCGCGAGGTCCGTTCGCTGCGTGGGCCCCAGCTCCGTCCCCGAGGACAGGTGGACTTCGACGCGGACGGCGCACAGAGTCTCGTCCGTCGTGTTTTCCACCGTACCCGCGAAGACGTCCTGCGCCGGATCGTAGGAGAGGATGAGCCGGGCCCCGCGCCGGGTCGCGTCCCAAGTCTCGTTCCGTTCGATGTACTCCCCCGACTCCTCGCCTTCGTCTCCCTCGTCGTGCCCGCCTTCGCCGCCGTGCTCGCCATTCTCGCCGTCGTGCTCCCCCCGGGCCTCGCGGCCGTCACCGTCGTGCTCTCCGCGTCCCTCACCGCCCTCGTCGTGTTCTCCTTCGCCGTCGTGCTCGCCGCCCTCCTCGTGCTCGCCGTCTTCCTCGCCCACGCCGGCGGCGGAGAGCTTCCGGTGCATGCCGCGCACGTTGAGTTCGCGCCAGTCGTCGTAGCGGTCCCAGTGGCTGTAGTCCTCCATGAGGACGGTCTCGGCGGTCTCGTCCTCGCTTAACCCCGCCTCGACAGCGGCCCGCACGGCCGCGTCGAGATCCTGGTAGTACGTGAGCTGCCGCTCGACCGCGGCCCGGTCGCCCTGCGGCCCGTGACCGAACACGATCGTCTCGAACGGGATCTCCAGCAGGCCCTCGATCGCGTCGAACTGGTCGGGGAAGTGGAAGCTGGCGAGGTCCTGATACCCGAACCGGTCGCGCGACACGAAATCCACCGCGAAGGCGAGGCTATGCGCCGGCAGGAAGCCGACCGCGATGTCGTCGCTGTGGCTCCGGCCCAGGTAGTGGAGTTCGATCTCGCCGCCCGCGAGGGTCATCGTCTCGTCGAACGTGGCCGTGGGCGGGGGAAGGTCGGGGTTCGCGGCCTCCCTGAGCGGCGCGTCCGCGTTTCGGTGCGCGTAGATGGGGACGTCGGCCCCGAACGCCTCGCGCAGCACCTCGGCGCCCGTCGCGTGGTCCGCGTGGTTGTGGCTGTAGACGATGGCCGCGAGTTCCGCGTCCGGCGCGACCCGGCGGATCTCCTCGGCGTAGGTGGCGGCCGCCTCCACGGAAATCGGGTCGAAGGCGAAGACCCCCTCCGAGGTCACGGCGAACAGGGCGTTGTGTCCGATCCAGCGGAACTGATACACGCCCTCGGCCACCTCGGTCGTTTCGAACTGCGGCGGCGCGTCGGCGGCCGCCGCCTCTGCGTCCCCGGCGGGTTCGTCGGACGGCGCATCTCCTCCGCCGCAGGCGACCCAGGAAAGCGAAGCGCCGAGCGCGACGAGCGAGAGCAGGGGGACGCGAGAGATCAGAGGGATCGACGCGCCGGAGATCGGGTCGGAAGAGCGCTTGCGAAGCATATCTACTACCTCCATAGTAGTTGGTGCGGAAGCACTCGGTTGAGACGGGACCGAGTACCGCACCCACACCCGAACAAACCTAAGCCGCGACGGGGGGCTGCCAAGATGCTGCAGGGGGCTGCCAAGATGAGGCGGACGTCACGACGGAACGCCAGCCGTGGACCCCGATTCGCCGTGGGGGTCACGACCGGGTTCACCGCCGGGTGGATGGCGGTGCTCGGCGGAGCGCTCGGAGCCACCGGCCTGCAAGCCCAGGAGGTGGTCGAACTTCCCCTCGAGGATCGTCGCGTCGCGCCGGACCTCGACCTGGTGTACGCCATCGGATCCGCCACCGCGGCAGCCGAGTGGGAGCAGTTTACGTCGATCTCGGGGATCGCCTTCGACGGTGAGGGCAACCTCTACCTCCTGGACGGCACCCGGATGGAGGCCAACGCGCGCGTCGTCGTCGTGGACGCGGCGGGTGGATTCGTGAACAGCTTCGGTCGCGCCGGCGACGGCCCGGGCGAGTTCCGCGCCGCGACGCAACTCGTGGTGTGGGAGGACGGTCAGATCCTGGTCGAGGACATGATGCACGCGGGATACCACGTCTTCAGCCCCGCCGGCGAGTTCGAGCGCATGGTGAGGGAGGGCGGCGGTGGTATGGGATTCGCCATGGCGCGCCGCCCGAACCTCCGACCCGAGCGGACGGGCGCGCGCACCCTGATCGGCCGCAGCGGACGCACGATCCAGCGCGTCGACATGTCCGAGGAGGACGTCGGGGATCGCGCGCTCGCGGAGGCCTGGGCGCCGGTCGAGGACGATGGCCCGCGGAGCGGCGACCTCGAAGACATGATCCGCGAGGTGTGGGGGTTCGAACCCGAACTTCTGTTCGACGCGCTGCCGTCCGGCGGCGTCGCGTTCTCGGACTCCTCGGCCTGGGCCGTCAAGCTCACCGATCCGTCGGGCGCCATCTCGCGCATCCTGCGCCGGCCCATCCGGCCCCTGGCCGTAACGGAGGCGATGGAACGGGAGGAGCGCGAACGGCGGCTCGAGGCCGAGAGCAATCGCACGATCACCCAGCGCGGGAACGCACCGCCCGCCATGGTGCTCGAGCTCATCGACAACATGAGGTCGCTGCGGCTGGAGGCGGTCGAGAACATGCAGTTCTTCCCGGAAGTGCCGGTCATCGCGGCCCTGCGCGCGACCTGGGAGGGCGCGCTGTGGGTCCAGCGGAGCACGGAGCCCGGTTCGGACGAACCGGGCCCCATCGATGTGATCGCGCCGGACGGGCAAGGTCCAACGGATTCACATCTGATTGAGGTGATTGAAGTTGCGGGAACGTAAGGTCCGGCTCCCGCCGTTTCGTTCCCGCTGATCGCGAACTCTCAGGCGCGAGCCCTCCGGCGGTTTTCCAGCGCCGTCCGAAGCTGTCCCTCGTCGGCTTGCTGATAACACTGGAGGACCGTCCTGGCCTCCTTCCAGCCACCGAGTTCGCAGAGCACCTTGAGCGGCTGATCCATGAGATCGCTGGCAAACTTCCGCCGCAGCGAGTGCCAGCCCCTGCCCCGCTTGTGCTCCAGCCCCGCCAGCTTCTCGGCCCTGACCCACCACCCTCGCGCCACCCCGGGTCCCATGCTCTTCGAGGGATTCCTGGGCGCGGGCATCACCGGGGCGTCCCCCGGTCCGGGGTTCTTCCTCCGCGCCCCTTCCAGAACTTCGAGCGCCTCGCCGGTGGCGGGCGTGACGTGCTCATGGCCCGACTTGTCGTGCTCGGCGCGCCAGCGGATCGTCCTACCCTCGAAGTCGATGTCGTGCCACCGAAGCTGGCGAATGGCTCCGATGCGGTGCCCGGTTTCGTGCGCGAGCACGAGCGCGACGCGGAACCGCCAGTCCATCCGGCGCGACACCTCCAGCAGCGCCCGGTACTCCTCCTCTGAGAGCACCACCCGCGTCGGGTTCTTCTCAGCGGGCTTCCTGAGACCCTTGAGCGGGTTCCTGTCCAGCAACAACCGGCCCTGCTCGTCCCTCGACCTCGCGGCCCAGTTGAGCACCGCGATCAGGAACTTCAGGTCGTATTCGACCATCCGGTCGCTCACGGGCCTGCCGCTCGGTCCGATCCTGCCCGCCCGCCGTTCGCGAATGAAGCGGTCCCAGTCCCTTTGGGACAGGGTGGCCGGGTCGCGGTTCCGTCCGAAGAACCCGAGGAACATCCTCGTCGCCGCCCGGTCGTGCCCCCGCGAATACCTGCCCTTGGTGGGCGTCACCTCCTCACCGTAGATGTCAAAGAGCCTCTCCAGGGTGAGCGGCTCGGGCTCGGCTTCCGCCTTGCCGTTGAGGTCAGGTTCGGCGAACCCGGCCGCGAACTCGTCCGCCTGCCGTTTCGCCCTCGCCCAGTCGCGGTGACCCAGCGACCGGGTGAGCCTTCGTCCGTTCTCGCGCCACTCAATCTGGAAGTTGCCGGTCTTCGGGTCCGGGAAGATCCGGACCCGGTTGCGGCCCCATTCGCCAGCGCCGTACGAGCGCCGACTTCGTTTCGTGCGTGCCATCGTTCGATTCCTCTCGATTTCGATGGACTGCACGATCTGCGTGAACGAAACTTCGCCCAGGAGAAGCGTCTTGACCAGCCCGTGTTGACGGTCGCGGAGCACACCATGACATTTGTCGGATGCGCAAGCTGCGAGTCGCGCCAAGAGTGCTGCGGGCACTCCAACCGATCGACGCTGCGGGACTCGGGTGTGCGTGGGGCTACGGCCTCTTGGCTTGGTCGGCCCGGCAGTCTGGCGAGCCGCCGCTGATCCTCTTCCTCGCTATCGCCGTATGGGCCGCTCTGCTCACCTTCGGCTTGTACGCATACCATCGCCGCCACCCGGAAGAGGCGTTCCCGCTGGGGCGACTCATCGGATGGGCCATTCTGTTTCGCATCTTCGGACTGATCGGCGGCCCGATCTACGAGGACGACTTCTACCGCTACCTCTGGGACGCTTTTCGCTTCGCCCAGGACGGCACCCCCTACGGAGTTCCGCCGGAAGCCTTTTTCGCCGACCCAGGCGTGCCGGCGCACTTTCAGCGAATCCTTGACCAGGTAAATTATCCGGAGCTGCCGACGATCTACGGTCCGGTGACCCAGATCTTCTTTCTGTTGGGGTACTGGCTGAGCCCCGGCAGCATCGTTGCCGTGCAGGTGCCCCTTGTCCTTGTCGATCTCCTTGCCATCGTTCTGCTCCTTCGGCTGGCGCCGGCGCGCGGCGTCCTGCTGTACGCGTGGTGTCCGCTTGTGATCAAGGAGATCGCGTTCACCGCCCATCCCGACGGCGTCGCGGTTTCCCTGCTGCTTGGTGCGGTGGTATTGGGCCAGCGAGAACGCTTGCGCGGTGCCGCGGTATGCCTCGCATTGGCCGTCGGAGCCAAGGTGCTGGCGCTGCTGCTGGTGCCGTTCGTGCTCGCTCGGGCTCGACCGGTCCACTGGGGGATGTTCGCAGGAACGCTCGCGCTGCTCTACCTGCCGTTCCTCCTGCAGGGCGGGACGGACTTGGGGACGCTCGTGGTATTCGCAGGGGAGTGGGAGTTCAACGCCGCGGTCTTCTCCTTCCTGAAGCCGTGGTTGTCCAATTCCTTGGCGCGGGCAACGTGCGGACTCCTGCTGGCTGGAGGCTTGGCCTGGTACTACGTGGTGTACCGGCGGTCGGGCCCGACCGCCGTTCCCCGCGGCGACTGGATCTTCGGCGGTTTGCTCGCTCTTTGGCCTGTCGTCAACGCGTGGTACCTGCTGTGGCTGCTGCCCTTCGCGGCGATCCGGCCGAGCGCATGGGCGTGGACGGCGTCGGTGACGGTGCTGCTCTCGTATGTGACGGGACTGAATCTGGATGACTTGCAGATGGAACCCTTCGGGCATCCCGTCTGGGTGCGGCCGGTGGAGTATGGCCTGGTCGCGCTGGCGCTGCTGTATGACGTGAGGCGGCGCGTGCGCCGCGGTACGGAGGTTCGCTTGCACGGCCGAACGGAGGATCGGGTGCCGTGTACGCGGGAATGACGGTCGGCGTGGTCGTACCCGCCCGGGACGAGGCGGGGAGTATCGGGTCCGTCGTTGCCGACCTCGTCGCGCTGCGCGACAAGGACGGTATACCGGTGGTCGACGACTTCGTCGTTTGCGATAACGGATCGAAGGACGCGACGGCCACCCAGGCGCGCGAAGCGGGTGCGCGAACGGTTCGACAGGAAACCCCGGGCTACGGACTCGCCTGCCTGACCGCCCTCGCGGCCCTCCGTCCGGTCGACATCGTGCTCTTCACGGACGGCGATCGGTCGTTCGAGGGCGTGCAGGGATTGAATCTGCTAGAAGCCATCGCCGACGGGGCCGATCTGGCCATCGGCTCGCGTGCGTTGGGCAGGATAGAGCCGGGTGCCCTGTCGTGGCCACAGATGGTCGGCAACCGGGTGGCTGGTGTGCTGATCCGCCTGCTGTGGGGGACAGCGATAACCGACCTGGGCCCCTATCGCGCCATTCGCACCGAGGCGTTGCGGCGCCTCGACATGCAGGATCGGACCTATGGATGGACCGTCGAGATGCAGATCAAGGCGATCCGGCACGGCCTGCGGGTCGTGGAAATACCCGTGGATGCCTTGCGACGGCGCTTCGGCAAGTCTAAGGTCGGAGGTACCTTGCGGGGCGTCGCTGGCGCCAGCGCGGGTATCCTCTCCATGATCGCGAGGCTGCACTGGCAAGAGGTGCGCTCAGGCCGGTTGGCACGCTCCGCGAACCCCCAAGCCAAAGGAAGTACTCAGCCATGACACGATTCACGCGGGCGCGTGAAGTTAGCGGCTTCCACATGGTACGCCCCCTTCCTTGGGGACTGCTCGGCCTCCTCGCGCTGGCCGGGGTGTCGTGCGGCACGCCCTCCGCCGATGCGTCGTGGTCCGACCACGATCCAACCAATACCGGGAGGCTCGACCACGGCGAATGGCAGGCGCTGCTCGACGCCTACCTGATCACCGACGACCCCTCCGGCGTCCACTTGTTCAACTACGCGAAACTGAAGGCGAACGCCGCCGACGGCGGGCGTCTTGCCTCGTACATCGACTACTTGGAGGGACTGGATCCAAGACGGTACTCGAAGGACGTGCAGATGGCGTACTGGATCAATCTCTACAACGCCGTGACGGTACGAGTTGTTCTGGATGAGTATCCCGTGGCGTCGATCAAGGAAATCCACGAAGGCCTCATTCCCGGCGCGGGGCCGTGGGGCGACGTTCACGCGATGGTGGCCGGTCATCCCCTGACGCTGGACAATATCGAACACGACATTCTACGTCCCATCTGGCGGGACAACCGGATCCATTACGCTGTCAACTGCGCCAGCATGGGGTGTCCCAACCTCGCCCCGGAGCCCTACTCAGCAGCGAATCTGGAGCGGCTGCTGGAGCAGGGGGCGCGGGACTACGTGAATCACGTGCGCGGTGCGGAACTCCTGGACGAAGCGTTCGGCGTCGTCTCCAGCATCTACTATTGGTACCAAGAGGACTTCGGGAACTCCGAAGCCGGTGTGCTGGAGCATTTGCGCAACTACGCGGAAGGCGACCTCGCCGAACAGCTACGAGACTTCGACGGGTCGCTGGACCACGAGTACGACTGGAGCCTGAACGCGCCGGCCGCTCGGTGAGAGTTGGGTGCGGCGTCCCGGAGGAAGAGACGCCGCACCTGCAACGGAATTCTGACTTTAGAGGCCCTCGCCGAAGCTACCGCCGAACCCGAAGCTGAGGCCGAAGCCGAAGATCCGCGACTTGGCAGTGTTGCGTCCGCCAACGACCTGTCCGAAGAACGCGTTCGCGCCGACGCTGCCGGTGAGGTCGAAAAGCAACCGTCCGCCCACTATGTGGGCGTCTTCCTCCAGACCGGGAAACCGGCTCGGCGAGAAGCCCTCACCGCCGATGTCGATACCTGACAGCGCGTTCACCACCCGGTAGTCGGCCCCAAGCGTCACGCGGCTGCCGAGGGGGGCGAAGAGCCACATGTTGAAGAACATGTCCGCGGGTACGTCGACCTCCTCGCCCGCGGCCGCCCCTACGGCGTCGGGGTTGACCTCGGTGCTGCCGCGGTTCCTATAACCCACCTCGGCCGAGAGCCCGAGGGCGTCCCAGAACTTCGCGACGACGAGCGAAGTCTCGAAGCCGTTGCCACCGTCTCCGAGCGAATTGATGTAGCCGGTGTCGTACCCGCCCGCGATGATCGCGCCGACCCGAAACGCCACGCTGGGCGCGTCACTGATCAGTTCGTCGACGACCCGCCAAGTGACGGCGACGTTGGTGTCGAACAGGCCGCTGTAGCTCTCCCGACCGCCGGCGGGGCCGACCGCTCCCTCCACGAAGCTCCTGGCCCAAGCCGTTTGCACGTCCACGGCCACCGCGTCGTGAAGAGCGTAGTTGAACCCTACCCAAACGGTGTTCTGTGCGAGGTTGGCACCTGTCGCTTCCAGCGGTCCCTTGGTCGTGGTCGTACCGCGGTAGAACTCGAAGGCATTCTGATTGACGTAGGAAACGCTGATGGTTCCGGTCCCCGGCTCGGCGATCCACGCCGTGCCCTGCCCGATGGCGGGGCGAGCCGCCAAGCACATCAGAAGGCTAGTGGCGGCCAGAACGCCTGCGAACGGTCTCCGAGCGTGGCACCGTCCGGCGGCTCCGCGGGTCGATCCCCTCATCCGTCGGATTCCAGCTTGAAGCGCCGGCTGAGAAAGTAATGCACGACCTCCATGCGGATCCCGCAATCCTCGATCTCCGGGCCGCAGAGCGTCTGGACCGCCTCGTCGTCCGGAGAGCCCGTCTCCTCGCCTTCGTAGACCGCTGCGAGGCTGGCCGTCAGGCTCAGCGCACGATCGCGGTCGAGCTCGTTCTTCTGGAGCGGGCAGTCGTCACAGACCAGCACCTTGAAGGTCAGTGCCTTGCCCTGTGAGTAGGCCTTGCGGGGGCTGATCTGTCCGGGACCGTGTCCGATCGACCCGGATGGCGCGACCGGTACCGGAGTGAAGCCGACAGTGGTTGCGAGCAGCACGGCTAAACAGATCGAACGTGTCATTGCAGGTCACCCCTCTCGGAGTCTTGGTTTTGGGGGATCGCGCCCTGGTGCTCGTCCCTTGCAAGAACGCGCCCCCCGACCGCGTGGCACCCGAACGATCTATGGATGCCGAAACGGAGTCAAGCGCCGACGCTCCGTGCCGACGCTTCCGGAAGGCGACGGATAGCGTCGTTGCCGGAGTTCGATACCCATCTGGAATCGGCGTGAACCGCTTGGGGCATCCGCTTACGGACGCGGCCTTGACGCGGCCCGTTGCGCTCTCCCGATTTCGAACGGAGTAATTCGCTGCAGTGAGGCGGCGGCCCACATGCACGACCTGCCCTTTAGCCACGGGAGACCGCGCTGATCGCCCATCTGAAGGGGCGCGAGAAGGCGCTGAAGCCGTTCGGCCTGACGGGCCGACGCGCCGAGTGGATCGCGCTGGCGAGCCTGCACGGCGGCGTGTTCACCCGCTCGCAGCTATCGGACTGGTTCGGCATCGACCGCTTCAAGACGCTCCGGTTCGTGCAGTTCCTGACGCGGAGAAGACTCGCCGCCGAAGAGACGGTCGGAGACCTGAAGGTCTGCCGAATCGGCGCGCGCGGCATCTACCGGGCGCTCGGGGCCGAAGGCATCCGCCTACGTAGGATCACCGCGACCGAGGTGGCCATGCGCCGCCTGCTCTCGTTCGACTACGTGATCGAGCACCCGGACCTCGCGTGGCTCCCGACCGAGGCTGAGAAGGTCGCCGCGTTCGAGGCGCTGGGCATCGGGCGCTCGGCCATGCCCGTCCGGGTTTATCGGGGTGCCGCCGGGGGCGCGCGGCGCTACTTCCCGCGCGGGATGCCCATGGCGCTGGATTCCCGCCGCGCCGTGTTCGTCCACGGCGATCCCGGCTACGACACCTCGACCGCGCTCCGTTCGTGGCGGGACCGGCACCTGAAGCTTTGGGAGGCGTTGAGGGAACTGGGCCTGTCGGTCGAGGTCGCCGGGGTCGCGTGCGCCCGGCGGCCGCTTGAGCGGGCGCGGACGATCCTCGGGAACTGGACCGATGCGGACGCGGACGCGCGCACCGTCCACTCGCCCGGAACCGCCGTTGCGGCCCGGCGCGAGATCACGCGCATCGAGAATGCCATACTCGGCATGGACGACGCGGCGGTCGAAGCGATGGGCGGCTTCCAAGCCTGCCTCCAGCGGATCGCCGAGATGAAGGAACTGCTCCGATCGGGCCTCCCCGGAGGAACGATCGACGGCCATTCGGTGTGGCGTTCGAGCCGCCTCGCCGGAGGCGGGATTTGACCGCCCGTGGACATGGCCCGTTGCCGATCCGGAAGTGCACATTGACATCGGGGCCGTTGTGCACGGGAAACGCGCTCGGATGTGACACGCCGCCGATGACGCAAGTTGCTGGTGCAAATGCGTTTGTGCCGCAGCCGCAAGGGCATGGATGACGCGCGGGCGCTTGCGCCCGTTGCCGGGAGCGACCCGGGTGTTCGGCATGCCTCACACGCCACGGCGGCGGTTGGGATGTGCAGGCCATCCCCCCTCGCCTAGGGTCGCTCCCGGTCCAGCAATCCCGTGCGGGAAGGCAACGGCGAGCCGGTCATCCGGGGACGCAGCGGCGGCGCGGCAGCGGGGGGCGCGGGGCTCCCGACAGCGTCAGGCGCTCAAGTCGTTGGACCGGCCCTCCTGCCTTCCGGGGCGGGGAGGGGACTCGACCCCGGCGGGAGGAACGGACGGCGTCCGTGCCCGGAGGCCGGGGGGACCGGCGCCGAAGCGGTGGCAACGCAGACCACGCCGCCCGCCGGTCACTCCGCGAACTCAGCCGCGAAGTCGGCGGCGGAACATCCGGTGACGGGCCGACCGGGGGGACCTTCGGACGCCCGAACCGCGAACGCTGGCGGAGCGGGGTTGGTCCTGGGGATCGAAGGGGGCGGAGCACCCCCTCGCCAGCCTGCGGTTATACCGAGGGTAAGCTGGCTTCCGGCCACTAACGGGTCGGGAGCCAGCTCCTTGCTGACCCCCAATAACGCATCCGGAGGCAGTCTGCCGAAGGGCATCAACCGTGGCTCCGAGCGCCTTCTCGCGCTCGCCTGTGCGAGGCGAGACCAAAGAACCACCAGGACGCTTGGCGAAGCACCGCCGCGTCTGTCCGCGTAACCCGAGGCGGGGTTACAGCCCGCCTTCAAAACCGTTGACAAAAGGTGAATAGGTCATTGGGGCCACGCTTCGCGCGTCCCCGCCGGAGGCTGGCGGGCACCTGGGCCCTGTCACCAGGTTCGCTTCACCGATACAGACCACTCGAACGGTCTTCCGTACACCTGCTCGAGGTAGGCCGCCGCAGTGCCCCAAGCGGACGTCCCGGTCAGGAGATAGCGCTCGTCCGTCAGGTTGCGGAATGCGGACAACACCTCCCACCTGCCGTCCGCGCTCGCCAGGCTGATCGTGGCGTGGAGCAGGTGATACCCCTCCTGAAACAGTTGGGGCGTGTTGACGGGGTCGTGATACTGCGACGCCGTGTACGTCCAGTGGAGCCGGGGGGTAACGGGCAACCCGCGGGCGTGGAATGTCCTGCCGATTGCGAGTGAATGGTTGAAACCGGGCGTCTTGGTCAGCTTGTAGTCCGGCAGCAACGGGTTTCTGTTCTCCAGCACGACGGTGCTCAGGCTCTCGTACTCCGCACTCAGTACACCGAGACTGGCCGCGACGTCCCACCCGCCGCCCGGTATCCACGCCGCCTCCAATTCGCCACCCTGGAGATCGGCCGACCCGCCGTTGACGGTAATGGGATTGATCGACTCGCGGATGACGACCTGCAAGTCTTCGTAGTCGGCCCGGAAGAGCGCCAGATTCAGCCTGAGACGACCGTCGCCGGTACTCGACTTCAGACCGATTTCGTAACTGGCGACTGTTTCGGGCTCGTAGTCGGTCGGGGCGGCGTCGGGCGAATTCGGTTCGTGGCCGGGCGGGGGAGACGGAACCCGCGCGTCGAAGCCGCCGCTCTTGAATCCCTCGGAGAATCCGACATAGGCGATCGTGTTGTCGTTCAATTGATGGGCGAGGTTGGCCATCACGGTCAGCGCATCGAAATCCCTGGTGAACTCCTTGTTGGCGAGGATGCGATCCCCGGGCTTCATCGGCCCGGTGGCGGCTCGGAAAATCCCCCTGGCCAAGGGCCATGTGGGTCCGTGGATGCTGCCCCTGCCCTGCGATGCGTCGCCCACCGCGTGGACATCCGGCGTCACGGACTTCCAATCCCTCGTGTAGCGCGCGCCGACCGTCAGCGAAACCGCCGCCGACACGTCGGCCGTGGCTTGAGCGAACCCGGCCATTGACGAGTTGACCAGGTCCCAGTGGCTGTCGAATGCCCCGGTCGGGAGCGTCACAGCGCCCAGATAGTACCCCGTTTCGCGGACGAGGTAGAGGCCGGTCTGCCAGTGTATGCGGTCGTCGAGGCCGAAGCCACTCAACTGAAATTCCTGGCTGAGCTGCTCGGATTCGACCGCGATCTGGATCTGCAGAATGTTGGCTGGCGTGTTGTCCGCGTCCCGGGAGTTCCACATGTCCAGTCCCCGGTAGCCCGTGAGAGACCGGAGCGTGACGCCCCCGCCGGGTGACCAGAAGACCTTGGCGCCGGCACCCCACGAATCCAAGTCAGAAAATGCCGGAAACGTGCCATCCGACGTGTACGGCCCGGCGAAGCTGTCTGGCCCGTAGCAACCCTCGGCACCTCCCGTGCCCTGTCCCGGCGGGGGGAAGGTCGGTGGTCCCATTCCGGGGAAGTTGGGGTTGATCATGATCGCGGTGCAGCCGGGCAGGGCCCCGTTGCCGAACGTCCCAAAGGCCTGCTTGTCGTTGACGCCTCCGTTGACGGTGGGCGCCCCGTTCTCCCGCCTGCGGGAATAGTCGGCCGTCGCAAAGACCTCGAAGGTCGCCGAGGGACGCCACACGATCGCGCCACGGGCCGCCCGTCCGTTGTCGTTGCCCTTGTCGAGTCCGTCGTATGTGCGCGTCACGTACCCGTCCCGCTTGCGGAGCGCCAGCGCCACGCTCCCGAACAGCCCATCCCCCAGCGTGCCGTTTGCCGACGCGGTCAGGTTGGTCATCCGGTCGTCGCCGAACTGCATCCGCATGCTTCTGCGCGCTTCGGCGTCCGGCCTCCTGGAGTTGACCGACACGGCTCCGCCAACCGCGTTGCGCCCGAAGAGCGTACCCTGCGGTCCGCGCAGCACCTCAACGCGTTCCACGTCGATGAGGTCCATCACCGCTCCCACCGAACGCGGCATGTATATCCCGTCAACGTACACCGCAACTCCGGGATCCGTCACCGGCAGGAAGTCGCGCTGCCCCACGCCCCGGATGTAGAACTGCGCCGCGGACTTCGTGCCCGAAAGAGCGCCGGAGTGGTTGAAGTTCACGTTCGGCATGATCTGGCCGAGCCGATCGGTCGTTCCGACCTGGCCAAGCTCCAAATCGCGACCGGACAAGGCCGACACCGCCAGCGGGACGCTCTGAAGGAGTTCCTCCCGATTCCTGGCGGTCACGACCAGCGGCTCCAGCCTGACAACCGTGTCGGGTTTGGGTGGTGGGGGTTCCTGTCCTGACGCCGTGGGCGTCGTCGCGCAAACGGCGACCAGCGTGCCTCCCAGGATCAGAAGGCATCGCCGGCTCGCGCTACGACCCACCTTCGAGGGCGACGATATCGCGGGTGAACGATCCCTTGGCCATGGACAGAGCCTGCTGAACCTCCGGATCGCCATAGTGTGCCCAGGACGAAGCCGCGTCGGGGAAGCGCACGACCAGGATGCGGGTGGCTGCATCGCGCTCGTTTTGGAAGAGAAGTTCGCCACCGTGTCTCGCCGTCGCCGCCGACGCCGCCTCGGCGAACGTCGCGTACCGGTCAGCATCGTGAACTCTGATGCGAATCATCTTGTAGACCGCCATCTCTGCCTCCTCGGGTGGACGAGCTTCAGTGGGCACCAATGTAGCGGTTCAGTTCGTCGCGTGACAATTCTCCCGTGACCGGGGCAATCATGAAGGCCGAACCGACGGATCTCGACACGATCACAGGTCATCGGGACAGCTTCGGGACGGTTCGCGACGAGGTTCGGGAGCCGTACGCCGCTCCGGGCATCGCCCGGAACAGCCTCGACCGGGCCGTCGCGCGCCAAGCCACCCGGCCTATTGGCCGAACATGCTCACGCGACGAATCTCGGGCGCATTTCCGGCAGGGCGGATCGCCGATGCGCCCTGACAACACGGCTTCCGGGGAAGGAGGTCGGGAGGCTTCCCCGGGGCCTCCCGCGAAGGCAAGGCACGGGCGCGGAAGTCCCGCCATACGGTTCCGATTTTCCCGCTCTCGCGGCACGGTCCAGCAAGGTCCAGTACAACGGCAGAAAACGCAGATCGTGCAGCCCTGTAAGTAGTTAGCCGATTCCCTGCCGTGATTCGGACCTCTGCCGATCCGCCGGACGGGCGCTACCTCGGCACGCTCGAGACGGGAACCGCGGCGCTCCCGGACATGCCGGACGCCTTCGGCCCGAACGGCCTCGTCGCCTTCATCGACACGGACGAGTTCGACGTCCCCGTCATCACGGTGTGGCGACTGCCACCCGCGATCCGCCTGGAGTCGGCGCGACCTCCACCGGCTCGATGAAAGGAACCGTGGTGTTCGTGGCTGCGCTGGGAGCGGGGCGGCCTCAGCGCGGGCGGAAGGTGTTCCGTACGCGGAGGGATCGCCGGAAGTAGGCCGTCCAGATCGTCGCCCACGCCAAGGACCCGACCACGATGGCTGCGAGGATCGCGATTGCAGCCACCCATTCCTCGGGGCTCCTCCTTTGCACCGCCCCTTCGGGCTCCAGATTGAAGGGGACGGCAACCGCGCGCAGCGTGATCACGAGGGCGACGACCCACAGCGCGACGACGTTCCACCTCGGGGCTTGCGGCGACTTGAGGAGGATGAGAGCGAGCGGGGACGCGAGGAGAAGGAAGATCGCGACCATCAGCCAGATGGCATAGTCGAGAAACCACCCCGACAGGCCCGCCGAATGAACGAGCAGGAAGGGGATGGAACCGCAGAGGTAAACCAGGAGCCAACCTCCCACGCCGGCCGGAGTGTTTCCGCGGTTCATGGTGCCAGCCATTCCGGAGCATGGAGGGCGCCCGCGACGCGGTGCGCCATCCGCCGCCGCGAGATCGCCACGGTCGCGCGGGCGCGTTCCCCCGTCACGGTCGCATCGATCTCCGAAGCCGCTCGGAGGCCCGACTGGAGGGCTCCCTGCATCCACCCCCGCTCCCCCGAGGCGTGCTCGCCAGCGAAGTGAATGGGGCCCTCGGGCGATGCCAGTTCCGGGCGCTCGGCGAACGGGGGATCGTTCCGGGTGTAGGCGGCCCCGATCCAGGGCTGGTGCTCCCACGCGAAGTGGGTTCCGCCCTCCGCGACCTCGCGGGAGCCAGGGAACAAGCCATCAAAGCGATCGATGAAATCGGGTACGATGGCGCCGGGCTCCATCGCCGCGACCGCGCGCGCCATGTCCCCGTACATGTAGGACATCAGGATTCCCCGAGGTCCCGGCTGATCCCAGGTCGGATGCCACATTTCCGAGAACCCCCCCACAAACGACAGCCCCCATCCGTTCAAGCCGTCCCCCTCCCAATTCCGTTCCGCGTACTGGACGTAGACCCGAGTGACGTCCTGGTAGGAAGTGGCTTCGAAGGCCGCTCGCTTCGCTGCCGAGAGGATGGGGTCGAACACGATCTTGTCGATGACGGGGAGGGGGACGGTGCAGATGAGGCGGCCGCCCCTCAGTTCCTCCGCCGCGTCGCCGGTTCCGTAAGAGGCTACGACGCCGGCCTCGTCCCGGACCACCCTCGTCACCGGCGAGCCGTACCGCACACGGTCTCCGAGGGCTTCGGCAAAAGCCAGCGGCAAGGCGTCGGTCCCCGCCGGAATCTTGAGCCACGTGTCCCGCCCGCCACGGAGGAACACGCCCGGTGTCTCCCGGTAGCGGTCCCCCTGCTCGGGAACGATGAGGTACTCACCTTCCTGCGTATAGAAGGGAGAGGTCTCGATCCCGAAGTGATCGATGTAGCCGAGCGTTCGATCGTGGTCCGGCGGAATGCGGGCCGGGCCGGATTCGGCGATGAGCCCGTCGTCGAAGGTCTCGCGAAGTGTCTGTACCCGGCCCCCCGCTGCGTTTCTTGCTTCCAGAACCCGGACATCGTGCCCCGCCCGGACCAACTCGTATGCGGCGACCAGCCCGGAAAGACCGGCGCCCACCACGATCACGTCGACCCGATCTCCGGGTACGGGCGGTGGCGGCACACTGACGACCGGACCCATGCCGTCGCCCGAGCAGCCGGCGCCCAGGGAGAGAGAGACCAGAGCGCCACTGCCGCGGGCGAGAAAGTCCCGGCGGCTGAGTGTTGGTTGGTTGTTCACGCTTGACAACGCTCCGGTCGAGGCACATGATCCGCAATCCGAATAAACACCGAATATCAAGCCCGACGGAGCATCCATGTCCTACGCCGAAGGTCTGTCCGCACAGCTTTCCATGTCCAGGAGCCTGTTCAAGAAGACGCTCGAGACGTTCACGGAAGAGGATTCGGGTTTCGGGCCCAACCCGGAGGTCTTTACCGTGGCCGGCCACGTGGCGCACGCCGCCGGTACGGTCGACTGGTTCGTCGATGGCGCGTTCGGTGACGGCTGGAACATGGACTTCCAGGGACATCTCGAGGAGACGCGGGCCGTCACGTCACTGGCCGAAGCGATCGCGTGGGTCGACCGGGCCTACGGCCGGGCGATCGAGGTCATCGGATCCCAGTCGGACGAGGATCTCCACGCGCCGATCGAAGATCCGCAGATCATGGAGGGGCAGCCTCGAGGGGCAATTGTGAACGGGATCGTGGATCACACGGCGCACCACCGGGGCGCGCTCACGGTCTACGCGCGTCTGCTCGGCAAGGTGCCCGTAATGCCGTATGCCTAGAGTGTTGCGTGCGGGGGCCCGGACGGGGCGGGCGCCGCGAAGCTCCTAGACTTCGCGCACGAAGATCTGCGCGGCGGATTCGCGGCGCAGCGCGAGGAGGGTGCCCTCGACGGAGATGATCGGGTCTCCCGTGGGGGAATTGCGAACGCGGCGCAGCGTGCAGCCCGGCAGGATGCCGCGTTCGAGCAGCGGCTCGACTTCGTCGTTCGGCGCGTCGATGCGCTCAAGTTCGACCGCCTGCCGTAGCGGCACGTCCATCAGCGACGTCCGGGAACCGTTCGATCTTCCGTTCTTCACGCCGAGTTTGTCCCTCACGTTGGTTTGACCATCGGGGTGGAACATACTAGCGTCCTCCTCAGTTGAGAACCAGTCTCAACTAACGATAATCGTTATCGGTAGTTTCCCACCATGCCCCCAGTCGCGACCCCAGCGCGCGCGGATCACGGAGCCGGTACGGACGCGCCCGCTTCCGGGCCCCCCGTCGTGGCCCTCATCGGTCCGCCCAACTCGGGCAAGACGACGCTCTTCAACCGTCTGACGGGACTGCGGCAGAGGGTCGCGAACTACCCAGGCGTCACGGTCGAGAAGCACGTGGGCCGGGCGCGCTTCGCGTCGGGCCTCGACCTGGACATCGTCGACCTGCCGGGGGTAAGCGGCTTCTCGGCCCGCTCCCCCGATGAGCGCGTCACGCGCGACGTGCTGGAAGGCCGGATCGAAGGGCTGCGGGCACCCGAGGCCATCGTGCTCATCGTCGACGCGGTTCGGCTCGAGACGCAGCTCATGCTCGTGGGCCCCGTGCTGGAACGGGAACGCCCCACGCTCCTTGTCCTCAACATGGCGGACGAACTCGAGGCGGGGGACGGCACGCTGGACGACGAGGCGCTCGCCGCCGCGTTCGGCGTGGAAGTGGTCCGGACGGACGCGCGCACGGGGCGGGGCGTCGAAGCGGTCGCCGACTTCCTGGACCGGGTGGCCGGGCGCTCGGCGCCCCCGGCGACCGGCGCGAAGCCGGGGTCGGGTTCCGGGGCCGGACGAGCCGGGCTGCCGACGATGGACGCGCTCTCCCGCCGCCGCGAAGTGGTCCAGAACGCGCTCGCCTCCGCCGGGTACCGGTCGGCCGGCCCGCCGAAGCTGACGCAGCGTCTCGATGCCCTCTTCCTGCACCGGATCGCGGGTCCGGCCGTGTTTTTCGTCCTCGCCGCGCTCGTGTTCCAGGCCATCTTCACGTGGGCCACGCCGATCATGGACGGGGTCGAGCTCGGCATCGCCTCCTCCGGCGAATGGCTGGCGGCGCGGCTGCCGGCGAGCTGGTTCCGGGATCTTCTCATCGACGGCGTGTGGGCGGGCGTCGGCTCCGTCCTCGTCTTCCTCCCCCAGATCCTCATCCTATTCCTCTTCCTGGGGATCCTTGAGGACTCCGGCTACATGGCGCGGGCGGCGGTGATTGCCGACCGCACGATGCTGAGGGTTGGCCTCCAGGGACGGGCGTTCCTGCCGCTGCTCTCGGCCTACGCGTGCGCGGTTCCGGCGATCCTCTCCTCGCGCACCGTGGAGGACGAGCGCGACCGGATGGCGACGATGTTCATCGCCCCGTTCATGACCTGCTCGGCGCGGCTGCCGGTCTATGCCCTCCTCATCGCCGCGTTCATCCCGGAGCGTCCCCTCCTGGGGCCGTTCGTCGGGACGCGGGCGGCGACGATGCTCGGCCTCTACGCGCTGGGTCTCGCCGCGGCCATCGGCACGGCCTTTCTGCTCCGGCGCACGTTCTTGCGGGGAAAGCCCGCCGGGTTCGTGATGGAACTGCCGCCGTACCGGATTCCGGCGCTGCGGACGCTCGCCCTCCGCCTCCTCGACCGGAGCAAGATCTTCCTCCGGAGGGTGGGGAAGATCATCCTCGCCGTGACCGTCGTTCTCTGGGTCCTCGCGCAGTTCCCCCGGGTCGACGGCGCCCCGCCACCGGTCGAGGAGAGCGCGCTCGGACAGATGGGGCAGGTGATCGAGCCGGCGATCGAACCGCTCGGGTTCGACTGGAGGATCGGCGTGGGTCTCGTCTCCTCGCTCGCCGCGCGCGAGGTCATCGTCGGCACGCTCGGCACGATCTACGGAATCGAGGACAGCGACGAGACGTCGCTCGAACTGCGGGCCGCCCTGCAGCGCGACCTGGACTTCGGAGGGGCCGTCGCCCTGCTCGTCTTCTTCGTGTTCGCGCTGCAGTGCATGTCCACGGTGGCGATGATGCGGAGGGAAACGGCGGGCTGGAAATGGCCCCTGGCCCAGTTCGGCTACATGCTCGCGCTGGCCTACGCCGGAGCCCTGGCCGCGAACCAGTTGCTCTAGCGGCCGCGGTTTCCACCCCGGTCGCAGCGGCTTCTAGGCCGGGTCGCGGAAGAACCGGGGATAGAGCAGCGCGTTGGCGAGCGCCACGACGGTGAAGACGATGAGCGCGTCCACCATGCTCCAGTAGTAGAAGGGCCGAATCCCCGCCACGTAGTGGTTCATGTAGACGGCCGCGAGTGCGCAGAAGAACGCCGCCATCAGCAGGTAGCTCTTCAGGCTGCGGAGCCAGATCGAACCTCGGAGTACGGGGTTCAGAAGGTGGAAGACGACGGCCGCCAAGAACCACATCGCGTAGTTGTAGCCCAGCGAGATCATGAAGTCGGTGGACGTGAAGTTCTGATCGAACGCCTCGGGGAAGAGCGGCAGGGGCCGGTGCATGGGCTCCATGATCGTGAACCCCTCGATGAACCCGCCCACCGTGTAGCGCACGACGTTCAACAGCACGACGAGACCGGCCAGTTTCAGGATCGTCTTCACGTTGCTCCTCTCTCGCCCCTCGCCCGCACGGGTCCGGCCTACAGGCTGCGGGTTTCCCCGTCTCCGACCGTGCGAGACTATCCATCTCGCGGTATCGGAACAACGGAACCGGGAACGGAAACAACGAGGGATGGTCGATGCTTGTCAGAAACGCCGTAGTACCGTCGAGACCGGCCAGGGTCGTCGCCGGCGCCTTCGCCGCGGTTGCATGGTGCGGTGCGCTCGCCTGCGGGGGGGAACCTGGGGGCGAAGCGCCGGAAACTCCGGCCGATACGTCTCCCTACCACATCCTTGTGACCAACGACGACGGCATAGAGTCGCCGGGCATCGAGGCGCTCGCGACGGCGCTGCGGGCGGTCGGCGAGGTGACGGTTGTGGCGCCCTGCAGCCAGCAGAGCGGGACGAGCATGAGCATCAGCCTGGACGAGGAGTTCCGCGTCCGGGACACGCCGGCGGGGAACTGCGTCGACGCCACGCCGGCCAGCGCCGTCCGCCTCGGGATCCAGGCGCTCGCGCCCGAATCCGGGTTCGATCTTGTCGTGAGCGGGATCAACATCGGCGCGAACGTCGGTGAGATCTCGCACATGTCCGGGACGGTGGGGGCCGCGATGATGGGGGCCTACCTGGGGGTGCCGGCGGTGGCGGCCTCGCGGGACAGCCGTCCGGGCGGGTTCGAGCACGCCGCCGGCATCGTCGCCCGATTCGTCGCGGAACTGCGGCGCCAGGGGCCCGAGATCGGCATCGTCTATTCGCTCAACTTTCCGGCCGCGACGGCGGCCGAGACGCGCGGCATCGCGGCCCGGCCCATGGGAGGCAGCTACTTCCGCATCGTCCACGAGGAGGTGACCGGGGAGCCCGGCGAGGAGATCGCTGGCACCGAGGGAGAGCGGTGGTTCAGTGCGGTGTTCGGGCCTTCCGATGCCATCCCGGCCGGGAGTGACACCGAGGCGTACAACGAGGGCCTCGTCACGATCACGCCGCTCCGCTTCGACTGGACGGACCGCCCGACCGTCGAGGCTCTGGAAGGGTGGGACCTGGAGGCGCTCCTCGACCGTCCCTAGGCCGCGCCCGGACTACCAGCCGAGGACGTAGCCGAACACGAGCGGGGCGACGATCGTCGCGTCGGACTCGATGACGAACTTGGGCGTGTCCACGTCCAGCTTGCCCCAGGTGATCTTCTCGTTGGGGGCGGCGCCGGAGTAAGAGCCGTAGCTCGTGGTGGAGTCGCTGATCTGACAGAAGTACGACCAGTAGGGACACCAGCGCCGCAGGTCCTGCCGGATCATGGGGACGACGCAGATGGGGAAGTCACCCGCGATCCCGCCCCCGATCTGGAACAGGCCGACCGGCGCCGCGTCCGGGTCGGCGTCGATCCCGGGCGCCTCCTCCAGCGAGCGGCCGGTGCTCGCGTGCACGTACCACTCCGCGAGCGCCGCCATGTACTCCGTACCTCCGAGGACGGGCCCGGGACGGCCCAGTCCGCCGGCGAGTTGTTCCGCGACGAGGACGTTGCCCAGCGTGGAGTCTTCCCAACCGGGCACGAACAGCGGGAGATCGGCTGCCGCGGCGGCCACGAGCCAGGAGTCGGCCGGATCGATCTGGTATCGGTCGGCGAGGGTCCGGTCGCGGATCAACTGGTAGAGGTATTCGTGCGGGAGCCGGCGCTCGCCCGCGGTGTCGGCCACCCGCCACAGCTCGCGCAGCGGCGCCTCTACCGCGCGAAACGCCTCGGCCTCGGGGATGCAGGTGTCGGTCACGCGGTTCAGCCCGCGCCGCTCGAGGTCCTTCTCCTGTTCGGCCGTGAGCGCGCGCCAGTCGGGGATGCGCCGGTAATGGTCGTGCGCCACGAGGTTGAACAGGTCCTCCTCGAGGTTCGCGCCGGTGGCGCAGATCGCGTGCACCTTCCCGGCCCGGATCATCTCCGCGAGGGAGAGGCCGAGTTCGGCCGTGCTCATGGCGCCCGCCAGCGTGAGGAGCATCTGTCCTCCGCCGTCGACCAGGTCGCGCCAGGCCTCGGCGGCCGCCCGCAGCGCCGCCGCGTTGAAGTGGCGGTAGTGACGGTCGATGAAGCCGGTGAGCGTCACGCTCTCCGTCCGGTGGTCGAGGGCGCGCTCGGCGTCGCGGGCACGCTCAGACCTGGACGGTCCCCTGGAACGTCGGCGGACGGCGGACGTTCGTCGCCTGCTCGAAGGCATATGCGAGACGGATGAGCGTCAACTCGCTCCAGGCGCGGCCGCAGAGCGACATGCCGACCGGGAGGCCACGGATGAACCCCATGGGGACGGACATGTTGGGGTAGGCGGCCATGGCCGGCGGCGTGGAGCACCCGCCCCCACCCCCGCCGGAGGCATCGAGTGGGTCCTGCATGGCGGGGATCCCCGCCGTGATCCCGACGAGCGCGTCCAGCCGCTGCTCATCCATGGCCCGGTCGATCCCTTCTTCGCGGGAAAGGCGATGGCTCGCGGCCAGCGCGTCGAGGTAGCGCTGGTCGGTGAGCGGTCCGCGTTCCTGCGAGCGCACGTGCAGTTCCTGCCCGTAGAGGGCGAGTTCGAGGTCGTGGTTCGCCTCGTTGTACTCGATGAGTTCGGCCAGCGACTTGATCGGGGCGTCTGGACCGAGCGACGCCAGGTAGGCGTTGAGATCCGCCTTGAACTCGTGGTACAGCACCTCCATCTCGTACTCGTTGCCGAATCGGAGTTCCTCGGGGAGCGAGACGGGATCGACGACGGTCGCGCCCTCGGCCCGCATGACGTCGAGCGCCTCCTCGAACAGGGCATCGACGCGGCTGTCGAAGCCGGCGTACTCGCGCAGAACGCCGACGCGGGCGCCGTCGAGGCCGGCCGGGTCGAGCGCGCCGGTGTAGTCGGTCAGGAAGTTGCCCGCGCTCGCGGCGGTCAGCGGGTCGCGGGGGTCGACGCCGACCATGGTGCCGAGCATGATCGCGGCGTCGCGCACGGTGCGGGCCATGGGGCCGGTGCTGTCCTGGCTGTGGGCGATGGGGATGACCCCGCCCCGGCTGTGGAGGCCGATCGTGGGCTTGATGCCGACGAGGCAGTTGCGCGACGACGGGCCGACGATCGAGCCGTCGGTCTCGGAGCCGATCGTCGCGACCGCGAGGTTGGCCGCGGCCGCGGACCCGGACCCGGAACTCGACCCTCCCGGCGTGCGGTCGAGCGCGTACGGGTTCCTGCAGAAGCCGCCCCGGCCGCCGTCCCACCCGCGGCCGCTCCAGCCCGACGCCCCGAACTCGAACGACTTCCAGCCCGCCCACTCGCTCATGTTCGCCTTGCCGAGCAACAGCGCCCCGGCCGAGCGCAGCCCCGCCGCCACGAACGAATCCTGCGGCGCGATGGACCCGAGGAGCGCCGTCGACCCGGCCGTCGTCGTCATCCCGTCCGCCGTATCGACGTTGTCCTTCAGCAGCAGCGGGATCCCGTGCAGCGGTCCTCTCGGCCCCGAGGCCTGGAACTCGCGGTCGAGTTCGTCGGCGATCTCGAGCGCGTCGGGGTTCGTCTCGAGCACCGCGAACAGGCGCGGTCCCTGCCGGTTCAATGCCTCGATCCGCTCCAGGTACATCTCCGTGATCGATCGGCACGTGTACTCGCCCGACCGCATCCCCGCGTGGACCTCGTCGATCGTGATCTCCTCGAGCGCGAAGTCCGGGAGGTCGGCCGCGGAGGTGTCGTCCCCCGATCCTCCGAATCCGGAGCCAGGGGCGTCGTCCCGGGGCGCGCAGCCGCCGAGGGAGAGCAGGGCGCCGGCCGCCGCGCCGGCCTGCAGGAAAGTGCGCCGATCCATCTCGGACATGGTTCGTTCCTTCCGGTCTCGAGGGTCCGCCGCGCCGCGGAAACGCCCGGCCCGGCTCCGCGATGGACGCATCATGGACGCCGCTTCGTCCAACGGTCAATGAGCCCGCCCGCCGCGGCCCCGCTTCGGCGCCATTGACGCCCGCCCGCGTCCCGCTCCACCGTCCGAGGTCACCCATGCCCTAAGGAGATGAGGATGAGGGCCACCCTCAAACGTCGCGGCCTCGCGCGGATTGGCGTCGCGCTTGTTGTCGTGTCCCTGGACGCGGCCGACGTGCGCGGACAGGCCGTCCCGGATTTCTCGTCTGTCCGTGACGAGATCCGGCGCGCGCTCGTAGCCTGGGACCAGCCCTCCATGGCCGTCGCCGTCGCGCTGGGCGGGGAGGTCGTGTGGGAGGAGGGGTTCGGATGGGCGGACCGGGAGCGGCGGATCCCGGCCACGGAACACACGATGTACTCGCTCGCCTCGATCTCGAAGCCGATCACGGCCACCGGCCTCATGATCCTCGTGGAACGGGGCCTCGTCGACCTCGACGCGCCGGCCAACGAGTACCTCGGCCCGGCGAAGATCGACGGGAGGGCCTGGGACGCGGCTGGCGCCACGGTGCGGCGGGTCGCGAGCCACACGGCGGGCCTCCCCCTCCACTACCAGTTCTTCTACGAGGACGAACCGTACCGCCGGCCACACATGGACGAGACGATCCGGCGCTACGCCAATCTCGTGACCGCCCCGGACGAACGCTGGAACTACTCGAACCTCGGCTACGGGATCCTCGATTACATCATCGAGCGCGCCTCGGGGCAGTCCTACCCTGACTTCATGCGGGACGAGGTGTTTCAGCCGCTGGGCCTCACGCGGACCTCGGTCGGCATCGGCCCGGGGCTCGAGGATTTCACGGCAACGCGGTACGCGACGGACCAGAGTCCGATTCCGTTCTACGATTTCGATCACCCCGGTGGCTCGGCCGTGTTCAGCAGCGCGCACGACCTCGTCCGCTTCGGGATGTTCCACCTCGGCCACGACCTCGACCGTCAGCGGAGGATCATCTCAGACGCGTCCATCGAGCGCATGCGGGAGCCGAGCGGGAGCAGCGGTCCCGCCGCCGAATACGGCATCGGCTGGTCGCTGCGCGAACTGCCGGGCGGCCTCCGGCTCCAGCGCCACGGCGGCGGGATGGGCGGTGTCCGCACCGAACTCGCGATCGCCCCGGAGGAGAACGCGGCGGTCGTCGTCCTCTCGAACTCCGCGACGCCCCTCACCGGCTACGTCTCGAACCTCCTCTGGCACACGATGTTCCCGGACGCCGTGCCGAAGCCGACGCCCCCGGAGGTCCCGGATCCGCACCGGCTCGAGCGCGAGGGGATCCTCGAGGAGGCCGGGGACGGCGCGGCCCCGCTGATCGACTTCGCGCCCATGCCGGAGCTTGCCGGGGAGTGGGTCGGCGAGGTCCACACCCACCTCGGGCCGCACCGGCTGGCGCTCGCGATCGACGACGGGGGACGCGCCCACGTCCAGCTCGGCGACGACCTGTGGACGCTGCTCAACAACGGCCGCTTCGACGGCGAGTACCTGAGAGGCGGCTTCAGAAGCGACATCGGCACCGAGGACGCGAACCGGACCGACTACGTGCTGTCCGTCGAACTCAGGCTCCGAGGCGACACGCTGAACGGTTCGGTGATGGCCATCACGCTCCCGAACGTGCGCCTGGGGAATGCGCTCACCCACTGGGCGGAACTGCACCGCCGTCGCTGAGGCCGCAGCGAGTTCGGCCGCCCCCGAAACGACCGGTGAAAGAGATGGAGAATGACATGACGCGATCGGACCGGCTGGACCGTCGATTCGGGATCCCGCTGTGGGCGGTTGCGCTGTTCGCAGTCGCGCCGTTCGCAGCCGGGTGCGGACCGCCGGAAGACGCGACGGACGCGCCGCCACCGACTCCGGCCCAGACGGCCGCCGCCCAGACGGAGGCCGAAGCGGCCGCGGCGGCGCACCACGAGGTTCTCGCCGCGAACTACGAGAAGTCCGAGTACATGATCGCGATGCGGGACGGGATCGAACTGTACACGCTCGTCTACGAGCCGCGGGACCGCTCGCGCGAGTATCCCATCCTCCTCTTCCGCACGCCGTATTCCATCGGCCCCTACGAACCCGGGGAATACCGGAACCCGCTCGGGCCGTCACGGGAGTTCGACCTTTCCGGCTACATCTTCGCCTTCCAGGACGTGCGTGGGCAGTTCCGGTCGAAAGGAGAGTTCGAGGTCATCCGCGCCCCCGCGCCGGAACCCCGCGGCCCGACCGATACCGACGAGATCACCGACAACTGGGACACGATCGAGTGGCTGCTCGCGAACGTGGACAACCACAACGGGCGCGTGGGACAGTGGGGGATCTCCTACCCCGGCTGGCAGACCGTGATGGGAATGGTGGACGCGCACCCGGCACTCGTGGCGTCGTCGCCCCAGGCCTCGCCGTCGGACATGTTCATCGGCGACGACTGGCACCATAACGGGGCCTTCCGGATCATGTACGCCTTCTCGTGGCTGTCGGGGAACGCCCGCCGCCGCGACGGCCCGACGGACACGCGCGGGGCCCGCTTCGACTACGGCACGACCTCCGGCTACGACTTCTTCCTCAACGCCGGTTCCGCCGCCACGGTGGACGAACTCTACTTCCACGGCGACGTGCCCGCGTGGCGCGACTTCATCGAGCACCCCAACTACGACGAGTTCTGGCAGCGGCAGAACGCCCTCCGCTACCTCGACGACGTCCGTCCCGCGACGCTGAACGTGGCGGGCTGGTTCGACACCGAGGACTTCTACGGCCCGATGTCCATCTACCGGACCGTCGAGGCAGAGAATCCCGGCCTCGAGAACACGCTCGTCGTCGGCCCCTGGCTGCACGGAGGCTGGCGGCGCATGGACGGCGACTTCCTCGGCTGCATCGCCTTCGACACGAAGACCTCGCACCACTTCCAGCGCGAGTTCCAGTACCCCTTCTTCGAGCACCACTTGAAGGATGACGGCACATGGGACGCGACGGAGGCCCACGTCTTCCTCACGGGGACGAACGAGTGGCGCGCCTACGACTCCTGGCCGCCGGCGGACGTCACGCCGGTGAGCCTGTACCTGGGGCCCGACGGGACGCTGGGCTTCGAGCCGCCGGGCGAGGGCGCGAACCCCGCCGCCGATCCGCAGGGCGACTCGCAGATTGACTCGCACGCCGATTCATACGTCAGCGACCCGAGCAACCCGGTGCCGTTCTCCGCCGAGGAACGCACGACGCTCGGCCACCTGTGGAAAGTGGAGGACCAGCGCTTCGCCTCGGGGCGCCCCGACGTCCTCGTCTATGTATCCGAGCCGCTGGAGGAGGATCTCACCATCGCGGGTCCGATCGGTGCCGAGATCTTCGTCTCCACGACGGGGACCGACTCCGACTGGATCGTGAAGCTGATCGACGTCTATCCGGAGGACGCGCCGCCCAGCGCGAATTGCGACGTCCCCATGGGCGGCTACCAGATGCACCTCGCGGGCGAGATCATGCGTGGCCGCTTCCGGAACGACCTCGAGAACCCCGAGCCGATGGTGCCGGGAGAGGTCACGCGGATCGAGATCGACCTGCGCGACCGCTTCCACACCTTCAGGGCCGGGCACCGGCTGATGGTCCACGTCCAGAGTTCATGGTTCCCCGCCTACGACCGGAACCCGCAGACCTTCGTCGACACGTACCGCGCCACGCCGGACGACTACCAGGCCGCCACTCAGACCGTGTACCGCTCCGGCGACTATCCTTCACGCGTAATCCTCGGCGTCCTGCCGGAAGATCCCTAACCGAAACGCCCCCGGAGGAAGGGATGGCACGAATGACTCTGCGAACCACGACGACCTTGGCGCTTGTGCTCTCGGCCGGGATCGCCTGCGCACCGGAAGACGGGGCCGATCCTGAAGTTGCCGGCTCTGAAGAGGCCGGCGCCTTCCCGGCCGAACCGCCGGACGGGCCGATGCCGGAGATCGGGCCGGCGCCGGCGGACTACACGCCGACGGCGGCAGGCGCTCCCTCGACCGACATCTGGCTGGGGACGCTTGTCCGCGAGGGTGGGGCGCTCTCGATTCCGGACCTCGGCCGCGGGACGGACCGCGACGGTTACGACAACCAGCCCAGCTTCCTGCTCGACGGTTCGGCGGTCCTCCATACGGCGGCGCTGGACCGCAGGCAGACCGAGATCATGCGGCTCGCGGCGGCGTCCAGCGCCGAGCCCGGCGCCTCAGAGCGGCTGACGACCACGGAGGAGGCGAGCGAATTCTCGGCGCTCCAGATCCCGGGGCAGGACGCCTTCTCCGCGATCCACGAGATCCGCGGCATGCAGTACCTGTGGCGCTACGACCTCTCGGGCGAACCGCTGGGACCGATCTTCGCCACCGCCGAGCCGGTGGGATACCACGCGTGGGCCAACGAACACGTCGTGGCGATGTTCATCCTCGGCAGCCCGCCCACTCTCCAAGTGGGTGACGCCATCACCGGCGAGATCGAGGTCGTGGCCGAGCGTCCGGGCCGGTCCATCCACCGGATTCCGGGGACGGAAGAGATCTCCTTCGTGAGGAAGGCCTCGGACGAGGAGTGGTGGATCGAGCGCTTCGACCCGACCGCCGGCACCAGCACGCCGATTACGCGTACGCTCCCGGGGCGCGAGGACTACGCCTGGACGCCCGAGGGCGAGATCCTCATGGGTGACGACTCGCGCCTGTTCGCGTGGTCAGAGGGCTCGGACTGGACGGAGATCGCGGACTTTTCGGACCTCGGCATCGAGGGCATCACACGCCTCACCGTGAGCCCCGACGGCTCCCGCATCGCGATCGTCGCCAACCGCCCGGCGGGCTGACGACGTTCCGGCGGGCCGACGACGTGCCCGCGGGAACGTCTGCGGCCGCCCGCTACTCGAAGGGGAGGCGGTCGAGTCTCTGCGTGAGTCCTACGCGCTCTGGCGAGAGGCACGCAGGGAACGGAAAGCACCAAAATCATCCCTTTCTATCGGTTTTCCCTCTATTGCCATAGACATCGCCTCTGTCTTTGTTCTGCACTTCAATAGCAAATTCCTCTACTGCCACGATTCACGACAGTACCGGGGAAGGACTAAAGACGTGAAGAGGGCCTGCCGCTCCGTTTCGGGGATCACGCTTTCGTGGATCACTATGTTGGCGATGATGGGCTCTGCGGTCCCGGTACGAGCCCAGCATGTCGGGGATCGGGTTCGCGTTTTCCTCCCGGATTCTACAACCATTGGGCAGGTGACCGCCGTCAGCGACGAAGGGTTCGAGATCGTGCGGGACAGCACGCTGTTCTCCTTCAAGTTTCAATCGATCGAAAACCTGGACCGGAGCATGGGCACCAAGCGCCTCGGCCTGGAGGGGATCCTGGTAGGTGCATGGATTCCACTATCCCTTGGCGGCAGGATTCTCGTGGGCTGCGGGGAAGCGGTGGACTCGGAGGCAGGCGCCGTCGTTTTCTTCCTTCTTTGCTTCCCTGTGGCCGCGACCCTCGTGGTGGTCGGAACACCGATTGGAGCCGTCGTCGGTGGCATTGTGGGCATCTTCATCCAGCGTGAGGAGTGGGAATCGATTCCACTTGGCGACCGTCCGGGACGCTTGAGTCTTATCCTGCCGCGGTTCGATCTCGACGGGCATATCGGGCTGGAGTTGGGGGTCCGCATACGGATCCCGTAGCCTAACGCCGGACCGGACGCGACTCCGAGGCATGTAAGCGTGACGCGATCCAGCGCTATTCTCGTCGTGGCCAGCGGGCTCCTGCTCGGTACTCAGCCTCTCTTTGCCCAAGCGGTCGGTGACCGCGTTCGGGTAACGACCGATGCCGACAGCAGAGTGATCGGTCGGATCGCGGTGGTGAGGGGCGATGGTTTCGAGCTCGGCATGGATGGAGGCCGATCCGGCTACTTCACGCATGCCGATATACTTCGGCTGGAGCGAAGCCTCGGCAGGGGATCCCGCTGGAAGGAAGGCCTCCTGTATGGAGGCGCGGGCGGGTTTCTGGCGGGGTTTGTGGTAGCGGAAGCCTTGATCTACGCGACCTGCGATGTCGTCACGCTGGGGACGGCCACCGACGAGTGTGAAGGGGAAGGTCTCGACGTTTCCCTGGCCGTCGCGGCGATCTGGGGCGCCGTTGGAGGGGCGCTGGGTTTGAGCATCGGAGCCTTGACGAGAGGGCCCGAGCGCTGGGAACAGATCGACTTCGGCGGCGCGTATGGGGGATTCGGTCCAATCTTCAACCTGCAGCTGAACAGCGGTCGCGTCACGGCAGTCCTCGGAGCCCGTCTCCGACTGTGAGGCGGGAAGAGGTTGGTCTGGCTGGCCCGGTCTGATGCGTAGTCCGGTAGCTCACCGCCGCACGAAGGAGTCTCAACCTTGCGTGACCGCGCGGCGACGAGGCTTCCGCCGGCGCGCGACTTGGGGCGTGGCCTCGCTTCTCGTGGCATGGGCCGCCGCCTGCGGCGACGGCGGTGGCGGCGACGGCGGTGGTCCCCTGGATCCCGGCCCGCCCCAGACCCCCAACCGGGCCCCCGAGCCGGTCGGCGCGATCCCGTCGGTGGGGCTGGCGGTCGGAGCCGACGCGGCGCTGGAATTGTCGTCGTACTTCATCGATCCGGACGGCGACCGGCTGAGCTACACGGCTGAAAGTTCGGACGCTTCGGTTGCCACGGCGTCGGTGTCGGGTTCGAGGCTGACGATCGCGGGGCTCGCCGAGGGGAGCGCGACCGTCACGGTGACGGCGCGCGACCCGGCGGGGCTGAGCGCTGTCCAGAACGTCGGCGTCACGGTGGAGCGGGCGAACCGGGCTCCGGAAGCGGTCCGGTCGATCCCGCCGGTGGGGTTGGCGGCCGGTAGCGACGTGACGTTCGACATATCGTCGTCCTTTGCCGACGCGGACGGCGATGCGCTCTCCTATGCGGCGGAAAGTTCGGACGTCTCGGTGGCGACGGCGTCGGTATCGGGCTCGACGTTGACGATCACGGGGATCGCGGCGGGCAGCGCGACGGTGACGGCGACGGCGCGCGACCCGGCGGGGCTGAGCGCATCGCAGAACGTCGATGTCACGATCTCCGAAGGGTCGAACCGGGCGCCGGAAGGAACACTGCCGTTTGCCGATGTGACGCTCCCCGCCGGCGTGACGATCACCTTCAACGTGTTGTCCTACTTCTACGACCCGGACGGGGACCGGCTCACCTACTCCGGCCGAACGTCGAACCCGGATGTGATCCGCGTCGCCGTGTCGGGCAGCACGCTCTCGCTCACGGGCGTGTCCGAGGGGCACGCCACGGTGGACCTGACGGCCCGCGATCCCGGAAACCTCCCGGCGACGCTTTCCTTCGGCGTCAACGTCGCGAACGGTCCTCCCGCGGCCGTCGGCGAGATCCCGGAAGACACGCTCGACGTGGGAGGGACCGACACCGTGGAACTCTCGAGGTACTTCTCCGATCCGGACGGGGACGCGCTGACCTACACGGCAACCGCCTTCTACGACCGCGTGGCGCGGGTCACCGTGACCGGGAGCGCCATGGCCGTGGAAGCGATCGCGGAGGGGAACACCTCCATCACCGTCACCGCGACCGATCCCGGCGGCAACGAGGCGACGCAACGGACCCGCCTCACGGTCCTCCTGCCCAACCAGGCGCCCGAGCCTCGGGGCACGATCCCCGACGTGACGGTCACCGCCGACCGGACGAGGAGCGTGTACCTGGGGACCTATTTCGACGATCGGGATCCGTTGACGTACACGGCGACAACCTCGGACGCGGACGTCGCGACGGTCACGGTCGACGGCAGCCGCGCGGCGGTGGCCGGCGTCGCCCGCGGCACGGCGGAGGTCATGGTGACGGCGCGCGATCCGCAAGGCCTCGAAGCCAATCAGCGCTTCACCGTCACCGTGCCGAACAACGCTCCCTCCGAGACGGCCGCCGTGCCGGGAGATACGCTCGATGTCGGCGACACGGCCACGGTGGACCTGTCGCAGTACTTCGAGGACCCGGATGGCGACGCACTCGTCTACACGGCCGAGCCGTTCTTCGATCACATCGCCGCGGCGGCCGTTTCGGGCAGCGTCCTCACGATCGAGGGGCTGAGCGAGGGGACGACCTCCGTGACGATCACGGCGCGCGATCCGGAAGGCCTCGAAGCGTCGCAGCGGCCCCGCATCAGGGTGCGCCAGCCCAACCGTCCCCCGGAAGTCGCCGATGCCATCCCCGCTGTGACGGTAGATGCGGGGCGCACATCTCGCGTGTCCATGTTCTTCTACTTCAACGATCCCGACCGGGACCGGCTGACGTACAGCGCGGCGACATCGGATGAGGCGGTTGCCACCGCAACGGTTTCGGGCAGCAGCGTGAGGGTCGCGGGCGTCGCGCGGGGGACCGCGGAGATCACCGTGACGGCCCGGGATCCGGGGGGCTTGGAGGCGCGGCAGTCCTTCACGGTCACCGTCCCCAACAGCGCCCCCGAGGCGGTCGCCGACATTCCGCAGGACACGGTAAACGTCGGGGAGACGACGACCGTGGAACTCTCCGCCTACTTCTCGGACCCGGACGGAGACGCGCTGTCCTATGCGGCCAAACCGTTCTGGGAAGATCGGGTTCGCGCCACCGTGTCGGGCAGCGTCCTGACGCTGGAGGGGCTCGAGGGCGGACGCTCCTCCATCACCGTGACGGCGCGCGATCCCGACGGCCTGGAGGCGAGCCAGCGGACGTATCTGACCGTCATCCAGCCGAACCGGCCGCCGGAGGCCACCGGGACGATCGACGACGAGACGGTGGAACTGGGCGACACCGAGACCGTCTTCCTCGGGTTCTACTTCGACGATCCGGACCGGGATGAGCTGACCTACCTGGCGGAGACGTCGAATCCGGCGGTGGCGACTGTCTCGACTTCCGACCGGAGAGTGGCGATCACGGGCGTCGCCCGGGGCACGGCGCGCATCACCGTCGTGGCCCGCGACCCCGGCGGGCTGGAGGCGCGGCAGTCGTTCGGCGTGACCGTACCCAACAGCGGCCCCGAGGACACCGGCACGATTCCGGATCGCACGCTGAACGTCGGCGAAACGTACTTCGTCGATCTGCATTCCTACTTCACGGACGCGGACGGGGACCCGCTGAGCTACACGGCCGAGGTGTTCTTCGACCACGTGGCGTCGGCCACCATATCGGGCACCGTCATGACGGTTGAGGGGCTGGAGGACGGGAGCACGTCCATCACCGTCACGGCCCGCGATCCCGCGGGAGAGGAGGCCCGGCAGCGCACGCGCGTCGAAGTCATCCAGCCGAACCGGCCGCCGGAGTCGACCGCCGTGATCCCCGATCAGACGCTCGATCCGGGCGCGACCTACTGGTTCCTGGCATTCAGCCACTTCGGCGACCCGGATGGGGATCGACTGACGTACTCCGCCACGACGTCGAACGCGAGTGTGGCGACGGTCACCGTTGCCGGCAGCCGGGTGACGATCGAGGCGGTCGCGGAGGGCTCGGCGACCGTCACCGTGACGGCAACCGATCCGGACGGCCTCACCGCCGAGCAAGACGTCGGCGTGACGGTCCAGTCGCGGCAGGGCAACCGGGCCCCGACCGCGGTGGGAGCGATCGACGCTCAGACCATCGACGGCGGAAGTTCGGTGGCGGTAGATGTGTCGACCCACTTCAGCGACCCCGATGGCGATGCGCTGACCTATGGGGCCACCAGCTCCAATGCATCCGTGGCCACGGCCACGATGTCGGGCAGCACTGTGACGATCCGGGGTGTCGCGGGCGGGACGGCCACGGTCACGGTCACGGCGCGCGATCCCGGCGGCCTCGCGGCCAGGCAGCGGATCCGCGTGACCGTTCCCAACCGGGCGCCCACGGGTCGCGCCATTCCGGCACAGGTCGTCGCGGCAGACGGGACCGCCAACCTGGATCTATCCACCTACTTCTCGGATCCGGACGGTGACCGGCTGTCGTACCGCGGTTCGTCGAACGACACCGGCGTGGCGACCGCGAGCGTGGTGGGCAGTTCGTTGACGATTCGGCCGGTGGCCTCGGGCGCCACGACGTTCACGGTGACGGCTCGCGACCAAGGCGGTCTGACCGCGTCGCAAGACATCAGCGTCACGGTGCAGGCGCGCGCCAACCGGCCCCCATCCGGGACCGCGATTCCGGCGCAGACGCTGACCTTCGGGGGGACGGCGACGCTGAATCTCTCGACCTATTTCACCGATCCGGACGGGGCTGCCCTGACGTTCGCAGGATCATCGAACAACTCCGCCGTCGCGACGGCCGGCGTGATCGGCAACACGCTGACCATCCGGGCCGTCGCGTCCGGCAGCGCGACGGTGACGGCGACCGCGACGGATCCGGGCGGTCTGGCCGCCTCGGAGACCATCGCGGTCACGGTTGCACGGCCCGACAACCAGCCCCCGGAGGCGACGGGCACGATCCCTGCCCAGACGCTGAACGCGGAGGAGTCCGCCACCATCCAACTGTCCTCCTACTTCGACGATCCGGACGCGGATGTGCTCACGTACGCGGCCGCGGTGTCGCAGACCGGGGTGGCCACGGCGTCCGTGTCCGGCAGCCGCGTGACGATCACGGGCGTGGCGCGCGGCACCGTCACCGTCACGATCACCGCCCGCGACCTCGGCGGGCTCGAGGCCACGCAGGCGTTCGACGCGACCGTGCGCAACAGCGCGCCAGAGGCGACGGGAACGATCCCCGCCGCGACCGTCGTCGCCAATGCGTCGACGACGGTCGACGCCTCCGCCCGCTTCCGGGACCGGGACGGCGATGCGCTGTCCTACACCGCGGAAACATCCGACGCCGCGGTGGCGCGCGCCGCCGTATCGGGCAGCACCGTGACGATTACGGGCGTGGCGGCCGGGACGGCGGTCGTGACGATCACGGCCAGCGACCCCGGCGGCCTCGAGGCACGACAACAGGCCGACGTGACGGTAAGGGCGACCAACCGGGCGCCCGAGGCCGTCGGCTCGATCCCGGCGCAGACCGTCGAAACCGGGAGCTCGGGCTCCGTCGACGTCACGTCCTACTTCCGCGACGCCGACGACGATGCGCTCACGTACGCAGCGGCGACCTCGGACGCGGCGGTCGCGACGGCTTCCGTCTCGGGCAGCACGGTCACGATCGCGCCCGTGAGCCCGGGCACGGCGACCGTGACCGTCACGGCGAGCGATCCGCACGGCGCGACCGTGAACCAGGACGTCCGCGTCGAAGTCACTCAGGGCAACCGCCCCCCGCAAACGAACGGCACGATCCCCGCGCAGACCGTTGCGGCCGACGAAGCCGTCACGCTCGATGTGTCATCGTATTTCAGCGACCCGGACGGCGATGCGCTGACCTACGCCGCCACGAGTTCGAACACCGGCGTGGCCACGGCCTCCAGGCTCGGAAGTGAGGTGACGATCTCCGGGCAGGCCCGCGGAACGACCACCGTGCGCGTCGCCGCGAGCGACCCCGACGGCGCCTCCGCCTCGCAGGACATCGTCGTGACCGTGACCAGCCGGCAGGACAACCGGTCTCCGGAGGCTCTGGACGACATCCCGGTGCATTTCCTCGAGGCTGGCGAGTCGGTCGAGATCGCCATGTCCTCGTACTTCAGCGATCCGGACGGTGACGCGCTGACCTACGACCCCGCGACCTCCTCGGCCGGCGTCGTCACGGCGTCGGCGACGGGCGGCGCGCTGACGGTCACCGCCGGGACGCGGGGAACGGCGACGCTGACGGTGACCGCGAGCGACCCGGACGGCCTCGAGGCCGAGTCGTCTTTCACGGTGGCGGTCATGAGCGCGGACATCGGCTCGTACGACATCGACCTCATCTCCCTCACGCCGATGACCGAGACCCATGCCGCCGCGTTCGGGGAGGCAGCCGAGAAATGGATGGCCGTCCTCGCGGATACGGAACTGCCGGACATGCCGGTCTCGGCCAGCATCCCCATAGGCTGCTGGGAGCTTACGTCGGACCGCCGCGTCGAGAGCGTCGACGATCTGCTGCTCGTCCTGTCAGTGAAAGAAATCGACGGTCGCGCAGGGACGTTGGGTTCCGCCGGATTCTGTCGGGCGCGCGAGTCCAACCTTCCCTGGATGGGGGCCATGCGATTCGACGAAGCGGACCTGGACTGGCTCGACGAGGAAGGCGACCTGGAGGAACTCATACTCCACGAAATAGGGCACACGCTCGGGATCGGTACCGCCTGGAGAGATCACGATCTGCTGGAGGACCCCACCCTCACCTGGTTCCTGTTCACCTGGGTGCATAGTCCGGGCCAGGACGCCCACTTCAGCGGCCCGCTGGCGACCGCGGCCTTCAACGAAGCGGGCGGCGACGCGTACACGGACGGCGGGAAGGTCCCGGTTGAGAACTGCCTGGGACGGGGATCGGCCGACAGCCACTGGAGGGAGTCCTACTGGAGCGAGGATCTGCGGGGAGGCGACTGCCGGGAAGGCGAAGTCCTGCTCGGCGGAGAACTCATGTCGCCGGTGAACACCCTCGGCGTGCGCGAACCCCTGAGCAGGATCACGATCCAGTCGCTGGCCGATCTGGGCTACACCGTGGCTGTCGACGAGGCGGAGGCGTACGCCCTGCCCGAACGGGACGAGGCGCGCAGATACGATCCGCGCCGAATGCTTGAATACGGCGACGACATCCTCCGAGGGCCGATCACCGTGCACGACCGCAACGGACGCATCGTGCGGCTGATTCCCAACTAGCCGCCGAGTGCTGCGGTCACCTCTGTAGAACAGGGCCCGGCGGGAACGTCTCGGGGCGACCGCTACTCGAAGAGGAGGCGGTCGAGTCCCTGCGTGAGGCCCACCCGCTCCGGCGCCAGCCGCGCCGCGAGCAGGGTGCCGGCCACGTAGGGTTCCGCGCTGGACCCCGCGTCGTGCCGGATCGAGAGCCGTTCTCCGGGGAGGCCGAAGATGGATTCCACGGAGATGACGTAGCTCGGAAGCCGCAGCGAGTGGACCTGCGCGCCCCCGATCGTGGCGCCGCGCGCCTCCCGTGAGCCCAGGGTGTCCTCGACCGGCCGCGCGAATTCGTGCGTCGCGACGGTCCCCAGGAATTCCGCCAGTTCCTGTGCGGTGCCGCTGGGCGCGTCGGGCTTTCCGGCCGACGCCATGTCGACGATCTCCCAGTGCGGCACGTGGCGCGCCGCGATCCCGGAGAAGTGCTTCAGGAGCGCGGCCGTGATGGAGAAGTTGCCCGCGGCGATCACGCCGACGCCCGCCGCGCGCGCCGCCTCGTGGATCTCCCCGTATTCCCGGCCCGTGAGCCCCGAGGTCCCGACCACCGCGGCGACCCCCGCTTCGATCGCGCACATGACGTTCGCGTAGACGGCGCTCGGGTGCGTGTAGTCGATGTAGACATCGGCCGGCGCCCTGAGCGCTCCCGCTACGTCGGCGGACATCCGCACGCGGGAACCGTCCGCCTCTCCCCGCACGTCCCCGACCGTCTGTCCCGCGGCCCGCCGCGCCACGGCGCCGGTCAGTTCAAACTCGTCCGATTCGAGGATGGCGGCCACGACACTCTCGCCCGTCCACCCCGTCGCCCCTCCCACGCAGACCCGAATGCTCATCTTCGCTCCCGTCCTCTGGCGGCTCTCCCGACGTTCCCGCAGGAGCGCCGGATTATGGATGTGGTTGTGGCCGCTTAGTTTAGGGGTTCGACGGGCCCGGATTCCCGCCGATTGACTCCCGCTAATCGGGATCTCAGGTGCGAACCCTCCGCCGACTCTCCAGCGCCTTCCTGAGCTGTCCCTCATCGGCCTTCTGATAGCATCTGAGCACCGTCTGCGCGTTCTTCCAGCCTCCGAGTTCGCACAAGACCTTGAGCGGCAGGTCCATGAGGTCGGTTGCGAACTTGCGCCTGAGCGAGTGCCAACCGCGACCCCGCTTGGGCTCCAGTCCGGCGGCCACCTCGGCCCGCGCCCACCAGATGCGCGCCATAGAGCGGCTTACGCTCACCGACGGGTCCCTCGACGCGGGGATCAGCGGTGCGTCCCCGGTCCCCCGGCTCATCCGCCGCGCCTCTTCCAAGGCAGCGAGCGCCTCGGCGGTCAGCGGCGTGGTGTGTTCGTAGCCCGTCTTCTCGTGCCTCGCGCGCCACCGCACCACTCCGGTTTCGAGGTCGATATCCGACCACCTGAGTTGGCGGATCGCGCCGATCCGGTGTCCGGTCTCGTGCGCGAGCACGAGCGCGACGCGGAACTGCCAGTTGATTCGTCGGGACACGCGGAGCAGCGCCCGGTACTCCTCCTCGTCGAGGACGGTCCGGGTGGGATTCTTCTCCCTGGGCTTCCTGAGGCCCTTGAGCGGGTTCCTGTCCAGCAGCAGGTCGCCTTGCTCGTCCCTGGACCTTTCGGCCCAGTTGAGGACCGCGATCAGGAACGTGAGGTCCCATTCGATCGTCCGGTCGCCCACGGGCTTCCCGCTCGGTCCGATCCTCCCCGCCCGCCGCTCCCGGATGAACCGGTCCCAGTCGCGCTGCGATAGCGTGGCCGGGTCGCGGTCCCCACCGAAGAACTGGAGGAACATCCTCGTCGCGACCTTGTCGCTCCGGCGGGCTCGTTCGCCCTTGGAGGGCGTCACCTCCTCACCGTAGATGTCAAAGAGCCTCTCCAGCGTGAGCGGCACGGGCTCGGCTTCCGCCTTGCCGTTCATCTCCGGGCCGACGAAGCCCGCAGCGAACTCGTCCGCTTGCCGCTTCGCCCTCACCCAGTCGCGGTGTCCCAGCGACCGGGTGAGCCTGCGCCCGTTCTCGCGCCACTCGAGCTGGAGGATGCCGGTCTTGGGATCGGGAAACACCCGAACCCGGTTCCGGCCCCATTCGCCGGCGCCGTAGCTCTGCCGGCTTCGTTTCGTGCGTGCCATCATTCGATTCCTCTCGTGATGGACCGCACGATCTGCGCACCGAAAAACTCGCATGTGGAGGGCTTCGTGACCAGTCGCGGATCGGTTGCCCGCGCGCGTGTTCAGCCACTCCGAAGGCGTTGCCCCGGATACGAATCGGCGCGTGCCGGTGCCGATCCACGAGTGTACATGGCGCTTCGGGGGTCGCCGAACAGGAAATCGGGTCTTGGGTGTACACGCCTCCGGTTCCATATGCCGCTGGTGCGCTTGCGGTTGTACCACGGCCAGCGGAGCGCCGATGCCGATCCGCGCTCCTCGGCCGTGGCTGGGAGCGACCCCCCATCTCGGCATGCCTCGATCGGCGCCGGGGAGGATGGCGATGTACATCCCCATCCTCCCCTCCGCTGCGGGGTCGCTCCCGTCCAGCAATCCCTGCGGGAAGGCCACCGAGCGCCACTCAGGGGACGCGCCCAATCAGCGGACCGGCCTTGCCTCTGTTGACCCGGCTTCTCTCTCTTTGTTGAGGGGGTGTGGTCGATGAGCGATTTCGATGAGGGCGTCATTCTGCGGGCGCTCCGGTTCCGCGTCGAGCTGGCCGGCTATCGGCTCGAGCGCGGCCATTACATGGACGGCGAGGATGACCGCGCGGATCGGTGGTACGTGGTGCCTGCTTCTCGGACGGTCTCCACGGCCGCCGACCGCACGGGGCCTGGGTTCCGTACCGCCGCCGCGGCCGCGGACGAGGCCGAGCGGCTGGCCAGCCAAGAGCGCGGCTCGCGCGGACGCCCATGCTGAATGACGCGGAACGGGTGCTGCTTGAGTTCGCAGACAGGTTCGCCGTTCGGCACCGCCAGCGTTCGGCGCCTGCTGGCGTGCCGAGCCTGCCGCCGGCTGAGAACCGCCTGAAGCGTTCCGCGGGAGCGGTTGCTGTCTGCCTATGGGCCGTGGGTTGCGGCTCGACACTCCCATTGGTCGAAACGCCGCCCCCCGGCCTTGACGTGTGGCGCGGTTTGGAAGTGGTGGCGGAGCACCGCTGCTCGACTTACGACGCCGACGATTACAGCTATCCTCAATCGCTGGAGGACGACATCATCGCGGAGCTAGGCGGCGTGTGGTCGCCGTACACCCTCGAGGTCTTCGAGAGTTCGCGCGAGACCGACATCGAACACATGGTGGCCCGATCCGAAGCCCACGACTCCGGCGGCTGTGCGTGGAGCGTGGAGCGACGGCGGGAGTTCTCACGCGACCTTCTCAACGTCACGCTGTCGGAACCAACGTTGAACCGGCAGGTCAAGGCGGCGAAGGACGCCGCCGAGTGGCTGCCCCCCCAGAACCGCTGTTGGTTCGCGGATCGTGTGGTCCGGGTTCGGCAGGCCTGGGACTTGACCATCGACCGGCGCGAAGCCGACGCACTGGACGACGTGCTGGGAGGCTGCACGCGCACGACGCTTCAGCGACCTTAGCGGAGCACCTTACGGACCCGGGGCGAGCTAAGCAGATGTCGCCCCTTGAGAAGGAAAGGAAACGGATGAACGCGGCGAAGGAGAAGGCTAAAGCGCTGATGGACGCGACGCCGCGCAGGGTGCGGAACTGGCCGACGTACAAACACCTGATCGCCAAGGAACCGGTATCTACATGTTCAGCGAGGGTGACCGTCGATTGTACGTTGGGAGCGGAACGGGCTCCGACGGCATCAGGGGGCGCTTGCACGGGCAGGTCTACCCCGCCCGGATTGGAAAGTACACTCCTCGGGATGGCGGCTGGACGGTGGAGAATCCGCCCCCTAGAAGGGTGCGTGACGCCCGCAACCTGTTGTTCCACGTGCTAATGGAAGACTTCGGCTACGCCCCCAAACCCGCCCGCGAATGCCCGTGGTGGCCAGACAAGGAGGACATCGAGGCGCTCAACGAGGCTTTCAAGCGCATTCACGAAGGAATGGCCGTGCAATGCGTGAAGGCCCCGAACAAGGATCAGGCGACCCGAGCGGAACACTGCGCCATATGCCTGCTTCAACCGGAGTACGTCGCCAAATGAGACGGGGAGGCCGGGATCGAGTCATCCGGGCGACGGCGCGTCGGGAGGTCGAGGGTTTGGGCAGTCGGGGTCGGGGTTTTGCTTGGCTGCTCACCCCCGGAAGCCGAAGCTCCCCGAGAATCCGATCCCTCAGCGTTCGTGCTTACAGCGGAGGATCGGGCGGCGGGGTCCCGGTTGCATGGCCCCGCCGCGTTGACCGAGGAGGAAAACATGGGCGAAACGCCCAGAGATGAACAGATTGAGATGATGGCGGGGGAACTCGCCGCGTCGGAAATCGCCGCGCCAGTATTGGAGGGCGTTGGCGTGGGGTGGACGTGGAAACAACGCGACAAGCTCGGCTTGCGACTCGGCGGGGTGGACCCTGATACGATCCTTCATGAGTGCCTCCAGCACGTCGCCAATCTGGAGAACTTTTCACCCGCTCGCCGCGAACTGATCCGGCGGACGGCAGTGGTCAACGGGGTCGCTGAAGCTGAGGTCTTGGCCGTGATGGCCGTCAAGCTTCGGGACGTGATGCTGATCGAGGTGTGCGGGGCATGCGGGATAAAGCTCATGCCTGCTTCGCTACCGCTCCGCGATGGTGAGAACTGGCCCATCATTCGCGGCAATGCACAAGGCCGGTGTAAACGATGCGCCTAACGCGGAGCGGGAGCGGATCGACCGAGAGCAACGGACCTGCTGACGAAGGCCCGACCGGATCGGTATTGGGAGGCCGTCGTGCGCGACCCGTCGCGCTACCAACTCGTCATCGGAGTTTAAGGCTCTCCCCTTTCTCGCCGGACGAGTATGGCGCTTGGCGGGGTCGCGCGGTCATGGCGGCGGCGTCCGCCGCATGACGGTCAACGCGCACGTAGCCGGAGAAACCCCAACCCCGCGCCGGTGACTCGAACGGCCCCCCGATCCGGTCGATGCACCGATAGCGGTCTGCGTCGTACCCGCCCCTGATCGTGATGCAGTAGATGTCTCCGGGGGCGGGAGATCAGCGCCGCGAAACCGCACGAGCCCAAGGTCGCCGGTAACCCGCTGCGCCCGCGTCGTGGTGTCGGCGGCCAGCAGGGACACCGTGACCGCCCTCCAGCGGTGCGCCTGCGAACGTGCCGTCGTCCACACCGACCGACACCATCACGATGGGTTTCGTCCTCGCTAGTAATGTCGGCGCGGGCGGTGTCGTACCGCACCGGCTCGACCGTCGCCGGCGAGGTCAGGAAGCTTGTCCGCGACGGCCCGGCCGAGGCTGTTCCGGGCGATGCCCGGCGCGGCGTTGCGCATGCGTCGCCGTGGCAAGGGGATGTTGCGCCCCCTTAGAACCCCCATTTTAACGCCGTCGCTGGGCGGGAAAGCCGCCGAGTTCCGGACCTACCGCAGCGGCCCGGTTTTAACGGCCTTCTCTGCAAACGCGGGCACCGTCCTTGGAATCCCACGCCGGGTTCCAGATCAAGTTGTGGAGCGTCGAGGGAGGATGCCCCCCCGACTCGATTAACCGTGCTACATTCTGGGTCCGCTCAAGGGACGCGGGTCGACAGAAAACGGAATAAGAGGCAACGAATGAAGATTAGGGCAATCCTCACCAACGTCGAACTGGGTAAGATTGATCTCCCCAGATTCCAGCGTGGGTACGTGTGGAAGCGCAGACAGGTGCGGGCGTTCTTCGACTCGCTCTACAGGAAGCACCCGGTGGGGAGTCTCCTGACTTGGTTGACGCAGCTTGACGACGGGACGGTCACAGAACTCCTGCTGGATGGCCAGCAGAGGGTAACCTCGCTGTACGGCGTGATCAGCGGCCAAGCGCCAGCTTTCTTCAGCGGAGATCGCCAGGCGTTCACAGGGCTACGGTTTCACGCCGCAAACGAGAGGTTCGAGTTCTTCCAGCCAATCAAGATGAGAGACGACCCGCTCTGGTTTGATGTGACGGAGGTAATGCAGGCCGGTGATGGCGGCCTTCCGGGCTTGTTGGAGGAGAAGCTAGGCACACCTGGGGTTCACATCGACCCGACCAGATACATCGAGGTCAATAATCGTTTGCTCCGGCTCCTCGGTGTAACGGATAGGGACTTCCACATCGAGCAGGTCACAGATGCGACGAAGAGCATCGACACGGTGGTGGACATCTTCAACCGCCTCAACAGTGCAGGCACGACGCTATCGAGCGGCGACTTGGCACTCGCACGAATCGCCGCGAAGTGGCCGGAAGTTCGCGAGGAGATGGGCCGGCATGTCGAGGCGTGGCGGACGCACGGCTTCCACTTCGCTTTTGACTGGCTACTGCGGTGCGTGAACGCGGTAGTAAACGGCGAAGCGGCGTTTCAGCATTTGCACGACACCCCGAGTGACGAGGTGAGGGACGGCCTGCAACGCACCGTCAAACATGTCGATGCCGTGTTGAATCAGATTTCGCAGCGGCTGGGGCTCGATCACGACCGCGTTCTTTTCGGACGCTTCTCGATTCCAGTCCTAGTTAGACATCTGGAGTTGCGCCCACCTGGAGTGACGAGCACCGAGGAGTGGAATCGGCTGCTCTACTGGTTTCTTCAGGCGGGGATGCAGGGCCGCTTCTCCGGGACGACCGAGACCAAGATCAGACAGGACCTTGTATCGGTTGACGGCACGGTGGCGGGAATCGAGCGATTGATCACGGACATCGGGACGAAATGGGGGCGGCGACGAGTGGCTGCCTCCGACTTCGACGCTTGGTCCCTCGGAGCTCGGCTCTACCCGGCGCTCTACTGGCTGACCCGCGTGGGCGGGGCAAGGAACTTCTGCGATGGCACTGAACTCAAGACTGGCCTGCTGGGCAAAGGCGCTAAACTGGAGGTACACCACATCTTCCCGAAGGCAGTTCTCTATGACGCGGGGTACGCGAAACCTCAGGTCAACGCGCTCGGCAACCTCTGCTTCCTCACCGCCGAGTGCAACAAGTGGATCGGGGCAGCCTGCCCCGCGGAGCCATCTACCTATGTGAAGGGCAAGCACGACGCTGATCTTCGCCGCATCGGCTGCGAGGGCTACTTCGCCTTCGTGCACGAAAAGAACCCCGGCGTTTTGGAGTCCCAGTGGATTCCGATGGACAAGGAGTTGTGGAAGGTGGAAAACTACCCGTCGTTCCTTGAGGCCCGCCGAAGTCTCCTCGCCGAAGCCGGCAACGTGCATCTCGGGGCCCTGTATCCGGGGCATGGCGAAGTGCTGGCTGCTGTTGACGGGCAACCCCAGGTGCCCGTTCCGCTGACTTCGCAGCCGCAGGTCTCCAGTGCGGACGAAGAGGAGATGCTGGAAGAGCTTCAGGGCTGGATGTCCGGGCGTGGGCTGGCCTCTGGCAAGTTGGGCTACGAACTTCGCGACACCGCCACCGACCAAACCAAGGCGACGATTGATCTGGCTTGGCCAAGCGGGCTCCCGGAGGGTCGGGGCCGACCGGTCGCACTTCTCTTGAACGAATCTGCGGAGACTTACCAGACAGTCAGTCAGGCCGGATTCGACTGCCACACGAGCGTTGAAGCGTTCAAGCAGTACGTAAACGCCGAGATCGTCGGCGAGGTTGTGATCTCGGCTGCCTGACGGACTCTCCCATCGAACCGCTCCCCGCGGAATGCGAGGCTGGGAACCACGCCGATGGCTGCAGCCCTGGTCCACCGAGTCAGCGAGTTGGATCGGCCGGCACGGGCCGCAAGAAGCTAAGGCGCGGCCATCCGGACGTGCCGGAGGGGCACAAAGATCGTCGAGGTAGCCGCCCGTGACCTGTGCCCGCGCGCAGGACTGTCCGGGGTCGAAGGGGCGGAGCCCCTCGTCAGCCCTGTCGTAGGACGCGCTTCGCGTGGCCACGATAGGTAGGCTGGCTCTCCCGCCTTTAGCGGGCAGAGCCAGCGGAAACCGCCCGTCTCGATGGCGGCGCGACCGGCGGGCCGCGTCGTGGCAGCGACGGCCAAACTATGGCTCGCCGACGACCTCCCAATGCGCTTCCCTCCCAAGAACCCCCAAACCGCCGTCCACCCGGCTGCGAAGGTGCCTCGAAGGCTCGAAGGCCGGCACACGCTTGGTGTCATTCGCCACGGACGTCTATGCGAGCCGATCCGATGCGCCCACTTCGGCGGCGCGCGGCGGCCTTCCGGCAGGGATTGCTGGCTGGGAGCGACCCCTTGGCGGGCCGGGGCGGGGTGTGAATCCACACCTCGGCCCGAGCCCGCACCAAGCCCTCGGCTTGGGGGGTCGCTCCGGCCACGGCCTCCGGTTCCGGCGCGGCGCAGCCGCCCCGGAGGCCGTGGTGCAACCGGAAGCCGCACGGCGACATGTGCGGGCACTGACCTGCACGTCCGGATGGCGATTCCGCGCACATGCACCGCCGTTGCACATGTGCGCTCGCGGTACGGCACGGGCACCCCGCTCGGGGCGCTCAGGACCTGCCTCCAGGAAACCGGCTCGACCGCCACGCGGTGAACCCTCCGATCGTCCCCGCCGGAGACGCGGACCGGCGACGGTTCTTGAGTTCGACGATCCTTACCAGGCAGCCTTGGAGTCCGCCGAGCTCCTCGACCAGTGCCTCGTCCCCGCCCCGGATGGCCCGCTCGATGCGGGCGATCTCTTCATCCGATGCCGCGCTGGGCTCGCCCGGGCCGGAGCCCTCGGCCCAGCCGCGCATGACCTTCAGCGCACGCCGGGTCTCCCGGTGCCGGCGCGCGACCGCGACGACCTCGACGGACCGTGCTCGCTGCTCGAGCGCGCGCCAGAGCCGCCGGTGCGCAGCGCACCACGAGCGGAGCGCAGTCGCCGTCCCGTGGCCGGGATCGGTGTAGACGAACACGGCGCGCTCCGCGTCCAGCACGACGGGAAGCTTGACCGGGAAATAGCGCCGGGTCTCGCTGCCGGCCCTTCCGTACACCCTGAAGGGGAGCAGCGCGCGCTCGATCCCGAGCGCCTCGAACGCAGCGACATTCTCGGGCTCCGTCGGGAGCCACGGCAGGTCCGTGTGCTCGATCACGTAGTCGAGCGAGTGCAGGCGGCGCATCAGCACCTCTTCGGAGGTCGTCTTGCGGTGGCGGATATGCTCCGCGCCGAGCGCCCGGTAGACGGGGCGGGAGAAGATCCGGCACACCTTCCGGCGCGCGAACGTCTCCTCGGCCGCCAGCCCGCCCTCCGTCAGCGACCGGACGAACCGGTACGCCTTCCAGCGGTCGAACCCGAGCCGGGCGTAGAGCTGCGCGCGGGTGAACACGCCGCCGTGCAGACACACAAGCGCGATCCACTCGGCCTTGGCTCCCGTCGAGCCGAACGCCTCGAGCGCCCTCTCGCGCCCATTGAGATGCGCGATCATCGTCCGCTTTCCGTGACCGGCGCCCGGCCAGCCCCTACGCCGGCGACGAGGATGCCCATCGGGTTGTCGACCACGAGGGACGCCGGGCTCAGACCGGATTGGCTCAGGAACGCGTTCACCCGTGAGTCGAACTCCTGCTCGAACGTCATCGTGTCCCCTAAACGGTGAAGGACTCTTGCCCTGACCGTCAACCCGAAGGAAATCCCCTATGTGTCTATGGTGTCTATAGTTGTCCTATGTTGTCCGGGAGCCGTTGGAGGCCGCCGCCAGCGCGGCGGCGGAGCACCCCCGCAGGTTGGCATCCGGGGCTCCAACGGTCGGATAGGGATGCTTGATCGAGCGACCGGTCCGGTGGCGAGGTGATGTCCGCCGCGAGGATCCGAACGGAGGACCACCTGCACCAGTTCATCCACCGGGGCACGCCCAAGGTGCTTGGCGAGGACGACCGCGAGGCCTTGGCCGAGCATCTGGGGTGCAGCCCCGACCTGCCCCGTCCACGAGCGGAGGTTCAAGCCCCGGGCGCGTCCGCAGCCGGCGCCACCGAACCCTTACGCGGCCCCGAAGGGCTACAGCGCCGTCCGGAGATCGACGGGGGGCGCGACGGCGGGGCCGGGGGAGTGGAACGACGAGTTCGCGGAGGCCGCCGATACGTGGTAGTTCGCCGATCGGCTCCTACGCCACGAGTTCCGGGCCAGGCTGGAGGACCTGCGCATGATCACCGTGGACGGGGACTCGATGGAGCCGGTGATTGCGACCGGCGACCGCATTCTCATCGACGTGGGGAGGCAGGCACCGGTCCCAACCGGCATCTTCGTCATCTGGGACGGCATGGGGCTCGTCGCCAAGCGGGTCGAGCACGTGCCCAACTCCGAGCCCCCCCAGGGTCGCGCTCAAGTCCCTCAACCCCGATTACGACAGCTACGAACGGCCCGCCGAGGAGGTCCGCGTCGTCGGTCGCGCCGTCTGGGTCTCCAGAAGGCTGTAGAAACAGGCACCATCTGCGCCGGCACCGTAGCCGAACGTCCTGGGAAGGGATGAATATCACAGCACGCGGTCGCTCCGTGCGGAGCACGTGCGTTATACTGGCACGGACCCGATGCCTTATTCGGAGAAAGAAGCCATGAACACCTTTGTCGGAGCAGACCAGGCGCCGTTTTGTTCAGCGGCCGCCGATTTGCCCAGCGACGGGGCAACGCTTGCGCAGGCATCGGCGCATCATCCTCAACGCCGATGGTAGCATGCGCCGTACGCCATGCGCCCCCTCAACCCGATAACCGAAGGAAGCCGCGGGTCGCAGGCCCAAGCCGTCTGATTCTTGCGACGGGACTGACCCGGATACCGCGGGAAGACCGACCCACCGCCAAGGCCGCAAAGGACGATGATCACAGGCGAGCTCAAGTCCAAGGTTGACAGCATCTGGAACACGATGTGGTCCGGGGGCGTTTCGAACCCCCTCTCTGTCATCGAGCAGCTGACCTACCTCCTCTTCATCAAACGGCTTGACGAGCTGCACACGCTGAAGGAGCACAAGGCCGCCCGCACCGGGAAGCCGATCGAGGAGCCAATCTTTACTCCCGATCAGGACGCCCTTCGTTGGTCTCGCTTCAGGGAGACCGCTCCCGCGAAGATGTTCGCGACCGTGCGTGACGAGGTGTTCCCCTTCATGAAAGCCCTGGGGGAGGGAGAAGGGGATGGCGAACGAGGCTCCACGTACGCACACCACATGAGGGACGCCCTCTTCATGATGCCCACGCCCCGCGTGCTGGCGAACGTGGTGGATCGGCTCGACGGCATCGACATGGCCGACAGCGACACCAAGGGCGACCTCTACGAGTACATGCTCGACAAGATCGCGACCGCCGGGCAGAACGGGCAGTTCCGCACCCCGCGTCACATCATCAAGCTGATGGTCGACATGGTCGCGCCGACGCCTAAGGACGTCATCTGTGATCCGGCCTGCGGCACGGCGGGCTTCCTCATCGCCGCTGCGGAGCATCTGGTCGAGCACGATAGCGAGACTATCTACAAGGACGCCGCCGCCCGCCGCCGCTTCAATGAGGGCACGTTCCACGGCTACGACTTCGACAGCACCATGCTGCGCATCGGAAGTATGAACATGCTGCTGCACGGTGCGGAGAACCCGGACATCCGCTACCGCGATTCGCTGGCGCAGGCCGACGATGACGATGCGGAGAAGTGCTCGCTCATCCTCGCCAATCCGCCTTTCGCCGGAAGCCTCGACTACGAATCCACCGCCAAGGACCTACAGCAGGTTGCCAAGACAAAGAAGACCGAGCTGCTGTTCCTCGCGCTCTTCCTCCGGCTTCTCCAGACGGGGGGACGTGCCGCGGTCATCGTCCCCGACGGCGTGCTCTTCGGGTCGACCAAGGCGCATACGACCCTGCGGAAGATCCTGATCGAGGAGCAGAAGCTCGACGCCGTGATCTCCATGCCCTCCGGCGTCTTCAAACCCTACGCCGGCGTCTCGACGGCCATCCTGCACTTCACCAAGACCAACTCCGGCGGAACGGACCACGTCTGGTTCTACGACATGCAGACGGATGGCTACTCGCTGGACGACAAGCGCACGCCACAGCCAGAGCAGAGCGACCTCGCCGACATTCTTGCCCGGTGGCAAGACCGACAAGCAGAGCGTAGGCGGGCGCGGACGGATCAGAGTTTCTTGGTACCGAAAGCCGAGATCGTGGACAACCGCTACGACCTGTCTATCAACCGCTACAAGGAGGTGGAGTACGAGGCGGTCGAGTACGACCCGCCAGAGGTGATCATCGCTCGGCTGGCTGAGTTGGAGGCTGAAATCGCGAAGGGACGAGCGAAACTGGAAGGACTGTTGGGATGAAGGTCGTGGCCGTCGGCGACATCAGCGAGCAGATTCGTGGCGTGACATACACCAAGAGTGACGCCAGCGCGGTTCCCAGAAGTGGCTACTCGCCCATATTGCGCGCCAACAATATCGGCGAACACGGACTGCTTCTTGGAGATCTGATATTCGTACCGGACACCAACATCTCTCCGAAACAACGAATCGTTCCGAACGATATCGTTGTGGCAGCATCCAGTGGAAGCCTCTCCGTTGTGGGAAAGACGGCGCAAGCGCGGATGGGTTTCGAAGGGGCGTTTGGTGCATTCTGTAAAGTACTGCGCCCAGGGCCTGATGTTGACCCTCACTATTTCGGTCACTACTTCAAGACATCCTCCTACAGGCGTGTCGTTTCGCAGTTGGCTTCTGGCGCGAACATCAACAATCTGAGGAATGAGCACTTGGACAACCTGGCGATCCCTCTCCCGCCGCTCACCGAGCAGAAGCGGATTGCGGGGATTCTGGATGCGGCGGACGCCTTGCGGGTCAAGCGCCGCGAAGCCCTCGCTCAACTCGACGCTCTCCTCCAATCCACCTTCCTCGACATGTTCGGCGATCCCGTCACCAATCCCATGGGGTGGGAGACCGAGGGGTTCGAGACTTGGCTCGACAACATTGACAGTGGCTGGAGTCCCAAGTGCCTAAACAGAAAGGCGCTAATCGATGAATGGGGGATCCTGAAGCTAGGTGCCGTTACATGGTGCGAGTTCGATGAATCTGCCCATAAGGCGCTGCCTCCAGGTGCCGCTCCGCGACCAGAGTTGGAAGTTGCGCCGGGGGATTTACTGTTTTCACGAAAAAACACCCGCGACTTGATTGCCGCTGCAGCCTACGTGCACAAAGTGAGGCCAAGGCTCATGCTTTCCGATTTGATCTTTAGACTACGCCTCAGGTCCGGAGTCGCGGTAACATCAGCCTTTTTGTGGAGACTTCTGATTCAGCCGAAGCAGCGTCGGTTTATTCAGAGACTTGCGAGCGGTTCTGCAGGCTCAATGCCGAATATCTCGAAGGCGAAACTCAAGACCCTGCAGTTGATCAAACCCCCGCTCGATCTCCAACGCCGGTTCGCGACGATCGTCGAATCCGTCGAGCAGCAGAAGGCGCGCCAGCAAGCCCACCTTACGGAACTCAGCGCTCTCTTCGCGTCTCTCCAATACCGCGCCTTCAGGGGCGATCTCTGAGACCCGATGGATATCTCCGCGAACTTCGACTTTCTGAGGCAGGAATTCCCGCATGTGGCGGAGAGTGCGAGCTTCGCGGAGCGGCACGTCTTTGGCGACCCACGGGCATCCTGCTTCCATGCGCGACATGCACTCGAGCGCTTGGTCAAACGCGTCTACCGGGTCGAGAAGGCTCTGGAGCCGCCGAGAGTCACCAACCTGGACAGCTATGTCAGCAACCCTGCGTTCCGTGAACTCTTGCCCGACTTCGTGTGGCAGAAGGCTGAATTCATCCGGCGGGCGGGCAACGTGGCGGTCCACGGCAACAAGTCTCCGGCCCCTGAAAAGGCGCTGGATGTCCTACGCGAGCTTTATCACGTGCTGTACTGGACGGGCCGCACTTACCTGCGAAAGGGCGCTGAGAGTCTGCAAGGGGCGATCTTCGATGAATCCCTCATCCCGAGACTTGAGCCGGTAACGATCCCCGCCAGCCTCCCGGAGTTGGAGGCCCTGAAAGCGGAGCGGGATGCCGCGGCGGTGGCTCACAGGGAGGTCGAGAGCGAGCTGGAAGCGTTGCGCGAACGCCTCGCGCTCATCAAAGCGGAGAACAAGGGCGTCCGCGATACCCATGACTGGAACGAGGACAAGACCCGCAAGCTCATCATCGATCTCGACTTGGAGCGCGCCGGTTGGTCTCTGAACCGTGCACAGGACCGCGAATACAAAGTCACCGGAATGCCGACCGAGTCGGGGATCGGCTACGCCGACTACGTCCTGTGGGGAGACGATGGCAAGCCGCTGGCCGTGATCGAGGCAAAGAAGACTACGGTGGATCCGAAGAAGGGAAAGCAAAAGGCGAGGCTCTACGCGGACTGCCTGGAGGAAATGCACGGTCAGCGGCCGGTCATCTTCTACACCAACGGCTACAAGACCCGCCTTTGGGACGACCTCTTTTACCCGCCGCGCACCGTCGCCGGCTTCTACAAGAAGGACCAACTGGAGTCACTGATCGTGCGCCGAACCCAGCGGAAGGCATTGGACGTGGCGCAGGTGAGGGACCGGATCGTCGACCGCTACTACCAAAAGCGCGCGATTGGGAGCATCGCGGAGCAGTTCGCACGTGCGCGGCGCAAGGCACTCCTGGTGATGGCGACCGGCAGCGGCAAGACCCGGACGGCGATCGCGCTGGTGGATCTGTTGCAACGGGCGGGGTGGGTGAAGCGCACTCTGTTCCTGGCCGACCGGGTATCGCTGGTCAAGCAGGCGGTTAGCGCTTTCAAGATGCATCTGCCAGAATCGAGCCCGGTGAACTTGGTGACCGAGAAGGACAAGGACAAAATCGGTCGAGTCTACGCCTCCACGTATCCGACGATGATGGGCCTGATCGACGAAACGGAAGGCAACGAGGCCCGGTTCAGCGTCGGACATTTTGATCTCGTGATCATCGACGAGGCGCACCGCTCCGTCTACCAGAAATACGGAGCGATCTTCCGCTATTTTGACTCGCTGCTCGTCGGGCTGACCGCGACGCCACGAGAACAGGTGGATCGGAACACCTACGCACTCTTCGATCTGGAGCCGGGCGTTCCCACGGATGCCTATGAACTGGAGACTGCGGTGGCGGACGGCTTTCTCGTGCCGCCGCGCGTGCAACAGGTGGACCTGAGGTTTCCGCGCGAGGGCATCGACTACGACTCCCTCAGCGAGGAGGAGCAAGAGCAGTGGGAGAGCCTCGACTGGGGCGACGATGTCGGCCCCGACGCCATTCCGGATAGGGTCAACGCATCCGCGATCAACAACTGGCTCTTCAACGAGGACACCGTCGACAAGGCGCTCCGGCACCTCATGGAGCATGGTCACAAAGTCGACGGCGGCGACCGGCTGGCCAAGACCATCCTGTTCGCCCGCAATCACGAACACGCAGAGTTCGTCGAGGAACGGTTCAACCGGCATTACCCGCAGCACGCGGGACACTTCGCTCGCGTCATCGACCACTACGCGACTTACCCGCAGAGCCTCATCGACGACTTCTCTCAGAAGGACAAGGCCCCGCATCTCGCGATCTCGGTGGACATGCTCGACACTGGCATCGACGTGCCCGAGGTGGCGAATCTGGTCTTCTTCAAGCCCGTCTACTCGAAGATCAAGTTCTGGCAGATGATCGGACGTGGAACGCGGCTCTGCCCCGACCTCTTCGGATCGGGTGAGGACAAGCAGGATTTTCGCGTCTTCGATTTCTGCTTCAACTTCGACTTCTTCGGCGAGAACCCGGACGGGATCGAGGCGAGTCGCGGAGTCCCGCTCGGTACCCGCCTCTTCCGCTCTCGGGTCCAACTCCTATCCCATGTCCAAACGACGCCCGCCTTGGACCCGGACATGGAGATGGTGGGTTCGCTGACCGACGAACTTCACGGCGAAGTGGCCGCAATGAACCGCGAGAACTTCATTGTGAGAATGCACCTTGAGGCGGTGAACCGCTTCCGCGAGCGGACGGCGTGGGAACAACTCAGTGACTCCGATGTCGAGGTGCTGGAGCGGGAGGTCGCTGGACTTCCGAACGAGATTGAGAAGGAAGACATCGCGTCACGGATGTTCGATCTCACCGCGCTTCGCATGCAGCTCGCACTGGCCGAGGGCAACGAGGCGGCCTTCGAGCGCGCCCGGCGACTCGTGATCGAGATTGCCATGCTGCTCGAAGAGAAGGGCACGATTCCCGCCGTGAAAACTCAACTCGGCTATCTGGCCGCAGCGCAGGAGACCGGTTTCTGGGAGGGGATCCGTCTCAGCGGCCTCGAGGATCTGCGGCTTCGGCTGCGGGGAATCGTCCCGTTCTTGGACAAGAAGAAGCGCAAGATCGTCTACACGGATTTCCAAGACGAGGTTAGGGGGGTCCGAGAAGAACCGGCGCTCCCCGCACCGAAGATGACCGGGGCTCAGTACGACAAGAAGGTCAAGGAATACCTCCGCAATCATCTCGATCACCTGGTCATCCACCGGCTGAGAACCTGCCAGCCGCTAACCGATGCCGACCTGAAGGGGTTGGAATCAACCTTGGTCGAGATCGGCGAGGAGGACGGCGAAGCGTTGTTCTCAAGGCTTCTTGCCCGCAGCGATTCTCCGTCGCTCGCTCACTTCGTAAGGAGCTTGATGGGGATGGATCGAACGGCTGCGCAGGCCGCGTTCTCGGGTTTTTTGACCGACAGAAGCCTCACGTCTCCGCAGATCCGTTTCATCGAAATGGTGATCGACCAACTCAGCGCGCGAGGGGTCATCGAAGTTTCGGCGCTCTACGAGCCACCTTTCAGCAACCTGCACGCGGAGGGGCCGGACGCGCTCTTTGTTGGCAACGTGGAGGTGCTCGATGGGGTCTTCGAGGTGCTGCGGCAGGTCAATGCAGCATTGGTTGCTTAGTCGGCTTCGTCGGAATGCGCAGCTTCAATGAGGGCGGGGCGGATCCGCCTCGGAAACGGAAAGGTGGAGATTCGTCTATGCCGCTTGAGGAGATCTTGGCGTTGGCTGTCGGCCACGAATCCGATACGCTGGCGTTCAAGCGTACGACGGGAACGCGTCGTGAGGCAAGCGTGAGATTACCCCCACCAGATCTTAAATTTGGGTGTCTTCAACAGTCATCGGGCGACGGAAAGTCATCGTAACCGGCGTACATCGCTATAGCTGCCTTGTTGGCATAACGTGCAAAACCGGCTGTTGTTGCATATGGCGCAAAACTCGCCCGAGACCAGCTAAGTTTGACTTGATTAGCGACGAGGCGATCATCGTTTCTCAACTCTCCAAGGTATCTTCCATCTGGTCCATAAACTTCATCGTCAACGAAACGACCTACATGCCGTCCGTCATATGTTCGCAGCTCATTTCCGTCGCGATATCCGAAACATTCCCCGCCCCAAGTCCAAAGCCAGTCCATAGTGTATGTCCTCTCGTATTCTTCTGTTGTTACTTCGTCAATCTCTCTTGTATTTTGGATGTTGATGACGGGATATAACCTGAAGACACCACTCTAAACACATGGAGACGAAGCGAAGGGACAAGATGGCGATCAGAGGCAAGGGAGTCAACTACAACGCGCCGAGGAGATGCGCAGAGGGAAGGGGTTACGCTGCTGGAAGCTGTCAAGGCATGTTCCTTCATGGGGAGACGTCACGGAAGTGGTTCGAGGAGCATATTGGTCGAACGGCGAGCGGTTGCACCTGCTGCGGATCGCTGGGGATTTGTATACAGTGATGCAGAAAAAAAGCAAAGAATAACAATAGTACATACATAGGTTGATCGGCCACAGGGCAAGTTTATGGTCGCTCATACAGCGTAATAAGTTGACCTTCCAAAGTTGTAATTCGTTCCTCAAGTGCTGTGATGCGAGTTACGATAGCCACGATCCGTTCACGAAGGTCGCTAAGTAAGGTGTTAGTCTCTCTAGTTGTTCGACGAACATCGTTGCTCCAGACAAAAGCGTACACCAACACCACCAAAATTACAAATCGCCGTCCCCATGACTTACGAGACATTCCAATGCTTCTCGTCACACCGTCAATCGCATTAACAACACGATCAGCATCGGACAATTGATCATCACCCAAATCTTTTGGTGTTTCATTCACATCGCCGTCATCGAAAAGACGTAACAGATTGCGCATATCCTTCTTTGTCATTCTTCCGTGTCTTTCTCGAACGGCTCGTACTCAACCAAAGCCGACCGCCCGAAGATGTCGATTGCCGTTACCAGCATCTCGACGCCGAACGCGTCCGTGAGCCGCAGCGGTTTGCCTAGCCGGAAGGACACCGGCTGCTGCCGTCCCTGCTCGATCGCGATGTTGTCCGCGTACATATAGGTCCGGTCGGACGTATCGCGTATCGGGTTCAGTCGCCCGCGCAGCCCCGGGAGATGCCCGGTACCCTTCGGGAACAACACCGCGCCTCCGGCGGAGAGTGGAGCCAACTCTAGCACCAGACCGCCCTCGCTCGGCGTCCACTCCCGGGCCAGCCCCGCGGCATAACCCCGCCCCGCGGCGTAGACGGTCATCGGCAGGTGCGTCGTGTACAGGTCGAACTCCGCTTCACCGGCTTCATCGGTTGTGACCCGCTGCCACGTCTTGTTCGGGAACAGGGCGAGGACAGCGACGCCAGCCAGAGGTTCGCCCTCCGAGTGGACCGTCACCGTTGCGTCGGACGGCGTGAGCTCGAGTTTGGCGGCCGGGAGGATCAGGACCAGACTTGATTCATCGATGACTCTGTACTCCGGCTCGATGCCGGCGGTCTCGCGGGTCTCCGTGAAGATGATCGAGACGCCGTCCCCGCGCCGTTCCATCATGTATCGGCGACGCCGCGAACCTGGGACGCCTTCGACTGGGATTCGTCCGAATATGGAAGCGAGCACCTCGTTGCGCGTTGCCTGGCTCGAATCCATGCCGTCTATCGTCATCCCGTTGGGAAGCTGCCCCGGCGAGTCGATCTCCAGCCGATCCTTGAACATCGACAGCCTGATGCGCCGCGAGGAGATGGAGTAGTCGCGATGCACGATCGCGTTTACCACGGCCTCGAACACCGCAGCCCTGCTGTATTGCGGTGCATCTTCACGCACGGGCGTCTTGCGTGCCGCCACCCGCATGTTGCGAACCACGAACTTCACCGCGTCAGCAACTTGGCTGGGAAGCGGTCCCGTAATCTCCTTTGCGTCCAACTGCCCGGAGGCGCGGTCCCTGCCCCGATAGCAGGTCGCCACGATCGTAGCCTGCGGCAACCACTCCTGCGGCGAGTCGGTGCAGAGCAGCACACCCGCGACGGTGGCCCGGTCCACACCGGCTTCATCGGACGCGAGCAGCCGAAGGTTCCTCAGTGCCCGGTGCGGGTCCGCCGCTCCCGCCGCGCTGAGCAGCGGTTCCCACAGGCGTTCGTGCAAGGTCTCGAAGCCGGTCTGCGGAACGATCTGCCGGTCGAACCAGAGGTAGCGGCTCTGGGCGCGTCGCTGCGCCAGCCGCAGACGTTCGTCGCCTCCAAGGCGGCGTTTGGTCGCACCGACCCGGATGTATGCGCGGCCGGCCCGCTCGTGCACGGCATCGCCCCGCGACACGTCAACGAGCACGAAGGCCCTTCCATCGAGCTCGCGGTGATGAACGTCGATGCGAAGCGGCGGTTCCACCGCATCCGTGCTCACTTCGACCAACAGCCGGTCAAGCGCGGCCATCTGCTCCGGAGACATGCCCTGAATCCGGCCGTCGTCAGAAACTCCGCAAAGAAGCACGCCCCCTGCCGCGTTGGCAAAGGCCGCCATCTCATCGGCGAGATCCTCGCGCCGCGGGCTCGTCGGACGGTCTCCGCTGAACTCGATCTGCTTGAACTCCCACCCGCTGTCCTCGCCCAAGCGCAAACGCTGGCGGATTTCCTCGTCGGTTAGGTTCACGAGTCGTCTCCAGGCTTCACGGACCCCTTCCACCGCGAACCGACCATCACCCGCTGCTCGGTGCGTACTCGATCATCCCAGCGCTGTTGGTTCGCGTGTCCGTCATCGTCGCCACCGGGTTCCGTCCTCGGGCTCGGACAAAACCCCCGGACCCGGTGTGGCCGCCAAGATATGGCATGCTTCCTGCCTCAACATACCTTATGCGGTTCGACCCTGCGCTCCGGCCAGCCGCGTTGAGAAGCGCAGCGATCCCGGATAAGGCGGTTCCGAGCCCTCATAGGTGACGCCGCTGCGTTCGGAAATCGGTCCATTGCCCAGGGAATCATATTCTTAGCTTGGCGTTCGTCTGGTTCTCTGCGTAACCCCGAAGGCTGCCCCCAACTGCGGAGGAGGGGCTCGCTTGGCCAGCCGGACAATGGCTTGCTTCCAGAGACGAGGAGTTAGCGCGACCTCGCCAAGCCCCCCACGAGAGTTTCCGGAACGTCACGACCGTATTGGGGTGTAACGGGACTACACAAGGCTCGCCGCACGGGTGGGCCAACAGTAGGCTACCGAGAGAGCACCTCCGTGAGACGCGGACCGAAGTTGACGGCTAGCACACAAGGAATCACGCTCGCCTTGGTCCTCTTGACCGTCGGCCTTCCCGCGGCGGCGCAGGAGACGCTTGGTGTGCGAGCCGGGGTGGCGAGTACACGCATGGATTTCGGGCGTCCGTGGGAGAATGTGGAGTTCGCGCCGTGTCCGCCCGACGTGGACTGCGCGGGCTACCCAACCGACGCGACGCGCGGCTTCACCCTCGGGGTCGATCTCGCGATCCCGCTCCGGGCCGCTCCGCTCGCGCTCAGGGTCGGGGGCAGCTACGCCGTCAAAGGGGGCTCCGGGTCCGGACGCGCGGCGAACCGCGAGCAAATCATCACCGGCACACGTTCCGCACGCTACTTTCAGCTATCGTCCGTCCTGCGCGCCCGCGCGCGCCTCGGCGGTCGAGCGAGCCGGCTGTCGGTAGCGGTGCTGGCCGGCCCGTGGGTGGCGGTCCAGTTGTCGTGCGGTGAGGAGGGCAGACTGGTCGGCTCTTGCGCCTCCCACAGTTTCGCGGACGCGGGCGTGGCGTTCGGCGGAGGCGTGGAGGCCGCGCTTTCGAGGCAAGTGAGCCTCGGTGTGGAAGTGATCTACCACGTCGGTTTGGCGTACGTGTGGTCGGACATGACGACGAGATACGTGGCGGTCCAGGCAGGCGCGGGCGTCCCGGTCGGCCAACGCGCAAGGGAGAGGTGAACTGGTTTCGGGGCCGGACTCGTTGCGGCCGGGAACTTGGCGAGGTCTGTCGGATTCATACGACCCATGTTCCCGTCAGCCTATCAGCCTTGTGGCTACCCGCATGTCGGACTCCCCGACAGATGTGATTGCTGCGTCCACAACCATCTCTTTATTCTTTGGTTTTTCACTCGTGATTGTCAATCTCCTGTTTCCACTTCTACCACTTCTGGTACAACAGTTTCTTCAACGATGGGCAAAGGTTGGTTGAATGTAATTGGCAAAAGATTGAGCAACCATAAAGCAACTCCTACGCCCAAGCCCACAGTAAACCCCCGCCAACGTGTCGCCCATACTTCACTACGTGCCAACTTGTGTCGTAGAGTCGGTTCCGTCTCCCACACAACGCTGCCCAAAAGGGGTTCCTCATCAGCATCTAATAGATTAGGGCCAAGCCCATAATGATGAACTTCCGCAACAACGGGAATGGTATCGTTCGTCACTCGTTGACCTACGCCTAACTTCTTTCCAACCGGCAACGCAAGCTTCTTTGCCAACTCATCAGAACCGGGTTGACCGACATCGCTTATCTGAAACATGGAACCCGCTGGAAACCATCTCAGTTTCTTTTCAGGTCCAGTACGGAGGAAAACCCCTGTTTCGGCAATAATGTACCGAGATGGCACCCAATTGCCCTGTTCGTACTGATTCTTGGGGTAGGGTCTAATCATCTCTTTCATGCTACTTCGCTCCCTTCCTTCGGTATAGTCCCGGCAGAGCACTTGGCAGTTTCGTCCACCGTGCGGCCGATGCGTTCACGTTGGTGGTCGGCCCGCATCACCTACGGGCCCCCGGCGGGAGAGTTCCTCGCGGATGAGCTTCAAGTCCTCGAGCCGCTGGTTCTCCTTCTTGATCCAAACGCCATCCCGAAGCGATACGCTCCTTCGTTCGCTTCTGCATGCCCAAGAGATCCTCTGTCGAGAGTTCCGAAAGTGGTGCCGGGAGCGCTCGGGCGGGCTCGTGGTCGCGGTCTCCCGATGATGGGGGCAAGAGCCATGAGCAACTCGAGGTGATCCTAGTCGGGATGGCTGATGACGAGGTAGTCGATCTCGGACACACCCTACGCAACGCCCGACGTGTTCGCTCGGTGAAAACTCCGGCGTTCGGCCAAGATCGATCCAATGGTGGGATCCGTTAGGAGTTCTAATCCAGATGAACACCCCGTGTCCCACATCCCACAGGGTGAATCTGAGTTCATGACCGGTCATGTTTCGAGCAATTCCCGCAGCGTGAAGGTCGGAGTCAAAGGGGCGCCTGCAAGATATGGCGGGGACCGCCCGTGTACGCCACCCTCTCGGGCCCCGAATCGTACAACTTACCGCGGCGTTCGATCATTCGGTCAGGCGCCCGCTCGGTCGGATTCCCACGCTCGATGACCGCGTCCAGGACCAGTTCGCGAAGGCCGGCTCCGGGCTACCGAGACCGGTCGTACCGGCGGCTTGAACTCCCGGTCCCGGCGAAGCCCTAATCCAGAGCCGGATCGCGTAGCGGCGTTTCCAGTGCCACTTCGAGACTGCGGAGCGCCTGCGCGGCGACCGGCTGGCCGGTTGGGCGCCCGCTCGTTGCGCGCCACGCACTCTGGGGGCCAGAAACCAAAGTTGAAGGCTCATTTGCCCCGACTCATGCCGGACATAGTGCGCTTCGTAATTCGAATCCCGGCAGGCTGTAGTGCTTCGGTCAGAATGTGTTCGGCCTGGCATTGCGGAAGATTGATGTTCTGCAATTTCGCTTGCAGGAGCAGGTTCATGACGGTGATCGTCCTGTCTCCAAGTTCCACACATCCGTACGCATCGTATCCCCACTCCGTGTTGCCTAACGTCCAGTTTCCGGCTCCTCTTTTGTTCGCCTTCGTGATGATCCACTTCTTGCTCAAACACACGACTAGGTCCGGCAGATGCTCTTCCCCCCGAGCCTGTCGATCTTCCAATTCCTGAATAATCCGATCTGCGTCCATCGCATCTACCGCCACGATGCCGGTGACATAGTGGTGCCGCGGCCTCTCGTCGCCGCTCAGACCGGGGCCCAACGCGAACCCTGCCGTTGGCGTGAACTGATACGCGTCAGTGCGCTCTCTAGCGATCGTTGCGAGCGATTGCCCTTTGCTGATCCCATCGCGTAGCTCCCGCCCATCCAGCATCGTCTTGACTTCTATGGAACCGAACACGGATTCTGCGGGACAGAGCATCTTCCCACCAACCGCCTCGAACACCACGGAGTAGAGGGCGTCGTAAATCACGATATCGAGAGCCTTGCTCCGGCTACCGTCTGCACCCACCACTTCACCGGCCCCGAGGCCATACCGCCGCGGTAGCCAAGGGCGAATTGCCAATCCAATGACGGCCTCCCGGCACTCTCCACGGCTGAGGTTAAGCTCGAACACGTTCGCTTGCTCCAGTTGCGCCATGGCCTGGACCGCAGTCGCGTCCATGGCACGAATCAATTCAGGCCACTTCATTTCGCCGTCCTTGCGTATCCCCTGATCCCTGCGGATCAGTCTACTCGCGGTTGCCGTGGGACTGGTGGGGGCTGTGCTCCTCCGACCCCACAACGGAAGCGTTATCACGAGCCTGGGACTCGCCGTATTGGGTGAGGGTGCGCGTGAAGCGACGCGGCTCGTCTGCGGAGGCGCAGGCCCGATCTGGACGGTTGAAACTTCGCCCCGGGCGGACACATCCGCCAGAGTTGGCGCCCCGGTCAGCTGTTGCGCCGGTGCGCCACGGGGGTGTTGGCATGCTAGGGCGGGCAGCGACCGCTCGAACGACACCAGATGGGCGATCACCGACGCGGCCTCGATCCGGCGAGGTGTGCTTGTTCGCCCAGCGCGCGGGCGCGGGCTGGTTCAGGTTGTTGCCGATGCGCCCGATCTGCCGCGTGCGCTCCCGCTCGATGAGCTTCGCGCCGGCTTCCTGTTGTGGCGCTCGCCGAGACGGTGGCAGGACACTCCTCAAAGCTGCCTGAATCTCAGCTCCCTCAGCTTCTCCACAAGCTCATCGTCTGTGCCCGTGCCCTTGTCCGAATTACAGGCCCTACAGAGCAGTTGCAGGTTGTCTAGCTGATCGCCCCCACCCTTCGAAGCCGGGACTTTGTGGTCCTTCTCGAGGTTGCGAAGATGGAAGAGCACACGGCACCCGTTGCATCGCCCCTGTTGAGCCGCGTAGAGTCTGTGCTCCTTCGGTATCGACAAGTCAACAGCAGCTTTCTTGTAACCCTTCACGAAGCCTCGCCCTTCCGCCGAAATCTCTCCCTTGTCGTCCAGTAAGCCCTCATCCTGAAGCTGTTTGCAGTACTTGCGGATCGTCTCACGTTGCCCTCGACCCTTATAGTCCGGCCGACGACGCATGACGGCTGCCCAGATTTGCTCGGGATCGATTCCTTGGAGTAGGCCGAACCGAATCATAGGGGCGACGTGCAAGAACCAGTCCTCCGGGTCCCAATGTGCCCCGTCCATCTTCTCATCGTCGTGTGTCACGAACACCTTCCGCTCCAGGATTCCGTGAATCATGCCGGTACGCCTCGTGCCCCAAGAACTCAGAGGACCCAAGGCAGCCGAGGCATCGTCGGGGCCGTCTCAACTTTTCTTGTGGCACCGCGAGTTGGCCCGAATCTAGACTTGGCATCCGGGCTGCACCTGCGGCAAGTTGTCACCATGGAGGAACGACAGGAACTTGGCCACGCTCTCGGACGAGGAGGAGATGACGAGATCCGATCTCGTTGAGCAGGCCGCCGATGCGAGCGGACCGCGTGTCACCGAGAGGGATTGCGGGCTGGTGTTTGACGCCTTCTCGACGCCGTGCAGGATACGCTCGCGCGCGGCGACCGCATCGAGATCCGGGGCTTCGGCGCCTTAAAGGTGCGGAACCACAAGGCCCGCACGGCCCGCAATCCCGGGACAGGCGAGCCGGTCGAGGTTCCACTGCGTGTTGTGCCGGTCTTCAAGCGGTCGAGACACTTGCCGAAGCGGCTCGCGCAGTTGCTGTTGGCGCTTCTTGTTATCGCCTCTTGCTCACCCCCCGAGCCGTGGGTGACCGACGCACGTCGGGTTATATAAGAGCATGAGGGATTCCGGGGTCAGCCTTATCCAGATGCGGGCGGTTGGTCGGTCGGGTACGGTCACCGCGTCCTCTTGCCGAGCGACGTACGGGCGGGACGGACGGCAACACTCGCGGACACGAAGTGGCGGGACTTACTCTACCTGGAGGAGTTGTTCGACCGCGACTTTGAGTCGGCCGTCACGGAGGCGCGCCATTTCGTCAATCTCGCGTCCGTCTTCGTTGACGACGTGGAGCATGTGGTTGGCGCGGATGGCAAACTCGCCGACCTGTTCGCGACGATGCCGCACGGCATCAAGGTGGCGCTCATCGACATGGCGTATGAGCTCGGCGGGCCAGCCCTGCACCAGTTTGAAGATTTCCGCCGCTCCATGGTGCGCCGTCGGTGGGCCGACGCGACGGCCGACTTGGAACGGGCGCGCTGGTGTGACCGGTTGCCGCGGCGGTGCCGCGACGCGATCATGCGGATCGTGAACTCTCAACAGTGAGCATCGCCATGGCCGGAATCATCGCCGTTAGGTCATGGTCCGTTGATCAAGCACCTTGCTGCCAGCTACGGCATTTCGCGCGCTCGCCCTAACCGAATATTGCTGACCAAGCAGCGGGGGACTGCACTCCAAGCTCAAGAAACCCGCGACATTGACGTGGCCCGACCGCCCGTCGAGTATTCTCAATTGAGTACAAGTGAGCGACCTCCGATTCACCCGCGTCGCTGAGGCGCGGGCCTGCCCCAAGAAAAGGACGACCGACATGGGCAGCTTGCATGATGCCGTCATGCAGTACGTGGAATGCGAACTGAAGAAGGATCCCGGCGTGAAGAACGCCACCTTGTTGGGGGGCGCCTGCGACATCGACGAGTCGATCGGGAAGCTTACGCCGCGACAGTTTCACGGCAAGTACCGGCTGCCGGCGACCCGGCGGATAGCGCCGCAGCGACGGCGCGCACGGCAATCGAACGCGCCTTCCGAGCCTGAGGCGCCACCGGGTCGAGAGACCGCCGCCGCCGATGCGCCGGGGGCGGCAGGCGACCCGGCTGCGGTTCGCCGTCTGCTGCTCGATCTGGCCACGGAACTCGCGAACGCGGGGAGTCAGGCGGAAACGATCGAGGTCATGGTCCGGCTGGATGACTATGTGGCCGACATCATGAAGGCGGCGCAGGGTTGAGTCATCCGCAGCCTCGACCTCGAGACGGTGCTGCGCGAGGCCGTCGAGGGTGCCCGCTAAGGGCCACCCACGCCCCGACGATTCCAGACATCCCCCTCGACTTCGTCACTTCCGGCCCTCACGCCGGAGGGACACCGTGCGCTGGCCGCGTTGCCCGACGGGCTCCGGCTCTTCGAGCACTGGCGCAGCCTCACGACGCCAACAAGACTGCCGGACCTGGCGGACTTTTATGCCCGCTCGGCCGCGCGACTTTTGGTTTCTTGGGACGAGGGCGAGGAGGGCTTCCGGGACCTTTAGCGACGAGGCGGGGCCGGCGCGGGACTCCCGCCATTCACATCCGCTCTTACCGCTTTCGCGGCACGGTCCCGCAGGGTCCAGTACACCGGCAGAAAACGCAGATCGTGCAGTCCTGTATGTCTTTAGACCAATTTCCTGCCGGGATTCACACTGCGGGCCGCCTGCCGTTCCCGCGGGAACGTAACCTGCGAGGATGGTATGTTGCCGGTCCACGAACCCCCGGCCCGAGGAAAACGACCATGAGCATGGATCGGAGAGACTTCGTTCGAACTTCCGCCGCTGGCTTGGCCGCGGCCGCCACGCCCGCCGCGCTGGCCGCCGAGCGCTACCCTTCCCGGGCCTCCGACGGCTTCGGGGCTCCCGCCGTCCACCGTTCGCGGGACGCCCGGCCCATCATCGTCTCCGACCTCAGCGGGATCCGCTTCAACAACGGCGGACCCGAAAGCTCGGTGGAACGCGCCTTCCGCGGCATCGTCGAGGGCGAGGACGTGCTCGACGCCCTCATCGCGGGCGTGAACATCCCGGAGAACGACCCGACGGAAATGGGGATCGGCTACGGCGGGCTGCCCAACGCGGACGGCGTCGTCCAACTCGATGCGTGCTGCATGCACGGCCCCCGGCGCTGGGCCGGCGGCGTCGCGGCGCTTGAGGGCGTCCGCACCCCGTCGCTCGTGGCGAAGGCGGTGGCCGAACTCACCGACCACCACCTCCTCGTCGGGGCCGGCGCGCAGGCGTTCGCGCGCCAACTCGGGTTCGAGATCGAGGACGACCTCAACACGGAGGCGTCGCGCGCCCTGTGGCTCGAATGGCGCCGGCGGATCGACCCCGGCCACTGGCTCGACCCCCGCAAGCGGCTCGAAGCCGGGCTCTCGATGGTCGACGACGGCCTGATCCCGGCCCATTCCTTCTGGGGGACGACGAACTGCAACGCGGTGAACGCGGACGGGGAGATCTGCGGCGTCACGACGACGAGCGGCCTCTCGTGGAAGATCCCCGGCCGCACCGGCGACTCCCCGATCCTCGGGGCCGGCCTCTATGTGGACAACGACGTGGGCGCCGTCGGCTCGACGGGCCGCGGGGAGGCGAACCTCTACAACCTCTCGTCGTTCCTCGCCGTCGAGTTCATGCGCCAGGGGATGAGCCCGCTCGATGCGGGCATGGCCACGCTGGAGCGGATCAAGTCGAACACGGTGGAATCGAGGCTCCTCAATGCGCGCGGTCTGCCGAGCTTCGACGTCCGCTTCTTCCTGCTGAACAAGAAGGGGGAGACGGCGGGCGTCGCCCTGTACGGCTCCGCGGAAACGCACTACGCCGTCTGCACGGAAAACGGCGCCGAGGAGCGCCCGTTCGAGGGTCTGCTGGAGGGCTCGCCCCGCGACGCGTAACCGGGACTAGCGGTTGTAGGCGGGCGTCGGCCCCCGCAGCCGCGCCCACACGCCGTCGCAGGCGGCGAGCACCTCGGCGTCGAGCGGCGGCGCGTCGAAGGCGTCGAGGTTCTCCTCCAGGTGCCCGATGCGGGAGGCGCCGACGATGATGCAGTCCGCGCCCTCCTGCGCCCGCAGCCAACCCAGCGCGAGCTGCACCGGCGTCAGGTTCGCCTCCCCGGCGATGGTCTCGACCTCGGCCACGGCGTGGAAGTACTCATCATGCCAGAAGCGGTCCAGGTACATGCGGTTGCCGTCGAAGCGGGTCCCCGGCAGCGGCGCTCCCGGCCGCTGCTTCCCGGTCAGGAGCCCTCCCGCGAGCGGGTTGTAGACGACGTTCGAGATCCCGTAGCGATCCGTGAAGGCGCGGTACTCCTGCTCGATCCCGCGCGCCGCGAGGTTGTACATGGGTTGCGCGATCCACGGCTTCGCCCACCCCTCGCGCTCGCAGATGGAGAACATCTCGCACATCTGCCACGCGCTGTAGTTGGACGTCGCCGGATAGTGGATGAGTCCCTCGACGCGAAGCTCCTCCAGCGTGGCGAGACTCTCCTCTATGGGCGTCTCATAGTCCGGCAGATGCAAATAATAGATGTCGAGATAGTCCGTCCGGAGCCGCCGCAGCGAATCCTCGATTCCGCGGCGGATCGCGTCGCGCGAAAGGCCTCGGTACTCGACGGGGTCCCCCATGGGATTGCAGACCTTGCTCGCAAGGATGATCGCCGTGCGCCGGTCCCCGAGGACCTCTCCCAGGATCTCCTCCGACAGGCCCTGGTTGTAGACGTTTGCGGTGTCGAAGAAGTCGATGCCGCGCTCGAAGCACAGGTCCACCATCGCCGCCGCCGTATCGACATCGGTCTGCGACCCGAACGTCATCGTGCCCATGCAGGCGCGGGACACTTCGAGGTCGGTATGGGCGAGTTTTCGTCTCTCCACGATCTTTCGTATCCTTCCGTAAGGAGCCAGTCGTCCGCGAACGCCCTTCCACCCGAGGGCACCGGGCGGCGCCGGCAACGTAGCAGAACCTCAGCGCGGGATGGAACCGATGACGACGGGCCCGGTCCGGACGCGAACGCTGGAGGAACTCGCCGCGGACGCGGCGGCCCGCTACGCGGCGGCGAATCCCCTGAGCCAGGCGAGCTTCGAGCGCTCGACCAACTACCTGCCGGGGGCGGATACGCGAACGGTCAACCACTACGACCCCTTCCCCGTCACCATCGTCCGCGGCGAAGGGTCGCGGCTCCACGACCTCGACGGGCACGTCTACGTCGATTTCCTGAACGACTATACCGCCGGGCTCTACGGCCACTCGAACCCCGCGATCCAGGCCGCGATCGTGGAGGCGGCGGGGAGGGGCCTGACCCTGGGCGGTCCGAGCCCGAACCAGCAGGAGTTCGCCGAACTCATCTGCCGCCGATTTCCGTCCGTAGAGCGTCTGCGCTTCACGAACTCCGGGACGGAGGCGAACCTCATGGCCGTCAGCCTGGCGCGGGCGGTGACGTATCGTGAGGGCGTGCTCGTGTTCGACGGCGCGTATCACGGCGGGCCCCTGAATTTCACCGGCCCGGACCGGCGCCTCAACGTACCCTTCCCGTGGACGGTCGCGGACTACAACGATGCCGAGTCCGCGCGATCCCTCATCGCCGAACGGGCGACGGAACTCGCCTGCGTGCTCGTCGAGCCGATGCTCGCGGGCGGCGGGTGCATCCCCGGGACGCGGGTATTTCTGAACGCGCTGCGGGATGCGACGCGCCGGGCGGGCGTCCTGCTCATCTTCGACGAGGTCCAGACGTCGCGGCTCGCTCCGGGCGGCCTGCAGGGGGCGCTCGACATCCACGCCGACCTTACGACCTTCGGAAAGTACCTCGGGGGCGGCGCCTCCTTCGGCGCCTTCGGGGGCCGCGCCGATCTCATGGACCGCTTCGATCCGCGCCGGGAGCATCACCTCAGCCACCCCGGCACGCACAACAACAACTCGCTGACCATGGCGGCGGGCCTCGCGGGGCTGCGCGATGTGTTCACGCCCGACGCGGTGCGCCGGCTGACGGTGCGGGGAGACGCCCTGCGCGCCGCCCTCAACGGGGTCGCGGCGGCGAGGGACGCGCCTGCGCAGGTGACGGGCCGCGGTTCGATCATGACGGTCCACTTCCAGCGCACGCCGATCCGCCGCCGCGCCGATGTCGCCCACACGCCGATGGCGGCCCGCGACCTGTTCCAGCTCGAGATGCTGCTGGCGGGGTTCTACGTGGCCCGCCGGGGGTTCGTCACGGTCTCGCTCGCGCACGATGACGAGGACTGCGACGCGCTCGTCGCGGCTTTCGACGCCTTCCTCGGCCGGCACGCCGCGGCGATCGACGCCGCCCTCGGCTGACAGCGCATTGCAGTGCAGGGAGGGCACCAGGTGATGATGCGAACGAGATCAAGGGCGAGATCAGGGGCGAGATCGAAAACGAGGTCGGTACGAGCGGCGATGGTCGCATCGTTGCTGTCCATGATCGGGGTCGGTTCCGTCGCGGGCCAGGCGGCGGCGGAGTGCGGGGAGCGGGCGTCGCTTCATATCCTCGTCACGGAGGAGTCCGGGGCGCTCAACCTTCCCGGAGCCACGGTCGTCCTCCGCTGGACCGGCGATCAGGTGCTGAGGCCGCTGCGCGAACCCGCCGGACCCGACGGGCGCTTCTCGGTCTGCGTTCCCGCCGCTGCGCGGTCGGCGACGGTATGGGCGGAGTTCGGGAATGATTCGAGCGAGGAGGCGGCGGTCGCCTTCGAACTCGGCACGCCCGTCGAAGTCCACCTGCGCGTCCTGTTCGGAGACACCGAGCCGGGAAGGGTCGTGGGCCGCGTGCTCGATGCGTCCACGGAGGAGCCCGTGGCCACGGCCACCGTGTCGCTGGTTGGGCGGCCGGCCGAGGTCCAGAGCGACCGCCAGGGCCGCTTCGCCCTCACCGGTGTGCCCGGCGGGGAGCACCTGCTGGAGGTCGAGAGGATCGGCTACGCTTCCCTCCGCTACCAGGTGACGGTGGTCCGCGGGCTGAGCACGGAACTCCAGATCGGCCTTGTGCCCGCACCGGTGGAGATGGAACCGCTCGTGGTGACCGCGACCCGCCCGCGACGGCTGGAAATCAACGGATTCTACGACCGCAAGTACTTCGGCGAACTGGTTGGCGGGGGCACGTACTTCACGCTCGAGGACATTGACCGGCGGCGCCCGCTCCGCGTCTCGCACATGCTCGCCGACGCACCCGGCATCCGCCTTCGCTGCCCCGGCTCCGGGTTCCGCGACTGCTGGGTCGAGAGCAGGAGGGCGTCCGGAGGATTCACGCCCGGCGGCTGTGAACTCAGCGCCTATCTCGATGGTTCTCCGATTCCGGTCCGGGAACTGGACACGCTCGTGTTGCCGGTCGAGGTCGCCGGCATCGAGGTGTACCAGGGGGCCGGCGAGCTGCCGCCGGAGTTCGGCGGATACGACGCCCGCTGCGGGGCCGTGGTGATCTGGACGAAGTAGCCCGGGGGCGGTCCTCTAAAGTCCTCTACCTCACGCGCACATGCTTCTCGAGCATGCGGCGGCGCACGACGCCGCCGTAGACGTTGCCCTCCGAATCCACGCCCACGGCTTCGGCCCCGCTGTGCTCGATCGTCGTGGACTCGATGTCCTCGATGAAGTACGAGACCGACCCGTCCCGCGCGCTCCCGACCCGGATCCCCTTCTTCCAGCCGGGGTTGTTCGGCCCCCAGCTCTCGGAATCCGCGACGTAGATGGTGTCGTCCTCGTCGATGAAGATCCCGCTGGGACGGCTGAACTGCTTCCATTCCTCCAGGAACGTTCCGTCTTCGAGGAAGATCTGGATGCGGTTGTTCGCGCGGTCCCCGATGAAGATCCGTCCCTGCGAATCCCGGGCGATGGCGTGCGGCGTGCTGAACTGGCCGGGCCCCGAGCCCGGTCCTCCCCATGCATCCAGGAAATCCCCCTCGGGATTGAAGCGCACGACGCGATCGTTGCCTTCGCCGTGACCTTCGATGACGAGGAAGTCGCCGCCGGGAAGGACGAGGACGTCCGTCGGCTGGTTGAATACGTCGGGACCGAGACCCGCGACGCCGGCCTGGCCGAGCGTGAGCAGGAGTTCGCCGTCGGAGCTGAACTTGAACACCTGGTGCCCGAGTTCGCCGTTTCCGCGGGCGTCCGTCGCCCAGACGTTTCCCTCATGGTCGACGTGGAACCCGTGCGGATAGTTGAACAGTCCCGCCCCCCAGGAAGCGAGCGCCCGGCCGGACATGTCGTACTTGACGATCGGGTCTTCGGGCCGGTCGGCGCAGCTGTTCTCGAAGCAGCGGTGCATGACGTAGAGATGGCCGTCGGGTCCCTGCTCGACGCCCGTGACCTGCCCCCATTGCACCGCGCCCGGGGGCAGTTCCGCCCAGGGCTCCAGGCGCTCGTACGGGTTGGGCAAATCGTTGACGGGCTCCAGCTCCGGTGCCGCGCCGTCTGCGTTCGCGGCACTGCCTCCGTCGCCGGAGCCGCCGCACGCCGCGACCGCGATGAGACAGAAAAGGCTGCCGAGTCGTGTGGTTCGCCGTGTCATTTGTCGTCTCCCTCATCGGTTACGGGCCCGTCGGCCGGAGCGGGACCGTCGGTCGGAGCGGGCCCGTCGGCTGGAGCGGGACGGCCGCCTGTTCGGATCACCCCTTCCTGGGCGACCGAGGCCACGAGCGCTCCTTCCCGCGTGAAGAAGCTCCCGCGCGTGAACGCCCGCGCGCCGCTCGCGACGGTGCTCTCGGTCACGTACAGGAGCCACTCGTCGACCCGGAAGGGGCGGTGGAACCAGATCGCGTGGTCGAGCGAGGCGCCCATCAGGTCGCGGTCGAAGAAGGTGCGCCCGTGCGGAACGAGAGCCGCTCGCAGGAGCCCGTAGTCCGAGGCATAGGCGAGTACGGCCTGGTGGTCGAGCGGGTCATCGCCCAGATCCCCCACCGTGCGAATCCAGGCGCGTCGGACGGGCCGGTCGGGCTTCGGCCGGAACGGGTCCAGCGGGGCGACGGGGCGGCGGTCGAGCGGCCGGTCCTGCGTGAGCAGGGAGCGGAGCGGCTCGGGGACGCGGCCGGCCTGCCGCCGTATGATGTCGATCTCCGACTCGAGCGCTTCCGGCGGCAGCACATCCGGCATCGTATCCTGGTGCTCGATGCCGTCCTCCGTCTTGTGGAAGGAGGCGGACATGTTGAAGATCGCGCGGCCGTGCTGGATCCCCGTCACGCGCCGCGTGGTGAAGCTCCGTCCGTCACGCAGGCGGTCCACGAAGTAGACGACCGGGATCTCCAGGTCGCCGGCCAGGATGAAGTACCCGTGCAGCGAGTGTGCGGAGCGGTCCTCGTTGTCGACGGTCCGGCGCGCCGCCACGAGCGACTGGGCGAGCACCTGTCCCCCGAAGATCCGGCCCGAGCCGATGTCCCGGTTCTGCCCGCGATAGATGTTCCGCTCGACCGGCTCGAGGTCGAACAGATCGACCAGATCCTGTGCGGTGTAGGTCACGGGAAGCTCTCGGGCGGAACGCGACGCAGGGTGGCCTGCTCGAAGGCGTACGCGAGTTCGATGAGCCGCAGCTCGCTGCAGGCCGCCCCCGTGAACCCGATCCCGAACGGCGCGGGCCGGGCGTCGAACCCCTCCGGAAACGCGGGCGTTGGCGTGTTGGGCACGAAGCCGAAGGGCACGACGATGTGCGGGTACTGCGCCCGCGCCGCGAGCGCGGCCCCCCGGCTTCCCGGCGTGAAAATCGCGTCGAGGTCGTATTCCTCGAGCACGGCGTCGATCCCCCGCTCCTGGCTCAGGAGCGAGTCCTTCGCCATGTCCGCCGCGTTCCGGGCCCGGTCCGCCTCCACGTCCATCTCATCGGAGATGTCGTAGCGCGACTGCTCGTACTTCATCGACCCGGCAGCGCGGTGGGCGAGGTTCCACTCCCGAAGCTCGGTGAGCGTCCCGACCGGCGCCGAGGGCCCGAGCGACGCGAGCCACGCGTCGAAATCGCGCTTCATCCCGTACTTGAAGTTGACCGAACACCCCTCGTCCGACCCCTTCGCCTGGTGCCCGCCGATGCAGAGGGGCCACGTGTTGAAGTTCGCATCGGGGTCCGGATCGACGAAGCTGGGAATCTCGGCCGGGTCCACGACCACCGCGCCGGCCGCCTCGAGCACGGAAATCGCGTCCGCCATGAGCGCTGCCGCTTCGCCGCGGAGGCCGCCGATCGTCTCGCCCCCGACCTCGACCGGATCGTAGTAGAAGGCCCGGGGGATCCCGATCCGGGCGCCCTCCAGCCCGTCGGCGTTCAGGAACGGCGTGTAGTCGCGGCCCGGCGGCGCCTCGCAGCGCGCGGTGGCCGCGTCGTTCGGGTCGGGCGCGGCCCCCTCCATCGCGCCGAGCATGATCGCAGCATCGGTCACCGTGCGGGCCATCGGCCCCGCCATGTCGTGGTCCAGCGTCACGGGCGCCACGCCCCAGCGGCTGACGCGCGCGATCGTCGGCCGGATGCCGACGAGCATGTTCGCGTTCGAAGGACTGATGATCGACCCGCCCGTGTCCGTCCCCACGTTCGCGGACCAGAAGCTCGCCGCCGTCCCGATCCCCGAACTGGAGCCGCCCGTGGTGAGCGCCGGACGCCCGTCGTTCCGGCCTTCGCGCGGGTCGCGTCGCGGATCGTAGGGGTTGAGGCCGTAGCCCGTGAGCGCGTTGTAGTTGCCCGGCATCTGGTTCGGTGGCCCGGCCATGAAGTTCGCGAACTCCGTGAGCCCGGCTTTCGCGATGATGATCGCGCCCGCCTCCCGCAGGTTCGTCGTCAGCGTGGCCTCGTAGGGCGGGTAATAGCCTTCAAAGGCGAGCGACCCGCCTGTCGTCGGGATGTGCGTCGTGTGAATGTTGTCCTTGAGCGCGACCGGGATGCCGTGCAGCGGACCCCGCACGTTGCCCGCCGCCCGCTCCGCGTCGAGCGCCTCGGCCTCCGCGAGGGCATTCGGATTGACCGAGACCGCCGCGTTGAGTTGCCACTCGTAGCGCGCGATCCGCGCCAGGTGCTCCATGACGATCTGTCGCGACGTGACCCGCCCGCTCTCCATCGCCGCCCGCAGCTCGGGAATCGTCGCCTCCACCACGTCGAACGGTTCCGCCCGGGACGCCGGGCCCCCGCAGGCCACCGCCATCACGGTGAGCAGCACGCTCGCGGACAGCACGCTCCCCAGCCGGAATCCGGCCCTCGTGGCGCGGGCGTTGGCGCTCGGAACTGACTTCATGGGATCCTCCGATTCCCGGGATTCTGACGCGGATCTCGAATCTCGCCCCGTCGTCGCCGTATAGTAAGGGATGACCCGCTGCCCGCCGTAGCCATGGGACTTCCGAGACACGACACCAGATCAAGGGAGACCGCCGTGTTCAGCAGACTCCTCACCGCTTCCGCTCTCGTCGCCCTCGCGACCGTCGCCCCCGTCCCGCTCCACGCTCAGGACTTGGACGCCCCGCGTCCGATCGACCGCCTCGACACGGTGTGGATCGAGGAGATGACGTGGATGGAGGTGCGCGACGCCCTGGCCGAGGGGATGACGACGGCGATCATCGGCACCGGAGGCGTCGAACAGAACGGCCCCTACCTGGCGAGCGGCAAGCACAACTTCGTGCTGCAGGCCACGGCGGAGGCGATCGCGCGCGAACTGGGGAACGCGCTCGTCGCCCCCGTCATCAAGCTGGTCCCGGAGGGGAGCATCGATCCGCCGTCCGGACACATGCGCTACCATGCGACGATCAGCGTCCGTCAGGAGACGTTCGAGGCCATGCTCACCGACGTCCTGGGCAGCCTCGCCGCGCACGGGTTCGAGAACCTTGTCCTCATTGGCGACAGCGGAGGAAACGTGAGCGGAATGGAGAACGTGGCCGCCGCCCTCAACCGCGCTTGGGCGGACCGGCCGGCCCGCGTCCATTTCATTCCGGAGTACTATACGGAGGACATCTATAGCTGCGACTATCTGAAGGAGGAACTGGGGATATTCCAGCAGCCGGACGAGTGCGTGGCGACCCGCAACGAGTACCACGACGACTATCACTATTCATCAATAATGGCGACAGTCGATCCGAACACGATCCGGGCGGACCAGCGGCTTGAGGCCGACCTCTTCTCCATCAACGGCGTCGACCTCTCACCTCTGGAGTTGACGGTGGCGAACGGACGGCGCCTCGTCGACTACCGCGCCGAGATCACCGCCCGCGCCATCCGCCGCTCGATCGACGGCAACGACTGACGCCCCCGGGCGCTGCGATCACGCCGCGTTGCCCGGTCCGGCCGCCGCGCCGTTGAACACCTTCGCCTCGATCCGGGCCACCCGTTCCGTGATTTCCACACGGAACCCGTGTACTTCGCCGCGGAGGTCGTTCACCTCGCTTCGCACCCCCTGAATCTCCTCCCGAAGCTCCGCGCGCATCCCCTGCATCTCTCCGCGAAGCCCGTGGATCTCGCCGCGGATCTCGCCGCGAAGCCCGCGCATCTCGCCGCGCATTCCCTTCATGTCGTCGCGGTGCCTGTGCGAAACGCCGAGGATGAGCGCGGCCAGCGCCGCGCCCACACTCAGAATCCCGATGAGTTCCGCTCCCATCCCGTTCGACCTCCTCCGGAACCGAATCACGTGCTGCAGCTCTCCGGACCGCAGCCTTCCGTGTCCAGGTTCCCGGTAACCCTCAAGCTGGGATCAACGGGCGTCCTCGTCTAGCTCCCTGTCACAATGTCAGTTCCGGGGATCGGGACCGCCGCCGCCGTCCCGCCTTCGGTCCCAGTAGTCGGTGGGGCGGTCGTCGCTCATGAGCGCATCCTCATCCACCCAGTAGTGGTCGCCGAACGGCTTCGGGTCGGGCCACACCTCGTCGAGCGTGTCCGCGTCGTACACGATCCCGTCCTTGACCACGAGCCGGATGTCCGCCGTGTTCCGGATGTCGTCGAGCGGGTTCGAGTTGAGGACGATGAAGTCCGCCAGCTTGCCCTCGGCGAGCGACCCCGTCTCGTGCGCCAGACCCAGGAAGTGGGCGCCGTGGATGGTGCCGATCTCGATCCCCGTCATCTCGTCGGTCCCCGCCGCGGCCATCCACACCTCGTAGTGGGACCCGAGGCCGTGCAACTGGCCGTGTGAACCGATCGCCCCCCAGCCGCCCTCCTCGATGATGTCGCCGAGGCCGCGCGCAATGAGGGGGAAGCTGTAGTCCGTCTCCGGGCGCATCATGCGGCGCCGGGTGGAGGGGATGAGCATCCGCCACGGGAGCCAGCGGCGCAGCTTCTCGTCCTTCCACACATCGTCCGTCTGGTAGAAGTACTCCTCGTTCCAGGCGCCCGGACCGCCGACGATGAAGGTGGGGGAGTACACGGCGTCGGACTGGCCGAAGAACTTCGCCACGTCATCGTAAAGCGGCACGTAGCTCAGGGGGTGCTCCCATCCGGTGTGGCCGTCCATGATCATGCCCATGTTGTACTCGATGTCGCCGCCCTCGGCGGTGACGCGAAGGCCGCGCACCCGCGCCGCGTCCGTGACCCACTGCCGCTGGTCGCGGCGCGGCTGCAGGTACTCCTTGATCATCACCGCGCCCCAGGACGCGAGCCGCGCGACGTTCTGGTCCGCCAACTCGTAGCTCGAGATCTCGTTCTGGCGCGCCCCGTCGCCGGAGTAGACGGGATCCCCGGTGCTGTAGGTGCGCGGGCCGATCATGGCGCCCGCCTCGATGAGTTCGGCGGCGGGAAAGACGTTTGATGACCACTGCGAGTTGTCGAGCGTCGTCGTGACCCCGTACGCCATGTAGATCGCGGACTCCCAGTTGCGCTGCGGGATCACGCCCACGTGGTCGCGGTGATGGTGCGCGTGCATGTCGATGAGGCCGGGCATGATTGTCGTGCCGGCCGCGTCGATCACGTGGTCCGCGCCGGCCGTGTCGCAGTCGCCGATGCAGGCGAGACGGCCGTCCCGCACGAGGATGTCGCCGCTTCCGATGACCTCGTCGTTCTCGGCCGTGATGATGCGGGCGCCGGTGAAGGCTACGCTCCCACGGGCGACGTGGCGCGGCAGTTCGAGGTCGATCGGCGTCTCGACCGTCTCGCCGCTGTTCGGGTCGTGCGTGTAGTAGCGCGGGCCGCTCACGAACTCGAGCGTGTTCGCGTCACGCCAGCGCGGATGGATCCCGCCCTCGAAGCTGACCTGCGTGACCGGGAGCTGGCCGCTGCGCTTGGCGATGCGGACGATGTTCGACCCCGTCCCGCCGTACGGGAAGGGCATCCGGTACACGTTGTCGCCCTCCTGGAAGGCGAGCCACGCCCCGTCCGGCGACACCGCCGCCTCGTCCGCGTCAGGCAGCGTGAAGTGGACCCGGCGGTCGCTCCCGTCGAGGCGGATGGAGGCGATCTCGGTCCCAGCGGGCTCGCCGTCGTCGGGCCCCAGGGCCTCCGGGTAGAAGAGCCGTCCGTCGGGTCCGAACGACGCCTGTGCGACGGGCCGCCGCGGCATGAGCGGACGCCCGCCGGTGTACGGCCGCGCCACCTTCGTGATCAGCGTCGCGTCGCCGCCTTCCGCCGGCACCCGCACGAAGTCGAAGAACTGATTGCTGGCCACGGTCCGGCCGTGGGACGTCGCTCCCGACCCCCGCGTGACGACGATGTCCCCGCCGTCCGGACTCCACACGGTGTTGAGGTACTCCCCCGCCCGCGTCGTGAGTTGTTCCGGCTCGCCCCCGTCCGCCGGCACTCGCCACACCTGCCCCTGCGCGGCGTCCGCCCAGCTCGTGAAGGCGATGGAGCGCCCGTCCGGCGACCACGCGGGCGCCATCTCGAACGGCTCGAACGATTCCGGCGTGAGCCGCCGCGGCGTCCCGGCCGGCAGGTCCATGACCCACACGCGTCCCACCGCCTGGAAGGCGAGCCGGCTCCCGTCCGGCGAGGAGGCGGTCCAGCGCGGAAACTTCACTCTGAACGTCTCGCCGAGCGCCATCTGCGGGCGCCCGGCCATCTCCGAGATCGTCCGCTGCACGCGGGCGGTGAAGGGGATCGTCGTCACGGCGCCGTCGAGATCCACGCGACGGATCTTCCCGCCCGCCGAGACCACGAGCGAGCGCGAGTCCGAGGCCCAACTGTACCCCGGCAGGTCGCGGGACACCTTCATCCCCTCGGCCATGTCCACCTCGATGGGGTCCATGAGGACGCGCTCGGCCCCGGTTTCCAGCTCCCGCAGCCAGAGTGCGGTGCGGGGCCCGAAGCGGTGCCCGTCATGGGAGATCGTCCCGTCCGGGATGCGGCGCGCGAAGGCGAGCCAGCGTCCGTCCGGAGACGGCTCCGGCGCGATCGCCCCGCCGCTCGACGTCTGCCCCTGCTGCACCGTGACCCCCGACGTGATTTCGTCCACGCGCCCCGTCTCGAGGTCGAGGCGCCGGATCTGCTTGTGGCCCTGTGTCATGTCCAGCCGGCCGGACCCCAGTCCCGGCGGCGCGGACCGGAAGTGGAAGTAGAGCGACCCGCCGTCGGGCGAGAAGGAGGGCCACTGGGCGCCGGAATAGTCCGACCCGACGAGTTGCACGCCCTCGCCCCCGTCCCTGGAGTACATCCACAACCCCGGCGGCGGGCCGCCCCCGCCGCGCCGCGTCGAGGCGCGCCGCACGACGATGAAGCGTCCGTCCGGACTCCACGCCGGCTCCCACGCGCGCAGGCCCTGATCCTCGAACACCGGGCGCGGGTTCGAACCGTCCGCGTCCATCAGCCACAGGTTGCTCTGCCCCCCGCGGTCGGAGATGAAGGCGATCGTCGACCCGTCCGGCGACAGCGTCGGGTGATAGTTGACGGCCACGCCGGTGTTCTGCGTGAGGATCTCGGCCTCGCCCCCCTCCACGGGAAGCCGGTAGATGTGTCCGAGGAGGTCGAACACGAGCCACGCTCGCCCCGGCTCCAAGTCGATCGACATCCACGTCCCTTCGTCCGTCGTGAAATCGACCTCCCGCGTCTCGCCGAGCGGTGCGGTCACATCCCACGCCGGCGAGGCGTCGCCCTCCTGTGGGAGCGCGGCGGCCCCGGGCGCGGCCAGTGCGAGACCGAGCAGCGTCACAACGCCGGCGGGAGCCGAACGGGCGCCGAGAACCGAATCGGTGTGGGAATCAGACATGGCGGGACCTCCGGTCGGAGAGTGAATCACGAAGTCGTGCGCCGCTCGAGGCGCGTCGCGTCGAGGATCCGGCTTGCCAGTTCCTCGATCGAGCAGCGCGTTGCGTCGATGAAGGGGATGTCGAGGCGCTCGAACAGCGACTGCGCCTGACGGATTTCGAAACTCACCTGGCGGGGCGAGGCGTAGCGGCGGCCGATCCCGCGCGCGCTCCGCAACTCCCCGAGGCGGTGGGGCTCGATCGTGAGCCCGTAGATCTTGTCCCGGTGCTCGAAGAGAGGGGGTGGAATCCGCCGCTCTTCCAGATCGCTTCCCGTGAGAGGGTAGTTCGCGGCGAACACGCCGTACTGGAGCGCGAGATAGAGGCAGGTCGGGGTCTTGCCGGATCTCGACACGCCGATCAGTACGAGGTCGGCGCGGTCGTATCCCTGCGGGTTGGAGCCGTCGTCGTGCGACAGCGCGAAGTTCATCGCCTCGATGCGGCGGTCGTATTCCCGGTAGTTCTGGATGCCGTGGGACACGCCCATCGCATGCTGCGACTTGTGGCCGAATTCCTTCTCGAGCGGGTCGAGAAAGGAGTCGAAGAAGTCCAGGAAGAGAGCGTCGGTCTCCTCCACGATTTCCCGGACGGTGTCGCGCACGTCCTCCTTCACGAGGGTGCTGAAGACGATGGGCGGCGACCCCTGCACGCGCGCCGTGGTGTTGATGTTCCTGGCGGCCCGTTTCGCCTTGTCGACGGTGGAGACGAATGGTACGGTGATTTTCGTGAAGTCGAGGGCGTCGAACTGCGCGATCAGACTGTGGCCGAGGGTCTCGGCCGTGACGCCCGAGTGGTCGGAGACGAAGAAAACCGTTCGCTGGGTCATCGTACGCTGATTCTCCGGCCTGCATCGGCCGGAGACAACCGTTCAGGGTCGCCGGGAAGCCGGGGTTGGGAGTCGCCGTGTCCGGGTATATCGCGCCATTCGAGTCGATCGGACTCGCCGATCTCGAATCCGTCGGAGGGAAGAACGCGTCGCTCGGCGAGATGATCTCGCATCTCTCGGCGGCGGGCGTCGATGTCCCGGGCGGCTTCGCGATCACGGCCCTGGCGTACCGCGACTTCCTCTCCGGCGAACTCGGAGAACGCATCCACGCTTCGCTCGATGCCCTGGACGTCGAGGACCTCGGGGCGCTTGCCGGTGCTGGCCGCGAGATCCGGGGCTGGATCGCCGATACGCCGCTCCCGCCGGGACTCGCGGCCCGGATCGAGACGGCCTACCGCGAACTCGGCGCCGACGGCGGCGCGTCCGGCGGCGACATCTCCGTCGCCGTGCGCTCCTCGGCCACGGCCGAAGATCTCCCCGAAGCCTCCTTCGCGGGGCAGCAGGACACGCTGCTCAACGTCCGCGGCCTCGACGCGGTGCTGCGGGCGGTACACCACGTCTACGGCTCGCTGTTCAGCGACCGGGCGATCGCCTACCGGGTGCACCAGGGGTTCGCGCACCGCGACGTGGCCCTCTCCGTCGGCGTCCAGCGCATGGTGCGCGCGGACAAGGGCTCGAGCGGCGTGATGTTCACGCTGGATACCGAATCCGGTTTCCGGGACGTCGTGTTCATCACGAGCGCGTACGGTCTCGGAGAAACGGTCGTGCAGGGGGGCGTGAACCCGGACGAGTTCTACGTCTACAAGCCCGCCCTGCGCGCCGGGCGCCATGCGATCCTGCGCCGAAACCTGGGGGGCAAGGCGATCAAGCTCATCTACGCGGGGCCGGAGGTCGGCTCCGAGGCCGGATCGGGAGCGGCGGCCGGGGACGAAGCCGAGTCCGTCCGGACGGTCGAGGTCCCGGAGGAGGACCGGCTCCGCTTCTCGCTGACGGACGATGAGGTGCACGAACTCGCCCGCCAGGCGCTCCTGATCGAGGACCACTACGGCCGTCCCATGGACATCGAGTGGGCCCGGGACGGCATCGACGGTGCGTTGCGGATCCTGCAGGCGCGTCCGGAAACCGTGCAGAGTCGCGCGGGCGGAGTCATCTCCCGCTTCACGCTCAAGGAGCGGGGCCGCGTGCTCGCGGAGGGGCGCAGCATCGGCGGCCGGATCGGGGGCGGCCCGGCGCGCGTCATCGAGTCTGCCTCGGAGATCGCGCGCTTCCGGCGCGGCGATGTGCTCGTCACGGACATGACGGACCCGGACTGGGAACCGATGATGAAGCAGTCCGCCGCCATCGTCACCAATCGCGGCGGCCGCACCTGCCACGCGGCGATCATCGCGCGCGAACTCGGCATCCCCGCGGTCGTGGGCTGCGGCGACGCGACGGCGCAGCTTGCGGAGGCCGGCGACGTGACCGTGTCCTGCGCCGAAGGCGACGCGGGCTACGTCTACGAAGGGCTGCTCGACTTCGAGGAAGGGGAGATCCGGCTCGGCGCCATGCCGGACATCCCCCTCAAGATCATGCTCAACGTGGGGAACCCGGACCGCGCCTTCGACTTCGCCTCGATCCCCAACCACGGGGTGGGTCTCGCCCGACTCGAGTTCATCATCAACCGCATGATCGGCGTCCATCCGCAGGCCCTGCTCGACTTCGAAGACCTGCCGGACGAACTCCAGGGGGAAATCCGGGTCCAGCACGCCGGCTACGCGGATCCGGTCGAATTCTACGTAGAGAAACTCACGGAAGGGGTCGCCACGATCGCCGCCGCCTTCGCCCCCGAGCCCGTCATCGTACGGCTGTCCGACTTCAAGTCGAACGAATACGCGGATCTGATCGGCGGCCGCCGCTACGAGCCGCGCGAGGAGAACCCGATGCTCGGTTTCCGCGGCGCGTCCCGCTACGTGTCGGAGAGCTTCGGGCCCGCGTTCGAACTCGAGTGCCGGGCGCTGCGCCGGGTCCGCCGGGGTATCGGGCTCGACAACGTGTGGGTGATGGTCCCCTTCGTCCGCACCGTCGCCGAGGCGCGCGCGGTCGTCGACCTGCTGGCGGAGAACGGCCTCGCCCGCGGGGAGGACGGCCTGCAGCTCATCATGATGTGCGAGCTTCCCTCGAACGCCCTGCTCGCGGACGAGTTCCTCGAGCACTTCGACGGGATGTCGATCGGGTCCAACGACATGACGCAGCTCACCCTCGGCCTCGACCGCGACTCCGGGCTCATCGCCGATATCTTTGACGAGCGCGACGCGGCGGTGAAGGCGACGCTCTCGATGGCGATCCGCGCCTGCGCGAAGGCGGGCAAGTACATCGGGATCTGCGGGCAGGGCCCGTCGGACCACCCCGATCTCGCACGCTGGCTCGTGGAGGAGGGGATCGAGAGCATGTCGCTCAACCCGGACACCGCCGTCGAGACGTGGATGTTCCTCGCGGGGGAGGAAGTCTGACGACCGCGAACGGAGACGCGGCGGGCACGGGGGCCCCGGGGGCCGGCGGAACGGGACTCGCGCGCCAGCTCGGACTGTGGGGACTGGCGGCGACGGGGATCTGCTCGATGCTGGGTGCGGGGATCAACGTGGTTCCCGTCATGATCCAGCGGAACGTGCCCGGGATCGCGGAGAACGTACTTCCGGCGTTCGCGTTCGGCGCGTTGCCGGCCGTTCTCGCGGGGCTCGCCTACGCGATCCTCGCTTCCGCCATGCCGCGGGCCGGCGGGAGCTACGTCTTCGCGAGCCGGGCGCTCGGTCCCTACTGGGGCTTCGTGGCGAGCTTCTCGCAGTGGTTCGGCCTCTCCATCGTCATCGGGGTCGTCTCCTATCTCATCGTCCCGTTCCTGCGCGACATCGCGGGCGCACTGGGGATGGCGGGACTGGCCGACGCGCTGGATACGGGTGCGGTCCGGGTGGCTCTGGCGCTCGCGATGCTGTGGACGTTCGCGTGGGTGAACCTGCGCGGCCTGAGGGCCTACGAACGCACCGTGGTGCCGCTCATGGTCGTCATGTTCGCGCTCGGCGCGATCGTCATCGTGGCTGGGTTCTCGTTCGACCAGGGCGACTTCGCGGCGGCGCTGCTCGCAAGCGAAGGCGTGGAGGTGCCGGCGGCCACGCCACCGCCGCTCGGCCCGGCCGGCTTTCTCGCCGCATCCGGCCTGCTCTTCGCCAGCTTCGTCGGCTTCGACGCGATCGCGCAGGCGGGCGGCGAGGCGCGGAACCCGAACCGCGCGCTCCCCGTCGCGATCGGCCTCGCCGTCTTCATCGTGGGTGCCTACTACCTGCTGTTCACGGCCGCCGTCTATCACACGGTGCCGTGGGAGTTCGTGTGGGCGCGGGCGCAGGAACAGGATCTCACCGCTCCCGGACTCCTCGGCTACGTGCTCCCGCCATGGTGGACGGTCCTCATCGTGGCGGGGGCCGCGATCGCCCTCATCAACGATCTGCCGGCGATGATCCTCTCCGTCTCGCGCCTCGTCTTCGCGTGGGCCGAGGACGGGATCTTTCCGTCGGGCCTCGCCCGGGTGCACTCGACACACCGTACGCCGCACGCCGCGATCCTCCTCTCGACCGCGCTGGCCTCCGTCGCGATCGTCGGCAGCGAATTCGCGGGGGACTTCTTTCTCGGCGTCGACATCATGGTCACGTCGATGCTCGTCAACTTCCTCCTCATGTGCGTCTCCGTGCTCGTCCTCCCGCGGCGGAACCCGGAGATCGCCGCGAACTTCCGCGTGCTGCGCGGCCCGGCCGCGCGAACGTGCGTGTGCGTGGCCGGGATCGTGCTGCTGGGGACGTTTCTCGTGACCCACCTGTCGAAGGACCTCACGGCGGACGTCGCGGCGTGGTACTTCCACTCCACGCCGCTCTGGATCGGCGTCATGGCGCTGGGATCGCTCATCTACGTCCGGAAGATGCGAACGCTGCGGGCCTCCGGGACGGACGTCGACCGCCTCTTCCGCGAGCTGCCGCCTGAGTAGGCCGGAGCGCCGGGAACTGGCTCCCGGCCTGGAGATCTCGCGGGTGCTGACCGGACTGTGGCAGGTCGCCGACCTGGAACGCGAGGGCCCGATCGACGTCGGGGCCGCCGCGGGCGCGATGGACGCATACAGCCAGGCCGGCTTTACGACGTTCGACATGGCGGACCACTACGGTTCGGCCGAGGAGATCGCCGGGGCGTGCGCGTCGCGCGCTCCACATCGGGACGGAGACCTCCAACTCCTCACCAAGTGGACGCCGGCGCCGGGCGCGCACACGCCGGCGACGGTGCGCGAGGCCGTGGAGCGGTCGCTGCGGCGGCTGCGCGCGGATGCGATCGACCTCCTCCAGTTCCACGCCTGGCGCTACGCCGATCCGAGTTGGCTCGACTGCCTGTTCGCCCTCCAGGAACTGAAGGACGAAGGGCTGATCCGGCACCTCGGACTCACGAACTTCGACGCCGTCCATCTCGACATGGTGCTCCACACCGGCATCGACGTCGTCTCGAACCAGGTGTCGTTCTCCCTCCTCGACGGACGCGCCGCGGACGCCATGACGGAGGTCTGTCTCGCGCACGGGGTCCAACTCCTCGCCTACGGAACGCTCGCGGGCGGCCTCCTGACCGAGCGCTGGTTCGACGTGGAAGACCCGGGGCCGGACGGCGTGAAGACATGGTCCGAGATGAAATACCGCCGCTTCGTCGAGGCGGCCGGCGGCTGGGGCCGGTTTCAGACTCTGCTCGCCGCGATCCGGGCGGTGGCCGGGAAGCACGGCGTTTCGATGGCGAACGTCGCGGCGCGCGCCATCCTCGACCGGCCGGCGGTGGCGGGCGTGATCATCGGCGCCCGGCTGGGGCGCCGCGCGCACATCGCCGACAACCTGCGCCTCTCGTCGCTGAAGCTCGACGCGGCAGACCGGAAAACGCTGGCGGCGGCGAGCGGGGCTCTGGGTCCGATTCCGGGAGACTGCGGGGATGAGTATCGGCGCCCCCCCTACCTGACGGCGGCGGGCGACCTCAGCCATCACGTGGATGGATTTCCGCCGCCGTATCCCATCCGCACCGGGAGCGGCGGCCGGACGCGGGTGGATTCCGGCACGGTGTGGGAGGATCTCGCCGGCTACAGCCGGGCGGTGCGGACGGGCGACCGCATCGCGGTCTCCGGGACGACGGCCACGCACGGGGACCGCCTGGTCGGTGGGGACGACCCCGCCTCGCAGACGCACTTCGTCATCGACAAGATCGAGGGGGCGATCGAAGCGCTGGGTGGAGGCCTCGAGGACGTGGTCCGGACCCGGATCTTCATCCCGGAACTGGCGGACTGGGAGCCCGTGGCCCGGGCGCACGGCCAACGCTTCGGCGACATCCGGCCCGCCAACACGCTGGTCCAGGCGGGTCTCATCGGGTCAGGATACCGGGTGGAGATCGAAGCCGAGGCCCGCGTGGGGAGGGAGCCGTGAACAGGAGGCGACGACACATCCGGGGGATCGTCCGCATGGGCCTGCTGTGGGCCTTGGCCGGAGCGTTCGTCGGGGCGGTCATCGAGATCCTCGCCGACACGCTGCCGGGGGGACTTCCCATGGCATCCCTCATCGACATTTGGCCGCCGGTGCTCGCCATCCTCGGCCTTGCCGGAGGCACGCTCTTCGCCCTCGTGTTCGGGGTTTCGGAGGTCTCGATGCTGAGGACGCTGCGCTCCGTCGTCCGCTTCAGGAAGTTCGAAGTAAGCCCCGTCGCGCGCCGGCTCGGCCGCTGCGCGAGCGTCGAGGACCTGCGGGACGTCGCCCGGCGCCGGCTCCCGCGCGGCGTGTTCGGCTACATCGACGGCGCGGCGGAGGACGAGCGCACCCAGGCGCGGAACTGCAACGCCTTCCACCGGCTCGAGTTCCGGCCTCGAGTCCTTCGGGATGTGACGGATGTGGATCCCGGCGTGACGGTCCTGGGCCGACGCCAGCCGCTGCCGCTCATCCTCGCCCCCACCGGGTTCAGCCGCATCGCGGATTCAGAGGGCGAACTCGCCGTGGCCCGGGCAGCGGCGCGCGCGGGGATCACCTACAGCCTCTCGACGCTCGGCACCCGCTCGATCGAGGAGGTGGCCGCCGTCAGCTCCGGCCCCCGGTGGTTCCAGGTCTACGTGTGGAAGGATCGCGGTCTCGTCGCGGAACTCGTCGAGCGGGCCCGTGAGTCCGGCTACGAGGCGCTCCTCCTCACCGTCGATGTCGCGGTGCTCGGGCGGCGGGAGCGCGACGTCCGCTACGGCTTCACGCTTCCCCCGCAACTCGGCTTCGACACCTTCGTGGACGGGATCCGAAAACCCGGCTGGACGTGGGACTTCCTCACCTCCGAGCCGATCATCTTCTCGAGCGCCGTGAGCCGGAATGCTGCGGGCGGGGCGGGGGGCGTCGACGCGATGGGTCTCGCGCAGTACGTGAACGAGCAGTTCGATCCAAAGCTGGCCTGGGATGACGTGGACTGGCTGCGCTCGATCTGGGACGGTCCCATCGTCATCAAGGGCATCCAGACGGTCGAGGATGCCGTCCTCGCGGCGGACGCCGGCGTTGAAGGAATCGTGATCTCGAACCACGGCGGACGGCAACTCGATGACGCGCCCCCGACGCTGGAGTTGCTGCAACCGGTCGCGGACGCGGTCGGCGACCGGCTCGATGTCCTCATCGACGGCGGGGTCCGCCGCGGAAGCGACATCGCGAAGGCCGTCGCGCTCGGGGCGAAGGCCTGTCTGACGGGCCGCGCCTACTCCTACGCCCTCGGTGCCGGCGGAGAGCGGGGCGTGGACCTCGTCCTCAAGTGGTTCGACGAGGGATTCCGGCGCACGATGGCGCTTCTCGGCGCCAGAACCGTGGACGAGATCACCCCCGAATCCGTGCGCTGGCGCAGCCGCTGAGCCGCCGCTGACCGGGTTCCCGCCGCTTGCCATACAGCGGGTTCCGAGTTTAGCGTGTTACGCGGATACATCTTTTAATGCGCGGATAGCGAACTGGCCCAAAAAGCGGTCCCGATGCCCGGAAAAGACGCATACAGAACGATGGTGATCCGTACGGTTGGCGCGGCCCTGACGCTGGTTCTCGCGGCCCCCGCGAGCCTGCCCGCGCAGGAAGGCCAGGCTTCGTCCGCCTCGTCCGTTGCGGCCGTGGTCGGAGCCGCCGGCCAGCCCGGCGTCGGTTCGGCTGCGGAGTTCGTCCACGCGCCCGCCCCGTCCAAGGCGACCGTCACGCCCGTCGCGGCGGACCCGAACGACATCGTCCAGGGCGTCTGCACGAACTGCCACAACAGCCGGCGGTTCGCGGGCAACCTCGACCTCGAACCGTTCGATGTGGATGCCGCGGCCGAGGAGGCGGAGACCGCCGAGAAGATGATCCGCAAGCTGCGCGCGGGCATGATGCCGCCGCCCGGTTTGCTGCGCCGTCCCGCGGAAGAGGACCTCCTCGAACTCGTCGAGACGCTCGAGACCCTCGTCGACGACGCGGCGGCGCTCGACCCGAACCCCGGCGGCCGCACCTTCCAGCGGCTCAACCGCCCCGAGTACGAGCGGGCGATCCGCGACCTGCTGGGGCTCGAGGTCGACGCGGGGAAGTGGCTCCCCAACGACCAGATGAGCGCCAACTTCGACAACATCGCAGACGTGCAGGCGCTCTCGCCGACGCTCCTCGACGCCTACCTGAACGGGGCGGCCGAGATCAGCCGCATGGCGGTGGGCGACCGCAACGCTCCCGCGGTCAACACGACGTACAAGAACTCCCAGTACGTCTCGCAGCACCCGTGGGACCACGTGGAGGGGGCCCCGTTCGGGACGCGCGGCGGGATGGTCGTGGAGCACACCTTCCCGGCCGACGGCGAATACACGTTCTCGCTCGTCTTCACCTCCGGCGCGAACTCCCGCATGGAGGACATCGACATCTCGATCGACGGCGAGCGGGTGGCGCTCCTCCACTACACGCGGCGCGGCGGCGGCGCGGATGACCGCGGCTTCACGCCCGTCGGCACGGAACCGGTCTTCGTCCGCGCCGGGCAGCACCGCGTCTCCGCGGCCTTCATTCGGAAGCAGGAAGGGCCGTACGAGGATCTGATCCGGCCGCACGTGTGGTCCAACGCCGGCGGCGGCTCGGGCGGCGGCGGAATCACGACGCTGCCGCACCTGCAGGACGTGATCATCGGCGGGCCGCACAATCCGACCGGCGTGTCGGAGTCGCCGGTCCGGCAGCGGATCTTCACCTGCCGTCCGACGTCGTCCGACGAAGAGCGGCCCTGCGCCCGCGGCATCCTGACCGAGCTCGCGCGCAGCGCCTACCGCCGCCCGCTCGAACCGAGCGAGGTCGACGGCCTGATGACGTTCTACGACATGGGCGTCGAGCAGGGCGGGTTCGAGATCGGCGTGCGCATGGCTCTCGAGGCGATCCTCGCGAGCCCCTTCTTCGTCCTCCGGCTCGAGCGCGAGCCCGAAGGCGTCGGGAGCGGGGAAGCCTACGCGCTGGAGGACATCGACCTCGCCACGCGGCTCTCGTTCTTCCTGTGGGGTCTTCCGCCCGACGAAGAACTGCGCGGTGCGGCGGTCGAGGGACGGCTGTCCGATCCCGGCGAACTGGAGCGGCAGACGCGCCGCATGCTCGCCGATCCGCGCTCCGAGGCGCTGAGTTCGCGCTTCGTGTCGCAGTGGCTGCGGCTGCAGGATCTCTACAAGGTCCGCCCCGACCCCAACTTCTTCCCGAACTTCGACGAGAACCTCGCGGATGCCATGAAGCGGGAGACCGAACTCCTCTTCCAGAGCCTCATCCGCGAGGACCGGAGCCTGCTCGATTTCTTCCGGGCGGACTACACGTTCGTGAACGAGCGCCTGGCCCACCACTACGGCTTCGAGAGCGTGGCGGGGCGCGACTTCCAGCGCGTGAACTATCCCGGCGACGAGCGCGTCGGGATCCTGGGCCACGGCAGCGTCCTCGTCCTCACCTCGCTTGCGAACCGCACCTCTCCCGTGCTCCGCGGAAAGTGGGTCATGGAGGTGCTGCTCGGGACGCCGCCCCCGCCGCCCCCGCCGGGGGTGCCGGACCTGGATGAGACGGAAGAGTCGCTGGACGGCCGGCTGCTCACGACGCGCGAGCGGATGGAGATGCACCGGGCGAGTCCGGCGTGCCGGTCCTGCCACCGGTTCATGGACCCGATCGGCCTCGCGCTGGACAACTTCGATGTGACCGGGAAGTGGCGCCTGCGCGAAAACGGGATGCCGCTCGACACGCGCGGCGATTTCTACGACGGGACGGCGGTCCAGACGCCGCCCGAACTCGTCGACGTGCTCCTCAAGCGCCCGCTGCCGCTGCTCCGGAACTTCACGGAGAACCTGGCCGCGTACGCGCTCGGCCGCCGCGTCGAGTACTACGACCAGCCCTGGATCCGGTCCATCGTGGAGGACGCGGAAGAGGACGAGTACAGGCTTTCGTCGCTGATCATGGGCGTCGTGAACGGCGATGCCTTCAGGATGAAGCGGGTCATGCCCGCGACTGCGGTAGAAGAGGAAGTTTCCGAGGAGGTTTCCGAAGACCGTCGCTAGACGGCCCGCACGGCCGCCCGACGGTCCGACGTTCCGAGAGGGAGAACATGGAATTCATCACCGGACAGCACCTGCCTCGCAGGACCTTCATTCGGGGGGTCGGAGCCACGCTCGCCCTGCCGTTCCTCGACGCGATGGTTCCGGCCGGCCGTCTGTGGGGATCGACAAGCGCGAAGAGCCTGACGGAGGGGAAGGGGACCCGGCTCATCGCGATCGAGGAGGTGCACGGCCTCGCGGGGTGCAACCGCGAGCACGGCGCGACGAAGTTCCTCTTCGCGCCGGAAAAGGCGGGACGCGAATTCGAGATCATCGATGACAGCGCCCTCGTCTCGCTGCGACCGTACCGCGAGCACCTGACGATCATCAGCAACACTGACGTGCGGAACGCCGAGGCGTTCACGCCGCCCGAGATCGGCGGGGACCACTTCCGCTCGAGCGCCGTGTTCCTCACGCAGGCGCATCCCAAGCAGACGCAGGGGTCCGACATCTTCTGCGGCACCTCGATGGATCAGATCTATGCACAGCGGTTCGGGCAGGAAACGCCGATGCCGTCGATGCAGTTCTGCATCGAGAACCTCGATCAGGCGGGCGGCTGCACGTACAACTACTCGTGCGCGTACACCGACTCGCTGAGCTGGGCGTCGCCGACCGAGCCGCTGCCCATGATCCGCGATCCGCGGGTCGCCTTCGACCTCCTGTTCGGCGCCGGTGGCACCGAGGCGGAGCGGGCGGCGCGACGGGCCACGCGGCGCAGCATCCTCGACTGGATTTCGGGCGAGATCTCCACCGTGCAGCGGACCCTCGGCGCGGAGGACGCACGCCGCATGGACCAGTACCTGACGAACGTCCGCGAGCTCGAGCGCCGGATTCAGATGGTCGAGGGGCGGAATTCGAGCGGCGAGGAACGCGCCCTGCCCGAGGCTCCCGCCGGCGTTCCCGATTCGTTCACCGAGCACATGCAGATGCTGTTCGACATCCAGGTGCTCGCCCTCGAGACGGACATGACGCGCGTGATCTCCTTCAAGACGGGTCGCGACGCGCAGAACCGGGTCTTCCCCGACAGCGAGTCCGACCGGCCCTTCCACCCGGCCTCCCACCACGGGAACCGGGAGGAGGCGGTGCTGGAGTTCAACAAGATCAACCAGTTCCGCGTCGGCCAGCTCCCGTACCTCATCGACAAGCTCAAGAACACAATGCACGGCGAGGAGAGCCTGCTCGACCAGAGCGTTGTGCTGTGGGGGTCGCCGATGGCCGATGCGAACCTGCACAACCACCGGCGTGCGCCGCTCTTCCTGCTCGGACACGGCAACGGGATGCTGGAAGGCAACGTGCACATCAAGGCGCCGGACGGAACGCCGATGGCGAACGCGATGCTCTCCGTCCTGCACGGACTTGGCGTCGACGACATGCATGAGTTCGGCGACAGCACCGGCCCGATGGCGCTCAACCAGGCCGGCCCGGTCACGACGGACCTGGGGAACTGATCGTGCGGACGGGCAGGCTCCGGCACGCCTTCGCGGTCCTCTGCGCGGCGGTCCTCGTTTCGGCGGGGACGCCGCATTCGCCGCCCGATTCGCCCGTCGCCGACGCCGCCATGCGCGGCGAAGTCGAGACGGTGCGGGAACTCCTGCGGCAGGGGCTCGACGTCAACGCGGCGCAGGGGGACGGAATGACCGCGCTGCACTGGGCTGCGGACCGGGGTGATGCGGCGCTCGCCGACATGCTCATCTACGCCGGCGCCGACGTGGCGGCGGTCACGCGGATCGGGCAATACACGCCGCTCCACCTCGCCGCGCGCAGGGGCTCGGCTGCGATCCTCGGCAACCTGATCGCCGCGGGATCGGACGTGATGGCGCCGACCGCGAACAGCGGTGCCACGGCGCTTCACCTCGCCGCGGCGGCGGGAGACCCCGACGCGGTCGCCGTGCTGCTCAACGCGGGCGCGGATCCCGATGCGACCGAGGCGGAGTGGGGCCAGACGCCGCTCACGTTCGCCGCCTCCGGTAACCGGTCCGACGCGATTCGAGCGCTCCTGGAGGGCGGCGCGGACCCCGACGTCACGTCGCTCGTCATCGACATCATCGAGCAGGAAAAGCTGGACCGCCTGGCGCGGCAGCGTGAGACGGAGGTGCTCGAGGCCTTCGCCGGCGAGGGAGATGAGGCGCGCACGCCGACGCCCGGCGAACTCCAGGCCGCCGTGCGCGCAGGACGCGAGATCTACGCGGAAGGCCTCCCCGAGGAGGAGGAGGAAGAAGAGGACGAGAGCGACTTCAGTCGTCTCTTCCTGCCCCCGGTCGAGAAGATCGGCGGCCTGACGCCGCTCCTGCATGCGGTCCGCCAAGGGTACGTGGAGTCCACGGTCGCCCTCCTCGACGGCGGAGCGGACATCGACCTTGTGAGCGCGGCGGACGGCACGAGTCCGCTCGTGATGGCCGCGATCAACGGCCAGTTCGATCTCGTGCTCATGCTCCTCGAGCGGGGCGCGGACCCGAACGTCGCCGCCGAACTCAACGGCGTCTCCCCGCTGTGGGCCGTGATCAACGCCCGCTGGCAGCCGCGCACGCGCTTCCCGCAACCGCAGGAGCGCCCGCTCCAGCGCACGAACTACCTGGAGGTGGCGCGCGCGCTGCTCGACGCGGGCGCGGATCCCAACCATCGGATCACGCGGCATCCGTGGTACATGGTCTACACCGGCTGCGGCAACCGGAACTGCGGCCTCGTCGACACCAACGGCGCCACCGCCTTCTGGCGCGCCGCCTACGCGACGGATGTCGAGGCGATGAAGCTCCTCGTCGAGTACGGGGCCGACCCGAACATCCCGACCAAGGCGCCGCCCCGGCGCCAGCGTCTCTCCCCGGACGAGTTCCTGCGCCAACAGGCTCTGAACGCCCTGCGCGACTCCTCCTATGCCGAACTCCCACAGGAGGAGCGCCTCAAGCTGCTCCAGGACATTCGGGACCAGTTGCCGGAGGAGGAGCAGAAGGAGTTTCCCGACAGGGATCTCGACAATCTCACGGAAGACGTGAGGGCCAAGCTGATCGAGGCCGCTGAAGCGGCGGACCGGGCGCGGGCGAACGCGCCGGACGCCTCGGGGTTGCCGGCCGTGCCCCCGGGCGGGCCGGGCGTGATGCCGATCCACGCGGCCTCCGGCGTCGGCTACGGCGAGGGGTTCGCGGGCAACGCGCACCGCCACACGCCCGAAGGCTGGATCCCCGCCGTGAGGTACCTCGTCGAGGAACTCGGCGCGGACGTGAACGTCCGCGACCACAACGGCTACACGGCGCTGCACAACGCGGCCTCGCGCGGCGACAACGAGATGATTCTCTATCTCGTGGAAGTGGGGGGCGACGTCACCGTCGTCAGCCGTCGCGGCCAGACGACGGCCGACATGGCGAACGGTCCCGTGCAGCGCGTCTCGCCCTTCCCGGAGACCGTCGCGCTCCTGGAGAGCCTGGGCTCGCACAACAACAACAACTGCCTCACCTGCTGACCGGCAGAGAACCCTCCGAACCCAACGAAACCGAGACGGAGAACCAATGGCCAAGTACATGTTCCGCACGAGTTACACACGATCCGGCCTCCAGGGTCTGATCGCCGAGGGCGGCACCGGACGCCGCGAAGCGCTGCGCCAGACCGTGGAGAGCGTGGGCGGCACGCTGGAAGGCTTCTACTACGCCTTTGGTGACGACGACCTCCTTCTGATCACCGATCTTCCCGACTCGACCGCCGCCACGACGCTCTCGCTCAATATCGCGGCCGCAGGGGCCCTGACCGTTTCGGTGACGGTGCTGATCGACCCCGAGACCGTCGACGAGGCCGTCGCCCGGGGCGTCTCCTACCGCCTGCCGGGAGCCTGACCCGCCCGCCGGGAGTCTGAGCCGCCTGCCGGGAGTCTGAGCAGACCCCGAACGTTGCGGTGACCTTTCCGGTCGATTGAGTTCCGGTTCCCGGGGGCGTCACGGTGCGCCTTCGCCCCCGGGAATCGACGTGCGGCGGTAGCGCCGGAAGACCGGACGCTCCGTAGCAGTACACCTCTCTGCGCCCGTTCCCGCGGGAGCACCCGTCGAGTTCACCGGCGAGGTCCTCGCCCTCATCCCGCCATCCCGCCGTAGCGGACTGATCACGCGTACGAGCCCCGCAGCCCGGCCCGCCAGCGTTGCGCGGGGCCGTTGGCGCGGTTGTTCGCGGTCGAATACGATACGAACGATTGCGAAGTCTCTCCATACTCTTTGGGGGGCGCACGCGCGCGAAATGCGGTAGTCTCGATTCTCCCGCACCTCTTTTGGGGAGGGTAGCGAGAGGTACACGAGCGCATGAGTAGATCGAGCGAAGGGAACCTTGGTCGGCGCATATCGTCGGCGACCGTCGCGTTATCGCTGATCTGTGTGAGCCTCGCCTGGTACTGCGGGGGGTCGCCGGCGGCCCCCGACCCGACACCGCCACCGCCGGCCCCGCCGCCGCCCGCCGTTCCGCCGTCGGCCGCAACGGTGGAGGTTGCACCGAACTCCGTCGTCTTCACGTCCCTGGGCGACACCGAGACCCTTGCGGCAACCGTCCGCAGCCAGGATGGGGCCGTCCTCCCGAGCGCGTCGGTGACCTGGGCGAGTAGCGATCCCACGGTTGCGAGCGTCGAGGCGGGCAGGGTTACGGCGCGCTCGAACGGCGAAGCCTCCGTCACCGCTACGTCCGGCGCGGTATCCGGTTCGGCCGCGGTGCGCGTCGAACAGGTCGCGGCGCGACTGAATGTGGTGCCGCGGGATGTCCGGTTCCCGGCGATCGGCGACACGGCGCGACTGTCCGCTACCGTGTACGACGGGAACGATCACGAAGTCGCCGGCGCGACCGTCGGGTGGACTTCGACGTACCCCGATGTGGCGACGGTCTCCGATGGGGGGCTGGTGACCGCGGTATCGGAGGGGACGGCCGAGATCGTGGCGGCCTCCGGCGCGGCGATGGACCCCGTCGCCGTGAACGTGGACTCGACGGACCGCGGTATCCTTGCCGCGTTCTATCATGCCGCGGGCGGCCCATCCTGGCGTCACAGCGACAACTGGCTGACGGACGCGCCACTGTCGGAATGGTATGGCGTGGAAGCGCGGGCGGATGACCGCGTGACCAGCCTCGAACTCAGGGAAAACGGCGCCGTCGGCAGCCTCGCCCCGGAAATCGGGCGCCTCTCGTATATCGAGACACTGGACCTTTACGAGAACAAGCTGACGGGCCGATTGCCGCCGGAACTCGGGAACGCAACCCGCCTCCGGGAGATCGATCTCGGCCACAACCAGTTCCGCGGCCCCATTCCGCCGGAACTCGGCAGTCTGGCCAACCTGTGGTACCTCGATCTCAGCGGAAACAGTCTTTCGGGGACCGTGCCGTTGATCTTCCGGCAACTCACACGGCTCCAAGTGTTTACGTTCGACGAAAACGCGGGCCTCTGCCTGCCGCACGGCCTGGTTGAGTGGTACGAGGGCATCGAGAGCCGGCGCGGTCAGGTCTGCCCTGACAGGGAGGTGCTGAGGGAGCTTCATGGGGCGACGGGCGGGGAGGGCTGGACGAATGCGGAGGGATGGCTGGGCGACGGTGCTCTGGGAGACTGGTACGGCGTGGACGTCGATTCAGCCGGCCTCGTGTCGGGCGTGGACCTTCAGGGGAACGGCCTTTCGGGCAGCCTGCCCGTCCGGCTCGGCGACCTGGCGGGGCTGACGACGCTTCGGATCGGAGACAACGCTCTGTCGGGCCCGCTTCCGACATCCCTTGCCCGGACGCCGCTTCAGGAACTGCGTTATGCGAACACGGACCTGTGCGTCCCGCCCGCAGCCTCGTTCCCCCGGTTCCAGAATTGGCTCGCCGCGCTTCCGCAGCACGAAGGCACGGGGTTGCAATGCCCGGCATTGACCGACCGGGATATCCTCGCGGCGCTGTATCACGCCACCGGGGGCGCGAACTGGGAGAACAGCGACAACTGGGTGACGGATGCACCGTTGTCCGAATGGCATGGGGTGGAGACGAATGCGGAAGGTCGGGTAACACGTCTGGACCTGCGGCGGAACGGGCTGGAGGGGCTCATCCCTCCGGCACTGGGCGGGTTGGCGGAGCTGGAAGTCCTGATTCTGTTTGCCAATGAGTTGACCGGCGCGATCCCTCCGGCGCTCGGCTCGCTGGCCGAGGTCGAACTCGTCGTCCTTGCGGGAAACGCACTCTCGGGGTCGATCCCTCCGGAACTGGGCGGGTTGGCCAGCGTGGAAGAGCTTTGGCTCAACGGTAACGAGTTGACGTCCGTCCCGCCGGAGTTGGGCGAACTCGATAACCTCCTGGTGCTGAGTCTCAACTTCAACCGGCTGACGTCCATCCCGCCGGAACTCGGCGGCCTGGGCGAGCTGCGGTCCTTGGGGCTCTGGTCCAACCAATTGACGTCCGTTCCGGTGGAGTTGGGCGAACTCCGCAGCCTGCGAGAGCTGGATCTGGATGGGAACCGGCTGACTGACCTCCCGCTCGGTACCGGCGGCTACCCAAATCTGGTAGCGCTGTTTCTTTCGTCCAACCTGTTCACATCCTTCCCCCTGGGGCTGGGTGGCCTTGGCAACCTGGAAGCGCTGTTTTTCGCCGAGAACCGGCTGACCCGCATCTCGCCGGAACTCGGCGGCCTGGCGCGTCTGGAGTTTCTGGTTCTTTCGTCCAACGAAATCACGTCCTTGCCCCGCGAGCTGGGCGAGCTCGGGAACTTGCAGGCGCTGCTTGTCACGGAGAACCGGCTGACCGACATCTCGGCGGGACTCGGCGGCATGAGGAGTCTCTTGCGCCTGGATCTTTCGTCCAACGAATTCACGTCCTTCCCCCGCGAGCTGGGCGAGCTCGGCAACCTCAGGCAGTTGGAGCTCGACGGGAACCGGTTGACCGACATTCCGCCGGGACTGGGCAGGTTGATCAGCGGGGAGCGGATCACGCCCTCCGCCGGCGAGTGGCCGTCCACCCCCCGGACGTGGAGCGAGGCCCGCGGGGCGAGGGGTCGATCGGACGAGCCCTGGCGGATGGATTCCGACGAGAAACTGGACAATTGGAGCACGTTGCGGACGCGTGTGGGACCTGACCGGAACCGATCGATCAACGGGCGGTCGCGGGTCGGCAGCTTTGCAAGCCTGGAGATCCTGGACCTCTCGTCGAATGAATTCAGCGGCTCGCTGCCCGCCGGTCTGTTGGAGTTCACGGGCCTTACGAGCCTGGGCCTTGCCGACAATGCCGGATTGGCCGGCGCCCTGCCCCTGGACCTCCTCGCGCTCGACAATCTCGAGGATCTTCACACGGTCGGGACGGAACTCTGCGCGCCGGCGGACCCCGCTTTCATCGACTGGCTCGACGGCGTGACGCGACAGCGCGTCGCGGTCTGCCACGCCGACGACGCCGCGACCGCCTATCTCACGCAGGTCGTCCAGTCCCGCGAGTTCCCGGTCCCGCTGGTTGCGGGCAAACCGGCTTTGCTGCGGGTGTTCGTGACGGCGGCGCGCGAAACCGGCGCGGGCATGCCTCCCGTCCGTGCCACCTTCTACCGGGACGGGGCCGTCACATACGAACTGGACATCCCGGCGAAGCCGGACCCCATCCCGACGGAGGTCGATGAGAGTTCGCTGGCGAAGTCGGCCAATGCGGAGATCCCGGGCTGGGTGATCCAGCCGGGGCTGGAAGTCGTGATCGAACCGGATCCGGGCGGAACGCTGGATCCGGCCCTGGGCGTGGCCACGCGCATCCCCGCGAGGGGCCGGATGGCGGTCGACGTTCGGGCGATGCCGGTGTTCGAGCTGACCCTCGTACCCTTCCTCTGGGAGGAAGACCCGGACCATTCCATCGTGGAGATCACAGCGGCGATGGCGGCCGACCCCGAAGGGCACGAGCTGTTCGAACGGACGCACGTACTGCTGCCCGTCTCGGAACTGGACGTGACGGCGCACCCGACCGTCACTGCGCCGACGAACAACGGTATCGCGATCATGGAGCTTACGGAGATGATTCGGATCGTCGAGGGTGGGCGCGGCCATTACCTGGGCGTGATGTCCGGACCGACGTCGCCGCCCGGTCTACTCGGCATCGTGTTCGACATCGGGAGTTGGTCGAGTTTCTCGGTGCTCGATGCCGAAACGATCGCGCATGAACTCGGCCACAACCGCAACCTCTACCATGCACCGGCCTGCGGCGCCGGCGGTCCGGATCGGTACTACCCGTACGGCAGGGGGAACATCGGTGCATGGGGCTGGGACGCGGGCACCGGTGAGCTGGTGCCGCCGGAGCGGTGGGACTTCATGTCCTACTGCGAGCCGACGTGGGTCAGCGACTACCAGTACGCGAACGCCGTCCGCTACCGGATCGAGACCGAGAGCAACTCCATCCTCGTCGCAACCGCCGACGCCCGTGCTTCCTCCAGCCGGACCCTGCTGGTGTGGGGTGGCCTCGACGGCGACGGCGCGCCGCACCTCAGACCGGCCTTCTTCATCGACGCCCCGCCGTCACTTCCACCAGCGGACGGGCCGTGGTCGCTCATCGGGCGGGATCCCGGCGGCACCGAGCTCTTTTCGGTGTCCTTCGCCATGGCGGAGTTCACCGACACGGAAGCTGACCACGCGGGGTTCACCTTCGCTCTGCCCGTGACATGGTCAGGGGAGCTGGCGAGCATCACCCTGCAAGGTCCAGGAGGTGCCGCGCGCCTCGACCGCGACACGGACGTTCCCGTCACGATTCTGCGTGACGAGGCGACCGGCCGGATCCGCGGCATCCTCGATGGCCCTCCCCCACCGGCTCCGTCTCCGGGCCTCGCGGCCGCGGCTGCGGACCAGGGATTCGAGATCCTGTTCAGCCGGGGGATCCCGAGCGCGGGAGGGTCGGAGTGAAGGCCTCTCAGAACTGCTCCCCGCACCGGGCAGATACGCGGCTTTCTGTCGGATCTCCCGCTCGGGGCTCAGACGGTGGCGGACGCCGTAGGGCAGATCCCCTGGCGGGGCATGGAAGTGCTGTTCAGCCGCGGGATTCCAGGCAGGGAGGCGTGGAAGCAGTGAACTTACGCGAGAGGGACCGATGCCTTGGGGCGTTGACACGGCGCGTATTGCGGCGCGGGGCGGCGTTGGCGCTTGCAGTTGGTGTGGCGCTGTCCTGCGGCGATTCCCCGGCGGGCACCACGCTTCCGCCGCCTCGTCCACCGCCCCCCCCTCCACAACCGGCGGCGGTGAACGTGACCCCCGCGACCGCCGAGCTATCGGCGCTGGGTGGGACGGTTCAACTGACAGCGGAGGTACGCGACCAGAACGGGCGGACGATGGCGGGAGCCACTGTGACCTGGGCGAGCAACGCCGCGTCCGTTGCTACGGTGGACGCGGCGGGGCAGGTGACGGCAGTGGGCAACGGAACGGCGACGATCACCGCGGCAACCGGCGGGGTTTCGGGAACGGTCGCCGTGACCGTGGCACAGGCACCCGACTCAGTGGCATTGTCGCCGTCGGAGGCGACCATCGCCGCGCTGGGCGACACGGTGCGACTGACCGCCGAGGCATTCGACGCGAACGGGCACGCCGTGGTGGGCGTGGAGTTCTCGTGGGAGTCCAGCGCCGCATCCGTTGCGACGGTGGATTCGGCGGGCCTGGTAACCGCCGTTGCCGGCGGGGCTGCGACGATCACGGCGCAGGCCGGGGAGGTGGCACGGACCGCCGAGATCATGGTGGTCGATATGGAGTGGGCCGCCGACTTCGTCGCGCGGCAGCATGTCGTTGACGTCATGAACGTCGGGGTGCGGGTCGATCCAAGCTGCACTGCTAACTGCGAAAGGGCGCTCTTCCCGGGGGACGGACGGCGCGACTTGGGAGGTATCAAGGGAGCCACCGGGATCGACATGAGCATGACGAATCCCGGTCAGGGGAACTACCCGGAGCAGTTCAGCGACGGAAGGGTCGCCAACGTCCGTGTCGTACGCACCTATGCGGACATCGAGATCGCGCGGGAGGACGGGGACTTTGCAATCATGTGGTATTTGCAGACTCGGCCGCCCACCGGCCGCTGGCAGCTTGGAGGGAACGTTGCAACCCTGCGCGACTGGTATGACGAGGGTCTGCGGGTCTTGCAGATCGCGTACGGCAGTCACCGAGAGGATGCAAGAGGGCCGGATGAGCGGCTCGGATACGGCGCCGGGGAGGGAGACGAGCGGGGCCTCACGGATCTCGGCCGCGTGGCCATCGCAGAAATGAACCGACTGGGCATGGTCGTGGACTGTTCGCACTGCAACCGGCAGACGACGCTCGACGCGGCATCCGTGTCAACGAAGCCGATCCTCGCCAACCACGCGAACGCCAAGACTCTGACCGATGACCCGTACGACCGGAACAAGACCGACGAGGAGTTGATCGCCATCGCCGCTAGCGGGGGTGTGATCGGTGTGACACCGATCAGGCTCTTTCTCGACACCGACGGCGACGGCGTCACCGGCATGGACGACATGATCGCCCACATCGAGTACATCGCCTCGCTGGTCGGAATCGACCATGTCGGCATCGCGACGGACACCTACGTGGACGGTTGGGAACCGAGTTCGCACCACTACGCAAGCGCGGATCTCGCCGCTCTCGACCGCTGGGTGCGACTTGCCGCGCGGTTACGGGCCAGGGGCTGGGGCGAGGAAGACCTGGCCAAGTTACTCGGCGGCAACTTCCTTCAGGCGTTTCGGGAAAACCTTCGGCCGCGCTAAGGGCCGTGCGGCGTGCCGACCGCAGTCTAACCTGCGAGTTGAGGCGTTCTCGCTTCTTGCACTGATCGACGTGTTCGAGACCGAGCCCCTCCCGGCCGATCAGCCGCTGTGGACGCTCGAGAGAGTCCTCGCCACACCCCACGTGGGCGGCACCTCGGCCCGCTTCTGGGAGCGCGAATCGGATCTCATCGTCCGCAACATCTCCCGCTACCAGCGCGGCGACCCCTCGAAAACCAGGTCGACAAGACGCGCGGCAACTGAGTCCGAGGACGGCGGACGTTTCTGCGGGGAATCAGCGCCGCTGTGTCGCCTCGTCCGGAATCCCGCGGCTGAACGGGATCTGTATCCGGGGCCGCCCTGCGCCAAAGATGTTGATGGACTCGCTCCCTTCACGACGATTGACGAGCCGGAAACGTGCCGAGATCGCCTTCCGCACCCACTCGCTCGTAGGCGACCGTGCACTGAATTCCAACGCTAGAGCGCGCACCGAAAGACCCCCGTCGCTGGTCTCCGCCGTGCTGCGAGACACGGCCACGGGTTGCGGGTTAGCCATCTGGGATCCAAAGGGGGCTGTCCGCCGCGTCGCGGCAGCCGGAGATCCCGTGTTGCCAGTAGTCGTCCCTGCCGATGTCGATCTCCGTGATCATTCGGCCCCGGCGCCGGCCGACGGCCATGAGGTCGTTGTCGAAGTCGCCGACGTGAGAAGACCCGTCCGCCGCGGGATTGGCCGCGCACTCCTCGTGGACGACACCCATCGTATGGAACAACTCGTGGGCCATCGTGTTTTCAAGCGCGCCCAGGAAACCAGGCTCGGTCGCCACATAGTAGTGCGATCGGTCCGCGCGGCGGGTGTCTGAGAAGACGGTCGCGAACGACCCCTGCTTGATGCCGCCTGCGTCGTCCGTCGGTCCCCTGTAGTAGACGGCGTACGTCTTCTCATCGGAGAACCACGATTGTGCCTGTATCGCCTCCCGTAGCGCAGCCACGTTGCGGCCCTCCATCTCCGCGCTGGTCTCGGAGAGCCGGAGGAATGTCACGTCGACGGCACCGTCATGCGTGTCGACGCGGAGTCGGCGTTCGAGCTTGTCGTACAGCCAATCCACCGTGGCCGATAGCGACCAGGCGATGCGCCCGTGTCGGTCGAGGTTCTCGTCCGGTCCGTCGCTTGCCACGGCGTAGACAGCATGGATTTGAGGGCCTTGCACATCGTCCGGTCGGTCCAGCGGACTGAAGGGAGCCAGCATCAGGGTAGGGGATCGTCTAAAGTCATACAGGGCCGCACGATCTGCGCTCCCTACCCTTCGAGAGCGTTGGCTCCCGCCGTCCTGAAACGGCGGGGAATAGCCTCAAACCGCGGGAAATTCACACTCCTGTTTCGGACCCGTGTTCAGGGTGTCTGCCAGAGCCAGAGGGACGAAATGCCCCCGGCCCCCAGAGGCGCGGCGCACATACCGCTCGTCCGTCCGCGACGAACACACCCCGGAGCCCGGGCGTCCACGGCATGGTAGGCCGCGTCGTAGAACGCGACACCGCACCTCACCGATAGGGACTGGGCGCGGGCTCTCCACCTTGCGTCCAACTTCGCTTCGGTCAGGCCAAAGTCCACTATCGATGCGAGCAATTCCCCGGCTTCCTCAAGAAACCGCCTCGCCAGCGTGTTGCCCATCTTGTAGATCCAAAGCTGGGCAACAACCAGATCAAGGATCCCCGCCGCCGCCTCGTCACGGGCCGACGCTCCCGCTCCTCCTGTACCCGACGAACGATCCGGTCGGTCTCGACTGCGGACAGCCGAGCGCGGAGTGCATCCGTCCGCGCGGAGGCTTCTCGCCTCGTGGAGGTTCCTGACCACACCCGGATCGCGGCGCCGACGGCCCGGCTTCGGCTATCGCACGGCACCCGGTTCGTCGGGTAGAAGCGCATGCACCGAGAACCCGATCTGACCCCGAAGCCGGGCTCAACGGCCATTGCCGAGCCTTCTGGCGAAAATGCGGACGAATCGATTGGAAGCCACTGGAAGCCCGCCGAGCATCTCGTCCAAGAACGTCGGGTTACATGCCGTACCGTCCCGCACCGCAGCCGACCTGAGCCAACAAGACCCGGTTTTCGACATCAACGACCAGATTGCAGGTGGAGCGTGCTAAGCACTGTAACGAGGAAGCGTGACATCCTCCGGTGCTCTGTTTAGCATCCCGGCCAACTCCTTGCGTAGCTCAGCCTCATCAGTCCGTAGGTCACTCAGGGCTCCACCAACAGAGTGATAGATGAGGCGTTTGGCCACGCGTTGCGCCTCTGGCGAAGTAATCATCCGTTGATTCTCAGCGTCCCAGAGCAGCCCCACCCATGGGGCCTCGGCCAGTTGCCAGGGGACTTCCGCTAGACGCTGGATTGATGTTTGTGTATCCACTGCCTCCTCTGAGAAGAGCGTGGTCGCGGCCCAAGTGTGGGCCAGTATTCCGATCGGCCTAAAGAACAGGTGCCCACCGTGCCGTCCGCGGAAGGGTTCAGCTGGCCTCCCGTCCTTGGGCATTCCAACATATTCTCGGAGAACCTCATGCTCACCCATAACCGTATTCCAATAATCCACGCAATGTTGTGCAAGTTGGTCCAGAATATTGTCGGGGGGGCGGATCTTCTTGTGTCTCTTCTTCCACGTCGAGTGGGTTTTGAGGATCATCTCAACACAATCATTCAGGGCCACGATCGACGTGAGGCTGGTTAGATCGCCGACAGGCACCGCTTTGGTTCTCCCGAGGGATACTCGGTCCAAGAAGAGCGGATGGCTCTTGACCAATCGTCTGGTGACAATAGCAACGGCATCGTCTTCATCGAGTGCGATGATCTCCCGCCTTGACACGGGTTTCGCATACCTATTGAGCGTGCTGAATAGGCGACGCGTTCTCTGGAGTCCGGCCCGGTCGTTAGAATGTCCTACGAAAATGACAGCCACCTCTTCGCCGCCGAGGGATGAGTCGTCCTTGAGCGCCTGCATCGTTCCAAGCAGCCGGTGCTGGCCATCAAGGGCGAACAACTGCTCCGAGCCGGATAGACGCAAAAGGCCAATGCTGCCTTCCAGGCGCTCGTCGTTGTCGTCCCACGGTCGAGCGCCTTCGCTGATCTCGACCTCCAGCCATTCTGGCTCGCCTCCGTAGACCCCAACCACTAGCGTCCCAAACAGGCGTTGCGGTTGAGAAAGCAGGTACTCAGCAATATCCCCTGCCCGAGGACTGAGCGACCGCTGAATCTCTTCATCCAGACTTTCAGGCTGATGTAGGGTGGTGGCGGTCGTCACCCTGTGAGCAAGTTCCTCCAAGGTCATGGATGCAACGTAGTAGGTCCAATCACCCATCGTCGCGCGGAGGGCGGGCAGGAGCAGTCTGTCATGGATCATTCGCGTCTCCTAGAAGGCATCCACCGCAGCGCGGACGGAGGCTGGTAGGTCCGTGCAGGCAGGTGGAACAGTAGCCCCTAACAACAAGTGCTCAATTGAAGCAGGATCGTTGTTCTCGGGAAGGACCGCGAAACAGAAGCGGAGATAGTCGGTACCATAGAATAGACGCATCATCCTCAGTACCTTGGGACGTTCTCTGTCGGCCTCGGCTTTGACCAGATACTCGCGGCAGCGCGTGCGTAGTGAGCGAATGGTCTTTCCAACGTAGAGCAAATAAGACCCGCACAGGTTTCCTCCTATCGATGGACGAACGCAAAATGAGTATACGCCGGGGGCCGTGGGGATGTCCTCTAAGTATTTCCGACGAAAGGGGACGCACTTCCACTCAAGGTCGTTTGGACCCTCATACTGATCCCACAACGTCGGCGACAGGTGGAACGAGTACTTGTATTTTCTCAGCTCGTCCGCTTCGATCGTAAAATCAGTGGTGCTCACCGCGCCATCTCTTCCGTCTGATTGGCGGACATCATATCATCTCGGTGTCGGCTTCTCGCCGATGGTCGGACGATGTCGGGCGGCGCTACGGCTGCGGCGAAGCGGACGCCCGCCGCTGTCGGCGAGCACTTGGATCGCGTCCAGTGCGGGTGCCTCGCCAAGGCAATCCGACCAAGAAGAAGGCGGCTCACCGCCCACCGTCCAACTCGATTCACGAAGTGAAGGCGGCCTGGGTCAGCGCGTCGACCGTTGACGAGCACGTCCCCGGTGCCCTTTCGGCACCGAGGCGCTCCGGATTCGAGGGGGTAGCCATGAGATAAACTTGAACGAAATGATGGCCTGAGGCAACCCCCCGACGGGGTGATTCAGTTCGCCAGTCGCACGTCATCGCGCAGGAACTGAGCCGCAAGGCGAACCGTGCTGACGACCACCACGAGTGGCATGGGGCCACCGAGCTCGCCTGGGCCAGTCAAACTGGGCTGCACGATCTGCCACTCTTGCCTCTTGGACCACCCTTGGTCCCATCGGGTCACGCAAGCGGGAAAATCAGAGTCAATTCGCGGGAGTCACAGGACGCTATCACTTGACCGACCTCTTCGTCTTGGAAAGCGGGTTCTTCCTTGAAGTTTCCACGCCGGCAGGCCAATTTCCAGTTCAGCGAGACAGCGCTTACGACGAGAGGTTCACCGGGCTTCTATCCTAACAATCGGGCGCGCCGAAGCGCGATCTCGGCAATCTCCTGCTTCATGACGAGATCAGAGAAAAAATGCGCCATCCAGTTTACGAATGCGATCCACAAGTCGTTTGGAGAAAAATCGTCCCCGGATATCGCTTCAAGCCAAGAAGTTGCGTCGGATCGAGTCAGCGTGGTGTCTTCGGACGCTGTGAGAAGATCCTCGGCGAGCGGTATGGCCATAAGTAAGGACCGAATCGCATCCCGAAACTCTCCCTCGTTCAGGCCAGGTGGAAGGTTGGAACGCGCCAAGTCGTCAAGAAGGATTTGATCGGCAACGCCGAGGTAACCACTCGGTGGTTGCGTGTAGAATCCGTACGCCTGCTCGGGACGGCGACTTCCGGGAAACCAATGAGCAGTCAGCGCACCGGGCAAGGTCTTTGAGGCGCTCAGGCTTTCAGCAAGACGCCGAGCCGCCCGTGCCATGCTGCTGGTTGCCGCACGCTCATCTTGAGCGATGGCCTCAAGCGTTGCCGCGATTCCAGGCTCGTCGATGGTCGTCTCCACGAGGACCTCAATATTGCTGCCCTCGCCACTCTCCCCCAGCCCGGCCAGGGTGACGTTGGCCGACCCGGCGAGACACCGGTCACCGGCGATGTAGAGTTTGGCGTGCAGGCGGTCCACAAGCGAGAGACTGAAGTTGCCGCGCGTCTTGAGCAGGTCTAGGATTTCAGGATCGGATACCCCTGCTGCAATCTCTCTCGGGAGCCACCGTGAAACGCAACGCAGATGCGCTTCGGCCGGGATAACCTCCATCAAAGATCGTAGCGCGTCGACCTTGATGAATGGCGCAATCACAGTGACCTCGTCATCTGCGTTCTCGAAGAGGGCACGGATCCGAGCACCTTGAGTCGCGCGTTCCATCGCTGGATCTCCTACACGAGATCCGTCGGGGGAACCGAATCGTCATCCTCGTCGAAGAACTCTTCCGCGTATTTCCCCCACTCAATGCGTGCGTTTCGCACTTGGCGGCGGAGCTTTTCGGTCTGCTCGTCCTCGTACCGAGCCCACGAGTAAATCAGGATGCGAAAGGCAGCGGCAGCTCGCGCCAGCCGTTCGCGAACCTCGTCCTCGGTCATATCCTCGACATCCGGATGCATGATGTCGTAGAGGTCAGAGTGGACGGGATGGTCCGTGTTGAGTGCAACCTGAACCACATTGGGCAGCGACTCGACATCGAAGAAAGCCGGACTGGATTGGGCCGACTGGATCCAACGAACGCGGCTACCCGCTCGGATCGTTTCGTCGATTCGTTGTAGCGCGTCCGTCCGGTCTAGGTGATGTTTCTGGGTGAGGGATTCGACTTGCGATTCCCTGCGCTCCTGCTCTGAGCTCGATTCACCAGCCTTGTCCGATTCGCCTTTGTGGCCCTCTTGCATCCGGCGCTTTATCGCGGCTGTTGCCTTGGCATCGGCCTTCTGATCTTCGTCGAGAACGTGTCTTTGGCTGCGGGGCTGCTTAGCTTGGCGGGATCGGTGGCGCAGCAACTTGATCGCGTTCGTGATCTGTTTCCGGAGATCCAATAGGTAGCACCTGGGATCTCCATCCTCTTCCATCCGGCGGCGCACATCACCGCTCGATTCTTCACCGGGAAGAGATTCTCTTCTCCAGTCATATCGAGCAAGACGCTGGAAGGTCATCGTGCCCTGCTTGTTGTTGGTGACTCCCAACACCTCATCGAGTTGAGTCGGAAAATCGACTTCCACTGTCCACCAGCGCTCTCTCGGGTCGTCGCCGCTAACCCAAGAATCGTCGAGCTGAATCTCTCGGTGCGCCCGGACTAGCGAGACGCCCATGTTCTGATCTGCATGCTTCCCCCACGGAGCGCGCCCCGCATCCTTTCCGACCCACTGTTCGGGCCAGTCAGCCTCGGGCGCAGAAGAATCTCGGACGTGCGGGCGTGCGTAGCTGGCCCGAACATGAACCTGATAATCCTGTCCTTGGTATCGTACGGGTACGAGGAACGGACTCCCCTCCAGTTCCGTGAACATGGGGCCAGGGCCGAAGCTCTCGGGGCATGAAGTGCCGGTCATGAGATACAAGGGGTCGTTTGGCCTCACCCTGACGATGTCATCTCCCTGAACTTCTGTCCCTTCCGCAGTTTCCCGAAGTGGAATCAGGGTGATGGTGCGTGGTGACCCGATCTCAGAGTCCCTCGGATCGTCGGCAGGCAGGCGCTCTGATTGTCTCGCTAGGAAGCGTCGATATATTCGTCCAATCAGTACCTCCGTGTGCTTGAAGGTCGTGGATGCCTGCTTCCATTCAACACGATCGAGATTGCTCCACACGACCAAAGTACCGGAGTCGCGGAACACATTCCGGCTCGCTTCTCGATAAGTTCTCGGGATCGCCTGCTGTTCCGGCTCTGGAATCTCTCTCCTGCCGTCCTCTACTTCGTCGAGGGAAAGGTGGGTGTGGAGAGCGTTGGTAGCGCCTGATTGCCACGACCAGACATCTACTCGTCGTGCTTGCGACATGGAGGAGTTGGGGAGCCCAAGGCCGAAGCGGCCGATCCCCCGCCGCTCCCGGCGAGTGCCGTGGCCGTAACGGAGGCTTCCTCGCAGAGTGTCGCGATCCATGCCTTCGCCGTTGTCGAGGACTGCCAACTCCTTAAGTGTGTATCTTCCGGTACGGTCATTCCGACGACTCACCCCGAACACCTCGATTGCCGTCGCATGACTCTCGATCGAGTTGTCGATGAGTTCGGCTAGCGCGTGGGTGGTGGACTTGTAGCCGCTGTCACGCATCGCCCTGACCGTCATCTTGGGATCGATGATGGAGAAGTTCAGTTGAGCTTCGGATCTGCTCACTGCCATACGTCCTCCCAGTTTAAGAACGCCGCCGCCACATCGCCGAAGCCTGGCAGACTCGGATCGACCACGGTGACGACTTCACAAGTTTCGGTTCCGCCGGCCTTGGGGCCGCGGATCGCGCGGCCAACCATCTGACTGAACAACACCAAAGACTGCGTCGGACGAGCAATGACCACTGCACTCGCCTTCGGCGCGTCGAACCCGGTCGTTAGGACACCGAAGTTGACGAGCGCCATTGGCGTCTCGTCGTCCGACTTGAACGTTCTGATAGCGTGTTCTCTCACACGCGGCGGCGTCTGACCTGTCACGACCTGGCTGCGGACATCACGTGCGATGAGGATTGCGCTCAGCATCCGTGCATGTTGAACGCTCGCCGCGAAGACAAGCACGCGTCTGTGGTCAGCTTGGAGCAACTCTTCAATGGCACCGAGTACGGCGCTTACGTACTGCTCGCTCATCGACAGGGCGGTCACGATCTCACGTGGGATATCCAGCGCTCGGGTAATGCGCGCACGCTCCTTCGCTGTGATCTCGAGGCCTGGCCGGGACAGGAGTGTTCGGAAGTGTGGTCGCGCCAGATAGCCGTGTTCGATGAGGTACTCGATGGGATTCTCGCCCGGCACTTCCAATGTCACCTTGTTCCCGGAAAAAAAGCCGGCGAGCTCACCGTCCTTATCGATGTCGGCCCATGTCCGTCCGGGCGTGGCAGTGAGTCCCAGCAATGCGCACCGGTAGTCCAGCGTGAGGTCCTCCGTGATCCTGCGATACGTCCTAGCAATGCTCTGGTGTGCCTCATCGAATACGACCAGCCGGGTGCGCTTGGACATCCGAGCGGCCCAATCCGGGTCGGTGCCAGAGATCGTGGCCCAGCCCTTCGCGAGCCCAACGGCGAGAAACCCGTCGGAGAACGTTTCGAGATCCGGCATCCGGTCGCCCCACATGGCTCCAATATCGAGTGGCCTTGTGCCTAGGCGCGTCCAAGCTTCCGCGAATGCGACCACCGCTTGCTCCAGCAACTCCCTGCCGGAGGCCAGCCATACCACGACCGAGGGCTCATGCACGCGCAGAGAGTCGGCCACGACATGCATGGCCGTGCGGGTCTTGCCGACCCCGGTAGGCAGATGAAGAACCGCACGTCGGTCATCTTGCGCCAGCAGCGGGATCAGTTCTTGAACAGCAATCCTTTGGTGATCGAATAGACCGTAGACTGGGGTGATGGTGCTTGTTGGCGGCATCGCCGGGGGTTCGATCCGTTCTTCGACTAGACCGAAGAAGTCGCGCAGCCGACGTACCTCCGGTTCGCTCCACTCGCTTGCGCCAGCGGCAGCAACGGATCGCCCGACGCGGGCCTCAAGTTCGGCACGCTTCTGCCCAGGGATGAGGCGGAGGACAAGCCGCCGACCCTCGCGCTCTCCGAGCAGGACATCGAAGTCAACGAGATTCTGAACGACTCGCCGGAGATCCGAACCGCCGATCCGCCCACCGAAGATCGCGTCAAGCATCGAAAGGACACCGGGGTCTAGGAACCGCCTGAGTTCTTGATCCGGGAGTGAATCAAGGAGCCAAGAAACCGTTAGGCCCGGTCCGAATGGCGGTGCTACGGTCACGGCGGTTAGAGCGCGCACACGGTGCAGGGGGCGGTATCGTCGTCCTCATCAAGGGCGTCGGCGAGAGATTCGACTAGTGGGAGGTTGGCTTGACGAGTGGCCGCGCGTGACAAGGCGGCGTCGTGGCGGGCCAAGATCTCGTCGCGGCGTGAGCGGAGTTGCACCAGCGTCTCGCCACCCGACCAGGTGTACTGTCTCCCTCGCATTGCTCGGTCGGTGAAGTCGGCTTCGCCATCGGCACCGGCTTCGAGCAGGACCTTCTGTTCGATCGCGACAGCCCGGTCGAATAGCTCTGGATGACGATCGGCAAGGCCGATCCATTCCGCCTTCCGCTGATAGAAGCAGAAGTAGCAGCCAGAGCGAGTGCGCCATTCGTAGTATTCGGGAAGGCCGATCCCTGCGTCCTCAAGGATCCGCAGCACGCCCTTGCGGTCGATCTCATCCTCAATGAAGGGAAAGCACGTTTCGATGTTCCGCTTTGTCGAGACGTAACCCTTTCGATTGCGTTCATCGGCGCGGATTGCCACATACGACCGCGCTGGCGCATCGCCGATCCATTCCTCAATCGGCTTGATCTTCATGTTCTTAGTGCACCATCGCATTTGTGGCGATGGCAGGGTTCCGCGAAATACCTCGAACCAATGCTCAAACCCTCGGCTGGCGTTCAGGCGGGCGATAGGCTTGCCGAGGATCACCTCAAGCCTCGTCAGATACTCGTACGTTTCCGGCAGTTCCGCGCCCGTGTCACAGAAGAAGTACTCCATCTCGGGTACCCTTGGGCGCATGTAGACGGCCAGTGCACTCGAATCCTTACCCCCGGAGATACCACAGATGTGGCGGATGGAGTCAGGCATGCCGTGTCCTCCTCACCTTGTGGTTCATTGGCTTCGGGTTCCCCTGATCCGCATGAGGGAGAAGCCGCTCTCCGAGGCATGCGAGCAATACCTTTTCTGCCTGCTCCTTCGAGCCAAGATCACCTTCGAGCTTCGCGAGGGCATCTTCAAGAATCCTCTCCGCAAGAGGTCGGTCGATCTCGTCGAGGGCTACGAGGCGGTCGTGTTCCCGACCGTCCGGTCTAGTGACCGTAACCCGAAAGGCCTGGAACGGCCCAGCGCCCCCGGCACGCCCTTCAACATGCAAAGCCAAGAGGCGTTGGAACGCGGCAACCCGCACCCGTAGCTCGTGCTCGAATCTGACTAGGTCGTGGTCCGTCCACTCTTTTGGGGCCTTCTTGGACAGAATAGCTGCGATGGCGCTGATCCACTCGCCGTCGTTCTTGGCGGAATCGCCCTTGAGGGCCTGCACGAAGGTGCGTACGGTTCGGTCGAGAACTTCGCCATCCAACGCAGCCGCCTGCCCACTGACCGCGAGTCGAGTCTTTTCTGCCGCGATGCCAAGCAGGAGCGCCATAAGCTCTTCTTCGAGCTTGGCATACCGGCCCTGCAACTCCTCCATCGCGGAGCCTAGATGCTGGGTGTACGATGCTTCCTGCAAGTAGCGGTGTGCGTCTGCGGATACCGCAGGGAGTGCAAAGCACTCAGGAAGACGATCAAACAGAAGTTCGTCCGGCTCCACAGCGTCGCGGATAGCTGCCCTTACGGCGAGAGCATCGGGACTCATGGAACGCGTTCGGAGGGTGAAGTTATCAAGGCGGCGGAATTGCAGGACGAGGTGCCCCGCGATCTCTAGGACATTCGCAACTCGGTACTGCCGGAAGGCCGGCCGGACACCTAATTGTCGTGCGAGCGCGTTGATTACGCTCCTCCTAGCCCCCGTGGTGTTCGCGAAGTGTTTGATGTCGAAATGGTGGGGGTTTCGCACCATCCGCTCAGACACCTCGATGGCCAGCAGTGGCCGGAAGGTCCCATGCTCGTAAATCGCGATCTCGTCGCGGGCGGCAAGCAGCGCGGCGGTCACGAAGACCGGAATCACCCCTTCCTTCATGCCGATGGGACTCGACAAGAGTGCGCCGTATAGGTCCCTCAGGTTCACCCGGCATGCCTTCGCCCGTGCGAACTGGTCTTCAAGCACCTCCCAAGCGGGCGCGAGAGAATCCGTCGCGATCGGTTCACCAAGCCGGAAACCGCCTCCGCTGGTCGCTGGCCGGTGAATTCCCGTTCGCTGTAGGAAAGCGCGGTACATCGCCACTTCGGGACCATACCCTTCAAGGCCCAAATCCGGGTCACGCTCGCGGTCGATCATCGCCCCGATGAGGAGGCGTCGCGCCTTAGCACCCTGCGAAGTGAGTCGCGTGCGGTTCAACACTTCATTGCCGATTAGAGGCGTGCGCTCGTAAGCGATGTCGGCCGCATTGGAAAGCGCATGACTCCCCGGACCGGATGGAAGCTCCCTTCCGCCCGAAGGCTCCAAGAGGATCCAACGGCAAGCGTCCGCCGAGAACGTGTCGTGTACGGCTTCATCGAGGTTGGCCCTAGCCTGAGCCATCCTTTCCGCCAATTCACGTCGAACCACCCAGTCTTCTTCCACCCGAGGCTCCTTGAGGCTCATACGCACGGCCAAGGCTTCGCGCGCGGCCTCGTCGAGCCTCGTCACGTCCTGCGGGATAGCGGCGACAATCGGCTTGCCCGTGGTCGATCCCTTGGCCAGGCTGGGAATCACATCAATCGAATCGACGATCAGCAGAGCCTCGCCGTCGTAGCCGGCGAACGGGTCCACGGGTTCGATAGGTTGCGCTGCGTCGGCATACCGTCGCTTGAAGATTCGGAGCACGTCATGCTCGGCACTGTGTCGCGCCGCAACTACCGGATCCAACGACTCCATCGCCGACAACACTTCGACAAGGGGCCGCAGCCGAATTCGGGTACGATCACGTTCCAGCAGGAGACCGATATCGACATCGGAACCCTGCCAGATTCGGTACTCGTCTGCGAAATCCCGGTACGTGACGATCCCCGCAGCCTCTAGGTCCGCCAACAGCGCATCAGCATGGGGTTCGGTTAGCGCAAGTACGGCGCGGGAGGCACGAACGGCGCCCGTGGTGGCAATAAGGTTCAGGACGGCAATCCGCTTTGCCATGCGAATCTGGGGGTCTGACAGGCCAGTAACGTCACGCAGCCGGATGGCGATCTCAGACCACCGGCTAGATTGGGGGCCAGACAAACCTCCGAGTACGCTGCTCGCGACGAAGTAGTCGTAGATGTGCTCCAGACCGAGCGATGGCAGTAACCCACGTTGAGGAACACAGGTCGCAGCCAAGAAGCCCTTAGCACTCGCCGGGTCCTGACTCGTGAGGAACGAAAACAGGGTCCGCTCGTTCTGCCCGTACCGGATGCACATTTCGGGCAACACCATTGCAGTCAACGGGTGCAGCGGATAGCAAGATCCCACGATATCTGGGTCTGCGACCTCACTGATGCCTACAGCACGCATCTCATCCGCGTGAGAGACAGCCCAGCGAGCGATGCGCCGTTTGATCGCAACGTCTCTCCCACCGAATACGCTGCCGATCAGAGCGCGAAGCTGCTCGGCGGACTCAACGAACGACATGTCGCCGAAGCGGCCTTGTATCTTGGCCCACTCTCGTCTCGCCGGCCCGGCGCTCGCCGCAAAGTACTCCTCGAACGACAGGTGCTGCAGTGTGAGCAGGAAAATCGGTAGCCCCGACCCTTGACCTGCCTCGGCCAACTGCTGCAAAAAGTAAGGATCCTCGTAGCCGTCACTTGCAGCTTCGAGGTTCTTCCCGAACTCGTCGATGATGAGCAGGAGAGGGGCCTCTTCCGCCAATGCCCGCGCAATTCGAATGATCGAGGCCGGAGTCGGACCGGTTTGCGGCCTATCGTCGCCTTCCGCATCCCGCAATGCGGCACGGAGTACACGAGCCGCAGAGGACTCGGTGTCCTTGGAAGCACCTTCGTAGGCGGCACGCAGGGCACGTAGGACCGTGAGGCTGAGCGGTTCGCGGGTCGCGGTCACCAGACCGCGATAGAAGCCTGTGTTCCAGGTCCCGTGACGCTCGTGGGCCGCCCGCAGCGCACCTTCTGTTTCGGGAGAAGCTTCCCCGATCAACCGGAATGCTTTTTCCCGCATCGGCGTCGGAGGACCGAACGCCGCATTGATCAGCAATGCGAGCGAAGACTTTCCGGTGCCGTACGGACCGGTCAACGACCATGCACCGCCAGCTTGACCCTTTACTGCTGTCGTGGCGACGCGTGCCAAAATGTCGAGGACACGCGCCGTAACCACGTAGCCGTCAAGCGGCTCGGGGCGCGCCAGGTCCCGCTCGACGTTGGCTGATCGGGAAAAGCGGCTCTGAACAGAGATCCGGTCCGCCAGAACAGCGCTCATGCTGGCATCTCTCCGGCCGCGCGCGACCTGTCGTTGGATCGACCATAGTAGTCGTCCAGTACCTCGAACGCCGTGCTTCTCGGGCTGCCACACCAAGTTAGTTGTGATACCCCTGCTACGTTCGCTAGGTCGATTCTAGCCGATTCTGCCGCAACCGCACCCATCGCCTCACGGAGGTCGCCTTCCGTGAGCCTGAACGCCTTTCCGGGTCCACCCGATTCCTGCGCGAGGTGGCTGAGCGTGACCGTGCGGGTTTCTGGCGCTGTGCGATCGACATAGTCCATCGCTGCGAACGCGACCACGGCTGCGGGGAGCGAGGGCTTAGCGCCCGTGGCGAACCGGTACCGCTCCGTGGCCTCCGAATGTCCCAGCAGGCGAAGTTCGCGAAGAGGGCAGTCGAGGATGTCGTCGATGCCCGTGCGAGCGGAGCGGTCGGCTGGCGTGTAGGTGCGCAGAAGAGCCCGGACGTCCTTTCGAATCGACGATCTGTGCGGCGTTCTCCACTCGGTCACTTGAAGCTGCGTGCAGATGACCTGTTCCAGTTCATCGTCGTCGAATTCGACGGCATGAAACTCGTTGAAGGCCAGCCACCAAGCGGGCAGGTGGCACGGTGAGGCCAGAAGCAACCAGTGAAGCAACCATAGGGTTGCCGGTTCCTCCATGTAGGGGTCCCAGCCGTGTTCGCCGAACAGTCTGTTACCCATGTCCGTCCGAATCATGCTGGCCGAACGGCGTGGCCGCGAGTCGGGATCCTCCGTAATGAGTTTCGCCGCCTTCCCCCAGAACCGGATCGCCCGCACCATGTTCTTGCCGACCCCCAATTGGATCGGCGCGTCCTCAAGCGCGAACATCCTTGGGTCGCGCCCGACCGCCGAGTATGCCTTACGGAACCATCCGTAGCGCGGATGGAACGTCTCATGCCGGGCAAAGATCGGTTCGGCCGCGTCGACCAAGCGCATCAGACGGCCTCGGCGGTCATTGTGCGGACGTAGCCAACGGCCTGAACGGCACGAGACACCGCGAACTCAATGTCCGTGTCCACGTTGGAGCGTCCGAGACTAAAGCGAACGCACTCGAAAGCGGCTGACCGAGACAAACCCATCGCAAGCAGTACATGGGACGGTTCGATCGAGCCGACGCTGCACGCACTTCCGGCGGAGACCGCAACGGGTTCCAGATTGACGGTAACGGCTTCGGCATCCGCGCCCCTAAAGCGCAGGCAGGCAGTATTCGGGAGCCGTCGCTCGACATCTCCGATTTGGACTACACCGGGCACCGCAGCTATCAGACGGGCGGTCAGAAGGTCACGGAGCTTTGCTAGGCGGATCGACTCCTCCGCTCGCGCCTCGACCGCAAGGGTGGCAGCTTCTCCAAAGCCGATGATACCAGGCACATTTAGCGAACCCGATCGGAGGCCGCGCTCGTGCCCGCCTCCGTGGATCACTGGTGTGAGTTGACCCAGAGCTTGTCGGGTGCCAATCAGCGCGCCGACGCCCATTGGTCCACCTAGCTTGTGTCCGCTGACCGACACTAGGTCGATGCCGACATCGTCCATGCTCAGCGGTATCCGGCCTACGAACTGCGTTGCGTCACAGTGGAAGAGCGAACCGGAGGCGTGAGCGAGTTCCGCGACTTCCATGATCGGGTTGACCACGCCTGTCTCACCGTTGGCAGCCATAACGGACACTAGGAGGACATCGGGGCCGAGGAGTCGCTCGACCGCACCTAGGTCAACGAACCCGCCGCTTGTCACCGGGATGACATCCACTCGTACGGCTCCCCGAGCGCGGAGCCAGTCGGCTGTCCGGAAAACCGACGCGTGCTCTACGGCGGAGACGAGAATCCTGAATTGGTCCTGGCTTGCCGCCTGCACTGCTCCGCAGATCGCCAAGTTGTTGGCCTCCGTCGCGCTCGCCGTGAACACGACGTTGGATGGGCGACTTCCGACCAACGCCGCGACCTGCTCGCGGGAGCAATCGACCAAGGCTGCCTGTTGGCGACCGAAGCCGTGGGCCGACGTTGCGTTGCCAACATTCATCAGCGCGGACACCATCACCTCGGCGACGCGGGGATCAAGGGGTGTGGAGGCGTTGTAATCGAGGTAGGCCGCCTGGGTCGTCGCGGCAGTGGTCGAATGCACGCGCTCCTTCTGGGCACCGCTGGCCAAACAGGTCGCTACGCCCCAATCGTTCGCTCGGATGGTCATGGCACTCAAGATAACCATCCCTTCCACCGATGGCAGCGGGAGGCGCTCAGAGAGCGAGACCGCCCCGTTGGCGATGGACACCTCCCTCGGCGTTGCCTTGGTGGGGACCTTCCATGAGCCCTGAAATGGGCATGGGTCGGCTGCGGCGGCCCTCGTTCCCTAGGCCGGATTGAAACCAACTGCGGGCAGAATCCGTAATGCGCCTCCCTCGGGTCACCGAGGCGTGAAGGGCAGCACGAACCGAACGAGGCGACGCGACGGAGGAGAAGCGTAGCCAGATTGATCCACCACAAGGCGGAGCCGGTGCCGGTGTCCATCGGCATCGGCGCTGGCGGAATCGTTGGCCGCTCCGGCTTCCGGAGTGCATGGGCGGCCCGGCATCTCCAGCTCGTGTCCCACCGCCAGCCGCGCTTCGCGAGATCCGGCTGAACGGGTTCCCCGGGGCGCTCGCGGAGGTGCATCGCCACCGCGTCGGCGGCGGCGATCGCCGGGTTCCGGCCGCGGCCCCCACGGGCGCGCTGTACGCCCGTTTCGTAGTTCAGCAGCGTACTCCTTGGGGCCACACTCCGTGAGTCCCCTGCGGAGGCTGGCGGGGGGCTGCGCCCCCTCTGACCCCCGAACCGGAAACGGCGCGCCATGAGTCGTGGACGCGCCGTTTGGGTGAAGGTTCGCGCCAGCGAGGCGGAGCGTGCCGAGTGGCACGCCAAGGCGCGCTCGGCGGGCCTGACGCTGTCGGATCTGGTGCGCCGCGCGGTCGGCCGGACGCACACGTGGACCGTGGCCCACGCCGAGGTCGAGCGCGAGCGCACCCGGCAGGTGGCGCGCGTCGGCAACAACCTCAACCAGATCGCTCGCTGGGCGAATGCCCACAAGGAGGGCATCGAGGCCGTCGAGGTGATCGGCCACCTGATCGCCATCAGGCGGGCGCTCCGCGCCTTGGAGCCCGCCGAAGACCCGGACCCGGATGCACCTTAAGTTCCTCGCGCACGGAACCGGATCGGCCCGCAAGGCGGCCAAGTACCTCCTCGGCGAGGTGGACGCGGCCGGGAAGGAGCGCGAAGGCGTCGAGGTGCTCAGGGGAGATCCCCACCAGGTGGCCGCCGTGGCCGACACGCTTCCCTTCGAGCACAGGTACACCTCCGGCGTGATCGCTTGGGCGCCGGAGGACCAGCCGACCGACAAGCAGATCGAGGCGGTGGTGGACGCCTTCGAGAAGACGGCCTGGGCGGGGCTGGAGTTCGACCGCTACGCATGGACGGCCGTGCTTCACCGGGAGGAGGGCGGCGGTGCCCATGTCCACGTCCTCGCGGCGCGCTGCGACCTTGAGACCGGCCGCAGCCTGAACATCGCGCCTCCGGGCTGGGAGAAGACCTTCGGCCCGCTCCGGGACGCCTTCAACCACGAGCACGGTTGGGCTCGCCCGGACGATCCGGCGCGGGCCAGGGTGCAGCAGCCGGGCCACCGCGCCTACATCGCGGCGGCGCAACTGCGGGCGGGCCTCCGGCTCGAATCCTCACCCCGCGACCTGATCCGCGACTACCTGATACAGCGCGTCGAGAGCGGGACCGTGCGGAATCGCCACGAGGTCGTAGACGCGCTCCGAGAGGCGGGCCTTGAAGTGCCGCGCCAAGGCATGGACTACGTCACCGCGTTGGACCCGGAGACGGGCGACCGGTGGCGGCTGAAAGGAGAACTGTACGGAATTGGATTTCAACGCGAACGATTTGACCGCCCGGCTGGGGAGACGGCTGGAGACCGAACGCAGGGAGATCGAGGAGTTGACCGCGAACGAGCTGGAGCGGCTCGGCGAGAACTCGCGGCGCGTCGCGAGGCGCGCGCTGCGTTCCATCGAGCGCGATACGGAGGTGGCGGTCGGGAACGTCCGCGAGTTGCTGGTCAAGGCGTGGCTCCGGCCGCTGATCGTCGGCACGGCTCTCTGGCTCGGCACCTTCGCCGGGAGTTGGGCGACGATGCAGTGGTTGTCGAGGAGCGTTCAGGACCGGATCGAGGAGCGGTCGTTGGTGGACGTCCAGATCGCGGGTGGACGCGAGATGGTAGCGGAGATCGAAGAGACGACCTGGGGCGTGGGGCTGAGGGAAATAGACGGGGTGCGGTACGTGACGCTGCCGCGTGGCACGCCGGTCCTGACGGCCTTCACCTTCGACGGGCGGCCCTACGTAGAGCTGCGAAGAGAGTAAAGGAGCTATATGACCGAATTGGAGAGGCAGTTGACGGAGGCCTTGAAGACGTTGTCCGCGGAGTCCGGGAGGGAACGGCGGCGGCAATCCGAGCAGGTCGAAGCCTTGCGGCAGCACGTCGATCGGCTGAGCGAGGAGAACGAAGCCTTGCAGCGGCAAATCGAGCGGCTCGACGGGCAAGTGACACGCTTGGCCGAGTACTACGGGACATCCGCCGTCGCGAGACCGAGAGGCCTTCGTATCTGATTCCCCGCCCGGGACCGGATCGCGATCAGGGGCCAAGCCGCTGATGAACCGGGAATCTGGCGCGGACGGCCTCCCGCGGCGAACTTTCGTTCGCGCAGATCGTGCGGTCCATCACGAGAGGAATCGAATGATGGCACGCACGAAGCGGGACCGGCGCAGTTACAGCGCCGGCGAGTGGGGCCGGAACCGGGTGAGGGTGTTCGCCGATCCCAAGACCGGCCTCTACCAGATTGAGTGGCGGGAGAACGGGCGCAGGCTCACCCGATCGCTGAAGCACCGCGATTGGGTTCGCGCGAAGCGGCAGGCCGACGAGGCCGCCGCAGGGCTCGCGGTTCATGAGCCCAGAGGCAAGGCGGAAGCCGAGCCCGAGCCGCTCACCCTGGGAACGCTCTTTGACATCTACGGTGAAGAGGTGACGCCCACCAAGCGCGGCACGGGCCGCATGCACGACCGGGCGGCGACGGCAATGTTCCTGAAGTTCTTCGGCAGGGACCGAAGGCCGGACACACTCTCCCGGCGCGACTGGGACCGCTTCATCAGGGAGCGGCGCGCGGGAAGGATCGGACCGAGCGGAAAGCCCGTTTCCGACCAGACCATTGGAGGAGACCTCACGTTCCTGATGGCGGTGCTCAACTGGGCAGCGAAGTCGAGAGACGAGCACGGCCGACTGCTCCTCGACAGGAACCCGCTCAAGGGTCTCAGGAAGCCCGTCGAGAAGAACCCGGTTCGCGTTGTCGTCACGAACGAAGAATACCGGGCTTTGCTCGGGGTCTCCCGGCAGGTGGGATGGCGGTTCCACGTCGCGCTCGTGCTCGCGCACGAGACCGGGCACAGAATCGGGGCCATCCGGAACCTGAAGTGGTCGGATGTGGACATCGACGGCGAGGCCATCCGGTGGCGCAGCGAGCACGAGAAGACGGGATACGAGCACCGGACTCCGTTGTCCGCCCCGGCGCTGGCCGTTCTCAGGCAGGCGTGGAGGAGGAGTCCCCGGATCGAGGGCGCGCCGGTGCTGCCCTCGGCAAACCATCCCATGAAGAGTGTGAGTCCGTCGCAGCCGAGCGTCTGGTGGCACAGAGCCGAGCGACTCGCGGGGATGGAGCGGAAGCACCGACGGGGTTGGCACTCGCTGAGGCGCAAGTTCGCCAGCGACCTCATGGACCAGCCGCTGAAGGTGCTCTGCGAGCTTGGCGGCTGGAGGAACGCCAAGACGGTGCTCGCCTGCTACCAGCAGCCCGACGAGGGACAGCTCCGGAAGGCTCTGGAAGCCCGCCGCGGGGCGAGCGGCTAGAATCTCACTTGGCGGGAATCAAACAGCGGGAATTCGACCGCAAAATCCCGTAACATCAAGTGATCCCACCAGATAGCCAGTATCGGCGTCAATGTCGGTCCATCAATGACCGTTCGGCGAGCAACGCCGCTTCCCCGACGGTGATCGTCGCGAAGCGCGCTCTACCGTCATGGCTCACCGTCAGCATCACCTCGCCCGGCGCGAGCGGATCGATCGACACGTCATGCTCGCTACGCAGCGCGGAGCCATCGGGGGCGCGGCCCCGCCGCACTTGAACCACGGACGTATCCGATACGTGCCAAAGAGCCTCAGGCCGCCGCACGGTTGCACGCAGCCAATGGCCGGGAAACATCCTCAGCGTCTCCGGGTTCTCAACAGCGTGGCGATCGTCCTCCGTCGCCATATAGATCTCAAGATCCCGCGATAGTGGCACAATGGCCACCGTCACGGTGGCCGTCCCCGAAACCCCGCCCGATGCCGCGGTGATCGTCGCCGTTCCGTTGCCCACTGCCGTCACCAGCCCCGCCGCGTCCACCGTCGCAACGGATGCGGCGTTGCTCGTCCAAGCAACGGTGGCCCCCGCGATCACGTTGCCGCCTTGGTCGCGCACCTCGACCGTCAGTTGGACGGTCGCACCCAGCGCGGAGAGATCCGCAGTGGCAGGACTCACGGCCACGTTTGTGGCACGACGCGGATCCGGCGGCGGCGCGATGGCGCTCTCGCCGTCTCCGCAACCCTTGATCAGGACTACGGCCGCCAGCAGGGCGCACAGCCGGATCACCGGTCGGCAACGACCCATGGATCCCTTAGTGCGGTCGAGCACCGTCCTCATACTCGGCCTCTTTCCGGCCCGGCTACGAGGGAACAGGCTACGTTCGACCATCTCGTCACCCTCCTCGGGCGATTCGTGCATAGGATTCGTAGGCCTCCTCAAGCTCGCTGACGGACTTGCCTGTCAGTTCGAGGAGTGCGGCGATCAACTCGTCATTGGAGGTAATCTGGACAGCGTTGATTCGGCGGATAAGCGCGTACAGAATGCCCGGCTCATGGCGCTCCAGGTAGTCGAACAGCATGCACGACTGCGAATAGGTGCGCTCGTTGTCCGCGAGGAAGTCCTTCTTCGCGAGACGGAGCAACTGCTCGAGGGGCATGAGGCGGCCTTCCCGGTCAAACCGTTGGAAGAGAATCGTGCAATAGGGTATTGGCGCCGGGACTCTGAGCGACCCGTTGAACGCGCCGCCCTCGAAGTACATCGCCGTCCCTTCCTTGAACCACGGGAACGCCTCGATCTGTGGCCATGTCGCGAAGGCGAAGTCGTGGCCGATCTCATGCAACTGAGTGCCCAGATCCGGGATCTGGTACGGGATGATGAACCAGCGCGGGTAGTCGAGGTAGCAGGCCGTCAGGTTTCTCGCGCCGGAGATGAAGATTGTCGGACAGTGCGGCACGGCCCTCTTGAAGACGGTCGAATCCGATGTGTAGTAGGCATCAACGTGAGCGCCGCGGTTCTCGGCATAGAGGACATCGAAGAAATCCCAGACGCGGCTCAGATGCTCCGCATGCTCCTCGCTGAAGGCCGGGCCGATGTCGGAGAACACACGAACGTTGGCTACCTGGTGCGCGTGCGGATAGTCGGAGGACAACGTCCGGAGCCATTCAGGATCCGTGTCGGGGAACGTGACCGGCGGTCCGGGGGGCGGTAGCGCACGAGAGATGGCGAATGCCAGAGCCGTGTCCGAGGCCAAGTCCAGCGTCCGCTCGACGGACGCGAATTCCGCCGCCGTTGCTCGAACCGTGAGCCGGCCTCGTTCCAGGGATTCCAGCACGTAGCGGCCGTGATCGTCCGTCGTCGTCTGCCGTCCGGCTCCAAGGCCACCGACGACTTCAACGACGGCGCCCACGACGCGACCGTCGGAGCTCATTACCGAGGGCCCCGACTCCGGATCGGCCCACCCGTGACTGATCGTGCCCGTCAGCGTCCACCGCGCGGCTACCGGTTGCGGAGGGGGAGGCGGAGGCGGCGTGCCCGCCGGGGAATCGCCGCAGGACAGCGCCACGCCAGACATGAGCGCCAACACGGCTCGGCGCCCAACTACGCCCGGTGCCGACCCTATGGACATCGGTCCTTCCCGTGTAGGTTCATCTTCTCCACGCCTCCGCGCCTGGAATCCCGCGGCTGAACAGCACTTCGATACCCTGACCGCCGATCTGCCCCACGGCGTCCGCCGCCGACTGAGCCCCGGGCGAGAGATCCGACAGAAAGCCGCGAATCTGACCGGTGCGGGGGTCCCGCAGGATGGCCATCGGCTGATTCGTGGTGTCGTCAAGAGTGGCAGATCCGCCGGGGCCGGACAGCGTGATGCTCGCCAAGCTCTCGGTCCATGCGGGTTGCACGGGCAGGGCAAACACGAAGCTCGAGCTGCCGTCGCCGTCGGTCCGCCTGGGCATGGAAAAGCTGAACGCGAAGAGATCGGCGCCGTTTGTGCTTCGCCCTGTGACGACGTAGTCGCCGGGAGCGCCAGGTAGCGCGGGTGCCGCATCGACGACAAACGCCGGTTCGAGGAACGGTGTGCCGTCGCCAGTCACGCCACCCCAAAGGAGGAGCGCTTGCTCGCGAGCGGCCGCGGTCGCTGGGGCGGCGCCACCTTCGTCCACAGTCCGATGGCGGAGGGCTCTGGTGAAGTGATAATCGCTAATCCATTTGTCCATGAAGCCCTCACAGTAGGACATGACGTCGGACTCCGAAGGCGACACCAGTCGCCCGGTGTCGAAGTGGTATCCCCAAGCTCCTGTCCGGCCGTTCGCGTGCGGGAACAACTCATCCACGCCGCCTGCCCCGCAGCCCGATGGGTGACGAAGTCCCATGTTGTGTCCGAGTTCGTGGGCGATGACGTATTCCGACCGACCCTCGAATGGCGAATCGACCCTTGCAAAGGTCGTCCGGCCCGCCTGGCGAGCCAGGCCGTCTATCCCCGCGACCTCACCCGTCATCGTTCCCAGGTAGTGCCCGCGCTCGCCCTCGAGGATTCGGATGGCGTCAGCTTCGCGGAGCAAGGCGTACGCGTTGTTGTGCGAAGTCTCTACAGGGTCATGCGCGGTGATAACCATTTCCCCGACAGGAAGCAGAGTGCGCGTCATGCCAAGCAACTCATGGCGGTCCGGGTCTTGAGCCATCGCTTGGGTGATATCCAGAACCCGCGAATCGGGTTTCGGGCGCCACAGGAACGGAATCACGGTAAGCTGAAACGTGGGCATGGCCGCTACGTCCACCGCGAGGCGCCCCGCCTCCGGAATCCGAGAAGGTATCCCGAGCGCCGAGAGGTCCAGCGTACCCTCCGGATCGATCTCGACCACGACCTCCAAACCGGGCTGCACGATCTCGGGAGGCATCTCGGCGTTCGCTGAGAGCGACAGGTCGCTTTCGTCAACTTCGGCCGGAATCGCCCGTGAACCGGCCGGAATGTCGACCACGTGCGTCTCGGCGCCGTCCAGATAGAACCACGCGCGCACGGGCGGAATATTCGCCTCCGCCCCACCCTCTGCCGTTACGAAGGCGCGTAGTAGCGCCGGCTCCCCAGCCACCAGCGGTACCGGGAACTCTCGCGATTGTATCGCCTGCGTGAATACGACCGGTACTTGTCCGCCGTCGCACAACGGGATCCAGCGTTCCGGGATCTCTTGGAGCCACATCGTAAAATCCGAGTCGGCGGGCGCGCACAAGCCGGTGCCTTGGGCCAGGAGGCTTTCGAGTCCGTCGATGGCGGTCAGCCCGGGCGGGAGGACTCCCGACAACCCGGCGTTGTTTGCCAGCCACAACCGTTCGAGGGAAGCCAGCCCTCCGAACTCGACCGGGATCGGGCCGGAGAGATCGTTCGCGGTGAGTCGCAGGTCCGTCAGGTCGGTGAGGCTCCCGAGCTCGGGCGGGATCCCACCCGTTAGCGCGTTCCATCCAAGGTCCAGGTACGACAAGATCGAGAGGTTGCCGAGTTCCGGCGGAACTACGAGAAGATTTGTAAACTGCTATATAGCAACAGTTTACATTACAATCCGCTAGCTACGTACCACTTACGATATGCAGAAATGAGCGGGATTGCATACGACCGCATCGGAAGTCAGCGGACGATTTTCGGGACGCTTGAAAGCAGTCGAGTGGTCCACCGAGGCCCCTTCACCGCACCTCGACGGGCAGCCTTCTCACCACCACGCGGGACACGTCGAACTCTCCGAGTTCGACGAACGCCGCCAACCCGTCCGGGCCGAAGGCGTCCGGCATCGCGGTCGCGCCGGAGGGATACGTTCCGACGTACTCGCCCCCTGCGGTCATAACGTCGATCGGTCCGTCGTCGATCAGTTCGTCTCCCCGACGCATCACCCAGATCCGGCCTTCCCAAGTGGCGGAGAGGCTCCGCAGAACGGGAATCTCGTGATAGAAGGGCGGGTCCACCAAGGTGAAGGAGGGCAGCCGAGAAAGTGAAGCTGTCGTAGGCGGTGTCCCGCTGGAACCCGTCGGTATCGAAATCGCATTCTGGGCGCGCTCGCCCCGTAGCTCCCTGTATCGCTCCTCGATCCTCGGCGTTACCGGCTCCGGCCGGAAGGGCCGGGTGAGGATTCGTGCCACACTTCCCGTCGGTGAAGCGATCTTCAACGCATATGCGGAGGAGTCCGAATAGACGATGCCGCCGTTTGGAAGAACTCCCATCAGAAGTTCGGGTTCGAAGGTCGATGGCCTCGCAATGCGGCCCAGCCTCTGATTTAGATCGGCATTGCCGCCCTCGAGCGTGACGTTCGATGGACCCTCGAAGAGGTTGCGCGCTTCGCGCGGTGGGAGCCAAGCCCGCACCACGGTGTCGACTTGGACGGCCTCAGCAGCGAGGTCCAAGCGAGTAATGGGCCGGTTGGTGGGCTGGTCGGCCCCGGCTCCACCGATGCTCCTCGACATACCCCACCACGTGGCGTAAACCGCGCCGCCCAGAGGATCGGGTTGAATGGGTGCCGAAACCCTGATGCTGGGGCCCATGAAGGCACCTCCCCCATCCCCGAGTGCCTCTGCCGGGGATCGCACCATCCGTACGAACCTCCCCGACGGATCGAAGATCTGGTAGGCCGCGTGACCCATGTCGCTCACGATGGTCGTGCCGTCCCGCAAGACGGCGTAGTTCATGGGCATATGGAACTCACCCGGCCCTTGGCCGGAGCGACCGAACTCGCGGACAAAAGCGCCGGTTGCGTCGAAGACCAAGATGCGTAGTTCGGAGAACATCCCTCCGGTGCGGTCGAACACGTACAGGTTGCCCTGTGCGTCGAAGGCCACATGGCTCACAGTGCCGAGCAGTTCCCAGGATTCTCCCTCGACCGCGCCGACCCGATAAACCTCGTTGAAGTCGGAGTCGATCCGTTGATCCCGGCCCGTTACCTCGACGATTTCCTGAGCGAGGAGAGCAGGGGACGCGGCAAGGACGGCCACGAGAAGGGCCGAAGAGACGGGGACGAACCGGCTGGCCTGCATCGTGATTCTCTCCAGTGAGTCGGATGGGAGTCGCAACGACCAACTCGCGATACCACCGGTTGGACGCTCTCCGGCGGAGTGAGGTTGCCCCCCACAATGTGCCCGGATCGTCCCGGCTGTCCAGCGTGCCGGGGGTCCGATGCACGCAGCGTTGCGGAGACTGCCGCTCTACATGGGACGGTGCGACGCGCTAGATTCGGGTATGATACCGATCCACGGAGGGCGACTTCATTTGCGAGACAGACAAGCAGTGAGCGCCGATGGCGATTGATCTTGCAGACCACGAGAGAAAAGCGCGCGACGCGGTCAGGACGTTCTGGAGGAGCCGTGAGCGGGCTCGGCGGAAGCAAGCGGACACGCGCCTGCCGGACCAAGGGGAACGGGCAAGCGTGACGGCGGGCAAGAACATGGATGGGTTCATCGAACTCGTTGTGGATCTCGTGAGGGCCAACGGTCTTCAGAATGCCTCGATACACTTGGAACGCGCCCTTCTGACCCTTCCCGGCTTCTTCCGGCCCACCAAGCTGTGGGATCTGATTGTGCTCAACGAAGGTCGTCTGGTGGCGGCCATCGAACTGAAGAGTCACGTCGGGCCGTCGTTCGGAAACAACTTCAACAACCGGGCGGAAGAGGCCATCGGTAGCGCGTGCGACTTGTGGACGGCCTACAGGGAGGGGGCGTTCGGCGACCACCCACGACCGTTCGTGGGTTGGCTGATCCTCGTCGAGGACGCACCGGGCTCCCGGAGCGCGGTGCGAATCCGGTCGCCTCATTTCCCGGCGTTCCCCGACTTCGAGGGTGCCTCCTACCTGAAGCGGTACGACTTGCTTTGCCGACGGCTGGTCAAGGAGCAACTCTACACGACAGCGGCGGTGATCTCGTCTCCCAGATCGGCCGCCGAGACGGGAGAGCACGGAAGCCTCTCGGTGATGTCGGGGCTGAAGACCTTCGTGACCTCTCTGGCGGGTCACGTAGCCGCCGAGGCGGCCCGGACCTGAAGCGCGAAAGCTACTGCGCTACAGGCCGCCCGCTGTTGGAATCGAGAGCCCCGATCCGCACGTCCACCGTGCGCAGCAGGCTGGCAGCCTCGCCCAGCATCCTTTGGACCGCCTTGCCGTGGTACACCGGGTCGACTTCGATTCCGATGCTGTTGCGGCCGGTGGCGGCGGCCGCGACTTGAGTCGAGGCCGTTCCGGTAAAGGGGTCGAGCACGGTGTCGCCCACGAAGCTGAACATCCGAATCAGGCGATCCGCGAGTACGACCGGATAGGGCGCGGGGTGCTCGCGTGTCGACGCTCCCGGGATGTCGCTCCAAATCTGGCGGAAGTGAGTCTTGAAGCTGGCCTCTGGCAGCAGGGAGAGCGTCCGGGCGGCTTGGCTCGGCTTTCGGTAGCCGCCCGGCTTTCTCTGCATCAGGATGAACTCGATGTCGTTTTTGATGACGGCGTTGGGCTCGTAGGGCTTGCCCAGGAATCCGGCAGAGCCTCTCTGCACTTCATGGGCGACGTTGGCGATCTTGTGCCAGATGATCGGTGCCAGATTGTCGAATCCGATCCTTCGGCAGCGGTCCTGAATCGAGGCGTGGAGGGGAACCACGGCATGTCGGCCGTTTCTCCGCCGCGATAGACAAACGTCTCCCACCACACAGATCAGCCGTCCTCCGGGAACGAGTGCCCGATGGCAGAGGCGCCAGACGGCGTCCAACTCGTCGAGAAACTCCTCGTAGTCGGCAATCCAGCCCAACTGCCCCGAGGTTCGACGATACTCCTTGAGCGTCCAGTACGGTGGAGACGTGAGGACGAGGTGAACCGACTCGGCGGGCAGAACCGCGCGGCGCGCGTCCCCCAACAAAACCTGATGGTGTGACGGCACCTGCTCGACTGCGGCGGCGATCAACGCCATGCTCGGCGGATCCTTCGCGAGGCGCGGCAGATCGCGGGCGGGGTCGTCCAGATCCCGAAGGGGTTCGGGAACCAAGTCGTCGAGCGGTGGCGTGACGCTCATTTGCTTCTTGGACGCGGAAACGGCGTTCATCTTCACCCCTGAAGACTAATCTGGACGGATGCGGCCTGTCGATGCCACCGAGTTACGCGGGAAGCCAGCGGCCCGCCCGAGCACGGACTTGACGGACCGCCCACGAGTGAACGTAAGTTATTGCCATGCAAGGACAAGACTTGGGTACACACGGAACGAAGAGAGAGGATGACTAAAGCGGACCTCGTTGAGGAGGTTGCCGAGGCGGTCGGACCCCGGCTCACCAAGAAGGACTGCAAGCGAGTGATCGAGGCGTTTCTCGCCTCGGTGCAAGACACGCTCATTCGGGGCGAGGGCATCGAGATCAGGGGATTCGGCACGTTCAAGGTGCGAAACCGCAAGGCGCGCACGGCCCGCAACCCACGAACGGGGGAAGCTGTCGAGGTTCCACCCCGCAGCGCCCCGGTCTTCCAGCCGTCGAGCCTTTTTCTCGACCGGATGAACCGCCCGCACGGATCCCCGGAGGAAGCCGGAAGCTCCTAGCGCGAGCCGCGAACAATCAGCGGCTTGGTCCGGAATCCCGGGGCGGCCCCGGCCGCCGAATCCTTTCCAGCAGTTGCCGCGTCATCTCCACCTGCTCCCTGGCCCTGCGCCGTAGGTCCCGGAGTATCCGGTCAAGTCCGTCACCCGCGCGCTCAGCCGCTCGACTTGCCGCTGCAAGGCTTCGACCTGTTCTCGCAACGCTCCGATCCGTCCGGAGTGCCGCCGCTGTTCCGTTTCGTACTGCTCGGACAACCTTTCCAATGCGGCCGTCAGGCGGAGTCGAATGGATTCACATCTGATTGATGTGATTGACGTTACGGGAACATACGATCCAGCTCCCGCCGTTTCGTTCCCGCTGATTGCGAACTCTCAGGCGCGAGCCCTCCGGCGGTTTTCCAAGGCCGTCCTGAGCTGTCCTTCGTCGGCCTGCTGATAACACTGGAGGACCGTTCGCGACTCCTTCCAGCCTCCGAGGTCGCAGAGCACCTTGAGCGGCTGATCCATCAGGTCGCTGGCAAACTTCCGCCGCAGCGAGTGCCAGCCCCTTCCGCGCTTGGGCTCCAGCCCCGCCAGCCTCTCGGCCCTGACCCACCACCCCTGAGCCACCGCCGGTCCCATGCACTTCGAGGGATTGCGGGACGCGGGCAGCACCGGAGCTTCCCCAAGTCCGGGATTGATCCGGCGCGCCTCCTTGAGAACTTCGATCGCCTCAGCGGTGGCGGGCGTGACGTGCTCGTGACCCGACTTGTCGTGCTCGGCCCGCCAAAGGATCGCCCGGCCCTCGAAGTCGATGTCTTCCCACCTGAGGTTGCGAATCGCGCCGATCCGGTGCCCCGTCTCGTGCGCGAGCACGAGGGCGACATGGAACCGCCACCCGACCCGCCGCGACACCTTCAGCATCGCTTGGTATTCGTCCTCGGTGAGGACGACCCGGTTCGGGTTCCTTTCCGTGGGCTTCTTGAGGCCCTTCAGCGGGTTCCTGTCGAGGAGCAGGCGGCCCCGGTCGTCCCTTGACCTCGCGGCCCAGTTCAGAACCGCGATCAGGAATTTCAGATCGTGTTCGACCATCCGATCACCCACGGGCTTGCCGCTCGCCCCGATTCTGCCCGCGCGCCGTGCCCGGATGAAGCGGTCCCAGTCCCTTCGGGACAGGGTGGCCGGGTTGCGGTTCCCTCCGAACAACTGGACGAACATGTGCGTGGCGGCCCGGTCGTGCCGCCGCGCACGTGCGCCTTTGGTGGGCGTCACCTCCTCACCGTAGATGTCAAAGAGCTTCTCCAGGGTGAGCGGCTCCGGCTCGGCCTCCGCCTTGCCGTTGGGCTGAAGCATCGCGAAGTCCGCAGCGGCTTCGTCCGCCTGCCGCTTCGCTCTCGCCCAGTCGCGGTGTCCGAGCGACCGGGTGAGCCTTCGCCCGTTCTCGCGCCACTCCACTTGGAACAGGCCGGTTTTTGGGTCCGGAAACACCCTGACCCTGTTCCGGCCCCACTCGCCGGCGCCGTAGCTCCGGCGGCCTTTTCTCGTGCGTGCCATCGTTCGATTCCTCTCGTTCGATGGACTGCACGATCTGCGCGAATGAAACCTCGCGACGACGGAGCGCGTCGTCCAGAGTTGGGCGTCCCGGCCGGCGTTGGCGCGGGCGCGCCACAGGGGCGCTGATTTCTGCGGCTTGTGGAGGAGCTTGTGGAGGAGCCAGATGTGTAAACGCTTCACGTTTACTCTGGCTGGGGGATGCCCCCCAGACCCCCTGAACGACACTTTCGCGCGCCACCAAGGGAGGCTGCCCGACATGCCCCGTCCCCGGAAGCCCGAGGCCGAACTTCGCAGCCGCACGATCGGCGTCCGCGTCAACACCGCGGAGGCCGCGGAGATCGCCGAGCGGGCCGGAGCGGCCCGCATGACGACGACCGGCTACATGCGCCGCAGGGCGCTGGGGCAGCCGGTCCGCGAGGCGGTCGTTCTCCGTCTCGGCGCACGGGAGCGCGTCGAACTTCACCGGATCGGCGTGAATCTAAACCAGATTGCCCGCGCCCTGAACTCCGGGGCCTCCGCTCCTTCCGGGACGCTGGAGGCGGTCGAGCGGGTGGGCGAGCTCGCGGCGGGTCTCCTGAGCGGGGAGGCGCTGGACCGGTGATCCCGAAGATCAACGGGCTGGGGCGCTCGTTCGCCGGGGTCGCGGCGTACTGCCTCCACGACGCGCCGGAGCCGGACGACCGCCGTCCGAGGACATCGGAGCGGGTCGGGTGGGCCGACACCCGGAACCTTGCGACGTTCCGGCCGGAGCGGGCCGCGCGGCTGATGGCCGCGACGGCGAGGGCGGCCCCCGACCTCAAGCGGCTGGCGGGCGGGTCGCCGGGAGGCCGGAAGCTGGCGAAGCCGGTCCTTCACTACTCGCTCAGCTGGGCTCGGGACGAGACGCCCGACAAGGGGGAGATGAACCGGGCGGTAGACGAGAGCTTGGAGGCGCTGGGGCTGGAGGGCCACGAGGCGCTGATCGTCGCGCACGAGGACACCCGGCACCCGCACGTCCACGTGATCGCGAACCGGGTCGATCCGGAGACGGGGAGGGCGGCGAAGCTGGACAACAGCAAGCTCCGGCTGTCGCGCTGGGCCGAGGGCTATGAGCGGGAACAGGGCCGGATCCGGGTCGAGAGGCGGGTCAAGAACAACGAGCGGCGGCGGGCCGGCGAGGAGGTGCTTCGCCCCATATGGGACCGGCCGCGTCACTGGGCGCGATACCGCCGCGAGGGGATGCTTCCACGGCGGGCGCGGCGGGCGAGGAAGCCGGTCGACGAGGAGCGCGTCGACATGGAGGCATGGCGGCGTGCCGAGGAGCGGGCTTGGGAGCAGGTCGAGGACGGGCGCTGGCTGGGGTTCTGGCGCTTGGAGACCCGGGCGCGGAGGGAATGGGCCGACTTGCACAAGCGGCAGGAGGAGATGCGGCAGAGGCTCGACCGGGAGAGCCGCACCGTGCTCGGGCGGCTCCGGATCTGGCGGCTTGATCGCTCGCTCAGGGAACTGGCCGGGGCGGTCCGGGGCCGGGAGGACCTGGTCGAGGGCTGGCGCGCGGATCTCGACCGGCACCACAGGGACGAGCGGGCCGAGTTGGGCAAGGCACACGGCGAGAGCGCCCGGGAGATCGAGCGGAAGGTGCGCGAGGGCTACCGAAGAGGGCTGCGGGAAGCGGAGCGGTGGGCGCGGGATATCAGAGCGCGCCAACCGACATGGGGGCGGGAGCCCGGACGGACCATCACCCGCATTGTCGTACCGCGACCGCCCCGGACCAGAGGCCCCGAGCGCGGCGGGGGAGGGTTCGAGCGATGAGCCGTGACTTCTCCGGTCATCGCCACGCGGATCGTCCGAAACGGGTCGATCCGGAGCGGTTTCGGTTCATCTACGGGCTCTGGGATCGCTCAGAATCGACGATCGCCGACCTCCGAGGGGTACGCGGGTCGGGTGAGAATCGCCTTCAAGCACAGCCTCAACGAGGAACCGGGGGATACCGAAGCGAATCGCGATGGCCGCCGGGTGCTCGCCCCGAGCCGCCCGCTCCCGAATGTCGCAGGTGAGGCATACGGTCTCTTCCCGGGGACGGCCCACGTAGAGCTTGCCGCAGGACCCACACCGCCGTTTCCCCTGCTGCCGGGGCCACGACAGCGACCGCAGCCGATCCGCCATCCTAGCTCTCTGAAGGCCGGGGCACTTGGAGGTCCTTGCAGATCCTTCTGGCGAGGTCCCGGTTGATTTCGTTGTGCCGGGGAATCGTCGAGACCTTCTTGGCCGCCCGGTTGATGTAGAGGGTGTGGTTCGCGCCTTCGCGCAGAAAGGCGCATCCGTGTTGCGTCAAGTGCCGCAGCAGGTCCCGGCGCTTCACGCCGTGACGGTGATGGGCTCTCTGATGACCGCAACGCCGTCGGCGTCTTCGCGGGCCATTTCCCGGTTGGCTTCGATCACCAACGCGACGGCCTCGCGAAGGTTCGACCGGGCTTCTTCGAGGGAAGCGCCCTGGGTGTTGGCACCGGGAAACTCCTCGATGAAGGCGATGTAGCCTTCAGGGACTTTCCGGAACACCGCCATGCATTGCAGGTCCACTACTGAAACTCCTTGTGACGCCGATGAATGCTTTGACGCTAGCAATCATCCGGCGCTGGCGCCATCCTCGGCTCGTAAGCTGCCCGAAGCGCTCCATCTCTCGCCGCGGGTGCGGGCGCAGCTTCATTGGGAGAGATCGAACGAAGATGCGAAGACTTCCGCAATGGAGCTATCGTTGGGATCGTGGGCGATGCGGCCTCTTGTGACCGGCATCCTTCATCCGAACCCCCTACCGGCGAGCACGCACTCTCATGGATGAGCAGATAGGTCTCGATCTCGCGGGACAGCCGACCGCCGGCGAAATCTTGGACCGCATCCGCGAGAAGAGCCGGGACGAGTCCGAAAAGGGCCGCTGGTTCGAGCAGTTGTTCATGCGGATCGCGCGGCAGGAGCCCGAGTTCGAGATCGACGGGATCTGGCGCTGGCCCGACTGGCCGGAACGCGAGGAGTTGACCGGCCTCGACGGCCGGGACATCGGGATCGACCTCGTTGCGCGGAGGACGAGCGGCGAATGGGTGGCGATCCAGTGCAAGTGCTACGACGAGCGCCGAACGCTGGGCAAGGGCCACATCGACAAGTTCCTCGGAGGCTCCCAACAGCCGGTTTTTGGCCTTCGCTGGATCGTGGCGACGTGCCGTTGGGGACCGATTGCCGAGCGGGCCATCCGGAACGCCCATCCCCAAGTCACCCAGATCGACTTCCGGGAGTACCTTCACGTCCAAGTCGAGGAACGCGACGCCAAGCGCCCGGTGCAGGAGCCGTGGCCGCTTCAGGCGGACGCCATCGAGGACGCCATCGAAGGACTGACCAACCACGACCGGGGCCGCCTCGTCATGGCGTGCGGCACCGGCAAGACGTTCACCTCGCTACGCATCGCGGAACAGGTGGTGTCGGCGGGGCAGCGAATCCTGTTCGCGGCCCCGACGATCGCGCTGGTGTCTCAAGCGCGGCGCGAATGGCTCCGCCAGACGACGCGCAAGCTGAGATGCGTTGTAGTCTGCTCGGATCCGACCGCCGGGGGACGCCACGAGAACGAGGACATCCGCATCTCCGAACTCGAATGCCCGGTCTCGACGGACCCGTCGGAGATCGCGCACTCCCTTCAGGGCGACGGTCCAACCCGTGTTGTCTTCTGCACCTACCACTCGCTCCGGAGGGTGACCGAGGCGCAGGCCGACCACGGCGCACCGGAGTTCGATCTGGCCATCGCCGACGAGGCGCACCGCACGACGGGCGCGCTGCGCGGACCGAACGGTGCCGGGCGCGTCAACTTCCAAGAGTTCCACGACGGCGAGCGCCTCCTCGCCCGGAAGCGCCTGTACATGACCGCCACGCCGCGCATCTACACCGCGCGCTCCAAGAGCAGGCTGGCCTCGAAGGGCATCGACGTGATCGACATGGGCGACCAGCAGGTGTACGGCCCGCAATTCCACTTGCTTCCGTTCGCCAAGGCCGTCAATCACCGCATGCTCTCCGACTACCGGGTCATCGTGCTCGGGGTGGGCCGGGCGAGCGTGACGCCGGGTCTACGCCGCCGCTTGGAGGACCTCAGTCCATCTACGAGCCGGAAGAACGCCCCGACCACGAACGACATGACGCGGGTGCTCGGCGTGTCGCTTGCCGTGAACGGCGTCACCGAGGGCACGGCGCTGGAGCAACCGGGACAGCTTCCGCGCACCTTGGCGTTCGCGAACAGCATTCTGCGCTCGAAGTGGTATGCGGACGCGCTCATGGAAAGCGAGGTGCTCCGCGCCACCACAAGACGAATGAGCGACGGGCGGGCCATGAAGGTCGTGGCCAAGCACCTCGACGCTTCCGCAAGCGCGCTCCAGCGCAATCAGGAGCTGCGCGCCCTCGCCCACGCCGACCGAGACGGCGAGTGCCGGATCGTGTGCAACGTCAAGCTCTTCACCGAGGGCGTGGACGTGCCGTCGCTGGACGCCGTTGCGTTTCTCGATCCTCGCGACAGCCAGGTCGATGTCGTCCAAGCCGTCGGCCGCGTCATGCGGAAGGCCCCCGGCAAGCGCTTCGGATACATCATCATTCCCGTCATCGTCGAGCCGGGCGGCGATGTGGCGGCGGCGCTCGAAAGAGGCACCGAGGGCTACCGGACGGTGGGCCGCGTCCTGCGGGCGCTTCAGGCCCATGACGGTCGCTTGGCCGAGACGCCCGCCAACTTCATCAGGGTGTACGAACCGAAACAGAAGCCGCCGCCCGAAATACCGGAAGGCGGAATCGGCAGCGGAACCCCGCAGAGCCGGAGCATCCAGCGTCAACTGGACCTGAAGGAGGCCGAGCAGGGGATCTACGCGCATGTGGCCGCGGCTTCCGGGTTGGGCAAGCCCGGCCAGCTTGTGGCCGACGAGATCGCGTATGCGGTCAGGCGAGCGAGCACGGTCTTCCAAGACGAGGAACTCGAAGAACCGCTCGCGGAAGCGCTCGAACTCGTCCCGGAACAGGACGGCGGGGCGAAAGGCGTCTGCACCATCGCGGCCCTCATGCTGGCGAACGCCTGCCTCTTGCAGCGGAGGCTACGCGACGAACCGCAGATGAAGACCATCCTGCGGCTCGACAAGGTGGCGGGGGCAAGCAACCCGAGCGAGGTCCTCGGTCTCGCATGGGAAGCGATCTTGGAGAAAGACTACGCGACATGAGCTTTCGGATTCACATGTCGTTGTGATCGTTCATCTTACGGGATTCGGCGGTCGGATTCCCGCTGATTGACTCCCGCCGATTCGTTTCGGGTCAAGCGCGGACCCTCGGGCGGCTGTCCAGCGCCTTCCTGAGCTGTACAGCGTCGGCCTGCTGATAGCAGCGCAACACCGTCTGAGCCTCCTTCCAGCCGCCCAGTTCGCACAGCACCTTGAGCGGCAGGTCCATCAGGTCGCTGGCAAACTTCCGCCTCAGCGAGTGCCAGCCCCGCCGCGCCTTCGGCTCCAGTCCCGCAAGCCGCTCGGCCTTGCGCCACCAAACGCCCGTCCGTCCCCTGCCGATGCTCGCCGAGGGATCCTTCGAGGCGGGCAGGATCAGCTTCTCCCCGCTACCGGGGTTCGCTTCCCGCGCCTCCTCCAACACCGCCAGCGCTTCGTCCGTCATCGGCGTGACGTGCTCGTAGCCCGTCTTCTCGTGTTCCGCCCGCCACCGCACCTCCCGGCCCTCGAAGTCGATATCTGACCAGCGAAGGTTGCGGATGGCCCCGATCCTGTGCCCGGTCTCATGCGCGAGCACGAATGCGACATGAAACCGCCAGTCCACCTGCCGGGACACCCCGAGCATCGCCCGGTACTCCTCCTCGGAGAGAACGACCCTGGCGGGGTTCTTCTCCTTGGGCGTCCTCAGACCCCTCAGCGGGTTCGAGTCGAGAAGGAGCCTCCCCTCCTCGTCTCTGGACTTGGTCGCCCAGTTGAGCACCGCGAGCAGGAACTTCAGGTCCAACTCGATGGTCCGGTTGGACACCGGCTTCCCGCTCGGCCCGATCCTTCCCGCCCGGCGCTCGCGGATGAAGCGGTCCCAGTCCCTTTGCGACAGGGTCTCGGGTCGCCGGTCCCGACCGAGTAGGTCGAGGAACATCCTCGTCGCGATCCTGTCCCGGTGCTGGACCCGCCTCGTCTTGGTGGGCGTCACCTCCTCACCGTAGATGTCAAAGAGCCTCTCCAGAGTGAGCGGCTCCGGCTCGGCTTCCGCCTTGCCGTTGGGCTGAAGCATTGCGAAGTCCGCGGCGGCTTCGTCCGCCTGCCGCTTCGCTTTCGCCCAATCGCGGTGTCCGAGCGACCGGGTGAGCCTTCGCCCGTTCTCGCGCCACTCCATCTGGAACAGGCCGGTTTTCGGGTCGGGAAACACCCTGACCCTGTTCCGGCCCCACTCGCCGGCGCCGTAGCTCCGGCGGCTACATTCAGTTCGATGCCATACCGTCCAGCAACGTTCAGTGTTGTCTTGTATATCGTTTTGATACATGGAGTTATTGCCATAGCGTCTTGATCCCGATGACCCGAGACACTCATTGACGTCCGGCTTCATCCCCCATATTATGAGGTAATGCATGACGTAAACCACGATCCCGCCCCGTCCCGCAAAACGAAGCCCAAGGGCCGCCACCCCTACAAGCGGCTCTCGGCCGCCTTCGTGCGCTCCGCACCTCCGGGCAGACACTGCGACGGCAACGGACTTTACCTCTACGTCCAGCCCAGCGGAGCTCGAAGTTGGGTTCAGCGCCTCGTCATACGCGGCCGCCGCCGAGATTTCGGGCTCGGGAGCGCCCAGTTGGTCCCGCTCGCCGAGGCTCGCGAGAAGGCGCGCGCCAACCGCAAGCTGGCGCGGGAGGGCGGCGATCCGCTCGCCGAGCGCCGCCGCGCACGGGACATGCCGAGCTTCGAGGAAGCCGCCGAGCGGGTCTTGGAGCAGAAGCGGGCCGGGTGGCGGAGCACGGCGCACGCCCACAACTGGATCACGAGCCTGAGGCGCCACGCCTTTCCACGCATCGGCAGGATGCCCGTCTCAGAGGTGACGCCCGCCGATGTGTTGGAGGTTCTCGAACCGATCTGGCACGCGAAGATGTCCATGGCCCGGTCCGTGCATCAGCGCGTGCGCTCGGTGCTGGAATGGGCGGTGGCGATGGAGTACCGCGCCGACAACCCCTGCGACCGGGTCCTGTCGGTGCTCGGCCCGCAGAACCGCGTGGTGAAGCACATGAGGGCGCTCCCGCACCGCGAGGTGGGAGCGGCGCTCGCGAAGGTGCGGTCCTCGGACGCACCGCCGGCCGTCAGGCTGGCCTTCGAGTTCCTTGTGCTCACGGCGGCCAGGTGGAACGAGGTGCGGATGGCCGAATGGTCGGAGATCGACGCGGCGGACGGGGTGTGGACGGTGCCCGCCAAGCGCATGAAGACGAAGCGCGAGCACCGGGTGCCCCTGTGCGGCCGGGCGCTGGAGATTCTCGCCGAGGCGCGGGCGCTGGACGAGGGCACCGCCCGCCCGGTCTTCGCCGGGGAGGGTGGGAAGCCGCTCAGAGACCCGCAGCTGCGCCAGCTGGTCCGGCAGAACGGCATCGGTGCGGTGCCGCACGGCTTCCGGTCGAGCTTCCGGGACTGGGCCGCCGAGGAAACCGACCACCCGAGGGAGGTTGTCGAGGCGGCGCTCGCGCACGTAGTCCGGAACAAGGTGGAAGCGGCCTACCGGCGCACCGACCTGTTCGAGCGGCGACGGCACCTCATGAACGACTGGTCGGCGTATCTCGCAACGGGCACCGAGGCCTGATCCGACCCCCTGACCGCGCTTGCATGCCATTTCGGGACGTTTTTGAGGCGTTTCGGGGGATCTACGGGCCACGGGAGCGCCTCTAACGCACGATCTCGGGTCTCCGAGGGGTACGGGTAGGCCGAAAACCGGGCGCTCGTCAGAGCGTGGCGCAGTCCCGAGGAGTGATGAGCAGGGCCGGTCGCCCTCACCGTCCTTGAGGCTGGCGACGACGAGGCCGGGGAGCTTGTCCGCGACTGCTCGATAGGCGTGGTTCCGGGCGGTGCCCGGTGGGACGTTTTCGCGGGTGCCCCGCGTGGCTGGCTTGGCCACGCTAAGGTGGACAAGCCAGCTTACCCTCCGTATAACACGGCGGGCTGGCGAGGGGTGGCTCCGCCGCCCCCTTCGAACCCCCCCACGGTTGCCCGCTCCCCTTGGAGGTCGCGGTTGCAGTCGCCCGCTCACCCCCGCCCGCGTGCCGGGCCAACTCGGGCTGGAAACACCGCCCCTCGCCGCCGCGGAGAAGCCCGGATGGTGGAACCGGCGGACGCGCCGGACCCGGCAAGCCGGGAGCGGTCCCTCGAAGGCGTCGAGTCTCTCCTCCTGCACCGTTGCCACATCCGCCGCCGAACCGATCCCTTCGCCCTTCAGCGCATCCGGGAGACCGGCGGGCCAGCTCTCCCGCGCGCTCCTGCACTGCGGCCGCCGGTCCCCCCGATCTCCAGGGCGGGCGAGCCCGCCCCTCCATCGGGGGTTGGATTCCGTTCACGGTCGCCCCGGTCCGGCGACCGGCCGGAACCCCCTACGGGTCCAAAGCCCTCCAGTGGAGTCGATTGGATTCCCGTTCCTGAAGGGGTAAGGAATGAGGTAAGCACATGCGAAACACAGACTGTAACTCCAATAACTGCATTGGGTTACGCTGTATGTCGAGTAGCTCCGGCGGCTTCGTTTCGTGCATGCCATCGTTCGATTCCTCCCTCGATTCGATGGACTGCACGATCTGCGCAACCGAAAGGTCGCGGAGAGAAGGCTTCTCCGCCAGTTGGGTTCGGAGGGAAGCTCACGACCCGCGAAACCCTGTAGCCGGGGCCGTAGCGCGAGTGTCCGACCGACGTTGGAGGTGGGTGGACACGAAGAAGCCCTTTCGTCGGGCACGCCCGCGATTCCGCATATCGCTGCTCCACTTTCGGTTGCGACGTGGCTACGGGCGCGGCGGTGGCACGCGGGAGCTTTCGGGGGTGGCCGGAGCGACCCCCCTCCCTGGACGCTTGGCGTGCCACGGGGGAGGGCTGGGATGTGCACGCCATCCCAACCCTCGGCGGGAGGTCGCTCCGGGCCAGCGATCCTTGCAGGAAGGCATTCAAGGCATGGCCGGTGACCACGCCGTCCCGGCTTCGAGCGCCGATTCGGCCCAGCCCGGCGAACCGGTCCTCCGTCCGCTTGGAAGCGGCGCTCGTGACACCTTCCGGTACGGACTTGTTGGCTGGGAGTATCCATGTCAAGTGGATGCCCGATTTTCTCGGCGCGACCTGCCTCGCAGGGCTCCGCGCGACGCTTCCGCTGCGGTAGATCCGTTCCGGCCCGGCTCGATCATCCGTTGATGCTCCCCGCAGGGCTGGGCGGCGGGAAGGCCGGGCAGGAGTACTCACGCGGCGGATGCGCCGTCCAAGTGCGGTCCTGCTGCACCAAGGCGGCGCTCCAAGGCTTTCTCCTCCTCAAGCCGTCGCCGGATCTCAACCGCAAGCGTGCCAGCGACATCGATGGCCGGAGCCATGTCCGGCCGAACGGCGATTCCGTGTCCGGGCACCCCCAAAGTGAGCCGGACACGCAGGACTTGCCACCAACGTCCACGTCCGGCCGTCATTTGCAGGTCTCGCGGACAGCCCCTACCGGGTCGCGACGCGGCACGTTGCTGTAACTACAATCCATATGTATAATCGATCGATGGAATTCGAGTGGGACGAGGCCAAGAACCAGACGAACATCCGCAAGCACGGCATCGGGTTCGACACCGCGAAGCGCATCTTCGAGGGGACCGTCGCAACGTCGCCCGACCGTCGCCGGGACTACGGCGAGGAGCGCCGCATCAGCATAGGCCGGGTCGAGCCCGGAGCGCTGATCGTGGTGGCCCACACCGAGCGCCGCGGGCGCATCCGTCTGATCTCTGCCCGCCCGGCGTCGCGGAAGGAAAGGAGAGTCTACCATGAGCGGACGCTACGATAGGCCCCTCACGCCCGAGCAGATCGCGACGGTGAAGGACGAGGGCATCGACTTCAGCGACATCCCGGAACTGGACGAAGGGTTCTGGGAGCGGGCGGAACTCGTCGAGCCGGACCTGACCGACCAGATCACGATGCGCGTGAAGCGCTCCGTGCTGGCCTACTTCAAGGCACCGGGGAAGGGCTACCAGACGCGAATGAACCGCGTGCTGGAGAGCTACGTTCGGCACCGGACGGGGGAATCCGCCGACACCGGGAAGGGCGCGGGCCGCTGAAGCGTACTCCGGTTCTGCTTCGATTGTTTCGAGCGCGACCTCGCAGCGGCGGCAGGTAGCTTCTTGGTTCGTGTAACTCGATATCGTACCCACATGGATGCGGCTGCTCCTAGATTCCTGAAGATACTCTCCCAGGAACGCTCGGCGTCCACAATTCCCCCAAGCCGGAGGAGAAGACGGAATGGAAGCCAGAAGGATCGAACTTTACCACCCCGACGTGAACGGAGGGAACGTGGTCAGTTTGGTCGTCCAAATGACGCGAATCTACTGTTCGCCGCCGGACCATACAGGTCGGCGGAAAATGGATGACATCGACATCGTGGTTCCGCTCAGATCAGATGAACAGCGATTGCTTCACGAGTTCGAGGAAGCCATCATCCGCGGCCCTTCTGCGATTACTCCCATGCGGTTGGTGGCGGGCAACCATGTAGGTGGGTGGTCGATAAGGACGCATACCTTCGAAAGAGGGACCGTGCGGTACTCTCTCTTTTACTCGGGATCGCCGCCCATTCCGCCCTCCGTCAACCCATCGGCATAATCCCCCTCGCTTTCGAGGACCGTCTCCGGTTGTCTTCGGCTTACCGCTTGGAGAGCGTCCCCCGGACTGGCTCCCGGCCTGTTACTTGCCGGGAGCCAGCACACGCGATGTTCAACATCGCGGCTGGCGAGGGGGTGCGGCGCCCCCCTTCAGATCCCCCTGCGTTCCGCGCCGCGGCCACGACGGGCGTATCTCCCTCCCCCTCCGCGCTGCTGCGCGAGGCGATGGCGCGGACCCGGACGTGGACCGCATCGGCACGGGCCGTCGAGCGCCGGACCGGGACCCTGGACCGAGCCGGTGAGAAGCGCTGGGGCCGAAGTGGCCTTCGTTCGTCCCTGACGTGTATCTTGCAGAGCAAGCATGGCTCAGTCCCGGAGGGAGGCGAAAGTGGCTGTCAACACACTGGATGAACTGCGCACCGTCTACCGACCGCCTGCGCCGAGGGCCGGGCTCAAGGTCCTGGATCGCCTGGACGATCACTGCCGCAGGTTCCTCTCACTCTCGCCGTTCTACGTCATCAGTTCGGCACGCGCCGACGGGCGGGCCGACGCCTCCCCGCGCGGCGACCCGCCGGGTTCGTTGGCGTACGTTCTGGACGACAGGACGCTTCTGCTGCCCGACCGGCCGGGAAACCGGCAGGTGGATACGTTGATGAATCTGGTCGAACGCCCCCATGTGGGGTTGCTGTTCTTCGTTCCGGGCTTCACCGAGACGCTTCGCATCAACGGGCGGGCGGAGATATCGACCGACCCGGAACTGCTCGGGGTGCTGGCGATCGAGGGCAAACCGCCTATTTCGGTCCTCAAGGTGTCGGTCGAAGAAGCATTCCTCCACTGTGCCAAGGCGCTCATTCGGGCGCGGCTGTGGGATCCGGCGGCCCAAGTCGAACGCTCCTGCTACCCCACCTACGGGCAGGTTCTGGCGGATCAGATCGCGGGCGCGGACGCCGCCGAGATCGATGTCGGCGAGGAGGAAAGCGCGCGGACCGAACTCTATTGATCGGGGAGCCTGAAGCCGCGGAGACGGGCGTTCTTACCAGCGGTATCCCACGGACGCGGACCACTCCGACGGACGGCCGTACACCCGCTCGACGTAGGCCGCCGAGGTGTCGAAGGCGGAGTTTCCCGTGACGAGATACCGGGTGTCCGTGAGGTTGCGGCCGGAGAGCAGGAGTTCCCAACGGCCATCGGCCGTCTGCACGGACACGCGCGCGTTGAGGAGATGGTATCCCTCCTGAAAGATCCGGGACGTGTTGATCGCGTCGTGGTGCTGGGCGCCGGTGTACGTCCAGTTGACGCGGGGCGTGACGATGTACCCGCTACCCAGCCTCGCGGCCTTGCCGACGGTGAGGCCGTGGGCGTATCCCGGCGTCTTGGCCAGCTTGTAGCCGGGGAGGACGGGGGTTGCGTTGTCGAGCACGCTCGGGCTGAGGCTTTCGTAGCGGGCGTGCATGGCTCCCAGATTGGCGCGGACATCCCACCCGTTGCCCGGGACCCAGGCCGCCTCCAGTTCCGCCCCCGCAATGTCGGCCCGCCCGCCGTTCAGGGTGATCGGGTTGAACGACTCGCGGATGATGACCTGGATGTCGTCGTAGTCGGCCCGGAAGAGGGCGACGTTCACGCGCCCGCGGCCTCCGGCCCAAAGCGACTTGAGCCCGACCTCGTAGCTTGCGACGGTCTCCGGCTCGAACGTTCCCGGCGCCGCGGTGGGCGAGTTGGGCTCGTGCCCGGCGGGCGGCGCGGGATAGCGGGTGTCGAAGCCGCCGCTCTTGAAGCCGTTCGAGAATCCTCCGTACGCCGTCACACCGGCTGCGAGCCGGTATGAGAGCATCGCCGTGACGGTCGGCGCGCCGAAGTCGAGGGAGAAGTCCCTGCGCGGGAGCATTCGGTCGCCGGGCCTCATCGGACCGGCCGGGGACAGGTATGCCCCGGCGAGTGCCGGCCAGGTGGGGCCGAAGATGCTGCCTTGGCCCTGCGAGGCGTCCCCGACCGCGTAGAGGTCGGGCGTCAATCCCTTCCGGTCCCGCGTGTAGCGGCCGCCGAGGGTGAGCGACAGCGCCCCGGTGACTTCGGCGGTCACCTGCGCGAACCCCGCCCACGAGGTGTTGTGGTAGTCCCCGCCGCTGTGCAGGGCTCCGGGCGGCACGATGACCGCAGCGCCCTGGTATCCCTCTTCGCGGAAGAGGTACAGGCCCGTCTGCCAGTGGACGCGGCCGCCGATGGCGAGACCGCTCAGTTGCAGCTCCTGGCTGATCTGGGCGTGCTCCAGCCGGTCCTGCGTCGACAGGATGTTGGCCGGGGTGTTATCGGCATCGCGCGAGGTCTCCATGTTCAGCGCCCGGTAGCCGGTGAGCGAGCGCAGGGTCGCCCACCCGAGGCCCGACCACGCCGCCTCGATGCTGCCTCCCCAGACGTCCAGATCGGCGAAGGCGGGGAACGTGCCCTCGGCCACGTACTCGCCCGCGAAACTGTCCGGGCCGTAGCAGCCGGGCGCGCCTCCGGCGCCCGCGCCCGGAGGCGGCAGGGAAGGCGGACCCTCGGCGGGGTACGAGGGATTGATCGAGATCGCGGCGCATCCCGGCAGCAGCGCGTTGCCGAACGCGCCGAACGCCATTCGGTCGTTGACGCCGCCCGACACCGTGGGGGCGCCGTTCTCCCTTCGGCGCGAATAGTCCGCCGCGGCGAACACCTCAAGGCTTGCGCCCGGTCGCCAGACGAGCGTGCCCCGTGCGGCCCGTCCGTCGTCATCCCCCATGTCCAGACCGTCGTGGACCCGCGTCACGTAGCCGTCCCGCTTGCGCAAGGCCACCGTGAGGCCGGCGAAGAGCCCGTCCGCGACGGGACCGCTGACAACGGCCGTCGCGTTGGTCATGCGATCGCTGCCAAACTCCGCTCGGACGCTGCGGCGGGGCCGATCGTCGGGTCGCCGCGAGTGCAACACCACCGCCCCGCCCACGGCGTTCCGGCCGAACAGGGTGCCCTGCGGTCCGCGCAGGACCTCGACGCGCTCCAGGTCGAGCAGGTCCATGGCCGCCCCGACCGACCGGGCCATGTAGATGCCGTCAACGTACACGGCAACGCCGGGGTCGGTCCCGGGCAGATAGTCCAACTGACCCACGCCGCGGATGAAGACCTGCGCGGCGGATTTCGTGCCCGCGAAGGCGCCCGAGGAATTGAAGGAGAGGTTGGGCGTGAAGTACCCCAACTGGTCCGTGGTGGCGATCTGGTGAGCCTCCAGATCCCGGCCGGAGAACGCCGAGATGGCGAGCGGAACATCCTGCACGGACTCCCCCCGGTTCCGTGCCGTCACCACGATCTCGGGCAGGGGAGTCACGGAATCCGGAACCGGCGGCGGCGGGTCCTGGGCGACGGCGGGCGCGGGCACAAGGGCGGCCAACGCCATGAAGGACCGACGCGGAATCACCGCCCATCTGCGGTGTCGAGTTCCACCGGGTCCGTTCAACATGGGCGGGTCAGCCCCAGCATTCGCTCAACCCCGCATCCGCGCCGATGGACGGGATCCCCGGAACCGGCTTCTCGGTGACCAGAGTCACGCCCGTGTCGTGGAAGTCCAGACCGGGCGTGTTCTCCGGGGTTGCGCCCGTCGTCGAGAACTCGACGACCGCCTCGATGCCGAGGGAAGCCATCCGCACGGGATACTGCATCGCCGTGGCCCCGATCTCGCCCGCCGCCACGCTCCGCACTCCCTCGCACCCGCCGTCGATGGTGACGATAAGAACGTCGTCCTCCACGCCCAGCCCTCGAAGCGCCTCGTAGGCTCCGGCCGCCGCCGGTTCGTTGATCGCGTACACCACGTTGATCGCCGGGTCATCCCGCATCAGGCGCTCCATCGCGGCCCGCCCGCCTTCCTCGGCGCCCATGGTGGCTGCGTGCCCCGCGATGCGGGGATCGTCTTCGTCGTACATCCTCCCCGGATCCTTGATGTCGATGCCGAAGCCCTTGAGGAAGCCCTGATTGCGCAGCACCTCGACCGTGACCTGCGTTCCCGCGCCATCCAGCGTTGCGATCCTCGCTCCGGCGGCGGAAGCGCCCATGCTGGCCCGCGCCCACATGCCGATCAGCTCCCCGGCCCGGAAGTTGTCGGTGGCGAACGTTCCGTCCACCGCGTCCGCCGGATCGAACGGCGTGTCGAGCGCAATGACGAGCACGCCATTCCGGCGCGCCCGACCGATCGCGTCCAAGAGCGCCACGGGATCCGAAGCGGTGATCAGAATCCCCGTCGCGTCCGCGGCCAGGAGGCTCTCGATGGCCCGAACCTGCGCATCCGTGTCCCCGTCGAATCTCCCCGCGAAGGCGCGGAGTTCGACGCCGAGTTCCCCGGCTCGCTCGACCGCGCCCTCCCTCATCGTCACGAAGAACGGATTGTCCTCGGTCTTGGTGACCAGGCCGACGATCAGGTCGCCATCAGCCTCCGGTCCCGTGACGCATCCGGCAACGAGCGGCGCAAGCAGGGCGCAGATCCATCGCGCCCTTCCGAACGCACGGTTTGTGGAGTCCATTCGATTCTCACGATTGAGACGAGCGTCGCGGCGCGGCAGCCCGGCTTTGGGGGGGGAAGTCTCCAGAGCCGCCCGTTCCGCAGGCATCACGAATCATGGCTTGCAGGCCGGGAATCGGGAAGCGCCTACCGCGCCGAACGGCTCTCGGAGTTTGCTACGGACGGACGGACGGATTGATGCCTGCTACTTGATCCTTGCTTGTCAACGAAGCGGAGTGCGGCGAGCATTTCTTGGACGGGCGGGAGTGAGAGCCGACCCGCCGGAGGGGCCAACGGCCGCCTCCGCAGCCTGTGAACCGGCGCAAGGAGATCCGAGATGCGAACGCTGCTGGCGGCTTGCCTGGCCCTGCTGCCTTCGCAGGTACAGGCGCAAGGAACGGATGAGGCGCGGGAGATGCCGGACCGTTTCGTTCTCGAAGCCGGGATCGTGGGCGGCAACAGCGTCGCGTGTCCCGGACACTACGTCGGCATCAGCGGGCGGGTCGCCGGGCCGGTGTCGCTGTACGGAATGGTGGAGAACTACCGGTGCGCCGATCTGGCGGGATCGGCCAACCGGATCGGCGCGTCCGTCCGGCTCGGACGTTCCGGCTGGCTCGTTCGCCCGGCCCTGCGTGCGGGCATCGAGTACGACGGAGGAGACGTTTCCCCTACCGCCGGTGCCAGCCTGACGTTCGGACGGCGCTACGGGGCGCGCTTCATCCTCCACGCCGGAGACGGTTCCGGCGACACGAACATCGTGCTCTTCCAGATGGGCGGCTATATTTCGTTCTGAGCGCCGATGGTGCTCTCCGTCGCCCACGGGTTCGGCGGTCGGGCGCAGCCAAGCCCCGGAACGGGGGCTGGACGGCCTTCCCGCCAGGGATCGCTGGTTCGGTAGCGACCCCAAGGGTCGGGGGCAGCGGTGCGCAAACCCACCTGCCCCCGAACCCGTACCAGGCCCTCGGACTGGGGGGTCGCTACCGACCACGCCCCGAGCGCCACTGTGCCACGGGCGACCGGGCGGCGCAGCCGCAAGACGTTGCCGCGCCACAGGATGAGCCGGAGGTCGGGTGCGCATCGCCGGAGCCGCGAAGTGTGCATCGGACCCCCATGTCGTTTGCGCGCTCAGGTACGGCTCCAAGTCGGAGCATAGCCTACCGCCGAACGCGGCTCCGACGAGTTGCGCCTCTTAGAGAGGTCGCTGCCGCCTTGGCCCGCCCGCTCAGCAGGCAAACCGAAGTGTCTCCATTGGCCGGTCGGTCAACCGGCCGCACGATCCACAACAGGCATTACGCCTTCATTGGCGTTCGAGTTCCAACGGGTCGGGCGAGCCGCTTCCGAGCCTGTCCACCCCGTCCGGGTTTCGGCGAACCGCGCCCTCCAAGCTGCCGCTGTTGGAGGGCCGATTGATCTCAAGCTCAACTTCGTCAATCGCGGGTATCGCCTTCTGGGCGATCTTGAGTAGGCCGTTGACGTAGTGGTCGGTGATCTTGCCGCCGCCGTCGGCGAGTTCCTGGGCGAGTTGAGGGACGATGGCGCTCCAGTTCTGAGGGCGCGGGCGCGGCCTCTCGATATGCGGCCAATGATGGGTGTCGGGACGGGAGAGACCGTTTCGATTCAGTCCGGCCTCGATTTCCTGGCGGCGTTCCTTCTCCGCATCGGTCATGTCTCGCATGCTCTTTGCTATCCGGACACCCCAAGCCCAACTCGTCGGTCCTCCCTTGCCGCATTCCAGCATCACTGCGGTTCGCCCGTCCGATCTGGGATCTCTTACGCCCTCGTACTGCACCCATCCGTATCGGTAAACGCGGAGGTAGTTTGACCAGTTCCTGTCCCCGCCATAGTGGCACCCGATGTCCAATTCGTCGATCATCTCCGGGAACTCGTTCCGAACCTGCTCCTCGACCCGGTCCCTCAGGTGCTCCAGAAACCGTCGGCACACATCGTGCTTGACGGCAGGCCACGCCCGGGCCACCCCAAACGCGGCGTGCAGGTGTCTCGGGTTCTCGTCAAGGTATTCGCGGATGTAGCGGGCTTCGGTGTCGGTCATGGTTGCTCCACTTCGTCGAAGGCCGGGATTGCCTTTTCGGCGATCCTGAGGAGGCCGTTGACGTAGTACTCGGTGATCTTGCCATGGCCGTCTGCAAGTTCCTGAACGAGTTCAGGGACAAGGTCGTTCCAGTTTCCATAGCGGGGGAGGTATTCGTACTGGGGCCACCCATCACTGGCATGCCGCAGCGAGAGGCCGCGACGCTTCACCGCGGCTAGCAGTTCTTCGCGCAGCGTCTTCGGATTTGGGTTGCGGATACCCCAAATCCACGCATTGGGGCCGGGGCCGCCGGACTCGATCATGATCGTTCGCCTCAACCAAAGGCGGTTTGACCATCTCTTCTCGCCCTCGTAGCGACAAGTGACCTGCAAGTCCTCGCGAATCTCCGGCATCTCCTCCGAGAACCGCGCCTCGACCCTGTCCCTCAGGTGCTCCAGGAACCGTCGGCAAACATCGTGCTTCACTTCCGGCCACGCGCGGGCCACCGCGAACGCCGCGTGCAGGTGTTTCGGGGTCTCGTCGAGGTATTCGCAGATGTAGCGGGCTTCGGTATCGGTCATGGTCGATTCTCCGAAATGGTGCTGGCAGAACAGTTGCGCCTCTCTGAGGAACCATCTCAGGCGCTCGGCACCGCAGACCGTGGAGCAGGTTCCAAACCACTCCGCGAGTGAGGTGCCGTCACCGACAGCCGCGTCATCCGTGGCAGCCGCCCAATCGTGATCAGGTGGGTCGGCCCCGACAAACGCATGATCCTCACGAGAGGCAGCTTGCGCGTGCGCCTCGCCGCCCCCGTCGGAAGGATCGTCGCCAAGGGGCGGATCGTCGGCAACATAGGGCAGCACACGGAATTGGTTCTTCCAGCGCTCGCGATCCTTCCATGGAAGGCTGGATTCGTCGGGCATCCGGAAGCGCGGCGGCACATAGACCAGGAGGAAGCGACCGCGATACTCCCTGTCGAGGAACTTCAGATAATCCCTGCATTGTCTGTGTTGGTCGCCTGCGTAGGGCTTGTTCTCGAATGCGAGGCAGAAGTGTCCGTCGTCGGTCGGAATGTCCACCGTGATGTCGATGAACCGGCCCCCGGCCCCCCGTTCCTGCCTCACCCGGATCTTGTCGGCGGCGGTGGACCCAAGCCGACCCGCAAGCCGCTCAAGAGTCGCCGCTCTGCCGCCTCGGCCAGAAGCGGTGTGGCGGGACCGGCCTGAATCAGAAGCCTCTGGAGCCACCTCCAGCAGCGCCAGCATCGCTTCCAGAAAGATCGTGCCCTGACCGTGCTCGCCGACCGGATCAAGCAGATCGGCGATGATCCGTGAGAGGCCGAGTTCGTCGTCACGGATGTAGCGGAAGGTGTTGAAACGGCGGGCGAGATGGCGGTCCAGTTCGCCCTCGACCATACGGGCCGCGTGCAGGTGCGGCGTCAACTCCTGAAGGAGACGAACGCACTCGCGCTGACGGCGCCGTCGAATCCCATCCACATCGTCCAGGAGACGAATGCAGTCCGCACTGCGCGCCTGCCGAACCTCGTCCAGATGGTGCAGCAGTCGGGATACTGAGTCGGGCGCTGCCGCTTCGGAGGTGTGTGTGGGTGATGTAGGTCGGGCAGGCCCTTGGCTCAAGGTGGCCTCCTTCCGGTGGTCGCGTTCGGCGAGCCGCCGTTGCCTCTGTGTGAGCGAACGCTGGTCAAGTCGGGGACGGATCGTTGGCCGATCTCACGGACGCCCGCGAATTGGTCTCAAGTCGCACGGAATCCCGTTTGGGAATGGGAATGTAATAGGTCCCCGCTCCCGACGGGGTTCGCGGATTGCAGGCTGTCGCCCGGATGGACGACGCACTTGCAGTGGTCGCCGTGCCGACGAGGGTCCGCCGTCCCCATGGGATGTCCCGGTTCCGAATCGGACGTGGCCGCTCCGGTCAATCCGACTTCCTCTACCCCGAGCCGGCGGAGCGCATGGCCTTCCCGCAAGGGATCTCTGGTTCGGGAGCAACCCCGGAGGCGGTGGCGAGTTGTGAAGACACACTCGCCGCTACGCCGCACCGAGCCTTCGGCGAGGGGGGTTGCTCCCGCCACGGCCCGTGTGGCCCGTCCGGCAACGGGCGGGCGGGCCGCATGGCCGCAGAACCTTGCGGGCGCGGCGGATGCGCGTCTGCCGCCCTGTGAATCGCCGGAGGGCCAAAGTGTGAAATGACCCCTCGCGTCGTTTTCACACTCCAGTGCGGCCGTACCAGTCGGAGCGCCGGGACGCTGGGCGAACACGCTCCCGGTCCGCAGCTTGCCCGGCGGAAAATACGCACTCGGGACGAGGCTGCCTGCAACCTGTACGGTGCCTGCCCGGACCGGGTTTCGCCAGACGCGGAAGACCGAGCCGCCGATACGGCCGACCACCGGCGATACGGATCGAGGAAGGAGCTTCAGCAAGGTGTCTTCGGTGACCGCTTCGCGGGCTTCCAACGTGGTCGGCCCTTCGGGCCATGCCCACGGCCTCAGGCGAAGAACCCGCGCACCGTCCGCAGGATCTCCTCCATCTTCCCGGTCCGGAGAGCGCCGATCCACTTGACGACGAGCGTTGAGTGCATCGTGAACAGCTTGGTCGTCTTCACCATCGACGCCTTGGGGAGTCCACCCTCGGCGAAGTCGCCGCGCCGAAGACGAACGGCGTTCGGGTCATCCGTGATGTGCGAGGTGATGGCGGCCAGCACCAAGTCCCGTCCGGTCGCGTTGAAGGAATCCGGTGACAGAACCAGGGCGGGGCGTCTCTTGGATGAAGTGAGATCGGTGAAGGGGAAGGAGACGAGAACGATGTCGCCCTGCCTATAGGCTGTCGTAGACCGCATCCTCCTCGTTTTCCCAGAACTCGAAGCTGCGCTCCGAACCCTTGAGCCACGGTACGTCCGCCGCGAGCCGCTTCAACTCGCTCTCGGAGAAGACTCGATAGACCTCGTCCGGCGCGGGGCTCTCGACCTCCTCCAAGGGAGTGAACACCCCATCCTTGTATTTCGCCTTGATGCTCATGGTCATTGACTCTACCGGAGAACCGGATTCGGCGCCACTTGGAGCGCCGGAGCGCAAGACAAGGTAACCCGCTGGTCGCCCCGCTGCCTGATCGTCTCTAGTTTGACTGCCTTCAATCGTTGCCCTCGACCCCGAACCGCCAGCTCCCCGCCCATGCTCGACCATCTCGAACCCCGTCCCGTCACCGTCGGAGACCGCCGGGCCAAGCTCCATCTCGGGCGCGGCCCGCTTGCGCTCGAAGTCGTCATCGTCGCGTGGGACGGGCGGCCCCGGATTGCGGACCTCAGGGCCATGTTCCGGGCGCGGTCCGGGCGACGTGCCGCGCCAGTGCTGATCGTGGTGCCGTGGGGAAACGGGTGCGCGGCGGTGTGCGGCCCCACCGAGCACAACCCGGTCGAGTATCGGAACCTGTCGGCCGATCAGGTCGAAGCCGTGTGCGGCAAGGCACTGGAGGCGGATGGACGGCACACCGCGATCCGGCTCCTTCACCGGCTGCTTCCCGCACTGGACGCGCCGATCCCGGGCCTCCGCAACGGCGGCCTATTCGCGATGCAGGAACTTGAGCGGGGGGTTCCGTCGCGCGGGGATTGGGCGCTCGCGGCCGAGGAGGGGCGCGGCGTGCGGACGCTCCGTGGCCGCGCGTTGATCGCGGGTCTTGGATTCGCCACCGAAGAGCTTCCCGGACCGGCGATGCTGCTGCTGGCCGGGGACCGCAAGACGGCGGTGGCCGTCCTTCTGGACCGGCCCGAGGAGATCGACGCCGCGAGCCCGAGGTTCGACGGCATCTCGCCGGTGTCCTACGCCTTGGCGCAAGCCGACCGGGAGAACCTGGACTGGGTGGTCGCGGTGGCTGGCGGCACGATTCGCCTCTATCCGGCCAAGCCGGGCGTCGGCACGGGCCGACGTGGACGTGCCGAGACGTTCGCCGAGATCAATCTCGACCTGCTTTCGCGTGATGACGTTGGCTACCTCTGGCTCCTGCTGTCGGCGCCCGCGCTGTCGGAGGGCGGGAGCGTCGAGGACATCCTCCGGGCGAGCGAGGACTACGCCGCCGATCTCGGCGGTCGTCTTCGCGAGCGGGTCTACCGCGAAGTGATGCCGTCGCTTGCCCGTGCCGTCGTGGCGGCAATGCATCCAGACAGCCCGACTACGGACGATCTCCAACAGGCCTACCAGGCGGCGCTTCGCATCCTGTACAGGCTTCTGTTCGTCGCCTATGCCGAGGACCGTGGCCTGCTGCCTCTTCACGCCTCGCGGAGCTACCGCGAGCACTCGCTCAAGCGGATCGCCCAGCGCCTCGGCGAGGCCCGGCGCAAGGACATCGAGTTCGGCGAACAGCCCTCCTTCTGGTCGGAGGTCATGCAGATTTGGACGGCGGTGAGCATCGGAAACCCGGAGTGGGAGGTCCCAGCCTACAACGGCACGCTGTTCGCCTCCGAGGCGTCGGTCTCGAAGCTCGGAGCCCGGATCGCGGCTCTCTCGCTCCCGGACCGCGAGTTCGCCGGGGCGCTCGCCGCGCTGCTTCTCGACCGGACGGCGGAGAGAACCGAAGGCCCGGTGGACTTTCGGTCGCTCGGGATCCGCGAGTTCGGGACGATCTACGAGGGCCTGCTGGAGAGTGAGCTTTCGCTCGCCGAGACGGACCTGACGGTGGACGACAAGACCGAGGCCTACCTCCCGGCCAAGTCCGGCGACACGGTCGAAGTCCGAGCGGGCGAGGTGTATCTCCACAACCGCTCGGGAGCGCGGAAGTCCAGCGGGTCCTACTACACGCCGGCCTTTGCCGTCGAACACCTCCTCGACCGGGCGCTCGAACCGGCGCTCGATGAGCACCTCGAGCGGCTCGAAGGGATGCCGGACCGGGAGGCGGGACGGCGGTTCTTCGAGTTCCGCGTCGCGGACATCGCGATGGGCTCGGGCCACTTCCTGGTCGGGGCGGTGGACCGGATCGAACGTCGTCTCGCCAACTACTTGGCCGCCCGGCCTCTGCCGGATGTGCGCGAGGAGTTCGCGCGGCTCCGGCGAACGGCGCAGCACAAGCTCGGACCGGACTGGTCCGGGGATAATCCCATCGAGGACATCCAACTGCTCCGCAGGCAGGTTGCCCGGCGCTGCATCTTCGGTGTGGACATGAATCCCATGGCCGTCGAACTGGCGCGACTGTCGCTCTGGATCCACACCTTCGTGCCGGGCCTCCCGCTCTCGCTCCTCGACCACAACCTGATCCAAGGCAACTCGCTCGTGGGAATCGCATCCTTCGAGGAGGCGTCCGAATTGTTCCAGACCGAGAGCGGCGACCTGTTCTCATTCGTCGCGAGCGAGCGGCTCGGGGCGGTTCGGGAGCCCCTTGAGAGGCTGGCCCGGCTCACCGACGCGAACGACGCTGAGATCCGGGAGGCGCGGGAGATCTACGCCCGGATGCGGAGAACCATCCGGTCGGAGCAGGAACTTTTCACGCTACTGGCGGCCTCGCGCACGAACAGCGGCATCCACGAGGCAATCGCCGAGGGACGGGTGGCCACGGCTTTGGACGACCCGGGCGACATCTTCCGAGCCCAGTTGATGGACAAGGGACGTGAGGAGCTCAAGGGACTGGACGCACTGCACTTCGCGCTCGCCTTTCCGCACGTGTTCCTTGGAAGGCGCACTGGGTTCGACGTGATCCTTGGCAACCCACCTTGGGAGAAGCCGATGGTCGAAGAGCACGCGTTCTGGGCTCGACACTTCCCGGGGCTGCGAGCTCGAACGCAGCGCACGGCAGAGGCGCTGAAACGGCAGTATCGCGAGGAGCGGCCGGACCTTGTTGCGAAATTCGACGAGGAGCGGCGGACCACCAATCGACTCCGGGCCTTACTGATTGCGGGTGCATACCCGGGGATGAGCGCAGGTCATCCCGACCTCTACAAGGCATTCGTATGGCGGTTCTGGGACCTTGTGTCGGCGGACGGCGGGCGGATAGGCGTTGTGCTTCCCCGGTCGGCCTTGGCGGCAAAGGGGGGCGACGAGTTCCGGAAGCGAATCCTCAAGCGAGCCCAAAGGGTGGACCTGACGATGCTGGTGAACACCGGGCGGTGGGTGTTCGATATGGAGCCCCGATACACCATCGGCCTGACCGCCATCACGCGCGGGAAGGGTGCCAGCGAGTGCGAGCTTCGGCTTAGCGGGCCGTACGCGAACCTCAAGCGGTTTCGGGCCGGTGTCCGGCGGCCTCCGGTGACGTTCCGCGCCCGCGAGGTCGAGGCCTGGAACGACACGGCCTCAGTTCCGCTGCTTCCGTCGGACGAATCTGTGGAAGTGTTCGCACAACTGCGAAAGAGCCAACGGCTGGACCTGAACGACGGCGTCGGCTGGAGAGCCAGGCCGGTGCAGGGAGACCTCAATTCCACAGCCGGTAAGCCGTACATGGACCTTGTGTCGAAGGATTGCCCCGAGGGGTTCTGGCCTGTCTACAAGGGGGCGTCGTTCGACCTCTGGAACCCGGACACTGGGACCTACTACGCATGGGCGGACCCTGCTCGGGTGCTCGGCCACCTCCAGAGCAAGCGGATGCGGGCGAACAGGCGCTCGGCGTTCGCGGAGTTCGATCAGGCGTGGAGAGACGACCCCAGGACGCAATCCTGTCTCAATGCACGGATCGTTTTTCGTCGTATCTCTCGTGCGACAGATAGCCGGACCATTCGCGCTACGCTCGTTCCGCCACATGTCATTCTGACCGATGTTGCACCGTACTTCCTGTGGCCGCGTGGGAACAAGAAGGACGAAGCTTACCTGCTCGGCGTTCTGTCTTCGGTTGCTCTCGACTGGTATGCCCGGCGTTTCGTAGAGACGCACATGGACTTCCATGTCCTGAACCCCATTGCCGGTCCCGAGATCAGATGAGGACAGCCCGTTACGCAAACGCGTCATGGCGTTGGCCGGGCGACTCGCATCTCCAGATGATCGATTCGCCGATTGGGCCGGACGACTCGGCGTCGCGTGCGGTCCGATGGACACGGACGAGAAGCAGGACCACATCCGCGAACTCGACGCCGTGGTGGCCCACCTCTACGGCCTCACCGAGTCGCAACTCGTTCACATCTTCGAGACGTTCCACGAGGGCTGGGACCACGAGGAGCGGCTGAAAGGCACGCTGAACCACTTTCAGACGTGGAAGGGCATCCGATGAGCCACCCGGAGTTCGTCGACAACCTCGACGGCAACACGCTCGAACGGGCTCTACGGGAGCGCCTCGAACACCTGCTCGGTACGCTGCGCGAACCGCCCTCGGCGTCCATCGCGACGGGGTACTTCAATCCGGGCGGCTTCGGCCGGCTGGCCGATGTGCTCCGCCGCGCTGCGGGTGTGCGCCTCCTGCTCGGTGCCGAGCCGCTGCCCGCCGCCCGGCTGCCGGAGCGCCGCCTCGGCGATCCGCGCGGCGAGCGATACGAGAAGAGGCTGGCCGACGAGGAACTCGACGGTGCGGAGCGCAAGCTCAGGCGGGACCGCGACCGCCTCCCGTTCACCGAGCAGACTCGGACCTCGGTGCATGAGCTTCTGGACTTCCTCGACTCCGGCAGGATTGAGGTGCGCCGCTACGAGCACCGCTTCCTGCATGGCAAGGCATTCCTGTTCTCCGGCAAGCAGGGGGTGCTCGCCGGATCGTCGAACTTCACGCTCGCCGGGCTCACGTCGAACCTCGAACTCAACCTCGGCCAGTACCAGCCCGGCGTCGTCGAGAGGGTCGAGGAGTGGTTCGACCGGCTTTGGAGCGACGCCCGTCCCTACGATCTCGCCGCCATCTACAGGGAACAGTTCGTCGAACACCCTCCCTATCTGATCTATCTGCGCGCCCTGTGGGAGCGGTACGGCGAAGAACTCGAAGAGGAGGCCGGGGACTCGGGCCGGATCCGGCTCACGCGCTTCCAGACCGACGGCGTGTTCCGCGCGAAGCGAATTCTCGACCGGTACGACGGCGTTCTGGTCGCCGACAGCGTGGGGCTCGGCAAGAGCTTCATCGCCGCCGAGATCTTCACCGAGGTCATCGAGCGCAACCGCCAACGAGCGCTCCTGATCGCACCCGCCCAGCTACGGGACGGGATGTGGAGGCAGTTCAGGAGACGCTACCAAGTCGGTATCGAGGTCGTGTCGTTCGAGCAACTCGCCGGCGACCGCCAGCTTGGCGAGGGGGACGGTAGCGCCTTGGGCTCCAGCATCGGCGAGTACTCGCTCGTCGTGATCGACGAGGCGCACGCCTTCCGGAACCCGGACACGAAGCGCGCCCGCGCGCTCCGGCAACTGCTGCGCGGCGACCCGCCCCGGAAGGTTGTCCTCCTGACCGCGACGCCGGTGAACAACTCGCTCTGGGACCTCTACGACCTGCTCACCTACTTCGTCGGCCACGACGCGGTGTTCGCGGACCGGGGCATCCCTTCGCTCAAGGAGCGGTTCCGGCGGGCCGACAAGGAGGATCCGTTCTCGCTCAGCCCGGATACCCTGTTCGACATCCTCGACGCAACGACGGTGCGGCGGACACGGCACTTCGTTCAGCGCTTCTACCCGAATGACAACTTCCGGCTCAAGGACGGAACCGAGGTCACGATCCGGTTCCCGGACCCGGTGGTCCGCTCCCGAAGCTACGATCTGGACGAGGTGCTGCCGGGGTTCTTCGACGAGTTCGCGGAGGTTCTGGACTCCGGGGAAGGCGAACCCAAGCTCACGATGGCCAGATACTGGCCGACTCGATACCGTCGGGCGGGAGTGCCGGACGCCCGGGAAACGGCGCTCGTGGGCCTCATCCGCTCCGGGCTGCTCAAGCGGTTCGAGTCGTCGGCGAAGGCTTTCGTCCAGACCGTGAGCAGGATGGTCGCCGCGCACGATGATTTCGTGCGCGCGATCGAGAGAGGGGTGATCCCGTCCTCCGATTCCCTGGCCGCGCTACGCGAGACCGATTCCGACGAGGCGTGGGAGGAGCTTCTCCGAGAAGGCGAGCCGGTCGAGGACGACCTCGACACCACAAGGCTCATTGAAGACGTGCGGTCGGACAGGGCGCTTCTCGAACGCCTTCGGGTCCGGGCATCCGCGATAAGGGCGGAGAACGACCCCAAGCTCAAACTCCTCGCCGGGGAACTCGCCCGCATCGCGGCGGACGCCGACCGCAAGGGCATCTCGAAGCGCGACATCCGCAACCGGCGCAAGGTGCTCGTCTTCTCCTACTTTGGCGACACCGTCGAGTGGATCGCCGAGCGGTTGCGGGAGGTGGTGGCCACGGATCGGCGGCTCGCCAGCTACCGTGGCCGTATCGCCGTCGTCAGGGGAACCGACTCGTTCGACGGAATCACCCGCAGCGACGCGGTGTTCGGGTTCGCGCCCGAATCCACGGAGGCCCCGCCGTCGCGTTCCGAGGACAGATACGACATTCTCGTCACGACGGACGTGCTGGCCGAAGGGATGAACCTCCAGCAGTGCGGACGGATCATCAACTACGACCTGCCGTGGAACCCGATGCGGCTCGTTCAGCGTCACGGGCGCATCGACCGCATCGGCAGCCCCCACGAGAAGGTGTTCCTCACCTGCGTGTTTCCCGACCGCCAACTCGAAGCCCTTCTGGCCCTGGAAGAGCGGATCCGCCGGAAGCTGGCACAGGCTGCCGCGTCGATCGGAGTCGAACAGCCACCGATACCCGGCATGGAGCAGACCCAACAGGTCTTCGCGGACGACCGGAAGCAGATCGAGGGGCTCCGAAGGGGCGACTCGTCCCTCTTCGAACGTGGAGGCGAGGGCGTCCACGCGCACAGCGGCGAAGAGTACCGGCAGGAGCTGCGGAAGGGGATCGAGCGCTGGGGCGACCGGATCAGGGACTTGGCGTGGGGCGTCGGCTCGGGATTCGTGGGCGGAAACCGCACGGGCCACATCTTCTGCGCTCGCGTCTTCGACCGCGTGTTCATGCGGTTCGTGCCCTTGGGGCCGGACGCGGAGATCGAGCGCGACACCCTTACCTGCCTCGGAATCCTCTCCTGTACGGAGCGCACCGAGCGCGCGCTGCCGGAAGGGTTCGCGGAAGGAGCCTTCGGCGCTTGGGAGCGCGCCCGCCGCGACATCTACGACGAATGGATGCGTGCCACCGATCCGGCCACCCTCCAGCCCGGCATCCGCCCGCTCTTCCGGGCAGCCGCCGACCATGTACGCATCCACCCGGCCTCCGGGTTGTCCGTCGAGGACCGGGACCGGGTCGCGGACGCCCTCGAAGCGCCGTGGGGCATCCGCCAGGAGCGGCGGCTCCGGGAGGTGTTCCAGCCCGACGAGGTCGCCGCCGGAGAATTGACGCGCAGAATCGCCGATGTCGTGAACGAACTCGGCCTACAGCCTTGGCGACCGCCCGAGCCGCTCGATCCCATCGAGGTGGACGAAGTGAATCTCGTCGTTTGGATGGGCGTCATGGAGGCAGAGACGTGATGCGCTGTGGATTCCTGCGCGGCTTGCTTGAACGATGTGAACCCGTCCACCGAGTTGCCTTCCCGCAAAACGCACTTTTTGACCGCCGACTTGCAAACCAGTCCGTCCGAAGGTGTTCGACCATGGTTGGGAGTCCCGCCGATTGGCTCCGGTTTTCCCGCTCTCGCGACCCGATCCAGCAAGATCCATTCAAGCGGCAGGAGTGGCAGATCGTGCAGTCCCAGTTAGACTTACGTGATCTCCTGCCGTGATGTTGGCCGTTAGCCGTCCGCCTACGCGCCTGTCTTCCGGCCCGCGCTCTCGGTGCTCGGCGCGCTGCCCCACGACGAGGCTACCGGCGACGCGATAAGGGTCGTTGCCGAGTGCGCGAACCGCGTTGCGGACTCCCTGAGCGAATTGGGCTACGATCATGCGGGGCCGCTCTATCACCGCATCCTCGGTTCCGCGAAGAGCGACGGCGCGTTCTACACGAACAACCTGTCGGCGATCATGCTCGCTCGGCTGTCGCTAGCCAACGATCTGATCGACTGGTCCGATTCCGGTGCGGTAGGGAAGCTGCGGATCATCGACCCGGCGTGCGGGACGGGAACGCTTCTGATGGCGTCGCTCCAGACCATCAAGGCACTTGTCGCCGGACGGGCGGAGCACATGAGGCCTGAATCACGGCAGGGAATCACGTAAGTCTAATCAGGGCTGCACGATCTGCCATTCCTGCTGTGGGAGCCGATCGGGTTGGCGCGTTGCCGAATCACTGGATTACCGGCGTCAATTGACGGGAACAACCGAGCCACAACACCCGTTGCCGAACGCAAGCTACCAGAACCTCGCCAGCGACATCCAGCCTTTTGCCGCGAGCGGACGTGCCACATAGCGCATTCGGGCCGCTCAGAACGTGAAGTCGAGCGCAAGTCTGAGTCCCAGGTTGGGGTCTTGCCTGGGCAGTTGGCTTCGCGATCCCTCGATGCCTAGCCGGAGTGTCTGGCTGACGCTGTACCGGGTGCCGAACGACCATGAACGGTTCCGGCCATCCGCCGACAGGCGGGTGTAGCTGTCGAGCGCGCCTCCGCCCCCGGGGTTCTTGAGACCGTAGCCCACTTCGGCGTCGAGCCGCCAGTCCCGTCCCGTGGCGGGCGTCATTGCGTGCAACCTTCCGCCGTCCATGAACCCGTGAAGCCCGCTTCGATCATGTCCGTGCTTGGGGCTGACCGCGAGCCGGAACCCTTCGCCGCGTGTTCCGGGATCGAACGCGAGCCTTAGCGCGGCGCCCCATTCACGGTGCCGGCCGGACCCGAGGGCGAGCCTTCCACGGAGGTCGAGGTCAAGCCCGTGAGCGGCGTATCCGACGGAGGCTCCGGTTTCGGCGCCGCCGCCCGTGTCGGCGTCCCCGCCGTCGTAGCGCGCCCCCGCCTGGGTGGCGAGCTTGAGTCCTCCGGTCGTCCATGACGCTTCGAGCACTGCGCGTGCGCGCGAGGCCGTTCCTTCGCGCTCGCCGTCTTCGGCGCTCATGCCGACCGTGAACGCGTCGCCGTTGAGCGCGAGTCCGAACGCGCCGCTTCTGGCGAGCGGCACCTTGACGCCGCCCGAGAGCATGCGGAGCGACGCGCCGCTGTCGCCGTGGTGGTTGCCGTCCCGGACATCTCCGGTTCCGTAGCCGGCCATGGCCCAGAGTCCGATTCCGGGAGAGGGCTGGAGGAACAGATAGGGATGGACGCTGTTCATGTCGTGTCCGAGCGAGCCCTTGGCGGAGCGGCGCGAGTAGTCGAGGTCGCCGTCGCTCCGCATGAGCGACACCCCGAGCAGCGCGGAGGATCCGATGCGTGCGTCGGCACCGACGGTGAGCGCGCGGAGCCCACCGTCGTAGTCGATGCCGGGCTCGCCGCGGAACGATTGGGTTGAACCTTCCGCCCAGAGCCCGATCCCGGGCCGCCCTTGGGCGGACTGCGGCCCGAGCGCGGTCGCGAACGAGAGGTTCGGCAACAGACGCCGGGCGGCCTCCCGCCCGGTCGGAAGATCGACCGACCCGGACCGGCGGGCCATGTCGGCCGCCGAGGAAGCATTGAGGGGCGCGCCGGTGAGCGAGGCGAGGGTGCCGGCGGCGCGTCCGGCCCACTCCGCCGCCGATCCGGGCACGCCGCTGCCGGAACTGCTTCTCGTCGGTTGCATGACGGCGTCGATGCGCGCGCCGACGGCCTGGCGCGCGCCCTCGGCGACGGCGCGCCCGAAGACGGCGAGTCCGAGGTCGAACGCCTCGTCCCGGAGCGGGCCGGGGTCGTGGTCAGCGATATCGACCGTGGCGGAGGCGACGGCACCGGCGCTGACGGCTTCGGGCAGCGCGCCGAACCCGAGCGCGAGGGGGCCGGGTTCGGTGTCCAACGGGACTTCGAGCATGAACGCCGCGAGCGAGTCGCCGGGCTGGAACACGACGGAGTCCGGCAACGCCGCCTCGAAGGAGGCGGCACGCATGGCCGTGATGGACACGGCCACCCGTCGGTCGGCTGCGGGGCTCGCCCGGAGCGTGATTTCGGTCCCAGGCCCGCCCGCGACGGTCGAGTACTCCGCTTGGGCGTATTCCACTTCAAGTTCGGTCAAGGAACCGTCCTCGACCACGGATCGGGAGACCCGGTCTCCGGCGACCGCCACCACGACGATCCGCGTGGTCGCCGGGACGCCGACGGCCACGCCGTCCGGCAGGTTGCCGAACCGGGCCGCGAGGGTGTCCCCGGCCGATAGGCCCGCTGTGCCGACGCTCAGCGTGCCCGAACTCGCTCCGCTCTGGAACGTGACGGTGTGCGTGCTGTCTCCGGCCACGACCTCGATGGCGAGCGCCGAGGAGGCCGCGGGCGACAGGAGCACGGCGACATCGGCGGACCCGCCCGGTGCGGCGGTGTAGCTCTCCGCGCCGAACGAGACGACCGGCGTGGTCGCGCCGACGACCATCACGGCCGGACTCTCGGCCCGCTTGCCCGGCCCGTGGCCGTCGGTGTAGGTGAACACGGCGCGAAGGTACTTGCCCCTGTCGGCTTCGGTCGGGGTGTAGAAGCGCCGCTCCGCGCCCCGCACGACCATCGTCCATGCGGTGCCGTCCGGCGAACGCTGCCAGGTCCGCATCTTGCTCCGCTCGACCGAGCGGTCCTGGTCCGTCAGCGTCGCGGTCAGCCGCACGCCCACCCGCGCCACGTCCGCGCTCAGCGCGATCCTGCCCGGATCGTCCGCGTTGGTGACCCTGATCTTGACCGAGGCGGTGTCCGCAAGCTCGCCGTCGCTCGCCTCGACGCGCACCGCGAGCAGCGTGTCGCCGCTCTCGTAGTCCAGCGCCGCGCCCGCTCCCACCGTGATCTGGCCCGTCGCCTCCACGATCCCGAACAGTGCCTCGTCGCCGCCTTCGACGAAGCTGTAGGACAAGGAAGGACTGTCCGGGTCGGTCGCCGCGACCGGCGCGCCGACGTTCGTGCCGCCCGGCGAGTTCTCCGGCACCTCGCGCTCATGCACCGCGCCGAACGAGGGCCTCGCGTTCGCGGGCAGCACCTTCACCGCCGCGCTCACCGCCCGCTTGCCCGGTCCGTGGCCGTCCGAATAGGTGATCACCAGCCGCAGCCACTTGCCCTCGTCGGCCGTCACCGGGTTGTACATCCGGCCCCTGCCGACCTCGTTCCACGAGTTGCCGGCGCGCGAACGCTGCCATCGGCGCTGCCTGCCCGCGTTGCGCACGCCGTCCTCGTCCGTCAGCGTCGCGGTCATCTCGACGCCCACCCGCGCCACCTCCGGGTCAAGCGTGACCGTGCCGGGGTCGTCCGCGTTCGTCACGCGGATCGTCACCGTGGCGGTGTCCGCCATTGTCCCATCTCTCGCCTCGACGCGCACCGCGTGGAGCGTGTCGCCGCTCTCGTAGTTCAGCGCCACGTCCTCGGCCACCGCGATCCGGCCAGTCTCCCCGTCGATCTCGAACGGGACCTCGGCTCCGCCGGGGACGAACGCATACGTCAGGTCGTCGTTGTCGCCGTCGGTGGCCGTCACGGGCTCGCCCACCGCCGTGCCGCCCGGCGAGTTCTCCGGCACCTCGCGCTCGTAGGCGTCCTCGGCGAACGACGGCGCCGCGTTTCCGGGCTGCACCTTCAACGCCGCGCTCACGGCCCGCTTGCCCGGCCCATGGCGGTCGGAGTAGGTGAACACCACGCGCAGCCACCTGCCCGCGTCGCTCGTCACCGGGTTGTACATCCGGCCCCTGCCGACATCGTTCCAGGCGCTGCCGTTGGCCGAGCGCTGCCACTTTCGGCTCGTTCCCCCGCCGCGCACGCCGTCCTCGTCCGTCAGGGTCGCGGTCATCTCGACGCCCACGCGCGCCACCTCCGGGTCAAGCGTGACCGTGCCGGGATCGTCCGCGTTCGTCACGCGGATCGTCACCGAGGCCGTGTCCGCAAGCTCGCCGTCGCTCGCCTCGACACGCACCGTGAACAGCGTGTCCGCGCTCTCGTAGTTCAGCGCCGCGCCTTCCGCCACCGTGATCCGGCCCGTCGTCCCGTCGATCTCGAACGGTGCCTCGCCTCCGGCGGCGAAGCGGTACGTCAAGTCGTCCTGGTCGTCGTCGGTGGCCGTCACGGGCTCGCCCACCACGGTGCCGGGAGCCGAGTTCTCCGGCACCTCGCGCTCGTAGGCCTCCGCATCGAACGACGGAGCCCGGTTGTCCGGATCCGTCGTCCCCGCGCCCGGCTCCGACCACTCGCCCGCGCCCTCCGAACTGATCGCTCGGACCTGCGCCTCGTACGTGGTGCCCGCCTCCAGTCCGTTGATCGTGTGGGTCAACATCGCGCCCACCACGGGCGCGTCCTTCCATTCGCCGCCCGGCTTCGCCCGGTAGCGCAGATCGTAGTCCGTGATCTCCGGCCCCTCGTTCACGGGCGCGGTCCACGACACCTCCACCTCTTCGGTTCCGCCCGTCACGGTCGGCGCGTCCGGCTTGCCCGGGGCGGGCACGTCCGTCACCCGGATCGTCACCGCCGCCGTGGCCGCAAGCGTCCCGTCGCTCGCCCGGACGCTCACCTCGTAGGCCGTCTTGCCGCTCTCGTAGTCCAGCGCCGCGCCCTCGGCGACCGCGATCTGGCCGGTCGCCCCGTCGATCACGAACGGCGCTTCGTCCCCGCCGGTGACGAGGCTGTACGTCAAGTCGTCCTGGTCGTCGTCGGTGGCCGTCACCGGCGCTCCGACCTCCGTGCCGGGAGCCGAGTTCTCCGGCACTTCGCGCTCGTAGGTCTCCGCGTCGAACGACGGCGACCGGTTGTCCGGATCCGTCGTCCCCTCGCCCGGCTCCGACCACTCGCCCACCCCCTCCGAACTCTCCGCGCGCACCTGCACCTGATACGCCGTTCCGGCTTCGAGTCCCGTGATCTTGTCCGCCAGCACCGCGCCCGCCGCCGCCGGTTCCGTCCAATCGCCGTCCGCCTTCGCCCGGTACCGGAGATCGTAGTCCGTGATCTCCGGCCCCTCGTTCGCGGGCGCGCTCCACGACACCTGCACCTCTCCGGTTCCGCCCGTCACCACCGGCGCATCCGGCCTGCCCGGAGCGGGTACGTCCGTCACCCGGATCGTGACCCCCACCGTGTCCGCCAGCGTCCCGTCGCTCGCCACCACCCGGACCGCGTGCAACGTGTCGCCGCGCTCGTAGTCCAGCGCCGCGCCCGCGGCCACCGCGATCTGGCCGCTCGAAGCCGCGATCTCGAACGCCGACGGCTTCGTCCCCGCGAAGCTGTAGTTCAGTGCGTCGCCGCCCGTGTCGAAGGCCGTCACCGGATCGCCGACCGCCGTGCCCGCCGCCGAGTTCTCCGCCACCTCGCGCTCGTAGGCCGGCAGGCCGAACCTCGGCGCCGCGTTCCGGACCGTCACCTCGAACGCCTGCTCGACCGTGCCGCCGTGGCCGTCTTCCGCCGTCACGGTTACGGTCGCTTCGCCCCGCTTCAGGCCGTTCACCCCCACTCGACGCCCTCTCACCGCCACGTGGACCACGTCCCCGTCCGACGAGGACGCCCGGTAGGCGAGGCTGTCCCCGTCGGGATCGCTGAACGCGCTCGACACCTCGACCAGCGCCGACGTGCCGTGGTCCAGCGTCAACGGATCGAGCGAGCCCGCCGCCACCGGCGGAGTGTTCGGCACCGTCGCGAGGAACGTCTGCGAGACCGACGCTCCCTCCGGGTCCCGCGCCGTCACCGTCACCAGGCTCTCGCCCCGAGACACGCCCGTCACCGACACCTCGCTCCCGCTCACCTTCACCGTCGCCGCCGCCTCGTTCGACGACGACGCCTCGTACCGCAGCGTGTCCCCGTCCGGATCCCGGAAGTGCGGCGACGCGTCCACCACCGCCGTCTCGCCTCGAGCGACCGTCAGCGCCGGGATCGCGCCCACCGCCTCGGGCGGCCCGTTCGCGCCCTCGACCGTCACGGCGAACTCCTGGTTCGTGCGCCCGCCGTGCCCGTCGTCCGCCGTCACCGTGATCTTCGCGGTGCCCTTCTTGAGGCCCTCGAACCTCGCACGGTCCCCGGCCATGCCCACCGCCACCACGTCTCCGTCCGAGGAGACCGCCGTGTACGTCAGCGTGTCGCCCTCAAGGTCCCCGAAGTATCCCGGAACCGCCACGCTCGCCGTGTCGCCCCGCTCGATCGTCCGGTCCGGAATCGTGCCCAGCCGCTCCGGCGCGCGGTTGGGAACCGTCGCCACGAACTCCAGCGACACCGACCCGCCGCGCCCGTCCTTCGCCGTGACCGTCACCGGCGAGTGCCCCCGGAGCACGCCCGTCACCGTCAGCCGGTCCTCCCGCACCCGAACCGTCGCCACCGCCTCGTTCGACGAGACCGCGCCGTATTCAAGGTCGTCATCGTCCGGGTCGGAGAAGTGCCCCGACAGGTCCACCACTCCATACTCCGCCGGCGCGAGCGTCATCGTCGGAATCGGCTTCACCACCTCCGGCGCTTCGTTCGCCTCCTCGACCGTCACCTCGAAGCCCTGAGACACCGAAGCGCCGTGCGTGTCGCGGGCCGTCACCGTCACCCGCGACTCGCCGGGAGACACGCCCCTCACTGTCACCTTGCTCCCGCTCACCCTCGCTGTCGCCGCCGACTCGTTCGACGACTGGGCTTCATAGGTGAGCGCGTCGTTGTTCGGGTCCCGGAAGTATCGGGACACGTCCACCACCATCGAGTCGCCCGCCGCGAACTTCATCGGCGGAATCGGCCGCACAATCTCGGGCGCGCCGTTCCCCTGACTCACGGTCACGCTGAAGGCCTGCGAAACGGACAGACCGCGCGGATCCGCGGCGGTGACCGTAATGTCGGCGGTCCCCTTCGACACACCCCGGACCCACACCGTGTCATTGCTTGCCCTCACCGTCGCCACGGTCCGGGCGGACGAGGATGCCGTGTACGTCAGCGCGTCCTTGTCGGGATCGCTGAAGTGCGGCGACACCCTCACCGCCACCGAGTCTCCGGCCACCACCGCGCGCGCCGGGATAACGCTCTCGATCACCGGAGCGCGGTTCGTCGGAGGCGGGGTCGTGACCGTGATCGTCACGGCGGCGGTATCGGCAAGCCCTCCCGGATCGGTCGCGAACGCCTTGAGCTTGTAGGTGTCGGCCGGCGGGGCGACGGCCACTGTGACCACCCCGCTCGCTCTTCCAACCTTGAACCGGCTGGTGTCCGACAGGGCATAGGTGAGGCGGTCCCGGTTGCCGTCCGTCGCCGTCACCGTGCCGACGACATGGCCAGTCGACGCCGTGTCGTGAACCGCCCAGGAATAGCTCGTCCGACCGAACACCGGAGCCACGGCCGTCGGTGGACGATCAGTCACCCCGACCGTAAGCGTCGCCGAGGCCGAAGCGTGTCCGTTGCCGTCCCGCACCTTCACGGTCATAACGTACGTCCTCACACTCAGCGAGCCCGTCACCGTCACTCGGCCGCTCGACTGTCCGATCGAGAACGGCGCCGCGTCCGCCCCGCTCAGTTCATATCGCAGCGACCCGCAGTCCGAACCCTGCGTCCAACCCTGCACCGTCCCCACCACCGTCTCGTCGCTGTACACCCCAAAGCTGTGGTTCTCTACGCCGACCGTGCAGTCGGGTGGAGTAACAACCCTGTTCACCTTGATTGTCACCTTCGCCGTACCCTCCGCATCGACGGAATCCCTCGCCGTGGCGGTGAGCCTGTAGGTGCCCGCTGGCGGCTGCGCCTTTACCGTGATCGCGCCGGTGCCGGTGCCGATCTTGAAGTAGGACGAACTCGACAAGAAGTACCGTACCCGTCCGCCCTCCGGATCCTCCGCGTGTACCCGACCCAACTCGGTGTTCACCGCGACCGCTTCGTCCGTCGTGAAGGAGTAGCTCTCCTGGTCGAACTCCGGAGGCTTGTTCGGCGGGACCACCTTGTTGACCTGGATCGTCACCTTCGCCGTACCTTCCGCATCGACGGAATCCCTCGCCGTGGCGGTGAGCCTGTAGGTGCCCGCTGGCGGCTGCGCCTTTACCGTGATCGCGCCGGTGCCGGTGCCGATCTTGAAGTAGGACGAACTCGACAAGAAGTACCGTACCCGTCCGCCCTCCGGGTCCTCCGCGTGTACCCGGCCCAACTCGGTGTTCACCGAGACCGCTTCGTCCGTCGTGAAGGAGTAGTTCTCCTGGTCGAACTCCGGAGGCTTGTTCGGCGGGACCACCTTGTTGACCTGGATCGTCACCTTCGCCGTACCTTCCGCATCGACGGAATCCCTCGCCGTGGCGGTGAGCCTGTAGGTGCCTGCTGGCGGTTGCGCCTTCACCGTGACCCACCCCGAGGACAGGCCGATCTTGAAGTAGGACGAATTCGACAGCGAGTATTCCACCGATCCGCCCTCGGGATCCGTCGCGTGTACCCGGCCCACCCTGGCGTCCACCGAGACCGCTTCGTCCGTCGTGAAGGAGTAGCTCTCCTTCTCGAACTCTGGAGGCTTGTTATCCGGCGGTCTCACTGTGATCGTCACGTCATCGGTGTGGCTGAGAGGGCCACCATCGGTGACCGTCAGTTTGAAGACCAAATCAGTAATCTGGGCCACAAGAGGTGCCTTGAAGGTCGCCGTCCTCTTGTTCGCATCCTTCAGCCCGTCGGTCGGAGTCGGGCCCTTGGTCTGCACCCACGCGAACTTGTGCGACGGGGTGCCCCACGTAGCGTCGTCGCCGTCGAGATCGGTGCTCGTGCCGCTCAGCGTCACCATTTCATTTGACTTGACGGTCTGATCTTTCCCGGCATTGACCGTCGGCGCTTCGTTCAAGTTGTTGACATTGATGGCGACGTCCGTGGTGTCGCTGGCGCCGCAGGCATCGTGCACGCTGACGCTGACGACGTAGGAACTCCTCTTCTCGTGGTCGAGGCGGGCAGTGGTCTTGATCTGCCCCGTCACATCGTCGATGGCGAAGAGCCCCGATCCCCCGCTCAGCTTGTAGAAGGCGATGCTCTCCGTGGGGGCCGTCACCGGAGCGCCCACGTCCGTGCCCGCCCGCTCGTTCTCGTCGACGGCGCGATCGATCCGACCGTCCAGAAACTCGACGGTGCACTCGATGAACCCGAACCGCTGTTGCAGGTCGATCCGCAGGCCGTTGCCCGCCCAGGCTCCCGCTCCGCCCGCCGCTGCGGTCGCCGCGACCGCCGGGTCGAGCGCGACGTAGAACATCTCGACCGGCTCGGACTCGTCGTCCTCCAGCGTCCTCACGCTGATCGTCTTCGAGCGCTCGCCCGGCTCGAAGACGACGCTGCCTTTCATCCCTTCGTAGTCGGAGCCCGCCAACGCAGTGCCGTCGCTGGTGCGCCAGCCCACCGACACCCGCTCGGCCACCGCCGAGGACAGCGTCACCATCGAGTTCCACGCCGCGCCCTCCGGCAGCGTGTCGTTCATCGGGGTGATCTCGACCGTCACCGTGCCGTGGTCGGCGATCGTCGCCGTGGCCGGGGCGGGGTCCACCACCGCCGTGGCCGCGCCGCTCGCACCCGTGAGCGCCAGCACCACCGTCTCGCCGTGGTCCAGGATGTCGTCGTCGAGCGCGGAGAGCACGATCCGCGCGCCGTTCTGTCCCTTGGCCACCGTGACCTCGCCCGACAGCGCCCGGTAGTCCGTGCCCGCCGTGGCCGTGCCTGACACCGAGTATCGGACCGTCACCGCTCCGTCCGCGGTGCTGCCAGCAACGGAGACGTCGAAGCTGCCCTCCGAGCCCTCGGCCACCGAGCCGCCCTCCGGCGCGGCAAGCGTCACGCGCAGCGTGTCGGCAACAGCGGATGCTCCGGTGGCGGGAGGAGAGGCGGCGGCCGGACTGGTGGCCCCCGCGAGCGCGAGGGCGGCGAGCGGGACAACCGCAAGCGACCGGACCACAGCGCGCGGGAAGAGGGGGTTGGCGGCACCGCCAGGGCGCACGGGTGGCAGGGCGGAAAGAGTGGGGGAAAGGCGCATCGGTCGGTGCGTCCTGTGGGGGGAGGGTCGGAGGCTGGCGTGGGCCGCCGGACGCTCCGGCGGCGCGAGAACGACGGAAGGTAAGGGGAAGGCGCGAAAGCACAAGCCCAGCCCGGATCATCCGAATCGGGACGCGCGCAGGATCGCGACAGCAATCGGCCGGGACGGATCCGGCGAACCGACTGGCGCTGTCTATTCAGTCGCGGATCACCCGCACCACCTTGCCGTTCTCGTCCACGACGACCACCGGCAGCCGGAGGATGGCGTCGGTCAGTTCGAACGCGTTCCTCTCCGGCCCGTCCGAAGCCGCGTCGCCCGCCGCGCCCCCCGTTCCGGGCAACCTGTACTCGTCCGCCTTCGTCAGGTCCACCTCGTACCCGATGTCCGCGAGCGCCTGAAGCGTGATCGCGCTGATCACGTCAGCGTTCGACGACATGATCTCCTCGCCGAACACGTTGCGCCGCCAATGGACGCCGTATTCGTCCATCGGGATCTTCGGACCGTTGTAGGCCGAACCCCCGGCCGCGTCGAACGCCTCGACCGCCAGTGGGCCGGTGAAGTACCACTCGGGCGGGGATCCGATCTCCCTTCTGAATCCCCATCCGGGTCCGAGCAGCCCCAGGACGTGCCCCATCTCATGCTGGCCGACCTCGCGAAACAGGTCCAGACTCCACTGTGCGGCGAGAGTTCTGTAGCTGGCTCCGCCATAGAAAGGCAGCCCGGATTCTTCGCGCTCGCCCGCCGCCCAAGCGTGGGTAATCGAATTACCGGGTGCCCACACCGTATGCACCAGAAGATCGTCGACGACGCCGGCCATGCGGGGACCGTGTTCGCCATGCGTGTCCATGTACCCGTCGATAGGCACATCCGGGAGGTCGCCGACCACCACCTCCTCCCAGCGGTCCGCCGCCCGACGCATCGCCGCCTTCTGCTCGTCGGTGAACCCAGGCTCGAAGATCAGGTCGATGTTGAACCGGTCCGGGTCGACGGCTGGCGCCACCTGCACCGCCAAAGACTGGCGTGCCGCCAAACCGGCCGGATCGGTCGCCGTAACCACGAGTGCCGCTTCGCCCTCGCCCCGGGGCTCCATCCACAGCACTTCGCCTTCGATCCGTCCCTCGATTACCGTTCCGTCGCTCGTCTCGACCGCGTAGGACAGCGAGTCGCCGTCGGGATCGGAGAAGTAGGGACCGAGCGGCAACGGCTCGGACGCACCGCCAGCCTGAAGCCAATACGCCGGAGCCGACTCGCGGTATACCGGCGAGCGGTTGTCCGACTCGGCGAACAGGACCATCTGCGCGCCCGGCACCACCTCAAGGCCGTCGTAGCGCGGGGGCAGCCCCGGCGGCTGGCCGAAGCTGACGTGCACCGCTCCCGCGCCACCGGACGGTGGCCCGACCACCAGCGGCGTGCTCGCCGTGTCGCCGACCGCCACCTCGAACCACGTTCGGGATGCCCTGCCGCCCTGAACCGAGACCGGGATGCGGAAGCCGAACGGAGCCCCGTCCGGCACCCTCATCACCACCCGCGCCGGGCCGGGCGCCAGCGTGTCGGCCGCATCCGTTCGCGCGAACTCCACCGCGACCGGGAACGGCGCGCCGGGGTTGTTAACGCCTTGGAACCGCTCGAATCGATCCATGCCCGCGAAGGTGCCGGAAGGCAGAGCTTCGAGGCGGTTGCCCGCCACATCCAGGTACTCAAGCCTCCGTAGCGCGGCAAGCACCCCAGGCCTGAGCCGGGACACGCGGATGCCGCGGATGTGCAGCTCCCTCAGAGCCCCCAGCCGGTCGAACACAGCGGGCGGCAGGTCGAACAGCGGGTTGCTGGAAATATCCAAGACCTCCAGCCGCTCAAGATGGTCGAAGACGCCCAGTCGCAGGGACGACAGGTGGGTGTCGCGCAGATCTAGGCTCCGCAGTTGCGACAGGCTATCGAAGATGCCCGGCGGCAGCTCGCCCAGCTTGTTGTGAGCGACCGAACCGTACAGCCTCAGGTGTTGCAGGTTCACCAGACCCGCGAAGGTTTCCGGCTGGAGATCCGACAGCCGGTTGTAGTCCAGGGCAAGAACCTCCAGCGCAGCCAGATCCTCGAAGATCCCCAGGGGCAGCGTCGTCAGTTCGTTGTTGCCCAGCCGTACCTCGCGCAACTGCGTCATGCCCGCGAAGATGCCCGGCGGCAACGCCCTGAGTTCGTTGTTGCTCAAATCCACATTGTCCAGTCGAGGCAGATCCGCAAAGATGCTCGGCGGCAATGAAGCCAACTGATTGTAGTGCAGCCGCAACCTCTCAAGGTTCGCCAAGCCCGCGAAGATGTCGGGCGGCAACGCCGCCAGGTGATTGAAGATCAGCCACACTGACCTCAGGCTGCCGAGCCCCGCGAAAATGTCGGGCGGTAGCGCCGTCAGTTGATTCCGTGACAAACTGAGCACCTCCAGATTCGACAAGCCCGCGAAGTCGCCGCTCCGCAGGGTCGCAATGCCCCGGCTGCCCAGATCCAGATTGCCGATCACCGCAAGGTGCTCCTCCGTCACCCCCGCACAGTCCGCCGCCCCCGCCCGCCTCACCAACTCATCGGCCACTTCGGGCGTCCGCGCGCAGACGCCCTCGTCCGGCAGCGCCAGCGCCTTGATCTCCGCCCGCGCGCCTCCGGCTACCGACGCGACAAGCGTCTGGGCGCCCAGCGTCCCGCCCAGCGTCCACTCCGTCCACGCCATTCCCGCGCTGTCGCTAAGCACCTCCGCCGGGCTCGCCTTGCCGCCGTGGACCGATGCGTCGAACCGCACCGTTTTCGCCGCCGAAACCGGCGTGCCGCCAGCATCCAGAAGCCGCACCCCCACCGGCCGCCAGAGCGGTATCCCGACGACCGCCTCCTGCCCGTCCCCGACCGTCTCCAAGGCCGCTGCGGCCTGCTGCACGCGCACAAGCGCTTGGCTCCACTGCCTGCCCCGCTCCGCCAGCAGCCCCGCCGTGCCGTTGCCGCGCGCCGTCACCGTCCCGTCCGCGTCCACCACGAACACCGTCGTGTCCCGGCTGCTCCAGCGCACCGCGCCTGATTCCGGCCCGCCGCCGCCCCGAATCGAGAACGCGAACTGGTGTCCGATGTGAGTAAGGGTCAAGGAGTCCGGCACGATCTGAAGCGACGGCACCGGTTCGACCACGGGATCGGAATCGCACGACCCCAGCACCGCCAGGAACAGTGCGGCGGCCGCCACCGCCATCAAACCCACCGGTCTCGCGCTACCTACGGCGCGCGGAGGCAGAGGATTGTCCGTCAGATCTCGGGTCGCGTCGGCTGCGGGCATTCTCGTTCGTGTCGTCCTTCCATGTCGGGCGTCAATCACCATCCTCGTGTTCAAAGATGCCCGACCTCCGGCTGCTCGGGCAAACAAGCCGCGGACTCCGATGTTCCCGGTGTCCGTCGAGAATAGGCGAGACGCTGCCCCGGACCGGGCCGGTGCCCTGGCGGCAGCCGGGAATGCCCCCCGGGCAGTACCGGACACTGGGACAGTCTCGGAGTCCGAGCCGCTCCCGACAGGTTGACTTGTCCGCGCAAGACTGGTCACCGTTTCGGGCATGGATACACCGGATCGGCAGTTCAGCCCCGCGGAGAGCGTACGGGTCGTCCAGCAGAAGGAACATGCGAGGGCGCTGGAGCCCTTGGGCTGGAAGGGACGCCGCGCCGAATGGATCGCGCTCGCCTGCTGCCACGGCGGCGTGTTCACCCGGGTGCAGTGGACGAGCTTCCTCGGGTGCCACCACGAGAAGGTGGGCCGCGCCGTCCGCAAGCTCGTCGCCCAAGGCGTGGCCATCGAGGAGAAGCCGCCCGGCATCAAGGGTATCGGGCGGATATGCCGGATCCACGGTCGCCCGATCTACAGGGCGCTCGGCTTGGGAGACCGCCGCCGCCGGCGGATCACGTCGCCGGAGGTGGTGATGCGGCGCCTGCTCGGACTCGACTACGTGCTCGAACATCCCCGCCTGCCGTGGCTTCCCACCGAGGCCGACCGGGTGGCCGCCTTCGAGGCGCTCGGGGTCGAGCGGGGACTCCTTCCCCAACGGGTCTACCGGGGCGCGCTCGGGGGTATACGGCGCTTCTTCCCGCTCGGGCTGCCCATCGCGCTGGACACGGAGCGCGCCGTCTTCGTCTACGCCGAACCGGGTTACGAGACCGCGACGGCGATCCGCTCGTGGGGCGCGAAGCACGGCGATCTCTGGAAGGCGCTCTGGGACCTGGGTCTCAAGATCGAGGTGGTGGCGGTCGTCCGGAGATGGAAGGAGTACGGGAGGACGAGCCGGGTGCTGGCCAACTGGTCGCGGTATCCGCGCCCGTCCGAAATCGACAAAGGCACCCGGCGCGACCTCGCCCGCATCGAGCAGGCCATCCTCGCGGGAGATGTCCGCACCCTCGACGAATACGGTGGCCTGAACGCCGCCTTGAAGCACGCCATCGCCCTTGAGAACCGGGCGCGCAGGCGTGCGGGGCGGGGGCTGACGGAAAGCGTCAAGACATGGAGTTCGGACCGGCTGGCGGGGGCTCGAATCTGGTGGGAGTCCTGATGTGCTGGGCCGTACCGGAGGTGTGCAAGAGACAACGGGGGTCGATGCACATTTTGGCGCTTCGGTGATGCGCACCGCCCGGCCTGTATATACGCTGGCGCGGCAACGTCTTGCGGCTTCGCCGTGCGGCCGGCCGGGGCGCAAGAGCCGCTTGGGGCTTGGTGGGGAGCGACCCCAGGGGCACAGGTGCCCGGTTCGGGCGCGGGGCCGGGCGCGTTTTCACACGCTCGTCCCCGCCCCCTGCTGGGGTCGCTCCCCTCCATCTATCCTTGCAGGAAGGCTCTCAGCGCCGCCTCGCGGCGGCGGACCAAGCGTTCGCCGACCGGCTCCAAGTCGGGCGGTCGGGCATGGCCGAGCAAGTGTTTGGGGACGCACCCGTTCAGGCTCGCCTGTAGGCCTTCCCGCATGGGACCGCTGGTCCGGGAGCGACCCCGGGCAAGGGTGGGATGGCCGTGCACATCCCAACCGCCGCCGTGGCGTGTGAGGCTTGCCGAACACCGGGGTCGCTCCCGGCAACGGGCGCAAGTGCCCGCGCGTCACCGCCGCCCCTGCGGCTGCGGCACAAACGCATTTGCACCAGTGACTTGCGCCATCGGCGGCGTGTCACATCCGAGCGCGTTTCCCGTGCACAACGACCCCGATGTCAATGTGCACTTCCGGATCGGCAACGGGCCATGTCCACGGGCGGTCAAATCCCGCCTCCGGCGAGGCGGCTCGAACGCCACACCGAATGGCCGTCGATCGTTCCTCCGGGGAGGCCCGATCGGAGCAGTTCCTTCATCTCGGCGATCCGCTGGAGGCAGGCTTGGAAGCCGCCCATCGCCTCGACCGCCGCGTCGTCCATGCCGAGTATGGCATTCTCGATGCGCGTGATCTCGCGCCGGGCCGTAAGGGCGGTTCCGGGCGATTGGACGGGACGCGCGTCCGCGTCCGCATTGGTCCAGTTCCCGAGGATCGTCCGCGCCCGCTCAAGCGGCCTCCGGGCGCACACGACCCCGGCGACCTCGACCGACAGGCCGAGTTCCCTCAGCGCCTCCCAGAGCTTCAGGTGCCGGTCCCGCCACGAACGGAGCGCGGTCGAGGTGTCGTAGCCGGGATCGGCGTGGACGAACACGGCGCGGCGGGAGTCGAACGCCACGGGCATCCCGCGCGGGAAGTAGCGCCGCGCACCCCCGGCGGCGCCCCGGTAGACCCGGACGGGCATGGCCGACCGGCCGATGCCCAGCGCCTCGAACGCGGCGACCTTCTCGGCGTCGGTTGGCAGCCAGGGCAGGTCCGGATGCTCGATCACGTAGTCGAAAGAGAGCAGGCGGCGCACGGCCACCTCCGTCGCGGTGATCCTCCGTAGGCGGATACCTTCGGCCCCGAGCGCCCGGTAGATGCCGCGCGCGCAGATCCGGCAGACCTTCAGGTCTCCGACCGTCTCCTCGGCGGCGAGCCTTCTCCGCGTCAGGAACTGCACGAACCGGAGCGTCTTGAAGCGGTCGATGCCGAACCAGTCCGATAGCTGCGAGCGGGTGAACACGCCGCCGTGCAGGCTCGCCAGCGCGATCCACTCGGCGCGGCGGCCCGTCAACCCCAAGGGCTCCAGCGCCTTCTCGCGCCCTTTCAGATGGTCGATCAATGCGTTCGTCGGCCGTCGGGGACTTCGCGGCACATGAGGGTTTCCGCTGCTGCGGTAGAACTTGCGGTAGGAATCGGGCGAGCGCTTTCGGTGGCGTCAAGCCGCGTCCGCGCGCAATCGTCCCGAGCGATCCGGTGCGGTCCCGGATACGGAACAACTTCCGGCGACCACTCCTCCATCGCTTCCCATGAAACCCAAGGCGCTCGCGTACGGTTCGAGAAGTAAACGGCGCGGGCGCCGCACTGGTCAAGCGGTCTCCGTCCAGCGAGATTGCGTTGCGCAGATCGTGCAGTCCATCGAGAGAGGAATCGAACGATGGCACGCACGAAACGAAGTCGGCGCTCGTACGGCGCCGGCGAATGGGGCCGTAACCGGGTCCGGATCTTCCCGGACCCGAAGACCGGCAACTTCCAGATGGAGTGGCGCGAGAACGGGCGCAGGCGGAGCCGGTCGCTCGGACACCGCGACTGGGTGAGGGCGAAGAAGCAGGCAGACGAGTTCGCCGCCGGGTTTGTTGGCCCGAACCAGAGCGGCAAGGCGGAAGCGGAGCCCGAGCCACTCAAGCTGGGAGAGCTTTTTGACATCTACGGTGAGGAGGTGACGCCCACCAAGGGCTGGAAGGCTCGGGGGTACGACCGGACCGCCATTCGCATGTTCCTCCGGTTCTTCGGACGGAACCGCGACCCGGCCACCCTGTCACAGAGGGACTGGGACCGCTTCATTCGGGAACGGCGGGCGGGCAGGATCGGCCCGAGCGGCAAGCCGGTGAGCGACCGGATGGTCGAATACGACCTGAAGTTCCTCATCGCGGTGCTCAATTGGGCCGTCCGGTCCAGGGACGACCGGGGCCGCTTGCTTCTCGACAGGAACCCGCTCAAGGGCCTCAGGAAGCCCACCGAGAAGAACCCGACTCGGGTGGTGCTCGCCGAGGAGGAGTACCGGGCGCTGCTGGAAGTCTCCGGGCAGTTGGACTGGCGGTTCCGCGTCGCGCTCGTGCTGGCGCACGAAACCGGCCACCGGATCGGTGCCATCTGCCAACTTCGGTGGACCGACATCTCCTTCGAGGGAGGGACCATCCTCTGGCGCGCCGAGCACGACAAGTCGGGGCACGAGCACGTCACGCCCGTTACCGCCGAGGCGCTCGAAGTTCTCGAAGAGGCGTGGAGGAAGAACCCCGGACCCGGGGAAGCTCCGGTGATGCCCGCGCCCAAGAGTCCGTCGAAGTGCATGGGATCCGCGCGGGCGCAAGGGTGGTGGGTCAGAGCCGAGAGGCTGGCTGGGCTGGAGCGCAAGCCGGGAAGGGGCTGGCACTCGCTTCGGCGGAAGTTCGCCAGCGACCTGATGGATCAGCCGCTCAAGGTGCTGTGTGAGCTGGGGGGTTGGAAGACGGCCAAGACGGTTCTTCAGTGCTATCAGAAGGCCGACGAAGGACAGCTTCGGAAGGCGCTGGAAGCCCGCAGAAGGTCTCACGGCTAGATCCGCAATCGGCGGGAGTCAAACGGCTGGAATCCGCCAATCCAATCTCGTAAGTTCAACTTCCATGGGAAGATGCGAATTCACTCGCGTCCGCCGGACGGGCGTCCGGATCAGCGAGGCGCCCGCCAGATCCCCCGTCAGGGCGGGCGGCTCCAGGCCGCTCGGGACGAGCACGAGACGGGCGCGCTGGGGCGGCCCCCGGCCGACCCGCCCCAGGTGACGACGGACGCTTCGATGTCGACGATGCGATAACCGTCCCGTTCGACGATGCTGAAGGTTTCCGCAAAGGGCGTTTCCAGCGGCTCTCCGTCGACGGTTCCCGGATCGTAGGACACGCCGGACGCGCACGCGGCGAAGCCGACGGACAGAAGGAGGGCCGTCAGGCGAAATGGGGCGGGAATCCTCGGAGGGTCTCGCATCGGAGCGAGACCGTCGCGAACCCTGCCGACAGCGTCAACATCGTCGGCACCGGAGGGGGGAAGGCGGAGCGGCGGGGTCCTCAGCGGTCGGCGGCGAGGGCACCCGTCGCGTCGATCGTGACCTCGAGCGGGGTCGGCGCGTCCAGCGGTGTGACCGTCTCGGAGCCGTCGGGCCAGCGCACGCGGACGGCCGTCGGTTCCGCCGCGAATCCCATCACCTGAACCGGATCGTCCTGGGACCAGTAGCCGCCGCCGGCCCGAACCTCTCGTAACGGACCAAGCGCTCCACCGCCGAACTCGAGACGGATGGCGGCGCCAATGGCAGCCGGGTTGCCGGGGCCGCCGCGCAGCCGGACACGCAGCCCGGGCTTCGCGCCCGTGTTCCGGTACAGTTGCGTACCGGCCGCGTTCTGGCCGATGAGCACGTCCACGCGCCCGTCTCCGTCGTAGTCCGCGAAGGCCGCCCCGCGCTGCTCGCCGTACACCGCGATGCCCGACCGCTGTCCCGGGACCGCCGTCAGAGCCCCCGTCCCGTCGCCCCGCAGCCACAAGCCGCGGCCCCCGTCGTTCCGGTCCGCCTCGCCGCGCAGCGCGAACAGGTTCTGGCTCAGGAACACATCCTCGTGCCCGTCCCCGTCCATGTCGGCCACGCCCGCGTGAAAGGCGGGCGCCAACTGCGCCTCGCGCGGCAGTTCGAACGCCTCGAACGACCCGTCGCGGTTGATGAACGCGGTGTGCGCCAGCGTCGTCGCCTCGACCGTGGGCAGGAGGTCCGCGGGCTGCTCCAGGATCTCGTTCACGCCCAACTGCCCGTAGTGCTCGAACCCCTGGATGCGGCCGCGAAGGAACGGGAGGCCGCCGGTCAGCGTGAGGAGTCCGCGCACCGGGACCATCGAGCGCGTGAAGTCGTCGTAGCGCGCCTCGATCACATCGCGGAAACCATCGTTATCCAGATCGGCGTGATAGGCGGTAGCCGGATGCTCGGGGCTCGCCGTGAACTGCGAGTTGAGTCCCCGGTTTGAGGCGATGAGGTCGGGCAGCCCGTCTTCGTTAAGGTCTCCCGTCGTCACTCCGTTCCACCACCCGGTCCGCGACTCGAGTCCGAAGGCGGCCGTCGCGTCCTCGAATCGTCCATCGCGATTGACGAGGAGCCGAACGGGTCCCCACTCGACGGCGAGCAGGAGATCCGGGTCTCCGTCCGCGTCCACATCGCTGAAGACGGCGCCGGACACGAGGCCCACGTCGGTCAGGACCGCCGCGTTCGACTGGTCGAGGACATAGCGGTCGCCCTCGTTGAGGAAGAGGCGAGAGGTCGCCGCGGCCGGATACCGGCCGGGGACCACGCGGCCGCCCGCGAAGAGGTCGACGTCGCCGTCCCCGTCGTAGTCCGCCGCCGCGAGCGGGCCCGTGCTGGACTCGGCTGCGGGGAGCGTCTGCGCCTCCCGGAGCGCCGTGCCGGAAGCCCGCAGCACCGTGGCTGATGGGGCCGCCCGGTCGGTGCCGTCGTACGTCGCGGTACCGACGACCACCGAGGCGCCGGCCCGGCCGGGAACGATGACGAGGCCCGTCTGGTCGCCTGGGGATGGCGCCGGCCCTGTCGCTCCGCCGCGCGCCCCCCGGTCCGGCGAGAACCCGCCCTCGCCGTCGCCGCGGAAGACCGAGAGGCCGGCGCCGCCCCCGCCGCCGACCAGGGCGTCCGTGTCTCCGTCGCCGTCGATATCGCTCCACGCGACGCCCGGGCCGCCCTGTCCCAGACGCCACGTGATCAGCGGCTGCTGCGCGAAGTCGTCGAACGCGTTCTCCCGGTGACGGTGCCCAAGCAGCTCGGACACGTCGTCGAACAGGGGCGCGTCCGATTCCGCCGTGCCAGGAGTCGCCGCCGTGCCGCCGGCCGCGGGTTCCCGGATCTCGTAGATGCGGTTCGCGCGGACGCCCTCCACCCGGCTCGCTGTCCCGTTCCGCCACACGACCTCGATCGTCATCTCGCCCGCGGCCGCGGCGAAGCTGGCCAGCGCCTCCGAACCGGAGAGGTACAGCCCTCCCGCGACGATCTCCTTCGTCTGCGCCGGCAGCCCGTCCCCCGAGAGGCGGACCCGCCCGCCGACGCCCCCGGTGTTGAGCCCGCGGCCCACGAGCCGTACGGCCACGCGCGGCGCCCGTCCCGCGTTCCGGTACACCCCCGCCGGCGCGAGCAGCCGGTTCGTCACGATGTCCAGGTCTCCGTCCTCGTCGAGATCCGCCGCCGCTATCCCGTGCGTGATGTCCTCGTCCCCCGCGAAGCCCCAGGCTTCTCCGACCTCCTCGAAGGTCAGGTCCCCGCGATTGCGGAAGGCGATGTTGGAGAGGCGCAGCGGCGGGAAGCCGAGAATCCGCTGCCGCCAGTCCATCGACCCCACCCGCTGCGCCGCGTCCTTGTCCATCGCGTCGTAGAAGTGCCCGGTCCCAACGAGCAGGTCCTCGAACCCGTCGAGGTCGATGTCCACGAACGTGGTCCCCCAGGACCAGCCGGACGCGTCGACGCCGGCGAACTGCGCGGCCTCCGTCCAGGTCCCGTCCCCCCGACCCAGGTAGAGCGTGTTGCGCGGCTTCTGCGGCCGGTTCCGCAGCCGTCCCGCGAATTGAGGGTCGGCGACCCCGCCGACGATCTGCTTCATGCGCAGCCGCTGCTCCCGGCTCAGCATCTCCACGACGAAGAAGTCCGTGACGCCGTCCCGGTCCACGTCCGAAAAATCCACGCCCATCGAGGCGAAGCTCGTGCTCCGCATGGCGAGCGGCGCCAGCATCCGGAAGCGCCCGGCCCCGTCGTTGATCCAGATGTGATCGGGGCTGTGGAAGTCGTTACAGACGTACAGGTCCGGATCCCCGTCACCGTCCATGTCCTGGAAACGGGCAGCGAGCCCCCACTCCAGCGGTTCCGTCTCCAGCGGCCGGCCCGCCTCGTCGAGGAACGCGCCCTCCGTCCATGGCACCGGCGTGAACCGTCCCGTCCCGTCGTTCAGGTAAAGGCGGTCGGGCTCCGCGAGTTCGAGCCGGGGCACCATCCCGTCCTGGACCTCGCCGAGCGTGAAGTGTTCCCGCCATTCGCGCAGGATCTCGAATCCGTTCTCCGTCTGCCGGTAGATGTTGCTCGGCTGAAGGACCTCGGGTGGGAAGAGGTCCTGAACGGTCGCGACCTTGTTGTTCACGACGTACAGGTCGAGGTCCCCGTCCCCGTCGATGTCGGCGAGCGTGATCGACATGCTTCCGAGCGTCGACGAGAGCCCCGCCTCCTCCGTCCCGTCCGTGAAATGGCCCGTCCCGTCGTTCACGTAGAGTGCGTTGGGTCCTCCGAGCGCGTTGACCAAGAGGTCGAGGTCTCCGTCTCCGTCCACATCCGCGAACACGGCGCCCGTCGAGAAGCGGTCCTCCGCCGCGACTCCCGCCTCCTCGGCGATGTCCTCGAAGCGCCAGCCGCCCAGGTTCCGGTAGAGCCGGTTCGGCCCATCCATCCCTGCAAAATAGAGGTCGACGCGACCGTCACCGTCCGCGTCCCCCGCCGCGACGCCGGACCCGTTCAGGTAGTGGCTGTTCTCGATGTACTGCTCTTCCGTCACCACGTTCTCGAACGAGATCCCGGTCTCCGACGGGTCGAGTCGTTCGAATCCCGGCTCGTCGTCCCCCGACACCCGAAGCTCGGCCCAGCGGTACCCGTCCTCCTCGATCCAGTCGAGCGCCCCCGGCCCGCACGCGCTGCAGAGTGCCGCCGCCGCGAGCAGTGTGCCGCGGACGAAGGGCCGGGCGTCCTGATGAAACTGGGGCATGCGCCTCGCGAAGGTTCGGGATCGACTCGCTCCGCCGTACACGAGACACAACGAGCGAGCGCGCTGTATCATATCACCTGCCCATGTCGCGGGAATGCGTACCCACGTTCCCCCGAACCGGGGGAGGAGGAAGTCACATGAAGCCGAGGTTCATCGCCGCTCTCGTCGTCGCCGGGGCCCTGGCCCCCGCAAGTCTGTCGGCCCAGGATGGCGTCGTCCCCGGTCCCGGCGGGCTAGCCGAAGCGTCGCCGATCTCCGCGGTGACGGATCCGATCACCATCCGGGACGAGATTCTCGACCACTTCCAGCGCTCGAGCTACAAGATCTCCGAACTCGCGCGCGTGATGCCCGCGGACAAGTTCTCGTGGGCGCCCGGCGAGGGCGTGATGCAGGTCGGCGAGGTCTACATGCACATCGCCCGCTACAATTTCATGTACCTCGATCAGAACCTGGGGATCGCGCCTCCGAACGGATTCGACTACGCGGACATCGAGGCGATCCGTGACAAGGAGAAGGTGCGCGAGATCCACGAGATGTCCGTCCGCCACGTGATGGAGCAGGTGAGCGCGCTTACGGAGGCGAAGCTCGATGGCGAGACGGAACTGTACGGCCGAACCGTGCAGGGCTGGGCCGTGCTCCTGCAACTCGTCTCGCACATGAACGAACACGTGGGCCAGTCCGTCTCCTACGCCCGCATGAACGGCATCGTCCCCCCGTGGTCCCGCTGACCCGACTGCCGTGCGGGACAGGGGCTGCGGGACGGGGCCGGGCGGACGCGTCACAGCCGCGGGAGCCGTGATACGCGCGAGCCGCCGGGGCGCGACGCTTGCCGCCGCAATTGCGGTGTGCGTCGGGGTCGCGGGGTGCGGATACGCGACGGATCCGGCCGAGAGGCCGCTGGAAGGGAGCTGGCTCGGTGCGGTAAGTCTGATCGACGGGGGAGGCGTGTCCTGGCAGCTCTGGCTGCGGGAGGACGGGCAGGGCAACGTCTCGGGCCGGGTCAGCCGAACGGACTTCCGCCGCCTGCCCCACCCCGCCGAGCAGGTGTTCCCCGGCACCGTGAGCGGCGTGCACGAGCCTTCGAGGGTCCTCTTGACGCTCGACTACGGCGAGTCCTCGGAGCGCTACGACGGTCGCATCTGGTCCGACGATCGCATCACCGGGCTCATCGAACGCGGCACGACCGTTCTGAACATCGGCACGCTGGAATTCCGCCGGATCGGGCAAGGTGTCGACGGATGACGGACGAAGGGCGACGGCCCGACATCATGGAGTTGATCGCCCGGGCCCCGTGGCGCGAGGCCGTGACGTACCGCGACACGTGGCCCCACGAGTACGTCGTGAGCGGGAAGGACGGGCAGCAGGAACTCCTCGCCGCCTTCTGCGAACGCATCCGGCGCGGAGAGGGTGTCACCTGCCGGTTCTTTCGCCAGACGCGCGAGTACCTGTTCCTCGGCGACTACAAGTACTGGACGATGACGGAATGTCCGGACATGGACATCGAGGGCGGCGACTACGTCCTCAACCGCGCGCTTCTGTACCGGGACCGCCGCGACTTCGAGATCCGCCGCGGCGACACCGGCAAGCGCGGAGACTGACCCGCGGCGCAGCGGTATGCGGAGTCCGGATTGGCGTGCGCGTCGCGTTCTCGTCACCGGGGCGAGCGGATACGTCGGCGGACGGCTCGTCCCGGCCCTCGAGGCGCGCGGCGAACCCGTTCGCTGTCTCGCTCGTAACCCCCGGTACCTCGCCAACCGGTTCTCGAGCCGGACCGAGATCCTGGCGGGCGACGTGCTGGATCGCGACTCGCTCGTTGAAGCGCTTCAGGGGGTGGACACCGCCTACTATCTCGTCCATTCGATGGGCTCGAAAGCCGACTTCGAGGAGCAGGACCGCCTCGGTGCCCGCAATTTCGCCCGTGCCGCGCGAGTGCGGAGCGTGCGGCGGGTGATCTATCTCGGCGGTCTCATCGGTGACGGCGAGTTGTCGCCCCACCTCGCGAGCCGGCGGGAAGTCGGCCGCATCCTCGCCTCCGACGGGCCGCCCACGCTGGAGTTCCGCGCCTCCATCATCATCGGATCGGGATCGCTCTCCTTCGAACTCCTGCGGAACCTGGTCAACAAGCTGCCGTGCATGGTTACACCGCGCTGGGTCCGGACGCCGGCCCAGCCGATCGCGATCGACGACGTCATCGCCTACCTCATCCACGGACTCGATCTCGACTTGGAGCGCAGCGCGGTGTTCGAGATCGGCGGGCCGAGCCGCGTCACGTACGGCGAACTGATGTACGAGTACGCCCGCCAGATCGGCGTGCGGCGCGTAATGGTCCCTGTCCCCCTTCTCAGTCCGCGACTCTCGAGCCTGTGGCTCGGCCTCGTCACGCCCGTCTACGCGCGCGTCGGCCGGAAGCTGGTGACCAGCCTCCGGAACCAGACCGTCGTGCGCGATGCCGCGGCCCTGGATCGCTTCCCCGTCCGTCCCCTCGATGTGCACGAGGCGATCGAGCGGGCGCTGAGTGAGGAAGACGGCGCGATGGCCCGGACCCGGTGGAGCGACGCCGTCTCGTCAGGCGGCGGGCAGCCGCTCTGGGGCGGGAAACGCGTCGGTTCCCGGATCGTCGACCGGCAGCAGGCGGTGGTGGAAGTCGGTGCCGAGCGCGCCTTCGCGCCGATCGAGCGCATCGGCGGCACGAACGGCTGGTACTACGCCAACTGGCTGTGGGTGCTCCGGGGATCCGTAGATCTCCTCCTGGGCGGGGTCGGCATGCGGCGCGGGCGCCCGCATCCGACTGAGCTGCGTCCTGGCGACCCGCTCGACTTCTGGCGCGTAGAGGCCGTCGAACCCGGCCGCCTGCTCCGCCTGCGGGCCGAGATGAAGGTCCCGGGACGCGCCTGGCTGCAGTTCGAAGTCGAACCTCGGCGGGCAGGCAGCCGGATCACCCAGACCGCCATCTTCGACCCCCTGGGCCTCGGCGGCCTGCTGTACTGGTATCTCCTCTACCCCATCCACCGGCTGATCTTCCGCGGCATGCTCCGCGGCATCGTGCGGCGCATCGATCGCGGCGCCCGCAAGGGATCCGAGGGCCCGAGCCAGCGCGAGTAGCTACCAGAGACGAGACGCCCGGCGTTCCGGCAGGATCGGGCGAAGTGTCGGCACCGTGTCGGGCTCCTGGTTCCCTCGATCGGGCGAGCATTGCAGGTTACCGCGCCCGCTGGACCGTCACCGCCCGGTAGGCGGCGACCGCGCACTCACAACGGAGTCTCATATGATTGCTCAACAGACCCTCATGCAGTTCGACCATATCGTGACGGGCTGTCGCGCCACGCTGGAAGCCGTGCCGGATGACCGCCTCGACTGGCGTCCGCACGAGAAGTCGTGGACGCTCGGCGAGTTGGCGACCCACGTCGCGATGCTCCCCAGCTGGACCGTGGCGACGCTGACCATGTCCGAGTTCGACGTGGCTCCGGACGGCGATGGCCCGCCGCAGAATCCCGAACTCAAGTCTTCGGCCGAACTCGTCGCGGCGCTCGAACAGAGCGCGGCCGCGGCCCGGGAGACGATCGAGGCCACCTCGGATGAAACCTTCGCCGGTTCGTGGACGCTGAAGGTGGCGGGCGAAGATCGCTTCTCGATGCCAAAGGCGGTCGTGATGCGGAGCTTCGTCCTCGACCACCTGATCCACCACCGGGCGCAACTGGGCGTCTACCTGCGGCTCCTCGACGTGCCCGTGCCCCAGATGTTCGGGCCCACGGCGGACTATCCGGATATGTGACGGGAAGGGGCGGCGCCTCGGTCAGTCCAGCAGCTTCAGCCAGCTCCGCAGTTCACTCGCCTTGTCGGCCTGGCGGCTGATCGATTCGCGGTTCACGTCGTTCAACTCGGTGGGACCCCGGTCGGGAACGGCGCCCGCCTGCTCCGCCGCGGCGTACGCCTCCTCGGCGTTCCTTAGGGCATCGACGAAGGCCCCGGCCGCCCGGTGTACGAGGGCTGCGGCGTCCGTCTTCGACTCCCGGGCCGTTTCCAGCCGTTCTTCCGCCCTCTTCACCGCGAGAGTGGCGTTGGCCAGCGCCCGGTAGGCCGCGTCGTACGCCTCCTCCTTCGACATCGCCTTCCTGTAGGCGTCGAGGGCTCTCTTCGCCGGATCCTTCATCTCCCATCTCCCTTACCGGTGCCGCGTGCGACTGGCCCGCCGCGGGGAAGATAGCGCGGGAGTTCGACCGCCGGACACCTCGAATCGAAGTCCGGCAGCCCGCAGCAGGGCTCTTGCCACGGGCGGCTAGGGAAAACGGCTTCGATCGACGTCGGGGATGATCCGGAGCGCGTTCTCGAAGTAGACCTTCCGCAGGACCTCGTCTGGCAGGTCGAGGCCGTACATGCGCCAGAAGGCGTGGTACCTGCGATAGTAGGGGAAGTACTCGTCCGCGGTCTCCAGCACCCGGAAATACGTGGGATACTCGTCCGGCGCCCAGGAATCCTTCCCCATCAGGATCCGGTCCTGGTACTTGATGAAGAACTCGCGGGCGAACCGGGGCTGCCGGCCCGGCTCGTAGATCACGGCGCCGAGTCCGACGTTCATGTTGGGGATCTCGTCCAGGAGCTGCCCGAGGCGGCCGAGGTCGTGGCCGAGCCACGCGAGGTGGGCGGCAATGAACGTCGTCTGCGGGTGCCGGCGGAACATGTTCAGTTGCTCGCCCAGCACCACCTCGAAGGAGGGTGGGCCGCTCTGGCGGCGCCGGGGCCGCACGCGAAGCTCGAGCCAGCGCTCGTTGCGTTCGTCCATCGGCTCCCAGAACGACGCCGGGTCTCCCGAGTGGATGAGGACGGGGATGCCGAGTTCTCCCGCCTTCGCCCAGATCGGGTCGAGGCGGGGGTCGTCCACCGGGACGCGCCGGTCGGCGGCATCGGTCAGCCACAGCCCGAGGTTCTTGAAGATCTTGAGCCCGCGGGCGCCGGCTTCGACATCGGCCTCCAGCCGGGCCGCGGCGAGCGCCCCGAATTCGGGGTTCCCGATGTCGCTGAAGTCGACGTTCGCGAACACGACGAAACGGCCGGGATACGCCGCCTCGAAGGCTTCGATCTGCCGCGCGAGCTGGGGGCCGGTGCCGCCGCTCAGGTTGACGCCGACGGCGAGGTTGAGCGCGTCCATGTCGCGCACGAGCTGGTCGAGCTGCGCCCGGGGCATCGTCCCGTTGAGGTGCAGGTGGACGTCCACGAAGGGGAAGGCGGCCCGCAAGACCGGGTTCTCGGGCACGACAAGCGTCGAGCGGGGGTCGTACGCCTCGACCGTCATCGGCGGCGAGGTGTCCGGCGGCACGGGCGGCGGGCCGCGCCGCGCCTGAGCCGCGGCCGGCGTCGCACTCGCCAGCATAATCGCGATCGTCATCCCCGTCCGCGCGTCCCTCATCCAGCCGTCTCCATCTTCAGTTCCGAACCGGGGTCCGGAGCGAACCTACGCCCCAAAGTGCGCGGCCATGCGATCCGCCAGCGCCGCGATCATCTTCTCGCCGAGTTCGGGCGTCGCCCCCCGCGCGTCACCGAGGATGCCGTTCGGCGTCACGCTCGCGAACCCTTCGCTGAGTACGCGCCGGATGAGTTCCGGTTCCTCTTCGGGCGTCGTCAGGCGTCCGCACTCTGCCAGTTCCTCGCGGACGATCCCGTCGTGCATGGCCATCATGATCGACGTCTCGGCGATGTCCGCGTGGCCGCCGACACGGCTCCCGAAGCCCGCCTCCGCCTCCGCAACCTCACGCCAGACGCCGATGACCTCGGCCAGGTCCGCGTACACGTCCACGGAACAGTCGGGCCCCGCCGCTTCGTTGAAAGAGTCCCGCGCCTCGGCAAGCGGGGCGAAGTTCCCTCCGTGGGATGGGATGAAGCAGACGCGCCGGAAGCCGTGGTGCGCGAGGCTGACGGCGTAGTCCCTGCACACCGCGAGGAAGGTCTCCTTCTCGAGGGAGACGGTGCCGGGGAACGCCATGTGATGCGAGGACCAGCCGACCCGGATCGTGGGAGCGACGAGCGCGCCCCCGAGCCGCCGGGCGATCTCAATCGCGAGCCGGTCGCCATGCTCGGCGTCCACGAACAGTGGCAGGTGCGGCCCGTGCTGCTCCACCGCGCCCGCCGCGACGACAACCGTCGTGACCCCCGCCTCGATCGCCGCCCCGATCTCGGGGGAGGTCATCCGCTCCATCCGTATTTCGGCAGTCATTCGGGTGACGCTCCGGCTCGCTGGGGCTGGAAGGCGGCAAGACTCAGGTCCCGCCTGTCGGAGCCGAAGATCCGCCGACCCGGTCGGGGGCGCTACCCTGGGTCCGTCATCCTTCCTCCAGGATCTCCCGCAGGCGTTCGATCTCCCCGGGTTCGAGCTTCCGCTCTTCCAGCAACTGCGTGATCATCGGCACCAGGGAGCCGCCCGTGATGCGGTCGGCCAGCGCCTCGAGCCGTCTGGACGCGTACGCCTCGCGGCTGATCCGGGCGGAGAAGAGTTGCGTGCCGAGGCTGGCGTCACGGTGGACGAAACCCTTGTCCTCGAGCCGCTGCAGCAGGCGCTGGATGGTGCCGTGCGCCGACCTCGTCGTATCCGGGTAGAGATGTTCACGGAGCCGGCGGGCCGTGAGTCGCCCCTCCCGCCAGAGTCGCTCCATGACCGCGAGTTCGGCGTTGGCCAGGCGCGGCGTCGTCATGCGAAACCCTTTCTCGATCGTTCTCGGTGCCGGACGTCAAACATCACGTTCCCGTGATGGTCTTCGCTGTTTCGCACGTCATTGTCATCGAGGCGATAGCGGACTCGTATGAGAGCACCGCGCCTTCGGCACCCGTACACTCCACTTGCGTCCCCTTGAGTGATGACAGGTTCAGGTTCTGGCCCACCCGGAGGTGCCGGCCGAGTTGGGCTTCGAGGGCCTCTTCGGAGAGTGGGCCTTCCGAAAGCGCGGACCGAAAACGGGCAAGGTCAAACACGACTGTCTTGAAGTCTCCAGCCCCGTCGTCCGGAGTCACGGCCAGGAACAGGTCGGGCGTGCCGCCGCGTACCCTCTCGACCCGACCGTCATCGCCGCGTAGCCGCACCGACCCACCCGACAGGGCCGCCTCGCCGGCGGCACGCAGGGTCTTGGCGAGGTCGGCCGGGAGTGCGTGCTCCGTTGCGATTGCCTCGATCAGCTTGCGCATCACCTGCGGCCGGAGGGGTGCGTCCGCGGCACGATCGTCTCCGCGGTCGTCGAGGTGCAGGACCGCCTCCTCGTCAATTGGGACGATGGCCGGGTCGACGGACGTGAGGTCCGACTGGTCGGTGCAGTAGACGAGGCCGCCCGCGAGCAGGCAGACGGCGCCGCACCGCAGCGCGACGCGAAGCCAGCGCGGGGGCCGGGTCGAGGTTCGGTTCGTCATGATCACGCGAAATCTCCTTTCCAGCCGCGACGCTCGGCCGCAGCGATCGATCGTACTCGCGAAGGTCAGAGGGCCGGGCACCCGGGTCTTCGAAACGAAGTCGATCACCCGGAGCAGCGCCCCGGCGTAGGTGCGGCGTTCGGCCTCGATCGCGGCGACGGCGAGCGCGTCGCAGCACAACTCCTCGGAGGCCCGCAACCGCCGCCGCGCCCACCAGGCGATGGGGTTCCACCAGAAGGCCGCGCAGGCGAGCCACTCGAGCCAGCGCACGACGTGGTCGCGGCGTCGGACGTGGGCGAGTTCATGCGCCAGGATGCAGCGCAGTTCGGACCCGTCCATCTCGGCCAGCAGTTTCACGGGGAGGAGGACCCGCACCTTCCCGCCGGCCCACCACACCATCGGCGACAACCGCGCGTGCGTCGCATAGACGGTGGGGGCCGCGGCGAGACCGAGCCTGCCGGCGACCTCCCGCGCGAGGTGCTGGACCTCGGACGGCGCGGGCTCCGAAGCGCTCAGGAGCGAGCGATGGAAGCGAAGCGTACGCACGAGCGTCCAGCCGAGTACGGAAGCGGTACCCAGGAGCCAGAGCCAGACGAGCCCCTCCTTGCCGCCGTCCCTCAGCCAACCAAGCAGGATGGCCGCCGCCGATCGCGTCGGCTGTGCCTCCGGAAAGCCGATCGCGGCCACAGGCCCCACCGGATCGACGCCTGCCGACCAGACCGGAATCGAGACGAACGGCGGCACGAGCAGGACGGCGAGCGGCAGCAGCCACAGCCCGTGCGTCAGCGACGGGTTCCCGAGGCGCCGCGCCGCGACCCACGCCACTCCGGCAAGACCGATCGAGATCGCCAGCTTGCTGGCCCCGATCTGGAGAATCACGTCCGTCATTCGTTTCTATCCGTCTCTCGCCCGACCTCGTCAACGCCATTTTGACGACGACGTGTCGTAAGGTTACGACGAGATGTCGTAACGGTCAAGCGGGCGACACAAGGCAGAAGGCGGAGACATGGCGGAGGCGGGGTCGGGAGCCGGATTCGCGGGACCCCGTTTCAGATTCCGGTGGGTTCATCTATTCTATACAGGCTGTGTGGTCGGGTGGGGTGGCCGGTACCGGTTCCTTGCCCGGACCGCTCCCTCCCGCGGTACTCCTCCCGGAACGAGGTAATCGAGATGCGTACGCGCTCAGGGCTCCCGGTGTCTCTGTCTCTCCTCGCGGTGCTTGCCCTCGCCGCAACCCCTCTTCCCGCGCTGGCCCAGGACGCCGATCTGCAGGCGGCGGTCCAGGCGCTCGAATGGCGCGAAATCGGACCGACGATCATGGGCGGCCGGATCGCCGACATCGCGGTCAACGAGTCCGATCCGTCCACCTTCTACGTCGGCGTCGCGACGGGCGGCGTGTGGAAGACGATCAACGGCGGGTCGACGTTCGAGTCCATTTTCGACGACCAGCCGATGCTCTCCGTCGGGGACATCACGCTCGCCCCGTCGAACCCGAACGTCGTGTGGGTCGGCTCCGGCGAGCCGCAGAACCGGCAGTCCTCCCCGTGGGGAATGGGCGTGTTCCGGTCGACGGACGCCGGCCGAACGTGGACCCACCTCGGGCTCGAGGCGACGCATCACATCTCGCGCATCCAGGTCCATCCGCGAAATCCGGATGTGGCCTACGTGGCGGCGATGGGCCGCCTGTGGGGCGCGAACCCGGAGCGCGGCGTGTACCGCACGATGGACGGCGGCCAGACGTGGGAACTCGTCCTCCATGTCGACGAGCACACGGGCGCGATCGACCTCGCCATGGATCCCGGCGATCCGATGACGCTGTTCGCGGCCATGTACCAGCGGCAGCGGACGCTGTGGGGCTTCAACGGCGGCGGTCCGGGCGGCGGCATCTACCGGACGATGGACGGCGGCGACAACTGGACGAAGCTCGCCGGCGGCCTGCCGGAGGGTGACGTCGGCCGCATCGGGCTCGACATCTACCGCCGGGACGGGAACCTCGTCTGGGCGATCGTCGAAGCCGACGCGCGCGCGCCGGGACAGGGCTTCGGTGCCCAGGAGGACGCCGACCGCAAGACGGGGACGTACAAGTCGACCGACCGCGGCGAGACGTGGGAGCAGACGAGCACGACGAACAACCGTCCCATGTACTACAGCCAGATCCGCATCGACCCGAACGATCCCGAGCGGCTCTACCTGGGCGGTTCGAGTCTGTACCGCACCTCGGACGGGGGGTACAACTTCACGCCGGACGCGGCCTCGGAGGTCCACTCGGACCACCACGCGCTGTGGATCAACCCGGCGAACTCCGACCACCTGATCCTGGGCGGCGACGGCGGCGTCTCGATCAGCTGGGACCGCTCGGACAACTGGCGCCAGCTGACCAACCTGCCGCTGGCGCAGTTCTACGAGATCGGCGTCGACAACCGCGAGCCGTACCACGTGTGCGGAGGCCTGCAGGACAACGGCTCCTGGTGCGGTCCGTCGGACACCTGGTCCAACCAGGGGATCCGGCCCCGCGACTGGTACAACGTGGGGAGTGGCGACGGCTACTTCACCGTCCTCCATCCCAACGGCGAGGAGATGATCGCGGAGTCCCAGAACGGGAACCCCATGCGCGTGAACCTCAAGACGGGCGAGCGCCTGCGGATGCGTCCGCTGGGGCGCCCGGAGGGGGACGACGAGGATCTGCCCGAGTTCCGCTGGAACTGGGATACGCCGGTAGAAGTGTCGCCGAGCGATCCGAACACGGTCTACTACGGGTCGAACGTCGTGTTCAAGACGCCCGACTACGGCCAGACGTGGGAGCAGATCTCGCCGGATCTCACCAAGAACATCGACCGCGAGACACTGTCGATCATGGGCGTCCTCGGCTCCGAGCCGATGATGTCGGCGAACGACGGGACCTCGAGCTTCGGTAACATGATCTCGATCGAGGAGTCGCCGCTCGATCCGATGGTCGTGTACGCGGGCACGGACGACGGAAACCTGCAGGTCACGCGGGACGGGGGCGGGACGTGGTCGAACGTGGCGCCGAACATGCCCGGCGTGCCCGACCAGTTGTACATGACGCGCATCGTGGCCTCGCACGCCGATGCCGGAACCGTGTGGGTCGCGGGGGACAACCACCGCAACAACGACATGGACCCCTACCTGTACGTCTCGAACGACTTCGGCGAGTCGTGGCGGGCGGTCAGGGACGGGATCCCGGACGGGTGGTCGCTGAACGCGCTGGCGCAGCACCCGCGCGCCGCGAACCTCCTCTTCGCCGGCAACGAGATCGGCACGTACTTCTCGGTCGATGCCGGGAACTCCTGGCACGCGCTGCTGCGGAACATGCCGCCCGCGCCGGTGGACGACATCAAGATCCAGGAACGCGAGAACGACCTCGTCATCGGCACGCACGGCCGCGGGATCTGGATCATGGAGGACATCACGCCGCTCGAGGAGATGAGCCAGGCCGTGCTCGCCTCGGAAGCGCACCTCTTCTCCACCCAGTCGGCGGTCGCCTACAACCCGTACACGCCGCAGGGCTGGACACCGGGCGTATGGGAGGCGGAGAACCCGCCGCAGGGTGCCCGGATCCGCTACTGGCTGGGCAACGATCTGCCGGAAGCCCCGACGGCCGACGAGGAAGGCGGCGAGGCCGGCGACCGGATCGTGACCTCCGGCGGTCCCTCCGCGAACGGCGATGACGCGGCGCCGATGTCCGCGATGACGGGCAAGGCGGCGATCGCGATCCTCGACTCCGACGGCTCCGTGATCCGGGAACTCGAAGGCGGCGGCGACCGCGGCCTGAACGAGGTCATCTGGGATCTGCGCTACGAGCCCCCGCCGGCCGCGCCGGGCGGCGGCAACTTCTTCCGCTCCGGCAGCGTGGCGCCGAAGGTCCTCCCGGGGACGTACACGGCGCGGCTGGAGGCGGCGGGGCAGACGCTCGAGACGTCCGTCACCGTGCGGCTCGATCCGCGCGTGAACATCAGCCAGGGCGACCTCATGGCGCGGCAGGAGGCACTCATGAGCGCCTATGCGCTCGCGAAGCCGACGAACGAGGGGCTGCAGGCGCTGGCCCGGATGCGCGAGCACCTGTCCTCCGTCGAGGACCAGCTCGAAGGCCACGACGTGGCGGAGTCCCTCACCGCCGAGGTAGAGGCCCTGGGCGAGGAACTGGACGAGATCGGAGACGAACTCGACGGTGCCCGGGGTGGTGCGGGGGTGTCCGGCGGCCTGTCCGGCTACCACACGGCGCCGACGGCGGACATGCTCTTCCAGCTCGAGCGCGGCTGGGGCGCCCTGCCCGGCGCCATCGACCGCCTCAACGCCGTGATCGAGGATCGGATGCCGGCGCTCTACGCGGCGCTACAGGCCGCGGGGGTCCGTCCGGACCTCGGCGAGCCCGTGCAGGTCCCGATGCCGATGCGCTGACGCAACCGCCGGACTGCCGGCTGCTATGGTCAGGAGTCGACCCGGCTCCAGTCCAAGCCGCCCGCCGCGAGCCCGGAAGATCGGGCTCGCCGGCGGGCGGCGGCGCTTCGGGGCCGGCGTGCTTTGGCTTCCCGGGCACGCCGTCGCCATAATGGGCGCCGCAACTCTGCACACGATCTGCGTAAGGAGAGTCCGCACATGTCGTTCTTCGCCCCCAATCGGGCTTCGGCCCGCGGCATCCTGACCGCCGCCGCGATCGTCCTCGGCGTCCTCGCCGCGCGGCCCGGCCTCGCGCAGGAGCTGACGACTCCGGAGGCCTTTTTCGGGCACCGCATCGGCGCCGACTACGAACTGCCGGACTACGGCGACCTCACCGGCTACTGGGAAACGCTGGCGGCCGAATCCCCGCGCATGACTCTGCAGTCGATCGGGACGACGGCCGAGGGCCGCGACCAGCTCATGGCGATCGTCACCTCGCCCGAGAACCACGCGAACCTCGACGAATACCGGGAGATTTCCGCCCGCCTCGCGCTCGCCAGGGGCGTGACCGAGGAGGAAGCGCGAGAACTCGCCCGTCGCGGAAAGGCCATCGTGTGGATCGACGGCGGCCTCCACGCCACGGAGGTGCTGGGCGCGCAGCAGTTGATGGAGACGCTGTGGCAGTACGTGAGCGGAACCGACGACGAGACGCTGCGGATCCTCGACGACGTCATCATCCTCTTTGTCCACGCGAACCCCGACGGGATGGACCTCGTCTCGAACTGGTACACGCGGGTCGAGGAGAAGACGGAGCGCTCCACGCGCGGGATCCCCGTCCTCTACCAGAAGTACGTCGGGCACGACAACAACCGGGACTTCTACACGTCCTTCCAGCCGGAATCCGAGAACATGAACCGGCAGATGTACCGGACGTGGTATCCGCAGATCGTCTACAACCACCACCAGACGGGACCCACCGGGACCGTGCTCTTCGCGCCCCCGTTCCGCGATCCGTTCAACTACAACATCGACCCGATGGTCATCACCGGGATCGATCTCGTGGGGTCCGCCATGCACTCGCGCTTCACGGAGGAGGGGAAACCGGGGGCGACGCGGCGGCGCGGTGCGAACTACTCCACGTGGTGGAACGGCGGTCTGCGCACGACGCCCTACTTCAAGAACATGATCGGGCTCCTCACGGAAACGATCGGGAACCCGACTCCGATGGAGATCCCGCTGATTCTCGAGCGGGTGCTGCCCAACGACAATCTGCCCGCCCCGATCGAGCCGCAGCCGTGGCACTTTCGACAGTCCGTCGACTATTCGGTGACCGCGAACAAGGCGGTGCTCGACGTCGCCTCCCGCTACCGCGAGACGTTCCTGTACCGCATCTGGCGCATGGGGATGAACTCGATCGAGCGCGGCAGCAAGGACAGCTGGACGATCCATCCCAGACGAGTTGAGTGGTTGCGCGAGGAAATGCGGGCCGGGGCGGCGGAGACCGACTTCGCCCGCAACGTGGGCGGCTTCGGCGGCAGCCGCGGCACGCGCGCGGAATACGACAGGCTGTTCGAGCCCGACCTGCGCGATCCCCGCGGGTACATCCTCCCATCGGACCAGGCCGACTTCCCGACCGCGACGAAGTTCGTCAATGCGCTGCTCGAGGGCGGCGTAATCGTGGAGCGGGCGACATCCGACTTCACCGTCGAAGGGAAGGAGTATCCCGCGGGCTCCTACGTGGTGCGGGCCGCGCAGGCCTTCCGGCCGCACGTCCTCGACATGTTCGAGCCGCAGGACCACCCGGACGACTTCCTCTATCCGGGGGCAGCCCCGACGCCGCCGTACGACAACGCGGGGTGGACGCTCGCCGTCCAGATGGGGGTGGAGTTCGACCGCATCCTGGAGGGCTTCGACGGACCGTTCGAGGAAATCGGGGAGTGGAACGCGAGCCCCATGGCGGGGACGGTAGCGGACGCCGACGGGGCGGACGGCTTCGTGTTCGGTCACGAGGCGAACGACGCGTTCACCGCCATCAACCGGCTCCAGGCATCGGGACACGAGGTCTACTGGCTCACGTCGCCGCTACGCGAGCGTGGGCAAATGCACCCGGCCGGCACGTTCTACGTGAAGAGCCGCCGCGGCACGACCGACGCGGTCGCGTCGCTGGCCGCCGATCTGGGGATCGACTTCCGGGGCCTGGAAAACGATCCGAACATGGACGCACTGCGCCTCGAGGCGCCCCGGATCGCGCTCTGGGACACATACGGCGGCTCCATGCCGTCCGGCTGGATCCGCTGGATCCTCGAGCAGTTCGAGTACGCGGACTTCGAACTCGTCTTCCCGCAGCGGCTCGACGCGGGAGATCTGCGCGACGACTACGACGTCATCATCTTCCCGCAGGGCGCCATCGGCTCGCGGTTCCAGTTCGGAGGAGGCGGCGCGCCGGCTCCGGAGACGATTCCCGAGGAGTACCACGACCGGCTCGGCCGGGTCACCTCCGATGCGACGACGCCGGCGCTGATCGAATTCCTCGAGGACGGCGGCTCGATCGTCACCATCGGCGGTTCGACGGCCCTCGGGGCGGAGCTCGGGCTCCCGCTCGAAGACCATCTGGTCGAGGACGGCGAGGCGCTGGGCCGGGAAGAGTACTACGTCCCCGGGTCGATTCTGGAGGTCACGGTGGACAACTCGCGGCTCGTCGCCACGGGGGTTCCGTCGACGCTCGCGGTATCGTTCAACAACAGCCCCGTGTTCGGCGCATCGGCGCTGGCGGCGAGAAACGACGGAGCGAACGGGGTGACGCCGCTCGCCTGGTTCGAGACGGACAAGCCCCTCATCAGCGGCTGGGCGTGGGGCCAGGAGCACCTCCAGGGCGGTGTGACGATGGCGGAAGCGAAGGTGGGCAACGGACATCTGTACCTGTTCGGCCCGCTCGTCACGCGGCGCGCGCAGCCGCACGGCACCTTCAAGTTCCTCTTCAACGCGATCGCCCTCTCGTCCGCCGAGCCGGATCGGCCGTAGGCGCCGCTGGATCCGACGGAGGGGGCCGCATGAGCGGCGAGCCTGCCCTCTCCGTCATCCTGAGCACGTACAACGCGCCGGACGAACTGGAACGCACGCTCTGGGGCTACTCGGTACAGACGCGCCCTGAGTTCGAGGTCGTCGTCGCGGACGACGGCTCGGGGGCGGAGACGCGCGACCGGATCGAGCGCCTGCGGGCCTCCACCCGTCTCGCGATCTCCCACGTCTGGCAGGAGGACGACGGGTTCAGGAAGTGTCGAATCCTCAACCGCGCGATCGTCGAGGCCCTCGGAGACTACCTCATCCTCAGCGACGGCGACTGCATCCCGCGCGAGGACTTCGTGGATACGCACGCGCGGCTCGCCAGGCCGGGGTTCTTCGTTTCCGGCGGGAGAGTGCGCCTCTCGAGCGCAGCCGGGACGCGGATCGAGAGAGAAGATGTTCTCGCCCGTTCGCTGTTCGAGTCGACGTGGCTCGATGAGATGGGAGCGCTGAGCCGGAAGCGGGATCGGAGCAAACTCACCCACTCGCCGCGCCGCGCCGCGTGGCTCGATCGGCTGACGACCACGCGAGCGACGTGGAACGGGCACAACGCTTCGGCCTGGAAGACCGACCTCCTGCGCGTGAACGGCTTCGACGAGCGCATGACGTATCCGGTCGAAGACCGCGAACTCGGCGAGCGTCTCCGCAACGCCGGGATTCGTCCCCTCCAGGCTCGGCACCGGGCGGTGTGCGCGCACGTCGAGCACGACCGGCCCTGGCTGGATCCCGAAGCGCAGGCGAGGAACGAACGGCTGCGGGCCGAAACCCGCGGCGTGCCCCGGCCGCTCCGGATCTTCCCGGGTTTCGCCCGCGGGCGCGACTGGACGGAGCACGGGATTCGGAAGGGCCCGCGACCGGCTCAGTCGTAGCCGTCGATTCCCCGTTCGGCGCGCACCGTGTCGGAGCGGAGCCGGCGTTCGAAGCGTTCCCGACTGGCGGGGTCCGGTGGGCGCGACTTGTGCCAGAGGTGCAGAACCGGGACGGCGTAGCGGCCCTCCTTGCGTCGCACTCCGTGCCGTAGGAGGCGGACGACGAGATCGTTGTCCTCGAACCCCCACCCCTCGAAGCCTTCGTCGAACCCGTTCACCGCCAGGAAGTCGGAGCGCCACAGGGCGAGATTGCACCCCTTGACCCCTTGCCACCGCCGAGGTGATACGCGGCGCAGAGGTCCCAGCGGCAGCCGCAGCAGCGGCGTGAAGCGGTCGACGCGTCCCCGAAGCCACTCGCCGAGCCAGCGGGCGGCGCTCCAACCCTCGATTGCCGCTTGCTCCCGCGCGATTGCGGACCGCGAGAGTCCGGGGTCGAGCCTCACGCGGCTGCCGTGGACGAAATGCCGCGGCTCGGCCAGCCGGGCGTGTCTCTCCAGGTAGTCCGACCGCACGAGGCAGTCGCCGTCGAGAAAGATGACGTACGGCTGTTCCGTCGCGGCGGCGGCGCGGTTGCGGATCGCGGCCAGTCGATACCCCCGGTCCTCCTGCCGGACGTGGCGGAGGTCGAGGTCGGATTTCTCCGCGTGCCGCGCAACGAGTTCGCGCGTGTCCGGGCCGGAACCGTCGTCCGCCACGACGATCTCGAACCGGCGGTACGTCTGTTCGCCGAGACTTCGCAGCACTGCGTCGAGGGCGTCGGGCCGCTCGTAGGTGGAGACGATGACCGCGATGCGGGGGCCGTCGGGCGCTTTCAAGTCAGGTATCCCGCGCGCTCCATGACGGGGCCGAACGCGGCTTCGATCCGGGCGGCGTCCGCGGGGTCCATCTCGTCCTTCCAACCCTCCGCCCGCCCCCGGCGAATAAACCGTCCCTCGCCACGGGCGCGCCCCGCGTAGGCCTCCGCGCCGTAGCGCCCCTCCAGCTCTCGCATGGCATCGAACGACCCCCGCGCCACCGCCCGGGAAAGCCTCTCGGACGTTCCCGCGGGAACGTCTCTCGCAGGAACCGCCCCGATGAAATGCGCCACGCGGCGAAGGGCCGCCTCGCGGTCGGAGACGAGGTCCTCGTAGCGCACGATGCAGACCCGCTCGCCGCCCTCCGCGCGTCGGAGCGCCGCTGCGACCTGCCGATCCCATCGCCTCAGGTGCCGGTGCCAGTCGTCGAACGGAGCGCCGCCGGACAGGTATCCGTCCACGAACCGCGAGAGCGTCATGTCATGGTCGTCGAACATCGTCGCGAACATGTGCCAGAAGGAAACCAGGACCGCACGCGGGTCGCGCACGAGATACACGGTGCCGGGATAGCGCTGCGGGTAGCGGGGATACTCGTTTCGGAACACCCTCGGGTTCGGGAGGTGGCCCCAGGCGGCGATCGCGTGGTCGCGGCCGTGCACGAACGGCACGTGGTCGCCGACGTTGTACAGGTTCACGTCCCCGCGGCGATCGTCCGACAGCAACACCGCGAGCATGTACGCGAGCCAGGTGTTCCCGGACTTGGGATGGCCGACGAGAAAGACATCCGTCGGCCGCAGGGCCCGCAGGAATCGAGGCTCTCGCAGCCGGTTCCGGACCCCGTCGCGCAGCCGATAATAGCCGACCCGATGCTTGCCGCGACCGAACCATCGCTTGAAGGCCGGGACCGGGCGCCGCCGGGCCCGGGGCGGGTCGAGCCTCGGTAGTCGGTTCACCGGGACCACGGAACCCGCCGCCCGATGAGTTCCGAGACTTCATCGGCGTCGAAGGCGTACTCCCGTTCGAGATGGTCGCGCACCCAGCCGGGCATGGGGACGGGAGCCGCCGCGTTCACGGGCTTCTCCAACAACTTGGCGTCCGCCACGACGACCTTCGCCTCGAGGAATCCCAGGAGATCGCGCATCAGATCACCGGGACACTGCCGGATCTCGTCCAGGAAGCCGAAGAAGAACTGCCCGCGCGGAAAGTGCTCGAACCACGCGCGCAGGCACGCCGCGTAGTCGCTGCGCCGACGGACCGGATCGCTGTCGAAGTAGGAGATGAGTTCATCGCGGCCGACGGACTCCAGGGGTTTTCCCCGCCAGCGCGGGAATCCGTTCCGCGCCTGCGACCAGGCGCGCTCGATCGGATCGCGCATCATGAAGATGAGTCTCCCGTCGGGCATCCACTCCGCGACGCGTTGGATGACCGCCGGTTCGAGAATCGCGTACGCGGGCGTGATCTCCCCCCGGATCCGGTCGCCTCCCCCGGCGCCCCGCCAGCCGCTTCCCTCGGCGCGGACGAAGCGGGCGAGGTAGCGGAGCCGGTCGATTCGATCCCGCGCGGATCCGCTCGGGGCCGGTGTTCCGAGCTTGCGGTCGAAGAAGTGGATTTCCTTCCGGTCCATCCGAATCTGCGGGTGGTGCGAGAGCTGCGCCGCCACCCAACTCGTGCCTGCACGCGTGGCGCCGATCCCGAGAAAACGAGGCATCCAGCGCGGCAGTGCGCGCACGTGCGCCGGCCGCCGGTCGGCCGAACGCTCACCGCTCGGGGATCTGCCCGCCCGCGCCGCCCCCGATCCGTGCGGCCGCGCCGAACCGACCCGGTCATCGACGAATGTCGCGGGCAGACGATGGACCGCGCCGTCCCACCGACCTTCGCGCAGGCGCTGAAACGAGGCCCATTCCCGTCGCTTGCGGGGCGAGGGAAACTCCGTCGTCGACCAGTGATCGAACTCCTCCTCGTCCAGGAACTTCAACTCGTAGAAGCAGATCGGGGCGAAGTGGTGCGTCCGAAGCCCGCGGGGGCGGATGAGTTGTTCCCAGTGCTCCCGCTTGTGAAACCGGATGCTGTAACCGCAGGGGGCGATCCGCACCTCCCGGTTCACCTCCCCGCGCGGGGCCAGAAAGGACCCGTCCGGCGTCCGGTACACGGTCTGCCCGGCGAGGGACCAGGCGGCGGGCCACCCGCGATCGAGCCGGCCGAGCAGCCCGGCGAAGGCGCCTCGCTGCTCGCGGGCGAGCACCATGTCCGCGTCCCACTTGCAGGCGTAGCGCCGCGTGCAGCGCGACAGCGCCCAGTTCGTGAAGTAAACGAGGGAATGCAGCGAATCATCCGGAGTCTCGTCGTGTTCGGGCCCGAATCGCCCCACCCGGAAGGGATACGAATGAACTCGGATCTTCGCCCCGTCCGCGCCGGATCCCTGCACGCGCCGCACGATCTCGGCCGTGTCGTCCCGGCTGCCGTTGTCGATCACATGAATCTCGTCGAAAACGGGGAGGATCGAGCGCAGACAGTACTCGATCTTCGACTCCTCATCCTTTGCCCGCACGAAGGCGCTCGTCCCCGGTGCACGATTCCGGCGCGGGAGGGAGAAGGCGTACTGCTCGTTCCCTTCCCGGTTCCGGAACTCCACATGGCGAGGGCGAAGCGCGAGCGGCATGAACTCCGATTCGGGCGAGGGGTAGTTGCCAACCATCCGACCCACTCCGGGAATCCCTGTCAACCCGAAAAACGGAGCATGGAATGCAACGAATGACACAATCGGCGCCGGTTATCGTTCTCTCGATCGTGCTCACCCTGCTGGTCGTACCGGGCACCGTTGCGGGTCAGGAATGTGCGTGGTCCGCGAGTGCCGGGTTGTCGATCCCCGCGACGAGGGACCTGCGCGTGGAGGGGCACCGCACGAACCTCAAGCTGGGCTGGCTCGGTCGGCTGGGGCACACGTGCGGATCGGGCGCTCGTCGTTACGGGTTCGACGTGGATGCGCAACGCACCTATGGGTTCGGCGGGATCTACATGTTCAGTCTGACTGGGAGATTGGGTCGGATGTTCCGCGGCGACTCGGATCCCCTTGGCCCGTGGCTCGAGCTCGCCGGAAACGCCGGTTTCACCTACGCCTTCGATCCGGCCGACTACGTCGAGATTCTCATCCCGCCCCGGCCGGAACGCACCCCCGGCCGAGTGATCGATCTCCCCGGTCTCGGCGTCACGGCGGGCGGCGGCATGCGTGCGGGCTTTCCTGCGAGTTCCAATGGGACCTTCCTGCTGGACGTCGGTTTTCGGGCCACTCTACTACCCAGCCGGAAGACGAACGGGCTCCTGAAAGACACGCGACGCGTATTGGTGACGGTACCGGTCGCGCTCGGGTATCGGCTAACGCTGTAAGTCACTCACCGAGTTCACGTCGCCGGCCCCACATGCGTTGCTGCCCGCCCGCCCGCGAGAATATGCTCACGGCGCACGCAAGACCTGTCGACCGAGAGCGGAGTGGACCCGCCATGACAAGCGAAGAAACGATCCGCAGGGGGCGAACGCGCACAATCCTCCTCCTGCCGATTTCGATTGCGCTGTTCGTACAAGCCGGCGCCGCGCAGGCGAATCCGGACATCCTCGTGAGCGGCGACTGGCTCGTCGAACACCGCGGCGACCCGGATGTTCTCGTGCTGCACGTGGGGATGGGCCGCATGGCGCCCCTGGAGGAGTACGTGCAGGGGGCGCGCTTTCTCGAGTACCACGACATCGCCGTCGAGCGGAACGATCTCATCACCGAACTCGCGCCGGTCGAGGATCTCGTTGACGTCTTCCGCGCCGCGGGCGTCTCCAATGACAGCCACGTGGTCGTGGTGGGAGACCCCGGCCTCCACGCCGCCCGCGTCTTCATGACGCTCGACTACCTGGGCCACGGCGACCGCACTTCGGTGCTCGACGGAGGGCTGGCGGCGTGGAAGGCGGCGGGAGGCGAAGTCGCCGCCGAGCCGGCGGCGCCCACGCGCGGCGACTTCGAGGCGGACGTCCGGGACGACATGATCGTGACGGCGGACTGGATCCACGAGCGGCTGGACGACCCCGATGTCACGCTCATCGACGCCCGGCCGGAGAACGAGTACACCGGCGAGCGGCCGGGTCGGGACTTCCTGCGCGGCGGGCACATTCCCGGCGCCTACAACCTCTACTGGCAGGATCTCACGGGCGACGATATTCCCACGCTGATCGATCTCGCCGAGGTCGAGGCGCGCTTTGACGAGGCGGGGGCGAAGAAGGACGGCGTCGTCGTCAGCTACTGCCTCATCGGCATGCGCGCGAGCTACACGTACATGATTTCGAGATATCTCGGCTACGACACGAAGTTCTACGACGCTTCCTGGAACGACTGGGGGCGGCGGGAGGACCTGCCGCTCGTCACCGGCCGCGCCCGCCGGTAGCTTGAGAAGTCCGGTGTTACGCCGGGTTCGCGTGCGGCGGACCCTGCTGGTTCGAGCTGTTGGAGGTTGAGAGATGAAGACCCTCTCCGGAGTACTTGGTGCGCTCGTCGTCGCCGCGGTAGCGGTGCTCGTTCTTGTCGGCACGGACCGCAGTGAGGCGGCTGCGACCGAGGCCCCGCCGCCGGCCGCCGCATCTTCGTCGGCCGCCGTGTCGCTCGTCTCGCCGGCCCCGCACTCGATCGAAGCCGGCCCGGAGTCGCCGGTCGAACTGGTGCTCGCGGAGCCGCTCGATCCCGGCGGGTTCGATCCGTCGGCGCTGTCCGTGTTCGGCCGCTGGAGTGGCGTGATGACCGGCTCCGTGCAGCTCTCGGACGATGGCCGGCGCATCCGCTTCGAGCCCGGCGAGTCGTTCCACGCCGGCGAATCGGTCACGGCTTCGCTGCGCGCCGGTGAGCAACTCGCGGCCGGCGGCGCCATGGAAACGGGCTTCGCGTGGAACTTCTGGATCCGCCCCCAGGCGGGCTCGCTCGACATGATCGACCGAGGCTCGCGGGTCGTGCTGGACGACGGCGAAAAGCACGTCCAGCCATACGGGGCCTACGCCGGCGACTTCAACGGCGACGGCTATCCCGACATCGCGATCCCCAACGAGGTCTCCGCGGACGTCCGCGTGATGTTCAACGACGGCAAGGGGGACTACAACGAGTTCCGCGTCCTCGACATCCCGGGCGGAAGCTGGCCGAGCCCGAATGAAGGCGCGGACTTCAACGGCGACGGCCTCACGGACTTCGTGGTCGGGAACGCGGGGAACGATCTCGTGTCCGTCTTCCTCGCCGACGGGAACGGCTGGTTCGAGCTGGGAAGCAACATCGAGTCCGGACAGAACGTCCGCGGCGTCTGCATCGGCGATTTCGACCAGGACGGGTGGCCGGATGTGGCGGCGGTGAACATGTCCGTCGGACCCGAGGAATCGCGCGGCAACGTCGCCATGCTGCTCAACAACGCGGACGGGACGGGCGATCTGCGGCGCGCCTCCGAGATCGCCTCGCCGGGCCAGGGCGAGAAGACGTGCGCGACGGCGGACGTAAACAGCGACGGCCTGCCCGACCTGCTCGTCGGAGCCTACTTCACCGACGAAGTCCTCGCCTACCTGGGCGACGGGCGCGGCAACCTCGAACTGGGCACGCGCGTGCGCGCCGGCGGCAAGCCGTGGATGATCGTGGCGGGCGACGTGAACGGCGACGGGAACGTCGACGTGATGTCCGCGAACCGTGAAGGGAACAACGTGGCCGTCCTCGTCGGCGATGGCGCGGGCGGCTTCGCGGATCCCGTCGAGTACGAGACGGGCGAGTCGCCGCTGGCGGTCGACGTGGGCGACATCGACGGCGACGGCGACCTCGACGTGGTGACGAGCGATTTCGAGGGCAACAGCTTCACCGTGCACGAGAACGCGGGCGACGGAACGCTCGTGAACCCCCGGTCGTACGCGGCGAGCACGAACGGTTCGTGCGTCGTCATTCACGACCGCGACCTCGACGGGGATCTCGATCTCACGGGCGTGGATGAGACGGACGACAAGATCTTTCTCCTGGAGAACCCCGGGGGATGACCCGGTAGACGGGGAAGACGGGAGAGATGGGGAAGATAACCAGGAAGGCGAAGGAGGAATGGCGGGAGAAGCTCCCCGAGCAAGCCTACAAGGTGCTGTTCGAGGAAGCGACCGAACGCGCGGGGACGAGTCCGCTGAACGATGAGAAACGTCCCGGCACGTTCGCGTGCGCGGCGTGCGGGGAGGCGCTGTTCACGACCGACATGAAGTACGACAGCGGCACGGGGTGGCCGAGCTTCTTCGAGACGCTGCCCGATGCGTTCGAGACGAAACGCGACTTCAAGCTCATCCTGCCGCGCACGGAGTATCACTGCTCCGGCTGCGGGGGCCACCATGGCCACGTGTTCAACGACGGCCCCGAGCCCACGGGCAAGCGCTTCTGCAACAACGGCGTGGCGCTCCGGTTCATCCCGGACGAGGACTGATCCGGAGCCTCCGGAGCGTGCGTGTGCCGGTTCGCCTCCCGCCTCTGGCGGCGGGAGCAGCGGCCTTCTTCTTCATGGTCCCCGGCGCGGCGGGCCAGCTGCCGGGCTCCAGCGGTGCTTGCGAAGCGCGGGCCGCGGAGACTCGCGCCGCGGGAGCGGCGGGGGCGCTCACGGACACGCCGACGGGCCGGGTGGCTGCCGACCTCCATTGCATCAGTCTCTTCTCCACGGCGCGGAGCGGCGACGCGCGGGGATTCGTTGAACTGGGGCGGGTGCCGTCCCCGTTCGGCGTGACGGTGACGCCGAGCGGTCACCATGTCCGCGCGTTGACCGCGCACATCGAGGGCCTCCCACCGCCCTCCAGCCTGGGGCCATACACGGCCTACATGGCGTGGGCGACGCCGCTCGAGCTGGCTCCCGTGGTGCCGCTGGGGCCGGTCGGGAACGGCGAGCACGGGCTGGGACGCGTCGCGTTCAACAAGTTCCTCGTGATGGTCAGCGCGGAGGCGTCGTCCGACGTCACGACGCGCGAGGGGCCGCTCGTGCTGCGGGGGCGCTCGCCGTCCGCGCTCATGGAGGCGCACGACCTCCTGGCCCTCGCGCCGTCGGCGACGCGGCGGGCGGCCGACCGGGCCCCGATCCGCTGGGACGCGCCGCCCCCGTACCCCGGCATTGCCATGCTGCCCGGCGTGATGGACCTGGAACCGCGCGCCCGTCCCGCGAGCCTCCGAAGCGCGGCCGATCTGCCCCCGTGGGAGACGCTCCGCGAGGCCAGCCCGCGCCAGCTCGTCGACCTCCCCGATGGGGGCACGCTCGACCTCGAGGCGACCGTCGTCCGGCGCGAGATCGAAGGCCGCCGCGTCGCCATGCTCGCCTTCAACGGTCAGCACCCCGGACCCCTCGTCCGGGTGCCGGAACAGTCCACGATCTTCGTCAACTTCACGAACCGGACCCCGTACCCGACGGCGGTGCACTGGCACGGGATCCGGCTCGACAACGCGTTCGACGGCGTGCCCGGCCTCACCCAGGACCCCATCGCCCCCGGCGAATCCTTCCGGTACCGGATCTACTTCCGCGACGCGGGGATCTACTGGTACCACCCGCACCACCGCGAGGACATCCAGCAGGAACTCGGCCTGTACGGGAACCTCCTCGTCGACCCCGCCGCTGCAGACTACTACGGCCCGGCCAACCGCGAGGAAGTCCTCATGCTCGACGACATCCTCCTCGACGAGGAAGGGCTCGTGGACTTTGGGGAGGAGTCGGCGAACTACATGCTGATGGGCCGGTTCGGGAACCAGGCCCTCGTCAACGGCGAGCCGGGCTACGAACTGGAGGTCGACCGCGGCGAAGTTGTCCGCTTCCACTTCACGAACGCCTCCAATACGCGGACGTTCAATCTCTCGTTCGTGGACACGGAACGCGGCGGGCTTCCCGATCCCGACCAGCGCGTCGCCGATCCCGATGCGGCGGATCCGAATCGTCTTCCGCTCAAGGTCGTCGCGTCGGATGTGGGTCGTTTCGAGCGCGAGGAATGGGTCCGGAGCGTGGTCCTGGCGCCGGCGGAGCGCTACGTGATCGACGTCCGCTTCGACCGCCCCGGCCGCCACGCCCTCGTCAGTCACGTGCAGGGGATCAACCATCGGCAGGGCGTCTTTCGGGCCGAGCTCCGGATGCTGGGCAACGTGACGGTCGCGCCGCAGGCCGCGACCGACGACTACGGAGCCGCGTTCGGGACGCTGCGCGAGCACGCCGACGTCATCGCGGACATCGACCGCTACCGGCCGCGATTCGACGCCGAGCCCGACCACGAACTCGTGATGACGCTCGAGACCGAGGATCTCCCGCTCCCCATCGAACGCTCGATGGCCTACGACTGGGTCTACTTCAATCCCGTGGAATGGACCGGGACGATGCCGCGCATGAACTGGGCCACGACCGGCCGTGAGATCCGCTGGATTTTGAGGGAGACGGCCACCGGGCGGGAGAACGAGGAGATCGAGTGGGGCTTCGCGGTCGGGGACGTCGTCAAGATCCGCGTCGTGAACGACCGGGGCGCCTTCCACGCCATGCAGCACCCGCTCCACATACACGGGCAGCGCTTCCTCGTCCTCTCGCAGAACGGCGTGCCGAACCCGAACCTGGTCTGGAAGGACACGGTCCTGTTGCCCGCCGCATCGACCACGGACATCCTGCTGGAACTGTCGAACCCCGGCCGCTGGATGATCCACTGCCACATTGCGGAACACCTCGAAGCCGGGATGAAGATGGTGATGAACGTCGTCGCCGCCCCGCCGTGATCGCTCGGCCGTCCCGGCGACCGTGCGCAGCTCCGGAAAGGAAGTACTCATGATGACCGCCCGCAGCCGCCTCTTTTCCACCCTCTTCGCGGCGCTCGCCGCTGGAGGCATGTCGTCCACGGAAGCGCAGTCGCAGGAAGCGATGGAGGACTTCATCGCGGTGCAGGCGCCGACCGTCGCGCTCACGAACGTCAAGGTGATCGATGGGACCGGCGGCCCCGCCCGCGAGGGGCAGACCGTCGTCATCCGGGACGGCCGCATCGCCGATATCGGCCCCGCCGCCGAGGTCGCGGGCCGGATCCGGAACGCACAGGTGCTCGACCTCTCCGGCCATACCGTCATCCCGGGCCTCATCGGGCTCCACAACCACAGCTACTACACGGGCGGGAACGGACGCGCGGCGCAGCTCTCCTTCTCGGGGTCGCGGCTCTACCTCGCGTCCGGCGTGACGACGATCCGGACGACGGGAGCCCGCGCGCCGTACGAGGAGATCAACCTCAAGCGGGCCATCGACGAGGGGCGCACCATCGGCCCCAACATGTTCACGACCGGTCCCTACCTCACGGGGCAGGAGGGCTCGCAGTCGATGGCCCAGCTCGAGGGGCCGGAGCAGGCCCGCCGTCTCGTCCGCTACTGGGCCGAGGAGGGCGTGCCCTGGTTCAAGGCGTACACGTGGATCAGCCGCGAGGAACTCGGCGCGGCGATCGACGAGGCGCACCGGCACGGCGTGAAGGTGACGGCGCACCTCTGCTCCGTCGGATACCGGGAGGCGGTGGCGCTCGGGATCGACAACCTGGAGCACGGCCTGCTCGCGAACAGCGAGTACTTCGCCGGGAAGGAGCCGGACGACTGCCCGTCGGGGTTCCGGAACGGCTACGCCGACCTCGACGTGAACTCCGAGGAGGTGCAGGAAACGTTCCGCATGATGATCGAGAATGACGTCGCGATGACCTCGACGCTGGCCGTGTACGAGATCTCCGTGCCGGGCAGGGGTCCGATCGACGAGCGCATCTACGACATCCTCGCGCCCGAGATCGCGGCCGAGGTGCGGGAGATCGCGGACCTGCGGCGGAACGCGACCCTCGATTCCGGGATCGGCATCCACCCCGACGTCTACCGGAAGGCGCTCGAGTACGAGTACGCATTCGTGCAGGCGGGGGGCACGCTCGCGGCCGGTGTCGACCCGACCGGATACGGCGCGGCGCCTCCGGGCTACGGCGACCAGAAGAACTACGAACTGCTGCTCGAGGCCGGGTTCACGCCCGCCGAGGTCGTGCAGATCATGAGCGCGAACGGCGCCAGGGTGCTGGGGATCGACGACGAAACGGGGACGATCGAGGTCGGCAAGGTCGCGGACCTCGTCGTGCTGGAGGGCGACCCCGAGGCGGACGGCCATATTCGCGAGACGCGCATCGTGTTCAAGGGCGGTGTCGGCTGGGACGCGCCCGGGCTCATCGAATCGGTCCGCGGTATCGTCGGCATCCGCTGACGGGCCGTCGCCGGTGAACTCGCGACGAGAGGTGTGGGCGCGGCGCTCCGGCCTTGCGATCGTTGCCTTCCTGGCCGCCGTCCTCGGCGGCGTGCGGCCCGCCGCGGCGCAGCAGTTGACCCCTGCGGACTCCGCGGCCGTGCTCGTCGCGACCGCGGCCGATTTCGAGGAGCGCGGAGAACTCGAGGTCGCCCGGGCTCTGTATGAGGAGATCCTCCGCCGCTACCCCGGCACCCCGGGAGCGGAGATGGCCCGGGCTCGGCTTGAAGGGCTGGGGGCGCCGGCGGGCCCGACGCCGGCGGGGCCGGCGCAGGGCGGCGCGCCGCAGGATCGGCGCGGCGATACGGAGTTCCGCGTCTGGTCGACGCTTTATGGTCTGTGGCTCGGCGGCGTCGCGGTGCCCCTGCTGGCGGATGCGAGCAGTTCCGAGTCCCATGGTGTCGGTCTTCTGCTCGGCGGGCCGGTGGGTTACCTCGCCGGCCGTGTGTTCTCGCGTTCTCTCTCGGTGGGACGATCGCGCACGATCAGTTGGGCCGGCACGTGGGGCACCTGGCAGGGCGTGGGCTGGGCGCACGCCTTGAATCTGGGCGCTGATCCGGGCTGCGAGTACTGCGAGCCGGGCGAGCAGGAGGCCGTCGCCGCGGCGCTGGCCGGCGGAGTGGCCGGCATCGTCACGGCCGCACTCCTCTCGCGCGACACTTCCGAAGGCACGGCCTCGGCGACGTACCTGGGCAGCCTCTGGGGGACGTGGTTCGGACTCGGGGGAGCGACCGCGCTGGATCTGGACGACGACGCCATCTGGGCGAGCACGCTGCTCGTGGGCAACGCGGGCCTGGTCGCCGGGGCGCTGGCCGGGAGCCGGTTCGACCTTTCCTCCCGTCGCGCGCACCTGATCAGCCTCGGAGGTCTGATCGGCGGCTTCGGCGGGGTCGGCCTCGTGCTCATCACGAAGCCGAACAGCACCAGCGGCGAACTCGCGATTCCGCTCGCGACGAGTCTCGCGGGTCTCGGCCTGGGGATCCTGCTGACCCCCGAGGGCGAGGGCGCGCCGGAAGGAGAGTCGAGCGACGCCCGCGCGGCGTCCGGTTCGGTGTCGCCGGCACTCCTGAACTGGTCGGGGGACGAGCTTGCCGTCGGCCTTCCGATGCCGTTCCCGACGACCGTCCTCGATCCGGAGCGGAACGGACGGCGGCACACGGCCTGGCACGTCGCGCTCCTTCGCCTGCGCTTCTGAAACATATGCCGGACCGTCCGTTGAAAGACCGGGTGGCCGTCGTCGCTGGAGCGACCCGCGGCGCCGGGCGCGGCATCGCCCGCATGCTCGGCGAGGCGGGCGCGACCGTCTACTGCACCGGCCGCAGCGTCCGGGGCCATCCCGCCACGCCGGGGCGACCGGAGACTCTGGAAGAAACCGCGGAGTTGGTGACCGCGGAGGGGGGCCGGGGGATCACCGTCCGCGCCGACCACACGGTCGAGTCGGAGGTCGAGCGGCTCTTCGCCCGCGTCCGCGACGAGGCGGGCCGTCTCGACGTCCTGGTGAACGACATCTGGGGCGGCGACGCGCTGACCGAGTGGGGGAAGCCCTTCTGGGAACTCTCCATCGCGCAGGGCGAGCAGCTGCTGGAGCGCGCCGTCCACACTCACATCATCACGAGCCGGCACGGCGCTCCGCTGATGGTCGAGCGCAACGCCGGCCTCATCGTCGAGGTCACCGACGGCGACACGTTCGGCTACCGCGGCAACCTGTTCTACGACCTGGCGAAGAACGCGGTCGTCCGGCTCGCCTATGCGATGACCGCCGACCTCCACCCGCACGGCGTGACGGCGTTGGCGATCACCCCCGGATTCCTGCGCTCCGAGGCGGTGCTCGACCACTTCGGCGTCACCGAGGCCGACTGGCGCGACGCGGTCGAAAAGGACGAGTACTTCGCCGAGTCGGAGACACCGTGCTACGTCGGCCGCGCCATCGCCGCGCTCGCCGCCGACCCGAACGTCGCTGAAAAAAGCGGCGGATTGTTCTCGAGTTGGGGCCTCGCGAAGGAGTACGGCTTCACCGATCTGGACGGACGCCGACCCGACTGGGGCACGTTCTTCCTGAAGAAGGTCCGGGCCATCCTCGAGCGAGACGCACCGCCGGACGAACTGGACGTCTTCGTCATCCGCAGTCGGCTCTACCAGACGGAACTCGATCCGTCCGCCAGCGACGAAACCGAGCACCTCCGCACGTGGCTCGCCCGCCACGAGTAGCGGATCTCGAACTTCAGTCCCGGCGACCCTCCAAGTCGTCGATCGCCGCCTGACCGCGGGACTCGAGGTAGTCCCGACCGGCTGACATCAGGGCGACGAAGGCGTCCTCATCCCCCGCTTCGACCGCGTCGCGGACCCGTTCCGCAGCCTCCACGAGTTCCTTCAGCGCGACGTCTCCGTACTCGTTCAGCGACTGGATCTCGAAGTACATGTGCGGGTTCTCGCTGGCCAGCGCGCGCGCCACGTCCAACTGGGCTTCGAACGTCGTGCTCGACACGTCCGCCAGGCGCGGCGTCGTTTCGCCGGAGCGCGCCAGCGCCGTGAAGAAGGCGATGTTGAGGGCGTGCGAGAGGCCCAGCACGAACCCCATCACGCGGTCGTGGCTCTCCAGGTCCATGCGTACTTGCGTCGCCATGGTCGAGGCGAAGAGCGCCTCGGCCCCCTCCGTGGCGTCGGGACGGCCCACGTCCACGAAGATGACGTGTTCCCCGGAAAGGAGTTCGGTGTCGGGACCGAACATGGGGTGGATGGACGTGACGCGGACCCCGGCCTCCGCCAGCGCCGTCAGACCGGAGCGCAGCGGACTCTTGAGCGAACCGATATCGAACACCAGGCCCGGCGGTCCGATCTCCGCCAGCCGTTCGAGGATCTCGTTGGCGATGACCATGGGCGTCGCCACGACGATCAGGTCGTGGTCCAGCGACGTCTTCGCCCAATCCGCGTGATCCCCTCCGTCGGGGTCGGCGTTCTCCACCGCGAACCCCTGGGAGGAGAGGAAGCGGACGAACCATCCGCCCATCTTCCCGGAACCGCCGATGACGAGGGCGCGCTTCCCACCTCCTCTCGCAGCCGCCACCACGCTGCCCCGTTCCTGCACGGCGAGCGACGAACGGATCAGCGAAAGGACGAGATCCTCGGCCAGCCGTGGCGAGAGTCCGAGTTCGCTCGCGGCGCTGCGGGCCCGCTCGATGACGACCTTTTCCTGCCGGTAGTCGCGCGGAGAGGTCTGCGAGGCGCGCTTCCGTTCCCCGATCTTTGCGGAGACCGCCTGCCGCCGGGCTACGAGTTCGAGCAACGCGCGGTCGATGCGCGCGAGTTCGTCTCTGAGTCGATCGAGGTTCGACACGTCTCGCTCCAGGGGTTCCGTCTAGCCGCCGGCGATCACGCGGATCGTCTGCCGCAGCGCGATCCAGCTCACGTACGCTAACAGCGGCGGCGCCACGTAGCGAAACAGGAAGCGCGCCGCCGGAATCAGGCGCGCGAACCGGGGCGAGGCCCCGATCCGGAGTTCCTCCTCCGGGTGCTTCATCACCCAACCCACGAGCACCGCGATGGCGAGTACGCCCAGCACGGTGAGGAGTTCCGCGGCGACCTGATCCATGATTCCCAGCGCGCCGAGGGAAAGCGCCGGCGCGATCCCGATCGCCGCGATGAGGAAGCCCGATGTGAGCGTCGCCCGGCGGCGCGTCCAGCCCCGTTCGTCGATGAGGATCGAGGCTGCCACCTCCAGCAGGGAGACCGCCGAGGTGATCGCCGCCACGATCACGGCGATGAAGAACGCGGTCCCCACGACCCTGCCCAGCGCCTCCATCTGCGCGAACGCGCTCGGGAGCGAGATAAAGAGGACGCCCAGCGTGCTCTCCCCCACGTCGTCGGAGAGCCCCAGTCCGAAGACGATCGGAAAGACGACCAGCCCCGCTACGAAGGCGACGGAGAAGTCCGAGAGCGCGATCACGGCGCTCTCCCGGCCGAGATCGGTGCGCTTCGAGAGATAGGAGGAATATGTGACCATGATCCCCATCCCCACGCTCAGCGAATAGAACGCGTGGGCGGCCGCGCCCTGCAGCACGACGGGATCCAGCAGTTCGCTCAGCGACGGGGACAGGTAGAAGCGGTATCCCTCCGCCGCGCCCGGCAGCGTCGCCGCCCAGATCGCGAGGCCGATGAGGAGGAGAAAGAGGAGCGGCATGAGCAGCATGCTTGCCCGCTCGATCCCCTTGCGGACGCCGAACACCACGATCCCGACCGTCGCGGCGATCGACACGAGGTGGAAGACGACCGCCGAGGGTCCGGACGCGACCGACTCGTAGCGCCCCGCGGCGTCGGCGTGGAATCCGGTGGCGAGCCCGTCGAGGGCGTAGCGGAGGGCCCAGCCCGTGATGACCGACAGGTAGGCCATGATCACTGTCGACGTCACGAGGAAGAGGAGCCCCGCCGCCGCCCAGCGTCGGCCGCCGACCGCGCGCAGGGCCCCGATCGCCGACCGGCGCGCGCGCCGACCCACGGCGAACTCCGCCAGCATCATCGGCACGCCGATGAGGAACGCCATGCAGACGTAGGCCACGAGGAAGGCCGCGCCTCCGCCCTCCGCCGCCTGATAGGGAAAGCGCCACATGTTGCCCAGCCCGACGGCGGACCCCACCGCCGCAAGCACGAAACCGGCGCGGGTGCCGAAGCGCTCGCGTGCGGGTTTCGGGGTGTCCGGCGACTGGTTCAAGTGGCGGATCCTTGGTTGGATGTCCGTGCGGGGAGGAGGCTTGAGTGTCGCCGACAAGCGCCTCACGCCGCAAGGTGACGGCACTTCCCCGTTGCGTGTCCACTCCGTTCCGGGGATTATCGACCACGCTCCGGCGCCTGGACGCGGATCCGGCCGCCACCCCACCGCCAGCCGAGAGAGACGGCCGAGTGACGCCACACGTCGAGATCCCCGGACTCACGCTGACCCTCGAAGACTTCGAGCGCGCGCGGGAGCACGTCGCGCCACACGTCTACCACACCCCGCTGCTCACGTCGCGCTCGCTGAGCGAGGCCTCCGGGTTCGACATCCGGCTGAAGGCCGAACTCTTCCAGCGCGGAGGTTCGTACAAGGTGCGGGGGCCGCTGAACGTGATGGCCCACATGAGCGAGGAGGAGAAGGCGCGGGGCATCATCTGCTCCTCCGCGGGGAACCACGCGCAGGGCGTCGCGCTGGCCGCCCGCCTGTACGGGATTCCGGCCGTCGTGGTCATGGCCGAGAACGCGACGCCGGCCAAGGTCGCGGCCACGGAGGGGTACGGCGCGGAGGTCGTCCTCCACGGGTCGATCTGGGACGAGGCGAACGAGCGGGCGCTCGAACTCGTCGAGGAACGCGGACTCACGTACGTGCACCCGTTCGACCACCCGCGGCTGATCGCGGGCCAGGGCACGCTGGGACTCGAGATTATCGAGGACTGGCCGGAGGTCGAAGTCGTCGTCATCCCGATCGGGGGCGGGGGACTCATCTCGGGGAACGCGATGTCCCTGAAGGGCGTGAACCCCGATATCCGCGTGATCGGCGTGGAATCATCGGGGGCGCCCGCCATGAAGCGCACGGTCGAATCCGGAGAGATGGTCACCCTGGAGACCGTGGACTGCGCGATCGATGGGCTGAAGGTGATGCGGGTCGGCGACAACACGGCGTCCGTCGTGAGCCGTTTCGTGGAGCGCGTCGTCACGCTTCCCGACGAGGACATCTTCGACGCCATGCTGTGGCTGATGACGCGGGCGAAGCTCGTGACCGAGGGCGCGGCCGCGGCGTCGGTCGCCGCGGTCCTCCACGGCCTCATCGATGCGCCGCCGGGGACGAAAGTCGCGTGTGTTCTGAGCGGCGGGAATCTCGATGTGGAACAACTGCGGGGACTGAGCTGGAACTGAACAGCGGTCTTCGCCTCGCTCCGGTTGTCTCCCTGCTCGGCTCGCTGGTGCCGGCGACCGCCATGGCACAGGAGCCGGGCCAGGAGGTACCGGCACGGATCGCGGTGGAGTCGGCGCCGCGCCCAGCGGCCGAGGCCCTGCGTACGGACGCGCCGCCCACCGTGGACGGACGTCTCGACGAGCCCGTCTGGCGGCAGGCTCAACCCCTGACCGGATTCGTCCAGTCCCGTCCCGACACCGGGGCGCCGGCCACCGAGAACACCGTCGTCTACTTCGTGTACGACGACCGGGCCCTCTACATCGGCGCGATCTGCTACGACTCGGAGCCCGACCGCTACTTCATCTCCAGCCTGAAGCAGGACTTCAACAGCGGGTCATCGGACGTCTTCGGCGTGGCGCTCGATACGTACCTCGACCGCCGCAACGGATTCATGTTCCTCGTGAATCCCGGCGGGGCGCTCAAGGACGTCCAGCTCTTCGACGACAGCCGCTCCGAGAACCAGGCGTGGGAAGGCCCCATCCGCGTCGAGACGACCCGGGATGACGAGGGGTGGACGGTGGAGATCGAGATCCCGTTCTCCACGCTCCGCTTCAATCCCTCGGAGGAGGACCAGACGTGGGGACTCCAGATCCTGCGCCGCATCCGGCGCAAGGCGGAGGATACGTTCTGGGCGCCGCTCGACCGGCGCGACCAGATCCACAAGATGTCGAAGGCGGGGACGCTGACCGGATTCCGGGGCGTGGGGCCGGGACTCAACCTGCGAGTGAAGCCCTACGCCCTCGCGCAGGACCAGACGGGGACGCTGGTCGAGGAAGGACGGGCCGGCACGCAGGCCGACATCGGGCTCGACCTCAAGTACGGGGTCACGCCGGGGCTCACGCTCGACCTCACGTACAACACGGACTTCGCCCAGGTGGAAGTCGACCAGGAGCAGGTCAACCTGACCCGGTTCCCGCTCTTCTTCCCGGAGAAGCGGGACTTCTTCGTCGAGAATTCCGGAACGTTCGCCTTCGGCGATCAGTCGGAGCGGAGCTACCGAACCGGCGTCTCGCTACGCGACTTCACCCTCTTCCACTCGCGCCGTATCGGGCTCACGGGAAGGGGGGAGCCGATCCCCATCCTCGGCGGCGCGCGGCTCACGGGCCGGACGGGCGGGTTCGAGGTCGGCCTCATGAACCTCCAGACCCGGTCCGGCCGCGGCCTCCCGGCCGAGAACTTCTCGGTCATGCGGGCGCGCCGGAGCGTGTTCGGGACGTCGGACGTGGGGGCGATCTTCATCAACCGGCAGGCGACCGGCTCGGATGTCGAGGGAACCCCCGACTTCAACCGCAACGTCGGTTTCGATGCGAACCTGAGACCGCTCCCGTCGCTGCTCCTCGCCCCGTTCCTCGCCTGGACCGACTCGCCGGATGCGGACGGGAACGCCTTGGCCGGACGGATGTGGGCCGGCTGGCGCGACGAACTGTGGGACGTGTCCGCGCTCTGGCGCCACGTGGGAGAGGATTTCAACCCGACGGTGGGCTTCGTGCGCCGGCGCGACATCCGCCAGAGCTACGCGACGGTTGGACTCCACCCGCGGCCTCCCGTGCCCGGCGTGCAGGAAGTCAATCCCTGGGTTGAGATCGACTACATCCAGGATCTCGAGTCCGTCCTCGTGACGCGGAGGCGGACGGCGGGGTTCGGCATCTCGTTCCTCAACGGGAGCGGGCTCACGCTGAACTACACGGACCGGTTCGAACTTCTGCGGGAACCCTTCCGGGTCTCGCGGGACGCGACGATTCCGACGGGCCGCTACGGCTTCGGCTCGGGCTCGGTGCAGTACCGGTCGGCGCCGGGCCGGCAGCTGACGGGATTCGTTCGGGTCGAGCGCGGCGGGTTTTTCGACGGCACGCTGACGTCGCTGTCGGGCGGCCTCATGTGGCGGCCGAACCATCACCTCTCCGTCGATCTCTCGGCGAACCACAACGACATCTCGCTCCCGGACGGGGCGTTTACGGCCGACGTCTTCGGGGGTCGGGTCGACTACGGTTTCTCGACGAAGGTCTTCGCGAGCGCCTTCGTCCAGTACAATGCGGCCGAGGACCAGTTCGTGACGAACGTGCGCTTCAACTATCTGTATTCACCGCTCAGCGACGTCTTCCTCGTCTACACCGAGCGCCGCGACATGGCCGCCGGCATGACCGTCGAGCGCGTCCTCGCCGCCAAGGTGTCGAAGTCCATCGGCTTCTGACCCGTTTTTTCGGCTTACCGGTTGTGGGCGCCGGGCCCGGGAAAACGCCATTGGGGCATGCCCGTTCTGGCGAAGCGGCAGTGAGAAGTCCTATCTTGCACAGGCTGGATGCGGGGAGGGTGAATTGCGTCCAAACGCCGCGCCGGGTCGCGGTGTTTGCCCAGCAGGATTCGGGCGACAGCCGGTGAGGTCCACATGAAGAAGTTCGCGATCGCGGCTCTGGGAACGGCGGCTCTGTATCTCGCCGTCACAGGGGAGGATGCGCCGCTCGGCGCGCCTTCGCACGCCCTTGCGGTCGCACCCGCCCCGGACACGCTTGCGAACTCGGTCATCCAGACGGTGTGCACCCGCTGTCACAACGACTCGCGCAGGGCGGGCAACCGCTCCTTCCTCGAGTTCGACGCGGTCGAGCCGCAGGCCGACCCCGAAACGGCCGAGCAGATGATCCGGAAGCTCCGCGCCGGCATGATGCCGCCGCCCGGAATCCGCCGCCCGGACGAAGCGACCCTGACGGCCGTGGTCGAGGAACTCGAGACGCGCATGGACGCGGCGGCGCATGCGAACCCGAACCCCGGGACGCGGACCTTCCAGCGCCTCAACCGCGCGGAATACCGACGCGCGGTCCAGGACCTCCTCGACCTCGACGTCGACATGGAGGCGTTCCTCCCGACCGAGACGATCAGCGACAACTTCGACAACATCGCCGACGTCCAGATGATGTCCGCGACGCTGATGGAGGGCTATCTGCGAGCGGCGAGCGAGATCAGCCGCATGGCGGTGGGCGACCCGGACGCGGGCCCGCGCCAGGTCACCTACAAGGTGCCGAAGACGGCGTCGCAGGCGGTCCGGGCCGAGGGCGCCCCCTTCGGGACGCGGGGCGGGATCTCCGTCATCCACGTCTTCCCGGCCGACGGGGAGTACGTGTTCAAGATGGACATGCACCCCGGCCCGACGGGGTTCCTGTACGGGATGACCGCTCCGGATGAGAAGATCGAGGTCTCGATCGACGGCGCCCGGGTGGCGCTGCTCGAGATCGACCCGTTCATGTCGGAGTCCGACCCGCAGGGGATGGTGATCGAGACCGAGCCGGTCCACGTGCGGGCGGGTCCGCAGCGGGTCACGGCGGCCTTCCTCCTCAATGCCGAGGGTCCGGACAACGACCTCATCAAGCCGATCGATTACAAGCTCGCCGACTCGAACATCGGCAGCGCCTACGGCGTGACGACGCTCCCGCACCTGCGCGACTTCCTCGTCACGGGGCCGTTCACGGTCACCGGCATCTCGGAGACCCCGAGCCGCAGGCAGATCTTCTCCTGCCGGCCCACGGCGCCCGACGAGGAGCGGCCCTGCGCGCGGCAGATCATCAGGACGCTGGCGGCCAAGGCCTATCGGCGGCCGCTGGAGACCGAAGACGTCGAAGATCTGATGGTGTTCTTCGATCTCGGCGTCGAGGAGGGCGGCTTCGAGGTCGGCATCCGCACCGCGCTCCAGGCGGTCCTCGCCAGCCCACACTTCGTCTTCCGACTCGAGGAGATGCCGGCGGACGTGGCGCCCGGTGACATCTACCGTTTGAGCGACATCGACCTCGCCACCCGGCTCTCCTACTTCCTGTGGGGCACGCACCCGGACGACGAACTCGTGGCGGAGGCCGATGCGGGCCGTCTTTCGGATCCGGCGGTGCTGGAGGCTCAGGCGCGACGAATGCTCGACGACCCGCGGTCGGAGGCCATGGCGACGCGCTTCGCCTACCAGTGGTTCCGCCTGCAGGACCTGGAGAAGATCCACCCCGACGCGCTGCTCTACCCGTACTGGGATCACCGCCTCGTCGAGGCGATGCTGCAGGAGACGCAACTCTTCTTCGAGCATCTCCTGCGTTCGGATGCGTCCTTCTTCGAACTCCTCACGGCGGACTACACGTTCGTGAACGAGCGTCTCGCGCGGCATTACGGCATTCCGGATGTGACCGGGGAGGAGTTCCGCCGGGTCGGGATCCCGGAGGAGGCGCGCCGCGGACTGCTGGGCCACGGGAGCATCCTCACGCTGACCTCGCACGCGGACCGGACGTCGCCGGTCCTGCGCGGGAAGTGGGTGATGGAGGTCCTGCTCGGGACTCCGCCCCCGCCCCCGCCACCGGACGTGCCCGACCTCGAGGCGACGGACGAGGCGGAGGATGGACGCTTCCTGACCGTGCGCGAGCGGCTCGAAATGCACCGCTCGAATCCGGCCTGCCGGTCGTGCCATCGGGTGATCGACCCGATCGGCCTCGCGCTGGAGAACTTCGACGTCACCGGCGCGTGGCGGATCAAGGACCAGGGCCGGACGGTGGATACGTCGGGCGAACTCTACGACGGGACGCCGATCCTGAGCGCGATGGATCTGCGGGCCGCGCTTCTCGAGCGCGAAGACTCGCTCGTCCGAACGTTCATCGAAAATCTCATGGCCTACGCACTGGGCCGGCGGATCGAACACTACGACATGTCCACGGTGCGTGAGATCGCACGCGTGGCGGAGGCCGATGACTATCGGATGACATCGTTCATCATGGAGGTCGTGAAGAGCGCGCCCTTCCAGATGAGCGCCGTGGAGATGGTAGCCGAGGAAGATATCGACGCAGGCGGCGGGCACTGAGGGGCCGCCGGGCCGAACAGATCAGGAGGAGTGAGCATGGAACTCATCACGGGTAAGCACATCTCCCGCCGCATGGCCCTGAAGGGCGTGGGGGCGACGGTGGCGCTGCCGTTCCTGGATGCGATGCTGCCGGCCGGCCGGCTGTGGGCCTCCACGAAGTCGCTCACGGACGTGAAGCGGTTCGTGGCCATCGAGATGGTGCACGGCGCCGCCGGGTGCAACGAGTGGGGCGCGTCGCAGTTCATGTGGTCGCCGGAGAAGGTGGGGCGCGATTTCGACCTCACGCCGAGCAGCCTGAGCCCGCTCGAGCCGTGGCGAGATTACCTGACGATCATCTCGAACACGGACATCGAGAACGCGGAGGCGAAGACGCCGAAGGAGATCGGCGGCGACCACTTCCGTTCCAGCGCCACCTTCCTCACTCAGGCCCACGCGAAGCAGACCGAGGGCTCCGACGTGTACGTCGGCACGTCGATGGACCAGTACTACGCGCAGCGTTTCGGGCAGGACACGCCGATCCCCTCCATGCAGCTCTGCATCGAGAACGTGGACCAGGCCGGCGGCTGCGCGTACGGCTACGCATGCGTGTACACCGACACGATCAGCTGGGCGTCGCCGGCCGAGCCGCTGCCCATGATTCGTGATCCGCGGGCCGCGTTCGACCAGTTGTTCGGGGCCGGCGGGACGTCGGAGGACCGGGCCCGGCGCAGGCGCACGGACCGCAGCATCCTCGACTGGATCATGGGGGAGGTCGCCGGTCTCAAGCGTGATCTCGGAGCCACGGACCAGCGGCGGCTGGACCAGTATCTCGACAACATCCGCGAGATCGAGCGGCGCATCGAGCGCATCGAGGCGCACAACACGAGCGGTGAGACGCGCGAGATTCCCGAGGCGCCGCCGGGCGTCCCGGATGACTTCGCCGAGCATGTCCATCTGATGTTCGACCTGCAGGCGCTGGCCTTCCAGTCGGATCTGACCAGGGTCTTCTCGTTCAAGCTGGGCCGCGACGGGTCGGGCCGCGTGTATCCGGGCAGCGGCGTGGACGCCGGCTTCCACCCGGCCTCGCACCACGGCGGCCGCGAGGAGCGGGTGATCGACTACGAGAAGATCAACCGCTACCACGTGAGCATGGTGCCGTACCTGCTCGAGAAGCTGGCCAGCATCGAGGAGCCCGATGGGAACCTGCTCGACAAGAGCATGATCCTGTACGGCTCGCCGATGGGCGATTCGAACCTGCACAACCACAAGCGTTGTCCGCTGTTCGTGGTCGGGAAGGCCGGCGGTGAACTCGAGGGCAACATGCACATCAAGGCGCCGGACGGGACGCCGATGGCGAACGTGATGCTGAGCCTGATGCACAAGCTCGGCCTCGAGGACATGGAGAGCTTCGGCGACAGCACCGGCGACTTCTCGTTCTCGGCGGTCGCGCAGGACTGAGTCGCGGGGTCGGCGGAGCGGAGGCAGATCGATGTTGAAGAGAATCGGTAGGGCCGGACTTCGGGCGGGGGTCCTCGTCGCGCTCTGCGCGACCACGCTGTGGGCGGCCACGGCGATGGACGCGCCCGTCGCCGAGGCGGCGGCGCGGGGAGACCTGGAGTCCGTGCGAACGCTCCTCCGCGATGGGGCGGATGTGAACGCGGCCCAGGGCGACGGGATGACCGCGCTGCACTGGGCGGCCCTGCGGGGCGACGCGGAGATGGTGTCGGTTCTCGTCTACGCCGGGGCCAACGTCGCGTCGACCACACGCCTGGGCGCATACACGCCGCTCCACCTCGCGAGCCGGGACGGCCGGGCCGAGGCGGTCGCCCTCCTGCTCGAGGCCGGCAGCGACGCCAGCGCGGCGACCACGACCGGTGCCACGCCGCTCCACCTGGCGGCGGCGGGCGGGGACGTGCCGACCCTCACCGACCTGCTCGAGGCCGGGGTCGAGGTCGACGCGCGGGAGCGGGCCAACGGTCAGACGCCGCTCCACTTTGCCGCTGCGACCGGACGCCTGGAGGCGGTGCAGGCGCTGATCGCTGCCGGTGCGGACGTGTCGATTGCCTCAAGCGTGTTGGACTTCGTCGAGAAGGCACGCACGGACAGCGAAGCTCGAGGACGGCGGCGAGAGGTTCTCACGGCAATTCGGAAGGCCGAAGCGGAAGCTCGCGGCGAGACCGTGGAGGTCGGGATCACCCGCACGGACACGCCGTCCGGCCAGGAGCCAACGCGGCGCGAGGCCGCCGACCGGGCGGATCGGGACCAGACGGGCACGGCCCCCGCGACGCAGGGCGCCGGCACGACGCCCGGCCAGGAACCCGCGGCCGCCGCACCGGAAGAGACGCCGGCGGACGAGCCCCCGCCGGGCCAGGGCGAGGATCCGCCCGAGGCCGTTGCGGATGCGGAGGAGGCTGAAGAAGCCGAGGAAGCCGAGGCCGAAGAGACTGACGCGGCCGAAGAGACTGAAGAGGCCGACGAAGCCGAAGAGCCGGCGGAGCCCGCGCCACGGCCGCTGAGCTACTCCGACATCGTCGGCAAGCAGGGCGGCATGACCGCGCTCCACTACGCGGTTCGCGAGGGCCACTTCGAGACGGTCAAGGCCCTTCTCGCGGCGGGCGCGGACGTCGATGGCCGCACCGAGGGGGATGAGAGCACGCCGCTCGTCGTCGCCACCGTGAACGGGCATTACGACCTCGCGGCCTGGCTGCTCGAGCAGGGCGCCGACCCGAACCTGGCCAGCGAGGACGGCGTGGCGCCCCTCTACGCGACGATCGCCAACCGCTGGGCCCCCAAGGCGCTGTACCCGCAGCCGACCGCCTTCCGCCAGCAGGAACTCGACTACATGGAGCTGATGGAGATGCTCCTCGCGGCCGGTGCGGATCCGAACGCGCGCGTGAACACGCACATCTGGTATTCGGCGTACAACTTCGACCTGCTGGGCGTGAACTTCAGCGGCGCGACGCCCTTCTGGCGCGCCGCGAAGGCGCTCGACATCCCCGCCATGGAGATGCTCGTGGCCGCCGGCGCCGACCCGCACATGCCGACGCGGAAGGCGCCTGAACGTCGCCGCCGTCGGCCCGCCGACGATGAGGAAGAGGAAGAGGATCCCAGCGGACTGCCGCCCGTCGAGGTCGGAGGCCCGGGCATCCCGCCGCTCGTCGCTGCCGCGGGCTACGGCTACGGGCGCTCACGCACGGGCAACCAGCACCGGCATCGGCCCGATGAATGGATGGCCACGGCCAGATATCTCGTCGAGGAACTCGGCGCGGACGTGAACGGGCGCGACTCCGATGGCTTCGGGGCGCTCCACTACGCCGCGGCGCGCGGCCACAACGAGCTGATCGAGTACCTCGTGGGCAAGGGCGCCGACCCGCTCATCGTGGCCCGCAGCGGCCAGACGACGGTCGACATGGCGAACGGCCCGATCCAGCGCGTGCAGCCGTTCTTCGAGACGATCGCCCTCCTCGAGGGCATGGGCGCGAAGAACAACCACAACTGCCTCAGCTGCTGACCGACAGGGGATCAGCTAGGTGGAATGATCGACACGGGGGGACGTTCCTGCGGGAACGTCCTCACCTTTACCTCCCCAGCAACTCCCCTATCCGCACCTTCAACCTCTCCCTCCTCGCCTTATAGTAGGCCGGGAAGTCGGTCATTTCGTCGGGTAACGAATCGATCAAGTGATCCCGCAGATACGACCGTCTCTCGCTCTCCTGCGGGTATCTTTGCATGGCCCAATCTCTTGGCATGAGCGCACGCTTCTCGTTGTTCTCGGGTCCGCGCAGCAGTTGAAGGTTGCCGAGCCGATTCGCTCGCTCGCGGAACGCCCCAAAGTCCCCATCCTCGATCGTTCCATCGTGGATCGCTTGGCCTAGCGCCTCCCGGAGCTTCGGAATCGTGAATCGCGATGCAGGGAAGATGTGGTCTACATGGAACTGGTGCCCGGGGTCGAAGGGAAACATCAGTGAAAGAAGAGCGAAAGTTCGAGGATTCAGGTACTCGGCGTCCGCCAGTTCCTCGATCTCCTCATCCTCAAATACCAGCGATCGACCCCTACGCGCCATCTCCTCGCGAAGTCCGACACCCGGGAATCTCTCACCATCACTCTCCTTAATCACCTGGCGGAGCGCTGTGAGCAACGTATCTAGACCGCTGCCCCAAACCCCCGCCTTCAATAGACTCCGAATCAACCATTCTCGGATTGCTGTCCGGTCCGCGTCGAACCGGCTATGCGTCAAGAACGACTCACCTCGCTCGCTCCGGAAGAGATAGTATGCGATCGGCAAAATGGAATTGTGTGCCGTCAGGGTCGTGCCGTTAAATCCAAAGTCCGCAATTAGCCGGACGGTCAACGTAAGCGCAGCCTTTATAGCTTCCCACTGGTCTTCAAGCAGCGCCATATTCTCGCGATTGAAATTGTCCACTTTGAAGCCAACGCTCCCAATGTCGCTCAGCATGAGCCCCGCTTTGAGAACGAGATCTTTCGAGAACGAGAACTCCAATCCGATTCGATTGAGTGAATCGACCAAGTCGTGTATTTCCTCGCGAGCGTCATGTTTCTTCCACTGTGCCACAGCGATCGACAACAACAAATCTGAATGGGATAGTGGTGTCCCGCCGTCGTTCATACGAATAAAAATCTGCACGACTTCATCCAACGTTTGCCTCGTCTCCTCGTAATAGGCAATGAGGTGCTCCTTGTGCACGATGCTGTGGAGCCTGTCCAACGTCGCGTAAGCTTGATCGACGAATTCCTGGTCTAGGCGTTCGTTTAGCCAACGGACCATCGCGGGGCCGTCACGCATTGACAACACATCGGCTACGCGAAACCAGCAGTCGGTCCCATCTCGCTGCGGCTCGGTGGATCTTCGGAAGGCGAAGCGGTATCGGAGACCTTCATCATCCTCGGCGTTAGCGTCCCACAGCAGATCCAGATGAAGGCGTCGTGTAGGGTAGGCATCGGGATTGTTCTTCCACTTACGAGGCAGCTTCCATGCCATGCTGCCCTGTAGACCGACGTTGAGAGCGGTAAGACGCTGTTGCCCATCAAGCACTGCCGTTAGGGGCCGGTTTTGCATCGGAGCTAAGACCGGACAGTGGGGGTTATTGCGTTCGTGATATTCCCGCACAAATCCGTAGAACACGAATTGATCGCTGTGCTCGGGCTCTACCTCCCAATACAAGAACGTCCCAAACGGAAAGCCCTGCATCAAGCTATCAAATAGTCGGTAGATCTGATCAGGCTTCCACACGAACTCGCGCTGAATGGCCGGGAGGACTAGGTCGTGACGTTGGATCTGCTCTAGTGTCTTGGCGATGGTGTGCCCGGTCTGATACATGTTGTCTCTCGGTGACGTGTAAGTGAATCAGCGACTGTTAGCGGGTAGTAGCTGAAGTACAAATGCTAGTGGCCCGAAATCTGGAGATCAATGGTCGAGGCGCTGGGAGACGGAGATCGGGTAGCCGTCGGGGTCGCGGAGGGTGAACTCGATGGAGCGGGCGTTCGGGTTCACGTGCGGCTCGTCGAGGCAGTCGGCCCCCATGGCGCGGGCCCGTTCGAACACGGCCTGGGCGTCCTCCGTGTAGAAGTAGAGCAGGACGCCGCGGCCCGGCATCCCCTCCTCCGGATCGGTCATCCCGGGATGGGCCTTGAACTCGCGATGGTGCAGCATCAGTTCGATGGTCCCGTCGGGCGCCAGGAGCCGTTCGAAGTGATGACCCCCGCGACCGCTCACGAAGCCGAGGAGTTCGACGTACCAGGCTGAACTCGCCGCCACGTCCCGCACGACGAGCATGGGCGTGAGGCCCTGACCCGTCATGACCATCGGCTCGGACCTTCGGCGCTCGCTTCCGGGTTCCGGCTGACGACTAGTGGTTCGAGCTGTTCGTCTGAGCCTCCGCGGCCCGCCTCGCCTCCTCGCGGGCGGCGACGAGCGCCTCGAACTCCACGGGATCGAGATAGGTCACGTCGACCCACAGGTGCGCCATCTCGTCCACCGTCCGGTCCCCATAGTCGACCCACTGCTCGTGGTCGGGGTTGTTCGGGTTCTCGGCCGTATTGTCGTGCCAGGCCGTGATGACGAGCGTGGTCCCCGCCGGAAGCAGCGGGGCGGCATCTTCCTCGTAGATGTAGTTGATGTGCCAGTTCCACTGGAAGTTGTCGACCTGGTTGATCAACTCCTTGCGGCCATCGGGGTAGATCGCCTCGAGCGACATCGCCTTGCCCCGCATGTGCATGTGCGGCTGGAAGTTCTCCAGGCGGGCGGGCCAGCGCAGCGTGTGGAAGTCCTGCGTGACCGCGATCTCGCCCGGCGGGATGTCGAGGCCCGTCCGGCCCGTGGCGTTGTAGAACATGAGCCGTGTGCGGTTCCGCGGCTCCTCGCCCTTCGGATAGAACCAGACGCCGAGTTCGACGTAGCTGTCCTCGACGAGCTTGCCCATGGCATGGAGGTGGACCTCCCAGCGGATCCGCGAGCCCGGGAGCATGATCTTGCCCGCGCCTTCGGCGAAGATCTCGCCCTCCTTGCCCACGGCCCACTCCATGAAGAGGTCCGGACCGCCCATCGCGCCCCCGCGGGTGCTCGCCTCGACGATTTCGGCGCTCATGGGGCTCTCCTCCTCGTCCTGCTGGAGGAAGGCGAGCACGTGGTGCGTGATCGTGCGCGCGTCCTTGCCGGCCGGCTTGATCTCGATCGCCTTCACCCAGCGGGGCTCCGTGATGCCGGTCGGCGTGACGGGCCGCCACCACTTGTCCATCGTCTCGGCTTCGAGCGTGTAGGGTTCGGAGGCGACGACGAGGTCGGGTTCCCCGAACTCATCGAGGAGGCGCCATTCGTTCGGATCGGGGAACTCGGCGGGCGGCGGCAGATCCGCGCGATCGCCTTCCACCCGGCCGCCGTCGATCCACGCGACGATCGTCTCGATCTCTTCGTTCGACAGGCTGCGGTCGTTCCTGAACTCCTGGATCCCGACCGTGGGATCGAGGTGCCAGGGCGGCATGACGCGGTTCGAGACCTTCTCGCGGATGCTCGCGGCCCAGCGGTAGGCGTCCCGGTAGGTGAGGAGCGACATGGGGGCGATGGAGCCTTCCTGGTGACACTCCTGGCAGTTCGCCTGCAGGATCGGCGCCACGTCCCGATTGAAGGTCACCTCCCCGGCCCCGTTCTCCTGCGCCTGCGCCGGCCCCGCGGCGCTCAGAACGCCGAGTGCCGCGCATACCGCGATGGCCGCTCGCTTCAGGGAAGTCGGATCGAACTGTCTCATCATCGGTCTCCTCGAACCTCGTCGAATCCGCAGGTCACGGGCTTACGGTGACCCGCACGAACCCGTTCGTCCAGCAACATTGCGCGTGGCCGGCGGCGGAGACGCCGGAACCGTCATTCGCGCGCACGCGCAGGATGTAGTCGCCCGGCTCACTGAAGGTGACCGGAGTCGCGGCTTCGGCTCCACTGGCCGGAACGCGGGCGGTCGGCTCGCCGAACGTCACGTCGCCCGGCCCCCGGTGCTTGAACCACGTGAGGTTGACCGGCGAGCCGTCCCGGCTCCCCGCCACGAAATGGCTCCGACCCACGCCGTCGTCCCGGACGTGGACGCTCACGTCGAGCGGTTCTCCGACCCGGGCCGTGAGAGGGTCTCCCCAGGCGCCCGCCGGCCCCGCGCCTTCCTCGCCCGCTCCGAAGCGGAGGACGGGGGGCGTGTTCCCGTCGCCGGCTTCACCCTTGAGCGCGTCGATCTGCCAGTCCCGGTGCAGGTGACCCGGGACGCGGAGCGTCTGGCCGCGCATTCTCAGGGTCCAGTAGACCTTCCCCTCGCCGAAATCCGCCGGGACCCGGACGACGAACACGCCGTAGTGGCGCCGCGGAGCGAACGAGGTGGGCTGGGCTCCGTGAAACTCCGACGGCTCGATCGTGTTGTCCGGCCCCAGCGGGACCTCGATGGTCTCCCCGAAGTTGCGGTTGAAGTAGCCGAACGAGAGCGACAGCGTGCCGTCCGCGTTCGGGTACCAGCCCTCGAAGGCGGGCGTCACGGTCTGCCCCCGTCCGCTGGGGTTGCCGAGGGGGATCTGGCCCGCGAGCGGCACCGTCTCGGCGCACAGCGCCGCCCCGACCGCGGCAGTCGCCAGGATTCGGGCAGGTCTCATCGCCCCGCTTCCGCCATGCTCGCCTCGATCGAGGCCCGGATCGCCTTCACCGTCTCATCCACACGGAATTGGAGCAGCTTCCGGCCGGTGGCGATCGCCTCCTCCTTCGGGGCGATGGAGACGCCGTTGATGCTGGCACGGCCCGCCGCCACGCGCTCGTCGTAGCGCACCATCGTCGGATCCTCGACCATCATGATCGCGGTGATGACGAAGTCGTCGTGGATCCCCTCCGGATCCGTCTCGAAAATGCCGAGTTCGTCGTTCATCCACTGGTGGACGTCGCGGTAGCGGTAGAACTCGGGGATGAAGTGCGCCTGCGCGTCGTACCAGCGCTCATTCAGGCGGGCGGCGACCGCCTCCATGCCCGACTGGTTCCCGCCGCTGTCGCCGAAGAGGATGATGTGCTCGAACCCGTGCGCCTTGAGGCTGGAGGCCACGTCATCGAGCACCGCCTCGAACGTCTCCTGCCGGAGGCTGATCGTGCCCGGATACCGCATGTGCCCGGACGGCTCGTCGATGTCGCCCTCGGGGACGAGCTTGACGATCGGCGCGCAGAGCGCGTTCCCGAGTTCGCGGGCCACGCCTTCGCAGGCGCCCCGCAGCACGTAGTTGTGCTTGCCCGTGGCGAGGTACGGTCCGTTCTGCTCGATGCCGCCCGTCGTGATGATCGCCGTGGTCTTCCCGGCCGCCATCGCGTCCCGGACCTCCATCCACGTCATCTCCTCGATCCACACCGTGTCGAACGCCTCGATCGGACGCTCGGATACGAGTTCCTCCTGCACCTGGCGCTCGCGTTCCGCGGCCATTCTCGCGCGCTCTTCGGGCGTCATGTTCCGCTGTTGCCCGACCAGCGTCGAGACGGAGACCGCGAACAGCGCGGGCAAGAGGAGGATCGATTGGACTTTTCTCATGGGACACCTCGTTTCCGCAGCATGGAAGACCGACCACAACTCCCAACGCTAGCACGTCCCTTCCTACCCGGACCAGTCCGGCCGGGTCTGGCGGTCGTCACCCTCGGCAGGAGAAGATTCGGGTCGGGTTCTCTCGTTTACGGAGGCTTGAAGATGGATCGGAGGTTCTTCCCCCTGGTTTCCTGGTTCGCTCTTCCACTTCTCGTCGGCTGCGCGGCGCCCGACGACACCTCATCGGACGCGGTGACGAACGCAGCCGATTCCGGCGCCGTCGACGCTACTGCGGCAGGGCCGGCGACATCGGATCCCTACGCGCACGGCTTCACGGACGCGGACTATCCGAGGGTGATCGAGGTCGCGGAGGATGTCTACGCGTACGAGCAGATCCACCGGACGGGGGGTGAGGTCATCACGACGGTGAGCCTCATCGTCATCACGCCGGAAGGGGTGCTCGTCGCCGACGGGCAGGAGAACCCCGAAGAGACGCAGCGGCTCGTCGACACGGTTGCGGGCATGACGGACCGGCCGATCACGCATGTCGTCGTCGCCTCGGACCACGGGGACCACACGGGCGGCAACTCGGCCTTCCCCCAGGGCGCGCGCTTCTTCGCGCACCCGACTTCGGCCGCGCTTCTGGAGGCAACCGCGTTGAACTTCAACCCACCCGAAGACGCACCGCCGGTCATCGTCCCGACGGAGATCGTGGGCGACGATACGGTGCTCGAACTCGGCGGACGGGAGATCCAACTCCTGCACCTGGGCCGCGCCCACACCGGCGGGGACCTCGTCGTGTACGTGCCCGACGGCAAGGTGCTGTTCATGAGCGAGACGTACCTGAAGCACATCTTCCCGGCCATGCGCTCGGCGTATCCCTCGGAGTGGGTGGCGATGCTGGGCCGGGCGATCGAGATGGACGTGGACGTGTACGTGCCGGGACATGGGGTGATGGAGGCGCCTGCCGTCCTCGAGGCGGAGCTTGTGTCGTTCCGGGACGCGGTGCGGGCCGTCGTGGAGGAGGCGACGCGGCTTCACGGCGACGGGCTGAGCGCCGAAGAGGCGGCGGAGGCGGTCTCGTTCGGCGACATCGAGGAATGGTCGCTGCGCGACAGCCAGAAGCTGCGCGCCATCCGGCGCGTGTACATGGAACTGAACGGAGAGCTGCCGGGATGAGCGCGCGGAACAGCACCGGGATAAACGCCGCCTGTGGACGAACAAGGCCGAAGGTCAGGCTCATCACGCTGGCGGCGGGCTTCGCGTTGGGGGCCGGGGCGGTTGAGGCGCAGTCGCACGTCACCGTGGACATCGGGGCCCGGGATCCCGCCTTCTCGCCCGACGGGTCGACGATCGCCGTCTCCATCCTGGGGAAGATCTGGACGCTTCCCGCCGAGGGCGGCACGGCGCGCCAACTCACGGACGGGGCTTCGTGGGACACGCGCCCCGCCTGGTCGCCGGACGGCCGTTTCCTCGCCTACGCGGCGAGATCCCGCCAGGGGGCCGACATTCTGGTCCGCAACATGGCCACGGGGGGCGTGCGGTTCCTCCATGGCGTCCCGGGGTCGGTCGGGCACATGCAGTTCCATCCGGACGGAACCCAGCTCTTCTTCGTCGACGACCGCTCGCAGTACGAGGCGCACGTGTGGCGGATCCCGCTCGCGGGCGGCGAGGCGGAGCAGATCACGCACACGCAGAACTGGCACGAGTGGTCGTTCGCCCTCTCGCCGGACGGGAACCGGATCCTCCTCGAGACGGGGCGCTTCGACGGCACGGACCTGTACGAACTCGATCTGGAGGAGATGTCGCTCGAACGGATCACCGACACGCCGGAGCGGGAGATGGCCGTGGCGTGGAGTCCGGACGGAACGCGCCGTGCGCACGTGATGACGCACAACGGTCAAGACCGGATCGTCGTGTCGATCCAGGGCGAACGGCAGGATTTCCCAAGCGCATTCGACCAGAAGCAGCTCGCGTTCCATCCGTCCGGCGAGTGGCTGCTCGTCCTCGGCGGGAGGCGGATGCAGCGGCTGGATCTGGCGAGCGGGGAGTTCACTCCGATTCCCTTCGAGGCCCGGTTCGCGATTGCCGACGATCCCGCCGATGATCTGCTGATCACGAACGTCCGCCTGTTCGACGGCACCGGCGACGAGGCGGTTCCCGCAGCGGCGGTCCTCGTCCGGGACGGGCGGATCGCCGAAGTGAGGGAGGGAGAAGGCGCGGGGGTGCCGGAGGTCCCGCCCGGAACGGCGGTCATCGACGGAGGCGGCCGCATGCTGCTCCCGGGCCTGATGGACAACCACTACCACTACTGGCAGCCCCTCGCCGGCGCCGATCTGCTGGCTGCGGGAGTCACCGCGATCCGCGATCCCGGCTCGGCGATCCAGGACGCGATGGACTTCAAGGACGCGGTGCGTCTCGGCGTGCTGGCCGGCCCCGACGTGTACACGGCCGGCCCGCTCATCGATGGCCCCGCCGGCTACCACCCCCTGGTGGACGTGAGCATCGAAGACCCCGCCGCCGCCCCGGCGCTCGTCCGCGCGCTGAAGGCGCAGGGCGTCGATCTGCTCAAGGCGTACTTCCTCCTCGACCCGGATGTGCTTGCGGCCGTCGTGGCGGAGGCGCGGGTGCAGGGACTCCCGGTCACGGGCCACATCGGGGTCCGCACGAGTTGGCGGCAGGCGATCGAAGCGGGCATCAGCGGGTTCAACCACATCCGCGTATGGCGCGACTTCCTCCCGCTTGAGATACAGGTCGACGGGCGGGACATGTCGCTCGACGGCGGACGGAATCCCGTCGGGCGCATGCAGGCCGACTGGCGGGAGATCGATCCGGAGAGCCCCGAGGTCATGTCTCTCCTCGAACTCATGGCCGAGACGGAGACGGGACTCGATCCCACCCTCTACATCCAGGAGATCGAGGACAGCGACCGCTCGCGCTTCTCGCTCGAGGCGTTCCACGCGGCCCGGCAGGCGTACGAGCGCATGGGCGAATTCGTCCGGCGCGCGGTCGAGGTCGGCGTGCCGCTGCTCGCGGGCACGGACAACGTCGGGTTGTTCAACGAACTCGAAGCGTACGAGAAGGCCGGGGTGCCGAACGCCGCCATCCTGCGGGCCGCGACGGCGAACGGCGCGCGCTGGCTCGGAAAGGAGGACGACTTCGGGATCGTGCAACCGGGGCGGCGCGCCCACCTGATCCTCGTCGATGGCGACCCGCTGACCGACATCGCCGACCTGCGGAACATCAAGCTCGTTGTGAAGGACGGCGTCATCGTCTTCGGCGGCCCCCCGGCCGAGCCGCTGGTCCCGTGATCGACCCCGTCGCAACGGGCGCCGTCGAGGCGGTGACGCTCGCGGCGCTGCAGGTCGAGCCGGCGGGCGGGCTCCTCCCGGCGCTCTCCGACAACCCGATCCTCGCGCTCGGCGTCCTCTTCGCGGCGGGCGTGCTCACGAGCACGAACCCGTGCATCTGGCCGATGATCCCGATCACGTTTTCGGTCATATCGGGCACGGCGGGCGAGGGTCAATCGCGAAAGCGCACCATCGGCCTGACGCTCACCTACGCCCTGGGACTGGCGCTCCTCTATTCGCTGCTCGGCGTCATCGCCGGGCTCAGCGGCACCGTGCTGGGGTCGATCGGGGCGAGCTTCTGGGCGCTGTTCGCGACCGGGAACCTCCTTCTCTTCTTCTCCCTGTTCATGCTCGATGTCTTTCCCGTCCCGGTGCCGAAGCGGCTCCTCGCGTGGGCGGGCAGCCGGGGGGGCGGATCCTACCGCGCCGTGTTCCTTCTGGGGGCGACTTCGGGCATCGTGGCGGCGCCGTGCGGAGCGCCCGCCTTCGCCGTCGTCCTGACCTGGGTTGTCGCCCAGCAGGCGGGCCTCATGGGCTTCGTCTACCTGTTCACGTTCTCCATCGGCATGACCGCCGTGCTCATCGCGGTGGGACTGTTCTCGGGCACGCTTGCCGTGCTGCCGAAGTCCGGGACGTGGATGATCTGGATGAAACGGGCCGCGGCCGTCATCATGATCGGGATGGCGCAGTTCTACCTCATCCGGGCGGGATATTTTCTGTGATCTTCGAATCTGCGAATCTTGAATTCAGGCGGATCGCCTTGACCGCGATCGTCACGTTGGCCGCGCTCGCCCTGGCGGCGCCTCTCCACGCGCAGGCGGGTGCGGGGCAGGTGAGCCTCGCTGCCGGCACGCAGGGTCCGGACGCCACGCTGCAGGATCTGGACGGCAACGAGGTCCAACTTCTCGACTACGCGGACGGCAAGCCCGCGCTGTTCGAGTTCTGGGCCGCGTGGTGCGAGCAATGCGAGGGGCTGCAGCCCGAGATCGACCGGGTGCAGGCGGACTTCGGCGACCGGGTCAACATCGTCGCCGTGGCCGTGGCTGTGGCCCAGTCGCTGCGCCGCGTCAGGCGCCACGCGGAGGCGCACGGGGCGGAATACCCCTATCTGTGGGATGCGGATGGCGCCGCGGTGCGCGCCTACTCGGCGACCACGACCTCGATCGTCGTGATCCTCGATGCGGAAGGGAAGGTGGCCTACACCGGCGTCGGCCCCGACCAGGATCTCGTCGGGGCCGTCACCGGAATACTCGCTGCCGATGCTGCGACGGGTTCCGCTACGGGTCCACAGGCTCCGGCGTCACCTCGTCGATGATGGCGGCCAACTCGTCGTAGGCGGCGGGGTCGACCTGGTTGAAGCTCGGGATCACGCCCGCCACGCGGCCGTCGGGTCCCACCACGATCACGGCGCGGCTGTCCACCGCGTTGCTTTCCCTCAGGCCTCCGCCGAAGTCAACGTAGGTCCCCCCTTCGTTGCCCGCGTCGCTCGCGAACAGGAAGGGGAAGTCCTCGTCCTTGAGCCATGACGCGAGTTCGTCGACCGGGTCGTTCGAGATGCCGACGAGGACCACGTTCCGGCCCTCGTTGAACAGACTTGCGTACTGATCACGGTACGCTCTCATCTGAACCGTTCAGCCACGCGTCCTGACTCTGAAGAAGAAGGCGAGGACGACGGTCTCGCCCCGGTAGTCGCTGAGGCGGATCGGGTTCTCGAGCGCCCCGTACCGCGTCGCCCCCGGCAGCGCGAAGTCCGGCGCCATCTCGCCCACGGCAAGCAGCTGCGAGTCCTGCGCGCTCACCGGGGCCGCGCCTCCGATGGCGAGCGTTCCGGCCAGGCCCAGCGCGAGGGCCGCGGCCAGGACAAGTCTCCGCATGTCTCGGTCCTTTCGTGCGGGTGGAAAACAGGTGGAAGAACCATGCCGAAGGGTGGCGCGCCCTCCGCGTTCGCGCCAGAGTTGAGCAACGGTTCAAGTCCGATTCCGACCCTGCCCTCAAGGAGGCGCCTCATGATCCGTCAGCCCCGAGGCCGTCCATGGCGTCGTGCCATCGCCTTCGTCGTCGCCGTCGTTCTCCTGACCCCGGTGGCCGGGTGCGCCCAGGGGAACGGCGATCCCGTGAACGACCCCCGCTTCGAGCAGGCGGTGGCGCTGTTCGAGGCCTGGCTCGACGCGAAGATGGCGTACGAGAAGATCCCCGGCGTGTCCGCCGCGCTCGTGCACGACCAGGACCTCGTGTGGGCGCAGGGCTACGGGTACGCCCACCGCGAGACGGAGGTCCCGGCCACCCCGTCGACGATGTATTCGGTGTGCTCGATCTCGAAGCTCTTCACCTCCATCGGCGTGATGCAGCAGCGGGATGAGGGCAAACTGGACCTCGATGATCCCGTCTCCACGCACCTTCCGTGGTACGACCTCGAGCAGGTGTACCCGGACGGTCCGAACGTGAGCGTGGAGGGGATCCTCACCCACTCCTCGGGACTCCCGCGCGAGTCGGCGCACCCCTACTGGACGGGCCCGGATCACCCCTTCCCGACGCGGGACGAGATCAACGAGGGGCTCTCCGGGCAGGAAACGCTCTATCCCGGCCGCCGCTACTTCCAGTACTCGAACCTGGGGATGGCGCTGGCGGGGCAGCTCGTCGAACAGGCCTCCGGGATGGGGTACGACGATTACATCCGGAGCCGGATCCTGGAACCGCTGGGGATGTCGGACACGTACCCCGACATTCCCGTCGAGCACCGGGGCGGCCGCTACGCCACCGGATATTCGCGGCTCGAGCGGGACGGCCGGCGGGCCGAGGCCCCCTTCTTCCAGGCGCTGGGAATGGCGTCCGCGGCCGGGTTCGCCTCCACCGTGGAGGACCTCGCCCGCCTCGCCTCGTGGCAGTTCCGCCTGCTGGAGAACGGGGGGACGGAGATTCTCGACGCGAACACGCTGAGGGAGATGCACCGCGTGCACTGGGTCGACCCCGACTTCGACACGATGTGGGGACTCGGCTTCGCGGTCTCGCGGCGCGACGGGGAGCGCGCGGTGGGCCACGGCGGGAGCTGCCCGGGCTTCCGCTCGACCTTCCAGATCCTTCCGTCGAAGAAGCTGGCGGGCGTCGTGATGATGAACGCCCTCGCCAATCCCACCGACGTGTGGACGAAGATGATGGCGACGCTCGGGGCGGCCTTCGAGGAGGCCCAGAGCGACCCGGGCGGCGGGACCGCGCGCCCGGCGGCCCTGGCGGAGTACGAGGGACTGTACCAGTCCACGTGGGGAGAGACGGTCATCCTCCGGTGGGACGATGGTCTCGCGGCGCTCGGCGTGCCCTCGAACGATCCCGTTGAGGGCATGACGAAGCTGCGGCACGAGGGCGGCGATACGTTCCGGCGTATGCGGGACGATGGCGAGCCGGGAGAGGCGTACATCTTCCACCGTGAGGACGGCGCCATCGCCCGGTACAGCGTGCACGGCAACTTCTCCAACAAGGTCCGGTAGCGGCCGATGACGACGGCGACGACAACTCTTTCCGGTTCTTCCGGCAGTCTCATACCGGAAGCGGCGACGCGCGAGGGCAACGACCCGATCTTCGCCCTACACGGGGAGGCGGTGCGCCGGGCGGCGGCGGGCGAGTCGATCCTGAACTCGACGCTCGGGGCGCTGATGAACGATGACGGAACTCTCGCGGTGATGCCCGCTGCGGCCGAGGCGCTGGGGCGCGTGCCGCACGCGCGCGCCGCCGGCTATGCGCCGATCTCGGGAGACCCTCCGTACCTGGCCGCGGTGATCGCGGACCTGTGCGGGGAGGGCCGCCTCGCCGAGCAGGCGGTCGCCGTCGCCACGCCGGGAAGCACCGGGGCGATCCACCACGCGATCCTGAACTTCCTCGAGCCCGGACAGGCGGCGCTCACGCCCAGCTACTACTGGGGCCCGTACCACACGATCTCGACCCATTCGGGACGCGCGGTCGAGACCTTCAACATGTTCGACGCCGGGATCCGCCTCGATGTCGAGGCCTTCCGGGCGGGACTCGAAGGCCAGATCGAGCGGCAGGGGCGGTCGCTCGTCCTCTTCAACTTCCCCTGCAACAACCCCACGGGCTATTCGCTCGACGAGTCGGAGTGGGAGGCCGTGGCGGAGATCGTGCGGGAAGTCGGCCGGCGGGGTCCTGTCGCGTTCCTCCTCGACCACGCGTACGCGAAGTTCGGCGACGAGGGGTCGAACGGCTGGGTCGCCCACCTCCCGCGGATGATGGAGTCCGCGACGGTGCTCGTGGGCTGGACCGTGTCGAAGTCGTTCGCCCTCTACGGCGCGCGGGTGGGGGCGCTCGTGGCGCTCCACCGGGAGGCGGAGGAGCGGCAGCGGATCTCGAACGCGCTCGGCTTCTCGTGCCGGGCCACGTGGTCGAACTGCAACCACCTCGGACTGCTCGGCGCCACCGAACTCCTCACGGATCCGGATCTGCGCCGGCGCACGGACGAGGAGCGCGCAGGGATGATCCGCCTCCTCAACGAGCGCGTCGCGGTCTTCAACGAACTGGCGGGGAGGGCGGGGCTGTCCTACCCCCGCTACGAGGGCGGCTTTTTCGTCTCGGTGTTCACGCCCGACGCGGAGGTGACGGCCGCAACCATGCGGGAGGCGGGGGTGTACGTGGTCCCGATGGAGGGTGCGGTGCGGATCGCGCTGTGCGCCACGCCGGCGCACTCGATTCCCCGGCTCGTCGACGCGCTGGCCGAGGGCATCGCGACGGCCCGCGCCGCCTGAACGGCCCGTCCCGGAGAAAAACGATCTGTCCGTGAGAGAGAAGATGGAACGATACAAGGCAGTTCCGGTTCTGGCGCCGGCCCTTCTGGCTCTGGCGCCGGCTCTCGCACTCGTCGCCGCCACCGGTTGTACCGGCCAGGCCGCGCTGACGGACGAGGAGAAGCTCGCGCGCGTAGAGGAGATGGTGGCGGAAGTCGAACGGCGCTTTCCAGAGGTGGAAGCCGTCTCCGTGGAAGAAGTGGGGCGGCTGCTCGAGACCGGAAGCGTCGTGCTCGTCGACGCCCGGGCGCCCGGCGAGCGCGAGGTCTCCTGGATTCCCGGGTCCATCACCTCCGAGGAGTTCGAACAGGATCCGAATCTGTACGCGGACGTGACCGTCGTGGCGTACTGCACGATCGGGCACCGGAGTTCGGAGTACGCGAAGCGTCAGAACGAGCAGGGCCGGCGCGTCCTCAACCTGCGCGGGAGCCTGCTCTCGTGGACCCACGCCGGCGCGCCGCTCGTAGGCCCGGACGGACCGACGAACCGCCTCCACGTCTACGGCGAAACCTGGGACCTTGCCCCGGCCCGCTTCGAAACGACCTGGTAGGATCGGCGGCCAGGTAGCTGCGTCTCCGGCCGCCTGACCCGCCTCCTGACCCGCAACCTCGTCAGCCGGGGGGCTCGCCGAACCCCGGGGCGAAGATGGCGGAGAGGTCGATCATGCCGACCTGCGTGTCGCCGAGGCGGACGGGGAGCTGGCGACTGAAGCGCTCGGGCCTGAGGCTCACGTCCGGTTCCGCTCCGGTTCCGGAGCCGAAGCGGTACACGTCGACCCGGTGCTCGGCGAGGTCCACGATCCAGTATTCGCGCACGCCCTGGCGCTCGTAGAGCCGCCGCTTCACGCCGCGGTCGCGCTTGGCGGTGGAGGGCGAGAGGACCTCCACGACGAGGTCGGGCGTCCCCACGAGTCCCGCCTCCTCGACGATGTGGCGCCGCTCGTTGGACACGAAGAGGATGTCCGGCTGGACGCCTTCGCCGGTGGCGGGGAACTCGACGCCGGGAGTGGGCACAACCTCACCGTGTCCGGGACCCTCCAACAACTCGGACAGCCTTATCAGGAGCCGCGCGCTGACCACCTGGTGTCGCCACTTGGGAGCGGCGGTCACGTGCAGGACCCCGCCGATCGCCTCGTAGCGGTTGCCGTCGTTGGGCATCCGCTGCGCGTCCCGCCAAGTGACTTCGGTAAGTTGCATGGTTCGCACATCATAGCTCCGCGCTCGGATCGGCTCCAACCCTGAGCCGATGATGCGCGGGGCCATCAACGCCCCCTTAACCGCCTCGTACTCGTCGACGCCCGGGCGCGGCGCGGGCAGGCTACGGGACCAGACTTCCCCCCGCCGTGCGGGTGATGAACGTGGCCAGCGTCTCCCTCCACTGCGGGAGCAGGCTCTCCTCCACGTACATCATGTGGCCGGCGGCGAAGTCGTCGCGCGTGATGTTGTCGCGCAGATCCGGCGGCAGGCCGAGTTGCTCCAGCGACCACACGATGGGGAAGTAGGGCGTCGCGAAGTCGTAGATCCCGTTGATGAGCAGGACCTCGAGGCGCGGGTTGCGTTCGATCGCGTGCGCTAGGTCGGGGCCCACGTTGAGCGCCGAGCCCCCGAAGGGTCCGCGTCGGCCTCCCTCCCGCTCCCAGTTCCACGGGCGCGTCATCCCGCTGGGCCAGTACTCGCGGTCGCCGTCGTAGCCGAGTTCATCCCGCACGTACGTGTTGAAGAGGGAGGTGTAGGCCGAGCTGATGGCCGAAGATTGGGCGTCGTGGTCGGGCTCCGTGTCGAGCAGGTCCCCCGTCGGCCCCGTGAACCGGGTGTCGAGCCGCGCCAGCGTGAGCCGCCGGTCTCGCAGCAGTTCCTTTTCGAACTCCGGTGCGGAGACGCGCAGGTCGGCCTTGTCGAGGTACTCCATGCTCAGCCCCGTGTACTCGTGCATCTGCCGCAGCACCCGTGCGCGCTGGTCGGGGTCCACGGCGGTGCCGGCGAGCAGCACCTGCGCGTAGTCCGTGAGCGCCCACGCCTCGACCTCCTTCATGAACGCCTCGAGGTCGTCGGGGCGCCCGCCCGGCAGCATGTCGTGGTACTCGGCCGCGACGGCGAAGGACGGAACGTTCGTGATGAAGCCGATATGGGATCCATCCGGGAACTGGAGCGTGTTGAAGTCGATGACGGCGGAGACGAGCACGATCCCGTTGAGGTCGATGTTCGCGCCCTGGAGGTGGCGCGCGAGCAGCACGGACCGCGTCGTGCCGTAGCTCTCGCCGAGGATGTAACGCGGCGAGTTCCAGCGCCGGTTCTCACTCAGAAAACGGCGGATGAACTGGGTGAGGGAAGAGGCGTCCTCGTCCATCCCCCAGAAATCGGTCCCCTCGGCGTCGCCCGCGGGCCGGCTGAACCCCGTCCCGATCGGGTCGACCATCACGACATCGGCGATGTCGAGCACCGTGTATCCGTTGTCGACGAGCGGGTACGGGGGCGGCGCCTGCTGTCCCACGTTGGGCGTGACCACGCGGCGCGGCCCCATGATCCCCATGTGGAGCCAGAACGAGGCGGACCCGGGCCCCCCGTTGTAGGCGAAGATGATGGGGCGCGTGGAGGGATCGCCGCCGTTCGTCCGGAAGTAACCCGTGTAGAAGAGTTCTCCCGTCGCGTTCTCCTCGTTGTCCCGGAGGATGACGCTGCCGACGACGGCCCGGTACTCGACGGTCTCCCCGTTAACGACGATGGAATGGTTCGATTCCCAGCGCGAAGGCTCGGGCTCGTTTCGGTAGCCATCGCCGGAGCCTTCCTGCGCGAGCGCGCCCGCGGGCAGAAGGCCGAGCACGACGACGGATGTGATCAGGCTGAGCGACTTCATCTTTCCTCCTGCGTGAATAACCGGCCCGGGGCCGGTGCCGCCGCGGCTAGCGGCCCGCGGCGGCCATTCCGAGGGCGACGGCTTCCGGCTGGGTGACGATGATCACGCGGAACCCCTGCTCGATCCGCATCGCGATGTCGTCCACGCCCGCCGTGACCCCGCACGGCACGTCGAACTCGAGACAGGCGGCGAGCACGAGCTGGATCGCCTCCTCCACCTTCTCCATGTCTCCATCGTAGACGCGCCGCAGGTCGCCCGGCCCCGGCGAGACGGCGCTGACGCCGGGGGTGGAGACGATCTCCCGCACGTTGTCGATCCCGATCTGGTCCTCGATGAGGAGGAAGCTGATCAGGTTGCCGTCCGGATTGCCGGGCCAGGCGTCGTCGCCGAGCGCATCCACGGCGAGGGCGGCCTCCTCGGCGGTCTCGACGTGGGGATAGACGATCCCGGAGACGCCGGCCGCGAGGCCCTGCGCGGCGCGATCCCGCGCTTCGTCGTGCCCGTCCCGGATGGGGGGGATCCGCAGCAGCATCGGGTGCGGCATCATGTGCCCGGAAGCTTCCGACATCCCGGCGGCGTAAGCCTCGAGGGCGGGAATGTCGAAGGGGCCGGACTCCAGCGAGTAGAACACGAAATCCAGGGGACGATTCGCGGCCATGGCCGCGCCGGCTTCAGGGGTGTGATCGCCGGAGAAGAGTCCGAAGATCGCGTCCCCAGCGGCGAGTCCGTCCACGATCCGCGTGTCCGCGGCCTCCTCGGGCTCTGCCATTGCCCCGGTCTCCTCCTCCCCCGGCGTTCCATCGCATCCGTGTAAGGCGACCAATCCTCCCGCGACGCCAGCCAGCAGGCAGAGTGTACGGAGAGGAGGGTTCCTGCTCGTGTTTCCGGCGGCCATGGGGTTACTTCGGGGTTGGGCAGGCCGGTTCGAACCCTGGCGACAGACTCTCGCGACCCGCGTCGGGCTTCGGTTAGTCTAGTTTCAGGAAAGGGGGTCCCGCCATGCGCGCACCGAGAGATTTCGCTCGCACCCGAAGGAAATTCGTCGAGGAGGCTGCCCTGGGGGTCGCGGGCTTCGGCCTGCTTCCGGCCACGGCCTGGGCTTGCGCGGAAGCCCCCGACGCGGGGGAGTCGGAGGGCGCGTCGCGCAACCCGGCGCGCGGCACGATGACGGGGACCGGACTCGTTTGGGACGACCGCTACCTGGACCATGTCCTGGTCCGGCCGGACGGCGGGCGCCCACCGGAGATTCCCGACCGCCTCGTGCGCATCCGGGAAGAACTCGTCGCGCGAGGGCTGGACCAGGCCACGGTGCCGCTCGCTCCGGCTACGGAGGCGATGCCGCACATCGAGGCGCACCACACGCCGGAGCACGTGGCGTCGATCCGCGAACTCGAGGTCTCCGGCCCGGTTGCGGAACTCGCCGTGTCCGGCGCGCTGACCGCGATCGATGCCGTCGTCGCGGGGCAGGTGCGGAACGCATTCTGCGCGGTTCGCCCTCCGGGTCACCACGCGAACAACACCGGCGCCGAGGAAGGGTTCTGCTACTACAGCAACGCCGCCGTGGCCGCGAAGTACGCCCAGCAGGCGCACGGGTTCGAGCGGGTACTCGTCATCGACTGGGATTATCACCACGGGAACGCGACGCAGAACGCTTTCTACGATGACCCGTCCGTGCTCTTCTTCTCCGCCCACGACTGGGCCGCCTATCCGCGCACGGGCGACCCGGCCCTCACCGGGGAAGGGGACGGAGCGGGACTCAACATCAACGTGCACCTCGACTGCGGCGCCACCGACGCCGACATGCTGGGCCGCTGGGATGACACGCTCTCGCCGGCCGTCGCCGCCTTCGATCCGGATTTCGTGATCCTCTCGGCGGGCTTCGACAGCCGGGTCGACGACCTCCTGGGCTGCTTCGCACTTACGGACGACGCCTTCCGGCGCATGACGCGGACCGCGATGGACTACGCGGACAGTTGCTGCGAAGGACGCGTCGTCTCCCTGCTGGAGGGCGGCTACAACCTCGACGGCACCGCGCTCGCCACCGCCGCCCACATCGAAACGCTGCTCGAAGGGTAGGGCTCCGGGCGGGACGTCGGGTCAGACGTTGAAGCGGATGTGGAGGATGTCGCCGTCCTCGACGACGTAGTCCCTGCCCTCCACCTGCAGCAGGCCCGCCTCCTTCACGGCCTGTTCGGAGCCGTACTTCGCGAACACCTCGTAGGGGATGACCTCCGCGCGGATGAAGCCGCGTTCCATGTCGGAGTGGACCCGGCCCGCCGCCCGCCGGGCGCGCGTGCCCCGCCGGATCGTCCAGGCGCGGACTTCAGCCGGGGCGGCGGTGAAGAAGGAGATGAGGTCGAGGAGTCCGTAGGCCGAGCGGATGAAACGGGCGAGCGCCGGCTCGCTCAGGCCGAGCGCCTCCACGAAGGCGGCCCGGTCCTCCGGGTCGAGGTCGGCGATCTCCGCCTCGACGGGCGCGGACAGCGCCAGGCCGCCGGCCCCCATCGCGGCGAGTCGCGCCGCGAGCGCCGGCGGCAGCGCCTCGCCGGCCCGGTCCTCACTGCGGTTCAGCACGGCGAGCAGCGGACGGTCCGTGAGGAGGCCGTAGCCGCGGAACGGCGCGCGGTCCAGTTCCGCCCGGGGCACGGTCCGCAGCGGCTGTTCGCCTTCGAGCGTCGCCAGCGCCCGTTCGAAGGCGGCGACCTCGACGGCATCCGCTCCCTCGCGACGCGCCCGGTCCAGCCGGCGCTCGACGAGGTCTAGATCGGAGAGCAGACATTCCGTAGCGAACGCCTCGAGTTCGCCCTCCGCGTCCGGCGGGTCCGCAAGCGCGGGATTGTCGAAGTCCCTCAGGACGAGGCAGAGCGCCTCCTGGTCGCGGATCTGCTGGAGCCCGCGCGGCGACAGGCCCCTGCTCGCCGCGCCGTGCTCCCCCGGAATGTCGCAGAACCGCATCTCCGCGTACGTCGTCCTGCGGGGGGACAGGTGGGCGCTGAGCGCGTCGATTCGCTCATCCGGAACCCGCACCGTACCCAGCCGCACTTCGCCGCCGAACCCGACCGGGACGCCGAGTCCCGTCATCGCGTTGAACACCGTCGTCTTGCCGGCGCCCGCGAACCCCACGAGCCCAATCTTCACCGCGTCTACTCCCTCCGTCGTGTCCGGCGCGTGATATGTTTCGGGCGTGAATATCGAAATCCCGGTCTCGGCCGGCGAACTCATCGACCGCATCACCATCCTGCGACTGAAAAAGGCCCGCATCCGCGATCGCCGGAAGCTCGCGAATGTGAACTCCGAGCTTGGACGTCTCCAGGAGATCTGTGAGCGGACGATCGGACCGCTCGAGGAAGCCCCGCTCCGCGTCACGGAACGCCTCGGGGAACTGGAAGCGGTGAACCGGGGCATATGGGATGTCGAGGACAAGTTGCGCGCTCTGGAACGTGCCCGCGACTTCGGTCCCCGCTTCACCGACGCCGCGCGTCAGGTGTATCGTCTCAACGACGAGCGCCACCGCCTCAAGCGTGCCCTCAGCGAGGACTACGGCTCGGCGATCCTCGAAGAGAAGTCACATGCCTCCGCGGATCCGGAGACGGACCCGGCGTAGTCGCGGGCTCGGCACAATTCGCGGGCCCGACCGGGTCGCGGGTTCGGCCGGGGTCAGGGACAGAACGGGTTCAGGCGGTCGGCCACCGCGGCCAGGCCGGCCACCGGCGAGGCTTCGCTCCCTGTGACCTTCGAGATCCGGATCGCGACGATGCCGTTGGGAAAGAGGACGACGCGGTGGCCGCCCCAGCCCGACATGCGCGCGAGGTCGACGACGCAGCCCCCTTCGCCGACGTAGTTCTGGTGCCAGACCGCGAGGTAGTAGCTGGGCTGCCCGATTTCAACCGGCGGGCCGAAGGCGATCCCGCGCACATCCGTCCGGTACATCACTTCGGCCGTCAACTCCGGGTGCAACAGAGGCTCGCCCTCGTGCATGCCGCCATTCTGGAGGAGGCGGGCGATCTTCGCGAGGTCGTCCACCGTCGGATAATAGCCTTGCGACATCTGCGGCAGCGTGAGCGAGCCGTCCGCCTCGACGAGCCGGTTGGTCGGCGCGTGCGGCACGCCGATGGGTCGGTACACCTCATCCGCCAGCATCTCCCACAGGTCCGCCTCCGGACCGGCGCGATGCTTGAGGTAGGCGTCCATCGCCGCGCCGATGAGGAACGCGTCCTGGTCGCGGTAGCGGACGACCTCGCCGGGTCCCCACGGATGGTTCGAGGCGCGGAACACCTGCCGGATCCGCTCGTCCTTCGAGATGGCCGTGTACCAGTCGTCGTAGCCGATCAGGTAGCCGTCGCCCGTGTTGTTGGGCTCGGTCCGCGTCGATCCTTCTCCCACCCCCGTGGCCATGTTGAGGATGTCCCGGAAACGGACGTCGTCCCAGCCGTCGTGTTCCGCCGTGACGTTCAGGTAGTCGGCCACGCGCTCCTCGAGCACCCCGCGTCCGTAACGCTGCGCCAGCCGCAGCGCGGCCACGGTGTTGCCGGTGGACTTGGTCACGGACCAGATCCCGAAACGCTGCTCCCGGCAGAAGGGAAGCTCGCCGAACGGCGTGGGGCAGTCCGCAGCGTACAGGGTGTCCCGCACGAGAAAGGCCGCGGTCACCATGTTCTCGACATTCATGTCGCCATGCATGGCGTCAAAGACCGAATCTCCGACGAGCGGGCGCAGGTCGGAGATCGGGCGCAGGGGCATACGCAGCGCCTTCTCGGCGGCAAAGGCCTCGATCAGTTCCGCGGGCGCCGGGCCGGGCGCGAACTCGGCCGCCAGCTGGCCCCACATCAACCGCCGCTGCACAAGGAAGTAGGGCCGTCCCTGCGTCATGGTCTGGAAGCGGACGCCCGACACCTCCCGGTCGTTGAAGGCGAAGGTCGCGACCCCGTTGTACGTCTCGTTCTCGACGGAACTCGCGAGTTGCAGCGGGAAGGTCGCCCGCGACCATGTCTCGCCCGGCTCGGACCAGACGGTGCCGGGCCCGACCAGGACATCCCAGTAACTCCCGGCTTCGGTGCGCGTGCCGGACACGATGAGATCGCGATTCCACGGGATCAGGTCGCGGTCATCCGCCACGAATCCCAGTGACACGTCGGGGAAGAGCTTCGTGTCGCGACCCATGAACCGGCGCGGGTCGAGTTCCGCGGGTTCCGTCGCGATCTCGGCCCCGGCGACCGTGATGACGCCCGAGAAGGGATGCCGGGCCGGCTCCGCCTCGGACGAGGGAAGAAAGCGGTGGCTCCGGAGCATGGCGGGCGGAGACCAGGCCCCGCGGGTCAGCTCCCCGAGGGGGATCGGCGCCGAGGAGTCGGGAGCCCGCGCATCTCCACAGGCGCATGCGAAGAGAAGCGCGGCCATCAGCGGAAGCCGGTTTCGAGTCATCGCGATCCCTTTCGAGCGTCGACCATCCTGTCGGTCATCCCCGCGGTCGGTGCCGACGCGGAGTTTTGCCACGGGCTGCCGGCCGCCGAGACGTCTTGGAGGCGCCGAGACCTGCGCGTAGCTTGCGGCGAAGCATACGAACTGTCACGAGGGGGAGTGATTATGTGCGCAGGGTGGGGAACCGTTCGACAGACGTGGATCGTGGTTCTTGCGGCCGTATTCGCGGTCTCGTGTGATGGAAGCACCGGGCCCTCGAGCTTCGAGCCGGGGCCGCTGGGAACCGTGACGATTCCGCGCGGCGAGTCGGTGCGGATCCGTTCCCTGCTGGCGATGACGGGGGCGCCGTCACTCGGGATCGCCGCCAGGCGCGGCGTTGAGCTCGCCGTCCGCGACGTGGGCACCGTTCGCGGCCGCAGCGTCGATCTGGGCGACCCGCTGGACTCCAGGTGCACCCCCGATGGCGGGCGGGCCGGCGCCCGGGAGATCGTCGCCGACGGGCAGATCGTCGGCATCGTCGGAACCTCGTGCTCCGCTGCCGCCGTGGCCGCCTCGCCGGTCATCAGCCAGGCGGGGTTGGTGATGGTCGCGCCGAGTACCACGTCGCCGGTGCTGACCTCGGATCTGGCGGGCAACCCGAGCCCGGACCACCACCCCGGCTATTTCCGCGTCGCCAACAACGACCTCTACCAGGCGCGGGCCGTGGCGGACTTCGCCTACGATCAACTGGGCCTCACGCGGATCGTCACGGTGCATGACGGGGACCCCTACACCACGGCGTTGACGGACGCCTTCGGGGACGCGTTTCGCGCGGTCGGCGGGGAGGTCCCCGTCGCCACCGGAATCGCGAAGGGTCAGACGGACATGACGTCCGTGCTCGGGGAGTTCGCGGCGGCCGGGCCGGACGGGATCTTCTTCCCGCTCTTCGTCCCCGAGGGCTCGCCGTTCGCGGCGCAGGCGCGCGCGTTCGACGGCCTCGAGGGTGTGACGCTGATCTCCGGCGCGGCCCTCCTCGTCTCGGAGTTCCTGGAGGAGCCGCAGTCAGAGGGGATCTACTTCGCCGGGCCCGAGGCGGACTACCGCGGCAACGTCAACGCGGTGACGGGAAAGAGCGCCGAGACCGTCATCGCCGCGTACGATGCGGAGTACGGCCAGCATCCCACGACCCCCTACTGGGCGCTAGCCTACGACGCGACGACGTTCCTGCTCGACGCCATCGGCGCCGTGGCGGTGGAGGAAGGCGGACGACTCTACATCGATCGCTCCGCGTTGCGCGCGCGGATCGGAGCCACCGGCATCGAGGGTCTCGTCGGCACGATCTCCTGCGACGCCTTCGGGGACTGCGGCACCGGACGTCAGCTCATCTACCACCACACGGACTCGAGCGTCACCGATGTCGAGCGGTTGCCCGTCGTCTATCGGTTCTCCCCCTAGCGACCTGTCACGGGCTGCCCCTTCGGGGGCGGACCCTTCGGGGGCGGATCTCGACGACCTCTTCGCGGATGATGTGATCGCACGGCCGTACGCGTACTTCGCGCGGCTGCGGGAGCGGCATCCCGTCCACTGGAACGAGAAGTTCGGGCTGTGGGTCGTGACCGGATACGATCCCGTCGTCTGGATCCTCCGGCACCACGAACTCTTCTCCTCGGCGGTGATCCGGGGCGTGGAGGGGGCGCCGTACCCGCCGGTGCTGCCCGAGGACGCGCCCCTGTTCGACGAGGTCAGGACGTTCCGCGCGGATCAACTCGTGGAGCAGGACCGGCCCGAACACCTCGAGCAGCGGAAGACGGTCCACTCCTTCTTCACGCCGACGGCGATGGAGGGCTGGCGACCCTTCGTGCGCCGGGCGGTCGACGAACTCCTGGACGAGTTGTGGCCCCGGGGACGGATGAACGTCGTCACCGACCTCGCGGCGCCGCTCCCCGTGCGGATCATCGCGCGGATGATGGGCGTCCCCCGCGAGGACATGGACACGCTCCGGGGACTCGCGGACAGCATCCTCCACCTGAATCGTGGCGAACCCGACCGGCTGCGGCCCCTGACCGAAGGGATCCGCGGGATCGTGGAGTACGCCCGCCCGTTCGTGGAGGAGCGGATCGAGAGTCCCGGCGATGACCTGATTTCGGCTCTCGCGCGGGGGGAGAGCGACGGCGTCTTCACGCGCCATCAGGTGCTCGTGAATACGGGACTGATGCTGTTCGCGGGGCACGAGACGACGATGAACCTGATCTGCAACGGTCTCCGCGCCTTCATCGAGCATCCGGCGCAGTGGGACAGGCTCAGGGCGGACCCGGACCGCTTCGCGCGGACGGCGACCGAGGAGTGTCTGCGCTTCGATCCGCCGGTGAAATCGACCCAGCGCATCGTCGCGCAGGAGGCCGAACTGTGCGGGAAGACGCTGTCGCCCGGCGAGCGGATCCGCTGGATCATCGCCGCGGCAAACCGGGACCCGTCGGTGTTCGAGGACCCGGACACGTTCGATATCGGGCGCCAGCCGAACCCGCATCTCTCCTTCGGCTCAGGGATCCATTACTGCCTCGGGGTCGCGCTTGCGCGCATGGAGGGACAGGAAGTGTTCGGCGGACTGGCGCGCCGCTTCGAGCGGTTCGCGCTCGAGACGGATGAACTGCGCTACCAGCCGAGCATCCAGTTCCGCTCCATCGAATCCATGCCCGTGGCATGGTGAGGATCACATGGTGAGGATCGAGGTCGACCACGCGCTCTGCGTCGGCAACGCGATGTGCGTGGCCACCGCGCCGGGCGTGTTCGCGCACAACGAGAACCGCCAGTCGACGGTCGTCGATGCGGGGGGCGAGCCGACGGCGCTCGTGCTGGAAGCGGCCGCGAACTGTCCCGTGAGCGCGATCCGGGTGGTGGATGCCCAGACGGGCCGGACGCTGTTCCCGCCCGAGCCGGCCGCGGGAGGCTGAACCGAGGATGACACCGTGACGCGAACGATGAGCGTGCCGGGCGGAGGCTCCGAAGAACGGAAGCGTACGACGTTCGATCTCGTGGCGATGAAGTCGCGCGGCGAGAAGATCGTCGCCATCACCGCCTACGACGCGCTCTTCTCATCGCTCGTGGACGCGGCGGGCGTGGACCTGATTCTCGTGGGCGACTCCCTGGCGAGCGTCCTGTGCGGAGAAGAGACGACGCTCTCCGCCACGGTGGAGCAGATGACGTACCACGGCCGGATCGTGACGCGGGGGGCGTCGCGCGCTTTCGTCGTCGTCGACATGCCCTTCCTGAGCTACCAGGTCTCGCGCGCGGAGGCCGTACGAAACGCGGGGAACATCCTCAAGCACACCGGAGCCGGCGCCGTGAAGCTCGAGGGCGGGTTCGAAGTCGTCGACGCGGTGCAGGCGATCGTCCGGGCGGGGATTCCTGTGATGGGCCACCTCGGCTTCACGCCGCAGTCGGTCCACGCGCTCGGGGGGCACCGAATCCAGGGGAAGGATGAAGAGGCGGCGGCCCGTCTCGTCGAGGAAGCCGTCGCCCTGGAGGAGGCGGGTGCCTTCTCCATCGTCCTCGAGCTAATGCCGACGCCCGCGGCCCGGCGAGTGACCGAGGCCGTCTCCGTGCCGACGATCGGGATCGGAGCCGGACCGGACTGCGACGGACAGGTGCTGGTGCTGCACGACATGCTCGGTCTGAACGAGGGGTTCAGGGCCCGTTTCCTGAAGCGGTACGCCGAACTCGGGAAGGCCACGCGGGAAGCCGTCGCGCGTTACGCGGAGGAGGTGCGGGCGGGGAGCTACCCGGCGGAGGAACACGGCTACGAGCCGGCGGGGGACGGGGGTTGAGCGACGTGGCCGCGCTCGTCCTCTTCCTCACTTCCGATGCAGGTGCGAAGATATCCGGGCAGGCGCTCCGGGTGGACGGACACACCGAGGGCCTGACTTCCGGTGCGGACACGGGCAGCGACCCCAGCGGCGAATAGCGGGAGAAGGACGACATGCGAGCGGCATGGTACACGAAACTGGGGTCGGCAGGCGACGTGCTGGAGGTCGGGGAGCGGGAGATGCCGGCGCCCGACCCCGGCGAGGTTCGGGTCCGCGTACGCACTTCCGGAATCAACCCCGTCGACGTGAAGCGGCGTGCCGGCGGCCGCGGCGCGCTCGCCTCCACGCTCGTGGTGCCGCACTTCGACGGCGCCGGGGTCATCGACCAGGTGGGTGACGGCGTCGATCCCGGAAGGCTCGGAAACCGCGTCTGGATCTACGAGGCGCAGTGGGGGAGCGACCTCGGTACCGCGGCGGAGTTCGCCACCGTCCCCGAGTCCCGGGCCGTCCCGCTTCCCCCGAACGCGTCGTTCCTGGATGGCGCGTGTCTCGGCATCCCCGCCCTGACCGCGCACCGCTGCGTGTACGGCGACGGTCCCGTCGAGGGGCAGACCGTGCTCGTGACCGGCGGCGCGGGCGCGGTCGGCGCCTATGCGATCCAGTGCGCCAGACTCGGGGGCGCCCGGGTCCTCTCCACCGTGAGCGCGGACGAGAAGGCGAGGATCGCCCGGGCGGCGGGCGCGGACGTCGTCATCAACTATCGTGAGGAGGATGTCCCGGCCCGCGTCGCGGAACTGACCGAAGAAGAGGGCGTCGACCGCATCGTCGAGGTCGAAATGGGCGGGAATCTCGATGCCTCGATCGCGATGCTGAAGGCGAACGGAGTGATCTCCGCCTACGCCTCGGAGGGCGAGCCGCAGCCGGCCGTCCCGTTCTACACGCTCCTCTACAAGAACCTCACCGTGCGCTTCGAACTCGTCTTCCTCATGCCCGAGGAGGCGAAGCAGAAGGCCGTGGAAGACCTCACGAAGTGGCTGACCGAGGGAGAACTGCGCCACACGGTGGCGGAGCGCTTCGCGCTCGAGAACATCGTGGCGGCCCACGAGGCGGTGGAGTCCGGCCCACTCGGCAAGGTCCTGATCGACCTCGGTCTCTGAACCGCCCGTGGCGCGTTCCCGCGGGAACGTGCGCCGGAGCAATGTGCGCCGGAGCATGGAGGGAACCGTGAGAACTGTCGTTATCCTTGTTGGCGCGGCGTTCCTCGCATGTGACACCGTTCCCGGCGCAGCCGGCCCCGCCGCCGACCCCGGTGTGCCGCTCGACCTCGCAACCTCGACCATCGAGGTGTTGGGTACCTCGGATTCCCTCGCGGTGGTTCGGGACCTCGAAGTCCTGGCCGATGGCTCCGTCTGGGTGCTGAATTCGCAGGAGCCGTACTTCATGGGATTCGGCGCGGATGGCGGATCGCTCGGCGCTCACGGATCGCCCGGAGGCGGGCCTGACGAGTTTCCGATGCCGTCGGCCTTCGTGACGGGAGGATGGGAGGGCGAGGCCTGGGTCCTCGACCTGATGCACCATGCGCTGATTCGCGTCTCGCGACCCGAAGTCGGCTGGGAGCAGTTCTCTCTCACGTCGACGTCGGTACCCCGGGGCAGCGTGCGGAGCGGCATGAGCATGCTGGATTCGTCCGTCCGGACGGCACGGCTCGGCCGCGAGGTCATTGTGCCCCACTCGACCGCGACGATGGACGGAGGCGTGCTGCAGTTCCGTTACGGTCTCCTGGGAGCGGACCTGGTCGCCGTGGATCCGGCGACGGGCGGGACGCGAACCCTCGTAGCGCTCGGCGACGCCCTGGACGATCCGTCCGGAGGCTTCATCCAGAGCGACGGCGGTTTTCCCCTCTGGTATCGGCTGTGGGCTTCCTGCGGCGAGAATCTCGTGCGCGTGCATGATCGGGTCCGGAACCAGCTGCGCGGGTTCGACGGATCCGGCGCCGAAACAAACCCCATCGACCTTCCGCCCGTGCCGTTCACCGAAGTCAGCCCGCGACAGTTTGCGGCAGCGGTGTTCGCGCTGAGACAGGCCGAGGTGACGGGGGACGTCGCAGCCCGGCTTACCCCGGAGGACAGCCTTCGACTCGTGAATCAGATGGCCGACATGGTGCAGGGGACGCGGCGCGAGCTCGCGAGCTATCTCCCGCGTTACGTGGACTTCCGCTGCAGCGAAGACGGGACGATGTGGCTGCGCCCCCTCGATCTCGATGCGGGCGGATTGAGCGGCGGCCCCCTATGGCTGCGCATCGAGCCCGATGGCGCCGCGCGCGATGTGCGACTCCCCGACCGCTTTGACGCGCTTCGCTTCACGCCCTCCCGGATCTGGGGCGTGTCCCGGGACGAGTTCGATCGCCCGTCCGTGGCCTCCATCCCGCTCCCGCCGCCCTGACGGCACCCGCCCGACGTTCCCGCGGGAACGCCCGATTGAAATTCATGCGTGAAGCTCCCCCTTGCACGAAACCGCTGACTCTATACCTTGCAATACAAGGTACATAATGTCTCATGGTATCTGGTCCCAGGTATGGGAGTGTCTGGATGAAGAAGCCGGTCTACAAGGAACTCGTAGCCGCGTCGTCGCGCCCGATGGTGCTCTCCATCCTCGCGGGTGGCGAGACGTACGGGTACGAGATTCTCAAGCAGGTCCAGTTGCTCTCCGGCGGCGAACTCGAGTGGTCGGACGGGATGCTCTACCCCGTGCTTCACCGGCTGGAACGTGACGGACTCATCAAGGGCCGCTGGCAACTCACCGACGCGGGACGGCGTCGCAAGTACTACCGGTTGACCGGCCGCGGGAAGCGACAGCTCTCAACCGATCGAGAGAGTTGGCGGGCCGTGTACGGAGCCCTCCAGATGTCCTGGGGAGGCAGCCATGTTTGAGTTCGAGCATGAAGTCCGGCGGTGGCGGAGCGCACTGGATCGCAGGTCGTCGCTCTCGCCTCGCGAATTGGATGAACTCGAAGATCACCTGCGCGCCCGCGTCGACCTGGAGTTGGAGTTGGACGCCGCCCTTGCCCCCACCGAAGCCTTCGCGATTGCCCGGCGAGACCTCGGCGAACCGAAGGCGCTCTCCAGGGAGTTCGCCCGGGCCGGCCGGCCCCGATGGAAGCCTCTGCTTGCCGGTGCATTGACCCTTTATTCCGCTTCGCTCTTGCTGCCCGTACTCCATCTGGAACTGCTTCCGGCGTCGTGGGGCTTCGAAGCCTGGGTACCGCGCGGGTACGAGTTGCTCGCCGACATCGAGTCGCTGCCCCTGAACCTGCCGATGCTCCTGATGCTGCCTCTCATTTGGCGCAAGCATCGACTAAAGGGCACGTGGCTCGCGGGAATCTTGGGGGCCATCGCCTTACCGGCGCTGGCGATCGGCGCAGTGGTTGCATTGGCACCAAAGGGAGGAGGCACGTTGCTTCTCGGCTATTGGACGTGGGCCGCCTCCTTCGCACTCGCCTCCGTCGCCCTGTGGCTCCGCCGCCGCGGCTGGGCATCCGCCCGCCCGAAGAAGACGCTCGCTTAGGTCGCCGTAGTCGTGTTTGAACTCGACACGGAAGTCCGGAACTGGCGGACGAAGCTGGAGCGGGGGTCGTCGCTGTCGGCTCGCGAACTGGATGAACTCGAAGATCACCTCCGCGCCCGCGTCAGTCTCGAACTAGACCTGAACCCCGCGCTGCCACCCGCGAGGGCATTCACCGCCGCTGTGTCCTCCCTCGGCGAGCCCAAGGCGATTTCGAGGGAATTTGCCAAGGCTGGCCGACCCCATTGGCGTCGTCTAATGCTAACGGGTTGGGCTCTCTACACGGCCTCGTTTCTTCTCCCCGCCTGGGGGCTTCCGGGTGGGATCCCGTCCCGTCCCGATGTCGATGCGACGACCTATGCGTACCAAATGTTGACGCAGCTTCCCGCGGGTGGACAGGTCATGTTTTTGTTCACCAATCTGATCATGCTCCTAACCCTCCCCGCTCTACGGCGCCCGCGTCCGTCGCAGAAGCTGTGGTGGGCGTGGCTGGTGGGGGCGACAGGCGCTTTCCCGTTCGGTGTCGGCGTTCTCCGGGTCGTCGACGGAGGCATGGGACTCTATCCGTACGTCGGATTCTGGCTGTGGTCTGCATCGTTCCTCGTAGTCGCCACGGCCCTCTGGCGTCGCAAGCGCGATTGGGCATCCGTCCAGTCGGATGAGAGTATCGCCCACCTGTGAATACCAACGCCCCTCAAGATCGCCGAGTCTTCGAACTGGACCCGGAAGTCCGGAAGTGGCGGACGAAGCTGGAGCGGGGATCGTCGCTGTCGGCCCGCGAGCTGGATGAAATCGAGGACCACCTCCGGGCGCGCGTCACGCTTGAACTTGAGTTGAATCCGGCCCTGGCCCTGGCCGAGGCGCTGGCCATCGCTCGCGAAGGACTTGGCGAACCGAAGGCGATATCGAGGGAGTTCGCCAAGGCAGGCCAGCCTCGCTGGCGGCGGGTGCTGTGGGTAGGGTGGACCATGTACGTCGCATCGTTCGTTCTTCCGGCGGTCAGCTTCTCGGGGGTAGTCGCCTCCCGTCCCGACGCCGATCTGACGATCTACGGCTACGAACTCCTCCCCGAAGTGATCGGGTTGATTCAGCGGACTCCCGGCGGGCTCACTCCGCTGATCTTCATGGTCTTACCGAGTTTCCTGGTGCTTCCCAATCTGATCTTCCTGACGACCCTGCCGGCGTTCCGGCGTCCGCGCCCGGCGTGGAGATCGTGGACGTCGTGGCTTGTCGGGGCCACGGGTGCCTTCCCCTTGGTTCAAGGCCTTCTCCGGCTCGGCGACCTCGGTCCGGGAATGCAGGCGGGGGTCGGGTTCTGGGTCTGGTCCGCGTCATTCCTCGTTGTGGCCGGCGCCCTTTGGCTGCGGGGCCGGGAATGGTCGTCCCCCCGGCCGAAGACAGCGACACCGGTGGCAGAGCGGGCGATGTAGGCAGTGTAGCATAGGGCCCGGCTGGCCGGGCGATCTGCGTCGATGGTACAATTTCACGCTGGTGTATCCTTGCGCCCCGTGGGGTGCGACGCGGTTGCCCGGAAGAGGCTTCGGCCATGCGAACATCGCTTCTGCTGCTGGTTGCGGCGGGTGTTCTTTCGAGTCCAGCCGTCGGTCAAGAGGCCGACGGGACGCGGGGCGCCGAGCATCCTCCGGCAAGTTGGCCGCAGCCGATCACACAGCTGACCCCGCCGACCTCGGCTCCCGCCGTCGACACGCTCTCCGCGGAAGTCGCGCAAGCCGTTGTCGCCGGAACGTGCATGCGCTGCCACAACCCGCGGCGCGTGAGCGGGGGCATGTCGCTCGAGACCTTCGAGGTGACCTCGGCCGCCGACAATGCGGTGATCGCGGAGCGGATGGTGCGGAAGCTGCGGGCCGGGATGATGCCGCCCGTCGGCGTGCGCCGGCCGACGCCCGACAGCCTGCGGACGCTCGCGGCCGTTCTCGAGTCCCGGCTGGACGCGGCATGGGACGCGAGCCCGAACCCCGGGCGGCGGACCTTCCAGCGACTGAACCGGGCCGAGTACTCGCGCTCGATCTACGATCTCCTCGACCTGGATATCGATGCGGGCGACTATCTGCCGCTGGACACGAAGAGCGCGAACTTCGACAACATCGCCGACGTCCAACTGCTCTCCCCGACGCTGATGGACGGGTATCTGCGCGCGGCAAGCGAGATCAGCCGGCTCGCGATCGGCGACCCTGAGGTCACGCCGAGCGAAGCGACGTTCCGGGTGTCGCGCTGGACCTCCCAGGCGGAGCACGTCGAGGGCACGCCATACGGGAGCCGCGGCGGCGTCGCGGTGGACCACAACTTCCCGGCCGACGGGGAGTACGTCTTCCGCGTTTCCTTCCATCACGAGACGACCGGCGCCCTGTTCGGGAACGGCAAGGGGGCCCTGCATACGACCGACGAGCCCGAGCGGATCGAGATCTCGATCGATGGCGTGCGGGTCGCGCTGCTCGACATCGACCGCTGGATGCACGTCTCCGATCCGGACGGCGTGAACCTGAGGACGGAGCCCGTCTTCATCGAAGCGGGGCCACGCCGGGTGGCGGCCGCCTTCATCCGCACTTTCGAGGGGCCGTCGCAGGACCTGATGTCGCCGCACGACTGGTCGATCGCGAGCACGAGCATCACCGACGCGTACGGGTTCACGACGCTGCCGCACCTGCGCGACCTGGCTGTCACGGGACCCTTCGCTCCGGCGGGGATGTCGGCCACGCCGAGCCGCGAGCGCGTGTTTTCGTGCCGCCCCTCCACCCCCGAGGACGAGACGTCGTGCGCTGAAGCGATCCTCGCGCGGCTGGGGACGCGGGCCTACCGCCGGCCGCTGACGGACGACAACCTCGCCGCGCTCATGACGCTGTACCGCGCCGGAGCGGATGCGGGCGGTTTCGAGGAGGGGATTCGGCTCGCGCTGGAGGGGATTCTCGCCAGCCCTCACTTCGTGTTCCGTTTCGAGGAACGCCCCGCGCGCGAAGCGGACGGGGTGTACGCGCTGGACGACTACGATCTTGCCTCGCGGCTCTCCTTCTTCCTCTGGGCCACGGGTCCGGACGACGAACTGCTGGAGGTTGCCGCCGAGGGCCGGCTCTCGGACCCGGTCGCGCTCGATGCGCAGGTGCGCCGGATGCTGGGCGATCCGCGGGCCGAGGCCCTGGCCACGCGTTTCGCGGGGCAGTGGTTTCGGCTGCAGGACCTCGAGGGCATGAACCCGGACGTCCGCCTCTATCCGGACTTCGACCAGCAGCTCAAGGAGGCGATGCACCGCGAGACGGAACTGCTCTTCCACACGCTCGTGCAGGAAGACCGGAGCCTGCTCGAGCTGCTGACGGCCGACTACACGTTCGTGAACGAGCGCCTGGCGCGGCACTACGGCATCCCCGGCGTGACAGGAACGGATTTCCGGAGAGTCGGGATCTCCGAACCCGAGCGCCGTGGCGTGCTGGGGCACGGCAGCATCCTCACGCTCACCTCGCACGCGAGCCGAACGTCGCCCGTCCTCCGCGGGAAGTGGGTCATGGAGGTACTGCTGGGGACGCCTCCGCCTCCGCCCCCGCCGGATGTCTCCGACCTGGAGGCGACGCCGGAGGCCGAGGAGGGCCGTCTGCTCACGGTGCGGGAGCGGCTAGAGATGCACAGGGCGAGCCCGGCCTGCCGTTCGTGCCACCGCGTGATCGACCCGATCGGTCTCGCGCTGGAGTACTTCGACGGGACGGGGGGGCGGCGCATCAAGGACAGCGGGATGCCGATCGACGCACAGGGCGAACTCTACGATGGCACGCCGGTGACGAGCGCGGCGGATCTGCGCGCGGCGCTCCTTGCTCGGCCGGTGCCGCTCGTGCGGGCGTTCACGGAGAACCTGCTCGCCTACGCGCTCGGCCGGCGGGTCGAGTACTACGACATGCCGACCGTGCGGACCATCGCGCGGCAGGCCGCCGAACAGGACCACCGCATGTCCGCGTTCATCCTCGGCGTGGTCAACAGCCCGGCGTTCCGGTTGAAGGGAACCGAGGCCGTGGTCGACGACATGGAGGCTGAAAGCCAGGGATCCCAGGAGGACTGATGGAGTTCATCACAGGGAAACACCTCTCTCGCCGGACGTTCCTCCGGGGCGCGGGGGCGACCGTCGCCCTGCCGCTGCTCGACGCGATGGTGCCGGCGGGCCGGCTGTGGGCGCGCGAGGTCGCGGATCCGACTCGGCTCGTCTGCATCGAGATGGTTCACGGCGCGGCGGGGAGCAGCGGGTTCGGGGCGGCGCAGAACTACTGGTCGCCTGCGGCCACCGGCCGGGGCTTCGACCTGTCGCCGACCGCCCTGAGTTCGCTCGAGCCGTACCGGGACTATCTCACGATCATCAGCGACACGGACGTCGAGCCCGCCGAGGCGACGAAGCCGAAGGAGATCGGTGGGGACCACTTCCGGTCGAGCGCCACGTTCCTCACGCAGGCGCACCCGAAACAGACGGAGAGTTCGGACGTCTTCGTGGGGCCGTCGCTGGACCAGCTCTACGCGCACCGCTTCGGGCAGGACACGCCGATCCCGTCCATGCAGCTCTGCATCGAGAACGTGGACCAGGCCGGGGGCTGCGCGTACGGGTACGCGTGCGTCTACACGGACACGATCAGCTGGTCCTCGCCGACGCAGCCGCTCCCGATGATCCGGGATCCGCGGGTCGCGTTCGACCAGCTCTTCGGGGCGGGCGGGACGCCGGAGGCGCGCGAGGCGCGGCAGCGCTCGAGCGCCAGCATCCTCGACTTCCTCACGGGCGAGGTCGCGAGCCTCAAGGGTCGGCTCGATCCGTCCGACCGGCAGCGCATGGACCGCTACCTGGAGAACGTGCGGGAGATCGAGCGTCGTATCCAGCGGGTGGTGGCGCGCAACGAGTCCGGCGAAAACCGGGATCTGCCGGAGGCGCCGGCGGGGGTGCCGGACTCGTTCGACGAGCACGTGAAGCTGATGTTCGACCTGCAGGCGCTCGCCTTCCAGGCGGACATGACGCGCGTGTTCTCGTTCAAGATGGGACGGGACGCGTCGGGGCGGGTCTACCCGGAAAGCGGGATCGACACGGGCTTCCACCCGGCGTCGCACCACGGCGACAACGAGAACAACATCACGGACTTCGCACAGATCAACCGCTACCACGTCGGGCTCGTCCCGTACTTCCTCGACCGGCTGAAGGAGTCGATGGAGGGGGACACGCACCTGCTCGACAAGACGATGATCATCTACGGGTCGCCGATGGGGGATCCGAACGTGCACAACCACAAGCGGTGCCCGCTCTTCGTGGTGGGCGGCGCGCAGGGGAGGATGGAAGGCAACCTTCACCTGCGGGCCCAGCCGGGCACACCGATGGCGAACGTGATGCTGAGCCTCATGCACCGGCTCGGGATGGACGATGTGACGAGCTTCGGGAACAGCACCGGGACGTTCTCGTTCGCGGAGGCGGCGGACTGATGCGGCACGCGCGATCGATCGTCTTCGCGGCGGCGGCGCTGCTCGCCCTCGGGGCCGCCGCGCCGGTCGGGGCGCCGGCCGGGTCTGATGCTCCGGTGGCCGATGCGGCCATGCGCGGCGACCTGGCCGCCGTGCGGTCGCTGCTCGCCGCGGGCGAGGACGTGAACGCCGCCCGGGGCGACGGCATGACGGCACTCCACTGGGCCGCGATGAAGGGGCGGCTCGACGTGGCCGAAGTGCTGATCGACGCGGGCGCGGCTCTGGAGGCGGGCACGCGGCTGGGCGGGCACACGCCGCTCCACGTGGCGAGCCGGGCGGCGCACGCGCCGCTCGTCGAGGCGCTGCTGGGAGCGGGAGCCGACGCGCGCGCCGCGACGTCGACCGGCGCGACCGCGCTGCACTTCGCCGCCGCGGCCGGGTCCACGACTGCGGTCGAGGTGCTGGTGCGCCACGGCGCCGATCCGGACGCCCGGGAGCCCGAGTGGGGCCAGACGCCGCTCATGTTCGCCGCGGCGGCGGGCCGGGCCGGCTCGCTGGGCGCCCTCATCGACGCGGGGGCCGACGTCTCGATCACCGCGTACGTGCTCGACATCGTGGCGCGCGATGCGTGGGACCAGCTCGACCGCCGCGAACGCAATGCCCGCGTGGCGGCGCTCCGGGCGGGCCACACGCCGCCGGCCCCGTCACGGCGCGAAGCGGCCCCCAGGCCGACCGCCGGTGCCGGCCCCGGCCTCCAGCCCGTGCGGCTCGAGGACCCCGAGGAGCCCACCTGCTCCGGCTGCCTGGGCAACTACGCCGACCTCGTGGGCACGCACGGCGGATTGACCGCGCTCCTTCTCGCGGCCCGCGAAGGCCATCGCGACGCCGCGCTGGCCCTGCTCGACAGGGGGGCGGACATTGACCAGCGAAGCGCCGCGGACGACACGACCCCGCTGCTCATCGCGATGATCAACGGGCACTTCGACCTCGCGATGGAACTCTTCGCGCGCGGCGCCGACCCCAACCTCGCGAGCGACGCCGGCGCCACCCCGCTGTACGCGGCGCTCAACATGCACTGGGCCCCGAAGGCGCGGCATCCACAGCCCACGGACGTGCACCAGCAGGAGTGGTCGTACATCGACGTGATGCGAACGCTGCTCGAAGCGGGCGTCGACCCGAACGCACGGCTGAAGAAGTCGCTCTGGTTCACGACGTACAACCGGGACCTCCTGGGCGTCGACCGCACCGGCGCCACGCCCTTCTGGCGCGCCGCGCACGCGCTCGACATCGAGGCCATGAAGCTGCTCCTCGAGTACGGAGCCGATCCCGCGACCCCGACGGCGAAGGTGCCGGAGCGGCGTTACGGCCGTGGCGGAGACGACATCGACTACTCCGGTCTCGACCCGATTCCCGTCGGGGGACCGGCGGTCCACCCCATCCATGCGGCGGCCGGCGTCGGCTACGGGCAGGGATTCGCCGGCAATTCCCACCGCCACGTGCCGGACGGCTGGTTGCCGGCCATGAAGTTCCTCGTCGAGGAACTCGGCGCCGACGTGAACGCGCGCGACCACAACGGGTACTCGCCCGCCCACCACGCCGCGTCGCGCGGCGACAACGAGATGATCCTCTATCTCGTCGAGCGGGGCGCCGACGTGACGCTCGTGGCCCGCAACGGCCAGACCACCGTCGACCTGGCCAACGGACCCGTCCAGCGCGTGCAGCCGTTCCCGGAGACGATCGCCCTCCTCGAGAGCCTCGGGGCGAAGAACAACCACCGCTGCGTCTCCTGCTGACCGCACGCCATCGACGGTCCGTGCCGAGAACCTTCAACCAAGCCCGGCGACCTCAGGCCGGCCTGACCTGACCATGCCAGATTCCGTTACCGTCCGAGAACTGCTCGCGGGCAGTTCGGGGGAAAGTCCCGCGATCGCGGCGCCGGGACGCAATCCGCTGAACTTCGACGGTCTCCGCAGCCAGGTTGAAGACACCGTCGCCGCGCTGAACGGCTTCGGCATCGGGCGGAACGATCGCGTGGCCATCGTCCTCCCCAACGGACCCGAGATGGCCTCCGCCTTCGTCGCCGTGGCGTGCGCCGCCACGGCGGCCCCGCTGAATCCCGCCTACCGGCAGCCCGAGTACGAGTTCTATCTCTCCGACCTGAGCGCGAAGACGCTCATCCTGGAAGCGGGAAGCGACTCCCCGGCGCGAGCCGCGGCCGTCGGTCTCGGGATACCGATCCTCGAACTCCAGGCGGACGCCGAGGCTCCGGCCGGGGCGTTCGAACTCGTGCCGGAGGAATCCGGGGGAACCGAATCCGGTGGCGAACGGTCCGCCGGCGGCTGGGCCGAGGAGGACGATGTCGCGCTCATCCTCCACACCTCGGGGACGACGTCACGCCCCAAGATCGTGCCGCTCTCGCACCGGAACGTGTGCGCCTCCGCGGTCAACGTTGGGCACACCCTGCGGCTCACGGCCGACGACCTCTGCCTGAACGTGATGCCGCTGTTCCACATCCACGGACTCATAGCGGCGGTCCTCGCCCCGCTCGGCGTCGGGGGATCGATCTTCTGCACCCCCGGCTTCAACGCCCTCCGCTTCTTCGCGTGGCTCGATGAGGCGCGGCCCACCTTCTACACGGCCGTCCCCACCATGCACCAGGCGATCGTGGCGCGCGCCCCGCGTAACCGAGAGGTGATCGAGCGGAATCCGCTGCGCTTCATCCGCTCGGCCTCCGCCGCCCTCCCGCCCCAGGTGATGGCGGAACTCGAGGACGCGTTCGGCGCCCCGGTGCTGGAGGCGTACGCGATGACGGAGGCGGCGCACCAGATGACCAGCAACCCGCTTCCGCCCGCGGCCCGCAAGCCGGGGACGGTGGGGATCGCCGCCGGCCCCGAAGTCTCGGTCATGGACGAATCGGGCCCGCAGCTCCTGCCGGCGGGCGACATCGGCGAGATCGTCATCCGCGGCCCCAACGTCAGCGACGGCTACGAGAACAACCCCGCCGCGAACGCCGAGGCCTTCACCAACGGCTGGTTCCGGACGGGGGACCAGGGCGTGATGGACGACGAGGGCTACGTCACGATCACGGGTCGTCTCAAGGAGATCATCAACCGCGGCGGAGAGAAGGTCTCGCCGCGCGAGATCGACGAGGCGATCCTCGACCACCCCGCCGTGCGTCAGGTCGTGGCGTTCGCGATGCCGCACCCGAAGCTGGGAGAGGAGATCGCGGCGGCCGCGGTGCTCCGCCCCGGGATGGAGGCGACACCCCGCGAGCTTCAGGCATTCGCGGCGGAGCGGCTCGCCGACTTCAAGGTCCCGCGCAAGATCCTCTTCATGGACGACATCCCCAAGGGTCCGACCGGAAAGATTCAGCGTATCGGCATGGCCGAGAAGCTCGGCTTGACATGAGCCGCGCGGCCCATGGGAGCCGGGCGGGCCGCTGATGCGGATCTGCATCTACGGGGCCGGCGCGATCGGGGGATACCTCGGTGCGCAGCTGTCGCTGGCGGGCCAGGATGTCACGCTCATCGCGCGCGGCCCACACCTGAAGGCGATGCAGGAACACGGCGTGCGGCTGTTGATCGACGGCGAGGAGCGCGTCGCGCACCCGGTCTGCACGGACGATCCTTCGCAGGTGGGGCCGCAGGACTACGTGATCGTCACGCTCAAGGCGCACTCCGTTCCCTGGATCGTGGAACCGATGCAGCCCCTGCTCGGGCCCGACACGGCGGTCGTCATGGCGACGAACGGTCTCCCGTGGTGGTACTTCTACGAACTCGAGGGACCGTGGCGGGACCGGCGCCTCGAGAGCCTCGACCCCGGCGGCGTGCAATGGGACGGGATCGGTCCGGAACGCGTGATCGGTTGCGTCGTGTACGCTGCCAGCGAGGTGCCGGAACCGGGCGTCATCCGACACCTCAAGTACAACCGGTTCACGTTCGGCGAGCCCAGCGGCGAAAAGACCGAGCGCGTGCGGCGGCTGGCGAAGGTGATGATCGAGGCCGGATTCCGGGCTCCGGTCCGGGGGATCCGGAACGAGATGTGGGTGAAGCTGTGGGGGAACGTCGCCTTCAATCCGATCAGCGCCCTCACGCAGGAGACCGTGGACACCATCGCACGGGACCCCGACACCCGCGCCGTCGCGAAGACGATGATGCTCGAGGGACAGGCCGTCGCCGAAGCGCTGGGAGCCCGCTTTTCGATCGACATCGAGCGGCGGATCAACGGGATTGAGGCCGTGGGCGCGCACCGCACGTCGATGCTGCAGGACCTCGACAAGGGGCGTCCGATGGAGATCGACGCCCTCGTCACGGCCGTGCAGGAGATGGGGCGCATGGTCGACGTCCCCACCCCCACGATCGACGTCATCCTCGCCCTCGTCCGCCAGCGCGCCCGCGTCGCCGGCGCCTATCCACCGGGCTAGAAGTCGAGCGTTACCGCGAACGGCCCCATGCCATGAGCCCTGACTTGATCATTCGCGGCGGCCTTGTGTTCGACGGTACGGGTGCGGGGCCGATCAGGGCGGACGTGGCCGTTCACGAGGGTCGAATCGACCGCGTCGGCGCTGTCGAGACGGAAACGGCGATCGAGCTTGACGCCGGCGGTCTCGCGGTGGCGCCCGGCTTCATCGACGTGCACAGCCACTCCGACTACACGCTGCTGGTGGACCCGCGGGCGGTCAGCGCCATCCACCAGGGAGTGACGACGGAGGTGATCGGGAACTGCGGTCACGGCTGCTTCCCGATCAGGGATAGGGAGCTTTCGAGCCGCATCATCTATGGCTTCGACGGCAGCCTGCCGCTGAACTGGTCCACACCCGCCGCCTACCTGGAGCGGCTCGAGGAGGCGGAGCCGGCCGTCAACGTTCTGACCCTGGTCCCGAACGGGCAATTGCGCCTGGCCACGCTCGGACTGGAGGCTCGTCCGGCGACGAGCGCCGAAATCACGGCCATGACGCGGCTGCTCGAGGAGGGGTTGGAGGCGGGCGCCTGGGGCTACTCCACGGGCCTGGAGTACGCGCCGGAACAGGGTGCCGGTGAGGCGGAGATCACCGCGCTGGCCCGGGTGACGGCCCGGCACGGCGGGTTCTACGCCACCCATACCCGCGAGCGCGAGGACCGCGCCGACGACGCGGTGGCGGAGGCCATCCGCACGGCTCGCAACGCGGGGATCCGGCTCCAGGTTTCTCATCTCGCACCGAGAAGTGGCCAAGACCAGACGAACCGCTGCATCGACCTGGTGGATGCGGCCAGAGCGGCGGGCGACGACGTCGCCTTCGACATGCACACGCGCCTTTACGGCCTGACGTTCCTCTACGCGATGCTCCCCCCTCCAGTGTTGAATGCGAACCCGGAGGACCAGGCGAGGCTGCTCCGGACACCGGAAATCCGGACGCAGATCGGGGACCACAAGTCCATCATCACGGGGCTCGGGGACTGGGGCCGGATCTACCTCGTCGACAACGAGGTCTGGCCGGACATGGCACGTCTCGACTTCGAGGAGATCGCGCGCCGCCGGGATACCACCGCCCTCGACGCCGCCTGCGACCTGCTCCTCGACAGCGCAGGCGCCGAGAAGGCTCCCATGGTGCTCCTCCGTGCTTATTCGGAGGATCAGCAGGAGGACGTCTTCGCGCACGAACTCTGCGTACCCGCCTCGGACGCCACGGCGCTCGCCCCCGACGGACCGCTGGCCGGCGCCTCGTTCATGGGCGCCTACACCTGGGCCTCCTGGTTCTGGCGCTTCATGGTCCGCGAGACCGGCCGCCTGAAGCCACAGGAGGCGATCCACCGGCTCAGCGGCCAGCCGGCGGAAATCGTCGGGCTCTCGGATCGCGGCCTGCTCAAGCCGGGCATGCGCGCCGATGTCGTCGTCTTCGACCCGGAGACCTTCGCCGACACCGGCACGACCTTCCAGCCCAACCGGATCGCGACCGGCATGCGCCACGTGGTCGTCAACGGCACCGTCACGCTTCGGGACGGGGCACTCACCGGCGAACGGGCCGGCGCGGTGCTGCGAAAGAGGGCGTAGGAACGACGACGCCGTAGAGGTCGCGGGCGGCGGCAGGGGTCAGCTTCTCCTCCCGCACATCCTCCAGGACGGCGTCCGGGTCCCGCTCCCGGGGGTCGCCGTAGCCGCCGCCTCCCGCGGACACCATGCGGAAGACATCGCCCCTGCGTGCGATGAAGCTCCTGAGCGGCATCGTCTCCACTTCGTGTTCGCCGTGCCGGTCGATCAGCGTGTTGGCCGAGGGGCCGCCGGGATGGCCGCCGGCGATGCCGTAGGGCGGGTGGTCGCGCCGGTCGGTGCGGATCGTGAACTCGGAGCGCTCGGCGAGGAAGCGGAACTCCCGCACCGACGCGAGGCCGCCCCGGTGCTTGCCGGCCCCGCCGGAGTCGGGGACGAGTCCGTAGCGGGTGACCTCGAGGGGCAGTTCCGCCTCGATCAACTCGACGGGCTGGTTCGAGAGGTTGGCCGCCGGGTTGGAGATGCCCTCCACGCCATCCCGCGCGGCCCGGGCGCCCCAGGTGCTGACGAGCACCTCCGTCAGCACGAACGGCTTCCCCTCGTGGTGGCCGCCGACCGAGAACAGGGTCGGCCCCCCTTCGCAGCCGGCGATGACGAGTTCGGGCACGGCCTCGGCGATCGCACCCATGATCGCGTCGAACACCCGATAGCCGATGACGCCCCGGGCGGCGCAGGCGGCGGGCTCCACCGGGTTGACGATGGTGCCCGCCGGCGCGCTCATGCGGATCGGGCGCATGTAGCCTTCGCAGTTGGGGATGTCGTCCGTGGCCAGGCAGCGGATGGCGCAGTACGCGGCGGAGCGGACCATGGCCATGGGACAGTTGATCGCGGCCAGGACCTGACCGGCCGAGCCCGCGAAGTCGAGCGCGATCTCGTCCCCGTCCACCGTAACCGTGACGGCGATGGGGAGCGGCTCCGGATCGTCGCCCACGCCGTCGATCCAGTCGACGAACCGGTAGGTGCCGTCGGGGATGCGCGCGATCTCGGCCCGCATCCGGGTTTCCGCGAAGTCGTGGAGTTCCTCGAGGTAGGTCTCCAGTTCGGTCACGCCGTATCGATCGACAAGCTGGCCGAATCCCCGCTCCGCGATGCGGCAGGCCGCGAGCTGGGCCCGCAGGTCGCCCAGCACCTGGACGGGGGAGCGGGTGTTCTTCTCGATGACGCGGAACAGCTTCCGGTCCGGCTCCCCCGCCTCGTAGAGCTTGAGCAGCGGCAGCCGCAGGCCCTCCTGGTAGATCTCGGTCGCGTGGATCGCGACGCTCCCGGGCGCGATGCCGCCGACGTCGCTGTGATGGGCCAGCATTTGTCATCCCGCGCGGATCTGTTGTGATCATTGAAGTTACGGGATTATGGCGTCGATTTCCCGCCGTTCGGTTCCCGCCGACCGAATTTCAGCCCCGCGCCCTCCGGCGGCTCCGGATCGCCTGCCTGAGTTGAGCCTCGTCGGGCTGCTGGTAACAGCGCAGCACCGTCTTGGCCGCCTTCCAGCCTCCGAGCTCGCAGAGCACCTTGAGGGGCAGGTCCATCAGGTCGCTGGCGAACTTCCGCCTCAGCGAGTGCCAGCCCCTTCCGCGCTTCGGCTCCAGTCCCGCGAGCCGTTCGGCCCGCTTCCACCAGAAGCGCGTCTGCGGGAAGCCCACGCACTCCGAGGGATTCCGGGTCGCGGGCAACACCGGCCCGTCCCCGATCCCGTCGCTCATCGCTCGCGCCTCATCCAAGGCGGCCAACGCCTCTTCGGTCAAGGGCGTCGTGTGCTCGTAGCCCGTCTTCTCGTGCTGCGCCCGCCAGCGGATGGTCTCTCCGTCGAAGTCCACATCGGACCACAGCAGGTTGCGAACCGCGCCGATCCGGTGCCCGGTCTCGTGCGCGAGCACGAGCGCGACGTGGAACCGCCAGTCCAACCGCCGCGAGACCCCGAGCAGCGCCTGATACTCCTCCTCGGTGAGAACAACCCGGGTGGGGTTCTTCTCGACGGGCTTCCGGAGGCCCTTCAGCGGGTTCCTGTCCAGCAGCAGGCGACCGTGCTCGTCCCTCGACCTCGCCGCCCAGTTCAGCACGGCCATCAGGAATGTCAGGTCCGCTTCGATCATCCGGTTGCCCACGGGCCTGCCACTGGGGCCGACCTTGCCCTCTCGGCGCTCCCGGATGAAGCGGTCCCAATCGCGCTGGGACAGGGTCTCCGGCCTTCGGTCCCTGCCGAAGAAGTCGAGGAACATCGCCATCGCGGCTCTGTCCCGCTGCCAGGACTTCCGCCTCTTGGTGGGCGTCACCTCCTCACCGTAGATGTCAAAGAGCATCTCCAGGGTGAGCGGCTCCGGCTCGGCTTCCGCCTTGCCGTTCAGGTCCGGGCCGACGAACCCGGCGGCGAACTCGTCCGCCTGCCTCTTCGCCCTCGCCCACTCGCGGTGTCCGAGCGACCGGGTGAGCCTGCGCCCGTTCTCGCGCCACTCCACCTGGAACAGGCCGGTTTTCGGGTCGGGAAACACCCTGACCCTGTTCCGGCCCCATTCGCCGGCGCCGTAGCTCCGGCGGCCTTTTCTCGTGCGTGCCATCGTTCGATTCCTCTCGTTCGATGGACTGCACGATCTGCGCGAATGAAACCTCGCGCAGGGTGGGCTCGTCGTCCAGAGTTGGCGCCCCGGCCGGCGTTGGCGCGGGCGCGCCACGGGGGCGCTGGTTTCTGCGGTTTGTGGAGGAGCCAGATGTGTAAACGCTTCACGTTTACTCTGGTCGGGGGATGCCCCCGAGCCCCCTGAACGACACTTCCGCGCGCCACCAAGGGAGGCTGCCCGACATGCCCCGTCCCCGGAAGCCCGAGGCCGAACTTCGCAGCCGCACGATCGGCGTGCGCGTCAACACCGCCGAGGCCGCCGAGATCGCCGAGCGCGCCGGAGCGGCCCGCATGACGACGGGCGGCTACATGCGCCGCCGGGCGCTCGGGCAGCCGGTCCGCGAGGCGGTCGTTCTCCGTCTCGGCGCGGCGGAGCGGGTCGAACTCCACCGGATCGGCGTCAATCTAAACCAGATCGCCCGCGCCCTGAACTCCGGGGCTTCCGCTCCTTCCGGTACGCTGGAGGCGGTCGAGCGGGTGGGCGAGCTCGCGGCGGGTCTCCTGAGCGGCGAGGCACTGGACCGGTGATCCCGAAGATCAACGGATTGGGACGCTCGTTCGCCGGGGTCGCGGCGTACTGCCTCCACGACGCGCCGGAGCCGGACGACCGCCGCCCGAGGACATCGGAGCGGGTCGGGTGGGCCGACACCCGGAACCTCGCGACGTTCCGGCCGGAGCGGGCCGCGCGGCTGATGGCCGCGACCGCAAAGGCGGCTCCCGACCTCAAGCGGCTGGCGGGCGTTGCGCGGACGGGGCGCAAGCTGGCGAAGCCGGTCCTTCACTACTCGCTCAGCTGGGCTCGGGACGAGACGCCCGACAAGGGGGAGATGAACCGGGCGGTAGACGAGAGCTTGGAGGCGTTGGGGCTGGAGGGCCACGAGGCGCTGATCGTCGCGCACGAGGACACGCGGCACCCGCATGTCCACGTCATCGCCAATCGGGTCGATCCCGAGACCGGGAGGGCGGCGAAGCTGGACAACAGCAAGCTCCGGCTGTCGCGCTGGGCCGAGGGCTACGAGCGGGAACAGGGCCGGATCCGGGTCGAGAGGCGGGTCAAGAACAACGAGCGGCGGCGGGCGGGCGAGGAGGTGCTTCGCCCCATATGGGACCGGCCGCGTCACTGGGCGCGATACCGCCGCGAGGGGATGCTTCCACGGCGGGCGCGGCGGGCGAGGAAGCCGGTCGACGAGGAGCGCGTCGACATGGAGGCCTGGCGGCGTGCCGAGGAGCGGGCTTGGGAGCAGGTCGAGGACGGGCGCTGGCTGGGGTTCTGGCGCTTGGAGACCCGGGCGCGGAGGGAATGGGCCGACCTGCACAAGCGGCAGGAGGAGATGCGGCAGAGGCTCGACCGGGAGAGCCGCACCGTGCTCGGGCGGCTCCGGATCTGGCGGCTTGATCGCTCGCTCAGGGAACTGGCCGGGGCGGTCCGGGGCCGGGAGGACCTGGTCGAGGGCTGGCGCGCGGATCTCGACCGGTACCACGGAGACGAGCGGGCCGAGTTGGGCAGGGCACATGGCGAGCGAGCCCGGGAGATCGAGCGCGGTTGGGGCAAGTTCTATCGAAACAGGCTGGTGGAGGCGGAGCGGCGCGCATGGACGGTGCGCGAGACCATGAGGGAGAGGGAGCGCGAACAGGCACGGGAGCGGGATCCCGGCCGGACCATCACCCGCATTGTCGTGCCGCGACCGCCCCGGCCCAGAGGCCCCGAGCGTGGCGGGGGCGGGTTCGAGCGGTGACACGCCGCCGAAACGACACTCGAACCGATCTTCCGCCACCCGGTCGCCGGGTGACATCCCGAAGCGAAGATTGAGCTGCTGCGGGTCTGCCGGGGATCAAGGGAGCGGAGTCCAGTAGGGCGCAAACTCGCGCCGTCCCCTAACTTGATGGACTCTTTTCCATCTGGCGACGGGAGCGGCTGAGGTCCGTGGAACGCACGAGCCTTGACAAAGCGATGACCATGGTATTTCGCCTTCGTTCGAAGGCCCGAAGGCCCGAAGGCCCGAAGGCCCGAAGGCCCGAAGGCCCGAAGGCCCGAAGGCCCGAAGGCCCGAAGGCCCGAAGGCCTCCGATTCGGGCTCGGTGACGTCGGCCGTGCGGGCTTTTCGCTGGCTGCCGCTGCTCCTGCTGCTACTCCCGGAGATTGCCTTGGCGCAAGTTCGGGTGGTGCCGAGGATCTTGCAAGTGAACGAAGGGGAGGTCGTCAGCATCACGGTGGAGCTGTCGAGCAGGCCCGCGTCCACCGCGACATTCAGTTTTGGCGGTATCGACGGAGTGATCACTGCCGAGCCGACCAGTCTCACGTTCACGACGACCGACTGGGATGAACCGCAGACGGTAAGGCTGACGTTCCTGGAAGACGACGACGCAGTCGACATACCTCTTTTGCGTGTAGGCGGTTATTTGGAGATCGCCGGCGTGCGACGCTTTCTCCGCAGCATCCTGTTGGTGCGCATCACTGATAACGACAAGAACGCGCCGGCGCTGCGGTTTGACCCGCAGTCCGTGACGGTGGGCGAAGGTGGCAGCGGCACCTACAGGGTGCGCCTGTCTTCGCAGCCCACGGATGCGGTGACGGTGGCCATCACGGGGCAGTCGGGCACGGACCTGATGCTGGACAATACGAGCCTGACGTTCACGACGGGGGACTGGGAAACCGACCAGACGGTGACGGTGTCGGCCCGGCAGGACGACGACGGGGATGATGATGTGGTAACGCTGACGCATGCCGCATCGGGCGGCGGTTACACCAATGTGAGGGGAAACGTCCTTGTGACGGTGACCGACGATGACGGTGACAAGCCCACGGTTTCGATCACGGGGGTGCCGGCGAAGATCAACTCGACGACCGCGCTCAGCGTGGCGTTCACGTTCTCGGAGGCGGTGACGGGGTTCGTGACCGGGGACGTGACGGTGACCGGCGGCACGAAGGGCGCGTTCTCCGGCAGCGGGACGACGTACACGCTGGCGGTCACGCCCTCCGGCTCGGCGGACGTGGTGGTGACCGTGGCGGCGGACGCCGCGACCGACGGCGGCGGCAACACGGGTCCGGCCTTCGCGGTGAGCGCTACGGCGGAGTGGGACGCAACTGCCCCCACGGTTTCGATCACGGGCGTGCCGGCCAAGATCACCTCGCGCACCCCGTTCACGGCGACGTTCACGTTCTCGGAGGACGTGACCGGTTTCGCTGCCGGTGACGTGACCGTGACCGGCGGCGGGACAGGGACGTTAACCGCCGTGAGCGAAACGACGTACAGGCTGGCGGTCACGCCCGCCGGCTCCGCCCACGTTGTGGTGACCGTGGCGGCGGACGCCGCCACGGACGGCGTGAACACCGGCCCGGTCTCGGCGGTCACGGCCACGGCGACCTGGGACGCGCCGGGGCTGCGGTTTGACCCGCAGTCCTTGGCGGTGGGCGAAGGGGACAGCGGCACCTACAGGGTGCGCCTGTTGAAGCAGCCTACGGATGCGGTGACGGTGGCCATCACGGGGCAGTCGGGCACGGACCTGATGCTGGACAATACGAGCCTGATGTTCACGAGGATGAACTGGGAAACCGAGCAGACGGTGACGGTGACGGCCGGGCAGGACGACGACGGGGATGATGATGTGGTAAGGCTGTTGCATACCGCATCGGGCGGCGATTACACCAATGTGATAGGAGCCGTCTTTGTGACGGTGACCGACGATGACGGTGACAAGCCCACGGTTTCGATCACGGGCGTGCCGGCGAAGATCAACTCGACGGCGGCGCTCAGCGTGGCGTTCACGTTCTCGGAAGCGGTGACGGGGTTCGTGACCGGAGACGTGACGGTCGCCGGCGGGACGAAGGGCGCGTTTTCCGGCAGCGGGCGGGAATACACGCTGGCGGTGACCCCGACCAGCGGGTCGAACGTGACGGTCGAGGTGGCGGCCAACTCGGCGACGGACGGCCTCAACACGGGTCCGGCGTCGGCGGTCACGGCGACGGCGGTCTGGGACGCGGCGGCTCCGACGGTCACGATCGGCGGGGTGCCGGCGAAGATCAACTCGACGACCGCGCTCAGCGTGACGTTCACGTTCTCGGAGGACGTGACGGGGTTCGTGACCGGGGACGTGACGGTGGCGGGCGGCACCAAGGGCGCGTTCTCCGGCAGCGGCAGGAGCTACACGCTGGCGGTGACCCCGACGAGCGGGTCGAACGTGACGGTCACCGTGGCGGCGGACGCCGCGACCGACGGCCTCAACACGGGACCGGCGTCGGCGGTCACGGCGACGGCGACCTGGGACGCGGCGGCCCCGACGGTCGAGATCGGCGGGGTTCCGGCGAAGATCAACTCGACGGCGGCGCTGAGCGTGACGTTCGACTTCTCGGAGGACGTGACGGGGTTCGTGACCGGGGACGTGACGGTGACCGGCGGACGGAGTGGTGGCGTACGTCGGCCCCGGCGAGGACTTCGAGACGGAGCCGAACCTGTTCGAGTTGACCGTGCGCGCGCGGGACGCCTTCGGATCGGAGGCGCGCGCCCGCGTCGTCGTGACGGTGACCGACGTGAACGAACTTCCCGAGGTGACGGCCTCGTGCGATCCGTGCACCGTGCCGCGCGGCGGCGAGGTGTGGCTGGAGGCGAGGGCAACCGACCCCGACGGCGACCCGCTCGCCTACGGCTGGAGCGCCGCGAAGGGCACCTTCAACGGATCCGTCAACGCCTCCTGGGCGGTCTGGAAGGCTCCGGACGAACTCGGGACGATGGCGATCCGCGTCGAGGTCTCCGACGGGCGGGGCGGCACGGCGTCGGCCGTGGTCGAGGTCGAGGTCGTGAACCGCGCGCCCGCGTTCGAGTCGCCGTCCTACTTCTTCCTGGTGCCCGAGAACGTGGACGGCCGGGAGCGCCCGGCCGATCTCGACCGGGTGGCGGCCCTGGACCCCGACGGCGACGCGCTGAGCTACGAGATCGTGTCCGGCGACCGGCAGCGTTTCGCGGTTGGGGCGCTGGATGGGACGGTGAGGTATATCGGTCCGGGCGAGGACTTCGAGACGCCGCCGAACCGGTTCGAGCTCGTGGTGCGCGCGCTCGACGGGTTCGGGGGCGAGGCGCGGACGGAGGTCGCCGTCGAGGTGACCGACGTGAACGAGGCGCCCGAGGCGGCGGACGACGAGGTGGTGACGCCCGAGGACCGGGCCGTGACGGTGGACGTGCTCGCCAACGACACGGATCCGGAGGGGGACCGCCTGCACGTCCGGTCGGTCACGGCGGCGGCGCACGGGGCCGTGCGCCTCGTCTCGGGCGGGGTCGTGATCTACACGCCGGAGCGCGACTTCCACGGGGCCGACTCGTTCACCTACGTCGCCTCGGACGGGCGCGGCCTCAGGGACACGGCGACGGTCGCGGTGACGGTGCTGCCCGTCAACGACGCGCCGACGGCCATCGGCCGGGTCCCGGACCAGACGCTCGACGAGGGCGGAGCTCCGGTCGAAGTGGACCTGTCGCCGTACTTCGGCGACGTGGACGGCGACGCGCTGACCTACGGCGCGCGGTCGAACGACACCGGCGTGGTCGAGGCCGCGGTGGCGGGGGCGGTGCTCGTGCTGACGCCGGTCGTGTACGGCTCGGCGACCGTCACGGTCACGGCGTGGGACCCCGCGGGCCTGACCGCGAGCCAGAGCGTGCGGGTCGGCGTGAGCGACCGGCCGCAGCGCGCGGTCCTCGGGAACGTGCTGGCGGCCACCGCAAGGGGCCATCTGGCGAGCTTGAGGGCGGCGCTGGGCCGCAGGATGCAGGCACCTCCGTGCGAGGCGTCCCGGCTCGCGGTGATGGGCCGGTCCGTGCCGCTCGGGCGAACCGGGGCGGCGGACATGCTGAGAGGGACCTGGACCGGCGCCCGCTCGGCGGCGGCCGCCGCGCTGGGAATGGGCGAAGAAGGCCTCGATCCGTTCGGCGCCGTGCGCTTGCGGGCGGAACGGGGCGCGCCCACGGCGCTGGCGGCCAATGCGGTCCCGGAGACGGCGGAGCGCATGGAGGCCGCGCTCCGGTCGGTGCCCGCCCGGGCGCTCGGCGTCGCGGGCGGCGGGTCCGGCGCGGGCGCGGCGGACTTCCTTCTCGGCTGGGGCGGCTCGGAGCAGGACGGCGGGCGGTGCCGAGGGCGCGGCCGCTGGTCGCTCTGGGGCCAGGGGGACATCCAGAGGTTCGAGGGGACGCCGTCCGCGGACTCCGGCTACGACGGAGAGCTCTCGACCGCGTACGCGGGCCTCGACACGAGGCTGGGCGCGCGCTGGCTGGCCGGCGTGGCGGTCTCGCGGAGCAAGGGCGTGGGCGACTGGCGCGCGGGCACCTCGGAGGGACGGCTCACCCAGTTCATGACGGCCGTCCATCCGTACCTCCGGTGGGACGGCCGGTCCACCTCGATCTGGGCCTCGGCCGGCGCGGGCAGGGGCAACGCCCGGAACGCGCGCGCGGCCGGAAGGACGGGCGCGAGCCCCACGACTCTCCGGCTCGGGCTCGTCGAACTCGAACAGCGCGCCGGAGCGCCGGGCGGGCTCGACTTCGCCTTCCTGGGCGACGCCGCGTGGGCCAGGCTCCGCACCGGGGACGGCGACGAGACCATCGACCGGCAGGACATCGAAGTGAACCAGGTGCGGATCGGCTTCGACCTGTCGCTGCCCGTCCGGCTCGGCGGCCTGGAACTGACGCCGTCCGGCACGGTGCACGCGCGCTTCGACGGCGGCGCGGGCCAGACCGGCGACGGCGTCGAGGTCGCCGGAGAGCTCCGGGCCGTGCTCGGCATCGTGCGTCTCGACGCGCAGGCCCGAATGCTCGTCCACCACACGGCGGAAGGCTACCGCGAGCGCGGCGCGGCGGTGACCCTCGCGCTCGGCGGGCAGGGCGACGAAGAAGGGTTCTCGCTCTCGGTCTCGCCGCGATGGGGCGGCCCGGCCCGCGCCTCGGGCGCGCTCCTGCGCGGTCCGCTCGGCGGGGGCCTTCGCGGCGGCGGGCCGGACCGGGATCGCTGGACCCTCGACGCCCGCGCCGGCTACGGCGTCAACCTGCCCGGCGGCCTGAGACTGGACCTACACGGCAGCTACGGTGACGCGGGCGGAGGACCCGGGTTCGGCCTGAGCGTCGGGAGGCAGGCATCGGCGGCGGCGAAGTCCGAAGGATAGGGTTCGGCCACGCCATCACCCCCTATGAGGTCGATCCCGTACAGCCGACCGCTCATCGCGCGCGGCGGATCCCCGCGACAACCGCCAGTGCAATCGCCAGAGTCAGGCATAGCAAGGAAGCGACTCCCTTGAGCGACGTGAACAGCGACGCGGCGGCCACCTGCCCCGTGGAGATGTCGGGGTAGCGCGTCAGCATGAGCACGATCTGGATGTTCTCGCCCAGATCGATCAGCGCCGCCGCAACGGGCAGGTAGGCCAGCCTCCACCAACGCTCCGCGGGTCGGCACCGGTACACGAGTCCGGCCAGAAAGCTGGCGTAGAGGACCGGGAACAACGTGTCCAGGGTCACGCTGGCCCACGCATAGACGCGTCGCCCCGATTCGCCGTAGCCCTCCAGCGCGGCAAGAGCCTCGGCGTACGTGTAGCCATCCCGGACATCAAGCGTCTCGCCACCGATCGGCAGGGCCGGAAACACCGCCAGAAGGAGCACGAGGCCGGAGGCCATGGTGGCGCACAGCGCCAGCGTCCCGCTGCAAAACTCGAAGTACTTTCTCATGACATCCCTTCGCGGGACACTGAATCCGGCGGGATGAGCCCGGTGGCGACATCCCGTGGTCTTCGCCGCACCCACCAAAGGTGGAAGCGGGGACTACGGAAGTCCAGCTTCGGGGATCTGCGGATATGGTGGCTCCACAACGGCTCCCGCACGCGGTTCGACAGGCCCGTGCGCCCCGCGCGGGAATCCCGCCGATTGACTCCCGTTTCCCCGCTTTGTCAGCTCGGTCCAGCAAGGTCCAGTACATCCGCAGGAAGCGCAGATCGTGCAGCCCTGTAAACAGTTAGACGACTTCCTGTCGGGATATTGGACTCTGGCGACCCGCTGGGCCATCGTCGCCGCGTATCCGCGCACCGCCCCGTCCACGAAGAGAGGCTTGATGACGTACAGATCCGGCAGGTGCTGGCCGCCCGAGCCGTAGGGGTCGTTGCAGATGAAGATGTCCCCGGGGGCCATGTCGTCGCGGAATTCCCGCAGCAACACCTCCATGACGTCCGGGAAGGAACCGAGTTGAACCGCCAGCGTCAGCCCCTGGGCGACAACCTGTCCGTGGCGGTCGCAGATGGCCGTGGAGTAGTCCATGGCATCGCGCACCACCGGCGAATAGGCGCTCCGCAGGACCACCAGCGCCATCTCGTCGGCGATCGACGACAGCGCGTTGCACACGACCTCGAAGGTGATGGGATCGATCTTCCGGGTCATGGGCGGGTGTCGGGTCATGGACGCGTGTCCACGGCGATGTCGATGTTACCGAGCGCGTCGAGCCGCGCACGGCAGCCGGGCGGCACCACGCAGGTGGCGTCGTACTCCTCCACGATCACCGGTCCCTCGCGCCAGTCCGCCGTGAGGTCCGTGCGCGCCACCACGGCCGTCTCCAGCGTGCCGTCCGCCGGTCCGAAGTAGACGTCGCGCGGTGCGCCGAGCGTCGCGGGCGGCGGAGGCAGGAGGTGCCGGTTCGGCTCGGCCGCGTGCACGGCCACCCGGGCCAGCACCTTCACGTTCACGAGGTCCACGGGGTCGCCCTCCGACGGGTGCCCGTAGGTGCGCTCGTGTTCCCGGTCGAAGGCTCGCGCCATGGCCTGCAGGTCCGGTGTGCCGGGGGCGACGGGGACCGTGAGTTCGTAGGCCTGCCCCGCGTAGCGCAGGTCGGCCAGCCGCTCCACCGTCACCTCTTCGGCGGGGAAGCCGTCGGCGATCATGGCCTCCCGGGCCTCCGCCTCCAGGCTGTCGAAAGCCGCGGCCACCGTGTCCGCATCGGCGCCCTCGGCGCGAATCATGACCGTCTGGACGAACTCCTGCTCGGCATCGGAATAGAGCAGGCCCAGGGCGCTGAACACGCCCGGGACCGGCGGCACGAGGACCCGGCGGATCTGCAGGGCACGGGCGATCTCCACGCCGAGCACGGGCCCGTTGCCGCCGAAGGCCGCCAGCACGAAGTCCCGCGGGTCCCGTCCGCGGTAGGTCGTGACCGCCTTCACCGCCCGCGTCATGGTGGCGGAGGCGAGGGCGAGCACCCCGTGCGCCGCCTCCGCCACCGGGCGGTCCAGCGGCCGGGCCACCTTGTCCTCCAGGACGGCGAGCGCCTTCGCCGTGTTCAGAGGCAGGCTCCCGCCGACCAGGTAATCCGGGTTCAGGTAGCCGATGGCGACGAGGGCATCCGTGAGCGTCGGATCCACCCCGCCCAGGTCGTAGCACACCGGACCGGGCACCGCGCCGGCGCTCTGCGGGCCCACGCTCGTGTGCCCCACGCCGTCGACGCGGCAGATGCTGCCGCCCCCCGCGCCGATCTCGGAGACGTCCACGAAGGGGAGCTTGACCGGATAGCCGCCGCCCTTGATCAGCTTGCTCGACAGGTTGATGCCGCCGCCCACCTCGAACTCGGTCGTCTTGGCCGCCTGTCCGCCTTCGACCATGGCCGCCTTCGCCGTCGTGCCGCCCATGTCGAAGGAGATCAGGTTGTCGAGCCCCGTGCCACGGGCGAGGCGGGCGCAGGCCATGACGCCGGCGGCAGGCCCGGACTCCACCATGCAGGCGGGTTTGCGTCCGGCCGCCTCGACGGACATGACGCCGCCGCTCGACTGCATGATGTGAACCGGGCAGTCGACGCCCAGATCCCGCAGCCGGTCCAGCAGCGTCTCCATGTAGCGCTCGACCACGGGGCCGATGTAGGCGTTCACGACGGCCGTACTCGTCCGCTCATACTCCCGGATCTCCGGTAAAATGTCGGAGGAGCAGGTGACATAGAGGCCGTTGGGGAACGCCTCCCGAAGGCGGGCCGCGACCTGCCGCTCGTGGGCCGGGTTGGCGTAGGCGTGGAGCAGGCTCACCGCCGCCGCTTCCACCCCCTCGCGCCGCAGTTCCGCCACGGCCGCGTCCAGGCTCTCCGGATCCAGTTCCCGGCGCACCGTCCCATCGGGACCCAGGCGCTCGTCCACCTCCCGGCGCAGGCGTCGAGGCACGAGCGGCGCGGGCTTCTCGTACTGGAGGTCGTACATGACGGGAATGCGCAGCCGCCGCATCTCCAGCACGTCGCGGAACCCCCGCGTCGTGATGAGGCCGGTTCGGGCGCCCTTCTGCTCGAGGATGGTGTTGGTGGCGACGGTCGTGGCGTGGACCACCGAGGCGACGTCGCCGGGCGTGGCTCCGCAGTCGGCGAGAGCGGCGGCCACGCCCTCCGCGATACCGCGGCTGTAGTCCTCCGGCGTGGACGAGACCTTGCGGGCCACCATCCGCCCGTCGTCCCCGAGCAGGACCACATCCGTGAAGGTGCCGCCGACGTCCACGCCGACGCGGATTCCCATCCGTACGCCTTTCGTACGATTCACGTAACCATTTCGCCCGCCGCGGGCACCGTCCCGCCCGCCGCCGGCACCGTCCCGCCCGCCGCGGGCTGTCGCCCCGAACTGCAGACTGCATCAGATTCGGGAGCTTGACGATGTGCAAGTCCCGCGCGAACGCGGCAGCGCTTTGTCACGGGCTGCCAGGAGCGAGGCACCAGGAGGAGCAACGCATCAGGAGGAACATGTGAAGGGTCCACCGAAGGGCTGGCCGAGAATCACCCCCGCGGTGTTCTACGACGACGCCGGGGCCGCGATCGACTGGCTGGCCGAAGCATTCGGGTTCGAGGTGCGGGAGCGAATCGAGAACGAACAGGGGCAGGTCGTGCATTCCCAGCTCTCGCTGAACGGCGGCCTCATCATGGTCGGACAGGCGGGGCTCACGCCGGGCCGGACCTACCCCCGATCCCCGCGCGACGTGGACGGCGCGAACACGCAGTCGCTCATGGTCTACGTGGACGACGCGGACGCGCACTGCGAGCGGGCGCGCACGGCCGGCGCCGCGATCACGACGGAACCGGCCACGCAGGACTACGGCGAGGACTACTGGTCCGACCGAAGCTACGAGACCCGGGACCTCGAGGGGCACTACTGGTGGTTCGTCCAGCGACTGCGCGGATAGCGGACCCGGCATGCCGAACGTAGGCTGAACTCCAATCCGGAGTGGCCGATGGGCGTGCGCGACAACATACGCGATATCGTGGAGGGCTCGGACACCGGGTCCGGCCGCTGGTTCGACAAGTGTGTTTTCTTCCTCATCATCGCCTCCCTCGTGGCGATGTCGCTCTCCACCCTCCACCAGTTGCCCCCCGCGTGGAGGGCGGCGCTCGCCGTTTGTGAAATCGTGATCGTGGTTCTCTTTACCATCGAATACGTCCTGCGGATTGTCGCGGCCGAGCACAAATGGTCCTACGTCCGCAGCTTCTACGGCATCGTCGACCTCGTCGCTTTTATTCCGTTCTACCTCTCGCTCCTGTCTGTCGGAATCGACCTGCGGGCGGTTCGCGGACTGCGGTTGCTCCGCGTATTCCGGCTTTTCGAGATGGCGCGATACAGCACGGCCGTGACGAGGCTGGCGACCGCGGTGAAGTACGCGCGGAACGAAGCGCTGGTGTTCCTCTTCGCCACGCTGGTGCTGCTGTATATCGCGGCTCTCGGCATCCATCACTTCGAACACGAGGCCCAGCCCGAAAAGTTCGAGTCGGTGTTCCACAGCCTGTGGTGGGCGGTCGTGACACTGACGACTGTCGGGTACGGGGACGCTTACCCGGTCACCGTGGGCGGCAGAATCTTCACCTTCATCATATTGATCTGCGGGATGGGGATCGTGGCCGTGCCCGCCGGACTGGTCGCGACAGGCATGTCACGAGCGGTGGATGATGAACGGCGGGCCGGGCGGGCCGAGCCCGAGGGTTGAGCCACCCGCGTTGAGCCAGACGCGTTGAGCTACGCGCCGAAGAGGGGGATCCGGAACACGCGCGCGAAAATCAGAATGCCGCACAGGCCCGTGAAGATGAGCAGGCTCAACCCTCCGAACCAGCGCGCGAACCACGACGGGTAGAAGAGTTCGTCCTCCTTCGGGATCACCTTCAGGCAGAAATAGAGGTTGAAGAAGTAGATCACGGGCGCGACGAAGAAGGCGAGCGCCGAGGCGACGAGCACGAGGAACACGGGGCGCGGGTCGAACGTGATGTAGAGGACCGAAGCGACGAGCGAGTAGAACATCGTCATCCGGTAGATGTTGTACTCGGAATTCCAGGTCCGGCGCCGTTCCGGATCGGCCCGATCCTCGGGCGATATCCCGTGCAGGCGCGCCGTCGAGCGGAAGAGGTTCCGGCAACAGGCGCCGACGATGCGGGGCCATCCGTCGAAGTAGTTGAAGGCGGTGGAATACGTGGCCGCGAGCGCGCCGAGCATGAAGATCATCATCATCCCCGGCCCCACGCTGAGCGTGAAGATGCCCGCGATCTCTCCCATGACGGCGCGCCCCTCGATCGGACTCGGATAGAGCCACACCGCGGCGAGGAGGACGAAGATCGCCGCGAGCACGAAGGAGACGATGTGGCCGGTCCGGAAATCCCACAGCCCGATCCGGAACCAGCGCCGGCAGTACTCCCGCGCGTGCGGGGAGAGCCGCGCGGTGTCGACCGCGAGGTCGGAGGCGGGCGAGGTGAAGGGGTCGAAGCGACGCGCGACGCCGGTCGCCTCGAGGTGGGGCCGGACCTTGCTCATGCCCGCGCGCTTCGCCTTCCCCCACTCCGACGCCTGCAGCGAGACGTCGATGCCGGTCGGCAGGAGGCCGAGGAAGCCCGCGATCACGAGCCACGACCCGTCGGGGATCTCGAAGAGGAAGAAGTGCCCCATCTCGGCGAGCGGCGCCGGCTGGACGATGTAGACCGCGACCGATGAGAGGACGAGGACGCCCGCGAGCGCCTTCGTCGTGTTCTCCACGGCCTTGTAACTGCCGCGGAGGATGATGGCGACGGAGAGCACGCCGAGCAGCGCCGCGTACGCTTCCAGCGGGACGGGAAGACCGAGGTATTCGCTGAACAGGTAGTAGAGCACGGCGGCCGCCGCGATCAGACGCCCCGCCTGGCCGATGGCGCACTGGATGAGCGTCGTCAACATCACGTACCAGAGCGGCCACTTCCAGCGTGCCGTGGCATAGGCCTCGAGGAGGCTCTTCCCGGTGGCGTTGGTGAACCGGAAGGCCATCTCGAAGCCGTAGTACTTGAAGACGTAGGCGACGGGCAGGCACCAGAGGAGGGCGTAGGCGAACCGGCCTCCGGCGGTGGGCGCGGTCACGACGTGGCTCGTGCCGATCCCCGTCATCATGAGGATCAGCCCGGGGCCGAAGTGAGCGAGCAGATCGCGCGGCCGCAGCGACGGGAGGGTGAAGTCCTCCGGATTCAATCCGTCGTCGGCCATCGATTCGCGATCGGACACTAGTGTCGTGTTCCCCCGTTCAGGGACCACTGCTTCACGCCCGTGCCTTCGGGCCGGACCCGGAAGGTACACAGGACATCGCCCCCTGCCGAGAGGGTCGGCGATCCGTGTGCGGGCGAAGCTCAAGACGTTCCCGCGGGAACGTGGGAAAGCCGGTGCGGGGAAATACCGCAGTGGAAAGGCGCCGGGATTGGACCTATCGTCCCTGCCACGGGCCGCCAGACCCCTGAAGACCACGCGCGGCCCAGCGAAGCGGAGGTGCGAATGTCTGTGATCCATCCCCCCGTGCGCGGCATCTGCTGTGCGCTGACCCTGGCTTTCGCCGCGGGTTGTGCCCCGGACCCTGCCGCCGAAACGGACAACCCCTTCGTCGGGGCGTGGTCGCTTGCCTCGTGGGAGAGCCGCACCGCGGCCGGCGAAGTGACGCTTCCCTACGACGGGAATCCCGCCGGCCAGATCGCGTACACGGCCGACGGCCGCATGTCCGCGCAGTTGATGCAGATGGGGCGGGAGTTCCCCGACGCCGACGAGGCCGACGGCCAGGAGATGCGCGACGCGATCCTGGGCGGCTTCTTCTCCTACTACGGAGACTACAGCGTCGACATGGAGGCGGGTGTCGTCACGCACCACGTGGAGGGTGCGCTGCTCCCGAGCTGGGTCGGCTCGGACCGGCCGCGCTCGTTCACCTTCGACGGACCGGACCGGCTGATTCTGAGCACCGAACCGGACCCCGCGCGCGGCGGAGGCGCCGTGGGGACGCTCGTCTGGGAACGAATCCCGGCCCGCTGAACGCCGGCGCCCCGAACACCGATCCAGGGACGAGAAAATGAGAACACGGATACTTGCGGCCGCGGCGACGGCACTCGTGGCCGCCTGCGGAGGAAGTGGACCCGAGGAGCCCGCGGACCTCGTCCTCCTGAACGGAGACGTGTATACGCTCGACGATGAGCGGCCCGCCGCCGAGGCGATCGCGGTCCGCGGCGAGCGCATCGCCGTCGTCGGGTCGAACGCGCAGGCCGAGGCACTGGTGGGCCCGGACACGCGCGTCATCGACCTGGATGGCGCCTTCGTATCACCCGGCTTCAACGACGGCCACGTGCATGTCGAGAGCACCGGGGCGCTGATCGTGGGCGTGAACCTGCTCGAGGTGCACGAACCGGAAGGTTTCCGCGAGGAGATCGCGCGCGCGGCCGAGCGTCTGGCGCCCGGAAGTTGGATCACGCGCGGCGACTGGGGCGCCTACGAGGAGTGGGAGGTGGGATCGACCGGCCGCGAAGGGGAGGGCGGCGCTGCGGAGGGCGGCGCTGAGAGTACCGGCGGGCCGTTCACGCCGCACCGCGACCTCATCGACGACGTGACCCCGAATCACCCCGTCCTCGTGAACCGCTTCGACCGTTTCGTGTACTTCGCGAACAGCCTCGCGCTCGACATGGCGGGCATCACGGACGGCACGCCGTCGCCGCCCGGCGGCATGATCGCGAAGGACGAGGATGGCCGGGTCACGGGCATCCTCACGGGCTCCGCCGTCGACCTCGTCCGGGCCGCCATCACGCCCAAATCGTTCGAGCAGCGCCTCACCGAGGTCCGCGCCGTGCTCCAGGAGGCCCGCGAGGGCGGCGTCACCACGATCCAGGACATCACCTCCTCCGAGCAATTCCGCGCCTACCAGGAACTGCACGCCCGCGGCGAGCTGACCGCCCGCATCAACATCCGTCCATCGCTCGACAACGTGACGCACACCGGCGGGCTCGGGATCACCTGCGGCTTCGGCGACGACTGGCTCCGCTTCATCGGCTACAAGGCCTGGGTCGACGGCATCATGGGCGGCTCCAGCGCCATGTTCTACGAGCAGTACGACCACGCGCCCGGCAACTTCGGGATCGTGCGCCAGATCATGCTTCCCGAGGGCATCGATGGCCTCGCCCTCTCCCTGACACGCGGGCAGAACTACGCCGAGTTCCCGGAGGGGAACCTCCAGCGGCTCATGCAGGAGGCGGTGCCCACGGGACTCCCGCCCCACATCCACGCGATCGGCGACAAGGCGGTGAAGATTCTGCTCGACCTGTTCGAGGCCGTGTTGAGCGAGCACGACATGATCGAAACGGATCACAGGTGGCGGATGATCCACGCACAGGTGGTGGAGGAGGCGGACTTCCACCGTTTCGGCGCACTCAACCTCGTGGCGGAGGTGAACCCGTACCACATCTCGGACGACATGCGGTGGATGGAGGAGAGGATCGGCGGGCGATCCCGCGGCGCGTACGCGTTCCGGTCCCTGAAGGACGCCGGGGCGGTGCTCGTGTTCGGGAGCGACAGTCCCGGGACGAACGCGGCCCGCTACTTCCTCCATCCGAGGTACGGACTGTACGCGGCGGTGAGCCGGCAGACGCTCACCGGCGAGCCGGCCGAGGGCTGGTTCCCGGAGCAGCGGCTCACGATCGAGGAGGCGATCGAGGCCTATACCCGCAACCCGGCCTGGGCCTCGTTCGAGGAGGACATCAAGGGCACCCTGACGCCCGGCAAGCTGGCGGACATCGCCGTGTTCGACGTCGACCTGATCGAGGCCGGCCGGAACGATCCCGCGCGGCTGCTCGAAGCGGAGGCGCTGTATACGATCGTCGGCGGCCGCGTCGTCCACGAGGGCGGCGCCCCGTAGGGATCAGGGCACGCGCCTCAGGTTGTCGATAAACCGCCAGCTCTCCTCGTTCCGCGGCAGTTCGCAGGCCGTCTCCTTCCCGAACCAGCGGTACCGGTTCCGGGCGACGAAGCGGTAGACGAAGTTGCGAATCGGGGAGGGGATGACGAGGAGCGTCGCGACGAACGGCCAGGCGCGGCCGAGCCCCGCCAGAATGAGCAGCGCGGCGGTGCTGCTGCGGTAGACCTTTCCCCCCGCGAACAGAATCAGCGACCGCGGCGGCTCGCCGGGTCCGGGGGCGTCGACGTGTGTCGCCGCGAGGATCCGGCGCCCCACGCCGGACTGGAGCGCGGCGAAGCGGAAGCGGCCGCGCCGGTCGCGACGGATGATGAAACGGACGGCGCCCGCACACAGGTTGCAGACGCCGTCGAAGAGGACGACCGGGCCCTCGAAGTTCGGATCGGCGGGCCGCGCCGCGTCGTTCACGGCACGAGGCGCGGTCTCGCCATGTTCTTGAGCAGGAAGAGTCCGTCCCCGGTCCCCGTCACGGCGATCGTACCGCTCGCGAAGTAGGGGTAGTTGCTCCACGACGCGCCGCCCTGGTACGGCGAGGTGTCGAAGAAGCCGATCTCGACCGGGTTCTCCGGGTCCGAGATGTCGAGGACGCGGAAGCCGGCGGAGTAGTTCGACTGGTACATGAGGTCGCCGACGATGTAGAGGTTGTGGTCGGTGGCCGTCGTCTCCGCGATGTACTCGGTGACGAGGATCGGATCGTCGAGATCCGTCACATCCCACACCAGCGTGCGCGTCCCCTCCACGAGACCCTGGGGCTCATCCCCCTCGTCGTTCATGTAGAAGTAGCGGTGGTCGTCGGTGAGCCAGCCCTGGTGCGCGTAGGCGACGTTCGGATAGTCGATCGTGGCGAGGCCGACCGGCGCGTCCTTGTCGCTCACATCCGCGATGTTGAACGCCGTCTCGTTCGAACCGAAGCAGATCTCCTTGCCGGCGTGCTCGGCGTCGGGGCCGCGGTAGATGACGCACTGCGCGTCGTGCACGTAGCCCGTGCCCCGGCGTCCCGTCCCCTCCTGCGCGAAGCAGCCCGCGAACACGGGTTGGGCCGGATCCTCGAGATCGATCATGTGGAGGCCGCCGCCGCACGTCTCGCCGCCGCCGCTGTTCCCGACGGCATACGCGAAACCCGTCTCCTCGTTGATGACGATGTTGTGGGCCGAGTGAATCCCGTCGTAGAGGAACGTCTCCTCGAACGTCACGGGTTCCGCACCCACGTCGCGCAGTTGCCGCAGGTCGAACACCTGCACGCCGTGCTCGAGGGCCGCGTCCGCGACGATGTAGGCGTGGTCGCGATACACCTTGATGTCGCGCCAGATCATGTGCCGCGAGCCCTCCGTGGCGGGCAGGTCGCCGAGGAAGCGGGGGTGGTACGGGTCGCTGACGTCGACGAACGACGTGCCGTCCGTACGCCCGACGATCGCGATTTCGCGTCCCGTCTCCGGGTCGGTCCAGCCCCAGATGTCGTTGACGCGCGTGGCGCGGGTGCCGCCGAGATCCTTGATCGGCATGAAGGCGGTGATGTTCACGTCCCGGCACTCGAAGACATCCGCCTGTCCCTCGGTGCACTCGATCTCCTCGCCGGCGATGGCGGGGAAGCCTCGGTAGTCGTTGACGAGGGTGCCGCCCTCCTCCCACGAGCCGGCACTGGATCGTTCGTAGACGACGGCGGCGCCGGCGCCGGAGTCGACGCCCGTCGCGCCGATGACGAGGTGGCCGCCGGATTGCGCGGCGGCGCCGCCGAAGCCGGAGCGCTCGCCGAGCGGAGAGCGCAGAAGGATGGAAGCCTCGCGCCACTGCCCCCCGGCATCGCGCCGGTAGGCGTACAGGGTGCCGGCGCCCATGGTGCTGCCCGGCGCCCCGATGAGGATGTCGTCGCCGTCGAAGCCGATGGAAGATCCGAACTGCGCGTTGGGCTCGGGCAGGAGCGGGCCAAGCCGCGCCTCCATCGCCCAGCCCTCGGCTCCGCGCGAGAAGGCGAAGACCGCCCCGCCGCTCTCCCTGAGGGTCGGGGCGCCGACCAGCGCGAAGCCGTCGCGCACGGCGAGCGAGCCGCCGAATCCGCTGCGCTCCTGGAGCGACGGCGCTTCGAGAGTCCCGGTCGCCGTCCACGCCGAACCCTCACGCTCGAAGGCGAACACGACGGGCGGCGCATCACCGGACTCCCGCGTGCCGACGAGCAGCGTCTCGCCATCGAGGGCCACCGTCGCACCGAACCCCTCGGTGGCCACGCCCTCCGTCCGCCGCAACGCCGCGCCCGGGGATGCGGCCCCGTCGGGGCCCACGGTGTACGAGAACACCGCCCCGCGTCCGTCATCCGCCGCGGGGGAAGACACGATCGCGACGCCCTCGGTCAGCGCGATCGCGCTCCCGAACGCCCGCGCGCCCTCCGGCGCCTCGAGCCGGGCCACCTGCCCCCAGCCGCCCGTCCCGTCGGATCGGAACACATAGACCGCGCCGGCCCCGTCCGCTTCGAGCGGAGCGCCCGCCCACAGCCAGTCTCCCCGGGCGGCGATCGCCCGGCCGAACCCGTCCGGGACCCGCATCTCGTCGGAAACCGTCACTTGCCCCGTCTCGGCCCAGCCCGAGGCCGTCCGGCCGTAGACCCACACGATGCCCGACATCGTGCCGTTGCCCGCTTCGCCGACCAGCACCTGGTCGCCACTCACGGCCAGCGCGCCGCCGAACTGCTGCCCGTCCGCAACCTGGGGTATCGCCAGCGCCAGACCTGCCGCCAGGGCCGGACCCGCGGAGAAAAGGGTTCGCCGATTCATGAGGTTCTCTCCCGAAATTTCGTCCGCCGAAGTTCACGCACGCGGCGTCCCAGCCGCGTCCAAGCTGCTTCCAAGCTGCGTCGGTCCCCGGCGGACACGCCAGCGCCCGATCCTTTCCGGCGCACCGTGGCGGTTTCGCGGGCCGCGTTGTCCGGCGTACGTTTCAGGTCTGCGCCTATTCCGCTTTCGGCAGGAGGACATCATGTATCGCGCCGCCCGCTTCGCTTCCGCGAGTCTGCTTCTTCTCCTCTTCGTCGGCCTGGTGCCGGTCTCGGCCCAGAACGGCGACGGGATGAAGTCCCTTTCCCTCGACATGTACATGGATTGGGAACGGGTCTCCAATCCCCAGATCTCCCCGGACGGCCGCCATGTGGTCTACACGCGCGGCTGGATCGACCAGATCAACGACCGCTGGGAGTCCACGCTCTACATCATGAACGCCGACGGCACCCGCAAACGGGAGCTGATCGACGGGTCCGGCGCGATCTGGTCTCCGGACGGCACGCGCATCGCCTTCACGGCGTCGGGCGAGCCGGAGGGCTCGCAGATCTTCGTGCGCTGGATGGATGCCGAGGGTGCGACGACCCAGATCACGCGCCTGGAGCACTCGCCCGGCAGCCTTCGCTGGTCTCCGGACGGCACGCACATCGCGTTCAGCATGCTCGTTGAGGACGAGGAGAGCTGGCCGATCGACCTGCCGAGCCGCCCGGACGGCGCGAAGTGGACGGAAGGCCCGAAGATCGTCACCCGGATGGACTATCGTCAGGACCGTCGCGGGTACGTCGACCAGGGCCATTCCCACGTCTTCGTGGTCCCGGCCGATGGCGGCACGCCGCGCCAGCTCACCGACGGCATGTGGAACCATGGCAACCCCCAGTGGAGCGCGGACGGGAGCGAGATCTACTTCTCCTCGCTGCGTGAGGAGGACTCCGAGTACAACTGGCGCGAGTCCGAGATCTACGCGGTGAACGTCGCCTCGGGCGCGATCCGGCAGCTCACGACGCGGCGCGGCCCGGACGGGGGCGCCTATCCCTCGCCCGACGGCAGCCTCATCGCCTATTCGGGACAGCCGTGGAACGATGACACGTACCGGAACTCCCACATCTACGTGATGAACCCGGACGGCTCGGGCGTGCGGCAGATCTCCGGCGACTTCGACCGCGGCCTGCGGGGGAGCCCGCAGCTGATGTGGGCCCCGGACGGGAGCGGCGTCTACTTCAACGTGAACCGTGAAGGGACGCGGCACCTCCACTTCGCGTCGGTCGACGGGGGCGTGACGCAGGTCACGACCGGCAATCACCTCCTCAGCCTCAGCTCCTTCACGGACGACGGGGATGCGGTGGGTACGCTGACCACGCCGCACGGCCCAGGCGACGTCATCTCATTCGATCTCGACGATGGCGGCAACCTCATGCAGCTCACGCACGTGAACGACGACGTGCTGGCCGGGGTCACGCTCGGCGAGGTCGAGGAGATCTGGTACAAGTCGGTGAACGACTGGGACATCCAGGGCTGGATCGTGAAGCCGCCGGACTTCGACCCGTCGAAGAAGTACCCGCTCATTCTGTCGATCCACGGCGGGCCGCACGGGATGTACAACACCGGGTTCAACTTCGGCTGGCAGGAGCACGCCGCGAACGGCTACGTCGTCGTCTACACCAACCCGCGCGGCAGCTCCGGGTACGGGACAGACTTCGGGAACGCGATCAAGAACGCCTATCCGTCGCAGGACTTCGACGACCTGATGGCGGGCGTCGACGAGGTCGTGGCCCGCGGCTACATCGACGAGGACAACATGTTCGTATACGGCTGTTCCGGCGGCGGCGTGCTCACCTCGTGGGTCGTCGGCCACACGGACCGCTTCCGGGCCGCTTCGGCGAACTGCCCGGTCACGAACTGGCTCTCGTTTGTGGGAACGACGGACGGGCCCGGCTGGTACCGCAACTTCGAACACTTCCCGTGGGACGACCCCTCCGAGCACCTGCGCCGCTCGCCGCTCATGTACGTGGGTAACGTGACGACGCCGACCATGCTCATGACGGGGGAGATGGATCTGCGGACGCCGATGCCGCAGACGGAGGAGTACTACCAGGCGCTCAAGATGGAGCGGGTGCCGACGGCGATGATCCGCTTCCGCAACGAGTGGCACGGGACGAGCAGCACGCCGTCGAACTTCCTGCGCACGCAACTCTTCCTGCGCACCTGGTTCGAGCGCTTCGGGACGCACGACGACGGCGACACGCGCGCCGTCTCCGACGACGCCAGTTCCTGACGATCAAACCGGGCCGGCCGGGGCGTTGTAGCGCCCCGGCCGCAGGCCCGTAGCGGGAGGGGTCCGCGACGCCTAGCGGCCAGGCCCGAGGAGGACGGCGTTCATGAACAGGAGTTGCGTCGCCTCGGTGTAGGCGCGGTAGTTCGGGTCTTCGGCGAAGGCGACGAGTTGTCCTCTTCCCACCGGCTGGTGGATGAGGAAGGCCTTGCTCGCGAGTTGCGGGCGCGACTCCTCCCACACGATCCCGCTCAGGACGAGATCCTCGAGCGCCGCGTAGCGTCCCACGTTCGTGCCCTCGTCGAGCGTGATCGGACGGAAGACGCGGGAGCCCGAGACGAGGACGCCGATCTCGCCGTCGGTGCCCGCCGCGAGCCAGTGCTCCGTGTCGAGCAGCGTGCGCAGGATCGCGCCGGGCACGCCCTCCGGCGATTCGTCTTCGGGCGAGATCGCGTCGAGATATTCGATGGGTTGCTCGGGGGTGCCGGGCTCCGGCGGGTCGTCGCCCTCGGCGCGCCCGCCCCGACGCTCCGCCTCGGTGGCGAGGAGCCCCGTCCGCGCGGCCCAGCGCGAGGACTCCGCCATCGTGATGACGGTGCCGCCGTCGCGCATCCACGCCTGGAGGCGATCCCGCAGCCCTTCGCCGACGGCGCCGCCGTAGTTGCCGCTCGGAAAGACGATGACGTCGTAGTCGGCCAGCCGCGCCTGGCCGAGGCTTGACGCCCGCACGGCCGTTGTGCGCTGGCCGTAGCGCCGCTCGAGGACGTAGCGCGTCCAGCCGACGGAGTAGCTCCCGCCCGGGGAATCGTAAACGAGGAGCACGCGCGGCTCGCGCAGCGCCCGGACGCGGCGGCTGCCGAGCGACATGCCCTCGCGCACGTACGCGTCGTCGATGGGCACGACCTCGGCGCGATGCCGGGCGGCGATGCCGGCCAGGCGCTGGCGCAGATCCTCGCCGTTCTCGGCCGCCCGGAGGATGGCGGTGCCGACGCCGAAGCGGCGCCCGTCCAGCGTGAACTCCGCACCGGCGGCCCGCACCCGGAGACCCTCGCGCAGCGCCTCGGCGACCGCCGCGGCCCCGTTCGTGCCCCACGGGACCAGGTAACCGACGAGCGCCTCGGGCAGCGGGTTCCCGGGCTCGACTCCGCCGTCGCCTCCGCCCGCGTCGCCGGCCACCTCCGGGCGCGCGGCCGCGTCGCTCGCGGTCAGCGCCGCGCCGCGGGCACCCGTCGCCGCGGTCTCGATCGCCTCAACATCCCACAGGAGCGGCTGGCTCCACGCGGTCAGGTCGTAGATCTCGTCCGGCTGCCGGTTCGCGCGGCGCTCGATCTGCCGCCGCACGAATTCCTCCTCCATCGGCACGTGCGCATCGAGCAGGTTGTGGATGAAGCGGTGCCCGGGCTGCGCGAGCGGCACGATGAAGCTCGAACCCGCGGACAGCGTCCGGTCGCCCGCCGTCACCGGACCTGAGGCGCGAAACACCTCGATCCCGTTCTCGACGAGCATGAGGCCGAGCCGCTCCGCCATCCCCGGGTCGTGTGCCGAGTGCAGCACGATCTCGGCCGGTCCCCGCTCTCCGAGTGCGACCCCCTCGCGCAGGAACGCCAGGTAGTCGCGCAGGATCCGGTCCCGGTTTCGCGCGGCCGTGAGCGCGGTCTCGATCCCCGCCGTGAAGTGATGCAGCACGCCGTCGCCGTACGTGAGCAGGTCGTCGTCCGACTGCCGCAGCCGGAGACCCCCCGCGCTCGCCTGCTCATACGTCATCCCGAGCGCGCCGTAACCCATCGGCCACATGTCCACGTAGCCCGGATAGAAGAGGTCGTACACCTCCCGGTTGAAGTAGGCGAACCCGCGTTCGTCGAAACGCGCCGCGATCGCCTCCCCGACCACGTCCATGAGCGCGACCTGCCGCTCCCCGAACCATGGGTTGGAGGGCGGCGCGGTCGGCGGGAAGAAGTAGGTCGCGTCCCCTCCCATCTCGTGCAGGTCCGCCACGATGTGGGGCCGGAACTCGAGAAAGATGTCCACCTTCCCGCGGGTCTCGACCTGGCTCTGGATGAAGAGGTCCCGGTTGAGGTCGAACAGGTAGTGGTTCCCGCGGCCGCCGGGCCACGGCGGGTCGTGCTCGGCGGAGACGCGGGCTTCCTCCGGCCAGCGCGCCTGCGCGACCGAGTTCTGGTACACGAAGCGGTTCCGTCCGTCCGGGTTCTCGAGGGGATCGATGAGGACGAGCGACTCCGAGAGGATGAGGTCGACGTCGGGATCCCCCATCGCGGCGAGCAAGTGGTAGGCTTCCGCCATCGCAGCGCCGCTGGGGCTGATCTCGTCGCCGTGAATCGAGTGCATCAGGGCGGTGACGACGGGAAGCTCGGCCAGCAGCGCTTCCGCCTCCTCGTCGGAGAGGCCGCGGGGATCGGCGAGCCGCGCGATCCCGGCCTTGACCTCGTCGAGCCTGGCCATGCGTTCCGCCGAGCCGATGACGAGAACGACGAGCGGCCGCCCCTCCCAACTCTCCGCGTATCGGATCAGATGCGTCCGCTCCGGCGCCGCCGCGGCGAGCGCCTCGATGTAGCGGATCACGTCGTCCGGCGGCGTGACGACGTCGCGAAAGCCGTGTCCCGCCACCTCGTCGAGTGTTGGGATGTCGGGGTCGTAGCGCGTTCCGGGCGCGAGTTCCTGCGTCACGGCGGGCGCCTGAATCAGCGCGGCGAGCGCGAGCGTGGATAGCACGGCGACTTCTCCAGCGTTCGGGGATAGGACGGACGGCGACTCACTATTGCACGTTCGTCGCGGCGTTGCACCATCCAGCGTTGCACCATCCGGCGGGGAAGGGGCATCCTCAGGCTCCACAGCACCCCGCGACCCACGGTCGGCCGGAGAAGCCCATGAACGAACCCGCCGCGCGTTCCCGCTCCAGCTTCTGGAAAAGCTTCGGCCCCGGTCTCATCTGGGCCGCGACCTCCATCGGCGTCTCCCACCTCGTGCAGTCCACGCGCGCGGGAGCGGAGGCGGGGTTCGCCTTCGTCGGCGTGATCGTCTTCGCGCTCGTCCTCAAGTACCCGTTCTTCGAGTACGGGGCGCGCTACGCGGCGGCCACGAGGCGGAGCCTGGTCGAGGGCTACTGCGACATCGGCCGCTGGGCGCTGTGGCTCTTCCTCGCCATCACCCTCGTGACCGCGATCATCTCGCTGGCGGCGCTCGCGATGTTCATGGCCTTCCTCACGCGCTACGCCTTCGGCGCGGAGTGGCCGCTGGCGGCGACGGGGGCCGTGCTGATGGGCGCCTGCGTGGGGGTGCTCGCGGTGGGGCGTTTCCGCGGCCTCGACATCACGATCAAGATCCTGCTCGCGATGCTCGTCGTCTCGACCGTGGCGACCGCGCTCGTGGCCGCGCCGCGGGCCGACCTCTCGACGCTGGCGCTGTGGCCGGGCGACGTCGTCGGCACCGTCGTCCCCTTCGCCTTCCTCCTCGCCCTCATCGGGTGGATGCCGTCGCCCGTCGACGTGGCGGTGTGGAGCAGCCTGTGGACGCTCGCCAAGGACAAGACGACGGGCGCGCGGACGTCGGTCGCCGACGCGAAGCGCGACTTCCTCGTGGGCTTCGTCGGCACCGGTATCCTCGCCCTCATCTTCGTGTCGGTCGGAGCCACGGTCCTCTTCCAGGCGGACGTCGCCCTCAGCGCTGCGGGGGCCGTGTTCTCCACGCAACTCGTCGACATGTACAGCACGACGCTGGGCTCGTGGTCCCGTCCCATCGTGCTCGTGGCGGCGATGGCGACGATCTTCTCGAGCCTCCTCGCCGTGACGGACGGCTTCCCGCGCGCGATCGAGCGCACGCTGGCGAACCTGCGGGGGCACGTCGCGGCGGACACGGTGACCCGCGTGGGACGCGTCTACTGGTGGAGCATGATCGCGCTCCCCGTCGTCGCCTTCTTCATCCTCCTCGGCTTCTCCGGCAGCCTCACCGCGATGGTGGACTTCGCGACGACGGTGGCGTTCCTCACCGCGCCCATCCTCGGCTACTTCAACCTCCGCGCCGTGACGTCGGAGGCGGTGCCGCCGGAGCACCGGCCGGGCCGCGGCATGGTCACGCTGACCTGGGTGGGACTCGTCCTTCTCGGCGGGACCGGCCTCGCCTACCTCGTGTCGCTCGTGCGGTGAGCGCCCACCCGGACAGGGACGGAGCGGGAGCGGGGGCTCGGCGGGGCATGGTGGTGGGGCGCGTCGTGAGCCTGTACCGCTATCCGGTGAAGTCGATGGGCGGAGAACGTCTCGAGGCGGCCCGAATCACGGCCCGCGGGATGGAGGGCGACCGGGCCGGCGCGCTCGTGGACCGCGAGACCGGGCGGGTGGTGAGTGCGAAACGGCCGCGGCTGTGGGGGGCCGTCTACGGCCTTTCGGCGAGCTTCGAACGGGAGAACGGGGCCGCGTCGATCCAGGTCCGGTTCGAGGACGGCACGACGCTGTCGAGCGCGGGGCGCAAAGGGTTGGAGGCCCGCCTGAGCGCGCTCCTGGGCCGGGAGGTGGCGTTCGCGACGGAGGCGGTGGGGACGGCGACGTGCGAGTACCACTGGCCGGACATGGAGGGGCTCGTCCAGGACGGGCGGACGTACCGCGACGAGATCACGGAATGGGAACTGCCCCCCGGCACGTTCTTCGACAGTTCCGGCCTCCACGCCCTGACGACGGCGAGCCTCGACCACCTGCGGGAACTCGTCCCGGGGAGCGATTTCCACGTCGGCCGCTTCCGGCCCAACCTCGTGATCGAACCCGTCGCCGGGGCGCGGGGCTTCGTCGAGAACGACTGGGTGGGCAGCACGCTCGAGATCGGCGGGGCGCGCCTGCGGGTGACGAAGCCGTGCATGCGCTGCGTCATGGTCACGCTCCCGCTGGGAGACCTTCCGAAGGACCCGCGAGTGCTGCGCGCCGCCTTCGACCACAACGACGGGAACGTCGGCGTGAAGTGCGAGGTGGCCGGGCAGGGCGCCGTACAAGTCGGCGACGAGGTCCGCCTCGGCTAGGGCGGTTCGCCGAACCGCCGCCGGGGGCACGAGTCTCGCCTCCGGAGAAGGGAGTTGCCGCTGGAGCATTTTGGCGTCGTAAGCCTGATCCCCACCGCCGTCGTCCTGGCCGTTGCGGTCTGGACCCGCCGGCCCGTGGAATCCCTCATCATCGGGGCGCTCGTCGGGTTCGCGATCCTCGCGCCCCGGGATCCGCTCACCGCGTTCACCGACGGCATGGTCGCGGTCATGCAGAACGAGACCGTGGGCTGGATCATCCTCGTGTGCGCGCTCTTCGGCAGCCTCATCACGCTACTCGTGCGGGTGGGCGCGGCGGCCCGCTTCGGCGACGCGGCGTCTGCGCGCATCCGGACGCGCGGCGGCTCGCTGGCCGCGACGTGGCTCCTCGGACTTGCCGTCTTCATCGACGACTACCTGAACGTCCTCGCGGTCAGCTCCTCCGTGAAGCGGTTCACCGACCGGCATCGCGTGTCGCGCGAAATGCTCGCCTACGTCGTGGACTCCACCGCCGCGCCGGTGTGCATCCTCGTACCGATCTCGACGTGGGCCGCCTACTTCTCCGGCCTGCTCGAAGAGACGGGGTGGGCGGCGTCGGGCCGCGGCCTCTCGCTCTACATCGATGCGATCCCGTTCATGCTCTACGCATGGGTCGCGGTCGCGCTGGCGCTCCTCGTCGGCACCGGCCTCGTCCCCGCCATCGGCCCCATGCGGAAAGCGGAGCGTCGCGCCCGGGAGACGGGCCAGGTGGTGCCCCCGGGCTTGGAGGAGGCGAAGCTTAAAGGCGAGACCGACCCGCGCGCCGCCGAGCGCGCCCGCCCGTGGCACTTCATCGTTCCGGTCGTCACCCTCGTCGCCGCCACCTGGGTGCTCGACCTCGACATCCTCAAGGGCGTCGTCGTGGCGCTCGGCCTCACCCTCGCCATCATCGTGGGCACGAGGCTCCTCCCGGTGCGCGCGGCGCTCGACACGACCATGGCTGGCGTGCTCACGATGATCGTCCCCTTGGCGACCGTGTTCGGCGGCTTCCTCCTCAAGGAGGTGAACGACGGACTCGGGCTCACCGCCTATCTTATCGAGACCGTCGAGCCACTGATGACCCCGGGACTGCTCCCCGCCGTCACCTTCCTCACGATGTCGCTCGTCGCCTTCGCCACCGCGTCGTTCTGGGGCATCTTCGCGGTCGCCGTCCCCATCGTGCTCCCGCTCGCGGATTCGGTCGGGGCGGACATGCCGCTCGTGATCGGAGCCCTCATCTCCGCCAGCGCGTTCGGCAGCCACACCTGCTTCTACGGCGACTCCACCGTCCTCGCCGCCCGAGGCAGCGGCTGCGGCGTCGTCGAGCACGCCCTCACTCAACTCCCCTACGCCCTCTTCGCCGCGGGACTCGCCGCCACAGCCTTCCTCCTCCTCGCTTGATCTCGCCACGAGCGGAACATAGTACGGAATACATCATCTTCTATGGTTCGAGGAGGATTCCGAATGATCGATATCCTGGCGGACTCGCCGGACGACGAGGCGCTCATTGCCGAGGCCGTCGGCGGCGACGCACGCGTTGTGAGCGGCTCCTTGCCGTTCGCGAACGGCGACGGCCATGTCGGGTGTCGGATCCTCGGTTGTCGCCAGCCGATTCCGCCTGCGAGAATCGAGCTCCTGCGCAAGATGGAGCGTAACACGCCGTCGGTTCCGGTCATCCTCGTGACGGATCGCGCGGTCGAGGTTGCCCGCCAGCTGAGCGGCGTCAAGGTGGCCGCCATCGTCTGGTTCGCCAGCCTCCGATACGAACTCAAGCCCGCGATCACCGCCGCCAGGCAATCGGTCCCGCTACTGCGCCTGGCGGAACAGGCGGAGGAAGCGGAGCTGCCCCCGGCCCTTCGATCCGGACTGGCGTACAGCTACCGCGCCGCGTCCCACCGACCCGTGCGCAACGTGAAGGAGTTGGCCACCGCGGTTTATTGCTCCCCCACCACCCTTTCAAGAGAGTTCCGGGAACGCGCCGGCGGGGCGGCAAACCTGACCCAGTTCCTCCACGCCCTCTCGGTCGTGAAGGCCCACCAGCTTCGCCTCTCGGGTCTGAGCTGGGACGCCGTAGCCAACCGCCTGGAACTCAGCCGCCAGACCCTCCACAGCAGGTCGGCCCGCTGGCCGGGAGGCACGCTCAAGCAACTCGCGCGGGTCCGTCAGGCCCCGCTGATGAAGAAGTTCTTCGCGGATTTCGCGCGGCCGTTGTTGAGCCCGAGCCAGCCACCGCTTCTGACTCCGAGTAACGCCGACGGCCTATCACTTTTGGACAGAGTGTATCGATTTCAAGCTAGTTTGGCTCGGCAGAACCCCCCAGACTCCGAGCGTGTCGGCGACACAGCGGTCTCGTAAGCAGCTAAAACGTTAGTCCGCAACGGATTCGGTGCGGCGTCAACGCCCGAAGACATTGGAACTCTAGACGACGCCGGTTGTTCGGCCGCGTGCTGCCGATCCTCTGCCTTACTCCCGTTTCGAACTGCTCATCGCGTAATCGTCGTTCGATTCGGTGGTAGGGATAACGCTACCCCATCTGTATCAGCAGAAAGGACTCAGTATGCACTGTTCAATCGTTTGCCGTCCTTGGCGGGGGACCAGGCCGACTGCTGTCCAAGCTCTCTTTATGGTCATGGCCGCCTTCTTGGCGGGATGCTCAGACGCGCCAACGACGCCGGGCGGGCTGGCGACGACGCTGACACCCACGGCTGACGTCACTCCGGCTCGGCCCGATTCCACGAAGTTCGTACCCGCCCCTCCGGGCGAACGGGTGCCCAATTCGTACATCGTGACCACTCTCGACGGACAGCCAACAGCCATCGCCGCGAGCATGGTGCGCGCAACGGGCGGAACCGTCAGGCACGTCATTGGCAACCTCCCCGGCTTCGCTCTTGACCTGGCCCAGGAAAGCATGGTCGATAGCCTCTTGGTGTCGCCACTTGTGGCTAGTGTGTCCGAGGGGCGGAAGGTCTACTTGGGGTCGGTCGGCGCGGTGGCGGCGGCTCCCACCGTCCAAACAAACGTCAAGTGGAATCTGGACACCATAGACTCGCACACGTTCACGAGAGATTCCTCGTATCGTTACGTAGAGAACGCATCGGACGTGCCCGTCTACGTAATCGACACGGGTATCAACCCGGACCACGTGGAGTTCGGCGATCGTATCCTCTGGGGTACCGACGTCACCGACGAAAATAGATTTGCCGGGCGGACCGATACTTACGGACATGGAACGTTTGTGGCGAGCGTGATCGGTGGCACGACTACCGGTGTGTCGAAGACGGTAGAGATGATACCCGTCCGCTCCCAGGTGGACTCTACGGGGACTGACGCTGATTTGTCGGAGGCAATGGACTGGGTCATCGACCACAACGACGGGTACGCGGTCGCAAACATCAGCCTGTACATCCCGTCCCGTAACGATCACATCGACAAGATGATCAGAAAGATGGCTGCCGACGGTATCACTACCGTGGTCGGCGCAGGGAATCACGATGAGTCGGCGTGCGATGGGTCACCGGCAGGGGAACCGCAGGCCATCACGGTGTCAGGAGTCGATATGGACGGCGACCGCGCAATGCTCTCGACCGGCAAACGGGTGAACTACGGGACATGCGTCGACGTCTGGGCGCCCGCGGACAGCGTGTATGGGGCCCATTTTGCGGACGAGAATGGATATGTTTGGTCAGAAGGTAGTTCCGCGGCGGCGGCACATGTGGCGGCCGTCGCCTGGCTTGTTCTGGGCGAGGAAGACAACGAAGCGTCCGCTCGACATATCTCCGACGTCATCACGTCGAGCGCGACCACGGGCTTCCTGGATGTGGACGGCCCCGACAAGTTCCTCTACGCGCCGCGGTCGGTTGCCTGGATTACCGGGCCGGCGGAGGTGAACGAGTCGGGCAGCTACACGTGGCTGGGTTACGGGTGGGGCGGCTACTCGATCACGTACAAATGGGAGGTCAGCACGGACGATGATGGTACGTGGTCAGCGGCGGGAACCAGTGACCGATACACGCGGTCATTCGACGACGATGAAGAGTACACTTTCCTCTTGCGGCTTACGGTCACCAACGACTTCGACGAGGAGCCGAGCAGGACCTGGGAGATTTCTGTGGACACCGGCTGCGGCCAGCCGCCCTGTCCGGGCTAATTGAAAAGTCGGGGGGCCGACGAAGGACCGCGCCGGGAGGTTTGACAGAGAGTAGCTAGATGAGAAACGGATTCGGGTGTCGGGTTGCGGTGACCGTCGCCACGGTGATCGCTGCCTGCGTGAGTTGCAGAGGGGATACAGTGTTCGCCGGAGGATGTTCTAGTTACCCGATGCAAATCGTGTTGCCTGGTGAGCCCGGTTCAGACGTGACATTGCGTGTCACTCTTGAGGTCGGCGCTGCGCAGGACCTCCTGCTTGTCATCCGAGACTTTCAAGGCTGTGGGGTGCCGCCGGGTAATCGTTTCGTCTGGACCACGCTGGACCGGACGGTGGCGGGCGTCTACGCCACGGGCGATAGCACCGCGAGAGTCCGGGCCGTGTCCGCGGGCGAGACAGTGGTGCAGGTGAGGGCTGAACCGGACACGACCTACCAGGCAGGGCGCGGTGTGACCGTCGTGCCGTAGGCCAGCGCCAAGACGGCGAGCACCTCGACATCAAGGCACGTCCAAAGGTGCGAGTCGCCGTGCCGCCCGGTCCGCGTTCACGTCGGCCAGTACGGTTTTTCCTCGATGGTACGCCGGTCAGAGGGCTCGGCGGTGGCTTCCTCCTTCTCGCTTGCATCTTGTCGTGGGTCGTGACCTTTCGCCTTCCCGGTCGTCTTGCCAGCAATGGGACCTTCTCTCGTGAGGTCGGCATGAGGGTATCGGATCGTGGAGTGCAGGGTCGAGTTCGGCTCCTCGCCGGGGCGATCCTCGCGGTTCCCGCACTCGCAATGAGTGCTCCCGGACTCTCGGGTCAGGAGCCGGATTGCGGCGGTCGCGCCGTCTTGCGAGCCGTCGTTCTGGACGAATCGGAGTCGATTCCGATTCCCGGCGCGACCGTTGTCCTTCACTGGGGCGGTGCTGACGGGGAGAGGGAGCCGGTGCGCGAGACGGTTGGGCTGGACGGACGCCTGGTCCTGTGCGCGCCCGGCGACGCCACCCGCGCCACTCTGTGGGCGGAGCGGGACGACGTCTCCAGCACGCAGCGGGCAATCGACGTGGAACCCGGTGCGTCGCGGGACATCGAACTGCGACTGCCACTCGAGTCGTCGGCGACAGGGCGCCTGATCGGATTCGTGCACGATGCCCGGACGGACCGTCCGGTGGCGGCGGTCGCGGTGTCGCTCGGAGGGCGCCTGGTGGCTGAGACCAACCGGAACGGCCAGTTCATCCTCAGCGGCGTGCCGGTCGGCGTTCACGAACTGTCCGCGCGGCACCTCGGCTACGCACCGCTCAGCCACCCGGTCGTGGTGTCCAAGGGCGTTACCACGGACCTCGAACTCGGTCTGGTCCCCGACCCGGTGGAGATGGCGCCCCTGGTGGCGATGGCGACGCGGTCGCGCCGACTGGAGGTCAAGGGGTTCTACGAACGCAAGTTCTGGGGCGAACGCACCGGCCTGGGCGTCTTCATCACGACCGACGATATCGAACGCCGCAGACCGCACCTGATCTCCCACATGATCGCGGATGAATCGGGGATTCGGCTCGAATGCGGAATGCGGAGCCGGAGTTGCCGCCTGGTCAATTCAAGGTTCGCGAACGGATTTTCGGGCCGGTGCCCGCTGCGTGTCTATCTGGACGGCATGCGGATGAGAAGCAGCGGGGTGATCGATGAATTCGTGATACCGATCGAAATCGCGGCGGTGGAGGTATACAAGGGCTCCGCCTCGGTCCCGGCCGAGTTCGGCGGGCCGACCGCCCGCTGCGGAGCCATCGCGGTCTGGACGAAGTAGCGCTGGCGTTCGGAGGGTTCCTCCTCCTCGCTTGATGCCGGGGGGTCCGTATCCCAGTGTTGGGGGGAGATGCGGAGATTCGCGAGTGTCTGATCCCGGGTCGGTGACAAGGTTTGCGGCGCGACAGTTCGCCTGGAGCCTCGTTGCCGCATGTGCGCTTGCCGGCGGCGCCCGAGCTCTCTCCGCCCAGGAGTCGGAGTGCGGGGACCGCGCGAGCTTGCGGATCCGTATCGTCGACGACGACGGCACGGCTCCGGTCGCCAACGCGGTGGTGGTTGTGCGGTGGACCGAGTCCGAGCGCGCGAGAAGGCCGGTGCGCGAGGTTGTCGGTGGCGACGGACGCCTCGTCCTCTGCGCTCCGCGGGATGCGACGCAGGCCACGCTCTGGTCGGAGTACGGGAACTTCTCGAGCGAAGAGGCCGTCGTCGCCATCGTCGCCGGGATGTCCCATGACATCACGCTCATGCAGCGCTCGGGGCGGGTCAGGACCGGCAGGCTGATCGGCCGGGTGCATGATGCCATCACGGAAGATCCGGTGGTCGCCGCCACGGTGTCCGTCCCCGACCGTCTGCGGGTGGCCGAGACCGACCGCCGGGGGCGGTTCGTCCTGAGCGGCGTGCCGGTCGGCACGCAGGAACTCAACGTGCGGCACCTCGGGTACGCTCCGCTGTCCTACGTGCTTGAGGTCTCACCCGGCCTGACCACCGAGGCGGAGATCGGCATGGTCGCCGATCCGGTGGAGATGGCGCCGATCGTGGCGACGGTGACGAGGTCCCGACGCCTGGAGGTCAAGGGCTTCTACGAGCGCAAGCACTGGAGCGAAATCGTCGGGACCGGCACCTTCTACACGGCGGAGGACATCGATCGCCGCCGGCCGGTCGAGATCTCGCACATGATCGCCGACGAGTCGGGAATCCGGCTCGAGTGCAACTTCCGGCGTACCGACTGCCGGTTGGTGAACTCGAGGTTTTCGTCGGGGGCCACGGGCGCCTGCACACTGAATTTCTATGTCGACGGTCTGCCGACGAGAGGGATCGCACTGGACGACGTCGTGAGACCGAGCGAGATCGCAGGCCTGGAGATATACAATGGACTCGGGTCGGGGCCGGCGGAGTTCCCGCCCTCCCGGTGCGGTCTCGTCGTGGTTTGGACGAAATAACGTCCGCCAAAAGCAATCTTTGGAGGTGATGACATGAAGCGAAGCAGCACGTGGTACCTCGCCGTTCTTCTGGTCGCGGGATGCGGCGGAGGATCCGAGGCGGGCGAGGCGGAGATGGCGGAGACGGAGATGGCGGAGACGGAGATGGCGGAGACCGCCGAGGCCATGGACGAAATGGCCGACGCGGGGCTGGCCTGCGTCGTCATGGGCGATGTGGAAGGCCGGGCGAGCCCGCTCCAGGAGCTGAGCTTCTCGTACGACGGGGGTGAAGGTCTCCTCTGCTACGGCGCGCCGTCGGCCCGCGAGCGCGTCGTCATGGGCGAGCTGGTTCCCTACGGGGAGGTCTGGCGCCTCGGTGCGAACGAAGCGACAGCGCTCCACCTCTCGGCCGCCGCTACTATCGGAGGAGTCGCGCTCGGACCCGGGAGCTACTCGCTGTACGCAACGCCCGGCGAGACGGAATGGGAGTTCCACGTGAACTCCGAATACGACCGCTGGGGGATCCCGATCGACGCCGTGGTCCAGAGCACCGAGGTGGGCAGCTTCATGGCGACGCCCTCGGCGACCGCCGGCATGGTGGAGATGATGACCTTCGAGCAGGTGGACGGCGCGCTCCGCTTCACCTGGGAGAACACCCAGGTCGACATCCCCCTCGGCATGTAGCGTCCCGAGGCATCCCCGCCTTTGGCGCCCCGGTCAGCGGTGGCGCCAGAGGCGGGTTTCCAGGTGCCGCTTGATGGCGGGCCATTCGTGGAGGAGGACGGAGTACATCACGTCGTCGCGCACGCTCCCGTCGCGGCGCAGGGAGTGATTGCGCAGGACACCGTCCTTCTTTGCGCCGAGCGCCTCGATGGCCCGCTGCGAGCGCAGGTTCATTCCGTCCGTGCGCAGTCCCACCACTCCACACCCCACCGTCTCGAAGGCGTGCGTCATGAGGAGGATCTTGCACGCCGTGTTGACGTGCGTGCGCTGGTGACTTGCGCCGTACCAGGTGTAGCCGATCTCCACCCGGTCGACGTGCGGCAGGATGTCGTGGTAGCGGGTGGATCCGATGACGGCGCCGGTCTCCACGAGCCGGACGACCCACGGCAGCATGTGGCCGGCGGTCTGGCCCTCGAGCGCCGTCTCGATGTAGTCGGCCACCTCGTCCGGAGCCGGGACGAAGGTGAAGAAGAGGTTCCACAACTCCCCGTCCGCCGCGGCCTCGGCGAGCGCGGCGGCGTGCTCCAGGCCCATGGGTTCGAGACGGACGCCGTGCCCCTCGAGGGTCACGGGCTGAAGTTCGATCACTCGGTCCCGGCCGCGAGCATGTGGGCGCTGATCCCGTCGCGGTCGACCACGTCGCCCCGCAGGTAGACGGCGTCGATCCGGCGCGTGTTCGTGATGTCGTCGAGCGGGTTCGCGTCGAGGACGATGAAGTCGGCGCTCTTGCCGGCCGCGATCTCGCCGAGGTCGTCCCAGCTCATCAAGTCGGCGGAGGTCTTCGTCGCGGCCACGATGACATCGCCCGGCGTCATGCCGGAGCGGACCATGTCCTCCATCTCCTGGTGCACGGCCCAGGCCGCGTTGCCGTCGGTGCCGAAGGAGATCCGGATGCCGGCTTCGGCGAAGCGGGCGAGGTTCCGCGCCTGGACGCCGAAGAACTCCTGCGCCGCCGGATTGTCGACGGAGGCCGCCTGCATCTCCGCGAGCTGGTCGGCGGGCACGGTGCCGCTGAGCCAGCTCAGGTCGAGCGCGACGCCCGGCCCGGCAAGATTGGGGACGAGGACGACGTCCGGGCGCTCGGCCCACAGTTCCATGAGTTCGTCGTCCGCGTCCAGATCGCGCACGCCGTGCGCGAACACGTCCACGCCCGCGCGCAGGAGTTCCTTGGCGTCCTCCAGGTAGTAGACGTGCGCCGTGACCAGGAGGCCGTGCCGGTGCGCCTCGTCGATGATCGGGCCGTAGAGTTCCGGGGGGAGTTGCTCGTACCGACCTCCGCGGTCGTCCACCCAGATCTTGACGATGTCGACCTGCCGCTCCGCCAGTTCCCGGACCGCGGCCCGCCCCTCTTCCTCCGTCTCGACCCAGTAGGGGGCCTCCGAGCGGCCGGGCTCCGGCATCGTGATCCCGCGGTCGGCCGTCTTCGCGCGGGCCGCGTCCGGAATGACTTCGTCGCGCATCTCGATCCCGATCCCGCCGGTCTCGGTCCCGAGGCTCACGACGGCTCCCGCGCCGTAGTACGCCATGTGCTGAAGCTGTTCGATGCGTTCGTCGCGTTCGGAGGAGAGGTGGAGGTGCGCGTTAACGATCGCGGGCATCACCGTCTTGCCGGAAAGGTCCACCCGCTCCGCGCCGTCCGGCACCTCGACCTCCCCGCTCGCCCCGACGCCGACGAACTGTCCATCCTGGACGAGGAAGACGGCGGAAGGGATGACGGAGCCGTCTCCCGTGAGGATCGTGGCGCCCTCGAAGACCGTCACGCCGGCGGCGTCCTCACCCCCATCCGCCGCGCATCCGGCCACCAGCGCGGCCGCGATCGCGAGGACGGCGGTACGAACGGCAGGGATCGATGTGACCACATGGGCGCGAAGCATGTCTACCTCCTGTCAGGCTCCTGTGGGACGCCATAAGTATAGAGGCCGAATGACTCCCCTGACACGGACGGACGATCCCCGGATGGGCCATCCCCGCTGCTCCCGTTTCCTCGTCGTATCGCTCCTGACCGTCGCCGCATGCGCCCCCGGCGACGGTGACCCGGCCGGCGCCGACGACGGCACCGTTCAGACCGCGCTGCACGACTTCCGGGTCGAGGAGGTGGCGGACGGGCTCGTTCGCCCGTTCTCCATCGCCTTCACGCCCGAGGGCGACCTCCTCGTGACCGAACGTCCCGGCCGGCTCCGCATCATCCGCGACGGCGTCCTGCTCGCCGATTCCGTGGACGGCCTGCCGCCGATCCGGGCGCTGGGGCGCGGCGCCCGTTCCATGGCCGGCTTCGAGCAGGCCGGCCTGCGCGACGCGATCCTGCACCCGGATTTCGCGACGAACCGGCTCCTCTATCTGAGCTACGTGAAGCCGGGTCCCGATTCGCTGGGCACGATCGCGATCGCCCGCGGCCGGTTCGAGAACGACCGGCTGAGCGATGTCGAAGAACTGTTCCACGCGGACGCGCCCGGGAACGGGACGGAGCGCAGCTCGATGTGGGGCGGGCGCCTCGTCTTCGACCACGACGGCTACCTGTTCATGACGCTGGGCGACCGGCAGTGGCCTCCGGCGGGTGAACTCAAGGCACACCCCGCCCAGAACCTCTCCAACCACAACGGCAGCACGATCCGACTCCACGACGACGGACGCGTACCCGAGGACAACCCGTTCGTGGGCCGGGACGAGATCCACCCCGAAATCTGGACGTGGGGCCACCGGAACGCGCAGGGCATGGCGGTCCATCCCGAGACGGGCGACCTGTGGCAGAACGAGCACGGCCCGCAGGGCGGAGACGAACTGAACCTGATCGAGCCGGGGCTCAACTACGGCTGGCCCGTCGTCGGGTACGGCGTGAACTACCGCACCGGCTCGCGCATCCACTCGAGCACCTTGATGGAAGAGATGGAGCCCCCCGAGCACATCTGGGTCCCGTCCATAGGCGTCTCCGGGATGCTCTTCTACACGGGCGACGCGTTCCCCGAGTGGCGCGGCGACATGCTCGTCGGCGGCCTCAGCGGGCGGCGTCTCGCGCGGCTGCGAATGGCAGGCCGGGAAGTGACCCACGAGGAGACGCTGCTGGAGGGGATCGGCCGCATCCGGGACGTGCGCCAGGGACCGGACGGGTTCATCTACATCGCCATCGACGGGGAGACGCGGGACGTGGACGGCCCCGCGACCGGCATCGTGCGACTGGTACCGGCCGGCCGGCGGTAGCCCATGCGGAGCGTCGGCGGATTTCGCGCGTCCCCCGTCTTTCTCCTGGCTCTCCTGGCCTGCGGAGATGATCCGGCGGCGCCCGCGCTCCCCGTACCGACGTCGATCTCGATTGCACCGACCACCGTGACTCTGTGGCGGGGCGTCAGCTTCCACCTCACGGCGACCGTTCGCGACCAGGACGACCGCCCGATGTCCGGCGTCGCCGTGACGTGGCGATCAGGTGACCCTTCCACGGTTACGGTCGACGCGACGGGGCTCGTAACGGCCGTCGGGAGCGGGGAGACGACGGTGACGGCGACGGCGGGAGCCGCCTCGGGGACGGCGGTCGTGAACGTCGACAACCAGGCCACGGATCGGGTCGTTCTCACGGCCCTGTACGAGACGATGAACGGCACGGGTTGGACGAACGCGAGCAACTGGCTCAGCGACGCGCCGCTCGCGGACTGGTACGGAGTCGAAGTCGACGCCGACGGCCGCGTCACGAAGCTGCAACTCGGCGAGAACGGTCTCGAGGGCCCGATCCCGGTCGTGATCGGCCACCTCCCCGCGCTCACGGAGTTGTACCTCCACGAAAACGCGCTGAACGGCTCGATTCCTCCGATCCTCGGCCAGCTCTCCGAGCTCCGGGTTCTTGAGCTGTGGTCCAACGACCTCACGGGTCCGATCCCTCCCGAACTCGGAGACCTCGCCGCCCTCACGCGACTGCGGCTGCAGCACAACGGCCTGACCCGGTCCATCCCGCCGGAACTGGGCCGCCTTTCGAAACTCGATACACTGTCGCTGTGGAACAACGACCTGACAGGGCCGATCCCGCCCGAACTCGGCAGTCTCTCCGAGCTTCGTATCCTGTACCTGGGCTACAACGACTTGACGGGCTCCATCCCGCCTGAGATCGGCGGCCTCTCCAGCCTGAATGAACTTTATGCAAACCGTAACGGTCTGAGCGGCCCGCTCCCGCCGGAGATCGGCAGGCTCTCGGAACTTCGGATCCTGGGACTCTGGGGCAACAGCCTCTCCGATTCGATCCCCCCGGTATTCGGAGATCTCGCGGCGCTCAGGACGTTGAGGCTGGAGAACAACGAACTGAGCGGATCCATCCCCGCCAGCCTCGGAAGGCTGAGGTCGCTGGACGCACTCGTTCTTTCGCACAATGGGCTCTCCGGCCCGGTCCCGCCCGAACTCGTCAACCTCTCCGAGCTTCGTGTCCTGTACCTGAACGCGAACCCGTACCTTTCGGGCCATCTTCCGACGGGCCTGAAGGATCTGGGACGCCTCACCGGGCTTCAGGCCGGCGGCACGGGCCTGTGCGCCCCCGCCGATCCCGAATTCCTGGCTTGGCTCCGCACTCTGGAGAACCAGCGCGTGGCTCTGTGCGAGAACGACGCCTCGCCCGCCTATCTCACGCAGGCCGTGCAGTCATTCCGGTTCCCGGTTCCCCTGGTGGCGGACCGGTCGGCCCTGCTGCGCGTGTTCCTCACGGCTCCATCCGGGGAGTCGATCGATTTCCCGCCGGTGCGCGCGCGATTCTACGTCGAGGAAGAAGAGGTGCATGCCGTGGACATTCCGGGCCCGGCAGGCACGGTTCCGCACCGCGTGGAAGAGGGCAGACTCGACTGGTCGGCGAACGTCGCGATCCCGGCCGCAGTCGTACAACCCGGCCTGGAACTCGTGGTCGAGGTCGACCCGGACGAAACGCTTGGCCAGGGCCACGGCATCGCGAGGCGGATCCCCGAGACCGGCCGCAAGGCCATCGACACGCGGACCGTGCCTCCGCTGCACCTCACGTATCTGCCCGTCGTGCGCCCCGCCGTGCCGTCCGAAGACTTCCTGGGCCGCGTCCGGGATGTGACCGAAGACGATCCTCTGTTCTGGCCGACGCGACAGTGGTTGCCGATCGCCCACTTCACCGTGGATGTACGCCAGCCCATATACACCACGGCGCAGACGAGCAGCGAGTTGATGGCAGAGATCGAGGCGATTCGCGTAGTGGAGGGCGAAACCGGCTACTACATGGGCGGGCTGCCCCCGTATCTCGTAGATGAACTCAACCTCGGGGGTCGGGGGTTCATCGGCGGCCGGACCAGCATCTCGAGTCTCGACTCCACGACCGTGGCGCACGAGCTCGGACACAACATGAGCCTCCGGCATGCCCCGTGCGGCGGCGCCCCGGGGCCGGATCCGGCGTATCCGACCCGCGGTGGAAGGATCGACGCGTGGGGCTTCAACAGTTCCGACAGTTCCCTCGTCGGTCCACACCGCCCGGACCTGATGTCCTACTGCCGGCCGCGCTGGATCAGCGATTTCGGCTTCACGAGGGCGTTCGATCACCGCCTTCGCGAGGAGGGCGAAGCGGCGGCCGCATCGGCCAACGTTGTGCGGACGATCCTGCTGTGGGGTCGCGCCGACGCCGACGGCGTGCCGTTCCTGGAGCCGGCCTTCGTCGTCGACGCTCCGCCAACGCTGCCCCGGTCCGGGGGGCCGTACACGCTCACGGGAGCGGCCGCCGACGGAGAGACGTTGTTCTCACTGAACTTCGAAATGCAGGAAATGGCGGACGGGGACGGGGAGTCCGGATTCGTGTTCGCCCTTCCGGTGTCCCCGACGTGGGCGGACAGACTGGCGACCGTGGTGCTGGTCGGGCCCGGAGGGACTGCGACGCTGAGCGGTGCGAACGGTCCGCTGGCCGCCATCCTCCGCGACCCACAGACGGGCCAGGTCCGCGGGATCGTGCGCGACCTCACGAGCCTCGACGGTGGCCCGGGCGGCCTCGGCGCACTCGCCGGAGCCGCAGCCGATCCGGCCTCCATCGCGTCCATCCTCCCGGACGCCGCCGACCTCGACGTCCTGATCTCCCGCGGCCTCCCATCCGCGGATCAGTGGAGGCGCTAGCGCTCGAAGACCCGCCGTCTGCCCCCCTCCGGCGTGGCCCGTGGAGATGACGTTTCCTAAGTTGAAAGGTTGCGAAGCGGCGTCATCCATCGGTCTCGAAGGACGGGCGCGTGAAGACACTGAGTGCGGGTGCGGTTCTGTGGCTGTGGTTGGCCCTCACGGGGCAGCCCTCGGGGGACCGTGCGTCCGGCTCCACGCCCCTCCCGGCGCACGACGTGACTGCCCTCGCCGACGTGGCTGCCTTCGCCGACACCGCGGACCTGACCGCTGTGGTCCAGCGCTACTGCGCCCGCTGCCACAACGAGCGCCTCCTGCGCGGAAACCTCACGCTGGAAGAGTTCGTCGTGGAGGCGGCGCACGAGCGGGCCCCCACGGCGGAGAAGATGATCCGGAAGCTGCGCGCCGGCATGATGCCGCCGCCCGGCCAGCGCCGGCCGTCGCCGGACACGCTGCTCGCCCTCGTGGAGACACTGGAGACCGTCGTCGACCGCGAGGCCGCCCGCGACCGAAACCCCGGCTCGCGGCGCTTCCAGCGGCTGAACCGGGCCGAGTACGAGCGCGTGATCCGCGATCTCCTCGACCTCGAGATCGACGCCGGCCGCTGGCTGCCGGCGGACACCTACCTCGGCGCCTTCGACAACATGGCGGATGCGCAGGGCCTCTCGACCACCCTCCTCGAGGCCTACCTGAGGGCCGCGACGGAGGTGAGTCGGATCGCGGTCGGCAACCCGGACGCCCTCTCGAAGACCGCCAAGTACACGAACCCGATCGACGTCTCGCAGCACGCCTGGGATCACATCGAGGGCACGCCGTACGGGACGCGCGGCGGGATGGTCGTGACCCACGACTTCCCGGTGGACGGGGAGTACGTGATCTCGATCGAGACGCTCTTCGGGCAGGGGACCGGCTTCCAGGACGTCGACGTCTCGATCGACGGGGAAGGGGTCGCCCTCCTCGGCCTCGAGCACGCCGGGCGCTCGACGGTGCCGATCCGGACCGAGCCCATCTTCGTGAAGGCGGGCCAGCGCCAGGTCGCGGCGGCGTTCGTGCGCACGATCGAGGGGCCGTACGAGGACCGCCTGAAGACGCCGGGCTGGTCCTTCGTCGGAGGCGAGGACTCCCAGGCGTGGGCGAACTACGGAATCACGGCGCTCCCCCACCTGAGCGAGCTGATGATCACGGGTCCCCGCCGCACTGCGGGACTCTCGGAAACGGCGAGCCGCCGCAAGGTGTTCCACTGCCATCCGGGACGGAGCGAGGCGGCGCCCGGGGCGCCTGATGAGGCGCGGGCCTGCGCCGAGTCGATCGTGACGCGGCTCGCGCGAGCGGCCTACCGGCGGCCGGTGACGAGGGACGATCTCGCGGGACCCATGGCCTTCTACGATGACGCCGCGGCCGACGAGGGGTTCGAGATCGGGGTCCGAACCGCGCTGCAGGCGATCCTCGCCAACCCCTCGTTCATCTTCCGTCTCGAGCAGGCGCCCCCCGAGGCCGCGTCCGGCGAGAGCTACCGGATCGCGGACGTGGACCTCGCGTCGCGCCTCTCCTTCTTCCTGTGGGCGGCGAGCCCGGACGACGAACTGCTGACGCTGGCCGCGGAGGGACGGCTCTCCGATCCGGCGGTCCTCGACGCGCAGGTGCGGCGGATGCTGGCGGACCCGCGCGCGGAGGCGCTGTCGACGCGCTTCGCCTCGCAGTGGCTGCGTCTGCAGGACGCGGAGGACAACCAGCCCGAGCCGTACCTCTACCCGGACTTCACCGGACAGCTTCGCGAGGACCTGGTCCGCGAGACCCAGCTCTTCTTCGATCACCTGATTCGGGAAGACCGGAGCCTGCTCGAACTGTTCACGGCGGACTACACCTTCCTGAACGAGCGTCTCGCCGGGCACTACGGGATTCCGGGCGTCTCGGGACCCGAGTTCCGGCGCGTGAGTTATCCGGACGACAGCCGGCGCGGCGTGCTGGGGCACGGGAGCGTGCTGCTCCTCACGTCGATGTCCGCGCGCACGTCACCGGTGCTGCGCGGGAAGTGGGTGATGGAGGTGCTCATGGGCACGCCGCCTCCGCCCCCGCCGCCCAACATCCCCGCCTTCGACGATACGGAATCCGCCCGGGGCGGGCGGCTGCTCACGACGCGCGAACGGCTGGAGATGCACGCGGCCAACCCGACGTGCCGCGCCTGTCACCGGTTCATGGATCCGATCGGGCTCGCGCTCGACAACTACGACGTGACGGGGCGGGTGCGGGTGCGCGAGAACGGGGTCGCGCTCGACACGCGGGGGACCTTCTACGACGGGAGCGATGTGAGCACGCCGGCGGAACTCGTCGACCTCCTCATGAAGCGGCCGGTCCCGCTCGTCCGGAACTTCACGGCGCACCTGCTCGCGTACGCGATCGGACGCCGCGCGGAGTACTTCGACCAGCCGGGGATCCGGGCCATCGCCCGCGAGGCGGAAGCCAGCGACTACCGGATGTCCTCCTTCATCCTCGGCGTCGTGAACAGCGATGCCTTCCGGATGGCGCGGCCAGCGCCTGTGGTCGACGAGCAGGGTGGCTCGAGCCGGGAGGGTGAGAGTCGGGAAGATCGGATTCGACAGAGCGAGAGCAGCAAGACGGAGGGAGCAGGTTCATGAACTTCATCACCGGTACACACCTCTCGCGCCGCACCTTCCTGCGGGGCGCCGGCGCCAGCGTGGCGCTGCCCCTGCTCGACGCCATGGTTCCCGCGGGGCGGCTGTGGGCCGACCCGATGAAGGCGGCGGAGTTCACGCGCCTCGTCTGCATCGAGGAGTCGATGGGGGTCGCGGGTTCGAGCGACTGGGGCGACGAACGTCACCTGTTCGCGCCGGCGACGACGGGGCGCGATTTCGAGTTCGTGGCGGACAGCCAGCTCCGGCCTCTGGAGGCGTTCCGCGAGCACATGACGATCGTGAGCAACACGGACTGCCGCTCGGCGGAGGCGTTTCGGGCGGAGGAGATCGGCGGCGACCACGACCGGTCGACGGCGGTGTTCCTCACCCAGGCGCACCCGAAGCAGACGCAGGGCTCCGACATCTTCCTCGGCACCTCGCTCGACCAGTTGCACGCCCAGCGCTTCGGGCGGGAGACGGTGCTTCCGTCACTCGAACTCTGCATCGAGGGGATCGATCGCGGCGGCGGCTGCGCCTACAACTACCACTGCGCCTACACGACGTCGCTCGCGTGGGCGTCGCCGAACCAGCCGCTCCCCGCCATCCGCGAGCCGCGCGTCGTGTTCGAGCGCCTGTTCGGCGCCGGTGACTCGGCCGAGGACCGGGCGGCGCGCCGCCGCACGGACCGGAGCATGATCGACTGGATCGCGACCGAGGTCGCCCGGCTCAGGAGGACGCTGGGCGCGGCGGACCGGGTCGCCCTGGACGAATACGTCGAGCACATCCGCGAGATCGAGCGCCGGATCCAGCTCGTGGAGGCGCGCAACTCGAGCGGGGAGGAACGGGAGCTGCCGGAGGCGCCTTCCGGGGTCCCGGACTCCTTCGAGGAGCACATGCGGCTCATGTTCGACCTGCAACTCCTCGCGCTGCAGACCGATCTCACCCGCGTCATCACCTTCAAGACCGGCTTCGACCAGTCCAACCGGACCTTCCCGGGGAGTGGGACGACGAAGTCCGTCCACGGGGCCTCGCACCACGGCAACGTCCCCGAGGACATCATGGATTTCAACAAGATCAACACGTATCGGCTCGGCCAGGTCGCGTACTTCCTGGAGAAGCTGCGCGACACGGTGGAGGGTGACGCGTCGTTGCTCGACAAGACGGCGATCGTGTGGGGGTCGCCGATGGCGGATGGGAACCTGCACAACCACCGGCGCGCGCCGCTGCTGATCATGGGCGGGGCGAACGGGACGCTCGAGGGTGGGGTCCACCTGCGGGCCCCGGACGGGACCCCGATGGCGAACGCGTTCGTGAGCCTCATGCGGAAGATCGGACACCCGCAGATGGCCTCCTTCGGCGACAGCGACGGGGTGTTCCCGCTCGAGTTCACGGGCGAGGCCGCCTCGGGCGGGAGCGGCGCGAGATGAAGAGCGGGTTGACCCGGTGCCTGCACCGCCGCGGGTCGCGCGGTGCGGTGCCCTGTGCGGTGGCGCTCCTGATCCTGGCGCTCCTCCCGGCGGGGTCTGCCGCGCAGGAAGGGGCGTCCTCCGACGGCCGGCTGCTCGAAGCGGCGCGCGACGGGGCGGCGGAGGTCGTGCGCGCGCTCGTGGCGGACGGGGCGGACGTGAACTCGGCGCGGGGCGACGGGATGACCGCGCTGCACTTTGCCGCCGAGCGCGGCCACGCGGCCGTGGCCCGGGCGCTCATCGATGCGGGCGCGGCGGTCGACGCCGGGACGCGGATCGGCCGCTATGCGCCGCTGCACCTCGCCGCCCGCGGAGGGCACGGGCCCGTCGTCGCGCTCCTGCTCGAGGCCGGGGCCGACGCGAACGCCGCGACGACGAACAGCGGCGTGGCCGCGCTGCACCTCGCCGCCGCCGCCGTGGACGGCCGGCCGGCCGTGTCCGCGCTGCTCGACCACGGCGCGGATCCGAACGCCCGGGAGGGGTCGGCGGGGCAGACACCCCTGATGTTCGCTGCCGCCGCGAACCGGCCGGCCGCCGCGGCCGCGCTGCTCAAGGCCGGCGCCGACCCCAGCATCACGACCGCCGTGGTCGACGTCCTGCCCAGCCTCGCGCTGGACCGGGAGGCCAACCGCCGCATGCGGGACCTCATCGGCGCCCCGCCGGAAACGCTCGGCCCGTACGGGCCCGAGGTGGACCCCGAAGCCGAGTGGCCGGGCGAGCCCGGCCCGGCCCACGTCCAGGCGGCGATCCGCGCCCAGCGCGAGTTCCTCCGCTCCGGCTTCGATGTCGGCGACGTCAGCGCACATTCGCTCGGCCGCGTGGGGCCCGACTACCCGGGCGGTCCCGACCTCATCCGTCCCCCGTACCGCGAGGTGCTCGTCGGCCGGACCGGCGGCATGACCGCGCTGCTGCACGCGGCCCGCGAGGGCCACATCGAGGCGGCCACGGCCCTTCTCGACGGCGGCGCGGACATCGACCAGGCGAGCGCGGACGCCACGAGTCCGCTCCTCATGGCGGCGCTCAACGGCCAGTTCGACCTCGCCCTCGTCCTCATCGAACGCGGGGCGGATCCCGACCTCGCCGCCTCGACGGACGGGGCGACGCCCCTCTTCGCCGTCCTCCAGACCCAGTGGGCTCCGAAGTCCAACTACCCGCAGCCGCGCGCGCAAGACCTGCAGGAGGCCGGGCACATGGACGTGCTCCGCGCGCTGCTCGAAGCCGGCGCCGATCCCAACCCGCGCCTGAACACGCACCTGTGGTACTGGGAATACGGCCTCACGAAGATGGGGATCGATCTCACGGGGGCGACGCCGTTCTGGCGGGCCGCCTTCGCCCAGGATATCGAGGCGATGAAGCTGCTCGTCGCGCACGGGGCGGATCCGAACATCCCCACGCGCTGGCCCGAGGTCGGGATGCGGGAACGGCGGCAGCAGGACGGCCGGCAGCAGGAGGATTCCGCGCTGCCCTGGATCCCGGAGGGCGCGCCCAACGCCTGGCCGATCCACGCCGCCGCGGGCGGAGGTTACCTGGGTCTCGGCGCGTTCAGCGTCCGCAACCGGCCCGACCAGTTCATCCCCGCCGTGAAGTACCTGATCGAGGAACTCGGCGCGGACGTCGACCAGCGCGACTCGTGGCTCTACACGCCGATGCACTACGCCGCCTCGCGCGGCGACAACGAACTCATCGAGTACCTCGTGTCGCAGGGCGGGGACGTCACCGCGATCACCCGCCTCGGGCAGTCCACGGCGGACATGGCGCGCGGCGGCCGGGCCGGGTTCTTCACCCGCGTCCCGTACCCGGAGACGGTCGACTTGCTCACGAGTCTCGGCGCAACGCTCGAGTGCCTCCACACGCACTTCCTCGACACCGGCGACTCCTGCCCCGGCGCCGGCATCGACGACCCCTGGGCCCCCGCAGCGACGGACGCGGAGGAGAAGTCCGACAGCGGTAAGAAGGAGAAATCATGAGAACCCGGCCGTTCCTCCCGGGCTTCGCGCCTGCCGCCGTCGTTGCCGCCGCCGTTGCCTTCGCGGGCTGCGACGGCGGGGAACCCGCGGCGGCCGCGACGGCGAGCGGATCCAACGGCGCCATCGTGAAGGGCGGAGACGACCGCACTGGGCCCTACGATCCCGTCGCCGGCTGGTGGAAGGGCGCGCCCGACCATGACGACGAGTGGGGCTGGGGACAGGTGGCCGGTGTCGCCGTGGACCACCCGGACCGCATCATCGTCGTGACCCGCGGCGACTGGCCCGCTGACCGGTCGGACCCCCGCGAGGACCGGTTGCGCCGCACGAACTACATCGTCGTCGCGAACGGAAACGGCGAGATCGTGGAACAGTGGGCCCAGTGGGACTCGATCTTCACTCTCCCGCACCAGGTGTACATCAACCCCTACGACCCCGACCGGCACGTGTGGGTGGTCGACAGCGGCGGCGGGGCCGGGCACATGCAGGTCGTCAAGTTCACGAACGACGGCAGCGAGATCGCGATGCGCCTCGGCGAACGCGACCACCCGAAGACGCGCGAGGCCGCCCGCGCCCGATCCGACTGGGGCCCGTACACCTACGGCTGGCCGTCGAAGCTCGCGTTCCTCCCGGACGGGAGCTTCCTCCTCGCCGACGGGTACTGGAACTCGCGCATCATCAAGTATTCCGAAGACGGAGAGTTCATCATGCAGTGGGGCGCCCTCGGCACCGGACCCGGAGAGTTCGATCTCCTGCATGGCCTCGCGGTGGACGAGGACCGGGTCTACGTCGCGGACCGCCAGAATGAGCGCCTCCAGTTGTTTACGCACGACGGCGAGTTCATCGAGGAATGGCCGAACATCTTCGATCCCGTGAATATCTGGCTCGACGAGAACGGCGCCGTTTGGGTCCTGGACGCGAGCCTGAACCGCGTCCTGAAATACGACCGGGACGGCGTCCTTCAGGATTACTGGGGTGCCTACGGAGCGGCCGGCGCCATCGGGCGGGGGATCTGGCCCGGCGGGCTCTCGCTGCCGCACCAGATGGACATGGACGAGGACGGAAACCTATATATCGCGTCCTACAGCGGGGGATGGATCAACAAGTTCACCCCCAAGCCGGACGCGGACCCGGGCAGACTCCTGGGGCCGCGACTCCTGCTGGCTCGCTGAAGCCGGACGCCGCATGAGTCGCAGGCAACGCCACCTGTTCCTCCGGGGCAGGCTACGCGCCTTCGCTTCCGTGGCCGTAGCGGCTGTCGCGGTCGTCGCGTGCGGAGACCCCCCGACCGGCCCGCCGGATCCGGATCCGGTCGACCCGCCGCCGGTCGCCCCTCCCGACCCGCCGCCTCCGCCTCCCGTCGCGGCGCAGATCGTGCCCTGCGCGGGCGGTTCGGCCGACGGGTTCCCGTGCCATCGCGTAGATCTCGCGGCGCACGTACCTGTGCGCGACCTGAGCCCGGGACGGACGCTCAGGGGATCGGTGCGCGACTGGGCCGTGAACGACATCTGGGGGTGGACGGACCCGCAGACGGGCGTGGAGTACGCGCTGGTGGGCCGTCACGACGGGCTCGCCATCGTCGATCTCTCGACCCCGACCGAACCGCGCCCCATCGCCTTCCTGCCCTCCGCGACCTCGTACAGCGACTGGCGCGACATGAAGGTGTACGAGAATCACGCATACGTCGTCGCCGACAACATCACGGGACACGGGATGCAGGTGCTCGACCTCACCCGGCTTCGGGGGCTCACGGAGTTCACGGAGTTGGGGGCGGACGCGCGCTACCGGCGGGTGAGCGCGGTGCACAACATCGCGATCAACGAGGAGACCGGCTTCGCCTACGCCGTCGGCAGCAACTCCGGCGCCGAAACCTGCGGGGGCGGCCTGCACATGATCGACCTCTCGGACCCGAAGAACCCGAGCTTCGCCGGTTGCCACGCCGCGGAGGGGACCGGATTCCGGGGCACCGGCTACACGCACGACGTCCAGTGCGTCGTGTATCGGGGGCCGGACGCGGAGCACGCGGGCCGCGAGATCTGCATCGGCTCGAACGAGACCGCGATCGTCGTGTCCGACGTGACCGACAAGGCGAACCCGGTGACGCTGTCGACCGCCACGTACGCGGACCGCGACTACATCCACCAGGGCTGGCTCAGCGAAGACCACCGGTACTTCTACCAGAACGACGAAAACGACGAGCGGAACAACCGGGTCTCGCGGACGCGCCTGCTCGTGTGGGACCTCGCCGACCTCGACGATCCGGTTCTCGTGAAGGAGCATCTGGGTCCGAGCGAGGCGGTCGACCACAACCTCTACGTGCACGGCAGCCTGATCTATCACTCCAACTACACGTTCGGCGTGCGTATCCTCGACATCTCGGACCCCGCCAATCCCGTGGAACGCGGCTACTTCGACACGGTGCCGGACCGGGACGACCGGACGTTCGACGGCTCCTGGTCGACCTACCCCTGGTTCGAGAGCGGCATCTTCGTGGCCTCGAGCTGGGACGAGGGCCTCTTCGTCCTTCGCCTGCAGCAGTAGCCGCGTCTCAGGAGCACGTCACAGCTTCAGGGGCCGCTTCTCGATCCGGCGGAGCCCGAGCCACGCGATGCCGGTCCACAGGACGAAGTGGTAGGCGGCCAGTCCCGTCGCTCCCCAGTCCCAGGTCACGCCGGACCCGAAACCCGCGACGAGATCGTTGATGACTCCAGTGGGAAAGATGACGAACGACAGTACCGTCCGGACTGACTCCGCCGCCGTCCAGTTCTCCACAATGATGGGGTTCGCGAGCAGCGACCCCACAGCCCCGGAGAGCAGGTAGTAGAGCACCCCGATGAGGGCGGCCCGGCGGATGCCGAGGGCGGTGACGGCGAAGCTGATCGAGCATGCGAGCACACCGGTGAGGCACACGCTCACCACCTCTCCCACCTCCGTGGCCGGCACGGTGCCGGCCGGCAGGACGGCGACCGCGCCCGTCAGACCGAAAATCGCGAGCGTGGCGACCGTCGCGATCTGTATGCCGGCGTACCGCTGCAGGTAGAACGAGCGCAGCGGCATCGGATGCTGCGCCCACAGCATGATCGCGCCGCTGCGCCGCTCGCCCGCGACGATGCCGCCCGGCATCAGGAAGGCGACGAGGATCGTGCCGAAGCCGAAGGCGAGGTTCAACAGGCTGAAGAGGAGGACCGTGACCGCCCCGCGCGTCATGACTTCGATCTGCTCGCTGGTCGGCTCGGCGCCGCCTTCCATCGCCTCCCCCACGGCCTGCATGCGCTCGAGGGTCTCCGCCACGGGGTAGGCGCGCGAGAGGACCAGGACTGCGGCGCCGAACAGGAACACGACCAGCGCGAACTTCCACCTGCGGCGCACCGCGTCCCGGAGGGAGGCCCTGACGATGTTCATCGCACCGTTCATGAGACCGCCCCTTCCAGCCCGACGAACTCCGCCTCAAGGAACTCGCGCGTGAACCCGCCTTCCGGTGGCTGCACGATACGCCCGCGCCCCTGGTCGATCAGGAGCACGCGGTCGCTCATCATCGCCAGTTCGCCGAGGTCGTGGCTCGCGACGAGGATCGTGGACTGGCCGCGAATCTCCTCGATCCGTCGGCGGAGACGGATGCGCTGCCCGGGGTCCAGTCCCGACTCGGGCTCGTCCAGGAAGAGCAGTCCGGTCGGCCGCATCAGGGACATGGCGAGCGCCAGCCGGCGCCGCATTCCCTTGGAGAGCGCGTCGGCGGGACCGTCGGTGTCGTAGTCCAGCCCGGCCAGACGACACGCGCGCTCGATATCGGCGTCGGGACCGGCCGCAGCCGCCGCGAGAGCGAGCAGGCCGTCGCACGTCCACCCCGGCGGGAGCACCGTGTCTTCCGCGAGGTAGCCGATCCCGTTCCGGCGCCGGTAGTCCGCCGGGCCCGAGCCGGACACCGTGGCTTCGCCCTCGATCGGCGCCAGCACACCCAGCAGCGTGCGGAAGAGGGTCGTCTTGCCCGAGCCGTTGGGCCCGACCACCGCGAGCACCTCGCCGGGCACGATGTCGAGGGAGAGCCCACCCAGCACCGGTCGCCCCCGGCGATACCCCACACCCAGCGCGCGAAGCCTCAGTTCCGCCGGTCCGCCTTCGGTCGTCATGTCGATTTCACTCTCCTGACGTTTTCAGCGACATGCTGAAATACACTATCCACTGAACGCGTATTCCAGTGCCGTGTCCCAAAACACCAGCCCGCCGACCCATCAATAGCGGCCGAGTCGCTCTCGATAGGAGCGCATCTCCCGCTTCAGGACCGGCGCCAGCAGGTACAGGCCGAGAAGATTGGGAATCGCGACCACATAGATCACGGCGTCGGAGAGATCGATCAGTGCTCCCAGTTGCAGGCTCGCGCCCAGGACCACGAAACCGCAGAAGAACAGCTTGAAGCCGGCTTCCACGGTTCGGTTCTCGCCCGTCAGATAGGTGAGAGACTTCAGGCCGTAGTAGCTCCACGAAATCATGGTGGAGAAGGCGAACAGCACCGCCGCCACCGAGAGGGGCACGGGCGACCACGAGAGCGTGCTCTCGAACGCCGTCTTGGTCATCTCGATGCCGGTGATGCCGGTGTCGGCCAGCGCCGGGTCGTAGACCGTCGTGATGATGACCAGCGCCGTCATCGTGCAGATGACCACCGTGTCGATGAACGGCTCCAGCAGGCCGACGAAGCCCTCGGTGGACGGTTCGTCGGTCTGCACCGCCGAGTGCGCGATGGCGGCGGAGCCGAGGCCGGCCTCGTTCGAGAACACGGCCCGCCGGAACCCGATGATCATCACGCCGATCATGCCGCCGCCGATGCTGTCCGCCGAGAACGCCCCCTCCCAGATCTGAACGATGGCGCCGGGCAGCCGGTCGGCGTTCAGCCCGATGATCGCCAGCGCCGACAGCACGTAGAGCACGGCCATGAAGGGCACCAGCCTGGAGGTCACGCGGGCGATGCTCCTGATGCCGCCGACGGTGACCAGCGCCACCGCGCCGGCCATGACGACGCCCAGCAGCCAGGCCTTGTCGCTGAAGAAGCTGCCCTCGGCGCCCGTCACCTCGATCAGGATGGCGGCCGCCTGGTTGGACTGGAACATGTTGCCGATGCCGAGGCAGCCCAGGACCATGGTGGCGGCGTAGAACATCCCCAGGCCGCGGCCGATCCCGGGCAGGTTCCGCAGCTCGAGGCCGTGCTGCAGGTAGTACATCGGGCCCCCGCTGACGGAGCCGTCCGGGTTGGTGCGGCGATACTTCACCGCCAGCGTGCACTCGGCGAACTTCGTGCTCATGCCGAGCAGCCCGGCGATGATCAGCCAGAGCGTGGCCCCGGGCCCGCCCAGCGAGATCGCCACGGCCACGCCCGCGATGTTCCCGATCCCGACCGTACCCGACACGGCGGTCGCGAGCGCCTGAAAGGGCGTCACCTCGCCCGGCTGCGAGGGATCCGTGTAGCGGCCCCGGACCAGGTCGAGCGCATGCTTGAAGCCGCGAACGTTGATGAAGCCCAGGTAGAGGGTGAAGAACGCGCCCCCGGCGATGAGCCACGCCACGATGAGCGGTATCTCGACCCCGCCGACCGGCACGGAGAAGAAGATGAACTCCGATACCGCGTCCGCCACCGGCCGCATGACCCTGTTGACGAACTCGTCGACACCCATGGGGCCATACTACGTTTCCCGCGTTGCACGCGCCCGCGCCGGGACAACGGGCGACGAAAACGATCGACGGCTCCGCGAGAGTCGGAGACTGGAGGCTGGACGTGCCGAAGAGAATGATGACGCCCTCCGAAGCGCTGGTCGAGACGCTGGTGGCGGAGGGCGTGACGGAGGTATTCGGGCTGGTGGGATCGGCGTTCATGGACGCCCTCGACCTGTTCCCGGACGCGGGCATCCGCTTCATCTCGGTCGCGCACGAGCAGGCGGCCGCGCACGCCGCCGACGGGCTGGCGCGGGTCACGGGAAGGCCCCAGGCCTGCATCGCCCAGAACGGCCCCGGCGCGGCCAACTTCGTCTCCGCGATCGCGGCCGCCTTCTGGGCGCACTCCCCGGTCGTCGCGATCACCCCGGAGACGGGATCGCTCGGCATCGGCACCGGAGGCTTCCAGGAACTCGACCAGATGCCGATGTTCGAGGCGCAGACCGTCTTCCAGGTGCGCGTCAACCGCCCGGAACGCATGGGCGAACTCGCGCGGCGCTGCTTCTACCGCGCCAAGCTCGAACTCGGCCCCACGCACCTCAACATCCCCCGGGACTACTTCTACGGCGACATCGATGACGAGATCTTCACGACGCCCGTCCTCGGCCCCGGCCGGCCTCCCAAGGGGGACATCGAGGAGGCGGTCCGGATCCTGAGCGGCGCCCGCTATCCCGTCATCGTCTCCGGAGGGGGCGTCAGCCAGGGCGACGCCCTGCGGGAAGTCACGGCGCTCGCCGAGCACCTGAGCGCGCCGGTGGTCAACACCTACCTGCACAACGACACCTTCCCCTACAGCCACGAACTGGGGTGCGGGCCGATCGGCTACTGCGGGTCGAAGGCCGCCATGCGCACGATCGCCAAGGCCGACGTGGTGCTGGCGCTCGGGACCCGGCTCGGGGTCTTCGGCCTCCTGCCCCAGTACGACATGACCTACTGGCCCGAAGACGCCGCGCTCATCCAAGTGGACCGAGACGCGAGGCAGTGGGGCATGAGCAAGATCCCGGCCCTCTTCTCCGTCGCGGACGTGAAGGAGTATGCCGCCGAATTGCTAGACGAGTTGAGGAAGGCGCTCCCGGATCCGGGGCGGAACGAGGAGCGCATCGCCGACGTCGCCCGCGAGAAGCAGGCCTGGGACGAGGAACTCGAGGACTGGTCTTCGTCCACCAATGCCCTCATGCATCCCCGGCGCTTCCTCTGGGAGTTCACGCGCGCGCTGCCCGAGGACGCGCTGGTGACCACGGACATCGGCAACACCTGCTCGATCACCAACGGGTATCTCCGCTTCAACGGCCCGCGGCAGCACCTCGCCGCGCTCACGTGGGGGAACTGCGGCTTCGCGTACGGCGCCGCCCTCGGCGCCAAGGTCGGCAATCCGGCGGCTCCCGTGTTCGCGATTCAGGGGGATGGCGCCTGGGGCATCAGCGGGATGAGCGAGGTGATGACGGCGGTGCGCGAGGAGATCCCGGTCATCGCCATCGTCATCAACAACCACGAGTGGGGCGCCGAGAAGAAGAACCAGATCGACTTCTACGGCAACCGCTTCGTGGGCACCAACCTGCGCGCCAATCCGGACTTCGCGAAGGTGGCCGAGTCGATGGGGGCCAGGGGCTACACGGTGGAAGACTACCGCGATGTCCAGGACGTGGTGCGCGACGCCGTGGCGAGCGGCGAGCCGTGCGTCATCAACGCGGTCGTCGAGGGAGGCGCCAACGTGCTCGCGGAGCCTTTCCGCCGCGACGCGCTGGCGATGCCCACCCGTCACCTGGAGAAATACGCGCACCTCAGCCTGAGCTAGCAGGAGAGCCGGATGTCCGACACACAGGCGTTGCTGGCGGACTACGATGTCCAGGACGTCATCGAGAAGGACCGGAAGCATCTCTGGCACCACCTGTTCCAGCACAGCGTCTTCGAGACGCAGGACCCGCAGGTCTTCGTGGAGGGCCGCGGCGCGCGTGTCCGGGACATCCACGGGAAGGAGTATCTGGACGGGACCTCGGGCGGCGTCTGGTGCGTGAACGTCGGCCACGGACGGGAGAGCATCGCGCGGATCGTCTACGAGCAGTTGACGCGGCTGCCGTACTACGCGGGCGTCGTCGGCACCGTCCCGGCCGCCCAGTACGCGAGCGCGCTGGCCGAGTGGCTGCCCGGCCTCGACCACGTCTACTTCGCCAACAGCGGCTCCGAGGCCAACGAGAAGGCTATCAAGATGGTGCGCCAGATCGCCCACCTGAACGGGAGCCGCAAGTCGAAGGTCCTGTACCGGGACCGCGACTATCACGGCACGACCATCGCCTGCCTCGCCGCCAGCGGACAGGAGGAGCGCAAGGAGGCCTACGGGCCCTTCCCGGACGGGTTTTCGGGGATTCCGCACGCGATGTGCTACCGCTGTCCCTTCGACAAGACCTATCCGGACTGCAACATCGAGTGTGCGCGCGCCCTCGGGGAGGCGATCGAGGAGGAGGGGCCGGAGACGGTCGGGGCCGTGATCCTCGAGCCGATCACCGCGGGCGGAGGCGTCATTCCCCCGGTCGAGGAGTATTTTCCGATCATCCGCGAGATCTGCGACGAATACGACGTCATATTGATCATCGACGAGGTCGTGTGCGGATTCGGGCGCACGGGGACGATGTTCGGGTTCGAGCACTACGACTTCGTCCCGGACATCGTCACGATGGCCAAGGGGATGGCCAGCTCCTACGCGCCGATCTCCGCCGCCGCGGTACGGGGCGAAGTGTTCGACAGGTTCCTGGGCGATCCGGGCGCGAAACTCGACTACTTCAGGGACATCAGCACCTACGGCGGCTGCACCGTCGGGTTCGCGGCCGCGCTCGAGAACCTGCGCATCATCGAGGACGAGGATCTGATTGAGAACAGTCGCGCGGTGGGGGCCTACCTGCAGGACCGCCTGCGGGAGCTGCTGGACCACGACCACGTCGGCGATGTCCGCGGCAAGGGTCTGTTCGCCGGCGTGGAGCTGGTGGAGGACAAGGCGACGAAGGCGCCCGTGAGCGAGGACGTCATGGCAGCCGTCGTGGGAAGGGCCGCCCGGGAAGGCGTGCTGGTCGGCCGGACCACCCGGAGCATTCCCGGCCTGAACAACACCGTGACCATCGCGCCGCCCCTCATCGTGACGCGGGAGGACATCGACGAGCTGGTCGAGGCCGTGAAGACCGGCATCGAATACGGCTGCAGGGATCTCTGAATGGACAGGGACAGGGAAGCCGGCTTCGACGTCCGGGAGGACTTTCAGCGCTTCTCACAGCGGGACGACATCTTCTGCCGCTCGTTCTGGGACCCGGAGGTGCGCACGCACCGCTCGGACATGTTCTACGAGACCTACCGCACGCCGAAGCTGACCTGGCGGTCCGTCGACGGCTTCACCCAGCGGGACTACGCGCTGCGCAACGCGTCCTGGCACGTGACGGACATCTTCGCCGAGCTGCGGGACGGCGACGACCGCCGCGAAGGATTCCTGGACCCGTACACCAGCGTCCGCGAGGGCCCGGGCAGCACGCTGCCGGTGGAGTCCCCCGAGGAGATGGCGCAGGAGATCAAGCACGCCGCGAAGACGCTGGGCGCCGACCTGGTGGGGATCACGGGCAACGACGAGCGCTGGCTCTACACGCACGCCTACAGCCGCGAGAACGAGCACGAGAAACCGCAGGAGATCTCCACCGATCTCGGAAACGTGATCGTGATCGCGCAGTCCATGGACCGGGAACTCCTGAGCACGGCCCCCTCCGCGCTCAGCGGCACCGCGACGGGCGCCACCTACTCCCGGGACACGATCGTGCTGCTGGCGATCGCGCAGTACATCGTCAATCTCGGCTACCGGGCCGTGGCCAGCATGAACGACTCGGCGCTCGTCATCCCGCTCGCCATCAAGGCAGGGCTGGGCGAGTACGGACGCCACGGTCTCCTCATCACCCGCGAGTACGGTCCCCGCGTCCGGCTCGGCAAGGTCTTCACCGACATGCCGCTCGCCCACGACAGGCCCGTCCGCTTCGGCGTGAAGGAGACGTGCGACCTCTGCCGCGCGTGCACGAAAGGCTGCCCCGCCGGGGCCATCGACGACGGCGAACCATCCACGGTGGTCCACAACCGGTCGAACATCCAGGGCATCTCGAAGTGGACCACGGATGCCGAGAAGTGCTTCCGCTTCTGGGCCAACCAGAACACCGACTGCTCCATCTGCATCCGCGTCTGCCCCTACAACCGCGACTATCGCGACCGCTGGAGCCGGGTGTGGCGACAGCTGACGGGCACGCGGCTGAGGGGATTCGCGCTCTGGCTGGACCGCATCAGCGGCCGCGGCGAGCGCCTCAGGCCGTCCCGCTGGTGGGCGGCGCCCGGCGAAGCCTGACGAAGCGTCGCAGCCGGCGCAGCGCCAGCGAGAGGCCGGTCCACACCATCAGCGCGGCCGCCAGCGAGAAGAGTCCCGCCAGCAGTTGGCCTCCGAGCCCCCAGTACTCCCCCGTGTGCGCGTAGCGCAGAAACTGCTGCGCACGGCGCGCGGGCGTGTCGTCGGCGAAGGACTCCCACGCGCGCGCGGCGCCGGTCGCGGCGTCCAGGGTGAGAAGGCCGGCCCTGTGCGGCTGACCCGCACGGCCTCCCCGCACCTCGACGCGGACCTCGGGGTCCGTGGGGCGCGGCATGTTCAGAACCAGGGTCCGCCACTCCGGCGCCCACGCCTCCGCGGTGGCGAGCGCGGCCCTCAGGTCCGGGTCCGGGGCGCGACGCGCGTCCCCCGCAACCGCCGCCGCCTCGACTCCCATTCCTTCCGACGCCGATCCAGCAGGCCACGTTCCGGCGGGCACCACGTTCCCCACCGCCGGATAGACCCGATCTCCCAGGGCGGGATACGACGTGGCGACCCCCGTGGCCGCGATCACGGCCAGCGGCAGGATCGACCAGATCCCGACCACCTGGTGCCAATTGAAGTCGCGCTTGGCGCCTCTCGCCCCGCGACGGAGAAGGAGCGCTTTGGCTAGCGAACGCCGGGTGACGGGCCGCGGGATCCAGAGGATCGGTCCGGTAAGCAGCAGAAAGAGGAAGGCCAGGTTGACCGCCCCCGTCACCGCCCGCGCACGACGCACCGAGCCTCCGGAGACGTTGAACCAGCGGTGCCAGTTGTGGACGCCCTCGAAGAACCGCTCGAGTCCGCCGGGCCCCCTCGCCAGCACCCGCCCTGTGTAGGGATCGACGCGGGCGTAGAGGTCCTGTCCCTCGTGGACGTGAACGGGCGCGCGCGGATCCGACCGATAGCTCAGCGAAGTCGCCGTGAGCCCCGCCGCCGCCACGATCCCCTCCGGACGCAGCCGTTCGGCACCTTCCGGCGCGGCCACGAAATACCGTCGCTCCGCCAGCCCCGCCACCGTCTCTTCCAGCGACAGCACCGCCCCCGTCGCGGCCAGCATGAGGATGACCAACCCGGCCGCCACGGCCACCGCGAGGTGCAGCCAGAAGACGATGGTCCGGATCATCGCATCGATCTCGCCGGGCCGCGTGGAAGCCCGCGCCGCACCCGGTCGCGCCCCTGTCCGCCCGTTATCCGTCCCTTATCCGCCCGGGTTGAGCGTCACGTAGCGCTCGAACCGCGCGACCTCGTTCTCGTCCACGTACTTCCCGATCTCGCGCCGGAACTGGTCCAGGTCGGTGTACGGGCGGTACTCCTCGAACTCGTGCGCCATGCGTTCGCTCATCCCGGGCACCGCCATGATCTCGTCGCGGGTGGCGCTGTTCAGGTCGATCGGGACGTACACGTAGCGTGCCAGCCGCTCGACCTCTTCCTCGTCCACGTACTTCTCGATCTCCATGCGGAACTCGCCCATGTCCACGTAGGGGCGGTACTCCTCGAACTCGTGCGCCATCCGATCCCCCACGCCCGGGATCAGCAGGATCTCGTCGTTCGTCACGTCGTTGAGGTTGATCGGCAGCCAGAGCGCGCCGTACGCCGCCAGCGCCGCCTCGTCGCCGACCGCCTCCGCCAGCGCCGCGTGCAGATCCGCCACGCGCAGGTAGGGCCGTCCGCCGACCACCGCCGCGGCCACTTCCGTCGTGATCCCCGGGACCGCGGCCAGTTCATCTTCCGTCGCGAGGTTGGGGTTCAGGAGGCTGCCGGTAGCGCCTGTGGCGTCGCTGGCGTCTGCGGCGTCGGCATCCGTAGCGGCCATGGCCTCCATGGACTCCGCGGCGGCGCGTTCGGCCTCCGCCGCATGCTCATCCCCGCCACAGCCGGCCGACAGCACCGGAATCATGAAGAGGGCGAGAGCTACGGTGTAGTCGCGGGACATGCTTCCTCCGTTGCTCGATTAGAATGAGATTCATTCTCAATTGGCACCGAAGATTCATGGGCGATTTGGCGCGGTCAAGGGCCCAGCCGCAGCCCGCTAGTCCGGCGACCTCAGGGACACGTGCAGATGGTCGGCCGTGCCCACGTGGCGGAGCGTGTGGAAGCCCATCGCCCGGAACGCGAGTTCGGCCGCGAGGTTCCGCCATTCGGGCCGGTTGATCGTGCGAAGGTCCAGCGCATGGACGAACCCGTCATCCTGGCGGAAGTGCAGGGAAGACTCATTGGCCGGAAGCCCCGCGCGGGCGTAGAACTCGGGCGTGCGCGCCGCATCCGTGATTACGGCGTCGGCGTCGACCAGGACGAAGACCGACACGGCCATCCGCAGCAGAGGATGAAGGCCAAGGTACTCGGCCCGCACCTCTTCCGACTTCACGTTGCCGCCCGCGATGACCACCAGCGAGTAGAGCACGAACGCGGTAGCGGCGAGCGCCGCGACCCGGGTCATGAACTTCCTGAGCCGCTTCCCGGCCCCAAGGCGTCGACTCACCACCCACGCGTAGAACGCCAGGAGCAGCGCGGTGGCCGCCGCGGACACGGCGAGTGAGGTCCACGCCCCCAGCCCCCACTGCTGATACGCGAAGACACCCCCGCGGACGAGGAGGATGAAGGGAAACGCCGCCAGCAGGACCGCCGTCACACCCCACCGCACCACCCGGCGAACCCACCGCCGCGGCCGCCTCCTCCCGGAGCGCCGGTCCACCTCCCCCGCTCCGGCCGCAACCTCGGCGCCCGGCCACTCGGCGCCCGGAACCTCGCCGCCCGGCACCTCAACCGTCAGCCCGCTCGTGCGTCCTCCAATGACCCTGCCCATGCCCCCTGCCTACGCAGAAAGCCGCCCGCACGCTTCAGGAGAAGCAGGTGGTCCAAGATGGCCGCGATCGTTTCTTCAGACGGGAGTCGGTATTCGCTCAACGTCGATCCGGCCGGCATTCTTCATGGCCTGCGCAAGATCGTAGGCCGACTGAAGGCGATACCACGTCTCGGCCCCGCCCCCAAACGCCTTGTCCAGGCGGATCGCCATTTCGGGAGAGATGCCCGCCCGCCCGTTGACGAGTTCGGAAAGCTGCTTTCGGCTGACCCCCAGCCTCCGCGCCGCCTCCGTCACCGTGAGCCCCAAGGGCTCCAGACAATCGTGGCGCACCGACAGCCCCGGATGCGGCGGATTCTTCATCGGCATGTCACGCGCCTCCTACCACTTGAGGGCGTCTGCGTCGGCGCGGTCGTTCACAGCCTCGGCGGTCATGTTCGTCACGGTGCCGGCGTCGCGTTCGGGGAGCCAGGAGACCGGTAGCCCGTACTTTTGCCGCCACCCAGCAGCGGCGTCCGGATCTTGGCGCTCGATGCGCTCGAGGACGTCGCGGAGGGGCTCGCCGGCCACGACGCGGACGACGGGGCGCAGGTTCACGCAAACAGCGCCGAGCCGGGAATCGAGGGGACCAGGATGCATGTTACTCCTCCGAATGAGCTGCGATCGACGACGAGGATCGGCCGGTCGTGGTTCTTCCGCCTCAAGCTACACTCAGGAGCTGAACGGAGACGGACAAGATGGCGCCAATCGGAGAATTTGCGCGTGGGATACGCGTAGGCTGATATCGCCCCGCCTATAGACAATCGTAGACGGCATCGTCCTCGTTTTCCCAGAATTCGAAGCTGCGCTCCGAACCCTTCAACCACGCAACGTTCGCCACGAGGCGTTTCAGTTCGCCCTCGGAGAAGACTTCGTAAATCTCGCCGGGAGTAGGCTTCTTGACCTCCTGCAGAGGCGCGAAGACCCCATCCCGGTATTCTGCCTTGATGCTCATGGTCCTTTAGTATGCTTTCGGGCGACGACGGGCCATACCAAGTGGCAATCGTGGATTCGCATCGAGGGGCGCGTGACATGAACGTGAGAAGCGGCATGAGGCCGGTGCATCCGGGCGAAATCCTGCACGAGGAACTCGACGAACTCGGACTGTCTGAGAATGCGCTGTCCAGGGCGCTCGGCGTGCCGGTCAACCGGGTCACCATGATCCTCGACGGCCAGCGCGGCGTGAGTGCGGATACGGCGCTGCGGTTGGCCAGATACTTCGGGACGACGCCGCAACTCTGGTTGAACCTGCAGAAAACCTGGGAGCTTCGCCGATCGTGACCCGCTTCTCCGCTGTCCCGTTCACGCTGAAGCGCAGCTCGGACCTCTGGGATGCGAGTGGTGGCTACGAGTCGACGACCGAGACCGCCCACGGCCTCGTGCGACTGGAAGCGGACCAACTGGTCATTCAGTGGCGGCTCGCCGTCCAAACCGAGAAGATGGGCGACACCTGGGAGACGAGTGAGACGATCGAGCCCGTAAAGGAGATCGTGATCCCGCTGGCCAAGGTGGCGGGCGCGGCCGTGCCTCCTCGCCGCTGGTGGCACATCGTGGCCCCCAGGCTGGTGATCGCGGCTTCGGACCTGCTGGCGTTCGAGAAGATCGCGGGCGAGCAGGGGCTCAAGCTGAAGCACCCCGCCAAGCTGGTTCTGCGGGTCAAGCGCGCGGATCGGCTCATTGCCGAGGAGTTCGCGGCGGAGCTGTCGCTGGCCGTGGCGCGCCTGCCGACTGGCCCTGCCGAAAGCGAAAGACTGGCCTCTCCGGCCCGCCACGCCGTCGCCCCGGGCGAAGTCGATGTTCCCGCCGAATCCCCTTCGGGAAGGACTTGATTGCATTGCAATCATTCGGTAGCTTCTCCGCCCGTTTCCGTCCCGCGAGGAGGCACGGCCGATGGCGAGCATCACGATCCGCAATCTTGACGACGACGTAAAGACGCGTCTTCGCGTACGCGCCGCCGAGCATCACCGTTCGATGGAGGAGGAAGTGCGTATCATCCTGCGCGATGCCGTCACCGGTCGTCGCACTGGTCCGCGAAACCTCGCGACGTTCACCCGCGAGTGCTTCGCGTCCCTTGGCGGCGTCGAACTCGAACTTCCCCCCCGCGGCCCGATGCGTGCGCCTCCGGATTTCTCCTGAGCGGCTCTCATGTTCGTAATAGATACGAATGTCGCGTCGGAACTGATGCGCACTGAACCGACGGCGGCAGTAGCGGCATGGATTGCTGGGCACGACGCGCAGGACATGTACCTGACGGCCGTCAGCGAAGCGGAATTGCTCTATGGTGTCGCGATCCTGCCGGCCGGCAAGCGGCGGAACGCGCTCGAGGCTGCCATGACCCGCTGGCTCAATCTTGGCTTCAGAGAGCGTATCCTTCCGTTCGACAGCGCCGCCGCCCAAGCCTACGCGGAGATCGCCGCCGAACGCCGCCACGCCGGCCGACCGATCGGCGAGGCTGACTGCCAGATCGCCGCCATATCCCGCACACGCGGAGCCGTACTTGTCACGCGCAACGTGCGGGACTTCGAGGGTACGGGACTGGATGTGATCGATCCCTGGTCGGGATAATGGTTTGTTGCGGGTGGGACGGCTGTGGTCTAGCGTCGTGGGTGACGGCTTTTCGGTCTTGTTGGTGTAGCGCGGGAGATTGCATGTCTACGTTCGTGATGGTTCGCCGTGTCCAGGCAACGGGCACCCAGGCGTGCGGACCTTTCGCAGCACTTCCTCCGGAGCAGGTCGCTTGCGGCTAGCCTGATCGCTCAGGCTCCCGTCACACGAAACGATCTGGTCGTCGAGGTCGGTGCGGGCCGCGGCATCCTCACTCGAGAGCTGGCGCGTCGATGCCGTGCGGTCGTTGCGGTAGAGTTCGACGGCGCGCTGGCCGAGGCCCTTCGCGCGCGCTTCCGGACTGACAGCCGTGTCACGATCGTCCGGTCCGACTTCCTGCGTTTTCGGCTGCCCGATGTCCCCTACAAGGTCATGGGGAACATCCCGTTCAACCGGACGGCCGCGATCGTCCGGCGACTCGTCCGGTCCGATTCGCCACCGCAGGACGCCTGGCTCGTAGTCCAGCGCGAAGCGGCCGAGCGGTTCGCCGGCCGTCCCTGTGCCCGGGAGACGCTGTCCTCGCTGCTGCTCAAGCCGTGGTGGCAGATCGAGATCGCGCGGCGCTTTCGCCGTACCGACTTCGATCCCCCGCCGAGCGTCGACGCCGTCGCGCTCTGGCTCGCCCGCCGCCCGCGACCGCTCGTGGACCGCTCCCAGGCTGCGGACTACCGGCGCTTCATCCGCAGTTGCTTCGGCCGCGACGGCCGATCGATCCGGCGGTGCCTGCGATCCGACTTCACGCGAACGCAGATCTCCCGGCTGGGTCGGGATCTCCGATTCGATCCCTCCGGAGCCCCCCGCGGCCTCACCTTCGACCAGTGGCTCGCACTGTTCCGGTTCCGGATGCTGACGCGACCCTAGACGCCGATGGGGGAAGGGGAAAGGCAGCCGCGACCTGGACACGTTGGGGGGGATACGGTGGTACAGCTATCATGGCAGGCATGAAAACGACCAGCGATATCCCGGATAAACACGAAGCATGGCTGCGCTCATGGCTCGATGCCGCCGATGAAGCGGTCAGGCAGGCGCCCGCGGGCCGTTCGGCGAGGGAAGAGTTGGCCGCCGACCGAAACCGGCTGGAGCCAGTGATTCACAGGAGTGCGCGATGACTTGGACACTCGCCTCCCGTTTCCGGACGTTTGCGACGCTGGCCGCGCTTGGCGGGCTCGCGTTCGGCCTTCCGTCCTCCGCTTCCCCCCAGGAGCGACCGCTCGTCACGCCGGACGACTATGGCCGCTGGGAGCGGCTTGGGGGTGTCGAGTTCTCGCCGCTCGGTGACTGGATCGCCTACGAGGTCACGCGGGTGGACGAGACGTCGGAACTCCGCGTGCGCAGGATCGAGGAGGACTCGGTCCGCGTTTTCCCGTGGGGGTCGGAGCCGCGCTTCTCCCCCGACGGGCGCTGGCTGGCCTGGACGATCGGTCTGCCGCCGGAGGAACGGGAGCGGCTGGCGGAGAGCGACGAGCCGGTGCGCGAGAAGGCGTCGGTGATGGACCTGGAGACCGGGGAAATCCGCGAGTTCGAGGCGGTCTCCGAGGGGCGCTTCGACGCCTCCGGGCGGTACGTGGCGCTGCGCGGCTATTCGCCGGAAGAGCCGCCGGGCAAGGGCGCCGACGTCCGCATCGTCACGCTGGCGACGGGGACGGAGACCTCCTTCGGGAACGTGAGCGAGATGGCCTGGAGCCCAGGCGGATCTCTTCTGGCACTCGCCGTCGCGACGGGCGCCGATGTGGGCAACGGCGTGCAGGTGTATGACGCCGATGCCGGGATCCTGCGCTCGGCCGACGCCTCCGGTTCCGCCTACCGGAGCCTCCGCTGGCGCGACGACTCCGCGGATCTGGCCGCCCTCCGCTCCCGGGAAGCGGCTTCCGCGGACGGCGCCGCCTACGACGTGCTGGCGTGGCGGGATCTGGACCGCGGGGTCGAGATGATGGTGCTCGGCGCGAACGCGACCGGCGTCCCGGACACGCTCGAGGCGGTCCGGCACCGCGCCCCGGCCTGGTCGGACGACGGCCGCATGATCTCCCTGGGGCTCCGGCCGATCGAGCCGGAAGCGGGCGATGATGCCGATGAGGGCGACGACGAGCCGGAGGGTGAGGACGCCCCGGCCGACGACGCCGAACCTGACCTTCCCGGCCTGCAGATCTGGCACACGAGCGATGTTCGTCTCTTCCCGGAGCAGAGGGTCTCGGAGAACCGCGACGCCGCGCGGTCGCTGCTCGCCGTCTGGCACCTCGACGACGACCGGGCGGTCGTCCTCGGATCCGACCTCATGGGCGCGGCCCAACTCCTGGAGGGCTGGGAGTACGCGCTGGAGGACATCAGCGAACCCTACCCCTGGGGCGCGATGTTCGGCCGTCCGTACCACGACGTGTGGGCGATCGACGCGGACACCGGCGAGCGCCGCCGGCTCCTGACCCGCGTGCGCTACGAATGGCCGAGCGCGGGCGGCGACTGGCTCCTCTCGTGGGACGGCTCCGCCTACCACAGCCTCCACATCGCCACGGGCGAACGGCATGACATCACGTCGGCTCTCGCCGCCGAGTTCGCGGACACGGGTTACGACACGCCCACCGACGTCACCCCTCCGCACGATTTCGGTCCCGGCGGCTGGATCGACGGGGACCAGGCCGTCCTCCTTTATGACGAGCACGACATCTGGCGCGTCGCGCCCGACGGCTCCGGAGGCGAGCGGCTGACGCGCGGGGCGGAGATGGGGATCGTCCACGCGCTGACCCGCGTCACCGACGATGACGAGCCCGGCATCGACCCCGACTCGCGCCCGTACCTGTCCCTCTACAACGAGGCGACGGAGCAGCGCGGCTACGCCCGCTTCGCCGCCGGCTGGGCCGATGCTCCGGCCGGAGATGTGGCCGAGACCCTGATCCTGGAGGACGCGCGCCTGGCCGGCCTCACCCGCGCCGACAGCGCCGACGTCCTGCTCTACCGTTCCGAGCGCTTCGACGACCCGCCGGACTACTTCGTCGCGGGCCCGGATCTCGCCGACCCCTCGCAGGTAACGGCGATCAACCCCTTCATCGACGAGGTGGCGTGGGGCCGGGCGGAACTCGTCGACTTCGTGAGCGAATCGGGCCGCGACCTCCAGTTCGTCCTCCTCCTCCCCGCGAACTACGAGGAGGGCCGCGCCGTCCCCACGATCGTGTACACGTACGAGATCCTCTCGCCGCAGATGCACTTCTTCCGAGTCCCCAGCGAGCGGGACTACTACAACTACACGGCCTGGACCCAGCACGGGTACGCGGTGCTGCTGCCGGACATCGTCTACCGGGCGCGGGATCCGGGCGTGAGCGCGCTGGAGTCCGTGCGCGCGGCGGTGGCCAAGGCGGTCGAGATGGGGGTGACGGATCCGGACGCGGTCGGCCTCATCGGGCACTCGTGGGGCGGCTACCAGGCGACGTTCCTGCCCACGCGGACCGACATCTTCGCGGCGTCCGTGGCCGGCGCGCCGCTCACCGACTTCGTGAGTTTCATGGGCCAGTTGCACTGGAACCCGGGGATCGCCGAAGTGAGCCACTGGGAGACCGGCCAGGCCCGCATGGAGGTGCCGTTCTGGGAGGACCCGGAGGCGCACCGCCGGAATTCGCCCATCCACGAGGTGCAGAACATGGAGACGCCGCTGCTGATGGCGTTCGGCAATGAGGACGGCGTGGTGGACTGGGACCAGGGGACCGAGTTCTTCAACTTCGCCCGCCGCGCCGAGAAACAGATGGTGCTCCTCGTCTATGAAGGGGAGGACCACGGTTTCCGCGAGGAGGCGAACCAGAAGGACTACCACCGGCGCATCCTCGAGTGGTTCGGGCACTACCTCAAGGGCGAGCCCGCCCCCGCGTGGATTACGGAAGGGGTGGCGCTCGACGCGCTGGAGGAAGAGAAGAAGCGCGTGGCCGGGAAGCCGTGACGCCCGCCGGGGCGCGCACCTGCCCGAACTGCGGCCGCGACCGGCCGGAGAGCTTCTGCGCGCACTGTGGGCAGAGCGACCGGGACTACGCCCGCGCGCTCTGGTCCGTCGCGGGCGAGTTTGTGCGCGAGACGTTCGAGGTGGATTCCCGGCTCTTTCGCACGTTGAAGCTGCTCATGTTCAGGCCCGGAAGCCTTACCAGGGAGTTCTCCCGCAACCGCCGCGCCGGCTTCGTGTCGCCGGTCAGGCTCTACATCTTCGCCAGCTTCGTCTTCTTCCTCCTGCTGTCGCTGCGGGGAGACTTCGGTGCTGCGGGCGCACTGAACCTGAACGAAGATAATGTCGGGAGCAGCCTGACCGGCGAGCAGCCGGAAGAGGCCACGGCCCAGCCCCCGACGGAAGAGCACCTCGAGGCCTTCAGGGCGGCACTGCCCCCGGAGCAGCGCAGGAAGGCCGACGACATTCTTGCCCGGCCGGAAGGCAATGTCGCAAGGCAGATCCTTGTTGGCGTGGCCTCGCGAGGCGGCGTCGCGGAGGCGGGGTGGGCCGACAGGTTCCTGCTGCTCTCGGGGATCGACATGCTTCACGATCCGTCGGTCATCCCACGCCGTCTCCTCTCGAACATGCCGATCGCGATGTTCTGCCTGCTCCCGTTCCTCGGGCTCATCCTCGCCGTCTTCCATTTTCGGAGAAAGCGCTTCTACGTGGAGCATCTGGTATTCGCCATCCACATCCAGACCTTCACGTTTCTCATCTACTCGGTCGCGCTTCTGCTCCCCGAATCGGGGCCGGGCTTATGGGTCCGTGCGGGCTGCCTGCTGGTTCCGTACCCCTACTTCGTCGTTGCCCTCCGACGCTACTACGAGAACGGCTGGGTGCTGTCGGTGGCGAAGTCGGTCGGCGCGTACGTGCTCTACTCGCTGGCGCTGATCCCCGCGTTCATTCTCTCGGTGTTCGTGACCGGCTAGCTCCGCTTCGCCGGCGTAGGCGACATCTATGCCGGGCCGAGCAGTTCGAGCGCCGCGAGCGCCAGCGCCTGCGTGCATGTCACGAGGTCGTCGATCGCGCAGGACTCGTCCGGCTGGTGGGCCTCCTCGAGGGGGCCGGGGCCGTAGGCCACGCAGTGCTCGATGCCGGCGATGCGGGCGAAGTGCTTCTGGTCGTAGGTGCCGGGGCTCGCCACGAGTTCCGGCGGGCGGCCGACGGCCGTCTCCACCGCGCGGGACAGGGCGGCCACGAGCGGCGAACCGGGCGGTGCGGAGGTCGGGTGCACGACCATGCGCTCCTCGATCGTGAACCGACGTTCCGGGTCGTCGTCCTCCACCGCCGCGATGAGGCGCGCGATCTCGGCGCGCACCTCCTCGAAGGTCTCCTCGGGGATGAAGCGGCGGTCGAACGTCGCGACGCAGCGGTCGGCCACGCAGGGCGACTGGGTGGTCTCGCCGGCCTGGCCGCCCGTGATCGCGTTGACGTTCAGAGAGGGACGCCGGGAGGGCTCCGGCACGACGGGCAGCGCAGAGAGCCGCGTCGCGAGTTCGGGTGCGAGCCGGGTCCGGAAGGCCTCCAGCAGGGCGCCCATGTCCTCGATGGCGCTGCGGCCGAGGTGGCTCATGCTGCCGTGGGCCTCGTGGCCGTGCGCGATCACGTCGAACCAGTAGACGCCCCGGTGCCCCAGGCACACGCGCGCGGGTCCGAACGGCTCGGGGATGATCGCGTACCGGGTGTCGTCGCTCGAGATGATCCCCGCTTCGCACAGGTGCGCGACCCCGGCGAAGCCGCCGCTCTCCTCGTCGACGGTGGCACTGATGTCCACGGCGCCGGCGAGTTCGACCCCGGCCCGCCGCAGCGCCTCGACCGCGAACACCGCGGCCGCGATCCCCGACTTCATGTCCGACGCCCCCCGCCCGTAGATGCGCGCTTCGCGCACCACGCCCGCGAACGGGTCGACCGTCCACTCCTCGCCCGGCGGGACCACGTCGAAGTGGCCGTTCAGATGGAGCCGCGGGCGTCCCGGCCGGGCCGCACCCCGTCCCACCACGTTCACCCGCGGGTGTTCGGCCGTGTGCTCGGGGCGCCCCTCCGCCTCCACGTACTCGACCGCCAGGCCCGTCATCTCCAGCCGGTGGCCGATCAGTTCGGCGCACTCCCGGTAACACGCCCCAGGCGGATTCACGGTCGGGATCCGGATCATCTCCGCCGTGAACGCCACGATCTCGTCGCGCGCGGCCTCCACTTCGGCGAGGACGCGGTCCTCCCGGCGAAGGCCGGTCGGCGAGTTCACGTGGGGCATGCCGATCTCCCAGCTGAAGGACGCGCGGGCCGAGTTGCCCGGCGTATGCGGCCCCTACATTGTGTCGCGCCTCACACTACACGAAACCCTGCATACCACACGAAAGCCCTGCCCGAGAATCTCCATGACCAAAATGTTCAGCCTGGAAGGACGCACGGCCGCCGTCGTCGGGGGCGGCTCCGGCATCGGCGAAGCCGTCGCCATCGGGTGCGCCGAGGCGGGCGCGCACGTCTCCTGCCTCGACATCGACGCGGACGCCGCAGCCGACACCGCGGCGACCATTCGCGCGGCGGGAGGCGAGGCCGACTCCTCCCACCTCGACATCAGGGACGGCGCGGCCATCACCGCCGCGTTCGAGGAGATCGCGACGGCCCACGGGTCCCTCGACGTCGTCGTCTGCACTCCGGGCGTGAACGTGCGCAAGCCGCTCCTCGACTATACCGACGAGGAGATCGACCGCGTTCTGGGCCTCAACCTCAAGGGCGGCGCGCACGTCATCCAGTCCGCGGGACGGATCATGAGCGCGCAGGGATCGGGGTCCATCATCCTCTTCAGTTCGATCCGGTCGGTGGTGGTCGAGCCGGGGCAGAGCATGTACGCCGCCACCAAGGCGGGGATCGTGCAGATGGTGCGCACCGCCGCGGCCGAACTCGGACCTCGCGGGGTGCGGGTGAACGCGGTGGCGCCCGGCGTCATCGACACGCCGCTCACCGCCCCGATCAAGGACAAGCCGGACTGGTACGGCGCCTACGCCGCGCGCAACATCATGAACCGCTGGGGGAGCGCCGCGGAGATGGCCGGCCCGACCGTCTTCCTCGCTTCGGACGCCGCGAGCTACGTCACCGGCACGGTCCTGTTCGCCGACGGCGGCTGGACCGCCATCGACGGGAGGTACACGCCGCCCGCAGGTTGACTTCGAACCTCTGATCTCCGGCAGTCGATCGCGCGACACCTTCTTCCGGGAGAAAGAACATGGACGACGCCAATCCGGCGACCGGCGACGCGACGGGCTCCGACGCCGGCTTCCAGGACCCGACCATGCTCGCGAAGTGGACCCGGGTCTTTCTCTACGCAGGTATCGCGGTGGCGATCGTGTCGGCATGGGAGGTGGCCGGCGAGCTGGGGCTGTACGGAGGGGCGGGATCGCAGGAAGGCCGGACGCCCGTCGCGATTCTCTGGTTCCTGGCTCAAATGGCGATCGGGCTCACCACCGTGATCCTCGTGCTCATGTGGACCTATCGCGCCAACCACAATGCCAGGCAGTTGGGCGCGGCCGACATGCGCTTCACGCCCGGATGGGCGGTCGGCTGGTATTTCATCCCGATCGCGTGGTTCTGGAAGCCGTATCAGGCCATGACCGAGATCTGGCGCGCCTCCGTGAACCCTTCCGACTGGAGAGCGACACCGGTATCGCCCCTGCTGCGCTGGTGGTGGGGCCTGTGGATCGTGCCGTCCTGGGGCCTGGACGGCGTGGATCTGGTGGCGAGCTTTCGTCTGGACGAGGCGGGCTTCGAGACCGTGGACGCGGCCACGAATCTGGTCGAAAACCTGCTGGACATTCCGCTGGCGTTCGTCCTCGTGGCCATCATCACAGCCGTCACTCAGCTCCAGACCGCACACCACCGGCGCCAAAGCGAGACTTGACCACTTCACACTCAACGGATGAGGGCAGCGAGGAATGAGAATCTACCTGACCAGCGTCGTCGTGAACGACCAGCAGAAGGCGCTTCGATTCTACACGGACATCCTCGGCTTTCAGGTGAAGCACAACATCCCCATGGGAGAGTATGCCTGGATCACCGTGGTATCGAAGGAAGCTCCGGACGGGACGGAGTTGTTGCTTGAGCCCGACGCCCACCCCGCATCCCGTACATTCAAGGCCGCGCTCATGGAGGACGGGATTCCCAGCGCCTCCTTCGCGGTCGATGATGTCGAAGCCGAGCACGAGCGTCTCGTGGCAAAGGGCGTGAAGTTCGTGCAGCCGCCGAAAGACCTGGGGACCGTCATTACCGCCGTCTTCGACGATACATGCGGCAGCCTGATCCAGATCCTCGAAGAAAAACAGCAGGGAGAATCATGATGCTCAGGAACATCCTCGCCGCCATCGTCGGCTACATCGCGATCGTCGCCGTGCTCTTCGCGCTCTCCTCGCTTCTGTGGCTGGCGCTGGGCCCCTCGCGCTCCTTCCAGCCGGGTACGTGGGAGGTCGCCGCCGGCTGGATACTCGGCTCGATCGGGATCGGGTTCGTGGGGGCGTACATCGGCGGACGGGTCTGTGCCCGCATGGCGCACGACGCCAAGGGCGCCATGATTCTGATCGGCATCCTGGTCGTGCTCGGGGTGGTGTCGATCCTGATCCCGGTGGAGGCGGCGACGGGACCGCGCCCCGACGACGTGTCGATGATGGAGGCGACGATGAGCGCCAACCAGCCGACCTGGCTCACCTGGCTCAACCCGGTGATCGGCGTCGTCGGCATCTGGCTCGGCTCCCGCAAGCTCCGCGAGTAGCGGTCGGTCTGGTCGCCATCCCTCTGCCCCTCCCGCCCGGCGCAGACGGTTTGGCTATTCGGTCTCCGGCGGAACCAGCGGCTCCAGGAGCGTATGCGTCGCGTGCGGCGAGCAGCATGTCCAGCAGGTACGCCGCGTCGTTACGGGGCATAAACGACCCGCGCGGATTCGAGGATGGCCTTTCGGCGAATGTAGTTTCGGCTCTCGTTGACCGCGGCGCGGTTCACCAGATCAACGTTGCGGGCGAGCAGCTCGGCGAGTTCCCGCTCCATGCCGGCGATCCCGAACAGGCCCGGCGTTCGCTCCGTCCTGAAGCTGACCAGTACGTCGACGTCGCTGTCCGGCCCGAAGTCACTGCGCAGCACCGACCCGAACAGCGCCAGCTCCTCCACCTGCCACCGGTCGCAGAACGCCTTGATGGCCTTCATGGGTACGCCTATCCGCGCCGCCAGCCGTTCCCGGTCTTCGACGGTTCCCGTACCAGGTTGCAATGAAGCCTCCACTGCGCCGAATCCACGATCTTGACCGTCGAGCGCCCGGCTCGCCGAGGTCGGAACCAAAACTCGGTGGTTTCGGGCGAGGCATCAAGCAGGCGACACGATGGCGGATACGAATCGCGCCGCGGCGGTCGCCGGCGCGGCGGCGGGTCGCTAGCGGCGGCCGTCGTCGCGGGTGAGGGGGCTCAGGTAGTCGCGGTTTCCGAGGCCCAGCTTCCGGAGGGCGATGCCCGTCATGCACTCGTCCACGACCTTCTTGGCGTTGAGCATGGTCGTGTAGCCCGGGTCGACCAGCGGGTTGAGTTCGACCAGGTCGAAGCCCACCACGTTGTTCTCCGAGCAGAGCCCGCGGACCATGTAGAACACCTCCCGGGGCGTCAGTCCTCCCGGCACCGGCGTCCCCGTGCCCGAGGTGTAGGCCGGGTCCATGACGTCGATGTCGAAGGAGATGTGCAGGTATTCGGGACCTTCGTTCGCCTGGTCGAGGACCTCCCGCATGACGTTCGTCCAGCCGTCCCGGTCGATCTCCGCCATCGTGTGGTAGCGCATATCGTTCGCCCGCATCCACTCGAAGCCTGACGGCCCCGGCCAACTGCCCCGCAACCCCACCTGGATGAAGTTCCTGCCGAGGATGTGCCCGTCATCGATGAGGCGGCGCACCGGCTGCGCGTGCGAGATCAGGTGGCCGTGCCGCGCGTCCCCCGCGTCGTAGTGTGCGTCGAAGTGGATGACGCCGACGTTCTCCTTGCCGTACACATCCGCGAGTCCCGCCACGTTGGCGAACTCGATCGAGTGGTCTCCCCCGATGATCACCGGGATGGCGCCCGTCTCCGCGATCTCGCGCACCATCCGGCGGATCGGCGGCATGCTGCGCTCCACGCTCAGGTTGTCGATCGGCGCGTTGCCGTAGTCGACCGCCGTGAGCTCGCTCCGCCACGAGATCATCGTCTCCATGCTGCCCACGCTGCGCCGCATGGCACGGAGCGCGGTCGGCCCCTCACCCGCCCCGCGGTACCCCACCCCCATGTCGACCGGAGCCCCCATGAAGGCGACTTCGACCTCGCCCGCGACGAGGTCCTCGGGCGTCCGCGCGATCGGCAGCCCGAAGAAGGTGAGGACGGATCCGACCTCGATGGGCCCGGGTTCCCGCGGAGGATCCCCCGAGATGTCCCGGTCCTGCCACACCGCGAGGTTGGGGTCGCTGGCGTCGAGCCGGATAATGGCGGAGTCGGCCGGGAGAGGCTCCCGTTCTGGGACGGTGTCGGCCGCGGCGTCGGCTGCGGCGTCCGTAACGGTGTCGGCCGGCGCATCCGTGGCTGCGGCCTCGTCGGATTCCGGCGGTGGGATCTCACAGGCCGTGAGCAGCACGCCACACAGGAGGAGAGCGGAGGACGAGAAGCGGGATGTCATGGTTCGATCACGTCCGATAGTCAGCGCGGAGGAGCAGGTATCGTCTCGACGGGAAGCCTATGGGGCGCCACGCGGAGGGGCAACGACGACACGTTGACAAAGATGTTGTTCATAAAGGGCAGAACCCTAGCTTCGGATTCCGCTCCGTCGGCTGGCTTGATTCAGCCGGTGCTCGAAGTACCGGCGGAACACTTCGTTCTCTGGATAGGCATCCGGATCAGCCCAGATCGCCCCGATCCGTCCCACCAGTCCGGCAATCCAATCTGCTGCTTGGAGCGTCTGATAGCGGTGGCTCTCGAGATGGAACGGCGGCTCGATGAGGCGCCGTCGCCGTTCAGTCTTCGCATACATGCTTCGCGCGGCTTCCGTTATCTGCGCAGACCGCTGGTCGTGCTCGTCAAGTAGTAGCACGAAATCCTCCGACGGCTGGCAGTCCCGTTCGCAGAACTCGTCAATCCGCTTGATCGCCTCAACCAGTACTCGGGCGTAGAGCCGGTTCGGATTGTGTGTCTCCGGCGGTGCCGTCTTCTTGATCCCAACGTAGAAGACGAACCCACCGGCTGAAGCGATGTTGTTGAACAGCCGGTTGGTAAGCTTCCTGAGTTCGGGGTACCGGGTCACATTCGTGACCGTGTAAAGGCTGGCTCCCTTCTTCTCCCATAGGGCGGGATGTTGACCCGACCGCGCGATCTCAAATGCGAGAAGCTCGCACTTTCGCTGGAAGAACCACGTTCCGAACCCTCGCACCTCTTCGGAGGGAAGGACATAGCCTGCTAAGCCGAACACCGGGCTGTCGTTATGCCTAGGATGTACGCTGCTTACGTACGGGCCGATATGGCCGAATTCGTCGAGGTAGGCGAGATACGTCACGGGGAGCTTCCGGGAACACGAAAGCCCGCGCCGGAGCGCGGGCCTCGGAAGGGGGGCAGTACGATGGAAATCCACCGTAGGTGCGTCCCGAAAGGAGCGTAGCAAACCCTCTCCCGCACGTCAACCGGACGTTGCCGTTCTTGCCCCTCCTCTCTGGTTCGATGGCTCCCCCGCAGTCCGGCCACGGCGGCGCCGAGTGCGGCGGCGGCCCGAGATGGTGTGTTCACGATGGATCCTCGCATGCTGTTTGCAGGGGTAGCGGCTCCGGCACCGGGAAAGGCGTCCTCGGAGCCCGGCCGGCTGTAACATCAGGGTCCGCCGCAGTCTCAACCGCCCATCATCAGCGTCTTGCTGCGCCCGAAGGGCGGCACGAATCCCCGGATCCAGGCCGAGATTCCACGCGTTGCGGCTCGGAGGATCGCGACGGTGCTTTGGTGGGATAAGCTCGCTCGATTACGATACGGTCAGCCTGGTGATCGGAAGGTGGTGGAGGTGCAGAACATGACGAGGAAGCGTAACCAGCACGTTATTCCCGCGAAGAACGGATGGGCCGTCAAGGCCTCGGGTAGCCCGAAGGCAACGAAGGTGTTCGGCACGCAGCGGGAAGCGATCGAGCGGGGGACTGCGATCGCACGGAATCAAGAGTCCGAGCTGTTGATCCATGGACGTGATGGGAGGATTCGGGAGAAGCGCTCGTACGGTCGGGACCCCTACCCACCCCCGGGATGACAGAAGGAGTAGCGCCCGTGACAATGCTCAACACGCCGGACACGACCTTCGTGCCGTCGTCCGTTCACGAGTCGTCCGAGGATGACGGCTGGTGCGTCAAACTCGTGGCGTCCCCGGACGGCAAGGGCATGGCCTCGATGCTGAGCCTCGAGGGGCTGACCAAGGAGCAGGCCGCCCAGTTTTTCCCCGCCCGGGACTACAGGGTGTGGGTGGAACCGGCCTCGAGGAAGTGACCGCCGACCGTCGCAGGATCCGCCTGACGATCGCATTGGTCGTGCTTCAGAGCGCGTTTGCGTCGGCCGTGCACGGTCAGGTGGTGCGTGGCAGGCTCGTCGACGAGGGGGACAACGCGGCCATTGCGGGGGCGATGATCACCCTGGTGGACCGGGACGGCCGCGGCGTCGAGCGGATGCTTACGCGGAGCGGTACGGGCGTGTTCGAGTTGCGGGTCCCCACCCCCGGCGAATACCGGTTGCGAGCCGAGCGGATCGGGTATGGAACCACGTACTCGGCATTCTTCAGGATCTCCACCCGCGACACCCTGACGGTGCAGATGGCCGCGCCCATCGAGGCGATTTCGCTGGCGGAAATCAGCGTGTCCGTCCGTCCCCAGTGCCATCTGCGCCCCGGGGAGGGGCTGGCCGTCGCCTAGCTTTCGCGGCCTCCCGGACGGCACCTGGATCGTCACCTCATGGCACATCCGAATGTTCACGGCGGGTGAGACCGAGCACCCGCTCACGGGCCAACCCGCGGCCACCCTGGAGGGCGTCGCCATCACGCACGGCGAGGTGCTTCGGGCTCATGGCGACGCTGGCGTGGTCTTCGAAGGGCAGCGGGGGAGGCGCGTCGTGGGCACCGTCGTCGACTCGCTTGGCGTTGGGCTGCCGAACGCCCGTGTCTACGCGCAGGGCTCCGGCACGGAGACGGAAACGGATGCCGAAGGACGATTCGAGCTGGATCACCTGGGCGTCGGCACCTACGCACTCCACTTTACGCATCCGTACCTGGGGCAGCTGTGGTACGAACCCGAGTCCGTCGAGGTGGAAGTGGGACCGGATGTCGACAGTCTGGTCGAGGTCCGGTTCGAAGCGCCCCCGCTGAGCGACGTCCTTTCCGCGGTTTGCGGCCGAAACGGTCCACCCGGTGTTCCCATGGTCTCCGCTGCCGGCAACGTAGTCTGGCGAACGGGCGTTCTAAGCAGCTCATCCGGCTTCTACAGAGTGTGCTGGCTGCCATCCGGCGTTCCGATTGAACTGGTGGTGCTCGGCGAGGACGAGGACGTGGATCGGGACGCGCTCGAGGCTGCGCCGAGTCTCGCCGACCTGTTTCCGGATCGGGTCACGACCCTGACCATCGACCCGATGTCACCGCAAAGAGCATTGAATCTGCGGCTGGAGGTTGGTGGGCGCGACGACCCGTACTAGGGGAAGGCCGGACCGGCGATCTACCGCTCGACCATGTCGAGGGATCTGTTGAGGAGAGCGGCCGCCCGGACCGGCGAGATCAGCTCGTCACCGAGCGCGCGCCAGACAAGGCTCGTGAAGCGCTGGGGCTTCTCGAACGCTGCGAACCCTTGGCTGCCATCGAGGGGTTCCGGTTCAGTCTCACGCCAGGAGCGGGCGAACGTCCTGAATGCGCGTCGGACCGCGGCAGGGGTCAGAACCCCGACTTGGCCGAGACGTACTAGCATGGCGGATGCCGACACTCCGTACATGTGCTTGCGGGCGGATGATCTCGTGGTAGGTAATCCGGCGACGTCCTTCAGCGGCTCCTCAAGGAGATGCCGACCCGGGACAAGGAAGGCGCATTGATCACGTCGTCACTGATCCGACTCGGGAACTCGCGACGCTTCCCTCGACTCGTCCAGACGCTGCCAATTCTGCGCTCCGCGCTCCGTGTTCCACACCAGCTCGTCACCCGTTTCGGCATCCACCGTGCCGGGGTGGATCTCGGGTGGCTTGGCCGGGTCGGCTGCAGCTTCATCCAGTTGGGCCTGCGTGAGGAGGCAGAATACTTCTTTGTCGTCAACCTCTCCATCGGGTGTAAGCATCCTCCCGGGTCGAATGCGTGCCCCACTCAGATCGGCCAAGGTCAGGTCGGATCCTCTCATATCAACCGCGCTGAGTCCTGCTTCCGTCAGCCTGGCGTATTGGAGGTTGGAGGCGGATAGGTCGACGAAATAAAAACTCGCACGATGAAAGTTGGCAGCTCGAAAGTTCGAATTCGACAGTCTTGAATGGCGTATCTGCGATAGGAAAAAGTTGGATGAGAACCGTCCGTCGCGGAGATCACAATGCTCCAACGTGCTGTGTGAGAAATCTGACGCTTCCGCATACGCATATGAAAGGTCGGCTTGTACGAAATGGGCTCGCGAGAACTTGGACGCTCTCAACGCCGTCCCAGACAACTGGGCTCGAGGCAGATAGAGGTAGAATCTCTGCTCCTTCTCAAGCTCGAGTGCCGCATCGGACCGGCGCTTCAGCATCTGCACGATTGCATCGATGTCGGCGCGCTCATTGGGTTGGGGATCGGTGGGATGGGGCGGCGGCGTACCCAGGAAAGCGACGAACAACTGCATGACCCGAACGTGGAAATCCTCTGGTTCCTGCTCGGCGAGGCGCATCAGGGCGTGGACACCGCCGATCCGCACAGCCACCACGTCACTGCCCAGCATATCCGATGCGGCCTGAAACAGACTGGTTGACGAACCCCGTTCCGCTAACCGGAATTGGTCGAGAGCGGTCTTAGATTGCTCTAGCGCCGCCCGTGCCTGTTTGTTCGCGCTCGCCGAGCGCCACCAAAGGAGGATCAACGCCGGGATGCCGAGGGCCACGTACATGGCGTCACGTAAATCGTCGAGGCCAGTGACGTGCGTGCCTAGCCAGTTCAGGAATTCCATAGGGAGGTAGGGCCAAGGAGCTTGTAGACTTGTCCGCAGGCGTGCTTATGCCCGGTGACGTTCGTAACCTGCTCAGGCTACTCCATCGTCGCGCATGTTGCTAGGGATGCCAACGGATCGAATTCGATGGACTAGCTGAGTCCGGCGACGAACGGGGCCTACCCGCTGACGCGGACGGATGGGCCGTGCACTGAGTGGCCGTGACGGCTTCGGTCAGAGAGGCTCGGTCCCAAGCCATCCGGCGTGAGTACGGTGGTCGACTATGCGTTGGAATCCAGCTATGAGGAAGATGGGCATCGGCGACGCGCAAGGAACTGTCTCCGACGGGTGGCGTGTGTCGTATCTGCGGCCAGCTTAACGAGACTCGGCACACTGCGTCGGTGCTCGCGGCCGACGTTGCCCAGTACTTGGTTGTCGGCGAAGTCTCCACAGAGCAGTCCGTCACGTGAGAAGAGGACGGTGGCTTGGCTAGCCACGGCTAGAGCGAGGATGTCTACATCTTCATCGTTCGAGCGCCGAGGCGGGCGGTGGGGAATCTCGTCGCGAGCCGCCCGGATTGACGACTCGTCGACTTCGATGGCTAGTCCACGCTGGCTGTAGTCTCGCAGGAGGTCCTGGACGGCGGTGTACCTACCGAGTTCCGTGGCATACCCGGTGTTGTGGGGGGAGTACACGACAACCCCAGCGCCGCGGACGATCCAACTACGCAGTTGGTCCCCTGCGGAATTCCGGGTCGGCTCCATCAGGTGGCGAAACGCGCTGGCGTCGATGATGGTTCTCACGCACATGCTGGAACCTTCATGCGGGCAATCCCAAGAGTTTGGCGGTTTCCCGTGAGAAGAACTGCCGATAGGTAGGAGGCTGTCCGCTTAGGTTAGCGCGTTGATCAAGAGATATTTGATGCAAGCTGGTGGTCGACGGATCGTCAGGAGAGGATTCGAAATAGATGATGCTGACATCGGCAGGTGTCAGGTGTCCTTCCTTGACGAGAATACGCAACCAAGCGATCACATGGTCGCTGTGTGTTTCGATAACGAACCTGTGGTCGCTCCTAGCCATTATCTCGACGAGCTTGGCCTGCGCCGATGGGTGGACGTGCACCTCCGGCTGTTGAAGCAGGAAGAGGCAGCTGGCGGGCGCTCTTGCGAACGCTTCGACGAAAGGAAGTAGGCTGGTCACGCCGTAACCGACATCCATGATGTTGCGGCGCGAACCTGAAACGTCAACAAGAACTTCGAAAGCGTTAGGGCCGACGGGACGGACGTCGATTCCGTTGAAGAGACCGAGTTCGCGGCCAGTCTCGTTGATCGCATCGAGGTCTAGGTGTTCTCCGGGTACCCCGAAGGGGTGGGAGGTGTACAGCCGCTGTGGATCCAAGCCGTGCGGGGAAATGGGGTTGATCCGGAGAGGCGCGTCTGGGGCACGAAAATCATGACGGAAGAAGTTGACGAACTTGCCGAACGCCGCGAGATCCTGATCGGTTGCAGGGATCACCCGCTTTCGGAACTTTGTCACGTCGCCATCGAACGGCAATTGGCCGTAGCGTATCGTCCGCGACAGCCATGTCGTGAACTGCGCATCCGAAACATCGGACTGGTTGAGGCGGAAACAGAATCCGGGGCCGTCGAAGCGCCAACGTTCCGTGTGACTCTCGGGACCCTCGCGAACGATGCTCAAGGTGGGACCATCGTCGGGATCGCGGTCGGAGAGCTGCAATTCCAGCGCGATCTCCTTAGGACACGCCTTGGCACCATCCGCGAACTGGATGGCAAACTGATTGAATGGACCACCGGTCAGCCCGACGCCGACGCGAAACGACATGGATCTGGACCGAGCGAGAGTATCGAACGACCCCATCGAGAACGGCGCACGGTCGAACCAGTTGATTCGATCATCTAGATCATCGAGCCCAGCTAAGCGGCCGAGGGCATGCAGACAGCCGAGGAACGTGGTCTTGCCGACACTGTTCTCACCCACCAGCAGCGTCATCTTGGACAGTTGTGCATGCTGCTCGCCGGAGAAGCAACGGACGTCAGTGAGCGATACGTCGGTAAGTGCGGTACTCATGATCAGTTCCTCCGCCAAGTCCGGAGTCCAGGCAACCTGCGGCCAAGAAAGGACGTGAGACGATCTCGATAACTACGGAACCGTTCTTCGCGAACAACCGGGTCATCGATGAAGGGATAGGCCCAGCGGTCGCCTTGCCCTGTTCTCTCGGCGACAGAACAGCCCGGGTGGCATGTGGCAATCTCGGACATCAATCGGCCGGCAACGTAACTGTAGTGTAGCTTGGTCGGAGCGGGAGGCCACCACCGTTCGCGCAGGATCGAACGCAGCATCTCAAGCACCATTAGACTGCCCAGATTGGCGCTGAACGGGAAGACGTTCTCGTTACCCGGAACCGCGGCACCCTGTATCACATAGGTTGGATCGTCGAGAGATCCGTCGCGCTCCATCATCACCGCCGACGTTGTGTACTGACCATCGCAACGCAGACAACGCGACTCCGGCCCGACGCGAACGACGCTCCAAGTAGCGTCGGCGAGCCGACCATCGGCCTTGGTTGCAACGCGAACGCCGCCAAAGACGACAGGGATGCAGTGGACGTAGGCAATGTTGTTGAGCAGATCCTTCGGTAGCGGGCGGTCCACGGCTGCGAACACTATATCGCAGTCGAGCGTGGCAGCGTAGCCATCACGCTCGTGGACCCAAACGCGCTTGGCGTCGACTCGGAAGGACGCGGCGGTAGCACTGGACCTGAGTTTCTCCGCCACCATGTCGACCTTGAAACGGCCAATGTCGCTTGCGGTGGCGTACAAGAGCCGGTCAAGGTTGTGTTCCTCTACGCGGTCAGCATCGATAAGAAGGATGTTCGTGGCACCGATCCGCGCGAGCGTCTCGGCAATGATCGAACCAACGCTGCCGAGCCCCACGACGCCGATTCGAAGACTGGCAAGAACGCCTTGGCATTCCCGTCCCCATGTGTCGAGGGTGCGGCGTAGACGTTTCGACCGAAAAGTAGGTGAACCCAGGTTAGGATTGTTGCTGAGATGAATCCCGCTACCCACGACCCTGACCTTGTCGCAATAGGTGCGTGAGTACTCCCGGCCGTTCCAAGACCAAAAGCGTGCGCTCCACACCCCATCCGTACCGACGGTGAGACCCAAGAGCGGCAGGCCTGCGGCGCGAGACGGTGGCGCGATCCGATCCCGCTCGGCCAGGACATCCGTATGACTCATTGCCTGCCAGCCGGGGATAGGATGGCTGTGCATGAAGGCGACGCCGGTATTCGTCTGGCAGGCTCGTTGCGTAACCCTTCCGAGGTATTCGGGCTCGAAGCTCACGTTGCCATGTAAGCTCCTCTCTCCACGCGACGGAAGAAGCAGTTCCGTTACGATGCCCGTCGTACGAACTGCGCCCGTGCTCGGACGCCAGAGCGCGAAGCAGAGATCCTCCTGCCGTTCGCCGCGCCGCAACCACGCGAGCAGGTGATCTTTGGCTTCTTCAGCTAAAGCTTCGGAGAGAACGGCCTCGAATCTCATAGCTTCGCGAGCACCCGGAGAAGGTGCCGCCGATAGTACGTCCGCATGTTCTTCTTCGACGATTCTAGCCTGTCCCAGAAATCGCTTGGCGGAAGGCTATAGGCTGACCAGTTCTCGCCCTCGAAGTCATGCGTGGAGTGCCTCGTCGCGATCGCAGTATTGATCGATGACTTGAAGTGAACGAAGTGCGGCGGGTATTCCGGGTATGCGTCCTCTTGGAAGCTCAGCGCGAGCGTCAGAGTTTCTCCCTTGAAGCGACCGTGCTGTACTTCGACGTCAAGTACGATGGCTCGACCCGAGATCGAGAAGCCAGGGAAGTCGACGATCCGCGGATCGAGTTCGATTTCTTGTAGTTCCGCGGAGACCTGTTCCAGCATCGAATATCAGGCTACAGGGGTGCTGCCAACGTGGATCGCGACGAAGTTGTCTCCTTCGGATATCGTTACCAGATCGTCGAGATTCTCGTATTTCCGACCGTCGGCCGTGTTCTCCAGGTAGTAGCTGCCCAGGTCCGCTGTGTCGATCGCGGCGCCCGCACCAGCATTTCGTAGGATTGATTCGAGTGAAAGCGGATTCTCGAGCGTCGTATTCTCCTCACCGTTAACGGTGTAGCGGATCTGCCTCTCACCCGGCTTCTGGGAATCGTCCCGCTTCTTGGTCGAGAACTCGTTACCCGGAGCGACTTCGACCAACTCGTCGGGATCGCCGTACTCGATGCCGTCCTCCGAGACCAGAAGAAAATCGCTGCTAGACTTGCGAACCAGATGGAGGAGCGCGGAGACCTTCTGCGGGCTGTATTCCAGCTTGAACCGCTTGCCGTCGATGAAAAACTGGTCCTTTGCCATCATGGGCACTCCACGAAGCTGTGAGAGGAGAATCCTCTGCGTGAAAGGCGAGAGGATGATCACGGTAATCGCGGCCCGTTGCTGTTTCAAGTCTCGCTCGGTGCGATGGCCGCCGACGTGACACGGCTCGCTCTGAGGCGGACGCCGTACCCGCCAAGTGTACAAGTACGGCATTCACCTGACACCCGGCCTCGCCGAGGTCAGCGCTTCAGGCTGCCGTCTTCACCTCCTTCCCGGTTGACTTCTTCCGGCTCCCGGGCTTCCCGTCCCCTTCTTGAAGACCAGGTACAGGGTTCTCCCCTCCATGCCGCGGCCGCAGTGCGGCCAGCTACGGTTGTAGGTCTCGAGGTAGGCGTCCAGGTCGGCCTGCATCTCGTCGACGGACTCGTACGAGGTCGTCCGCCCCTTCACCAGGAGGTGTTCGTCCAGGAGCGTGCGGTGGAAGCGCTCGATGAACCCGTTCGACTGCGGACGGGCCCACCTTCGTCTTCCGGTGCTCGATCTCCTCGAGCTGGAGGAACAGCTCGTAGGGGTGCTGGTCCTCGCGGCCGCAGAACTCCCGCCCATTGTCGCTCAGGATCGTCTCGACCTTCACCGCGTGCTTCTCGAAGAAGGGCAGCACGTGGTTGTTCAGGATCTGGACCGCGGAGACCGGCATCTTCGACGTGTACAGCCGGGCCCACACGTAGCGGCTGAAGCAGTCCAGCACCGTGCCGCTCGCGCTACTCGGGGTCGAGGCGCTCCAGCGCCAGGATCTGCTCCTCGGTCAGCGCGAAGTCGCGCTCCCGAACCGTCTTCTCCAGCCGCAGCAGCCGCTCGTGGCGCTTCTGCAGGCCGTTGCGGATCCACACCCCCCTGGCGCCTCCCGAACTCACCTGCACGCCCCGGAGCATGAGTTCGTCCGCCACCCGCTGCGCGCCGTGCGTCGGGTGCGCCAGCTCGTGGGCCAGGATCGCCTCCTCCACCTCCGAGGCGACACGGTTCGGGTGAGGCCCCTTCGCTCCCGGCATGCGGTCCAGGAGCCCCTCGGCCCCGTACACCTGGAAGTTCCTTCGGATCTCGTAGAACTGCTGCCGGCTGTAACCCGCGATCCGGCACGCCTTCGACACGTTGCCCAGCTCCTGGGTTCTAGCAGCGACAGCTTCCGCCGAGCTATCTTCTCGGCCTGGACGGTGGTCATTCTTCTCTCCTCCGTGGTTGTTGAGGGTACTTGCACTGCTTCTCAACTAACCTCGGCGGAGGCCGGGTGGCCACCGTCCCCCTTTTCGGGGGCACCTGTCGGGTGATTACCGTATCAGAACACAGTACTCCCGCCCGTTGTCGCTGGGGATCGTGTCGACCTTCACGCCGTGCTCCTCGAAGAAGGGTAGCACGTGGTTGTTCAAGATCGGGACCGCAGTGACCGGCATCTTCGACGTGTACAGCCGGGCCCACACGTACCGGCGGAAGCCGCTCGTGACGCTTCTCTAGACCGGGCGGATCGACACCCTCTGACCCCTCCCGATAACCTCGGCGGGGGCCGGGTGGCCACCGTCCCCCCTTTCCGGGGCACCTGTTAGGTGATTACCGCATCGGAACAGGGATAAGCCCCAATGGATGAAGCGAGCGGTCTATTATCCGGCTCACGAGCAACTCGCTCTCAGTCGCTAGAGATCGCTTTATTGGCGCGGGCAGGCTCGCCAGGCTTGTATTTCTTGAGGCCGGCAGCCCGGTACATCTCGGCTGTCATCTCCGCGTACGTCTCAGCCCCGTTCACACCTTGCCAGTACCTGGTGGCGGCCTGAGCGATCCCAGCGCAACCGAGTTCATCGGCCAACTCACCCAGCGTGGGCACCCTGTCGAATGCGTCAGCCAGACGAAGCAGCGCCTGCACGTGACGACGCCGCTCCGCCGCGTGTCGGTCGGTCACCTTTGCCCGCCGACGTCTCTCGAGACGAATGCGAGCTCGCGCGACGATTTCTTCCCGAGAAACCGGTACGAACCGATCAAGCGTTTCATCCCAAATCCGATAGGCTGCTCTCCGGTGACCGGCGTTCCCCAAGTCATACTTCCTCTTCCACTGGTCCGCCCTTTGCCGACTCACACCAAACATCACGGACACATCGGTGACACTGTAACCCGCGTCAAAGAGTCGATTTAGCGACTCCAACATGCCTGGGATATCGGTGATTGGAACATCCGTCTTGCCAAACAAGCGCCGCTTTAGATCTCGAAACCGCGCGGCGTGTGCCGACCGGCATGCCTCCCTATCCACTGCGGACCAAGAGGACGATAGGCCTAGCTCCGTGAGCGGGTGCGAACTCAACCCCTCACTGCCCAGCCGATGACACGCCGCCCGCCACCACCCCGCTCCCCCTCTTGTCCCGCTCTTCGCAACTCCCCAACATCCTGTCCATCCCTTGGCAATCTGTTATCGAGGCCCCTAGCCTAATGCAGAACAACCTCAACTTGGTCAAGCCCCCGACCGGATCACGCTTCGCGACCTCATGCCCCAACCGAGAGAGAACATGAGCAACAAGCCCTTGTCCGCAGAGTTTGACCTCCAGCCCAACCCCCGGATCTTAGCGATGCTCGGGGAAATCAACCTAGATCAGTGGCGCTGCCTGGCAGAGTTGATCGACAACGCCGTCGACGGCTTCCTCCGTGCTCCTGAACCCCCTCGCGATCCGACTGTATATGTCACCCTACCGATGCTCGACCACGACTCCGCTCAGATCGTCGTGCGCGACAACGGGCCCGGGATGACACCAGAGGTCCTAGAGCACGCCGTCCGTGCTGGTTGGAGCAGCAACAATCCAATCGACAATCTCGGTCTCTTTGGAATGGGGTTCAATATCGCCACCGCTCGTCTCGGCAGAGTCACGACGGTGTGGACAACGTCGCGGGAAGATTCCGAGTGGCACGGTGTGCGAATCGATTTCGATGAACTTCAACACCAAGGTAATTTTCGAACCCCCCGGCTTTCTCGCGTCAAGGTCGACGAAAACGAGTGCGGCACTGAGATTTGTGTTGAACAACTGAAGCCGGAACAACGAGTATATTTTTCCAAAACCCATAACCGTACAACCATCAAGAAGACGTTGGCGCGTACGTACTCTTCTATGTTGCGTCCCAACGGGACACCTATGCAGTTTGACCTCGAGTACATGGGGACAACAGTTCGAGGAATACAACATTGTCTATGGGATGAATCCCGAACTATTCTACACTCGAAGTACGGCGATATTGCACCCGTGCAGAAGATCAACCGGCACCTTCCGGAGCGGCCCTACTGTCTAGCGTGCTGGAACTGGATTCAGAGCGCCACTGACCCCTGCCCGATTTGTCAGTCCACAGAAGTTATCTCTCGTGAGCGGGTTGTGCGGGGTTGGGTCGGCATTCAAAGGTATCTCGATGGTTCCAGCTACGGGATTGATTTCATTCGAAACGGCCGAAAAATTGAACTGTCCAACAAAGATTTGTTTATGTGGCATGGCGACGGGGGAATGGAAGAAGAGTACCCGATTGACGACCAACGACACCGCGGACGCATCGTGGGGGAGATACACCTCGACCACTGCCGAGTCAGCTATAGCAAAGAGCGGTTTGATCGCACCGACCCCGCTTGGGCCGACATGGTCAAGATCGTTCGCGGCCTTGGTCCGCTAAGACCCCGGATCGCCCGAGGCCTGGGTGTCACGGAGAACAACTCGCCTCTTTATCGTCTTTATCAAGTGTTCCGTCGATCATCGCCACAGCCATGAGCGGCGGGTTGGAGCAGTATCCTTGTTGTCCCGGATAACACCCGGGCGAAACATATGGTGAAGCAGTTCAATGACGAACAACCGGGTTACGTTGACGATGACAAGTGGTGGGCGCTCATAGAAGAGGCGGATGCCGACCTACTTCGGGAGGACGAGGAAGAGGAGCCGGACTCGGTTGAAGAGTTCGGCTCTACGGACTCCACGGAGGAGGAGTCCACGGACGATCCAAGCGATGAAGAGGGCGAGGAAGGAACGCGTGAATTTGAACCGCGGCGATATCCGATGCCATCACTTAGTAGAGATTACTTGCATAGGCTGAGCGGCCATCGGTGGGACGTCGAAGCGTGGCGAGTGTTGGCAGGCGATCCGGAGCTTGCGGAGACATCTACGCCGTGGATGCTGCGTAAGCGGGCGGACGGCCCTTACGCCTACTTCATCAATACGGACCACGAGATTTTTCGGTCAGCGACCTTTACGCCGCTCGACGCACTATTGGTGGAACTCGCGAACGCTCTGGTTGACTTTTTTCGACGAGACTTGCCGCCCGGAGTCACCTTTGGATCTGCCTTGACGGACCTTCGCGGCGACTACGCGGCGGAGAGCCGACTCGATCCGTTGGATTTGTCAGGTCGCGCTCAACTCGCACTCGGCTCCATCGCAACCAGCGTGTCGACGCACCTTCGGCGAGAAGATTCCCCATCTCTTTTCAACGACTTGCCGGACTCCATTCAGGAGGAGATCCGACGCGGGATGGTATCTAGGTCGGTGGCGGATCCGGGCGCCGCAATTTCCCGAGGTGAATTTCTTCAATATGCGTCACACCTTACACTTGTAGAGTTTTTTGCGGAGCATCCGGAGCTGTTCTTGGATGGACGGGTGTGGGATGAGCCTTACTCCCAACTCGACTTCGGAAGCGCCTTCTCAACCGAACAGGCGCGAAAACGTGTCGTACGGGAACGAACTAACTTGCTTTCCGAGGCCACATGGCTCGCCGACAGCAGCCCGAGTGAGTTGGCTTCGGCTCCACGCGCGCGGCTACTTCGAGCCTTCTTGGCCCTCGAATTGACTGAGCCTGATGTTGTCGTTGAAGAAGAATGACCAGGGGTTTTCTTGATCAACGGCGCCTGCGATCTGGTCCTTGGCAAGCCTTCGAACGCGACGTTGCGCGACTTCTTCTCGCAAACGGGTATTCCGACGTGCGCCTCGTCGGCGGACCCGGCGACCGTGGCGCGGACGTTCTCGGAGTGATTCGAGACGAGTTGTGGGTATTTCAGTGCAAGCACACGACTCGCTCGGCGCCGCCTAGCAAGGCAATCACTGAGGTCGTCAAGGCTGGTGAGTTCTACGGAGGTGGCCGCCTCATTGTCGCCACGTCACGTCCACCGGGTCCCGGGATAAAGGGAGAGAGAGCGCGCTACCGCCGCCTCCGACTCAACGTCGATATCTACTCGCCTAGGACGCTTCTCAACCTTATGTCACGAACTCCGGAGTTTTCGCTTCACCGACGAACGCTCTACGATTATCAGGAAGAGGCAGTCCGTGAGTGTCGTGAGGCGCTGCTTGACACGGCCCGCGCGCAAGTCGTCATGGCGACTGGACTCGGAAAAACTGTCGTAATGGCTGAATTGGTGGCGGATCTGTTGCGAGATGGCCTAGTCCCGGGCGGTCGCGTGCTAGTGCTTGCGCACACGCTGCCCCTGGTGAATCAGCTACACCAGAGCTTCTGGTATCAGCTTCCAAAGTGGGTGCCGACGCATCAACTGGCGGCTGGAGAACGACCAACGTTTTGGGATGGTATCACATTTGCCACGTTTCAAACGGCTGCCGGTCATCTCACGCACCTCCCGGACTTCGGCCTGATTCTCGTTGACGAGGCTCATCATGTTGGCGCCGAGACCTACTTGGATGTGCTGACCACCTTAGCTCCTCCCATGCTTGGAGGAGTCACCGCCACGCCGTGGCGAGGAGACGGGTTCGACATTGACGAGCTCCTAGGACCGCCCGTCGTACAACTTGGCATCGAAGAAGGGTTGCGACGTGGCTTCCTTTCGGAAGTCGATTATCGATTGTTGGCTGATAACCTTGACTGGACGGTCGTACAAGATCGATCCAAGCACAATTATTCTTTGTCACAACTCAACCGCCGATTGATCATCCCTACTCGCGATGACGAAGCGGCCCGCATTATTCGACAGACATTCGATCAAGAATCACGGAAATCAGGAATTGTGTTCAGTCCAACCATCGCGCACGCTCGTGATATGGCGGCGACACTCCGGACATACGGATTCCGGGCCGAGTCTATCGAAGGCGACATGAACGCTCGAGAACGAGATCGCTTGATGACAAGGTTCAAGCGAGGAGGTCTGCATTTCTTGACCGTAGTCGATTTGTTCAACGAGGGTGTCGATGTCCCAGATGTTGATCTGATTGTCTTTATGAGGGCGACACATAGCAGACGGATTTTTGTGCAGCAACTTGGGCGCGGACTACGCGTGGCACCCCAGAAGGACAAAGTGGTGGTGTTGGATTTCGTCACCGATCTGCGTCGAGTGGCTGCAGTGTTGGAGCTCGAGAGGGCATTGCCTTCAGAAGGAGTAGAGCGCCTTGGGTTGGGAGGACGCGTGGTTCAGTTCCGTGATGAGTCGGCTGGCAGCTTCCTGAAGGAGTGGATGCTGGATCAAGCATCGCTGATACTTCGGGAAGGGGATGTAGCACTTGAGCTCCCAGACCTGGATTACTTGCGGCCGATGCCCCCAGGTGGAGTTGAGTGATGATACCCACGAAGATGCGAGATCTGATCAAAGAAGAGCTTTGGGCTCGAGCGGACGACGTTAAATGGATGACTCTGGCATCGTCGGACAAGGCGCGGTGGTACGAGAACTGGACGCGCGATCCCTCGATCGGGGGGAAGCTCGGGCATTTTATGGATCTCCGACAGGTCCGCGTCTACATCAAGGACACGCTTCTAAAGGACTACGGGCGGGCGCGACTTGCGGATCCCCGCAGTTCGTTTCGTCTTCTCGGATTGGATTCGGAACCGGCGGACTGTCGTACGTACATCAAGCCGCACGGTCGTTTGCTTCCCGATGGTCGAGTCATTTCGTGGGGACGAGCAGAAGATTGGAAATTCGTTCTCATGGCAGTTCATGAGCGAGCCTTCGAAGCGTCGGGAGGGATACCGTTCGGAGCGGTATTGCTGTTCTCGACCGGCAGATTTCGCGAACGATCGATACGAGCGGTAGTGGAAGATGCCGCCCGCAAATTGCGGATTTCTCGTTTGGTATGGGTCGATTAGGAACTATCGGTGGGGACGTTAGGCATGATCACGCAGGCTGGGACCGAAGGGGCAGGATGGCGAAGGCAGCGCCAGACGGAGGATCCCTGTTGGCGACTCCGGTAAGGGTACTAGAGCTTTTCGCGGGCGCGGGAGGCATGGCGCTCGGCAATCATCGAGCCGGGTTTCGAACCGTCGCGCTCCTCGAGAATCAGCGTCATGCGGTTAAGACACTTCGCTACAACAGTGAGACCGGTGCTGGAGTAACCTGCGAAATCGACGTAGCACCCGTGGATGTAACGCAGATCGAGTACGAACGTTTCTCGGGCCCCATCGATTACTTATCTGCGGGTACGCCGTGTCAACCATTCTCCCTGGGCGGGAAGCACAAAGGACACCGGGATACGCGCAACCTTTTTCCCGAGGTTTTCAGAGCTCAACGAACGCTCGCACCGAAGGCGGTGCTGATCGAGAACGTCCGCGGACTGGTGCGAAGCAACTTCAGATCCTACTTGGAGTACGTTCTTCTACAGTTCGCGATGCCGGGGCTCCTCCCTCGTGGGGACGAGCGTCAACACAAGGAACAATTGCTGCGGGCTTTCTCGACAAGACAGATGGAAGCGGGCCCAACCTACAACGTCTGGATACGAGCGCTTGACTGCGCGGACTACGGAGTGCCCCAGCGCCGTGTGAGGGTGTTCATCATCGCACTACGAACCGACCTTGGTCTCTCGTGGACATGGCCTCAACCCACTCACTCCAGAGCCGCGCTGGTTCACGCCCAACAGGTTACGGGGGTGTATTGGCGCAGGCACGGGTTAATGGTCCCACCTCAACCGCGCAAGCGCGAACTGGCTTCGCTTGCGACGCCGGAGCCGAAGCTTTCCAGTTGGCGGACCGTCCGTGATGCACTCGCGGGCGTCCCGAATCCGTGGCTGGGCAGACCTCATCCGTTTCACAGGAACCATGTCGGCATTCCCGGCGCTCGCAGCTATCGCGGCCACACCGGGAGTCCGCTCGATCAACCCGCAAAGACTCTCAAGGCCGGAGTGCACGGGGTCCCGGGCGGAGAAAACATGCTGCGTAATAAGGATGGGTCCGTGCGCTACTTCACGGTCCACGAAGCTGCGCTGCTCCAGACGTTTCCTCCGGAATACGTGTTTTGCGGAAGCCGCACCGAGGCTATGCGTCAGATTGGGAACGCGGCTCCCGTACAGGTCATCGAGCTCTTGGCGACACAGATTAGGCGCGTTCTCGATCGGAGCGAAGTTGGATCCGAATCACCACCGAAGCACATTGATCTTGTCGACGTCGAGCCGAAGTTGATTTGACGATGGCGCGCGCCAGGGATCCCGCAGTCACATCTCGAATAATGGCAAGCGTCCGGGCGAAGGACACGAAACCCGAACTGAGCGTACGACGACGACTCTGGGCGCAAGGCTACCGATACCGTAAGCACTACGGTGGGCTCATCGGCAAGCCTGACCTCGTATTTGTGGGCGCTCGTGTCGCTGTCTTCATCGACGGTGACTTCTGGCACGGAAACGCTTGGCGACTGCGGGGGCTTCGGTCCCTCAAGGAGCTTTTCCCGACGAACACCGAGTGGTGGGTCGCGAAGATTCAGCGGAACGTGGAGCGGGATCGACAGGTCACGGCCGCACTTGAGCGCGATGGGTGGACGGTGCTGCGTTTCTGGGAGAGCGAGGTCGTGCGAGACCTTGATGCTGTTGTAGATCGGGTGCGGCGCTCGGTTGACGAGCGGGGTTAGATCATATGGAAGCGCCGCCCGCCCGCTGGGATGTAGTGGGTTTAGCGCCCCCCTCTCCCGCCGCCTCCATTTGCGTCTCCAGAACTCTCGGCGCGTATTCGGCGTCCGGTTGGCTGGACAGCCCTCGTGCCCGTGCCAGAAGCCGCCATGGACGAAGATCACCCCTACGGCGCGGACGGAACACGAGGTCGGGACGCCCGGGTAGTTCCTTTGCGTGGAGGCGATAGCGGTAGCCCGTGCCGTGGACGAGCCGCCCGCACTAGCATCTCTGGCCTCGTGTCCTTCGAACGGATCCGGCTCATCAAACTCGCTGCGTTGACGGGTCGTAAGAGGATCGGACACGGGCCGCATTTTTGTCTGCAACGGGATTTCAGTGCGGAACAAGTCTTCTCACTACCCCCCGCCCATCTCCGGCGAGTACGCGCTCCATCGCGTCTCCAAGTATTGCCGGAAGCCTTCTACAGTCTTGCCACCACATATGGGCAAGAGATCCCTGCCTACCCTAGTAAACACCACCTTCCCTACCTCTATTTCATTGTCGGACTCCTTGGGCAGGCGCAGTTTCCACCTTTCCCCAAAGTAATGTACGGTCATCCTCCTAGAAAGCCCTGTGAGCCTGAACCCAACCGCGCCACCGAGACGAATCATCCCAATACTCTCCAGATCGCTCAGGGTTGAGAAGTCCACTTGATGGCGTCGATAGATCTCGGCGGATTCGTCGAACACCAATGGTACCGAATTTCTGCCGATGACCACCGCAAAGCCACACAAGTTCGTAAACCATTGCGCCTCATTGTCTTCAAGGCCTGCAAGCGCGGTAATCGTCCTCTTGGAGAAGCTCCCAGGATTGTTCGCTTCACCGGCCAGCGCGCGTGACCACAACTGCTGCATCTGCTGACTGCTCACCTTACGACATCGGTCAAAGAAATGTACCATCCAATCACCATCCACTTCCTCTGGATTTGCGGTTTCCTGCAACAGCGGCACCGCGTTCGCTGCTATGTCTTCCATATTTTTTTGGTTGCGTGCTTCCTCCTCTATCCACCGGCGGGCGGCACGCCTGTGGAGTTCGGTGATCTCAATCTGAGACTGAGCTTCAGTCAATGCGGCGTCGGCCTTGGCTCCGGCCACACGCTTGATCTGGTAAGGGGTCAGGAATCCTCCGATAAGATCCGAAACCCGAGTTATGAAAGTATTAGCTGGTTCTGCCAACTTCCCTACGTCGACAAGTGAGAATCCGGGTTCAGGTGACGACACTTGCTTCTCCATTTCTCTCGAAGTTTTCGACGCGGGGAGGGCGTTGCGCGCCCGTCCGGGAAAGGCACGGGTTGCCTACTCTGCGACGATTGCGCCCGCCGCGAGCCTCCGCCGGCCGCCGTGGAGCAGAACAACCCTAACCGGGAGGTGGCGGAGATGGTAGGAACACGGAAAACGCTGGCTCGTGCCATGAGCTACAACGCGATATGGGATACACACTTTGGGGTCGCGCCCGACCGCGGGAGTAGTGGTGGGGCGTAGCGAAGCACAAGAGGGGATTGCGCCGCCCGGTTCCGTTCGATTCCGCATGGGCTCCGTTCCATACTGGAGACCGCCGAGTTGCTGGAGGAATGTAACCCGGCTCACCGAACATGACGGGAGAGACCGGCCGCATCTCTTGCCCGAGGTGGCGGCGATACGGGAGAGGGTGGCAGCCATCGCGTCTCGGCGGTACGGAGAGGCGGACGTATGAACGCCTTTCAATTCTTGATCCCCGCTGACAGCGGCCGGCCCACCTTCGTCGTCGGTGCTCGATCTCCTCGAGCTGTACGTACAGTTCGTAGGGGCGCCGGTCCCGCCGCCGGCAGTGCTCCCCGCCCGTTGTCGCGTGGCACGGTTTCGACCTCGGGTGGCGAGCTACGGCGCCCGCCATCTTCCGCGGCGCAGCAGTTCACCGCTCCCCGGCCCCGCCAGGATCTCCCCGTTCTCGTACACCACCTCGCCGCGGCGGAGCGTCATCACGGGCCAGCCGGTGACGTCCCACCCCGAGTAGACCGAGAAGCCGGCCCCGGAGAACATGTCCTCGTCCCGGATGGTGCGCGTCTCGTCTGGGTCCCAGAGGACGATGTCGGCGTCCGAGCCCACCGCGATCGTGCCCTTGCGCGGGTAGAGGCCGAAGAGCTTGGCGGCGTTGGTCGAGGTCACGGCCACGAAGCGCTCCTCGGAGATGCGTCCCTGGACGACGCCCTCGGAATAGAGCATCGGCCGCACGACCTGGAGGTTGCTCAGGCCGGCCCGGTGCTGACTGATGGTCTGCGACGGGTCCAGCTTCTCGTCGCGTCGATAGGCGACGTGGTCCGTGGCGACGACATCGACCGATCCGCTGGCGATGCCCGCCCACAGGGCGTCCTGATCGGCCTGCTCGCGAAGCGGCGGCTGTCCCACGTAGAGCCCGCGGTCGGGGCCCTCGAAGCGCTCGCGCGTGAAGTGGAGGTAGATGGGGCGGGTCTCGACGAACACGCTGAGCCCCCGCTCCCGGGCATCCTGCAGCACCTGCAGCGCGCCGGCGGAGGAGACGTGAACCGCGTAGATGGGCGCCCCGGTGGCCTCGGCCATGGCGACCGCGCGCTGGGTGGCGACGACTTCGGCGACCACCGGCCGGCTGTCCGGGAAGTACTCGAGCGAGGTGCGCCCGGCGGCCGTGAGTTCGGCGACCGCGCGGGCGAGGATGGGCCAGTCCTCGCAGTGCACCATGGTTAGGACGCCGTTGCGGCCCGCCGCGTCCATGGTCGCCAGGTAGTCGGGCACTGCGGCGTCGAACACGGTCCACACCATGAACATCTTGGTGCTGGTCTGGCCGGTTTCGGCGGCCAGCGTGGTCATCTCGCCCACCTGGGTTCTGGGGGTGATGCCCGCGTGCAGGATTACATCCGCGATCGCCTGCTCCCGGATGAGCGCCGCCTCGCGCTCGATGGCCTGGGCGAGCGTCTGCCCCTCGGCGTGAAAGGCGAAGTTCGAGATGGTGGTGATGCCTCCCGCGAGCGCCGCCTGCGACCCGGTGCGGTAGTCATCGCGGGTGCGTCCCCCCAGGTGGACGTGTGGATCCACCCCGCCCGGCATGACCAGCAGCCCGGTGGCATCGATCTCGCGGGCGCCGGCCCCCGCGGCCAGTCCGGTCCCGATCTCGACGATGGTCCCGTCCCGCACCCGCACGTCCGCGTCGAATCGCCCCTCCGAGGTGACCACGGTGCCACCGCTGATGAGGATCTCCTGGACGGCCGCGGCCTCGACCGGGGTGGTCGCGGCCAGCGTCGCGAGGAGTACGGCGGCGGCCGCGGCGGTGTGGAGCGGGCGGGCGGCGAAGTCCTTCGAGGCGGCCATGGGGTCCTCCAGGGCGGCGGGGCGGCGACGGTGGACACCATAGCCGGCCCGCTCGACGGACCGCCACCGTTCGCCCGCTCCCGCGGAAACTCCCCTCATCTTCACGTCGTAGGGGCTGTAACCTCGCGCTCACCCTGATTGTCGCTGCTCGGAGATCATGGTCCCCTACATCCTCCAGAATGCCCGTTCCGGTGGACATGCACGAGTCGTCTGCCTTTCCGGCGTCGCCGGATGCCTTCTGTTGGTTGGGATCGCGAGCGGAACCTTCCTTCGGCATGTGTACCAGATTGCTCCCATCGCAATCGTGTTGGGATTTGCCATCCGCGGAGCGTCCTGGACCGCGCCCGCAGCGGTTGGCCTGTTCGGCTGTTGGGCCTTCTTCATGGGATTGATCTGGCTGTACCTGGCCGGAATACAGACGTTCTTTACGGGCACCTACACACTGCTCGAGATCGCGTCGACCATCCTCATCAGTGGTTTCTGTATCGTCGGCATCATGGCTTCATGGGCCGCAGAGCAGACCATCGGACGCGGCCGGCGGATACTCATATCGATCGGGTTCGTCGCGCTACAGCTGGCGGTCATGTGGCTAAGTCTGTTTGGCTTCGACTGGATGAAGTGATCGTGAAGCCCCGCTCTTGCCGTCCCGACACACCTCCATGGGTCAGACCCGGGCCGGTGCCGGCGAAACCGGGGCAAATCCACGTCGTACAAGAGCACCGGGACGAATCGGTCTGGGGCCTCGATGGGTATTGGTTGTAACGAGAGAGGAACGAGCGGAATGGCCAAGACAGGTGTCGGGATCGAAGTGGACGGTTTGGCAGCGTTCGCGCTGGGACTTGGGGTCAACTTCTGGGCGGTAACCGGAACGGTCGCCGCTCAGGAAGCGGGTGAGCCGTTCCGCGACTGCGACGCGTGTCCCGAGATGGTGGTGGTTCCGGGCGGCAGCTTCACCATGGGCTCACCGAGCACGGAGAATGGACGATACGACGACGAAGAACCGCAGTACCGGGTCACCATCGACTACGAGTTCGCCGTAGGGGTATACGAAGTCACGTTCGACGAGTGGGATACCTGCGCGCTGCTCGGGGGATGTCAAGGCTACTTGCCGCCGGACTCGGGATGGGGACGTGGGGAGCGTCCGGTGATCAGCGTGAGCTGGGAGGATGCTCAGGCATACGTGGGATGGCTTTCCCGGACGACAGGAGAACGGTACCGGCTCCTGACGGAAGCGGAATGGGAGTACGTGGCGCGCGCGGGGACTCGGACCGCGTGGTACTGGGGGGAAGCCGAGTCGGGGCAGTGTCGATACGCGAACGGAAACGATACTTCTGCGCCGTGCTCCGACGGCTACCGGAATACCGCTCCGGCGGGCTCCTTCGAACCCAACGTTCTCGGCCTTTACGATGTCTTGGGAAACGTTTGGGAATGGACGGCGGACTGTTGGAACGACAGCTATTCGGATGCCCCGAACGATGGGAGCGAACGGCAGACCGGGACTTGTTCCGTTCGGATGTTGCGCGGCGGCTCCTGGCTCACCGCACCGAGCACCCTCCGTTCGGCACAACGCGGCAGGACCCATGCCGATAAGCGGCATACGGACCTCGGCTTCCGCGTCGCCCGAACCATGAACTGACCGCCTTCCTCCTCGGTGTCGCCTTCCGCTCCTCAGCCCCCGACGATGACCAGATTGCTGCTCGTCACCTCCGCGTTGCTCCTCTCGTGCTCCGGTCCAATGGATGTCCGGGACGGAACACTCGTGATCGTCTTGCGGAAGGGCGGGAGCGTCGTCTGGCCGTGGGGAAGTGGCACGCGCCTGACGCTTTCCAACGAACTCGACGATCCGCGCGGATTCGCGGGCTTCGAGCTCGATATCGCGGGCACGACCCTCACTGCTCGTCACTTCGCGGTCGAGGAACGTCCGGCCTTCGGCGTGCCCGACACGGGGCGCACGCACTTCACGATGCGGCTGATGCAGGATGGCCAGGTCGTGGCGGAGGGGTCAGGGTCGTGGGAACTGAAGCCCGGCGCCGAGTGGCGGCTGGAAGTGAACCGTGCTCCGTATCCGCCAGGGGAAGGCTTCACCGGCTTCGGGAACCCGGGAAAGCCGCATCCGGACTGCACCTGGTTCTGGTGCCATGCGAAGTGGCGCTTCCCCATCGCGGAGCACGCAGCGAACTACGAGCATGAGGCCATCTGGCTTACGCTGTATCGTGAGGACGTCTGCGCCGACATCTGCCCGTAGCTAAGAGTGTGGGCGCTGGCGCGACGAGCCCGCGGCCAAAACCCTCCCCGGAAGCTGCTCCGGGGAGGGTTGGCCAGGACTCCCGCGACGTGTTGGGCTCTGTTTAGTGCTCGTGCACGTGCACGTGGAGGGGAGCGGTGACGAAGTCGGCGTGTCCCGAGCCGACGGCGCCGTGCATGAGGCTGAAGGTCAGCTCGGTATCACCTTCCGCGACTCCGTGCAGGTGTCCTCCGAATTCGCCGGGGGTGTCCTGCTCGAACTCGGCGACGGATTCGTTCGCGACGTCCACCCGCAGGTAGAAGTCACTGCCGAGCGTCACTGCGTGCCCGTCGTGGTCCGTGAACTGCACGTTGATGTGGGCGGTTTCCTCGCCCGGCTCGACCTCGAGTTCTCCGGTCCACGTCCCATCGTGTCCGTCATAGGACGCGACGGTCTGGCCGCTGAGCGACAGGGTCACGCCCTCGACTTCGTCGGCGTGAAAGTCGTCGTCCATGGGGTCCATGGGGTCGTCGCCGCCGCAGGCGGCAAGGACCAGCAGTCCCGCGGTCGCCAGGACGAGTGACAGTTTCGGTTGAAGATGTCTCACGTTCTCACCTCGTTCCGTTAAATGGATCCGCCCGCCTCGGGCATGATCTCGACGGTAACGATAGCAGATTATCAATAACGGTCAAGCAGGCTGCCGTTCCTCTCCGGCAACGCGAACCGCGCCATCCTCACCGGTCGCTTGACGGTTCACAGCGGCGATTCTTATTCTGAGTCAGAATCAAATCACAATATGAGTCATCATGGGATCAGGATATGAAACAGCTCACCGTTAGAGGCCTCGGGGACGATCTGACCGGGGCGATTCGCCGCTTGGCGAACCGCGACGGAACATCGCTCAACCGAGCCGCCGTTAAACTGCTGCGCCGGGGGGCGGGGCTGGAGGGCCGACAGGCGGCCGACACGGTCGGGTCGTCACTGGATCGCTTCATCGGCTCCTGGACCGACGCGGAGGCGGACGAGACCGAACGGGCGCTCAGGCACTTCGAGACGATCGACGAGGCCATGTGGAATTGAGGGTGCTGCTCGACTCGAACGCTTATGTGCAGCTCATGCGGGGGAGCGAGAAGGTAGCCGGGATCGTGCGGAGAGCTGAGGAGGTTCTGCTGTCTACGATCGTGCTTGGCGAACTGATGTATGGCTTCCGCTACGGCTCGCGCTACGAACGCAACGCCCGTGCGCTGCGCGCCTTCCTCGACAATCCCTACGTTACCGTGGTGCCGGTCGATAAGACCACGGCCGACCGGTACTCGAGAATCGCGGCGGCTCTGCGTGCAAAGGGCCGCCCGATCCCCACCAACGATATCTGGATCGCCGCCCACGCCATGCAGACGGGAGCCGACCTGGTGTCGGCCGACTGCCACTTCGAGCACGTGGAAGGCATCGCCTGGGTCCGCCTCTAGCCGGCGTCGATCGCCTGCTCCAGCCCCCGTCGGGGGTGCAGGCGGGCGAGGAAGTCCCCGGCCGGCAGGCACAGGACATCCCGCACGGCAAGCCGCTCGGCGCCCCGGTACAGGAGCACCCGGCGCGCCTCCGGATACTCTGAGCCGAAGGAGGCCAGACCTCGCAGATCCTCGGGCCGCACGCGGTCGACGTTCTTCACTTCGAACGCCCAGATCCCGTCCGTCCCGTAAATCACGAAGTCCACTTCCGTCCCGGAGCGCGTGCGCCAGTAGTAGAGCCGCGCGTCGGCTCCCGAATAGGCGAGCCACGCCCGAAGGTGCTGCGCCACGAGTCCCTCGAGCGCGGGGCCGCCGATTTCCTCGGGCCGGTCGAGGGGGCCCGCCGGCCGCAGACTCCTGAACACGCCGCAGTCGAAGTAGAAGAACCTGGGGTGCGCCGCGAGTCGGCGTTTGGCGCGCCGCGTGAACACGGGCAGGCGGAAGGCGAGCAGGAGGTCCTCGAGCAACTCCAGGTATCCCGCGACGGTCGTCCGGCTCGTCTCGCACTCGCGCGCGACCGCGCTCACGTTGAGGGTCGTGCCGTGCGAAAACGCGGCCGCCTCCAGGAAGCGCGAGAAGCTGCCGATGTCGCGGGCCAATCCCTCGGCGCGCACTTCCTGCTCGACGTAGAGCGCCGCATAGGCCGCGAGCGCCGACTCCGGATCCTGCGAAGAGAAGACCGCGGGAACGGTCCCGAGTCTCAGGCAGGTCTCGAGATCGAAGCCGCGTCCGGCCTCCCCGGCGACCTCCCCGGCGATCTCGCCGGCCATGAAGGGATGCATGGAGCGCATCGCGGCGCGGCCCGCCAGGAGGTTCACGCCACCGCGCCGAAGCTTGCGGGCGCTGGAACCCGTGAGGACGAACCGGTGGCTTTCCCCGGATTCGTGGCCTCCCCCGGACTCCATCAGGTCATGGACGACGTTCAGCAGTTCGGGGACGCGCTGGATCTCGTCGATGACCACGTCGCTCCCGGTCGGGGCCGCCCGTACGAGTTCCCGCAGACGTTCGGGGCGAGCCGACAGCCTGCGATACTCCTCCGGCTTCAGTAGGTCCACGACGAGAGCGTTCGGCAGCGTCGAGGCCAACCAGGTGGTTTTGCCGGTCCCGCGCGGCCCGAACAGGAAGAAGCTGCCCCGCGGAAGAGCAAGGAATCGCGGCAGTGTCGTCATAATGCCCACCAAAATGACGACAGTCCCGTCATTTCGTCAATCCACCCGCGCCAGGTCGCCGGCCCTACCCTGCCGGGACGAGCGGCCATACGAGGGGGAGCACGGTCAGGACCACGGCCATGACCAGGATGAACAGCGGGAATCCGGCCTTGATGAAGTCGACGAACCGGTATCCCCCGAACCCCATCACCAGCAGGTTGACCGGATGTCCTACCGGACTCATGAAGGCGCAGGAGCTTGCCACCGCCACCGTCATCATCAGCGCCTGGGGCGAGAGCCCTTCACTGACGGCCGTGCTGAGCGCGATGGGCGACATGAGCACCGCCACCGCCGCCGTCGGCATCATCTGAGCTGAAAGCGCCGTGATCAGGAAGAGCCCCGCCACCACCGCCAGCGGACCAAAGTCCGCGAGAGATCCCAGCACCGCCTCGGCCACCAGCGCGGCAGTTCCGGATTCCTGCATCGCCATTCCCAGGCTGAGCATCCCGGCGATCAGGACCACCGCCTTCATCTCGATGCACCGATAGGCCTCTTCGATGTTGAGACAGCCCGTCAGCACCATCAGCACCGCTCCGATCGGCGCCGCGATGAAGATGGGCAGCAGGCCCGAGACCACCGAAGTCAGGACGCCCGCCATGATCAGGGCGCTGACCGGAGCCTTCCGGGTTCGCACCGCCTCCGCCGCGCCTTCGGTCATGACGAGGAAGTCCGGGTGGTCGGCCAGGAGCGCGAGCTTGCTCCTGTCGCCATGAAGCAGGAACGCATCGCCCGGGAGCAGTTCCATTCTCCGGAGCCCGCTCCGGTAGATCTCTCCGTTCCGCCATATCGCGAGGATGGAGACGCCGAAGGTCTTTCGGAACTTGAGTTCCTCGATCGTCTTCCCCGCGAACGTCGTGCGAGGAGACAGCGAAGCCTCCGCCAGGCCGACGGTGTCGGACTCCAGTCCGCTCACGTCCAGCGGACGATTATCGCCCACGGTCAATCCCTGGAGCCCCTCCAGGATCTCGAGATCCTCGAACCGTCCCCGGAGCAGGAGAACGTCCCCTCCCTCGAGTCTTGTATCCGCATCCGGCATGAGAAGCTCTTCATGGGCCCGCAGGATCCCCACAACGGTCAGGCCGAATGCATCGGCCAACTGCGTTTCCGCGAGCAACTGACCGGCGAGCAGCGATTCTTCCGAGATTCTGACGCTCTGAATCCTGCGTTGCATGTGGTAGCGGGAAATCAGTTCGTTGGCCGGCACGGAATGGACCGCTCCGAAGGTCTTGTCCTCCTCCAGGGCGGCGAGTCGCCCGCCTCTTGCCGCGACCAGCAGGCGATCCCCGGGAGCGAGCGTCATCAACCGCAATCCTGTGCGGTGTACCCGATCGCCCCGCAGAATCGCGAGTACGTGCAGGCCGCGAGTCCGGCGCAGATTCGCCTCTCGAACGGTCTGCCCGATGAGCGGTGAGTCTTCCGGCAACTCCAGTTCCGCGACCTCGATGGAAGCGTCTGCAATCCGCTCCAGAGTCCGGTCTCTCGACTCGATCTCCAGCTGCTTCCATGCGCGCAGGGCTTCGAACCGTTCCAGGGTTCCCTCGACGACCATCTCGTCTCCCCCGCTGAGGACGAAGTCCGTCCCGGGAGCGAGGATCATCTGCCCGCTTCGTTGCACGGCGACCACGTTGAGGCCCAGGGCCTGGCCCAGGCGGCTTTGCTGCAGTGTCTTGCCTGCCAGGGTCGAATCGTGCGGCGCATTCAGCATGCCGATCAGGCCGCCGAGGTCGTAAAGGCCGCCGAGATCCGCCGGAGTCGACTCCTTCTTCGGATCCCGGTCCGGAAACAGTCGCCGCCCGAGGAAGGTCATGTAGACGATTCCTGCGGCGAGTGCCGTCAACCCGACGGGTGTGAACGAGAACATCCCGAACGGCTCGAACCCGGCATCCCGCAGCGCTCCGTTTACGAGGATGTTCGGTGCCGTTCCGATCAGGGTCGTCATCCCGCCGAGCAGGGATCCGAAGGCGAGGGGCATGAGCAGCTTGGAGGGCGGCGTCCCCGTGCGGCGGGCCAGGTCCAGGACCACCGGCAGCATGAGGGCGGTGATCCCGATGTCGTTCATGATGCCCGACAGGAGACCCACCGTGGCCATCATCACCGCGATGAGACGGCCGACGCCATCGCCCGATGCCGCCAGCACCCGCTGCCCGATGAAGTGCGCCACCCCGGTCCGCATGAGCGCGCCACTCAGGATCAGGACCGAAGCGATCGTGATGACCGCTTCGTTGGCGAAGCCCATGATCGCCGCCTCGCCCTCGAGGATGCCCGTCACGACGAGCCCGAGCATCACCATCAACGCGACGAGATCGACCCGGATCTTCTCGGTGACGAACAGGACCACCGCTACCGCGAGAATCCCCCCGACAACGAAGACCTCGAAATTCACCCCGTCCTCCGCCTCCCGTTCGAATCCGCTGGACAGCTTTGCAGGATCACGGACTCGGTCTGGGCGGTCAAGATCGCATCGGCGCAAGCGGCTGGCCGTCCGTGCCGTCCTGCATCGCGGCGTAGCGACGTTCGGGCATGGTGACCGGGGAGCAAGGCCCGGGTAGAACGGATGTGGACGCCCCAGAGCGGCAGGAAGTTGCCCGATGGAAGGTGAAGATCGCTGCCGAACGCGCTGATCTCGGCGATGCCGGTTGCCAGGTGATTGCCATACTTGTACGTTGAATCAGCGGCCCCCGTGCAGACGATCCGGGCATCGCTACGCCCGCGCCGAGCCATGGTGGCGGCAAAAAACCCAAGTCATGAGATACGATCATTATCTCCCGTCTCGACCGGAGAACAGTGGAATTGTTCGCATTGGATAGTTGTCTCCGTCTTTCTTACAAGGGATAATTGCGCTCGTCTTTATTGCTAGCTTATTGACCCCTCAATGTGGATTATTAACCCCTCAATGTGGAGATGAACCATGCGAACACGAATCAAGCTGGCGGTGATCGGAACGATGGTAGCCGTTATATCGTTCGCGATCCCATTTACCGGAACGCCAGTCGGCCAAACTCATGTCACTGCCACATCCGCTGCGAGATATCTCTTCATCGTGCCGAAGTACGACATCATGATCTGCACTGGCAGCTGCGACGAGGGTCTTTGCTGCTCCATCGTCCGGAAGGAAGATCTCGATGGAGATGAAGACAGTGGTGACGGTAACGGAGACGGATAACTCCACTCGACACGGAGAGAATCATGCGTTCACTGACCAAGGTGTTGATCGCCACGATGATCGCTGTCAGCGCATCCCTCGCGATGCCGATTACGGGATCGTCACCCGATCATGACACGACAGCTTCTGCGCAGACAAGGGTGTTTCAGGCTGTTCCGATTTTCTGGCCTCCCGTCTACCTTTGCGGCGGACCATGCGTGGCTGGGTACTGCTGCGTGATCGGTCCTCCGCGGACGGCAGCCGGTTGACCGCTCGTGCGACGTTAGTTCTGGTCAGTGTGGTCATTGGGTGCGGCGGTGACCACGTCGAAACACATTCGGAAGGTCCATTCGTGGATATGGATGGATTCGCCGAGGCGTTCGAAGTTGTTCGGGTGTTGACGCTGGAAGAAACTGACGAATCCATCATCGTGACACCGGTGTTCAACATCGACGCCGCAGGTGATCTGGTCTCGGTCGAACCGCAGGAAGCGCAGATTCGGATATTCAACCCCGACGGTTCACTCAAAGCTGTAATGGGGCAAGCCGGAGCTGGACCGGGAGAATTCCGCACGCCCACATCGGCTCGCCGTACCCTCGACGGACGGATCGTTGTTGCCGATCCACTGCTCTCCAGAATCACGTTTCTCGGTCCAGATCCCGATTCCGTCGTCACGGCCATCTCACCTGTAGGTCTACTTCTCGACGTGCATGATCTCGGTAACGACCGATTGCTGCTAACGGGTGTGGGCGACCGAGCGGATGCCGCACCTCAAGCGTTGCACATCTGGAACGCTCGGACGGAAAGTATCGAACACAGCTTCTTGTCGATGATCGTCTCCGAGGAATCGCGAGGTGTGGCTAGCTCGTTCATGACTGCAAATGCCGAGATGACTGGCGATACGATATGGGCCACGTGGGCACTCTCAGATACGGTTTACCAGTTCAGCCGCGACGGTGAGGAACTTGCCAAGATTCCCATGCAACTCCCACGCCCGCACACCGCGTTACCCTCGTTCGAGGGTACTGTTCAATACACTGAAATCGGCAACGCGTTGGACTCGCTTACGCAGATTGCGGGTGTATTCCCAACGACAGGTGGTGATCTGGTCGTGCAGTCGGGCCAGATGCGCGGGCGGTTGTACGAGTGGGATCTTTTGATCATGGACCGGAACGGTCAGCCGAAACTTCAGTTGATCGGTAGTCCGCGGTTGATATTTGTGCAGCGTGATGACTTCTACTTCGCGTCGCTCGACGAACTCACGCCCAACCGAGTACTGGTTACGAGACGGAAGACGCCATGAGAGCCACTGTGCCGTACCCGATTCTCGGCACTGTGCTACTCTGCGGTGCCCTACTCGTTGGTTGTGTCAGAGCACGTGGACCGCTCAAGGTTGGCGAGTCGATACCATTGGATATATCCGGTCCGGCACTGGTATGGGCATTCGACGCCAGCCGGTGTTTTGGCTGCACTCTCACGGAATCAGCGCGGGAGATCCGACGCGTGCAGCGTCGGTTCGAGACTGAATTGATCGTGATTGCGATCACTGACCAAGGTGACCAACACGAACCACTGGTCACCAGTTTTCTTCGCGCTGAACGGCTGACGGCACAGCTTGAGCTGCGCAGCTTGTTGGAGTACGCAGCACGGTTCGGGTTTAATAATCCCGAGCCAGTAGTGTACGTGGTAGATGACGGCACGATTATCCAGATCGTCGATGGACTGGATCCCATGCTGATTGATCACGTCGAAGCACTTGTCACCGCGCGGGAAGTACATCATTCCGAACGAGAATTGCGACGGCCCCCGTATCGTCGCGCAGAATACCATCGGCTCGCAGCTCGCCCGGTTACCTCGGGATCACGCGCACCACACGCCCGTGCCGGTCGACCACGATAAGCGGCCCCTTCAGGATGTCCTCACGAAAGTCGATGTAGTCAGCCTCCCGGGGCGGCTCGGCGGCATCGGGGGCGGCGCGCAACGGAAGCCGATACGGCTCGGCCCAGCCTGGGTCAACGACATACCCCATGTCCGCCAGGGACTGGACCGTAATCGCGCTGAGAGGGTTTCTGGTGTCGGGATTGTATTCGGTCGTCATCAACTCGCCTTGGAGAACCGACTCTCGCCAGTGAGCGTCGTCATAATTCTCCACCGGCACCTTGTTGCCCGCGTGCGAGCGGCTCGCCGCCCGGTCGAAGGCCTCGATGGCCAGCGGGCCCGTGAAGTGCGTGTCCAGTTCCCCCGATGTCTCGCCGGTCGGCAGGCGAAGCAGGTCGAAATCCGACCAGAGCGTTCCGAACCCCAGCACGTGACCGATCTCATGGAGCACGAGCCGGTCCAGATCGCCGTACTCCTCCAGCAGGGCGATTCCCTCGTAGTCGAACTCCATGCCTCCGACGTACGGCAAGCCCGACTCATCGCGGATGCCACACGGACCGGCGCGGGCCAGGACAATGCTGGCCGCCGGTCACACCGTGCGTGACATCGCCGAGTTAACGGGTCGGAAGGAAAGGACCGTCCACTCGCACCTCCACCAGATCTACCGCAAGCAGGACATTACCCGGCAGGCTGAACTCGTGCGGCGGGTGTTGTCGCTCCAGATGTTCTCCGGGAGTCGGTAGCGCACGGACGTAGCATATCAGAACCGGAGCTTCCCACCCGTCTCGTCGGGGTCCCAGAGGACGATGTCGGCGTCCGAGCCCACCCCGATCGTGCCCTTGCGCGGGTAGAGGCCGAAGAGTTTGGCGGCGTTGGTCGAGGTCACCGCCCACGAAGCGCTCCTCGAAGATGCGTCCCTGGACGACGCTCTCGGAATAGAGCATCGGCCGCACGACCTGAAGGTTGCTCAGGCCGGCCCGGTGCTGGGTGATGGTCTGGGCCGATGCTTCACCGAGCTCGCGCCCCTGAAGGGCGCTCGGTTGAACTACTGGGCGACTTGGCCGTCTGTGAGGTCGGTCGAGATGGGGACCGGGGCGAAGGTTGGATCGGGTAGGAGATTGAGTGGGCCCGGGTAGATTTGAACTACCGACCTCACGCTTATCAGGCGTGCGCTCTAACCAGGCTGAGCTACGGGCCCCGAAGAAGACCGGCGCGCGACCGTTCCGTCTGGGCGGAGGGTCGGGCGCCGGGCGGCGTCCATCCTAAGGATACGGCGCGACGGGTTCAAGTTTCCTGGGCGCCGGGGATTCCGTCTTCGACGACGTAGCTCGCGCGGGTGGCGATCGGGGCGTCGGAGCGGGTGACGTAGGGCATGACGCGGAAGTCGGTGCGGAGGCGGGCGGGGGAGAGGCGGCAGCGGACGTAGCCGCGCTGGGCGTTGAAGAACTTGATGTGGGGGTTGTGGCCCATGGCGTTGTCGCCCTGCGGCCCCGTGTCGACGCCGTCTCCGCTCGAGCTGATGGAGGTGCCGGCGAATTCGGTGCCGACGATCGGAGAATCCGGGCGCTCGAAGTCGAGCTTAAGGTCGTTGACCCAGTTGGTGTGGAGGTCGCCGGTAAGGACGACGGGGTTCGAGGGGCGGCGCTCGTGGAGGAAGGTCATGAGGCGGTCGCGGTCGGCGGGGTAGCCGTCCCACTTGTCCATGGCGAGCGTGAGTTCGTCCTCGCCCTCCAACAACCGGGCCATGAAGACCTGGTTGGCGAGGACGTTGTAGCGGGCGGAGGAGCGGTCGAGGCCGTCGAGCAGCCAGTCGGCCTGTCGGCTTCCGAGGATCGTGGCGCCTTCCGCGCGCTGCTCGGCGCAGGGCGGCTGCCGGCGGCCTCCGCAGGGTTGGAGGGTGCGGTACTGCCTCGTGTCGAGGACGTGGAGCCGCATCAGGGAGCCGAAGTCGAGCCGGCGGTACAACTGCGCGTCGGGACCGGTGGGCAGCGACGTCCGTCGCAGGGGGAAGTGTTCGTACAGCGCCTGGAAGGCGGCGGCGCGGCGCGCGAGGAACGCCTCCCGGCTCATCTCCTCGGTGTGGTGCTCGCCGGCCCAGTCGTTGTCGACTTCGTGGTCATCGGGGGTGAAGACCCAGGGGGCGGCGGCGTGCGCGGCCTGGAGGTCGGGATCCCTCTTATATAGGGCGTAGCGCGCGCGGTAGCCGTCGAGCGTGCGCGGTTCCTCCGTGTCGTGGAGGCGCACGAGGTCGTCCCTCTCGCCGGGGCCGCTCTCGTAGATGTAGTCGCCGAGGTGGATGACGAGGGCGGGGGACTCGTCCGCCATGTGGCGGAAGCCGGTGTACCAGCCGCGCTCGTAGTGCTGGCAGGAGACGAACACGAAATCGAAGCGGTCGGGTAGGGTCCCGGGCGCGGGGGCGGTGCGGGTGCGGCCGACCGGACTCGTCGCCCCGGCGGCGTGGAATCGGTACCAGTAGTCGCGCCCGGGCTCCAGGCCCTCCACCTCAGCGTGAACGGAGTGGCCGAGTTCCGCGAGCGCCGCGGCCTCCCCCCGCCGCACGACGGTCGCGAAGCCGTCGTCGGCGGCGACCTCCCACCGCACGGGGACGCCGGCGCCGGGATCGCCGGGCAGGTCGAGCAGGCGCGTCCACAGGACGACGCCGTCGGCGGCCGGCTCGCCGGAGGCCACCCCGAGTTCGAACGGAAACCGGTCGGCGGAAGCGGAGTGGCCGGCGCCCACGCGGATCCCGCCGCCGTTCGCCCGGGCCGCCGCCCCGAACTGCGCGAAGGGAAGCGGCGCGAGCGCGCAGAGCGCCGCGGAACGCGACCACGCGGCGAGGAAATCGCGGCGCGTACTCACGGCGAAATCCGTCCCGCGACGGCCTCTGTTCGATTGCCGCCGCCAGCCCGCCGGTCTAGCTTCACTCGCATGAAAATCCGTCCCTTCGGCGCCCCGCTGGCGCTCCTCGCGGCCGTGCTCCCGGTCCTCTCCGCCTGCAGCAAGCAGACGGCCTTCGGCGAGGCGAACAGCCTCATCATCCTCGCTCCCGACTCTCTCTCTCTGCAAGTGGAGGAGGAGACCCGGCGGGTCCTCGAACCCACGATCTTCACGAGTCGGGACGAGAAGCAGTACGAGGTGAGTTTCGTCGATCCGGAGCACGAAAACGCGGGCGATCTGAAACTGTTCCGTAACCTGATCGTGTTCGGGACGGCGGACGATCCCCTCATGCTCGAGGTGGCGGCCGAGGCGGGCCAGGATCTCGCGGCGCTCGAGCCGGGCCGCGTCTTCCAGGCGTCGAACGTGTGGGCCCTGGCCCAGACGGTGACGGCCGTGCTGCTGCGCTCAGGCCGCGAGACCGAGTCGTGGGTGGCGGCCCTGCCGTCGGTCCTGAACGCGGTGGACACGAACTACCGCGAACTCGTGCTGCGGCGGATGTTCGCGACGGCCGCCGACACCGCGCTCAGGACGGATCTGGGGCGGCGGTTCGGGTTCTCGATGCTCGTCCCCGAGGTCTACGACCGGATCGCCCGCGATCTCGGCGGAGGCGACAGCCTCGTCATCCTGCGCAACGACAACCCGGACCCGAGCCAGCTCATCCGCTCGGTCCTGATCGCGTCGCGCACGGGCGTCGACTCGCTGACGAGGGAGCTGGCGCTGGAGTGGCGGGCGGAGATCGACGCCGCGCACTACAACGTCCCGCAGCGGATCGACGACTCGAATTCGAGCGTGGTCAGCTTCATGTGGGAGGGCCGTCCGGCGCTGGAAGTGACCGGCGTGTGGCAGGATGAGTCGGGCGGATTCCCCGCGGCGGGCCCGTTCATCGTCTGGCTGGTCGACTGTCCGGCGCGCACGTACTTCGTCGATGCGTGGCTCTATTCGCCGAACCGGCCCAAGTACGAGTACATGCTGCAGTTGCAGGAGATACTCGGGTCGTTCCGCTGCGTCGAGTAGCCGGACCGGGTCGCCTGGATGCCGTTCGTTCACCTTCACACACATAGCGAGTACTCGCTCCTCGACGGCGCGAACCGGATCGACGATCTCGTCAGCCGCGCGGTCGAACTCGGCATGCCCGCCCTCGCCCTCACGGACCACGGCAACCTCCACGGCGCGTGGGAGTTCCAGGAGAAGGCCCGCGCCAGGGGGATCAAGCCGATCATCGGCTGCGAGGCCTACGTCGCGTACGGCGACCGGCGCTCCCGCCGCATGGAGGAGGGGGCCCCGGCCCACAACGCCCACCTCGTGCTCCTCGCCGAGAACCGGCGCGGCTACTCGAACCTCGCGAAGCTCTCGTCCATCGGGTACACGGAAGGCTTCTACCGCCGCCCGCGCGTGGACCGCGAGACGCTCGAGCGCTACTCGGAGGGGATCATCTGCCTCTCCGCCTGCCTCGCCGGCGAGGTCGCGCGCTACCTGCAGCACGAGCGGTACGACGACGCGAAGCGGGCGGCGGAGTGGCACGCGGGCGTGTTCAAGGATCGCTACTGGCTCGAACTCCAGAACCACGGGATTCCGAAGCAGGACCTCGTGAACAAGGGGATCATCCAGATCTCCGAGGAACTCGGGCTCCCGCTCGTCGTCACCAACGACGCGCACTACATGCGGCGGGAGGACGCGGACGCGCACGACACGCTCCTCTGCATCGGGACGGGCAAGGACAAGGACGACCCCGACCGGCTCCGCTTCCACGGGGAGGAGAGCTACTTCAAGACCGCCGACGAGATGGCGGAACTCTTCCCGGACCTGCCCGGCCTGCTCGCCGAGACGGTGAAGATCGCGGAGCGCTGCGACGTCCAGTTCGAGAAGCAGTACCATCTGCCCGACTTCCCGCTTCCCCGCCGCTTCTCCGAACCCATGGCGATGCTGCGCCACGAAGCGACGGAAGGCGCGAAGTCCAGGTACGGCGACCCCCTGCCCGAGGAGGTGCGCGAGCGCCTCGACTACGAACTCGGCGTCATCGAGAACACGGGGTACGCGGGATACCTGCTCATCGTCTGGGACTTCATCGTCGCGGCGCGCGACCGGGACATCCCGGTCGGCCCCGGCCGCGGATCCGCCGCGGGATCCATCATCTGCTACGCACTCGGCATCACCGACGTGGATCCGCTCGAGTTCGACCTCCTCTTCGAGCGCTTCCTGAATCCCGAACGCGTCTCCATGCCGGACATCGACATCGACTTCTGCTACGAGCGCCGCGGCGAGGTCATCGACTACGTGCGGGAGAAGTACGGACAGGCCTCGGTCGGGCAGATCATCACCTTCGGGACGATGAAGGCGCGCGCCGTGATCCGGGACGTGGGCCGGGTGCTCGGCTTCTCGCCCTCGGACACGGATCGCCTCGCGAAGCTCGTGCCGTCGACGCCGGGGTTCTCGCTCACGGTGGCGGAGGCGAGGAAGAAGGTGGGGGAACTCGCCGAGAGCGACCGCGAGGACGCCCAGGTCAGGAAACTCCTCGACTACGCGGAACGCATCGAGGGACTCTCGCGCCACAGTTCCGTGCACGCGGCGGGCGTCGTGATCGCGCCGGGACCGCTGGACGACTACGTGCCGATCTGCGCGGACACGAAGAGCGGCGCGGTGATCACGCAGTTCGACATGAACGCGCTCGAGAAGGCGGGCATGCTCAAGATGGATTTCCTGGGCCTGCGCACGCTGACCGTGATCGCCGACGCGGCGCGGAACGTGGACGAACGGCACGGGATCCGCGTGGACTGGGAGGAGCTTGGCCTCGACGACCCGGCGGTGTACGAGATGCTCGCGGCCGGCCGCACGAGCGGCGTCTTCCAGTTCGAGTCCAGCCTCGCGACGGACAAGCTGCGCGCGATGCGCTGCGACCGCTTCGATGACCTCGTCGCCGTCAACGCGCTCATCCGCCCGGGTCCGCTCGATTCCGGGATGACCGACGTCTACATCAAGCGCAAGCGGGGGCTCCAGGCGGTCGACTATCCCCACCCCGACCTGCAGGAGGTCCTCGAGCCGACGTACGGGGTCATCACCTACCAGGAGCAGGTGATGCGGGCGGCCAACCTGCTCGCCGGGTTCTCGCTCGCCGAAGCCGATGTGCTCAGGAAGGCGGTCGGCAAGAAGGACGCCGAACTCACGGACCGCGTCCTCGGGGAATTCGTCAAGCGCGCGGTCGAGCGCGGCGTCGCGAAACCGAAGGCGGGCGAGATCGCCGAACTCATCCGCACCTTCGGCCGCTACGGCTTCAACAAGGCGCACAGCGTGGCGTACGCGCTCCTCTCCTACCGGACCGCGTGGCTGAAGGCGCACTACCCGGCCGAGTTCATGGCCGGCCTCCTGTCGTCGGAAATCGGGAGCACGGATGCGGTCGTGTCGTACATCAGCGCGGCGCGGCCGCTCGGGATCCGGGTGCTTCCCCCCTCGGTGAAGGAGTCGGGGTATCGCTTCACCGTCGTCGACGATCCCGAGGATCCCGGAAAGTCGGCGATCCGCTTCGGGCTCGGCGCGATCAAGGGCGTGGGACACTCCGCGATCCGGTCCATCAAGGCGGCCCGGGAAGAGGCTCCGTTCGAGAACTTCCTCGACTTCCTGGAACGGATCGACCTGAGGCTCAACAACTCGCGCGTGATCCAGGCCCTGATCGGTGCCGGCGCCCTCGACGACCTGGGCGACCGCGCCGCCCTCACCGCCGGCCTCGACGTCATGCTCAACGAGGCGCAGCTGCGCCGGCAGGAGGCCGAGAGCGGACAGACCAGCCTGTTCGGGGGCGACGCGGCGGAGAGGCGGCCCGAGGTCGAACTCCCCATCGTGCCCGCGTGGAGCGAGCGCGACCGCCTGCGCGAGGAGAAGGAACGCCTCGGCTTCTACATCTCGGGACACCCGCTGGAGCGCTACCGGGACCTCGTCGACCTCTACGCGCTGGAGGCGAGGACGACGAACCTGCGCGAGCACCGCGACCGGAACGTGGAGGTCCCCTGCGTCATCACCGAGACGTCGGTGCGCACCGCGCGCAAGGACGGCCGGGAGTGGGCGCGCCTCAAGATCGAGGACTTTCACGGGACCGCGACGACGCTCGTGTTCGGCGACGTCTGGCAGAAGCACCGCGATATCCTCACGGACGACCGCCCGGTCATGATCACGGGCACGGTGTCCGGCAACTCGCGGGATGACGACGATCCGCCCATCTTCCTCGACTCCGTGCGGGCGCTGTCGGACGTGCGGGACGAGGGACAGGTGGGGATCCTGATCGAACTCCGCGAGGACGAGCAACCGGAGCCCGGCGCGTTCGGCAAGGCGCGCGCGTTGATCGAGGCCTCGCCGGGACGCGGCCCGCTCTTCCTGGAAGTGAAAGCGGGCAGCGGCCAGGGGAACGGCGGTGCGAACGGGGATCCCGGGATGCCGGAAGACGAGGCCCGTCCCTCGCGATTTGCGTCGCGGTCGCTGCGCGTGGCCCCGACTCCGACCCTGGTCGAGGAGTTGCGCGGACTGCTGGGCGGAAGCGGCGTGCGAATGGTCCGGAATCGCTGACGGCTGGCTGACGGATCGGCGCCTCTCCGGCCGCCCGCTGGCCGGATCACCATCGGCGGGCCCATTTTATGCAGACGCCTTATGCAGTTGGCCGACGGCAGGATGACGGATGGCTGTCGGCTTCGGGACCGAGAGATGATCGCGTATGTCGATAGAACAGGAAGGTCTGGCCGAGCTCCGCAGCCAGGTAAAGGAGCTTCGGAACAAGGCCAGGGAGCGCGGAATCGACGTGAGCGCCGAACTGGGGCCGCTGGAAGCCCAGCTCGCCGCCGCGCACGATGAGGCCATGGCCCGGCTGTCGCGTTTCGACCGCGTAAAGCTCGCCCGCAACCAGGACCGCCCCTTCTCGCTCGACTACATCCAGGGGATCGGCACGGATTTCTTCGAGTTGAGAGGCGACCGGGTCTTCCGCGACGACCCGGCCATCGTCGGCGGCTGGCTCAAGCTCGACGGCCGTTCGGTCATGGTCATCGGGCACCAGAAGGGCCGGGAGTTGAAGGAGAACCTGCGCCGCAACTTCGGTTCTCCCCACCCCGAGGGATACCGCAAGGCGAAGCGCCTGATGCGGCTGGCCGAGAAGTTCGGCCGTCCCGTCGTCACCTTCATCGACACGCAGGGGGCGTATCCCGGCATCGGCGCAGAGGAGCGGGGCCAGGCGGAAGCGATCGCCCGCAACCTCGCCGTGATGGCGGGCCTGCGGGTCCCCATCGTGAGCTGTGTCATCGGCGAGGGAGGCTCGGGCGGAGCCCTGGGCATCGGCGTGGCGGACCGCGTCCTCATGATGGAGAACGCGATCTACTCCGTGATCTCGCCCGAAGGGTGCGCCGCGATCCTGTGGCGGAGCCGCGAGCACTCCGACAAGGCGGCGGAAGCGCTCAAGCTCACCGCCAGCGACCTTCAGGACCTGGGCGTCGTGGACCAGGTCATCCCGGAACCTCGGGGAGGGGCGCACGCGGATCCGGACGCCGCGGTCGAAGCCATGGGCGCCGCGATCCGGCGCCACCTGCGGGAACTCGCGAAGCTGGAACCGGTCGACCTGGTCGAGTCACGGCGCGACAAGTACTACGACATCGGCGCCTGGGAGGAGAGGTGAGCGAGGGCCGGCGGCCGCGCCCCGTGCGGCCGGCCCCCCCTCGTCCCGCGCGCCCCGGCGGCGAGTCCGCCAACGGTGCCTCCCGCGAGCGCCCGCCCCGCCCCGAGCCCGTGGCGCCCCCGAGCCCCGTGGCGCCCCCGAGCCCCGCGGCGCCCCCGAGCCCCGCGTCGCCCCCGAGCCCCGTCGCGTCGCCGGATCCCGTCGCGTCGCCGGGTCCGGCGGCCGGAGGCCCGAGCCAGATCCTCGAGGTCCGGTTCAAGGGCCTTCGCTCCGACTTCTTCGCCTTCAGCGGCGCGCCCCCGCTGACGGAGCGGGAGTACGTCGTCGTGGAGGCCGATCGCGGGCAGGACATCGGGTGGGTGAAGCGCGCGGCCGCGACAGGGGACCTGGCATGCGAGGGGGGGTGCGACGCCGTGGGCGAGCGCACGGTTCCGCCGCCGTCCCGCCGCGTGATCCGCCGCGCCGCGCCGGCCGACGTCCTGCGGCTGCGGCAGCTGCGCGACCAGGAACTCGAGGTGCGCCGGCGCACGCGCGAACTCGCCATGAAGCACCGGCTGCGGATGAAGGTGAGCGAGGCGGAGTGGCAGTGGGACCGCAACAAGCTCACGGTATACTTCACGGCGGAGAAGAGGGTGGACTTCCGCGCCCTCGTGCGGGACATGGCCCGCTCGTTCCGCACCCGGATCGACCTCCGGCAGATCGGCGTCCGCGACGAGGCGCGCCGTCTCGGTGGGATGGGCCGCTGTCGCCGCGAACTCTGCTGCCGCTCGTGGCTCACGTCCATCGAACCCGTCACGCTGCAGCTCGCGAAGGATCAGGGCCTCTCCCTCAATCCAAGCCAGATCTCGGGCGCCTGCGGTCGTCTCATGAACTGCCTCCGCTACGAGCACGCCGTGTACGCGCAGGCCAGGAAGCGCTTCCCGCCCGTGGGCCGGACGATTCGCACCGCCAACGGCGACGAGAACGTGAAGTCGTGGGACCTGTTCGAGGAAACCGTGTCGCTCGAGGCGGGGGACGGAGAGACCCGCACGATCCCGCTCGCCCAGTTGAAGGACGAGAGGCGCGCGGCGCGCCGCGCCGAGCTGGACCGCCGCTAGCAGCCCGCGACGAAACCCCGACACGGACTGCCAGTGCCCCGATTCTATCTCACGACGGCCATCGACTACTCGAACGGCGACCCGCACCTGGGGCACGCGATCGAGAAGATCGGCGCCGACACGATCGCCCGGTACCGGCGCGCCTGCGGCGACGACGTCCATTTTCTCATCGGCATGGACGAACACGGGCAGAAGGTCCAGCAGGAGGCGGAGAAGCAGGGATCGGCCCCCGCGGAATGGGTCGACCGGATCGCCGAAGCCTTCCTCGATGTCTGGGGGCGCCTGGACCTGTCGAACGACGACTTCATCCGGACCTCGGAACCGCGCCACCACCGCGGCGTGACCGCGCTCATGGAGCGGATCGCCGAGAACGGGGACTTCCGCCGCTCGAAGTACGAGGGCCACTACTGCACCGGGTGCGAAGCCTTCAAGAAGGACGATGAACTCGCGGACGGACGCTGCCCGCTCCACCCCGGGCGCGAGATCGAGTGGACGGAGGAGGAGAACTGGTTCTTCCGGCTCTCCGACTACCGGGACACGCTCCTCGAACGCCTGCGGAACGACCCGGACTCCGTGCGGCCCGCGACGCGGCGCAACGAGATCACGCGGCTCCTCGAGTCCGGACTCGACGACATCTCCGCCTCCCGCTCCCGGATTCGCTGGGGCGTCCCCTTTCCGGGGGACGAGGAGCATACGGTCTACGTGTGGTTCGACGCGCTGTCGAACTACATCACGGCCATCGGCTATCCGGACGGCGAGGCGTTCGGGAAGTTCTGGCCCGCGGACCTCCACATCATCGGCAAGGACATCACCCGCTTCCACTGCGTGTACTGGCCGGCCATGCTGCTGGCGGCGGGCGTGGCGCCCGCGAAGAGCGTGTGGGGCCACGGCTTCATCACGATCAGCGGGGCCAAGCTCTCGAAGTCGGCGGGAACGGAACTGGGCCTCATCGAACTCATCGAGCGGCACGGGCCGGACGCGCTGCGGTACTTCCTGCTGCGGGAGGTGCCCTGGGATGGCGACCGCGACTACGCGTCGACGGAGGCCTTCATCGAGCAGTTCGACCGCCGCTACACGACGGATCTCGCGAACGACCTCGGCAACCTCCTGAACCGCGTGGTGTCGATGGTCTCCCGGTACCGCGGCGGGGAGGTACCGCGGTCGCGGGGCGGAGCACTCGCGGAAAAGGCGACGCTCGCCCTCGGGGAATACCGCGCGGCCATGGAAGGCTATCTGCTGCATCGGGGCCTGGCGGCGGCGTTCGACGTCGTGCGCGCGGCGAACGGGTTCGTGGACGAGACGAAGCCGTGGGCGCTGGCGAAGGCGGAGCGCGAGGAAGGTGCGGACGCGGGCGCGCTCGACGGGGTGTTGTCGCAGCTCATCGCGGCGCTCGGCACGGTGGCCGCGATGCTCGCCCCATTCACTCCGGCGAAGGCCGCCGAACTCTGGGGCGCCTTGGGGGGCGACGGATCGCCGCCGGCTTTCGAACAACTCGAACCGTCCGTGGCCGGGCTCCGGGCCGTGCGCCCGGGCGGCGTGCTCTTCCCGCGCCCCTGATCGCTCGCCCCGTGTCCGCTCGGAACGCTTCCCGTCTCCGCTCGGAACGCTTCCCATCTCCGCCCGGAACGCTTCCGCGGCGGGCGGGTAAAACGTTGACACTGGTTGCCGCCCGGGACTAGCTTTACGGGCCGATGTTGCGGCTGCGGACGGGTGGTTTGCCGGTTCGCGGCGACCTGCCGGGAAGTTCGACCGGCATTTTTTTCGCCTATCTTACGGCTGGACGACTTGAGAAAATCTTCGTACTGGACGATACAGATACTGCCCGGTGGTGGAGGGCGCGCGCGCAGCTATCGCGTGGAGAAGCGCCGTGCGAAAGCTGCCGGCATCGCTGCGGCCGTGCTCCTGATGATGGCGTCCGCCTTCGTCGCCACCGTGTTGGGGCGGCAGGACGCGGCGGAGCAGCTTGCCCGCTATCGAGCCGAGAACCGGCAGCTGATCAGCAGCCTGCAGGCCATGGAGCGCCGCAGCGGACAATTCAGCCAGGCGCTCGACGACCTCTCCGCGCGGGAACGGAGATTCCGGCTCGTCGCCGGCCTTCCGCTGCTCGATCCCGATGTATACTCGGTCGGTGTCGGCGGCCCCGGCGGCGTCACCCCGACGAACGACGTGTTCTTCGAGGTCGCCCCGGACCTGGCGCGCGAGGCCGAAGATGTCGTGGTCGACATCGAGCAGTTGCTGCGGCGCGCGGACCTGCTCGGGAGCAGCCTCACCGAGGCGGCGGATTCCGTCGGGACGCAGCGCGAGCGGTATCAGCGCATTCCCTCGATCTGGCCGGTCATTGCGGAAGACTCCTGGATCTCCTCGGGCTTCAGCCACAACCGGCTGCATCCGCTGCTCGGTCTCCGCCGGCCTCATACCGGGGTTGACATTTCGGCCGATTTCGGAAGTTCCGTCGTCGCGGCGGGGGCGGGGCGCGTCACGTTCGCCGGATCGAAGCAGGGGTACGGCCGCATCGTCGAAATCGATCACGGCGATGGCTATGAGAGCAAGTACGCCCACCTCGGCCGAATCGCGGTTCGCGTGGGCACCTGGATCCAGCGTGGCGAAATGATCGGGGAGGTCGGGGTCTCCGGGACGGCAACGGGTCCGAATCTCCATTACGAGGTCTTGGTCGATGGCCGCCCGGTGAACCCGGTCGGCTACTTCCTGGACACCTTCCGCCCCTAGACAGCTACCGCCCCCGGCAGGAGCTTCTTAGATTCCGCCCACTTACCCGGACACCCCAACTGGAGTTCGATTGATGTCGAAGTTGCGTGTGGCTATCCCGCTTCTGGCGATCCTCCCGTTGCTGGCCGCCTGTGGCGGCAGAATCACCGTGCACGTTACGACGGACGACGCCGCCTCCGAACCGGTGAACGACTTGGAAGTCCAGTTTCTCCCGTTCGACCGCGACTCCCTGTTCGCGATCATCGTCGGACAGGCCGCGACGCCGGAGCCGTCGATCCCGGCGGATCTCGAAGAGGCCTCCCTGACGGAGCAGGAGTTGCGGGACTCATGGAGCACGGCGGAGTCGAGTTGGAACAACGTCCGCGATTCCATGCGGTCGATCACCACGCGGCTCGATAACCTCGACGACCGCAGCGTGGAGTACCGGGAACTGTTCGACCGGTTCGGCGATCTCGAGGATCGCGAACGGGCCCTGAACCGGCAGCGCCAGGCGGCCTTCGACGAGTTCAACGAGATGCAGCAGGCCACCCAGCAGCGCGTCGACTCGATCTGCATCGTCATCGATTCCTGGGAAGAAGCGGCTTTCGCGGGATACGGCGACATCGAGGACGATCTCCTCATGGCGCTGGGACGAGAGGTGCTGGCGGACACGACGGACGCCGATGGAGTCGCGTCGGCGTCGGCGTCCGGCGGGCCCTGGTGGATCCACGCGCGGGTGAACACCGCGGCCGGCGAACTCTACTGGAACGTGATGGTCGACGAGGCTCCGTCGGATACGCTGCGGCTGCAGCCGGGCAACGCCGATCTGCGACAGGGTGTGCGTCAGCGCTGCTAGTCGTGCGTCAGCGCCCGGTCGCCCGGCTGCCGGGTAGCTGGGGGACGCATGGCCGATAAGCCCAGGTCGCTCAGGCTCGAGATCGACGCGGACAAGATCGGCTGGCTGATCTTCGACGCTCCCGACTCGCAGGTGAACCTCCTCGATTCCGAGGTGATGCGGCACCTGGACGGCTATCTCGCCGAACTCGAGTCGCGGATCGCCACCGGACACCCCATCGCGGTCGTGATCTGGAGCGAAAAGCCCGACACGTTCATCGCCGGCGCCGACGTCAACGAGATCGCCGAGATCGAGGACGAGGAGGACGGCCGCCGGAAGAGCGCCATGGGACAGCGGATCTTCAGCCGGCTGGGACGGCTCGGGATCCCGAAGATCGCCGCGATTCGCGGCGCCTGTCTCGGTGGAGGCACCGAACTCGCCCTGGCGTGCGACTGGCGCCTGGCCGCGGACACGCCCGCTACGACCATCGGCCTGCCCGAGATCAAGCTCGGGCTGATTCCCGGGTTCGGCGGCTCGGTGCGGCTGCCGCGCCTCGTGGGGATTCAGCGGGCGCTCTCGATGATTCTCACGGGGAGGAGCCTCTCGGCCGCGCACGCGTACCGATACGGCCTCGTCGACCAGGTCTTCGACGACGCGGGTTTCCAACATTCCGCCGCGCAGGTGGCCCTCGACGCCGTCCTCGGGCGGGTAGAGCGCGAGCTCCCGCATGCGACGACACGGGACCGCTTCCTGGAACACACGGGCCTGGGCCGCCGCCTCCTGTTTCGGGGGGCGCGCAAGCGCGTACGCAGCGCCTCGGGGACGCGATACCCCGCGGCCCTGAAGGCGATCGATGTCATCGAGGAAACGCTGGACCTGCCGATCGATGAGGCCCTCGCCGTCGAGGCGGAGGCCCTCGGGCAAGTGGCCACGACGAACGTCTGCCGCAACCTCGTGCGGTTGTTCCGGGGAGGTCGAGCCGCGAACAGGACGTTTGCTCCGGAGATCGCGGCACAGCAGCGGGACGTCAAGAAAGTCGCCGTTCTGGGGGCCGGCGTCATGGGCGGCGGGATCGCCGAACTCGCCGCCGCGCACGACATCCCGGTCATCCTCAAGGACATCGATCAGGAGGCGCTCGATCTGGGACTGCGCCACGCGAGCGAACTGCTCCAGAAAGCGGGCAAGCGCGGCATCATCGCGCCGGAGGAGGTGGGGCTGAAGTTCGCGCTCGTCCATGGCACGCTCAGCTACGAGCAGTTCGGCGATGTCGACGTCGTCATCGAGGCCGTCGTCGAACGGCTTCACGTGAAGCAGCAGGTCCTGCGGGACGTGGAGGCGGAACTTCCCCCGCACGCCGTCTTCGCGACGAACACATCCTCGTTGTCCGTGACGAAGTTGAGCGAGGCCGCCGCCCGGCCGGACCGGGTCGTCGGCCTGCACTTCTTCAACCCCGTGCACCGAATGCCCCTCGTGGAGATCATCCGCGGCGAATCTTCCTCCGACGCGGCGCTCGCCACCGTGTTCAGGCTCGCGCGGCGGCTCGGGAAGACTCCCGTGCTGGTCGCGGATCGGCCCGGGTTCATCGTCAACCGGCTCCTCGCGCCGTACCTGAACGAAGTGGGATTCCTGCTGAACGATGGCGCGGACGTGGCCCGCATCGATCGGACGTTGACGGAGTTCGGGCTGCCGATGGGGCCATGTCGACTGCTCGATGAAGTCGGTTTCGACGTCGCGGCGCACGTCGCGAAGGAGATGGCTCGAGCGTTCGGCGACCGCATGCGCCCCTCCGCGGCCCTGGAAACGCTCACGGGCCTGGGCCGCCTCGGGAAGAAAAACGGTCGCGGCTTCTACACCTATTCGGATCGCGAGGAACGCGTGGACCGGGAGGTGAGCCGCGCCTTCGGCTCGGGGGGCGGCGGCGTGCGCCCGCAGGAGATCATCGATCGTTGCCTGCTGATCTCCGTGAACGAAGCCATGTACGCGTTGGAGGAACGCGTCGTGGCGGGTCCGGGAGACGTCGATCTCGCGATGGTGATGGGCACCGGATTTCCGCCGTTCCGCGGCGGCCCGCTCGCGTGGGCGGAGTCTCGCGGAGCGCGGTCCGTGCGCGACCGTCTGCTCGAACTGACGGAAGAGCACGGAGACCGCTTCACTCCGGCGCCGGGACTGGAGAGGCTCGCCGACGCGGATGGATCGTTCACATCCGACGCCGTGTGGCGAGACCCGGGGTCTCCGCTGGACATGTAGGTGGGTTTCGACCTCCTGGGGGCACGGCGCCGCGCGTTGCGGGCCGCGCGCCGGATCCCGGAAGATGCACCCCGCGTCGACGTCGAGGTGCGCCGCGGGAGCGACGTGCAACGCTTTCGCCAGGAGTTGCTCGCGGACGGCCCGGGGTGGAAGATCACGCTCCAGATCCTCGATGCGGGCTTCAAGCCGGTGACGATCGACGAGGCCACGACCCTCCGGCCCGGATCCCTTCTCATGTGGTTCCTTCGGCCGGGACAGCCCTTCGAGGTCGGCGCCTTCTACCACGGCCGCGGTACCTTCCAGGGCTACTACATCAACCTGATCCGGCCTCCGCGACTGCAGTCCTCCCCCTGGGTCATCGAGGACCTCTACCTCGACGTGTGGTTGCCCGAGGGCGGCGGCGGCGTGCTGCTGGACGAGGATGAACTGGACGCGGCGGTGGACCGCGCCGAGCTGTCGACCGCGGAGGCCGACGAGGTGCGCGAGATCGGCGCGCGGCTGCTCGCCCAGTCGAGGCGCCCCGGACGCCCCCGGTGGTTGCCGCGAAGCGTCGGAAGAGCGCCCGCGGAATCCGTGCCGGCGCTCCGCCTGCGGCGGGACGCTCCGGGAACCTTCCATGCCGCGCGGATCTCGGGCCGAATCATCGCGTTCGGGCTCTACCTGCTGGGCGCGGTCTCCGCGACGTCCGCCGGTTTCGCCGCGTTCACCGACGCCTTCCTGATCGCGGGTCCGGCACAGAACGCCTGGCGGCTGACCATGCTGGGCGAGGCGCTCGTCCTGGCCCCGCTCGCGCTCGGGGGCTGGCTGCCCGCGACCCGCTGGCCGCAGCCGCCGCTGGCCGACGAGCGCTCCCTCTTCATCGCGACGGTCGCTTCCGGGCTGGCGGTGCTCGCGCTCAGCGAGCGCACGGAGTGGGCCGGAGCCCTGCTCCCCGTGTACGCGACGCTGGGTCTCTTCTCGCTCGTCTTTGCCGTCTGCCGGTGGCGGTTCGACCGGAAAGTGCCGGTATTCGCGCTCGCGGGGGTGGCCATGACGCTCGTCGCGCTCGCCCTGCTGATCGCAACGTGACGCCGCGCCCGCGCCCGACACCCGCGCCCGGCCGCCCGACACCGGGGCCCGGCCGCCCGACACCGACGCCTCGTCGCCCGACACCGGCGCCGCACGCATCCCGTACGAGGAACGCATGAACGATCAATCGAAACGAAGAGTCCGTTTCCTGGCCGCGTTCGTCGGCCTCTTTGCGGCCGTATGGTTCCTCTGGGACACGCCCTTCGTGTATCCCGTGAAACTCTTCGTCGTCCTCCTGCACGAGATCAGCCACGGGCTGGCGACGCTGGCGACGGGCGGTCAGATCCTCGCCATCGAGGTGACGCCGCGCGAAGGAGGACTGTGCCGGTGCCCCGGCGGGAACGCGTTCCTGAGCCTGTCCGCGGGGTATCTCGGAAGTCTGCTGTGGGGCGGGCTGATGATCTGGGGCGCGGAACGCTTCCCGACGCTGAGTTCGTGGTTTTCCGCGGTCCTCGCCGTGATCGTGGGGGGCATGACGCTGTTCTATGCGCAGCAGTCCTTTGCCGTCGCGTTCGGGCTCGCCTTCGCCGCGGCGCTGCTCGCGGTGGCGTGGCGGGCGAGCGCCGGAGTGAACCGCGTCCTGCTCACGGCGCTCGGCCTCACGAGCTGCCTCTACGCGGTGCTGGACATCAAGAGCGACATCCTCGACCGCCCGGAGCTGCGGTCCGACGCCCGGATGCTGGCCGAACTCACCGGCATCCCCACGCTCGTCTGGGGCGGCCTGTGGATCGGCATCGCGCTGCTGTTCTGCTTCGTCCTGTTCCGCTGGGCCTGGCGGCGCGCGTAGCACCTTCCGGCCACGCGAGTCACCGCCCGGCGGCTGCTAGCTGCCCGGGTCGGGCCGGGTCCACTCCAGCGGCTCGAACGCACCGATGGGCCACGGGAAGACGACGGGACTCTCGTAGCCGTCCTCGGACACGCTGGCCACGCCGAAGAGGTAGTTGTCGATGACGATGTTCTCCAGCGTGTGCTCCGTCACGTCGCCCGCGAACACGCTCCACTGCCACTGCGGCGCATCGGTGAGCCGCCAGTAGACGCGGTATCCCGCCAGGTTCGGAGCGTGGTCGGCGGGAACGGGGTCCCACCGCAGCGTCGTGGACGGCCGGACGGCGCCCTGGATCGCGACGTTCCGCGGCGGCGCGGGCGCCCACGCCATGGCGGCGAGCGAGATCGCGTTGACCGCCGTCAGCTTCGCGGCGAAATCGAACTCGACCTCATCGATCACGTCGCCGTACTCGACGCCGTCTTCCACGCGGATGTCCTGGTGCTGGCGCCGGTAGTCCTCGTTCGCCTCCATGATCCGCACGGCCGGGAAGCCGGCGTCGTTGAACGGCCGGTGGTGCCCGCCGCGCCCGAACCGGTCCAGCCGGTACACCATCATCATGTCGAGATTCGGGACGTAGCCGTCGACGAGACGGTCGATGAAACGCGCCAGATTCCGCGACGGGGAGTCCACTTCGCCCCCGGTGACGCGCCGCCGGGCGGCGACCGACTCGGTTTCGTCCGCCCGCGTGCCCTCGGCGAAGATGCGCGCGATGGTGTTGTCCGAGACCCCGTTCTGGCCCTGGATGTTGCCGATCATGTCGTTGTTCAACACCGCCTGGAGGCGCCAGCCCTCTTCGAGCGCGACCTCGGCCATGTGCCGTCCGCCGAACAGTCCCTGCTCCTCTCCGGACAGCCCCGCGTAGATGATGGACCCGTTGAACTCGTACTGCGTGAGGACGCGCGCGGCCTCCAGCACGCCGGCCATGCCGGAGGCGTTGTCGTTCGCGCCGGGCGCGTCGGTCACGCCGTCGAGGGCGCCCGTGGCGCGCGAGTCGATATCGCCCGACATCACGACGTAGCGGCCCGGGTCCGTCGTCCCGCGCTGGATCGCGAGGACGTTGACGATGGCCGTCGTGTCCGGGATGCGCGCCGCGCCCATGACGAGGGACGTCTGGTACGAGACCTCCAGGCACCCGCCGCACGCCGCGGAGATCGCATCGAACTCGGCCTTGATCCAGCGCCGGGCGGCCCCGATCCCGCGCGTGTCGGACAGCGTGTCGGACAGCGTGTGACGGGTGCCGAAGCCCGCGAGCCGGCGGATGTCGGCCTCCACGCGCGCGGCCGAGACCGACGCCACGATGTCGTGCAGCGCCTGGAGTTGCGACGTCGGTTGCCGGGCTTCCTGGCCCCGCAGCGGCCGGGCGCCGAGCGGGATCGCCACGGCCGCGGCGAGGACGACGATCGTGAGGGGCTTCACGCTGAGAACTGCGGACCTTCGAAGCACGGGTCACTCCGGGGATGAATTCGTATCGGTGTCGGGCGGGTCGTCGGGCCGAGCCGGTGCCCGACCGATATCTTATCGAGATGCTGGCCCCCGGACAGCGGGCCGGTTAGCGTCGCGTGTCTCTCCGCCACTTCCGGCGGATCTTTACTCCGAACGGTCGACCCGTGAATCGAACCGAACGTAAAGGACAGCGAGTCTCGAATCTCTTCGGCATGACCCTGCGCCAGGCGCCGGGGGAAACCGAGATCGAGTCCCACAGCCTCCTCCTGAGGGCCGGCTACGTCCGCCAGATCGCGGCGGGCATCTTCTCCTACCTGCCCCTCGCGTGGCGGTCGCTGAGGAAGATCGAGCAGATCCTGCGCGAGGAGATGGACCGGATCGATGGGCAGGAGCTGTCGATGCCCGTCGTGCATCCGGCGGAGCTGTGGCAGGCGACCGGCCGCTGGTACGACATCGATGCGACCATGGCCCGGTTCGTCGACCGCCGCGAGCGCGACCTGCTCCTGGCGATGACGCACGAGGAGGTCGTGGCCTTCCACGCGGCGTCGGAGATCCAGTCCTACCGGCAGCTGCCGGCCATGGTCTATCACATGCAGACCAAGTTCCGGGACGAACTCCGCTCCCGCGGCGGACTCATCCGGGTGCGGGAGTTCATCATGAAGGACTCCTATTCGCTGGACCGGGACCCGGAGGGGCTCGCGGCGCAGTACGACCGGCACTACGAGGCGTACGAGCGCATCGGGCGCCGCTGCGCCCTGCCGCTCACCGCCGTGCGGAGCGACACGGGCATGATGGGCGGCAAGATCGCCCACGAGTTCATGTACGTGACGCCGATCGGCGAAGACAGCCTCGCGCTCTGCGATGCGTGCGGCTACGCGGCGAACCGCGAGGTCGCCGAGTTCACGCTCGAGCCCCGGGAGGGGGAGATGTCGCCGCTGGAGCGCGTCCACACGCCCGGAACGGCCACGATCGAGGAGGTGACGGGGCTGCTCGGGATCTCCGCGCCGGAGACCGGGAAGATGGTCTTCTACGTGGGCAGCTTCGCGGGGGAGGCGGGGGCGCGCGAAGAGAAGCTGATCGCGGCGATCGTGCGCGGCGACCTCGAGGTGAACCCGATCCAGGTCCAGAATCTCACGGGAGCGCTCGAGCTTCGCCCGGCGCACGAGGAAGAGATCGCCGCGACCGGAATGGTGCCGGGGTTCGCCTCACCGGTGGGGGTGGAGCCCGAGGCCGCGATCTTCGTCGTCGACCGCTGGGTCGCGGAGTCCCCGAACCTGGTGCTCGGAGCGAACGAGACGGACTACCACCTCCGCAACGTCTGCTGCGGCCGCGACTACGAACCCACCGTGGTCGGATCCGTCGCCCTCGCCTTCGAGGGCGCGCCGTGCGGGCGGTGCGACGACGGGCTGCGCATGGCCCGCGGCGTGGAGGTGGGGAACATCTTCCAGCTCGGCACCCGCTATTCCGAGGGGCTGGAGGCGACGTACACGGACGAGGACGGGGCCGAGCGCCCGATCTGGATGGGATCGTACGGGATCGGGACCGGGCGCCTCCTCGCCTGCGTGGCCGAGGAACACCGGGACGACTACGGCCTCAAGCTGCCGATTTCCGTCGCTCCGTATCACGTCTCGCTCGTCGTGCTCGCGCGGGAGGAGGAGACGTGGGCGACCGCGGACCGGGTGTTCGAGGAGCTGTGCGCCGCCGGGATCGAGGTGATCTACGACGACCGGCGGGAACTCCGCGCCGGCGTGAAGTTCAACGACGCCGACCTGCGCGGCCTCCCGCTGCGCCTTGTCATCGGGGAGCGCTCGCTCGAGGCGGGAGGCGCGGAACTCAGCCATCGCGGCGTCAAGGAGAGCCGGATCATCCCGCTGGACGACCTCGTGGCCGAACTCCGCCGCGAAATCGACACCCTCATGTCACAACTCGCCCTCGACGACTGACGCGGCGGATCAGCCGCTGAAACGCACCCGCAGGCCGCCGACCAGGGTTCGTGGCGCGCCCACCCGAATGAAGCCGTTCGCGTCGTGTGACATCTCCGCGATCGCATCGAAGAGGTTCTGCACGCTCGCGAAGGCGCTCAGCCGGCTCGTCAGTTGACGACGGAAGCGGAGGTCGACGAGGAATGAGCCCGCGATCTCGCCCGTATTGAGGTCGTTGTCGAAGCGGGCGCCCAGATACCGCGCCGTGGCGACGACTTCGAGGGTCGTCGGATCGACGTGCCCGACCCGCAGCATGGTGCGGTGCGTAGGACTCCCCTGCACCTCGTTGCCGATCAGATCCGGTCGCCCCGGCGCGTCCGTCACTTCCGTCGGGTTGTACTGGTGGTTCAGCGCCAGCAGCCAGGCGGCGGACGGACGCAGTTCGATCTCGGTCTCGAGTCCGACGCTCCGCAGCGTGCCCACGTTGTCGCGTCGACGACACACGCCTCCGGCGGCCACGAAGCCGCACGGCTGAATGACGCCGGATGTCTCGGCCTCCTGGATCGTGACGTCGGTGATCGCATCGCTCACGGTCGAATGGAAACCGGTCAGCCGGATCAGCACGGAGGGGTCGGGCTGAAGGTCCACGCCGATCTCGACCCCGGTGACCTTTTCCGGATTGAGCGCCTCGTTGGACTCGTTGACGACGTTCCCGGCCGCGCGGAACGGCTTGTACAGTTCGTTCAGCGTCGGGACGCGCAGGCCGGTGTACACACTCGCCCGCAGCGCGACGCGCTCGGAAGCCTCGTACAACAGGCCGGAATTCACGCTGAACTGTGTCCCGCTGCGGTCTTCGAACGCGTCGTCCGTGAGCACGCTGCGGTCTGCCGTGTTGAGGATGTGCCGCGATCCGGACGAGTTGCGCCACGTGTCGAGTCGAGCGCCGGCGGACAGTCTCAAGCGCTCCCCGAGGTTCTCGTGGCCCTGGACGAAGAGGCCGAACAGGGTCTGATCGCCGCCGGTCTCGCGCTGTCGCTGGAAGGCGCCGTCCCGGTACAGGTACCGCTCGGTCGCGGAGCCCGTCGCCCGCAGGAAATCGACACCCAGTGTGCCGCTCCTGCCGGCCCAGACCAGGTTGCCGCCCACCCCCGATGAGGGGACGTCCTGGCTGATGGAAGGCTCCTCGCTGTTCCGGTCCGCACCGACCCCCGAAAACGAGTTCACGTACGTCTGCGACTGCATGTAGGCGTTGAACGCGAGCGTGGACGTCTCGCCGGTCGTGAGCGTGGCCCCGACCTGTCCGAAGCCCGCTTCGGTGGTGTTGTTGCGGAGGGGGGTCGCGTTGTCCTTGTCCTGGTCGAAGTAGTTGCCCTGGGCGTGGATACGCAGGCGGTCCCCGGCCTGGAACTCGACCTTCGCGCGCAACGCTCCGTGGCTCGACGCGGAGGGGATATCCACGGCGCCACGCAGGCTGGGCTCCGTCAGGACGTAGCCGTCGCTGTCGAAAAGCTCACCGGCCACGTAACCGCCGGCGCGGTCGTCGCCGAAGGATGCCATCGCGTCACCGCGGAAGGTGGACTGGCTCCCGCCCTGCACGCCCGCGGAGAACCCGCCGGCGCCGCCCGAGCGCGTGATCACGTGGACGACGCCCGCGAGGCTCTGGCTGCCCCAGCTGACCGTGGCGCCGCCGCGCACGATCTCGATGCGCTCGATGACCTCCACCGGGACCTGGCTCCAGCGCACCCAGCCGAAGTACGGGTCGTTCAGGGGCACGCCATCCACGAGCACGAGCGTGCGGCTGGCGGCGGTGCCCCCCAGTCCCCGCAGCGTGACGGCCTGCCAGGAGGGATGCGCGACGCCGGCCTGAAACGGGAAGCGGAAGTTGAGGCCCGGCACTTCCTGGAGGACGTCCTGGAGCGTCTGGGCGGCGGAAAGGCGCAGCTCCTCGCGCGTGACGGTCGTCACGTTGACCGGCACCTCTCCGACGGACGTCGGGGCGCGCAGCGCCGAGACGATCAACTCGCCCAGCGGAATCACGCTGTCCGCGGGCACCGGATCCTGGGCCTCGAGAGCCGCGGCCGGCCACAGCCCCCAGAGAGCGAGTACGAGAAACCCGCGGCGAGTACGACGGAGCGATGGAAGCACCGCTTCACGTAGCGTCATTGAGACTCTCCTCGAGGAGTTCCCTCACGATGGCCGGGTCCGCGCGTCCATGCGTCGCGCGCATGACCTGGCCCACGAAAAAACCGGCGAGGCCGGTGTGTCCGGCGGCGTAGCGCGCCACCTCGGCCGGGTGGGCGGCCACGACATCGTCCACGATCTCGCGAATCTGCTCCGTATCGCCGATCCGGCCCAGCCCCTCGCGCCGGACGATCTCCCGGGGGCTTCCGCCGTCTTCCACGAGTCGCGCCAACAGCGACTTCGCCACCGCACGCGAGATCGAGCGCTCGAGAACGAGTTCCACCAGCTCGGCCAGCGCCTCCGGTTCGAGGGCACCCGCGTCCCCTTCGCTGCCCCCGGCGCCGCGGACCTCGTGCACGAGCCAGGTCGCGACAGCGGCCGGATCCACTCCGCCGCGGACCGCCCGCTCAAAGTAGCGCACCGATTCGGCGGAGCCACTGAGCAGGTCGGCGAGTTCCTCCGGCAGCCCCAGCGGATCCCGCAAGCGGTCGAAGGCCGCCTGGAGCGCGGGGTCGGCGCGCCTCGCCGCGTCGCGGGCTTCCCGCGCCGAGTCGATGCCGGGGACCGCCGGCGCGGTCGACCCGTCGTCCGCCGGGGTCCGCGCCTCCGGGGCGTCCGTGTCGCGGGTTCCGTCCGACGCCGCGCGCCGGCTCCAGGCGTCGCGGAGCGTCACGGTTCGGTTGAACACGAGCGGGCCGCCGGTCGGAGCTTCGCCGCCGGTCGGAGCTTCGGCGTCCGCGTCCTCCGGCGTGGCAGCGGCTCGCGTGGCCCTGTTGGGGACGAAGTAGCCCAACCGCTCGAACTGATAGGCCGTCTCGGGCGGATCGTTGGCCGGACCGGGATCGTCGGCCAGGCTCGGCTCGCCGCGCGCGTGGGTCAGGACCTGCAACGAGTCCGGGTTGAGGCTCTCCCGGAGGCCCTCGGCGTCTCCAGCCGGATCGGAGATGCGGAACAGGCGGTCGTAGAGGCGGACCTCGATCGGCACCGACTCCGTGGCGGACACCCAGTGGATGGTGCCGGCCGGCCGACGCCCGTCGGGCGCCGATCCGCTGCGCGTCTCCGGATCGTACGTACAGTGCAGGCGCACGATCCTGCCGGCGTCGTCCTTCTCCACGCGGCGGCAGGTGATGAAGTAGCCGTGCCGCAGGCGCACCTCGCGCCCGGGGGCGAGCCGGCGGAAGCCCGGGGCGGGCTCCTCCGCGAAATCGTCCCGCTCGATGTACAGGACCTTCGTGAACGGAACCTTCCGCGTTTCGGGCCACCCTTCCGGCGGGGCGTCGGCGCCGCGCGGAAAGTACGGGGCTTCGATCCAGTCCACCTCGCCCTCCGGGCAGTTCTCGACGACGACCTCGAGAGGCCGCAGCACCGCGAGCACGCGCGGCGCCCGCTGGTTCAGCGCCTCGCGCACCGCCCATTCGAGCGTGGCGATCTCCACCCGGTTGTCGGCTTTTCCGATCCCGACCTGCCGGCAGAAGGCGCGAATCGCATCCGGTGGGATGCCGCGGCGCCGGAAGCCGGCCAGCGTGGGCATGCGCGGATCGTCCCAGCCCGAGACATGTCCCTCCTCCACGAGGAGGAGGAGTTTCCGCTTGCTCACGATCGTGTAGTCCAGGTTGCGGCGCGCGAACTCGTACTGGCGGGGCCGCGGATCCCACGCGCCGAGCGCCTCGCCGCCGCCGCCCTCCGCTCCCGGCACGCGGTCGATGCGGGCGGAAGCGGGACGCGTGTGCTCGATGAACCAGTCGTACAGCGCGCGGTTGTCCTGGAATTCGAGCGTGCAGAAGGAGTGCGTGATCCCCTCGATGGCGTCGGACTGTCCGTGCGCCCAGTCGTAGAAGGGGTAGATGGGCCACTCGTCGCCGGTCCGGTAGTGATGCGCGTGCCGGATTCGATACATCAGCGGGTCGCGCAGCTTCATGTTCGACGAGGCGAGGTCGATCCGCGCGCGGAGCACGTGCGCTCCGTCGTCGAACTCCCCGGCGCGCATGCGCCGGAAGAGATCCAGGTTCTCCTCTGTCGAGCGATCCCGATACGGGCTGGGGCGGCTGGGTTCGCGCACCGACCCGCGGTGGGCGCGGATCTCCTCCTCGGAGAGGCTGTCGACGTAGGCGAAGCCATCCTCGATCATCCGCAGCGCCATCCGGTAGAGCGCCCCGAAGTAGTCCGACGCGTAGCGGATCTCGCCGTCCCACTCGAACCCCAGCCACCGGATGTCCCGCGCGATCGCCTCGACGTAGGACGGGTCCTCCGTCGTCGGGTTCGTGTCGTCCATGCGTAGCGTCGTGCGGCCGCCGTACTCCCGCGCCACCTCGAAGTCGAGGCAGATGGCGGAAGCGTGGCCCACGTGGAGGAAGCCGTTGGGTTCGGGCGGAAAGCGCGTGAGCACGCGCCCCCCGTGCCGCCCGCTCCGGACATCCTCGGCGACGATCTGACGGATGAAATCCAGACGCTCTCGTTGTGGCATGGGCGGAAACTAAAAAAAAAGGCCGGGTCCCGGTACGGACCCGGCCCGACGGGCGGCGTCGCGAGCGATACGGCTTCGCTCAGGACCTCGCGTGGGCGGTAAAGTCCACCGTCGCGGGTGCCGCCGCCACGGGAGTCTCCGGACACGTGACGGTTGCCGGGGGGGTGGTCTGGGTCCCGGTCGCCTGCGCGCCCTGCACGGTCGCGCTGTGCGTGCCGAGGACAAGCCCCACCGCCATCACCAACCACGCCAGAGAGCCCGTGCTCGCCCACTTCGACAATCTGTCCATGTGACCCTTCCTTCCTTCGGAATGGGCGGTTGCGATCTGTACTCTCGTGATACGAAAAGAGAGCGAGGAAGTTTCCCTCCACTTCCTGAACCTTCGACTCCAGAATCGAAGAAAAGGTTGGCAGACCGCTCGGCGTCCGCGGATCTACCGGGCGATCACGACCGCCTCGTGAGGCGGGCGAGATAGATTCCGTCCCCGCCCTCGAACGCTACCTCCAACCGCCAGCCCGCCCTCGTAGCGTGGCGCGCGAGCGTTTCGAAATCGATGTACAACTCGCGAAAGGGTCGGCCGACGCGGCCCGCGTGCGAAAGCTCGATCCAGGCCTGACCGGGATACTCGCCGGCGGGTGGCCAGCCCGCCGTCGCCGAGGGTTCGCGAATGACGGCTTCCGCGCCGTCGACCAGGATCTGTCCGCCCGGCGAAAGGAACCGGGGGGCGTGCGCGAGGAAGCGGTCGAGGCCCGCCAGCGTTCCCACGGGCCCCAACCCGTTCATGAGCATGAGGACCGTGTCGAATCCCGGTTGCCACCAATGGCGGAAGTCGGCGTGAACGACCGACGCGGCCCCGCGCGCCCGCAGCAGGCGAACGATGTCGGCGGAGCCTTCCACCGCGACGACGGGGGATCCCAGCGCCTCGAGCGCGAGCGTGTGCGGTCCCGCCCCGGCCCCGAGATCGAGCACCCGGCCGCGGCACAACTCGACGGCATGGCGCTCGAAGTCCATCCATCGATCCGGGGTCCGGAAGAAGAACTCGGCCGGCAGCGAGGCATCTTCCCCGAGACTGCTGCGCAGCCGAAGCCCGGCGTCGGATTCCCCCGCCGCGAACGCGGCCAGCGCGCTTGCGAAGGGGGCGAGCGGCGGGACGCGCCCGCGATGGAGGCCGGGCTCGAGCGCTACCAGTTCAGCGCCACCTCACGGCTTCGAACACGGTTCGGCAGGCGTTGCAGTAATACTGGGCCGTCGACGCCTGTCCCCCGAAGGTGGCGAAGGGGTCGGAATCGTCCGAATCGCAGAAGGGACAGGGGATCGATGCGGGCATGCCGGACGATTCGACGGGATCGTCGAGCGTCGGCCTCCCCGCCGGGACGTCGGGTTTCACGTCGCGCGCCACGGTTCAGTCCAGGAGAAGCGCGCGGTTGCGGTCGCCGCGGACCCGCGCGAGAGAGTCTTCATCGGGCCCGCCGCCCGCCGCGCGTCGACGCCTGGCGCGGTAGCCCTCCCAGACCGGTTCGCGGGTGCTGGCCCAACCGTCGTCGGCCGCCCGGGCAAGACCCGTCTCCGCGGCGAGCGGCCCCACCCGCTCGAGCCAGCGCGCCCGCGCCCCGCCCCCATCCCGCCCCACGATCCCGTGGACGGCGAGCGTCGAAACGAGCGGGTCGTCGTCGGGCCCGAACCAGCACAGACACGCGTTCCAGGCTGCTCCGAAGGCTTCGGCCAGCGCCGCCCGCCCGCCCTCGGCGCTCAGCAGGCGGGAGGTCCACCCCTGTCCGTGGTCGAAATGGAACCGCTCTTCCTCGAGCAGCTTGCGCACCTTGTAGTGGATCGGCTCGTAGCGGCTCTCCACGAGCATCTCGAACTGGACCGAAAGCGCGGTGTCCCACAGGAAGTTGAGGGCGAGGAACTCCTCCCACGATGCGACGTCGCGGTCCAGCAGTTCCGAACTGTGGTACTCGTCGGGCCCGCGTTCGTGCTCGAGAGCGACGGGATCGTGGCCGAAGTCGCGCAGCATCGCATAGAGGATGCGGGCGTGCCCCCACTCATCCTGCGCCATCGCGGAGCAGGCGATGCCGGCCTCGACCGAGGGCGCCCCGAGAATCCAGTCCGAGTAGCGGATGCCGAGCAGCCGCTTGTTGTCGGCGAGGGCGAGAATGAGGTTGCCGAGGTGTCCCGGCACGCCATCCGGAAGGTCCTCCGCCGAACGGAAGCCGCTCTCCGTCATCGCGAATCCGCCGCCGCGCGCCCGGCCGAACCGCCGAGCGTGAACGGGGCCTGGGGCCGATTCACCGCCGCGAACGCATCGCGCGGCGCGACGGTCATCTCGAACCACTTCGCCTCGTCGTACGTCTGCCACGCGTAGACGCGCGCCAGTTGCTCGTTGGGGGCGGACACCGCGCCGACGTGCTCGAAGCGGTCCGCTCGCTTCTTGCGGGCGAACACCTCGTACACCCGTCCGTTCCCGCTCACGTGACGACTCCGACGGAGCGCAGGAGCTTCCGTCCGCGCGCGGAGATCGCGGCCGTGGTCCACGGAGGGTCCCACCCGGTCACGATCTCGACCTTCCGGACTCCGTCCAGCTCCAGCAGGCGCTGCCGCACGTCCCATTCGATGAAGTCCATGCAGGGGCAGGCCGTGGCGGTGAACGTGAGGTGAACGGTGACGGCCCCGGTCGCCTCGTCCCCCTCGATCCCGCGGACGAGTCCGAGGTCGACGATCGAAATCGGGAACTCGGGATCCGCGACTTCGTAGAGCGCCCGGCGCGCCCGTTCCGCGAGATCCGCGGCGGGTTCGGCGAACGCGGGAGGCGGTGGCAGTTCCCGTCCGCCGCGCGTTTCCCGGAGCACGGCGCCAAAGTCCATGCCCGCCTCGACCCGCGGCAGGTACCGCGGGAGCGCCACGCCGCGAGCCGGGCCGTCGGCGCTCATGCCGCGAGCAGGCGCTCGACCGCGAATCGGCTTCTCCGCAGCGAATCGACGTACTGCTCGTTCATCGGGCCGCGCGCCTTCCAGCGCTCGAACACCTGCTTCCAGGTGATCGTCTCGTTGAAGAGCCAGCGTCGCGCCCCGGGGTCGTACTGGCAGGGAAGCTCGTAGGTCAGCTCCACTTCATCCGTGTCGGGGTCGTACTGCGCCGGAAGGTCGTACCCCAGCTCCTCGCACAGCGGCACGACCGCCTTGAGCCATGTCCGCCGGAGCTGGTCGTTCGTCATCCCCTTGAGGCGGAAGTCGAGCTGCGCGTTGTGATGCTTCCGGTCGTCCGGCATGCCGAACCACTCCACCCCCATCGGGAACATCCAGTCGAGCGTCCGCTGCACCGCTTCCTTCGCGGCGCCCCCCGCCTCGGCGAAGCGGCGGATCCAGACCTCCCCGTGCCGCAGGTGGAAGTTCTCCTCCATGCTCACCTTGACGAGGCCGCGCTTGAGCGGCCCGTAGCTCGTGTTGCGGTGCACGTCGCCCAGCAGCGTGATCCCGGCCCGGTCGTAGAGCGCGTTCGCCGAAACCAGCTCGGCCCAGTTCATCAGCGGCTGGTCGAAGCCGTAGGGGTGCTTGAAGTGGGCGGGTTCCCGCTCGTAGAGCAGCCAGTGGCGGTCGACGCCGAGATCCTCGAGCAGGCGGTAGGCGATGTTCGCGTGCCCCAGTTCGTCCTGGATGATCGCCGTGGCCGAGACCATCGTGTTCGTGGACGGCGCGTCGCGGGCGGCCATGAAGTAGGCCGGCGCGCTGATCAGTTCCGTGTCGCCCTGGACGGTGAGCTGCGTGATCAGTGCCCGCTTGTAGGTCTCCGTCATGTCCTCTTCGGACTCGACGATGAACCCTTCCTGCACCTTCCGCTGCAGTTCCTCGTCTGTGAAACGTCCCATACCGTGGCGCCTCTCCCGCCCGCACCGGGGGTCTTCCACCCCGGGGGCGAACCGTGAATCTACATCATGCCGGGCGTGTGCGAGACCAACCGCCGTCCGGCACGGAAACGAATCGTGCCCCCTCTGAGCGCGAGCGTCATCCGGTCGCCCTCGACCTGGAACGCCCGCACGGAACGAAGCGCCTCGAGAAAGCGCTGCTCGAAGTCCGCCTGCCGGTCCCCGCAGAGCCTTCGCATGGCCGTGACGCCGTAGAATCGCAGGGCCTCCGCCTCGTGCGTCCGGAAGCTGCCGAAGATCCGATTGCAGCCCGCGAATCCCGTCAACTCCCCGGTGACCTCCGGGGCGCCGCGCGGCTCCGCCTGGAATCTGAGCGTCACGGGTTCACGCAGCGCGCGAAGGTTCGCGCTCCAGTCCCCGCTGTCGAACGACTCGAGCTCCCACTCGTGCGTGTGCAGCGCGGGCGCTGCCGCCGGCATCCCGTTGCCGGCCTCGGCGCCGTCGGCCCGCGCGTCCTCGCCGTCGGCGACGTCGACGGGAGAGACGGAGATCAGTCCCCGATTCGTGAGCGCGAAATACGGGGTCCGGTCGACCGATGGACGGACCGTGACCGGGTCGCCCGGCCTCCGCACCCGGACGTTCACCCGGACCATGCCGTCGAGAATTTCGACCCGGTGGACTTCGATCCGATCTCCAATGAGGCGCGCGGACACGTCCCGTATCTCATCGCCGTCCCTCAGAACGGCATGCAGGGTCAGGAACCGTTCCCGCCCGCGATCCGCCGCGAGCACCGCGATGGCGTCGATGTCCGAATCGAAATCGAGATCGCCATCGGCCGTGAGGAGAAGCTCGTGTCGTGCGTTGTCCTGACCGATCGTCGCACCGGCCGTGAGCGTGATCTCGCCACCGTCCAGGGTGAGGAAGGTCGCGTTCTCCAACGCTTCCCGACTGATGGCTTCGGGCCCGTCGTCGCACCCGACGACCCCGAGCGCCGCTACGAGCAGCCAAACGCCCGTCTTCACTCCGCCTCCATGAAGGGATACCGGTAGTCGGTGGGAGGATCGAAGGTCTCCTTGATCGTCCGGGGGGAGACCCAGCGCACGAGGTTCAACACGGATCCGGCCTTGTCGTTCGTGCCGCTCGCGCGGCCGCCGCCGAAGGGCTGCTGGCCGACCACAGCCCCGGACGGCTTGTCGTTGATGTAGTAGTTCCCCGCCGCATTCCGAAGCGCCGCGCCCGCGCTTCTGACGGCGTCCTCGTCGCGCGCGAACACCGCGCCCGTGAGGGCGTACGGCGATGTCCCGTCGACCAGGGCCAGCGTGGATTCCCAGTCCGACGCGCGGTACGAGTGCAGGGTGACGACCGGCCCGAAGATCTCCTCGCACATCAGTTTGTGCCCGGGATCGTCCGCTTCGACCACGGTGGGTTCGATGAAGTAGCCACGGCTGTCATCGCAGCCGCCGCCGGCGAGGATGCGCGCGTCGCCGGATTCGCGGGCGTAGTCGATGTACGACTTGATGCGGTCGAACGCCGGCCGGTCGATCACCGCGCCGAGGAAGTTCCGGAAGTCCGCGGGGTCGCCCATGCGAAGTTCCCCGGTCATCGCGACGACCCGGTCCCGCACGTCCTCCCACATGGTGTCGGGCACGTACACGCGGGATGTGGCCGAGCACTTCTGTCCCTGGTACTCGAACCCGCCCTGCACGATCGCGACCGCGAGCGCCTGCGGATCCGCGCTCTCGTGCGCGAGGATGAAGTCCTTCCCTCCCGTCTCGCCGACGAGCCTGGGATAGGCGCGGTAGTTCTCCACGTTCTGCGCGACGGACTTCCAGAGATGCTGGAAGGTGCCGGTCGAACCGGTGAAGTGGATGCCGCCGAGTTCCGGGCTCGACAGCAGGACATCGCTGATCTCCGACGCGACGCCCGGGATGAAGTTGATCACGCCCGGAGGAAGCCCCGCCGCTTCGAGGAGCTTCATCACGTAGTAGGACCCGAGCACGCCGGTGGTCGAAGGCTTCCACACCGCGACGTTCCCCATGAGCGCCGGGGACGTCGTCAGGTTGGCCCCGATGGCCGTGAAGTTGAACGGGCTGATGGCGTAGACGAACCCCTCTAGCGGACGGTGGTCCATGCGGTTCCGGACGCCGGGTCCGGAGATGGGCTGCTCCGCGTGTACGCGTCCCGCGAAGAAGGAGTTGAAGCGCCAGAAATCGACGATCTCGCACGCGGAGTCGATCTCGGCCTGGAGCGCCGTCTTGCTCTGCCCGAGCATGGTCGCCGCGTTGAGCTTCATCCTCCAGGGGCCGGCGAGCAGTTCGGCGGCGCGGAGGAGAATCGCGGCGCGGTCCTCCCAGGCCCGGCTCGACCACTCCGCCCAGGCCACGCGCGAGGCGTCGATGGCCGCCTGCGCCTCGGCGGCCCCGGCGATGTGGCAGCGCGCCAGCGTGTGGCCGTGGTCGTGCGGCATCGTCACGTCGAACGTCCGGGATGTCCGCACCTCGCGTCCGCCGATGATCAGCGGGATTTCGACGACCTCGCCGCGCTGCCGGAGCAACTCTTCCTTCAGGGCGGCTCGTTCGGGACTGCCCGGGGCATAGTCGTTGACAGGTTCGTTGACGGGAGTCGGAATCCCGGGATTGGCGCCCTGCTGAACCTCGTCGACAAGTGGTTTCATGAAGGGATCCCCCTGGTGAATATGTTTCGCGAAGGGAGGCGCAATCTGGTAGCCCGGGAGTGAGATTGAAAGGTGCCGGGTGCGCTTCGTATCGTGCAGTGGATTCACGCCGGATTCGTTTGGTCGCCGACGAGGAAAGAGCACGGAAAAAATGGGCATGCGGAGGTTCGGAGGACTCGTCACCGTCGTACTGGTCGCGTCGTGCCTCCTGTGTCCCGGTTCGGCCGTCGCCCAGGAAGGCGCCGGCCTGCTGGAGGCCCTCGAAGCTCGCCTCGGCCAGGCCCGCGAGAACGCGATCCACCTCCTCGCGCCGTCTTCGTTCGAGGAGGCCGCGGACCGGTTGGAGGACGCGTCGCGTCGTCTGAGGGACGGCCGACAGGACGCGCGGTTCGAGGAGTTGCTGGGCGAAGGCGGGCGCTGGCTCGAAACGGCCGAGGGGATCGCGGCCGCGGGCCGGCCGCACTTCCGGGAGGCGCTCGCCGCCCGGGACGAAGCCCGCGCCTCCGAAGCCGAGACGCGGGCGGCCGAAGGGTGGGCGAGAGCCGAGTCCGAACTCGAGACGGCCGGCCGCCGCCTGGAACGCGAGGATATGGAAGACGTCGCCGTGCGCACGGCCCGCGCGACCGTGCTCTACCGGCGGGCGACCCGGGCCGCGCGGCGCGACGAGTTTCTGGGAGCGGCGGTCCAGGCGCGCGCCGCCGCCATGAATGCGGGCGCGAGCGCGTTGGCCCCGAGCGCGTTCGAGGCGGGCGAGGCGCACCTGGCGCGCGCGGAAGCGGCGATCGAGATCCTCGCTCCGGTGGATGGGCCGGCGCGGTCCGGGGAAGCCGCGTTCGCCGCTTTCTCTCGCGCGCACCGCATTGCCGCCTTGTTCGACAGCGTCCGTCGGCGCCATGTGACGGTCGAACGGCTGGTCGACGAACATGAGGCGGACCTCGCACGCCTCGCGGAAGCCGCGGATGTGGAGCCGCTGCGGAGCGACGCCGGCGAAACGACCGCGCGCATCGCGGGGGCCATCTCCCGCCTCCGGGCGGACAACGAGCGGCTGGGCGCGGAGTTGGCGGACGAGCGCGCGCGGACGTCGGAACTCGGCGGCCGGCTGGCCTCGCTGGAGGACCGCCTGGCCGAGTTCGAACGGCGGTTCACGGGAGCCCGGGACGAGTTGCTCGCGGTCCGCGAGCGGGAGGCGCGGCTGCGCGAGGTCCAGGGCCTCTTCACTCCGTCGGAAGGAGAAGTCCTGCTCGTCGGAGACCGCCTCGTCCTCCGGCTGTTCGGCCTCACCTTCGAGCCCGCGCGGGCCGAGATCGACGAGGCGCTGTACCCGCTGCTCACGAAGGTTCAGCGCGTCATCACGACCTTTCCCGGGGCCAGCCTGCGAATCGAAGGGCACACCGACTCGCAGGGCGGGACGCGCGGGAACCAGGCGTTGAGTCAGCAGCGGGCCATTGCCGTGCGCGAGCATCTGCTCGCCCGGGTGCCCATTCCGTCTTCGCGGGTGGAGGCGACCGGCCTCGGCGAGGAACGCCCGATCGCGAGTAACGAGACGGAGGAAGGACGCGCGCGGAACCGCCGGATCGAGATCGTCCTCTCGCTGCCCGGGAACTGACGCGACCCTCGGCGCCGACGCGGGATTTCGCCGCCGGCCGCGGGGAGCCGGCATGGCGCCTCAGTCGCGGGAGCGTTCCGCCTGTACCGCGGCGATCACACCCCACACCGCCGCTCCCACCGCGAGGCCCGTCCCGATCCAGCGGCCGACCTCCGCCCAGCGTCCGGGCCGTCCCGTCCGCCAGGGCCGGGTGATCTCGCTCCGCCAGTACTCCACCTCGTCGGAGATCAGCTCCCGGGCCACCTCCGCCGCCGGGCCGGCCAGTCGTCTCGGGTCCACGTCCTCAGTCCCCGGGCGGCTTTGAGCCGACGAAGTCCTCGCCTCCGTCCACGCGGATCGTGTTCCCCGTCATCCACTCCGTTTCCGGCCCGGCGAGCGCGACCATGCAGCGCGCCACGTCCTCCGGAGTTCCCAATCGCCCGTGCGGGTTCTGGGCCGCGGCTTCGGCGATCATGTGCTCCGCGCCGGGGATCTTGCGAAGCGCGGGCGTGTCCGTCACGCCGGCGCGGATCGAGTTGACGGTAATGCCCTTCCCGGCGAGTTCGAGCGCGAGTTGGCGGCAGTGCGATTCGAGCGCGGCCTTGGCCGCGGAGACGGCCCCGTAGGAAGGGATCACGCGGTCGCCGCCGGACGAGGTCATGGCGAAGATCCGGCCGCCTTCGCCCATCAGGTCGCGCTCGAGCAGCCCCTGGGTCCAGTAGACGAGCGTATGGGCCATGACGTCCAGCGTCATGTTCATCTGCTCCGGACTCATCCCGGGATCGTCGTCGGGCACGAAGGGGAGCAGCGTTCCGAAGGCCAGAGAGTGCATCAGCACGCGAACGGAACCCGGACCCGCGCTCTCCGCGATTTCGTCCAGGATCCTGTCGCGCTTCTTCGCGGACGCCGCGTTCGCGTTAAAGAACACGGCGCGCCGTCCGCGCGATTCGATCACGTCCCGAATCTCTGCGACATGGGCGAGCCCCGCTCGCCGGTCCAGGTGTACTCCGTAGATGTCGTAGCCGGCTTCGGCGAACGCCAGCGCGGCCGCTTCGCCAAAGCCGCTCGAGGCTCCGAGAATCAACGCGCCAGGCGCGGAATCCGTCACTCGCGTCCCTCCGTTTCCGTCCGTCACAAGGCCATCCCCGCGCCTCCGTTACCCTGCGGGAGTCGGTGCGCACAGCATAGCCGTCCACCCCCCGGGTCGCACGGTCGACGACCCTCCGACGGCCCGTGGCGACGCCCAGCGGCGAAGCATCCGGCGAGCCGGCCGTGCAGCGGAGGCAATCCATATTTTTCTAAAAAAATCATGCGCGTGCCCGTTCTCCGGAAGCGCCGCCGCAGCCCGTTCATCGCCGCATATCACGGGCATGTACGCTGTTCGAGAGCGGCCTGGACGCGACGCCGATTAGCGGCACAATCCACACACGATATGAAGTTTTGGACGATCATTCAACAGTCACGTAACACACTACCACACAGCATTTTACGATCTCATTACACAATCCCCCAATCCCGGGGGGGACGGGTCGTCTGCTTGCAGGAGCGGGAACGTCGATCCTATCCTCAAAGCGCGATGGGAAATGCACGGCGCCCGATTGCAGCGGACCTCCGCGGTCCGTGCCGATACAGAGAGCGAAACCTTCGAATTTTTTTGCGAGTGTGTCCTTGACTATGATGGCATCATCCGACTGTAGCCTCGTCAACGTCGTCGTGGATCTCCCCAAGGAGCTTGCTGCGGATGTGGAGGCCGTGCGGCAGCGGGATCCGGAGTTCCTCGAACGAGCCATACAGTACGTCCTGGCCCGCCGCGTCATCTTCGAAGAACTCAAGACCCACGCCTCGAGACCCCGCTGAGAAGGATTGCCGGTGCGCCCGCCCGGGCGCGGCTCCGGCCGCCAGGTGAGGTCCCCGCCGCAGTTCCGGCAGCCCGTGGCACGGGCTGTCAGGCGTTGACGCCCGTCCCACCCGGGGCTAAATCGCGCAGGGAGTTGGTGAGTGGGGAGGTGAGGGGTTGGCCAGCGATTGCGAGCCGAGTATAGCCGTGTCCTCCGATACGGAGCGTCCAGCGCCGCGTCGGGATGCCGAGACGGGATCGGAGTCCGACGAAGGCGTCCTGCGGGCCAAATACGCCGACTACTGCTCGGCTCAACTCACCGAAGTATTCCTCTCCCTGTCTGAAGAGCGCATCTACGAGATCGTGGAAGAAGAAGCCCGGGCGCAGGCCTTCGGCCAGGAGCGCCTCGGGTTTCAGACGATGGTCCGACTCGCGACCAAGCGACTGCGTGAGAGCGTGCCGCTGCCCGATTTCGAGACGTGGCGCCGAGACTACGAAGCTGCCCCGGAAGAGTACGAGGAGTACCTGATGGGCCTGTGGCGGCAGCGTTCGGAGGAAGGTTCGGAGGAGGAGGCCCCGGAGACCGATTGAATCGCGGTGGAATCGGAGGGGGGATGTCTGGAGACCAGCACGACGCAGCCGACGGCGCCGAAGAAGGACGCCCCCAACTGCGGATGTGGGACGAAACGGGCCAGGAGACGGCGATCGGGAGCCTCGATGACGGGGAACGCCGGTGGAAGATCCTGGTCATCGCCGAACCGGTCGCCGACGACCTCGTGCGGGGCTGGCTCTCCTTTCGGCTCGACGACGAGAAGTACGACACGGCCCCGGTGATCATGGAAGAAACGGTGGCGCGCGTCGTCGAGCGGGCCGTCGAACTCCCCGAGCCCATGTTGCGACAGCTCTTCGATTCGGCTCGGCGGTGACGTCGGCGGGTCCACCCGCTAACGCAGGCGCAGGCTGGCTCTGGCTTCTCGTGGCCGTCGAGGCGGCGGCGCTCTGGGGAATGACCTGGGGTGGATCCGGCACGCCGTGGCCGGCGATTCCGCTGTGGATCGTCGCGTTCGCGGCCTATCTGGGGGCGGTCCGCTACGCCGCCGCGCCGTGCCGGGCGGGTTCGATCCGCCGCCAGGCATGGACCGCCGGGATCGCTCTTCGGGCGGGGGTCTTTCCCGCGGCGCCCGCCCTTTCCGAAGACATCTACCGCTACATGTGGGACGGCTGGGTTCAGTCCAACGGAGTGAATCCCTACGCGCATCCCCCCTCCGCGTCCGCGCTCGAAGAGCTGCGCACCGCGTGGTGGCCACTCATCAATCACGCGGACGTATCCACGATCTATCCGCCGGGGGCCCAGATCGTGTTCGCGCTTCTGGCCTCGGTCGGCCCCGCGTGGTGGATCTTCAAGCTGGCGTGGCTCGCGGCGGATCTGCTGGTCGCGCGACTCATCGACCGGCTTTCTTCCGGCAGGAGTGTCCTCCCGCTTCTGCTCTACCTCTGGTCTCCGCTCGTCGTCATCGAAGTCGCCTGGAGCGGGCACCTGGACCCGCTCGGGGTCGCGCCCATGCTGGGCGCCGTGGCGCTCGCGGGCAGCGCCGCCGTTCCGGCGTGGCGCTCGGGCGCCCTCCTGGGGCTCGGCGGCGCGCTGAAGTTCGCCCCGCTCGCCGCGCTCCCGGCCCTCTTCCGGCTGCGCGGCGGCGGGGCGCTCGCCACCGCCGTCCTCGTACCCGTCCTTCTCTACGTGCCCTACGTCGGCGCGGGACCGGCCCTCTTCGACGGTCTGCGGACCTACGCGGACCTCTGGGCGTTCAACGGCGGCCTCTACCGGGTGCTCGAACGGCTGCCGGGGCATCCCGATCTCGCGAAGTGGATCAGTGCGTCGATCGTCGGCGCCATCGCGCTGCGCGCCGCCCTCCGTCGCTGGCCGCTGGAGCGCGTGCTCCTGTGGACGATCGGATCCGCCCTCCTCCTCTCTCCGACCCTCCACCCATGGTATCTGCTATGGGTGCTCCCGTTCGCCTGTCTCACGGCGAACCGGGGTTGGCTCCTGTTCAGCGGCACCGTGTTCCTCTCATACGCCGGGCGGGATGCCTACCTTGCCACGGGCGCGTGGCCGGAACCCGTCTGGCTGGCCTGGCTGATCCACGGGCCGCCCTTGGCCCTTCTAGCCTGGGATGGCTGGCGTGGACGGGGTTCTCAGGGACTCGCGCGTGGTGAGCGCGTAGCCCGCGGCGAAGAGGGCGGTGAAGGGCAGGACGGCGGGTGATCCGACGAGCGCGGTGTTCACGACGGCGCCGGCGAGCGCGCCGGCGAGCGCCAGGCGCAGGAGCGCCGGCCCGCCCGAGAGCCGGACGCGATACGCCACGACGGGATGGAAGCCGCGTTTCGGCGTGCGGACGAAGGGGGTTCGGGTCCCGCGGCAGGCCCGCGCGACCGCGAAGGTGAGGGGCACGCCGAGCCCCAGCCCGAGGAGCAGGGCTTCGACGATGCGGCGTCCGAGTCGTCTGCGCCCGCGGATCCACCCGGCGGACCCGTAGAAGAGGACGAACGGGACCGTGGCGAGGAGCACGGCGGCCACATGTACGGCGGTCGGAAGACCGAAGCCGGTCGCCGTCGCCCACCCGGCCCCCGCCAGCGCCACCGCCATCGTCAGCGTCAGCGGATGGACGACGTGTCCGACGAGATGCGCCGTCGCCTCGAACTTGATCGCCGGCCGCACGGGGGCGCGCCAGATCCGCGGCAGCAGTTTCCGTGCGCTCTGGATTCCGCCCTGCGTCCACCGGCTCTGCTGGATCTCCACCGCGCGCAGACTCGCCGGCAGCTCGGCGGGAACGCGGACGTCGTCCCGGTACACGAATCTCCAGCCCGCGAGTTGGGCACGGTAGCTGAGGTCGACATCCTCGGTCAGGGTGTCGCTCTGCCAGCCTCCGGCCGCCTGTACGCACGCCTTGCGCCACATTCCGCCGGAGCCGTTGAAGTTGAAGAAAAGGCCGGCCCGGTATCGCGCCTCGTGCTCGATGGCGAAATGCGCGTCGAGGAAGAGCGCCTGCGCGCGCGTCAGCCAACTCGCGTCGGGCGAGAGGTGGTCCCAGGCCGCCTGCACCGCCCCCACGCCGGGGTCGGCGAAGGGGGGGAGTAACTCCCGGATCAACTCCGGGGGCGGGACGAAGTCCGCGTCCAGCACGAGCAGGAAATCACCGCGGGCGAGGGAGACGCCGTGGGCGAGCGCGCCGGCCTTGAACCCTTCGCGGGATCCCCGCCGCACGTGCCGGACGTCGATCCCGCGGGCCCGCCACTCGCGCACCCGCCGCGCCGCGATCGCCACCGTCTCGTCGTCCGAGTCGTCAAGCAACTGGATTTCGAGGCGGTCGGCCGGATAGCGCAGGCAGCAGGCCGCGTCGATGAGCCGTTCGACGACATTGGCTTCGTTGAAGACCGGCAGTTGCACCGTGACGACCGGAAGCGTGTCCTCCCAGGCGCGCGATTCCACCCTCGCGGGCCGGCGTAGCCGCAGCCAGAGCAGGCGCAGGCGATGCGCCCCGAACGGGGCGAGGAGCGCGAGGAGCGCGAGATAGGCCAGTGGTGCGACCTCGCTCATGGCCGCGTCCCGGCCTCCTCCGTCCCGATCTGATCCGCCCGGAAGTCGAGCCGGTCGAGGGCGATGACGCCGTCGCTCATCACGAACAGTACGTCCTGATACTGGCCGATGTCGTCGAGCGGGTTGCGGTCGAGCACGAGAAGATCCGCCTCGAACCCCGCCGCGACCCGTCCCGTCCGGTCCGCGATACCGAGCAACTCCGCCGCGACGGTCGTCGCGGCCCGGATCGCATCGAGTTCGCTCATCCCGATTCCGACGAATTCCATCAGTTCGTGGCTCATGCGGAGGACGCTCCCGGACCCGTAGCCGGTGTCCGTGGCGGCGACGATCGGCACCCCGATCGCGTGGGCCGCCGCCGCCGTTTCCCGGACGCGGGGGAGCATGTGCCGTCCGCGGACCTGGAGCACCGGATCGTCGTAGTCCCCACCGGGGACGGTGAGGTCCGACACGACGGCGATCGTCGGCACGAGGTAGGTGCCCCGCTCCCGCATGAGGTGGAGCGTTTCGTCGCGGAGGTACGTTCCGTGCTCGATGCTTCGTACGCCCGCCGCAACCGCGGCCCGCCCGCCGCGGTCTCCGTGCGCGTGTGCGGCCACCGGAACGCCGCCGCGCGACGCCTCCGCCACCAGCGCCGCCAGTTCCGTCTCCGTGAAGAACGGCTTGCGGGGATCGGTCTCCGGCAGGCCCGCGCGTTCAGTCGCGTTGACCTTGATGAAATCCACGCCGCGATCGAGCATCGCGCGCGCCAGCCGCTCCAGCGCCTCGGGGCCCCGCACATCGCGTCCGAGGAGATCGCTGAGCCCCGGCTCATCGAGGAAGAGTCCCTCCGCCGGGCGGGGCCGCACATGGTAGCCTGCGGCGAGGATCTCGGGACCCGAAAGATTCCCGCGCCGGGACAGTTCCCGCAGGCCGACGTCGGCGAAAAAGCCTGCCCCCATGCTGCGCGCCGTCGTGACTCCGGAGAGCAGCGCCCGGCGGGCCGCCTCGATCGTCCCGATGTGGACATGGGCGTCGATCAGGCCCGGAACGAGGTAGCGGCCGCCGAGGTCGATCGTGCGCGCCGCGGCGGGCGTCTCGCCCTCCGCCACGACGGAAACGATGACCCCGTCCTGCACTACGACCGTCGCGTTCGCGAGGACGCCGGACGTCGCCGGATCGATCACCGAGGCGCCGGTGAAGGCGATCGCCTCACTCTGGCCCGCCACCTGCGCCGGTGCGGCCAGGCACGCGACCAGGACGCCCACGCAGCGGGCGAGTCGGAAGCGTCGGAACGCGGTCGCGGCTGAAATGCTGACAGACATTCGGAACCTCCGGAATCTTGACCGTAGGCCACCAAGATGCCTTCGGCCGCCGGTCAGGGACAGGAGCGCGCCGACACCGATGCGGCTACGTTGCCCCGAATGCCGCAAACGACGCCACCACTGCCACGCGAGACCGCCGGCGGTCGGGAGCCGCTTTCGTTCCCGCTGCGCGTCGCGGCCATCGACGTCGGGTCGAACGCGTTTCGCTTCGTCGCGGCCGAGTTCGGCGACCCGAACCACTACGTGGAACTGGCCTCGGAGCGGGTCCCCGTCCGGCTGGGACATTCCGCCTTCCTCACCGGCGAACTGTCGCCTTCCGCCATCGACCGCACGGTCGAGGGGTTCCGCCGCTTCCGCGAGGACATCGACCGCCTGGGCATCGAGCATGTGCGCGCCGTGGCCACGAGCGCGGTTCGAGAGAGCCGCAACGGCGCGGACCTTGTCCGCCGCGTCGAAGAGGACGCGGGCATCCGGCTCGATCTCATCTCCGGCACGGATGAGGCGCGGCTCGTGTGGATGTCCGTCAAGCGGCGGTTCGATTTCGGCGACTCCAAGTGGATGCTCGTGGATCTCGGCGGCGGGAGCGTCGAAGTCTCGCTGGCGGACCAGTCCGGGATCATGTGGAGCGAGTCGCACCGGATGGGATCGGTGCGGCTGCTTGAGGAACTCACGGGGGCGGACGATGCTCCCGCGCACTTCGCGAACCTGCTCGCGGAGTACGCGGCCACGCTCCGCATTCCGCACGCGAGCAAGCACTGGACGCCGGTCCAGTTGATTGCCACCGGCGGCAATATCGAGGAACTCGCCCGCCTCGCGGGTCACGGTGCCGCGGACGGAACCCGCCGCATCACGCGGGCGGAACTCGCGATGGCGATCGAGGAGTTCTCCCACCTCTCCTACAGCCAGCGCATCGGACGGCTCGGCCTGCGCGAAGACCGGGCCGATGTGATTCTCCCCGCCGCGATCGTGTACGACCGCGTCGCCGAGCTCGCGGGAGCCGAGCAGATCCTCGTGCCCGGGGTCGGCGTGAAGGAGGGCGTGCTCTTCGACCTCGTCGATGAGCTGACGAGCGGGGCCGGTTTCGGGCGGCTGGAGCGGATCGTCCACGAGGGAGCGCTCACGCTCGGGCGCAGATACCTCTTCGACGAGGATCACGGACGACACGTCGCGTCGCTGGCCCTCTCCCTGTTCGACCAACTCACCGAGGTCCACGGCCTCGAGCCGCGCGACCGGCGGATCCTGCTGGCGGGAGCGATGCTGCACGACATCGGACAGCACATCTCCTATGCGAAACACCACAAGCACTCGCTCTACCTGATCCATCACAGCGAGATCCCGGGGATCGCACCGAACGAACTCCCTCTCGTCGCCCTCGTGGCGCGCTACCACCGGCGGGCCGAACCGCGCCGCAGCCACTACCTCTACCGCGACCTGAGTTCTCGCGACCGCCGACGGGTGGAGCGGCTCGCCGCCCTCCTGCGCATCGCGGACTCCCTCGACCGCGAGCACCTCCAACGCGTGCACAGCGTCGAGGCGCGCGTGCACGAGCACCGGCTCGAACTGCGTCTCGAGCGCAGGGGACGGCTGCTCCTCGAGCAGTGGGCGCTGCGCAAGAAGGGGAAGCTCTTCGCCCGCATCTTCGGCCTCGAACCGTACGTCACCTTCGACCTGGCCTCCGACTGACCTTCGGCCGAGACGTCCGAAACAAGCGGAAAATACGGCGCCGGGCATATATTACAGGCCCCGCGCCCGCAAACGGCCGGCGAGGTGTCCAGGAGAGAGGGGCTGGGAGAGCCGCATGTCATCCGAGTCGAACGAGATTTCGCGCCGCCCGAGGCTTCATCGCGGGAGCCGCCGTCCCGGCGGGATTTCTCCGTCGGCGCCGTCACGCTCCGCCGCCGTGAACCCATCGGCGCGCGAGGCCTCGGCCCGTGAGGCTCCGGCGCCCGCCGAGACCGCACCGGCTCCGGAGCACGACGCCGATTCCACCCCCCGGGGCGACGCCGACTCGACCCCCAGTCCGTCCGGCCTGGAGTTTGGCCACCGCGTAAAGGGCGTCCCGGTCCTTCCGCGCGCCGCGGCGCCGAAATCCGTTCCCGAGGGCGCGAAGCCGAGCCACCCCTCGCTCTATTTCAACGCGGAACTCAGTTGGCTGGACTTCAACTGGCGCGTGCTCTACCAGGCTATGGACGAGCGGACGCCGCTGCTGGAACGACTTCGTTTCCTCGCGATCACGGAGAACAACCTCGACGAATTCGTGATGAAGCAGGTCGGCGGCCTCAAGCGAGTGCTCGGGGCGGGCGTGGTGAAGCCATCGCTGGACGGCCGGGGGCCCGCCGAGCAACTCGATCTCGTGCGCGAGGGCGTCCGCACCATGCGGGCCCGGCTGGCGGAGGTGTGGGAGGACGAACTCCGGCCGCGCCTCGCGGCGGAACTCGATATCGCCGTGCGCGAGTTCGACGACCTGAACGAGGAGGAACTCGAACACGTACATCGCGTGTTCGCGGATCGCATCTATCCGGTCCTCACGCCGCTGGCCGTCGATCCGGGGCACCCGTTCCCCTTCCTGTCCAACATGAGCCTCTCGCTCGCCCTCATGCTCGAGCACCCGGAACGCCGGACCCGCCACTTCGCCCGTGTGAAGATCCCCACGGCGCTGCGCTGGGTCGAACTCCCCGAGAGCGGGCACGTGGTCCCCGTCGAGCAGGTCGTGCGGCACTTCGCGGGCGAACTCTTCCGGGGGATGAAGATCGAGAGCGCGTCGCTCTTCCGCGTCACCCGCAACGCGGATGTGGCCCGGGACGAAGAGGTGGCGGACGACCTCCTGCAGATGATCTCCGAGGAGCTTCGCGAGCGGCGCTTCGCGCGCGTCGTTCGCCTGGAGGTCGAGCCCGGCATGCCCGACGAGGTGCGCCAGTTCCTGGTTCGCCAGCTCGAACTGGATGAGGAAGACCTGTACGAGATACCGGGTCTGCTCGAGATGTCGGGCTTCTGGCAGATCGCGGCCGAGGGCCCCTGGGAGCACCGGCACGAACCCTGGGAGCCGATGATCCCGCCCCGCCTGATCCGCGAAGGCGAGACCGAGGACCGTCCCGACATCTTCACGGTGATTCGGGCGGGCGATCTCATGGTGCACCACCCGTTCGAATCCTTCACCGCGACGGTGCAGCGGTTCATCGAGGAGGCCGCCGCGGATCCCGCCGTCGTGGCCATCAAGCAGACGCTCTACCGCACGGCGGAGCACTCGCGGATCATCGCCGCGCTGGTTCGGGCGGCCGAGGCGGGCAAGGCGGTCGCCGTGCTCGTGGAGGTCACGGCCCGCTTCGACGAGGCCGACAACATGGAGTGGGCTTCCGTGCTGGAGGAGGCCGGCGTCAACGTCACCTATGGCCTCGTCGGGCTGAAGACGCACGCGAAGGTCGCGCTCGTCGTCCGCGAGGAAGGCGACGAGATCCGCACCTACTGCCACATCGGCACCGGCAACTACAACTCGGAAACCGCGCAGATCTACGCGGACATCGGCATCCTCACCGCGCGCCCCGAAATCGGCCGCGACGCGGTGAACCTGTTCCACTACCTGACCGGGTACGCCCCCGACCAGCAGTACGAGGAACTCGTCGTGGCTCCCCGCGATCTTCGGCGGGCCCTCACCGCCCGGATCGAGCGCGAGATTTCACACGTCGAGGCCGGCCGGAAGGGGCGCATGATCATGAAGATGAACGGCCTCGACGATCCGAAGGTGATCCGCGCCCTCTATGCGGCGTCCTCCGCCGGCGTGAAGATCGACCTGATCATCCGCGGCCAGTGCCGCCTCCGCCCGGGGATTCCGGGCTTCAGCGAGAACATCCGCGTGCGCAGCATCGTCGGACGGTTCCTGGAACACGACCGGATCTTCTGGTGGGAAAACGACGGGAAACCTGAAGTGTGGATCGGGAGCGCCGACTGGCGTCGGCGGAACCTCGATGACCGCGTCGAAGTGATGCTGCCCGTCCGCGACAAGCGGATCCGGAAACGCCTTCGCAAGACGCTGCGCTTCGCCCTTCGCGACAATCAGCGAGCCTGGGAACTGCAGCCGACGGGGGAATACGTGCTGTGCGAGCCCGCGCCGGGCGAACGCCGCATCGATTACCAGAACCGGATGCTGAAGGCGGTCCGGAAACGCCGCCGCAAAGTGGACGACTACTGGAGCGCCTCGGGCTGACGGCGGCTCAGGGCCCTGCGCCGGATCCGCCCTGCGCCGGGTCCGGTGGGCTCTCCTGGTGCCGGATCGTGATGCCCTGGACCATGTAGACGACATCCTCCCCGATATTCGTCGCGAGGTCGCCGATCCTCTCGAGGTTGCGGCCGATGAGGATGACCTGCAGGCACGCCGACAGGTTGTAGTCCGGCATATGGGTGATCATCACCCGGCCCAGTGAATCCTGCAGCTGGTCGAGCCGGTCGTCCCGCGCGATCACGGAGCGGGCGTCCTCCGCGTTCCGGTGTACGAACGCGTCGAGCGCATCCCGCAGCATCGCGCGCGCCAGGCGGCTCATCTCGTCCAGCTCGGGCGGGGTCGGAACCTTCTTCTCGGCCCTCGCCAGCCGCTCGGCCGCTTCGGCGATGTTCACCGCGTGGTCGCCGATCCGCTCGAGGTCGTTGTTGATCTTGAGGACCGTGACGAGCACGCGCAGGTCGCTCGCGACCGGGTGGTGCAGAGCGAGGATCTCCACCGTGGATTCCTCGACCTCCACCTCGGTCCGGTCGATGGCGTCGTCCGCTTCCCGGATCGCCTCCGCGTCCACCGCGGGCTGGCCCACGAGCGCCACGGCCCGCTGAACGAGTTGCTCGATGTCATGCGCCATCCGGTGCAGCGTGCGAGTCACATCGTCGAGCCGGTCGTCGAACTGCCTGAAGGACACTGCGCTAGCCCATCCGACCCGTGATGTAGTCTTCGGTTCGCCGGTCCTCCGGGTTGGTGAACAAGCGCTGCGTCTCCTTGTACTCGACGAGTTCGCCCATGTAGAGGAAGGCGGTGTCGTCGCTGATGCGGGCGGCCTGCCGCATGTTATTCGTCACGATGACGATGGTGTAGTCCTCGCGCAGATTCCCGATGAGGTCTTCGATGCGGCCCGTTGCGATCGGATCGAGCGCGCTCGCCGGTTCGTCCATGAGGAGCACTTCCGGCTCGACCGCCAGCGCCCGGGCGATGCAGAGCCGCTGCTGCTGTCCGTTCGAGAGGCCGAGGGCGTCCGCGTCGAGCCGGTGGCTCACCTCGTCCCACAGCGACGCCGCCCGCAGCGAAACCTCCACCCGATCGCGGATGTCGTCCTTGAAGCCGTTGATCCGCAGTCCGAACGCGATGTTCTCGAAGATCGATTTTGGAAAGGGGTTCGGCCTCTGGAACACCATCCCGATCGAGCGCCGCACATCGGCCGGATCGACCGCCGGCCCGTACAGATCCCGTCCCCGAAACAGCACCTGCCCGGTAATGCGGGCCTCCGGCACGAGGTCGTTCAGGCGGTTGAAGCAGCGCAGGAGCGTGCTCTTCCCGCAGCCCGATGGTCCGATGAAGGCGACCACCCGCCTCTCCGGTATCCGGAGCGAGATGTCTTCGATCACGCGCGTCTCGCCATAGCGGACGCCGAGTCCGATGGTCTCGAGGACCGCATCCGACGGCACGATCACCTCTCGTATCGGTTTCGAATCAGGACCGCGGCGGCGTTCATCAGCAACAGAACCCCCAGGAGTACAACTATGGCTCCTGCCGCCAGCGCGCGGAACTCCCCGTGCGGTTCGGTCGTCCAGTTGAAGATCTGGACCGGGAGGGCCGTGAAGGGGTCCGTGGCCGAGACCGGACCGAAGGCGGTGAACGTGAAGGCCCCGATGACGAGAAGCGGGGCCGTCTCTCCCCCCGCGCGGGAAAGGCTGAGAATCGTCCCCGAGAGGATGCGGGGCATGGCCGCCGGAAGCACGTGATGTCGGATCGCCTGCCAGCGCGTAGCGCCGAGCGCGTACGCGGCTGCCCGCAGCGAGCCGGGAACGGCGCGGATCGCCTCGCGGGCCGCGATGATGACGAGTGGGAGCACGAGCAGAGACAGCGTCGCCGCCCCCGTGAGGAGGCTCCGTTCCAGCGCGAGAAAGCGGACAAACACCGCCAGGCCCAGAAGGCCGTACACGATGGAAGGCACGCCGGCCAGATTCGCGATGTTCGTCTGCAGCAGGCTCGTGAGGCGGTTCCGGGGCGCGTATTCCTCAAGATAGAGTGCGGCGCCCACCCCGAGCGGAAAGGACATCGCCGCCACCAGCGCCACCATCCACGTGCTGCTCAGGATGGCGGACCGGATCCCCGCGCGTTCGGGAACGCGCGACGGGTCGTTCGCAAGGAAGTCGGGCGAGAGCGCCGGAATCCCGGCCGTGAGGATGCTCACGAGGAGGACCAGGAGGGACGCGACGCCGAACGCCACCGCGAAGCGGCACAGCCACTTGAACCGGATGCCCGCGCGGCGCCGGGCCTCGACGCGCGGCTCGAAGCGGCCGCCGCGAAGCCGTCCGGACGGGAAGCTCACGTGTGACGCTCGCGGAAGCGGGTAGCCATGCGCTGACTCACGAAGTTGAGGGCCAGCGTGATGAAGAAGAGGACCAGGCCGACGGCGAAAAGGGCGCGGTACTCGATCGTCCCGGAGGGTGCGTCGCCCAGGCTCGCCTGCACGACATACGCCGTCATCGTCTGAACGCTCTCGAACACATCCAGCGTCATCCGCGGCGTCGCGCCGGCGGCCAGGGCCACGACCATCGTCTCGGCGACCGCGCGCGAGACGGCCAGGATGAAGCTGGCCGCGATCCCGGGGAGTCCGGCCGGCACAACGACACGCGTCGATACCTCGAGCCGGGTGGCGCCGAGGCCGTACGCGGCCTCCCGCAGCGAACGCGGCACTGCGCTCAGGGCATCCTCGGACAGGGATGAGACCATGGGGAGGATCATGATGCCGACGACGACGGCGGCGCTCGCCGCACTGAAGACTCCGGCGCCCGGGAAGACGGCCCGCAGAATCGGCGTCACGAAGACGACGGCAAAATAGCCGTAGACGACGGTCGGAATGCCCGCGAGGATCTCGAGTGCGGGTTTGACGATCCGCTTCGTCCGTCTCGACGCGTACTCGCTGAGGTAGATCGCCGTCGCCAGGCCAGCCGGGAGCGCGACGAGCGCCGCCCCCCCCGCGACGAGAAGTGTGCCGTTCAGGAGCGGGAGAATCCCGAAAGACTGCGGAGCCAGGTCCGGAGACCAGCGCGTGCCGGCGAGAAACTCGAGGGGGGACACCTCAGTGAAGAAGCCGAGTGACTGGGTGAGCAGTACCACGACGATCCCGACGGTCGTCAGGATCGAGACCGCTCCACAGCCGAAGAGTAGCGCCCCGATCAGGCGCTCGCCCCACCGGCTGCGGCCAGCCCGAAGCTGACCATGAGGCGGCAACCGACCGTCAGGCCGGGACATCGACGCTCTGTCCTTCCGGTCTCCGCGCGGCGTCCGGGAGCGTGAACCACACGGTAGTTCCCCGGCCGAGCGCGCTTTCGATCCCGATCTCGCCGCCGTGCGCCTCGACGAAGTGCTTCACGATCGCGAGCCCGAGTCCGGTCCCTCCCCGCGCGCGCGAACGAGCCGGGTCAACCCGGTAGAAGCGCTCGAACACGCGCTCGACGTGCACGGAGGCGATCCCCGGCCCGCGGTCGGACACCTCCACGCGCTGGAACCGTCCATCCGACGCGACCCGCACGCTGATGGCCGGATCCTCGTCGCTGTAGCGCGCCGCGTTGTCGAGCAGGTTCCGCATGACCTGACGTACCGCATCCGGGTCCGCCCAGGCAGACTCCCCGGTCCCCGACACGCGCAGCTCGAGGTCGTGCGCCCGGACTTTCGGCGAGAGCGCCTCCCAGGCCTCCCGGGCAATCGCCCCGACCGAGACCGTCGCCGGCTCGGGGCTCCAGCTGCCCGATTCGAGGAGAGAAAGGTCGAGCAAGTCATCGACCAGATAGCGCATGCGCGTCGCATTGAAGAGGATGCGCCGGGCAAATCCACTCGCCTGATCCGCGTCGATGCCTCCTTCGACGAGTGCCTCCGCGAAACCGACCACGCTGGTGAGCGGCGTCTTGAGTTCGTGCGACACGTTGGCCACGAAATCCCGGCGGACCCCCTCGAGTCGCCGCACGACGGTGAGGTCGTGGAGTACGATGATTGCGCCCGACCGGTGCGGCCGGGTCGACATCAGCACGGTGTGTTCGCCGAGTTCCACCTCCGCCGTCGTGGATTCTCCCCGCTGCGCAGCGCTCACCGCCTCGGCGATGCCGGGAGAACGGAAGAGCGTGCCGACTCGAGCCCCGGGTGCGACATGGCGTCCGGCCCAGCGCTCGAAGGCGGGGTTGCAGAGACTCACCAGTCCTTCCCGGTCGATGAAGGCGAGGCCATCGTCCAACCGGTCGAACAGCACCCGCAGGTCGCCGGACTCGCGTTCGGAGAACTCCACGCGGTCGCGCACTTCCCCGGCCATGCGGTCGATCGCCTGACCCAGGGAACCGACCGAATCGGAGTCGCTCGCGCCGAGGGAGGGACCAAAGTCGCCCGACGCGATGCGGTCGACGGCTTCCCGCGCCTCTCCGAGTTCCCGGTCGATCCTGCCGGCCACCAGTCGGGCAGCCGGCCACAGCAGGAGCAGGATGCCGCCGAGGACGGCAAGCTCGACCACCACGCCCGTCCCGTCGAGCCGGAGAAGGAGCCGGGCGGCGACGTACGCCACGACGAGCCCCGCCGCGGCGGCCAGAAAGAAGCGGTTCGCCAGTCTCACGGAGCGGGTCCTCTCGAGAGCGCTACTTGTCGAGCGCGCGGAATCGGTAGCCGATCCCCCGAACTGTTTCGAGGAGGGAGGCGGCGCTGCCAAGCTTGGTTCTCAGTCGGGCGACATGCATGTCGACCGTGCGCGTCTCGATCGCGGCATTCGTGTCCCAGACGGCCTGGAGCAACTGGCGGCGGGTCTGCACGCGCCCCCGTCTCTCCAGCAGCACTTCCAGCAGGCGATACTCGAGCCGCGTCAGATCGACCTCCACGCCCTCCGAGAAGACCCGGTGCGCCTCCCGGTCGAGTACGACCGGTCCCACCGTTATCCTCCGCGACGTGGAGACGGGTTCGGCCTTCGACCGCCGCAGGAGCGCCTCGACCCGAAGGGTGAGCTCGCGGGCACTGAACGGCTTCGTGATGTAGTCGTCCGCGCCGACCTCGAATCCCTTGACGCGCTCGTCCTCCTCCCGCCTCGCCGTCAGGAGGATCACGGGCATCGAACTCGTGCTCTCGGCGCCCCGCAGCCGCTGCAGCACCTCGTATCCGTCCATGCCGGGCAGCATGAGATCGAGGATGATGAGGTCCGGCTGCTCGGCCTCCGCCGAGGTCAGCGCGCCCTGCCCGTTCACGGCAGTCGTGACGCGGTATCCTTCGCGGCTCAGGTGAAAGACGAGCACGCTGAGGATATCCGGTTCGTCGTCCACCACCAGGATCTGTGCGTCCGGCATCGCTCCATCCGCGTCCAACGGGTCCAGGGCGGACGGTATCGTAACACGTGACAGAGCGCGTTTCGACCCGTGACGAATTTGTGACAGTTCTCTGTCTGGAGACGTTACCCGACCCGCCTATCCTCCCCCTATGACAAGTCCTTCAGTAGTCCACCGGTCTCAGATACCACTCCCCGATCGCGGTCGGCGAGAGCATTGCGACCGTCGGCAGGTGGCGCTTCCAGTGCGTGCTCTCGAGTCGATTCGCGACGCGTTCGACCTTCTTCCTCTCGAACCCCGCTTCGACCAGGTCGTCCGGGCCGCGTCCGGAGATGAGGTGGTGGAGGATGAGATCGGCTTCCGGGTACGTGACGCCCAGGTCCTCCTCGTCCGTCTGCCCCTGAATCAGATCCGCTGTCGCCGGCTTGTCGACGACCTCGGCGGGCACGCCGACGGCCCGCGCCAGGGCCCATACCTGACTCTTGAACAGGTCCCCGAGCGGATTCACCGGCGGGGAGTCGTCGGCGTGCCAGGTGTAATAGCCGAGCAGACGCTCGGATTTGTTCCCGGTGCCGACGGGGAGCGCGGAGAGCTTGAAGGCCTGGTCGAAGAGGATGATCATCCGCTGGCGCGCGGCCACATTGCCCCTTCGGTGTCCACCCGCCCCGGGCTCGAACTCCTCGAGGTAGCCGTCCACGGCGCTCGTGATATCGATCGTGCGGGTCGGGATCTCGAACTTCTCCGCCACGAGCAGGGCGTGCTCGCGGCTCCAGGGGCTCGACGTCCGGTAGGGCAGCAGGAGGGCGAGCACCGCTTCCGGGCCGAGCGCTTCCGCGCACAGCGCCGCCGTCAGGGCGGAATCCACTCCTCCCGACAACCCCACCACGACCCGGCGGAAGCCGCGCCGACGCTCGATCTCCTCGCGGAGGAACTGAGCGAGCCAGTTCCGCACGAGGCCGGTGTCGATGTCGAGCGGGCTCGAATCGGCGGGGTCCGGAGCGCGGCCCTCGGCGATCCCCGGCGGCGGCCAGCCCTCGTTCATTCGATCTCGGCGGGGGGTCGGCCGACGCCGGATCCGGGACTGTTCACGAGAAGACGGGTCCAGGACCGTTCGAGGTCCGAGAAGAGCGGTTCTTCGGCGCGGGCGCGCGCGGCCTCGTCGAGGTCCACCCGCACGGACAGCAGCGCTTCTTCCCACAGCGGCCCCGCAAGGAGCCGGTGCCCGCGCGGATCGTACGCGGCGGACCCGCCGGCGAATCCCTTGCCCCCCTCGAACCCGACCAGTTGGGACACGACGACGAACACCCCGTGCTCCGCGGCGACCGCACTCGCGAGGGCGTCCCAGCGGACGAGGTTGCCTGGGACTCCGGCCCGGGGGGCGGCCCCTCGCGCCGGCGAGGCGCTGAGGATGAGGATGATCGACGCGCCATCGAGCGCGGCCAGCGTGCCGGAGACCGAGTGAAAGCCGTCTTCGCAGATCAGCAGCGCGATCCGCCCCGGCGGCCCGTCGAACGCGCGGATTCCGGCCCCCGCCTCGACGAACCGCTCTTCCTGGAAGACGCCGTAGGTGGCGAGGAACACCTTCCGGTGGACGTGAAGGATCCCGCCGCCGGGCCCGAGCGTCGCGTAGAGGGCGGAGTTGTAGATGCCCGCCGCGTCCCGCTCGTAGAAGCCGATCGCGACGTCGAGGCCGTCCGCCTCTTCGCCGGCTCGCGCGTTGAGGGCCTCGAACAGTTCCGGGGCCGCGATGGCCTGCTCCCGAACACCGCCTTCGAGGAAATAGCCGGTGAGCGCGGTCTCCGGAAACACGACCAGCTGCGGCCGCCGTTCCCCCTCGACCGCGCGCAGGATGGTTGCCGCGCAGTCATCCAGCGTCGCGTCGAGGTCCCCCTTCGAGGGCCGGAACTGGGCGATCGCGATATCGAGCGGCATGCGCGGGAACGTCCCCGAACCTCGGGCCGATGTCAACGGGCCCCGGCCCCCGGTGCGCGTGTTGCACGTCGCGGCTCCGACGCGTTATCCCTCGGCCATGCCAGAGACTCCCACCCCGATCGCGGCGGCGTACGCGGTGCTGCTTCTGATCGGCATGCCCATCCTCGCCGCCATCGACGCCCGCCGCGGGGCGGATCTCGCCGCCGCGGCGAAACACCGCCGGTTGCTGTACGCGTCGGTAGGGGCATCGCTCGTCGTGCTCGGTCTGGTGACGCTCGGCGTCGCGGCGTGGCAGAATGTCCCCGCAGCGGCGCTCGGCTGGAGGGTCGACGCGCCGGCGGCGGCGCTGCTCCAAGGCCTGGGCGTGGCCGCCGCCGGGCTCCTGGCAGCCTGGCTGATCACCGCGGCCGCGCGGATCGCCGGGCTCCGGGAGACCGCGGCCGTGCTGCTGCTGATGCCGCGAAACACCTCGGAAAAACGCGCGTTCCTCGCGCTCTCCGGGATCGCGGCGGTCTGCGAGGAGTACGCCTACCGGGGATTCGGCCTGTGGGCCGTCTCGGCATGGACCGGCAACCCCTGGCTCGGCGTGGCGCTTGTCTCCGTGTCCTTCGGTCTGGGTCACGGATACCAGAAGCTGGCGGGTGTGGTCCGGGCGACAGCGCTCGGCGTCGTGCTCGCGGCGCCGGTTATCTGGACAGGCAGTCTGTTCCCGTCCATCGTCGGGCACTTCTGGATCAACGCGGCGATCGGCCTGGGAGGTTGGCGCTACCTCCACGCGAACTTCGATGTCGACGAACCCGATGAACCCGAAACATGATGAGGATCGATACATGATGAGGAGTGATACATGATCGCGAGAATGTGCGCGCGAACGGTCGTCGTGCTTGGCCTGGCCATTCCGGCGGGAATGGCCGCACAGGAGGCCTCCCCGATCGAGGTCGGGGGGCTGCTGCGGGCCGGAGCCCGGGCGCATTCGGATTCCACCCTCGGCGGGCAGGGATTCCGGCTCTTCGAGTCCCGCCTCAAGGTGGAGGGCGCCGTCGGGCTGGTCTTCGACTACAAGTTCGTTGTCCGCTACGACGCGGGGCGGGACACGTACCGGATCCACGACGCGGTGGTCACGATGCCGGTAATTCCGGAATTCGAACTCAGCATCGGCATGTTCAAGCCCTACTTCGGCTACGAAGCCACGGTGTCGCGGAGCGACATCACGTTTGTCGAACGCTCGCAGGCCGCGACCGCCCTCCGGCCGGACCGGCAGATCGGCGTGCAGGCGGGCGGGCAGGCGCTCGATGGCCGGTTCACCTACGGGGCCGGCCTCTACAACGGCAACGGCCGGTCCGTCACGAACGACGGCGACAACTACATGTTCGCCGGCCGGGTGCAGTACAACTCGATCGGCACGATCGCCTTCTACGACGAACTCGTCGTGCAGGCGGGAGCTTCCCTCGCTTATTCGGAGGACACATCCGCCCCGCTCGGCAAGGGCATCGTCACCGGAGACCGCTCGGCGGCGCCCGGCATCACGTCCGATTTCGCGGGCAGCCGCCTGTACTGGGGTGCGGACGTTCAGGTCTCCTACCACAACCTGACGCTGACGGGCGAGTACCTGCGGGCGGACTTCGATCTCGATGCTCCGCTCAGCGGGAGCGGGTCGGCCGAGACGGAGGCGTCCGGCGGCTGGGTGCAGTTCGGCTATCGGCCCTGGGGGCTGCTCGAGGGCGTCGTGCGGTACGATGGATTCCGGCCGGCTCTGGGCGCCGACCGGAAGTTCATGGTGTTCGGACTGAACCTGTATCCGGACGGCTACGCGAGGTTCGGGCTGCAGTACGCCAGCGCCCTCGACGACTCGCCCCACGCGCCGACGCTGTCCGATGGTCAGTTCCTCTTCCTCGCCCAGGTCGACTTCTGAGCGGAGGGCCGGGGCGGCGTGTACGCGGGAATGACGGTGGGCGTGGTCGTGCCGGCGCGGGACGAGGAGCGGAACATCGGCGATGTCGTCGCCGATCTGCTGGCGCTGCGCGATGACCGCGGCCGGCGCGTGGTCGACGATTTCGTCGTCTGCGACAACGGGTCGACGGACGCGACCGCGACCCGCGCGCGAGAGGCGGGGGCGCGGACCGTCCGGCAGGAGACGCCGGGCTACGGGCTGGCCTGCCTGACGGCCCTCGCGCACCTGCGTCCGGTCGACATCGTGCTGTTCACGGACGGCGACCGGTCGTTCGAGGCCGCGCAGGGGCTCCCGCTGCTCGAGGCCGTCGCCGGCGGGGCGGACCTGGCCATCGGATCGCGCGCGCTGGGCCGGCGGGAGCCGGGCGCCCTGTCGGCTCCGCAGATCGCGGGCAACCGGGTCGCCGGCCTGCTCATACGTCTGCTGTGGGGCGCGGTGGTGACCGACCTCGGCCCCTACCGCGCGATACGGGCCGAGGGCCTGCGCCGCCTCGACATGCGGGATCGCACGTACGGCTGGACCGTGGAGATGCAGATCAAGGCCATCCAGCACGGTCTGCGGGTCGTCGAAGTGCCGGTGGACACCTTGCGCCGCCGCTTCGGCCGGTCGAAGGTGGGCGGAACGGTCCGGGGAGTCGTCGGCGCCAGCGCGGGCATCCTCTCGATGATCGCTCGGCTCCGCTGGCGGCAGTGGCGCGCCGCGCGCTCCGCCGGGTCGCAGGAGGCAGGAAAATGAAAGGAATTTCGGCACGGGTCGCTCGGCGGGGACTGCTCGGTCTCCTCGCGCTCGGCGTGATGTCCTGCGCCGGGCCGTCCACCGACGTGGCCTGGGACGACCACGACCCGACGAATGCCGCGCGGCTCGACCACAGTGAATGGCAGGCGCTGCTCGACGTCTACCTGATCACCGACGACCCGTCCGGCATCAACCTCGTCGACTACGCAGGCCTGCGGGCGAACGCCGCCGACCGGGCGCGTCTGGCCGGCTACATCGACTACCTGCAGGGACTGGATCCGCGACAGTACGCGAAGGACGTGCAGATGGCGTACTGGATCAACCTCTACAACGCCGTGACCCTGCGGGTCGTCGTGGACGAGTATCCCGTCGAGTCGATCAAGGACATCCACGAAGGCCTGATTCCCGGCACCGGTCCCTGGCGCGACATCCACGCCATGGTGGCAGGGCACCCGCTGACGCTGGACAACATCGAGCACGACATTCTGCGTCCCATCTGGCGGGACAGCCGAATCCACTACGGCGTGAACTGCGCCAGCATGGGCTGCCCGAATCTCGCGCCGGAGACCTATACCGCCGACAACCTGGAGCGGCTCCTGGATCAGGCGGCGCGGGACTACGTGAATCACCCGCGGGGCGTGACACTCCGGGACGAAGCGTCCGGCCTCGTCTCCAGCATCTACTTCTGGTATCGGGAGGACTTCGGGGATTCCGAGGCCGGCGTGCTCGAACACCTTCGGAAGTACGCCGAGGGCGATCTCGCGGAGGAGCTTCGGGATTTCGACGGCTCTCTCGACCACGAGTACGACTGGAGCCTGAACGCGCCAGACACGCCGTGACGTGACAAGCGCCGCGGGAATCCCGTCGGGACCCGCCGCGGCGCTTCATACCCCCTAGGGGAATCGAACCCCTGTCTCCTGGCTGAGAACCAGGTATCCTGGGCCACTAGACGAAGGGGGCCGGAGTTGGGAAGCGATATTCTAGTCGGGCTGGAAGGCGTGTCAAGATTATGAGCTGGGAACACCTGCACATCATCACGCACTCGTTCCCCATCGTCCTCGCCGCGAGCGGGAGCACCGTCGGCCTTTACGGGTGGGCGCGCGACCGCGAGCCGCTCGAGTTGTGGGGGCTCGTGGCCCTCGTCATCGCCGGCGCTTTCGTGGCCCCCGCCTACCTGACCGGCCTCGCCGCGGCCGACGTCGTGGCGGACCGCACCTTCGTGCGGCCGGGCATCGTCCAGACCCACCGCTTCTGGGCCACGTGGGCAGCCGTCCCCGCCTTCACCGCCGGCGCGCTGGCCGCCTTCGCGCTGCACGAGCGCGACGACCGGCGGCTGCGGCGTTTCGCGCTCCTGGTAGGCGTCTTCGCCACCTTCATGATCGGAATCGCCGCCTGGCAGGGTTCCAAGATCGTCCACGGCCCGAATGAAACCGACAGCGCGGGGGTACCCGCCACGACTGTTCACACCACCGCGGGCGGCTGAGACCTGGAAGGAGTGGACCGCCGGCTAGTGGGTGGCGGACTCCAGGAGCTCTACGAGGCCGTAGAAGATGAACGCCGCGGCCAGCATGGCGACGGTCTGAAGGATGCGTTCCCGGAGGGACATCCGGGCGAGCTGTCCGAGCAGCAGGGCGACGACGACCGTGCTGAGCAGCAGGATCCCGAGAATCATACTCATCTTCGCAAGCCATCCTTGTGCGGCGGTTTCGGCAACGGAGACCGCGTCGCCCGCACGGGCGGGCGACGCGCCACAAGGTCGGCCCAAACCCGCGTTTCGGCAACGTTCCCGCCAGCGAGTTCCCGCGGGAACGTCAGATGCGGAGGCCGACTTCCGGCGCGGGTGACGGCGCGAGGCTCGGGAACGCGGCGGGGAAGGCGCGCACCACCGCTTCGCCGGCCTCTTCAAGGGTGAGAGAGGCGCCCTCGGAGGCGAGGCTCGTCATGCGGACGCCGTGGATGCCGCACGCGACGATCCCGCAGAAGTTCATGAGGGGCTCGGGCGTCACGTTGAGCGCGAAGCCGTGCCAGGTGATCCAGCGGCTCGCGTGCACGCCGATCGATGCGACCTTGCGGATCGCGCCGGCCCCGATGAGGGCGTCCGCGCGTCCGGCGGCGACCGTTCCGAACCCGTCGTCCTCGACCGTCTCGAGGCTCCCGGCGGGTGGAGAACCCGTCCACACTCCGGTGTACGATTCGACCCGGAACGCGGGGAGGCCGCACTCCGCCAGGACGCGCAGCAGCACCTCCTCGATGCGGCGCAGATACCAGTGGAGGTCCTTCCGGTGCTGGTGGAGGTCCAGGATCGGGTAGCCCACAAGCTGGCCGGGGCCGTGATACGTGAGGTCGCCGCCGCGCTCGATCTCGACCACATCCAGCCCCGCCTCGGCGAGCCATGCCTGGTCGGGGGGGGTGAAGTCCTGCCTGGAGCCCCGCCCGATGGTGATCACCGGCAGGTGTTCGACGAGGAGCAGCAGGTCGTGGTCCTGCGGAGACGTCCGCCGCCAGCGGGCGATGGAGCGCTGAAGCTCGAGCACCTCCCGGTATTCGCGGCGGCCGAGGTCGACTACCCGGAGTTGCCGTTCCCCGTCCATCGAAGCGCCGCCAGCCCCCTCCGCCTACATGTGGATCGAGCGCCCGAGCGCGGCGAACGCGGCCTCCATCACGGCCTCGGCCATGCTGGGGTGCGCGTGCGCGTGGCCGACGATCTCGTCCAGCGTGGCTTCGAGTTCGCGCGCCATGCCGACCTCCGCCACGAGCTCGCTCACGTTGTGTCCGATCATGTGGACGCCCAGCACTTCGCCGTACTTCGCGTCCGCCACGATCTTCACGAAACCGTCCGCGGATTCGGCGGTCAGCGCGCGTCCGTGCGCCCCGAGCGGATACTTGCCGGTGACGACCTCGTGGCCCGCCTCCTCGGCCTGCGTCGCGGACATGCCGATCGAGGCGACCTCGGGGTGGCAGTACCCGACGGAGGGGATGTTCCCGTACGTCATCGGGTGCTTGGCGGCGCCGGCGATATGCTCGGCGGCGACGATGCCCTCGTGCGACCCGACGTGCGCCAGCATCGGCTGCCCGGCCACGTCCCCGATCGCGTAGACCCCCGGCTGGTTCGTCCGGCACCACTCGTCGATCCGGATGAAGCCGTCCTCCACGGCGACCCCGTTCTTCTCGAGGCCGAGATTCTCGGACACGGGCCGCCGTCCGACGGCCATGAGCACGAGATCCGTCTCCTCGGCCGTCTCGCTGCCGTCCGGGTTCACGACCGTGAGGACCATCGGGCTCGAGTCGCGGTCCAGGTGCTTGACGCGGGTGTTCGTGAGATTGCGGATGCCCCGTTTCTTGAACGAGCGTTCGAGCGCCTTCCCGATCTCGGGATCCTCGAGGGGCACGAGCGTGTCGAGTGCCTCGATGAGCGTGACGTCCACGCCGAAGGCGTTGAAGACATCGGCGAACTCGACCCCCACGAATCCGGCTCCGACGATCGACATCTTCGCCGGGAGTTCCTGGAGACCCAGCGCCTCGCGGCTACCGATCACCTTCTCGCCGTCGAGTTCGAAGCCGGGGAAAGTCTTCATCACGGAACCCGTCGCGAACACGACGTTGCGGGTCGCGATCTCGCGCGTCTCGCCGTCCTCCGACTCGACCGCGACCCGGCCCGCCCCCGCCAGCCGGCCGCGACCCTGCACGATGTCGACCTTGTTCTTCCCCAGCAGGTACTTCACGCCGGCCGTGAGCTTCCGGGTGATGATGCGGCTCCGCTTCACCGCCGCGGGGAAGTCGTACTCCACGTCGATCGGCTTCACGCCCATGCGGGCGCCATGGTGCTGGAGGTTGTGCGCGAGCGCGGCGCTCTCAAGCAGCGCCTTGGCCGGAATGCAGCCCCAGTTCAGGCAGGTGCCGCCGAGGCCGCCCTCGTACGACCCGCTCTCGACGCAGGCGGTCCGAAGTCCGAGTTGGGCGGCCCGGATCGCGCATACGTAGCCGGCCGGTCCGGCCCCGACTACGACGACGTCGTATGTCTCCGACATCTATCCCTTCACTCTCTAGGTTTTCTTAGAGGATCATCTCGAGCGGGTTCTCGAGCATGGCCTTGAAGGCCCCGAGGAAAGCCGCGCCCGTGGCGCCGTCGATGACGCGGTGATCGCACGACATGGTCACGCGCATCCGCTTGCGGACGACGACCTGGCCGTCCACGGCGACGGGCTTCTCGACCGTCTGTCCGATGGCGAGGATGCCGGCTTCCGGCGGATTGATGATCGCCGTGAACTGGTCGATCTCGAACATGCCGAGGTTGCTGACCGAGAAGGTCCCGCCCTGGTACTCCTCCGGCGCGAGCTTTCGCGCCCGCGCCCGGGCGATGAGGTCGCGCGCCTCGACCGAGATCTGCTGCAGCCCCTTGCGGCCCGCGTCGCGCAGCACCGGTGTGATGAGGCCTTCGTCGAGCGCGACCGCGATGCCGAGGTGGACCGCGCCGTGGTAGCGGATCGCGTTCTCTTCCCACGACGCGTTGACCGCCGGATGGCGGTTGAGAGCCTCCGCAGTCGCCTTCAGCAGCAGGTCCGTCACGCCGATCTTGCCGTCCGTGAAGCGGGCGTTGAGGTCCGCGCGCAACTCGAGCGCCCGGCCCATGTCGACCTCGGTCGTGAGGAAGAAGTGAGGGACGGGCCCGATCGACTGGCCGAGTCGGCGGGCGATCGCCTTCCGCATCTGGCTCGCCTCCTCGACCCGGTCCTCGAGACCGGGAGGAAGCGGCGCGGGCGCGGGTGGAAGAGGCGCTGCGGAAGGCTTTGCGGGGGCGGGGCCGGGGACCGGCGCGACGCCCGGGGCGCCGCCGGCCATGGCGGCCTCGACGTCGGCCTTCACGATCCGGCCGCCCGGCCCGGACCCCGCGAGACCTGCCAGCGCGATCCCGCTCTCCGCGGCCATTCGCCGCGCCACGGGCGAGGCCTTGATGCGGCCCCCCGCGGGTTCCGGTGCCACGGGCTCCGGCGCCACCGCGGTCGCGGCGGGCTCCTCGGCCGGATCTTCGGCTGGCCCGTCGCCGCCCGCCGCTTCCGCTTCCGCGAGCAGGTCGTCGATGGCCTCGTCCGGCTCGGCGATCACGCCGATGAGCGCGCCCACGGGGACCGTGGCGCCCGCCTGCACGACGATCTTGCGCAGCACGCCGCCGCCGAGCGCCTCGACATCCATGTTCGCCTTGTCGGTTTCGATCTCCGCGACGACATCTCCCTGCGCCACGGCATCGCCCTCGGCGACCTTCCACTCGATGAGCTTGCCCTCCTCCATCGTCGGGCTCAGCTGCGCCATCACGACTCTCGTAGGCATATCGGTCGGCGTCCCGCGGCTAGTCCGCGTAGCACACGTGGCGCACCGCCGCCGCCACATGGTCCGCGTTGGGGGTCACGAGCTTCTCCAGGTTCTTCGCGTAGGGCATGGGCACGTCCAGCCCGTTCACGCGCGCCACCGGCGCGTCCAGCGAGTCGAACGCCTCGCGCTGAATGTCGTCCACGACCTGGGCCCCGACGTTGCACATCGGCCACCCCTCTTCCGCGACCACGGCCCGGTTCGTCTTCCTCACCGACGCCACGATCGCGTCCACGTCCAGCGGACGCACGGTGCGCAGGTCCAGCACCTCCACATCGATATCTTCCTTCTCCAGCGTGCGGGCCGCCGCGAGCGCCTGGTGCACCATCTTCGAGTGGCACACGACAGTCACGTCCGACCCTTCGCGCTTCACCTCGGCCTTGCCGATCGGGGTCAGGTATTCCTCTTCCGGCACCTCGTCCCGGACGAGGTTGTACATGATCTCGCTCTCGATGAACACGACGGGGTCGTTGTCGCGGACCGCGCTCTTCAGGAGTCCCTTCGCGTCCTTCGCCGTGGCGGGCGCGATCACCTTGAGCCCGGGCACGTAGCTGTACCAGGGCTCCGGCGACTGCGAGTGCTGCGCCGCGAGTTGGAGCGCCGCGCCCCCCGGTCCCCGGAAGACGATGGGGACGTTGTACTGTCCGCCCGACATCTGGTACATCTTCGCCGCCGCGTTCACGACCTCGTCGATGGCGAGCAGGGCGAAGTTCCACGTCATGAACTCGACGATCGGCCGCAGACCCGCCATCGCCGCGCCCACCCCGAGCCCCGCGAACCCCAACTCGGCGATCGGGGCGTCCCGCACGCGCCATTCCCCGAACTGGTCGAGCAGCCCCTTCGTGACCTTGTAGGCCCCGTCATACTCCCCGACCTCTTCGCCGATGATGAAGATCGAGTCGTCGCGCTCCATCTCCTCGCGGAGGGCGTCGTTCAGCGCTTCCCGATACGTGAGGACGGCCATCAGCGCAGCTCCTCCCGCCACGCGTCGCGTCGCCGCATGTCGTCCGGGTACCCGTCCGAATACACGTAGCGATACAGCGCTTCCGAGTCGGGGAAGGGGCTCCGGTCCGCAAAGGCCGCGGACTCCTCGGCGATCTCCTTCGCCTCGCTGTCGATCGCCTTGTACTCCTCCTCCGTCAGCCACCCCGCGTCCATGAGTTGGCGGGTGAAGGAGAGGATCGGGTCATCCGACCGCCACTTCTCGACTTCCTCGCGCGTCCGGTACGTCCCGTGCATCGGATCCGCCATCGAGTGGCCCATGTAGCGGAAGCAGCGCGCCTCGATGAAGCTGGGCGTCTTCTCGTTCCGGGCCCGCTCGATCGCCTCCTCCATGGCCTGGCGGACGGCGAGCACATCCATGCCGTCCACGTCCAGCGAGGTCAGGCCCTCGTACGCCCGCCCGCGGTCCTTGAGTTCCTTCACCGCCGCCACGCGCCGGAAGTCGGTGCCCATGCCGTACCGGTTGTTTTCGAGGAGAAAGATGACGGGCAACTTCCAGCGCGCCGCCATGTTCATCGACTCGTGGAACGCGCCGATGTTCACCACCGAGTCTCCGAAGAAGCAGAGGCAGACCTGGTCTCCGCCCCGGTAACGGATCGCGTAGCCGACCCCGACCGCGAGCGGCAGGTGGCTCCCGACGATGCCGTGTCCGCCCATAAAGTTGAGCGTCTTGTCGAACATGTGCATCGAGCCGCCGAAGCCCTTCGAGCAGCCGTCCACGCGGCCGTAGAGTTCGGCCATGACCGCGTTCGGCGTCATCCCGCGCGCGATGGCCTGCGCGTGATCGCGATACGCGGTGACCACGTAGTCGTCGTCCCGCAGCGGTGAAATCGATCCGGCGGAAACCGCTTCCTGTCCGATATAGAGGTGGCAGAAACCGCCGATCTTGCCGACCTGGTAGACCTCCGCCGCCTTCTCCTCGAAGCGGCGCTCGATGATCATCTCACGGAGGAGTGCGACGCATTCCTCCTTCGAGAGTCCGAGGAACGCGTCCGGGTCTCTGCTCGACCCCCCCTCGCGGGCTCCCCCCGCCGGGGCGTCGGAGACCGTGGCCGCGGATCGATCGGAGTTCGCCGCGCTCATCCCGCCGCCAGCGCCGCGACCCGTCGGCGAAGTTCGACCACCTGCTCGCGCGCGTGATAGCTGGACCGGACGAGCGGTCCGCTCTCGACGTGCAGGAACCCGCGCGATTCCCCGATTTCCTTCCAGCGCACGAACTCCTCCGGGGACACGTAGCGGTCGATCGGAAGATGATCCGGCGACGGCCTCAGGTACTGGCCCAGCGTGAGGATCTGCACGCCGGCTTCGAGCGCGTCTCCCATGAACTCGTCGATGTCGGCGGGCGTCTCGCCGAGCCCGAGCATGATCCCCGTCTTGATGAGGACCTGGTCATCCAGTTGCCGGCCCGTCTTCAGGACGTTCAGGGAACGGTCATAGCGGCCCCCCGGTCGGGCGACGCGGTGCAGCCGGCGCACGGTCTCCATGTTGTGGTTGAAGATCTCCGGGCTCGCGGCGATCACCGTGCGGATCGCCTCGGGATTCCCCTGGAAGTCCGGCGTCAGCACCTCGATCGAGCACTCGGGACGGCGCAACCGGATCTCGCGGATCATCTCGGCGAAGATCCAGGCGCCGCCGTCGGGCAGGTCATCGCGGTCGACGGACGTGATGACGCAGTGGTTGAGTTGCAGTCGCTCGATGGCCTCCGCAACGCGCCGCGGCTCGTCCTCGTCGAGTTCCTCCGGCCGGCCGTGCGCGATCGCGCAGTAGGGACAGTTGCGCGTGCACACGTCGCCCATGATGAGGAACGTCGCCGTACCCGCCTCCCAGCATTCGCCGATGTTGGGGCACCGCGCCTCCTCGCAGACGGAGCTGAGCTCCAGCCCCCGCATCAGTTCCTTGAGGCGCAGGTAGTTGGGCCCGCCGGGCGCGCGCACCTTGAGCCATCGCGGCTTCCGCGAAGGCCAGGCATCGGCCGTGCTCCCTCCCTGTATGACCTCGAGTGGCTTCAACGCCGCCGCCTTCTCGCCAAGTGATTCGTCCTGTATTTCCGTGTCGCGCGAACTAAGGCCGACCCGTCCATATGCCGTCCGCCCGGAACCCTCCAAGATACCGGCTGTTGCACGACGGACCAACCCGATGCGCCCGTCCGCGCGGGCGGTGTTACGGAATTGCTCAGCTTCCGGGCCTCGGGTATGTTCCCGCGCATGACCTACATCATCACCGAACCATGCATGAGCGAGAAGGATGCATCCTGCGTGGACGTGTGCCCCGTCGACTGCATCTACGAGGGAGAGGATCAGTACTACATCCACCCTGAGGAGTGCATCGACTGCGGCGCCTGCGTGCCCGAGTGTCCCGTGGAGGCCATCTATCCGGACGACGAAGTGCCGGAACAGTACGAAGCCTTCACCGCGAAGAACTACACCTACTTCGACGTTCCCCCGCCCGACTGATACCGGGCGTGAGCCTCGAGTCCGACCCCTGAGGCGAGCCGCCGCGATGTGGAACCGGCGCCCGCGCGGCCTGCTCGGACCGCACCTGGTGAGCCTCGGTCTCCTGCTTTCGCCGTACGCCTCCGCCGCGCAGGAACACGCACACAAAGCCGCGGCGCATGCCGACGACTCGTCCCCGCCGCGCCTGCCCGCCGCGAGTCCGCTCATCGACGTGCGGGTGCACGCGGCCGCTCGCGAGTTCGAGATCGTCATCGGCCCCGTCTCGCTGCCGGCCGGCGGTCCGCACCTGCGCCCCCCGGTGCAACTCGCGGACGTGCCGGTCGCGGGCTGGATGCACGGTTTCTCGTGGCGGATGCGGGACCAGGAGGGCAACCCTCTCCCCGACCGCCTTCTCCATCACGTCAACGTCATCGACCCTGACAGCCGCGAACTCTTCTCCGCCGTCCCGCGCCGCATTCTCGCCGCGGGCCGCGAGACGAAGAACGAGTTTCTGCCGGGCGTGCTGGGCTATCGGCTCCCGCCGGGCACGCGGGTCCTCGTGAGCGCGATGTTCGCCCCGCTCCCCGACGCGTCGCACGACGAAGCCTTCCTGCACGTCCGGCTTCCGTACACGCCGTTCGAGGATCCGGGCCTCGTCGGGCCGGTGGACGTCTATCCGTTCTATCTCGATGTGATGGGCCCCGTCGGCGACAAGGACTTCCCGCTCCCGCCCGGGACTCACGGGATGAGTTGGGAGGGCAGCCCCGCCGTGGACGGACGGATCCTCGCCGTCGGAGGGCACCTGCACGACTACGGGGACTGGATTCGGCTCGAGGATGTCACGGCGGGCAAGGTGATCTGGGAAACGGCGCCCGAGGTGGACGGCGAAGGCCGCACCGTCGGCGTGCCCACGAGCCGGCTCTGGTGGCGCGGGGGCGCGCGGATCCGGAAAGACCACGTCTACCGCATCTCCGTCCAGTACTCGAACCCCCTGGGACACCCGGCGCCGGACGGTGCGATGGGCGCGATCGGTGGCATCATCATCGCGGGGGACGGGGACTGGCCCGAGTTCAGCCGCGAACACCCGGACTACGTCGAGGATCTTCGCAATACGCTCGAGAAGCCGAACGAAGCCGCCCACGCCCACGTGTCCCGCTCCACCGGCGGCAGCTGACAGCAGTGCCCGAACTGCCCGACATCGCGGTCTATCTGGAAGCACTGGACGCACGGATCCTGGGGCGAACGCTCGAGCGCGTACGGCTTGCGAGTCCGTTTCTGCTCCGGAGCTTCGAGCCGCCGCTGACCGAGGCGCACGGCCGCAAGGTCGTGGCCCTGCGTCGGCTGGGGAAGCGAATCGCGATTGGGCTCGCGGCCCCGGATGACCGGGAAGACGAACGGGAGCTGTGGCTCGTCCTCCACCTCATGATCGCGGGGCGGCTCCGGTGGCGGGATCCCGGCGTGACGATCCCGCGACGGCTCGGTCTCGCCGCCTTCGACTTCGCCGACGGGAGCCTCCTTCTCACCGAGGCCGGGACGAAGAAGCGGGCGTCGCTCCATGTCGTGAAGGGCGCCGAGGCCCTCGCCCGGCACGATCCCGGCGGCATCGATCCCCTCACCGCGGACCCGGCCGTCTTCCGCGAGACGCTCACGGCCCGCAACCACACGCTCAAGCGCGCGCTCACGGATCCGCGGCTCTTCTCAGGCATCGGCAACGCGTATTCCGACGAGATCCTGCACCGGGCGAAGCTGTCGCCGATCAAATGGACGAGCCGGCTCGACGACGCGGAGATCGGCCGACTCCGCGAGGCCGCGCGCCATACGCTCGAGCAGTGGACGTGCCGGCTGCGCGAGGAGCTGGCGGGGGAGTTCCCGGAGAAGGTGACCGCGTTCCACGACCAGATGGCGGTTCACGGGAAGTACGGGCGGCCGTGTCCGGAGTGCGCGGCGCCAGTGCAGCGGATCCGATACGCGGACAACGAAACGAACTACTGCGCCGCCTGCCAGACCGGCGGAAAGGTGCTGGCGGACCGGGCCCTCTCCCGGCTGCTGGGAAAGGACTGGCCCCGCAGCCTGGAAGCGCTCGAAGAGCTCCGGGGCGCATGATTCGCTACCACTACCACACGTCGCGGAAGGACATCCCCCGCCTCGGGATCTCGAAGGGGGACCCGCTGTGCCACGTCTACAGCGATGTCTCCCGCGAGGAACTGGAGGCGTGGGGCCGGCGGCACGGCCTCGAGCCCGCGTGGATCCACGACTCGACGCTCCCCCACTTCGACGCCTTCGGCGACCGCCTGGAGTGGTGTGGCCCGGGCGTGACGCGGGCGGAACTCAAGGATCACATCCGCGCCTGGCGCGCCCGAAGGAAAGCTTAGGCTGGTTCTGCCGACTACCAGGTGGCGAGTTCCACGATCGCTTCGGCGATATCGTCGACCTGCGGCAGGGACGCGTTCTCGAGCGAGGGCGCGTAGCCGATGAAGGTGTCCGTCGACGTGAGCCGCCGGATCGGCGCATCGAGCCACTCGAACAGTTCATCGGCCAGGCGGGCCGAGATCTCGGCCCCGTAGCCCCACGATTTCGCATCCTCATAGGCCACGAGCACGCGGTTCGTCTTCATCACGGAGCGGCGAATGGAATCCATGTCAACCGGGTTCAGCGACCGCAGGTCGATGAGATCCGCGCGCACCGGCTCCCCCGCGCGGTCCAGCTTCGCGAGCGCCTTCCGCGTGCGCTCCACCATCGCGCCGTACGTGACGATCGTGAGGTCATCGCCCTCCGCGAGGAGCGCGGCCTTGCCGAACGGAATCATGTACTCGGGGCCCGGATAGATGCCCTTGTTGTACGTCTGCCGGTACAGGTGCTTGTGCTCGAGGAAGAGCACCGGGTCGTCGCACCGGATCGCGGTCCGCAGGAGCCCGTTCGCGTCCACGGCGTTCGAGGGGCAGATCACGTGCATGCCGGGCGTGTGCGTGAACAGCGACGCGCCCGTCTGCGAATGGTACATCGCGCCGCCCGAGATGTAGCCGCCGTAGGTGGTCCGGATGACGAGCGGGCACTTCCAGCGGCCCGCGGAGCGCCAGCGGAAGGTCGCGACCTCGTTCCGGAACTGGTGGTAGGCGGGCCAGATGTAGTCGAAGAACTGGACCTCGGCGACCGGCTTCAGCCCGCGCACGGCGAGACCCACGGCGCGTCCGACGATGTTCGCCTCCGCGAGGGGCGCGTTGTACACCCGCAGCGACCCGAACTCGCGCTGCAGGCCGTACGTCACCTTGAAGACGCCGCCCTTGCCCTTGACCTCATCGAGGATCTCCTCGCGGCTCGCGTCCGCCACATCCTGCCCGAACACGACGATCCGAGGATCGCGCCGCATCTCATCGCGGATGCAGGCGTTGAGCAGGTCGACCATCGTCTTCGGATTCCCCTCGGGGTCGGGGCGGGCCTCCGTCTCGAAGGCGCTCGAGGCGGGGTCGACATCGTGCGAGTACACGTGGGTGTAGACGGTCTCGGGGCCCGGCTGCGGACGGGCCATGGCGCGGTCCGCCGCGTCGGCGACGTCGGCCTTGATCTCCGCCTTGAGCGATTCGAGTGCGTCGGCCTCGATCACGCCTTCCCTAACGAGGTAATCGGCGAAGGTGACGAGCGGGTCGCGCTCAGATTCGAGTTCCCGTTCGCCATCGGACTTGTAGAGCCGCTCGTCGTCGGACATCGAGTGGCTGTAGGGGCGGGTGACATGCGCATGAACGAGCGCCGGACCCTGGCCGGACCGCACGTATCGCGCGGCGCGCCGCATGACGACGTAGCTCTCCAGCGGATCCGTTCCATCGACCTCTTCGACGTGGAGGTTCGGGAAGTTCCGTACGAGACTCGAGATGCTGCCCCCGGCGGTGTTGACTTCCACCGGCACGGAGATCGCGTATCCGTTGTCCTCCACGAGGAAGAGGATGGGAAGCTGCAGGTTGGAGGCGGTGTTCATCGCCTCCCAGAACTCTCCTTCCGAGGTCGTGCCATCGCCCGTGCATACGAGCACGATCTCATCCGACTCCACATGCGGGGCGACCGCGTCGAGCCCGTCGAGGCCGGCGGTCCGGGCGCGCACGATGCCCTCCGCGCACCCCACCGCCTGGTTGAACTGGGTGCCCGTCGGACTGGAAGGCGTGACGAGGTGCAGGGCCGGAGAACCGAAGTGCGCCGGCATCTGCCGTCCGCCCGTCGATGGATCCTCCTCCGCCCCGACCGCGCCGAGGAACATCTCGTACGGCGACATGCCGAGTTCGAGACAGAGCGCGCGGTCGCGGTAGTAGGTGAAGAACCAGTCGTAGCCGGGTCTGAGCGCGCGTCCCGCCGCGACGAGAAGCGCTTCGTGTCCGGCGCCGGAGATCTGGAAGAAGATGCGGTTCTGCCGCTTCATCGCGATTTCGCGGTCGTCGATCGTCCGCGACGTGTACATCACGCGATACATCGCGAGGAGGTCCTCGGCCTGGAGATCCCGCCATTCGGGGCGGGCCAGGGCGCTGAGCGCGCGCTCCAGGTCGTCGGTCTGGTCGATAGGGGTTGCCATGTATGTCCAGGTAATCAGGAAGAGTTTGAGTGCCGGGTCTCCGGGCTCCGGAGACTCGCCACGACTCCGCCTTCGCCTTCCGCAACCGCCCCGCCCCAACCGCGACGAAGACCCGGCGGAGAATCTAACCGTCCCTCCGGCGTCTAGAAACCGACCGTGCGGAAGCGGCGCAGCCGGGGGAGAATCGAGGTCTCGTGGTCCGCGATCGGGTCGCCTTCCCCGCTTTCGGGCATGAGTTGGCTCAGCGCGTGGAGCATCGCGACGGCGTAGTCGGAGAACGCCCGATAGGGCGGCGCGTGGCGAAATCCCCACGCTCCCGGCGGAAGCAGAAGGAGCCAGCGCAGGTCGCCCGCCAACTCGATCAGGTCCCCTTCATCCAGCGCCAGCTTCGGTTCGCCCATCGCCAGCCGCGTCAGCGCGGCCATGAATAGGGCGGAAGCTTCCGGTGAGAGCAGCTCGAGGTCGGGGTAGCGCGCCAGGACCCGCACGGCGAACGAGCGGTCTTCGCCCGTCGAAGATCCCGCCTTCGTCTCGAGACCTTCGGGCGCGGCGAGTCGCTCGGCGATGGTCGTCGGCTCTCCGTCGCCCAGAATCAGCCACTCGAGCCGAAGGGGAGGGAAGGCTCGCTTCAGCGCCGCCAGAAACTCGGCCCGCGGGCCCGCCCTCGAGGACCCGGGGGCGGCCTCCCGTTCGTAGTTCGAGAGCGTGCCGAGGCTCACGCGGGCGTGCTCCGGCAACTCCACGTTGACGCGACCGCGGAAATCGCGTAATGACAGGCCCTGAACATCTTTACGGAAGAATCGCAGTCTTGATTGAACAGTGTCCATATTTCTGAACATAGCAACGGACGGTTCCTCGGTGCAACCGTGCGGAGCCGGTATGTGTTACGTTCTTCGACCTGGCGTGCGGAGGTCCACCCTTCGAAGTCCATCCTTCACGGTGTTCGTCAGAGGTGTTCGTCATATGAGCTTCCGAAGAAACCATGGTCTCCCCGCTCTCGGCGTCGACGCAGGGGTCTGGCGCGGGCTGCCGAGCTTCGGGATCGCCTGTCTCATCGCCCTGTTCGTGCCGGCCGCGGAACTGCGTGCGCAGGACGGTCCGGGGCAGGGCGAACCGGAAGAGGCGCCGCCACTTCCGCTGGAGGGTCTCGCGGTTCGCGCGGCGCAGGCCCCCGTCGTCGATGGCGTCCTGGACGATGCGGCCTGGAACGGGGCTCCGGTGATGACGGACTTCATCCAGCGCGAGCCCTTTGACGGACAGCCGGCGTCCGAGCGCACCGAAGTGCGCATGGTGTTCGACGACGAGGCGATCTACGTCGGGGTGTGGGCTTTCGACGAGGACCCCGCCGCGATCATCCCCGGCGACCGGATCCGGGACGCCGAGGTTTCCGAGACCGACCACGTCCTGCTCGCGTTCGACACGTACCACGACTACCAGAACGCGTTCGTGTTCGGGACGACGCCGGCGGGCATCGAGTACGACGGACAGGTCGCCAACGAAGGCCGTGGCGGCGGTTTCTTCCTCGGGGGTGGTTTCAACACCCAGCGGCGCATGCAATCCGGCGCCGGGGGGGGCTTCAACAAGAACTGGGATGGCTCGTGGAACGTCGCGACGAGCCGCGACGACGAGGGCTGGTACGCCGAGTTCCGGATTCCGTTCAACACGCTCCGCTACGGGACGGACCCGACGTGGGGCTTCAACGTCTCCCGCCAGATCCGGCGCCGGAACGAGGAATCCTTCTGGTCCGCGGTCCCGCGTGAATTCAACCTCTACCGCCTCAACTACGCGGGCCACCTGACGGGGCTCGAGCTTCCCTTCCGGCGCCTCGGCTCGGTCACGCCGTACACGCTGGGCTCGACGGCGCGGGACTACGCGGGCGGGCAGACGGCGTTCGAGCAGAACTACGAGTTCGGCGGCGAGGCCAAGCTCCAGCTCACGCGGGGGATGACGCTCGACGCGACGTACAACACGGACTTCGCGCAGGTGGAGGTGGACGACCAGCAGGTCAACCTCACGCGCTTCAGCCTGCTCTTCCCCGAGAAGCGCCCCTTCTTCCTCGAGAACGCCGGCTTCTTCGCCGTCGGGGGCGGCGGGGCGGATCTCTTCTTCAGCCGCCGCATCGGCATCGCCAACGGCCGGCAGGTCCCGATCACCGGCGGCGCCCGCGTATCGGGGCGCGCGGCCGGATTCAACGTCGGGATGCTGCACATCGGGACGGACGGAATCGAGGGTGTCCAGGGCGCGAACGCGTACTCGGTTGCCCGCGTGGCGCGCGAACTGCCGAACCGGTCGCGGATCGGCGGCGCCTTCATCAACCGGGACGGGAGCGCTTCCGGCGACTACAACCGGACCTACGCCGTGGATGGACAGCTGGGGCTGGGGGAGGCGTGGACGTTGACGGCGTGGGGGGCGAGGACGGCGACGCCCGGCCTGGCGGACGCGGACGGGGCGTTCGACGCGACCTTCGGTCTCACGACCCGCAAGTGGCGGGGGAACCTTCAGTATCAGCACTTCGGCGAGAACTTCAACCCCGAAGTGGGCTTCCTGCGGCGGACGGGCCACAAATACTACCAGCTCTTCCTGATGTACAACATCCACCCGGCCGAGACCTTCCGCGAAATCCGCCCGCACGTCTCCTACTTCACCTTCCGGAGCGACAAGACGGGCGTGGCGCCGGGGTTCGAGGAGTCGGCCCGGCTGCACATCGACACGCACTGGGAGTTCAACGACGGGATGGAGGCCCACACCGGCATCAACTGGAACCGCGAAGGGCTGTACGAACCCTTCACGATCTTCGGCACGGACGTCACCGTGCCGACCGGGACGTACGATGGGTGGGAAACGCAGCTGCGCTTCTGGACGAACGAATCGGCGAAGGTCTCCTTCCGCAGCGGGGCGAACATTGGCCAATTCCTGTCGGGTTCGCGCCGCAGCCTGAACGGGACGTTGACCGTGCGGCCGGGCTCCTCGTTCAGCACGTCGCTTCGGGTCGACTACAACAACGTCACGCTGGAGCACGGGGACTTCGTCACGACGCTGGCCGGGGTGAACTTCGGGTACTTCTTCACGCCGCGGATCTACCTGCAGTCGCTCGTCCAGTACTCGACGCAGCTCGACACGTTCTCCGCAAACGTGCGGTTCGGGTGGCTCAACACGGCGGGGACGGGCCTGTTCATCGTCTACAACGACATCCAGGGGATCCAGGATCTGCACGGGCCGCAGGGCCGCTCGCTGATCGTCAAGTTCAGCCGGCAGTTCAACGTCCTCGGGGGCTAGTGCGGCGGCTCCTCTTCGTCTGTGTGGAGAACTCCTGCCGCAGCCAGATGGCGGAGGCGTTCGCCCGCATGCTTGCGGGTGACGGCGTGGAGGCGTCGAGCGGGGGTTCGAGGCCTTCGGGCGTCGTGAATCCGCGGGCGATCGAGTCCATGGCGGAGTTGAACTACGATCTCGGCGTCCACCGGTCGGAGGGGTTGGACGACGTGCCGCCCGGGCCGTTCGATGCGGTCGTCACGATGGGGTGCGGCGACGCGTGTCCGCACGTGCCCGCGCGGCGGCGGGAGGACTGGGAGGTGAGGGACCCGAAGGACCTGCCGCCGGAGGAGTTCCGCGCGGTGCGGGATGACATTCGCCGGCGGGTGGCCGCGTTGCTCGCGGATCTCGGCGTGGCGCCCGGGGCGGAGGCGACGGGGCCCGGAGGGGCTCCCGAGGCGTGAGCGGGCCGGACAGGTCGCTCGTGATCGTGGCCGGCGGACGTTCGCGCCGCCTCGGCCGCGACAAGCCGCTGGTCGAGATCGGCGGCCGCACCGTGCTGTCGCGGATCCTGGACGCCACGGCGCACATCGCCGACGCGGTCCTGGCGGTGCGCGAGGTTACGCCCTTCCGGCGCGGCCTCGCCGCGGAAGGCTGGGAGCCCGGGGCGGAAGGCACGGGCCCGCCCGGCTCGGTCACGCTCCGCAACCCGCAGGGCCGCGTCCTCCTCGTCGTGCCGGACCCGGTGCCCGACCTCGGCCCCCTCGCCGGCGTGGCCTCCGGGATGGACGCGGCGCGCGGCGCGATCTGCGTCGTGCTGGCGGGCGACCTCCCCTTCGTCGTGCCGGATCTCGTCGACCGCCTGAGCAGCGAACTCGAGAGCGACGCGGAGTTGGACGCCGTCGTGCCGCACGCCCGCGGCCGGGCCCAGCCGCTGTGCGCCGCCTATCGGCGGGAGGTCGGCCGGCTGGCCGCGCGGCTCGTGGCGGGCACCGCCGCGTCCGGCGGCCCGTCCCCCTCGATGATGAGCTTCCTGGAGCGGTTGCGGATGCGAACCGTCACGGCCGAACAACTGGCCCGCATCGGCGACCTCGACACGATGGTCCGCGGCGTGGACAGCCGCGCCGACCTGGAGTGGGCCGAGCGGCGCGCCGCCCGATCCGACTAGCGTGGTGTCACGTTAGAACCCCGCCGCGACCTCTCCCAGAGCAGCCACCGCGTCGTCCAGCTGCCGGTCGCTGAGATAGGGGGCCGGGCCGAGTCGCAGCAGGTCGTCGCGGTAGTCCGTCGCCACGCCCCGTGCCGCGAGGGCCTCGTGGAAGTCCCGCGCCCGCGGCGTCCGGAGCGCGAGGAAGCCGCCCACCGCATCGGGCGGGGTCTCCCGGTCGCGGTCCAGGAGTTCCGGGTGCGCGTCGAGCCCGTCGAACCCTCGCGTGAGACGGTCCATCTGGTGCCGGCTCACCCCGCGGAGAAATTCCGGCGAGAGTCCCCGCTCCCGGAAGAAGTCGAACACCTCGGCCGCCCGGTAGTGGCTCGTCGGATCGTACGTGCTGCCGGCGAACCGCTCCGCTCCCGGTCCGTACCTCACCCGCCCCGCATCTTCCGCTCCGTGCAGCGCCGAGAACTCCGCGAACCACCCCGTGATGGCGGGACGCAGCCGGCAATCCCGAGGCACCCGCAGGAAGCAGTTCCCCTCGCCGAGTTGGCAGTACTTGTACCCGCCGCCCACCACGAACGCGCGTTCGAGCCCCAGGCTCGAGAGATCGAAGGGGATCGCGTTCAGCGCGTGATAGGCGTCCACGAGGAGATGGGCCCCCACCCGTTCGCAGCGTTCCGCCACGCGGTCGAGCCCGGCGACGATGCGGGCGTCCCGGTAGAGGACGGCGGAGACCAGCACGCCCGCGGTCTCGTCATCCGTCGCGAGGCTGAGCCGCTCGGAGAGCGAGTCGATCGGGTCCACGGGCACGCGAACGATGGACAGCCCCTCCTCCTCCAGGCGGTCGAGCTGGCGCCGGATGGAGTGGAACTCCCCGGCGGTCGTCACGAGTCGGGGCCGCGCGCGCAGGGGCAGGGCGGAGAGAAAGCGGACGACGAGTTCGTGCGTGTTCGAGCCCAGCGCGTAGTCCCCTTCGTCCGGACGCTCCGGGCGTCCGAGGAGTTCGGCATATCCGGCGCGGACCCGATTCCCGCGGGCGAACGCCTCCTCCCACTTCCCGTCCACCAGGCGGGCGGCGTCTTCCCAGGCCCGGAGCTGTCCCGCGAATCCGCAGTCGGGCCACGCCTGGTGCGAATGTCCCGTGAGGAGCAGCCGCTCCGCGACCCGGAAGCGGGAGTAGTACGGGGCGAGCGCGTTCGGCTCCCGGTACAGGTCCTCCGGCGCCAAGCCCGTCACGCGATGCCCGTCACAGGTCCGTGCGGATCGCCCACAGGTCGGGAAACACGGGGCGGTTCAGCGACTTCCTGAGGTAGGCGGCGCCCCCCGTCTGGCCGGTCCCGGGCCGCGCCCCGATCGTGCGTTCCACCATCTTCACGTGCCGGTAGCGCCATTCCTGGAGTCCCTCGTCCAGGTCCACGAACCGCTCGCACAACTGGACGAGCTGCGGATCCTCCCGGTACAGCCGGATGAGGGCGGCCCGCACGCCCGCCGATGGCTCGGTCGGCGCCGTGACATCCCGCTCCAGATCCTCCGCGGGGATCGCGTACCCGCGCGCGTGGAGGAACCGAAGGAAGGCGGCCCACAGCGACGGTTCCTCGTAGCGGGAGTCGAGCCGCCGGCGCGCGTTGCTCCCCGCCGGGTATCGGTCGAATACGTCCCGTCGCTTGTGGCCGAGAATGAATTCGAGTTCGCGGAACTGGTACGACTGCAGGCCGCTCGCCTCCTCCAGCCGCTGCCGGAAGGCGAGGAACTCCAGCGGACGCATCGTCTCCAGGATGTCCAGCTGGGCGACCTGGACCTTCAGGATCGTGAGGATGCGTTCCATCGTGTGCAGGAGCCGCGGCATGTCGTCCGCGCCCATCCGGTCGCGCGCGAACTCGAGTTCGTGCAGGAGCTGCTTGAACCACAGTTCGTACACCTGATGGATGATGATGAACAGCATCTCATCGTGCTCGCGGTTCCCGTTCTCGCCCGATTGCTCCACCTGGAGCGACAGCAACTCGTCGAGGTGCAGGTATCCGGAATAGGTCAGGTATTTTCCGTGCGCCATGAATCTCCCTCCGGCGGCCCGTCCTCGGAACGCCCGCGCCTCAGTACCCCCACTCGAATCTCGGCGTGTAGCCGTCCAGCGACGAATACTGCGGAGGCCAGGGGATCGGCGCCCCCGAAGCGTAGGCTGCGTGCCGGGTCCAGTATGGGTCCCAAAGGTGTGCGCGGGCGAGACAGCAGAGGTCCGCGCGCCCCGCCGCGAGGATCGTGTTCACGTCCATGAACGAGGAGATGTTGCCCACGGCCATGGTCGCGATCCCCGCCTCGTGCCGGATGCGGTCCGAGAAGGGGGTCTGGTACTGGCGGCCGTAGACCGGCTCCTGCCAGGGGACGGTCTGTCCCGCCGAGACATCGATGATGTCCACGCCCGCCTCGTTCAGGCGGTGCGCGACCTCGACGGCTCCGTCCGCCGTCATCCCGCCCTCCGCCCAGTCCACCGCCGAGATCCGGACGGAGATCGGCTTCTCCGGCGGCCACGCGGATCGCACCGCCGCGAGCACCTCGAGCGGGAAACGCAGCCGGCCGCCCACGTCGCCCCCGTATTCGTCCTCACGGACGTTGGTGAGAGGAGAGATGAAGCTGGCCAGCAGGTAGCCGTGCGCGAAGTGGATCTCCAGCAGGTCGAACCCAGCTTCCTCCGACATCTCCGCCGCGCGGCGGAACTCGGCCGTCACCCGATCCATGTCCTGCCGCGTCATTTCGCGCGGAACCGGGCTGTGCTCGAACCACGGCACGGGGGAGGCGGCCATGATCGGCCAGCCGCCCTCTTCGAGCGGTTCGTTGTCGCCCTCCCACGACAGATGCGTGGACGCTTTCCGGCCCGCGTGGCCGAGCTGCATCCCGATCGCCGCGTCGGAGTGGCGGTGCACGAAATCGACGATCCGCTTCCACGCGCCCACATGCGCGGGAGCGTACATCCCCGTGCACCCCAGGGAGATGCGGCCCTCCCGGCTCACGTCCGTCATCTCCGACATCACGAGGCCGGCGCCGCCGATCGCGCGGCTGCCGAGGTTCACCAGGTGCCAGTCGTCCGGCGTCCCGTCCTCCGCCGAATACTGGCACATGGCCGAGACGACGACCCGGTTCTTCAACTCGAGCTCCCGGAGTCGGAAGGGGGCGAGGAGCGGGGGCGGAGCCGGACCGCTCCCGGCGCTCCCGGGCGGAGATCTTCCGGCCGGCTCCGCGTCCGCCGCGGCCCGCTCCGCGAACCAGCGGTCGACGCGCGCGGTGAACTCCGGATCGCGCAGGGCGAGGTTGGAATGGGTGATGCGAAGGCTGCGCGTGATGAGGTTGAAAGCGAACTGCACGGGGTCCGTCTCCAGGAAGCGCTCGGTACCCTCGAACCATTCGAGGCTCGCCTGGGCCGCCCTCTGCACGCTCTCGACCTCCGGTCTGCGGGCCGTCTCATAGGCCTCCAGCGCGGGAGCCACCGCGAGATCGTGGGCGAGAAGCGACTGGTGAAGCGAGATCGCGTCGATCATTGCAAGCCGGGTACCCGACCCGATGGAGAAGTGGGCCGAGTGCGCGGCGTCGCCGACGAGCACGATGTTGCCGTGGCGCCATGATCGGTTCCGGACGGTCGGGAAGCCCCGCCAGATCGAGCGGTTCGCGATGAGTCGATGGGAGCCCAGTTCCTCGCGGAAAGTGTCCTCGAGGAAGGCGACGGTCTCCTCTTCGGAGGCGGCGTCCATGCGGGCGGCGCGCCACGTCGCCTCGGTCGCCTCGACGATGAAGGTGGAGACGGCTTCGTCCCCGCCGCTGCCGGGCCTGTACTGATACGCGTGCACCCGCCACAGACCGTGTTCGGTCTCCCGAAAATGGAACGTGAAGGCCGGGAAAGGCTTCGTCGTGCCGAGCCACACGAACCGGTTCGGACGGAGATCGATGCGGGGGCCGAACGCGTCGGCGTATCGGCCCCGCATGCGGCTGTTCACTCCATCGGCGGCGAGGACGAGATCGGCGTCCGCGCAGGCCTCCTCCGACTCGACGTCCACGCCGTACCTCAGATCGACGCCGAGTTCGCGCGCCCGCGACTCCAGGATCTCGAGGAGCGTGGTGCGGGCGAGGCCGCTGAACCCGTGTCCGGTCGACGTGAGCCGGTGACCCCGGTAGTGAATGTCGATGTCGTCCCAGTGGTGGAAGGACCGCGTGATCGCTTCGTAACTCTCGAGGTCGGCGGCGGCGAGTTCCTCCAGCGTGGCGTCGGAGAACACGACGCCGAAGCCGTAGGTGTCGCCAGGATGGTTGCGCTCGAGGACGATGACGTCGTGCGCCGGGCCCGAGCGCTTCATCAGGATCGCGAAGTACAGGCCGGCCGGCCCGCCTCCGACGCAGACGATCCTCAGAGGTCGTCCTCGTCGCGCGCGGCGTCGAGCAGATGACGCGCGATGATGAGACGCTGAATCTCCGTTGCGCCCTCGTAGATGCGGAGGGCTCTCACGGAGCGGTAGAGCCGGTCGACGGGGTGGTCCGCCAGCACGCCGCGGCCGCCGAGGATCTGCACGGCGTCGTCCACCACCACCTGCGCGATTTCGGTCGCGAAGGACTTTGCCATGGCGGCTTCGAGGTCGGTGCGATCCGCTCCGCCGTCGCGTTCCCAGGCCGCTCGATACACGAGAAGCCGGGCGGCGGTCAGGTCGGTGCCCATGCGTCCCACCTTCTCCTGCGTGATCTGGAAGTCGGCGAGCGCCCGTCCGAACTGTCGGCGCGAGAGGGCGTGGTGGAGCGCTTCGTGCAGCGCCCGGCCCGCCATCCCGCACGCCGCGGCTCCGACGGTGGGGCGCAGGCGGTCGAGCGTCGCGAGCCCGAGCTTGTACCCTTCGCCCTCGGCTCCGACGCGGGCCGCGGCCGGCAGCCGACAGTCCTCGAGCGCGATCTCGCCCAGCGGGTGGGGGTCGGCCATCACAAGCGGCCGCACGAAGCGGAACCCCTTCGTGTCCGCCGGGAGGAGGAAGGCGGAGATCCCCGCCACGCCCTCGCCGGGGTCGGTGACCGCGAACAGGAGATAGAAATCCGCGATCCCGGCGTTCGAGATGAAGGTCTTCACGCCGTTGAGGATGTAATCGTTCCCGTCACGGACGGCGGCCGTGCGCATGGCGGCGACGTCGGACCCCGCCTCCGGCTCGCTCATCGCGAAAGCGGCTACGGCTCGCCCCCGGATGGCGCGGTCGAGCCACAGCCGCCGCTGCCGTTCGTCGCCGGCCAGTGCGATCGGGGTCGAGCCCAACGCCTGGAGCGCGAACATCGCGTCCGCGAGCGGCGAGTAGAAGGCCAGCGTCTCGCGGATCACGGAACAAGCCCGGAAGTCCTGTCGGGCGATCGCCTTCAGCCAGCCGCCACGCCCGAGGGATGCGCAGATCTCCCGTGCATATCGGCGGGCGAGATCATCGTCGTCCCGGTGCGCGTGTTCGGCGAACTCGGACGCCGCGTAGCGCTCGAGGCCCTCGCCGAGTTCGAGGTGCCGCGGTTCGAGAAAGGCGCGGACCGGATGGAGGTCGATCACGAGAACACCGCCGCCCGCTTCTCGACGAAGGCCCGGAAGCCCTCGCGGAAGTTCGGGTCCTCCATGCAGGCGGCCTGCAGACGGGCCTCCTCGACGAGCGCGTCGCGCAGCGTCATGTGTGCCTCCCTCTCCAGAGCGTGCTTGGTGACGGACAGCGCGGAGGAAGGTCCCGCCGCCAGCCGCGCCGCCCACTCCGTGCCCGCGGCGAGCGCTTCGCCATCGGGCACGACCCGATTGTACAGCCCGAGTCGGAGCGCCTCCCGAGCGTCGAGAAAGTCGCCCGTCATGAGAAGCTCCGTCGCCCGCCCGAGACCGATGATGCGCGGCAGGAGCCAGGCGATGCCCATGTCGGCGCCGGAAAGCCCGACCCGGGTGAACAGGTAGGCGATCTTCGCGGATTCCGCCGCGATCCGCACATCGCAGGCGGTCGCGATCACGGCCCCGGCCCCCGCCACCGTCCCGTTCAGGGCGCCGACGACGGGTCGGCCGCACTCCCGCATCGCGGCGATCAGATCGCACGTCATCCGCGTGAATTCGAGCAGTTCGGCGGCGTCCATCTCGAGAAGCGGCCCGATGATGTCGCGCACATCTCCGCCCGTGCAGAAGGCCGTGCCGGCCCCCGTGATCACGACCGCGCGGACGCCCGGTTCCCCGTCGAGCGCGCGGAACGTGTTTCGGAGTTCGTCGTAGACCTCGAAGGTCAGGGCGTTACGCCGTTCGGGGCGGTTCAGCGTGATCGTCGCAACGGAGGTCGCGGCATCGACGTCGTACAGGAATGAAGTCGGGGTCAGCGGCACGGCGCGCTTCCTTCCAGGGAGTGGTGCGGGGTCACGGCAGGACGGCGGTCGCCTCGATCTCGACCTGCGCGCCGGCATCGACGAGCGCGCTGACCTCGACGAGCGCCATGGCGGGATAGTGCCGGCCCAGCCGGGCGCGCCACGCCGCCCCGAGCTCGGTACGCGCGTCCCGGTAGGCGGCGAGATCCGTCACGTAGATGGTCATCCGTCCAATGTGAGCAGGCTCTCCGCCCGCCGCCCGGACGACCGCCAGCACGCGATCGAGCGCGAGGGCGAACTGTGCGGCGAAGTCCGGCGTCTCAATCTGTCCGCTCGGTCCGCTTGCGGTTTGCCCGGCGACGAACAGCACGCGCCCACCCGGGGGTGCGAGGAGTCCATGATTCCAGCCCCGCGGCTCGCCCAGCGCGGCCGGATTCAGCACCTCGAACGCGTCGGTCACTGGAGAGCCGACGTGGCGCCGCCGTCCAGCACGACGGTCTGGCCGTTGATGCTCAGCGCTTCGTCTTCGCACAGGAACGCGATGGACGCCGCGACCTCCTCGGGGGCGATGAGCCTCCGCTGCGGCGTCGTCGCAAGAATCGCGTCGAGCGCGTCCGTCTCTTCCATGTCCGTTCGCTTCACGATGTTCTCGATCGTTGCGTCCGTCATCGGCGTGTCGACGTAGCCGGGACAGACGGCGTTCACTGTGACCCCGGCCCCTGCCACTTCGGCAGCGGCGGAGCGCGTGAGTCCGAGAAGGGCGTGCTTCGACGCGGAGTAGGCGGCGATGTAGCGTGCTCCGCGCAACGCGGCGACGGAGGCCACGTTCACGATCCGGCCCCAGCCGCGTTCCATCATGCCGGGAAGTACGCCCTGCATCGCGAGCAACGCACCCGTCGCGTTGATGCGCCACAGTCGGTCCCACTCCTCCAGGGCGAGTTTCACGATGGCGGCGGAACTGGCCACGCCGGCATTGTTCACGAGGATGTCCACGGCTCCTAGCCGCTTCGCGGCCTCTCGGCACAGGGCCTCCACGTTCGCCGGGTCCGACACGTCGCACGTCGCCGCCCACGCCTCGCCGCCACGGTCCCGAAGTTCGGCCGCGACCGCCTCGATCTCCGCCGTGCTCCGCGCCGCGAGGACCAGTCGAACACCCCGGTCCGCCAGCGTCCGTGCCGTCGCGGCCCCGATGCCGCGTCCCCCGCCCGTGATGAGCGCGCCACGTCCGGCGAGACTCACTCTTTCTCCTCTCCCAAGGTTTCGCTCACCGCTTCCGCGAGGATGTCTCCGAGCGTCTCAATGGTAGCACGTCCCTCTTCCGCCGTCGCCTGCGACGGGTAGCCGAAATAGGCCCGCGTCCCCCCCGCTTCCGCGAAGTCTCCCAGTCCGGCACCAATGGCCGCGGAAAGGGAGACGGGATTGTCCTCCAGCTTGCGCATGATCTCCTTGCGCACGCGCCCGGGGCTGCGGGCGAGGAGGATCGAGCCCTCGTATTGCCCGGCATGACAGGCCCCGCTCCGGAACTCCTTCGTCAGCCGGTTTCCCCACGGCCGGCGCGTCAGGTCCGGAAACACGACGCGAATGGCGTCGCCCTCGGCGATCGCCGCGGCGGCTGCCCGAAGCGCCTCCAGGTTGGCGGGGTCGAAGTGCGCGTTTGCGATTGCCAGGGTCGAGATGCCGGCCCGGCGCAGGCTGGCGGCGATGTCGACGAGCAGGGCGGTGAGCGTCGCGGGCCCGATGTCGATCGTACCGGGGAACCTCGCCGCGAAAGCGGCAGGCGTGTACCGCAGGCCGTCGAGGAGCACGATCTCCAGGCCGCGGGCCGAGAGTCGTCGCGCGCCGGCTTCCGCCATCGCTTCCGCGATGGTGACGTCGGTGTCGAGAGGCAGGTGGGGGCCGTGCGCTTCCGTAGCTCCCACCGGCAGGATGGCGACCGTCCGATCGGGGTCGAGCGCCCCGACCTCTTCCCAGGTGAGGTCTGAAAGCCTGTAAAGAGTCATGGAGTCTCGCTACGCCGTGCCGCGGAGGGGCGCAAGTCCGTGCAGGCCGCGTCGGTTGTAGACGCGCCGGGCCGCGCATACCACACTAGACCCGAGCCAGACGCCGGACGACCCCCGCCGACGGAGCCCGATGCGAGACGCCGCGCCGCAGCAGATCTTCGATCCGCCCGAGCGCTTCAACATCGCCGAGTACTTCCTGGGCGACCGCATCCGGGAGGGGCGGGGCGACCGCCGTGCCCTCCTCACCGACGACGGCGAGACGACCTATGCCGAGGTCGACGTGCTCGCGAACCGCTACGGCCACCTCCTGCGCCGCGCGGGCGTGCGACCGGAGGAGCGGGTCCTCATCGCGCTCCCGGACGGGCCGGACTTCGTCGGCGCGCTCTTCGGCGCGCTGCGGATCGGCGCCGTGGGCGTCATGCTGAACCCGTATCTTCGCCGCGACGAGATCTCGTACTTCTTTCGTTACACGCGCGGCGCCGTCCTTTTCGTGGGTTCCGACCGGGCGGACGCCTTCCGCGAAGCCGCGTCTCTCAATGGTGCCGATGCCGGAGCCGGGTCCGCGATCTCCGCCCCGCGCGAAACGTTCGTCGTGGACCGGACGCGGTTCAGGGAGCGTCTGGACGGCCAACCGGCGACGCTGGACCCGTACCCCACTCACCGGCACGATCCCGCCCTCTGGCTATTCAGCGGCGGGACGACCGGCCGCCCGAAAGGCGTCGTGCAGACGCACGCTTCGTTCGCCAACACGACGGAGTGCTACGGCAAGCGTGTACTGGGCCTGACGGAGGACGACATCACGCTTTCCGTCCCGAAACTGTTCTTCGGCTACGCCACCGGATCCAACCTCTTCTTCCCTTTCTCGGTCGGGGCGACCGCGGCCCTGTTCCCGGAGCGCTGCAGTCCGGACGTCCTGTTCGGGAAGATCGCGCGATTCCGACCCACCGTACTCGTCAACGTGCCCACCATGATCCGGCTCATGGTGGCGCACCCGGACGCGGGCGCGAGCGATCTCTCATGCCTTCGTCTCGCGACCTCGGCGGGCGAGGCGCTGCCGCCCGAGCTTCACCGGCGCTGGCGGGACGCGTGGGGCGTACCTCTGCTGGACGGACTGGGGACGGCGGAGATGTGGCACATCTTTCTCAGCAACCGTCCGGACGAGGTGTATCCGGGAACGCTGGGGCGCGCAGTTCCGGGTTTCGAGGTGCGGGTCTGCGACGAAGGGGGGCGAGAACTTCCGGACGGCGAAGTGGGCTGGCTCTGGGTCCGCGGCGGGTCGCGCGCGCTGGGGTACTGGCAACGGGCGAAAGCGACGGCGAACGCCTTCCGGGGCGAGTGGTACGTGTCGGGCGACATGATCGTCCGCGACGAGCACGGCGTGTTCCGCTACTGCGGCCGCGGCGACGACATGCTCAAGGTCAAGGGAAAGTGGCTCTCCCCGGGCGAGGTGGAGGATTGCCTGCTTCAGCACGCCGCCGTGGCGGAAGCGGCCGTCGTCGGGGTGCCGACCCCCGAGGGTCTCGTGGAGCCCGTCGCCTGGGTCGTCCCGACGAAACCGGCCGCCGGAAGAGCCGGCGAGCTTCCACCGGAACTCAGGGAATTCGTCGGTTCGCGGCTGTCCTCGTACAAGACGCCCGCCGCCGTTCACATAGTGGCGGATCTGCCCAGAACACACCTCGGAAAGGTCGACCGCGCCGCACTCCGCGATCGATCCCGGAGCTAGCCTGCTGAGCCCCGCGGCGTTCTAGTCGCCGTCGAGATGTGCCATGACGAGTCCGCTCCGGATCTTGGGCTCGAACCAGGTCGACTTGGGAGGCATCATCCGGCGCTGCCGGCAGACCGCGACAAACTGGTCCATCGTCACGGCGGGTAGCGTGACGGCGAGATCGGCTCGACCCCCGTCCACTTCGGCCGCGAGCCACGCCGCGTCCTTGTTGGCGCCGACGAAGGTGAGCCGCTCGTCGGCCGCATCGGGGATGCCCAGATCCGCGAAGAGGGTCCGCTGCACGATATCGTGGTCGATGGAGGCGGCGGCGTCCGCCTCGTCGTAGACGCCGGCCCGCGGCGAGGCGCGCCGCCAACCCCCGTCCGCCGTGTACACGCCGATCACATGTGTCTCGTCCGGCTGCAGGGGCCCGTCTCCGGCAAGCGCCACGTCGAACGAACGCGCCAGCGCCGACTCCACCGGCGCGACGCGGTCGCCGGAGAGCCGGACCAGCCGATTGTAGGGGGAGATCCCCATCCGGTCGGCCGGAAAGAACACCGCGAGAAAGGACTCGTGTCCCAGCATGGCTGCGGCGGCGCTCCGGTGGTTCCCGTCGGCCACGTACGCCTCCGGCTGGTCCGCCAGCAGGCGCTGCAGACGCGTCACCGCGCCCGGCTCGGCGACGAGCCAGATGCGATGCGTCGTATCCAGGCGCCCCTCGACCTCGAAATCGGCCGCCGTTCCGTCCGCATGACGCTCGAGCGCCGCCGCGAACGCCCCGGACTCGTCCGGGACCGCATTGTTCACGGTCCCGATGATGGCGCCCGTCGCCTCGATGAGCCGGGCGCGTCCCCTCGCCTTGGGCGGGCGAACACCTTCGTTCCGGATGATTGGCCCGGCCGGCGTGTCTTCCGTCCGGATCTCGTCGGTCCGCGCCAATCCGCCGAGGCCGATCTGCCGCACGCCGGGGCGCCGCGGATCCACGATCTCATAGATGTACAGGGTCCTCCTCACCTCGTGCGTAAGCGGGGAGGCGCGCAGGCGCTCGAAGTTGCGGCGCGCCCGCGCGAGCGACTCCTCCGAGTCTCCCCTCAGGATCCGGTCCGGGCTGGCCACGGCGCAGTGCGCCATGGTGACGGTCAGCACCGAGTCCGGTGCGTCCCGAATGGCTTCCCAGATCTCGTGATCCCCCTGGAACTCGTCGTAGTTGAGCGCGGAGACGCGGCGCGCGGCCGCGGAATCGACGGGCACGAGCGCGCGGCGGATGGGGCGTATCGTGAGCATTTCGCAACGAACCGGGTTCGAGTATCGAGTCGGGCGCGGTTGACCTCGCCAAGACCCTGTCAACCGGGGACATGCCGCGCAACGCCCTGACGCGGGAGGCCGCGATCCGCGGGAGCGGAACCCGGCAGGACCGGGCGGGTAGGCGGCTTCTTCGAAACCGGTGGCGCGTCTGCGGAAGGCCCGCGGGTTCGCGTCCATCCATCACGTCGAGGCCAACCATGATCAGACGTATATTCTTCCTCGCCCTCCTCCTGGGCGGCGTGGCTGCGTGCGAACGGGACGGGAACCCGTACGGCGCCGCGTGGCGAGACGCCCAGTCCAATCTCGTCGGGGCCTACCGCCCGCTCACCAGTCTCTCGATCGTGCGCAATCTGCCGGACGACTTCCGCGCGCTGCCTCCGGGGGGAGACCTCAGGCTCGTCTTCGGATCCAGCGGGAGTCTCACGGGCTGGGTGATCATACCGTCGGAGATACCGGGAGAAACCGGTCTGAACGCGAGGCTGAACGGTTCCTGGGACTACGACCGGTCCACCCGGCAAGTCGCGCTGAGCGTGGCTGCCACGGCGTCGACGGAGGCGTTCGAGATGGTTCTGCAGGCGACGTCCTTCGACGGCTGGGTTCGGCTTCAGGGTACGGGCGACATCGACGGGCAGTTGGTCCACGTGGATCTCGGCAAGCCGACTCCGAGAGGCCCGGAAACGACCGGCGGTGGCGGTGGACCCATGTCGCTCTGACGAGCGGCGGCAAGCCTCCCGGCGCCTGATGCGCGGACGGCGGGTTGCCCGCGCGAGGCCGGAGCGTTTCTTATTCAAAGGAGTGTCGCGTCCCCCCGGCCGGCTGGGCCGTGCCCGGGGGGTGTGGCATACCGGTCGAAACGAGTCCTGGAGGCTTCATGAGATCCCTGCGGGTCCGGAACATCGCGAGCGCGGCCACGGTCGCCACCCTCGCCGGCGGCATGGCGGCGTGCGAACTGGACAACAACCCGTACGGCCCCGCCTACCGGACCGTCCATCACACCATCGTCGGCGCCTACCGGCCGCTCGAACTTCTCCAGCGCCAGGTGCCGGACCTCCCCGACGACTTCCAGCCTCTCCCCCCGGGTTCCGATGTCCGTCTCGTCTTCGGGTCGATCCAGAACCTGAGTTCACGGATCACGTTGACCGGACTTGGGTCGGGCGGTACGACGCTGGAAACCCGGTTCTACGGTTCGTGGGAGTACGATGTCGCCGCGCGGCGGATCACGATGAAGATCGACCCGAGCGCGACGACCGACGGTTTCGAGACCGTGCTCCAGGTGACGCTGCTCGACCGCTGGGTCCGCATACAGGGCGTCGCCGAGATCGGCGGCCGGCTCGTGCCTCTGGACCTGGGCAAGTCGCTCGTCGACGCTGTCGAGGGCTCCGGCGGAGGCGGGCCGGCGAACCGGGTCTCGGCGCGGTAAGGCGCACGGCGTCCGCCCGGTGGCGAAGAAGGCCAAGGCGCGGCCCCAGTCCGCGCGCGGCATCGAACTGACGGCGTTCCGGGTCGCGGACACCGCCCTCGAGATCGTGACGGGCGACCAGCGCCGCGAGTGGATGGACGAAACGCCGGACCGCTTTGCCTACCGCTGCCTCCCGCTCCTCATCGCGAACCAGGCCGGTTGGGATCTGCTCTGCCCCACGAAGTTCTGGCTTCGCTGGGACGGCGGGGTCGAGTTGGAGTCCATCCGTTTTCGCTGGGAGGACGAGCCGCACCCCGCCATCGCGAGCCATTTCGGGAGCGGAGTCGTGACGTTCACGCCCGGCTATCTGTTCCGTACCACGAAGGGTCACAACCTCTGGGCGCGAGGCTGCCCCAACCTCCCGAAGGACGGCATCGTCCCGCTCGACGGGATCATCGAGACCGACTGGGCCCCGTTCTCGTTCACGATGAACTGGAAGGTCACGCGGCCCAGGCACTGGATCCGCTTCGACGAGGGAGAGCCGATCTGCCGGATCATCCCCATGCCGCGACACTATCTCGAGAACGCGCGCCCCCGCACGCGAGAGCTCTGGGACGACAAGCTCATCGCGAAACAGTACACGGAATGGCACGAGTCCCGAGCCCAGTTCATTGACGACCTCCACGCCCACGAGGAGGAGGCCGTTCAAGAGGGCTGGCAGCGGACCTATATTCGCGGCCAGAACATGCGCGGCATGCGGATGCAGGATCACCAGACGAAACTCCGGCTTCGCGATTTCATGTCCATAGGGAAATAGACGCGTCCCGTCCGGCGCATGGACAACCGCAAATTTCCCGTGTATTCTGGGCTCCGGAAAACGCGAACCGGATCAGGTTCACCGGCATTGTGGCCAGGAGCACGGCATGCGCAGAAGCGGCACAGTCAAGTGGTTCAACGATCAGAAGGGCTTCGGGTTCATCGCGCTCGATGATGGGTCCGCGGAGGTCTTCGTTCACCACACGGCGATCCAGGCGGATGGTTTTCGGAGTCTGGCGGAGGGTGAGAAGGTCGAACTCGATGTCGTCGACGGACCGAAGGGGCCCAAGGCCGAGAACGTGGTCAAGCAGGCCTATTGATCCGCAGGTAGAATCGCGCATCGCGTTGAGAGACACGTAGAAGGATGGGGGCGTACGGGACGGGACGTCCCCGTTTTTTTGGTGGCCTCGCGCGACCCTCCCCCATCGCCACCTAGCGGTCCCGCGCCGGTTTAATCAACTTGAAGGCGTAACGGCCGCCTAACCTCCAGCGCCGGGAGGGAATCATGGAGATCGACCGAAGAAAGTTCCTCGCATCGGTTGGTGCCGGTGCCCTCGCGGTCATGACGCCCGAGGACAAGGCGGAGGCCCTGGAGCACTACATGTGCGATCTCCTCGACGGCGAGGATCCGGATCACGCTCACGACCATCATCACCACCACGGTCCCGTCCCGCGGACCGAAGACCTCGACCCGCGGCTCCTCGACGAGAACGAGTTGCTGGCGGAGGCTGCGGAGGCCGAAGCGGAGTTCGCGGAGGAAGACCACCACGACGATCACGATGCCGAACAGGAAGTCCGCGCCCCGCGGGGAACCGGCAACCTGTTCAGGCCCAGCGACGAGATCCTCGAACCCCTGCCCGCGAATCCCACGCTGGAGGACTTCTTCCGCTTGAGGTTCTGGCCCGCCCGGCATGTCCTGCAGAGCGCGACTCACGCGTTGAATGACGGGCAGCCCGAGGAAAACGTCCTCGCCGGCCTGCTCCACGACACCGTGCAGAACCTGATCAAGGTGGATCACGGCTGGTGGGGCGCGCAGCTCTACGAACCATACGTGCCCGAGTACGTAAGTTGGGGCATCCGGTATCACGGTGCGCTGCGCTTCTATCCGGACGAGGAGTACGGGTACGAGTACCCGGAGCTGTACAACCGGATCTTCGGCGAGGACTACATCCCGCCGGATTACATCAAGCAGGCTGCGGAATACGCGAAGGGCCATCCGCTGTACGTTTCGGCCCGCATGATCTGCGTGAACGACACGTATGCCTTCCAGGAGGGCATGGAGGTCTCGCTGGATCCGTTCATCGACATCGTCGGGCGCCACTTCAAGCAGCCAAAGGAGGGTCTCGGGTACGACAACAGTCCGGTCGCACACATGTGGAGGTCCCTCGAGATGCCCTGGGCTCCGCTCTAGAGCATCTCCGGGACATCCCGCGGGGCATCGGCTCGGACCCGCGGGAACGGGAAGTTTCGAGCCGACCTGTTTTTGAACCGACCAACTTCGGGAGTTGAGTACAACCAACCTCAGGAGATGAGTATGCTGAAACGAGCATTGCTGGCTCTCGCCTTTCTGGCGGCGCCGGCGGCGGCCTATGCCCAGGGGACCATCGAGGGCAGGGTGACCAGTCCGGCCGGCGCCGGCCTCGGCGGCGCGAGGGTCGCGATCCCCGCGCTCGACATATCGGTGGGCTCGGGCGCCGGCGGCGCCTATTCGATTTCCGACGTCCCGGCCGGCGACCACGTGGTCGAAGTCCGGCTCATCGGTTACGCCATTCAGACGCAGACGGTCTCGGTCGTGAGCGGCCAGACGGCGAACCAGGACTTCGCGCTGGAACTCCAGGCGATCAACCTCGGTGAGCTGGTGGTCGTCGGAAGCCGCGCGCAGCCGCGAACGGTGACCGAGTCGATGGTGCCTGTGGACGTGATCCCGGTGTCCGAGATCACCAGCCAGGCGGAGACGAACATCGACTTCCTGCTTCGCACCGTGGTCCCGTCCTACAACGTCCGCGTCGAGCCCATCAGCGACGCCGCCACGATCACACGTCCCGCCAACCTGCGGGGGCTCGCGTCCGATCACACCATGGTGCTGATCAACGGGAAGCGGCGGCATCGCGGGTCGATCATCACGTGGCTCGGGGCCGGTCTCTCGGATGGAGCCCAGGGCGTGGACATCGGCTCCATTCCCGGCATCGCGCTACGCCAGGTGGAGGTCCTCCGTGACGGCGCCTCGGCGCAGTACGGTTCCGACGCCATCGCCGGCGTGATGAACTTCATCCTGAAGGACGACCGCGACGGCGGCATGATCGAGGTCAAGAGCGGCAGCTACTACGAGGGCGACGGCGACATGCTCACCGTCTCCGGGAACGTCGGAGTTCCGCTCGGGGCCACCGGCTTCGCCAACCTCAGCGTGGAATACGGCAACCAGGATCCGACCGACCGGGCCATCCAGCGCGCCGACGCCATCGCACTCCTCTCGGCCGGCAACTCCGCCGTGCGGACGCCCACGGCCCAGATCTGGGGGTCGCCCGAGGTCAACGACGACCTCAAGGTGTGGCTCAACACGGGTTACACGTTCAGCGACGACGAGCAGTTCTACGCGTTCGGAAACCTCTCCACCAAGGAGGTGGACGGCGGGTTCTTCTTCCGTAACCCGAACACGCGCGGCGCGGTGTTCAGCGGTGACGGCGGGAAGAGTCTCCTCATCGGTGACGTGCTGCAGGCGAAGGGCCTCGGATCGGCGAACTGCCCCGAGGTCCTCATCACGAACCATGTGCCCGACCCGGTGGCGTTGGCGCAGGTCTTCGCCGACCCGAACTGCTTCTCGTTCCAGGAGATGTTCCCGGGCGGCTTCACGCCCCAGTTCGGCGGCAACGTGACGGACTGGTCCGTCGTGAGTGGCGTCAAGGGCGGTAACGCGGACGGCTTTACCTGGGACGCGAGCGCCAGCTTCGGCAGCCACACCGCCGACTTCTTCATCTACAACACGGTGAACGCGGCGCTCGGGCCGGAGACGCCCACACATTTCGACCCGGGTCTCTACCGGCAGGATGAGTTCAACATCAACCTCGACTTCGCGTACGACGCCAGCGACCAGGTCCACCTCGCGGGCGGGCTCGAGCGACGGGACGAGCGCTTCACGATCGGGCAGGGACAGGACGAGTCGTGGAAGATCGGGCCCTACGCCGCACAGGGCTTCAGTTCATCCTCCAACGGCTTCCCCGGCTTCAGCCCGATCGCCGCGGGAGACTGGGACCGCCAGAACGTGGCGGTCTACGGAGATGTCCACCTGGGTGGCAGCGAAGACCCGTGGACGCTCGGCGCCGCGTTGCGCTGGGAGGACTTCTCCGACTTCGGAAGCCAGGTGACGGGGAAGGTCTCGGGCCGCCTGCAGGTCAGCGACGCAGTCGCGCTGCGCGCGGGCGGGAGCACGGGATTCCGCGCCCCGACGCCGGGGCAGCAGAACGCCTTCAACGTGTCGACGGTGTTCGACGCGACGATCGGCGACCTCGTCAACCGCGGCACGATCCCCTCGACGTCGGCCGTGGCGGCCCTGAAGGGCGGGCGGCAGCTGACGCCCGAGAAGGCGTTCAGCCTCACCGCCGGCGCCGTGTTCGACGCGGACGCGTTCAAGTTGACGGTGGATTACTACCGGATCGCGATTTCGGACCGCTTCGCGCAGACGCAGACGTTCAAGCTCGCGCCCGACGAGGTCACGCGCCTCCTGTCGGAGGGGGTCACGAGCGCGGCGAACCTCGCCGAGTTCCGGTTCTTCACCAACGACTTCAGCACGAGGACGCAGGGGCTCGATATCGTGGCGAACTACACGCCCGCGGGGATGGGTGGCGCGACGAGCTTCAGCGCGCTCTTCAACTACAACGGCACGTCCGTCACCGATTTCAACCCTGACGTCATCGACTCGGACCGGGTGGACCAGCTCGAGCAGTCCGTCCCCTCGTGGCGGGGTTCGCTCAACGTGCTGCACACGCTGGGCGGGGTGCGTGCTCTCGTCCGCGGTACCTGGTACGATTCGTGGGTGGATGTCGGCGGCGTGGTGATCGGCGGCGTGGAGGGCACGGCCTTCCCCGGCCGGTTCCTCGTCGACTTCGAGTTGTCGACCGACCTCACGGACGATGCAACACTCACGGTCGGCGCGAACAACCTGTTCGACACGTATCCGGCCACGCAGGCTCCGGACACGGCCGACGACGTGGGTCTGCTCTATCCGGAGAGCTCGCCGTTCGGTTTCAACGGCGGATACTACTACGTTCGCGTGAACTACCGGTGGTCGTGGTTGACCGGGTGAGTTTCGAAGCGTAGTCGGTGGGATCCGGGGTCGCCGGTAGTCGAGGCCGACCCCGGAGGGTAGGATCGACCCCGGCGGGAGGCGAAGGCCGCTCCCCGCCGGGGTCGTGTTTTCGTACGAACATCGTGACGCCGCATCGCGCGGCGCGGGAAAGGGGATCCGTGGAGAACCTCCGCAAGTTCTACATCGACGGGGCGTGGGTCGCACCGTCGGTCGACGAGACGCTGGACGTGGTCAACCCGGCCACCGAGGAAGTGATCGGAGCCATCGCGATGGGCGGGCAGGCTGATGTGGACGCCGCGGTGGCAGCCGCGAAGGCCGCGTTCGACCCCTTCTCGCAGACGAGCCGGGAGGAACGGGTCGCGCTGCTGGAACGCATCTGCGAGGGCTACGGGGCCCGTTCGGCGGAGTTGGCCGCGACCGTCAGCGCGGAGATGGGCGCGCCGATGGCGCTGGCCGCGCAGGCCCAGGTCCCGTCCGGCATGGCCCACCTCCGAACCATGCTGAAGATCCTCGCGGACTTCGAGTTCGAGACCGACCTTGGAACGTCTCTCCTCGTAAGGGAGCCGGTGGGCGTGTGCGCCTTCATCACGCCGTGGAACTGGCCGCTGAACCAGATCGCCTGCAAGGTGGCGCCGGCGCTCGCCGCGGGGTGCACGATGGTGCTCAAGCCCTCGGAGGTCGCGCCGCTCAACGCGCTGATCTTCGCGGACATCCTGCATGAGGCCGGTGTGCCGCCGGGGGTCTTCAACCTCGTGAACGGAGCCGGTCCGGTGGTCGGCGCAGCGCTATCGTCGCACTCCGATGTCGACATGGTCTCGTTCACGGGCTCCACCCGGGCCGGGGTGGAGGTGGCCCGGAACGCGGCGCCGACGGTGAAGCGCGTGGCCCAGGAACTGGGCGGCAAGTCGGCCAACATCATCCTGGATGACGCCGATTTCGGGCGAGCGGTGTCCCGCGGCGTCTTCGCCGTCTGCAACAACACGGGACAGTCCTGCAACGCGCCGACGCGCATGCTCGTGCCGCATTCGCGGATGGACGAGGCCGCGGACATCGCGGCCGCGGCGGCCGGGAAGGTGGTGGTCGGCGATCCGGGCACCGAGGGGACGACGATCGGCCCGGCGGTGTCCGACGTGCAGTTCGACAAGATCCAGCGGCTGATCGAGCGGGGAATCGAGGAGGGCGCCCGCCTCGCGACGGGAGGGCCCGGGCGGCCGGAGGGACTGGAGCGGGGATACTACGTCCGGCCGACGGTCTTCTCGCACGTGAGCAACGAGATGGTCGTCGCGCGCGAAGAGATCTTCGGCCCGGTCCTCGTGCTCATCGGATACGAGGACGACGATGACGCGGTTCGCATCGCGAACGACACGCTCTACGGCCTCGCCGGCTACGTGTCGGCGGGCGATCGCGCCCGTGGGCGGTCCGTTGCCCGCCGGATCCGATCGGGCCAGGTGAACCTGAACGGCGCGCGCCCGGACTTCAGGATGCCGTTCGGCGGCTACAAGCAATCCGGCAACGGGCGCGAGTGGGGTCGCCACGGACTCGAGGAGTTCCTCGAGGTGAAGGCGATTCTCGGCTACCACGAGGGGGCGAAGTGAGCACAGCGATGCCTTCGGCGTCAGCCGCGACGAACCGGACGGCCGCCGCCGATGCGCCGGATCCGGTCGAACGGATTCCACACCTGGTCGGCGGTGAACCGCGAGCCGGATCGTCGGGCCGGACCTCGCCCGTTTTCAATCCCGCGACCGGCCGGCAGACGGGAGAGCTGCCGATGGCGAACGCCGATGAAGTCGATGAGGCCGTGGCGGCGGCGCTCGCGGCGTTCGACGAGTGGCGCGGCGTCAGCGTCGCACGGCGCACGAAGCTCATGTTCGCCTACCGCAACCTGGTTGTGGAGAATGCCGAAGAGATCGCGAAGCGGCTCACCGCCGAGCACGGCAAGGTGCTGGCCGATGCGATGGGCGAGGTCGCGCGCGGCGTGGAGAACATCGAGTACGCCTGCGGCCTCTCCGAACACCTGAAGGGGACGTACAACGAGCAGGCATCCTCGGGCGTCGACGTCTACTCCGTCCGACGGCCGCTCGGGGTCGTGGCGGGGATCACGCCGTTCAACTTCCCGGCCATGGTGCCGCTCTGGATGTTCCCGAACGCGGTCGCGTGCGGGAACACGTTCGTGCTGAAACCGTCACCCCGGGATCCCAGCGCCGCCAACCTCATCGCGGAACTCTTCCACGAGGCCGGCTTCCCGGCGGGCGTACTTAACGTCGTGCACGGGGACCATGTGGCCGTGAACCGGCTGCTCGAGCACCCCGACGTGCAGGCCGTCAGCTTCGTGGGGTCGACGCCGGTCGCCCGGCACGTGTACGAGACGGCCACCGCGCACGGGAAGCGTGTGCAGGCGCTCGGCGGCGCCAAGAACCACATGGTCGTGCTGCCCGATGCGGACATCGACCTGGCCGCGGACTCCGCCGTCTCCGCCGCGTACGGATCGGCCGGCGAGCGGTGCATGGCGATCTCCGTCGCGGTCGCGGTCGGCGACAGCGCCGATCCGCTCGTCGACGCCATCCGCGCCCGCATGGAGAAACTGCGCATCGGCTCCGGCGACGATCCCACGTCCGAGATGGGCCCGCTCATCACGGCCGAGCATCGAGACCGCGTCGCGGATTACGTGCGCCAGGGCGCCGAGGCCGGGGCGCGCGTCGTCGTCGATGGCCGAGAAGCGCACTTCGAGGGCGACGGTTTCTTCCTCGGCGTCACGCTGCTCGACGAGGTGACGCCCGGCATGACCGTCTATCGAGACGAGATCTTCGGTCCGGTCCTCTGCGTCGTGCGCGTGTCGACGTACCACGAGGCCGTCGACCTGGTGCGGGACAATCCGTGGGGAAACGGGGCCGCGATCTTCACGCGCGACGGAGGCGCCGCGCGGCAGTTCCAGGAGGATGCCGACGCCGGCATGGTCGGCCTCAACGTCCCGATTCCGGTGCCGGTGGGATACCACTCCTTCGGCGGATGGAAGGAGTCGGCGTTCGGGGCGCACGCCATTTACGGCCCCGAGGGGGTGCACTTCTACACGAAACCGAAGGTGATGACGACGCGCTGGCCCGACCCCGCCGGCAGCCGCGTCGACCTGGGATTCCCCACGAACCGCTGACCCGCGTCCCGATCCCGGGGGCGCGGTGGACGGGGGGTCAGCCTCCCCCGCCCCCCGCTGTGGTCTCGCCCGGCGTCTCCAGGTTGCCGCTGTCGTCCACGGCGCGGCTCAGGATCGAGACCTCATCGCCGGCCGCGGCGGGATCGTACTCGTAGCTCCAGTCCGTTCGCCCGCGGGCAGGGTGCCACGTCTCTCCTCCATCGAGCGAGACTTCGACGGCCGCGACGATCCCACCCCCCGAATCCGAAGCTGTCCCCGAGATCGTGACCATGCCGCTTTCGGCGTCCGGCGCCGAGGGGGGGGCGAACGAGGACACGGGCGCGTCGAAATCCGTCGACGCGGTCGCGGGCACGAGATCCGGCTGCATCGTGGCGGGCTGGACGCCCATGTCCGCGAACAGGTTCATCGTCGCCTGCTGCAGGACGAGGTCGGGGCCGTGCGGGTCGACGCCCACGCGGGTGTCGGCGCCGTTCTGCCGCTCGGGAGGGACGCCCGTCTCCGTGTCGTGGTGGGCGTCGAGCCCCCACGACCACTGCAACGTCCCGGAGCCGAACACGAGCGCGCCGCTCTCGTGCCGGTACAGCACCGCGTGATGCGTGGCCGTGCCCGTCTCGCAGCCGCGCCCCGGGTGCACGCAGTAGAGCGTGTTGTCGATCTCCGTCGCGGCCACCTGGAACAATCCGGGCGGCCGGAACCCGTTGTCGATGTCCGAGTCCCATTCGTGGCCGAGGATCCCCTTGATCGAGACGTACCGCTCACCGGGCCGGAGGCGCGCGACCTCGGTGTTGCGCCAGAACCTCAGGTCGGCAAACTCGGCATCGACGATGATGGGATCGTTCCGCCACGCGTTCACCGTGAACAGCGTCCCCGTGAGGGCGTTCTCCGGCCACGGCCCTTCGGCGTTGATGGATCGGTGGTCACGGAACTCACCGGTCCATTCGACGGGGTCAAGCCGCCGGTGGTCCTGTGAGTCCTTGTACGTAACGAGCGTCCGGTAGGGCTCGCCCGAGCCGTCGATGCTCGCCTCCCAGCGCACCTTCCAGTACACCTCGTTCGAACTGAAGAAAGCGAGGTTCAGGCCGGCGGCCCGGGCGGCCTCCACGTTCCGCCGCTGCCGTCCCGTCCAGTACTCATCGTGTCCGACCGAGAGGAAGATCTTGTGCTCCAGCAGTTCCTCTCCGCGGCGGTCGGTGTCGATGCCCGAGGAATAGCTGACGTCGTAGCCGTTGCGCTCCAGCCAGCGGACCATCGGATACTCGGAGTTGAAGACCTTGTTCACGGCCCGGTAGTGGCGCGTGTCGAAGGGCCGGTTGTAGCTGACCTTGGGCGCCCGCGGCTCTCCGCCGTGGAGGCGGAGGCGCTCCGGGTTCAGCCGTCCGTACACGCTGTGGCCGCCGTAGCGGTTGTAGGCCTGCCAGGTGAGATCCGACGTCTGGAAGAGCATGTCGGACTCCCCGTCGTCGTCCCGCACGACGAAGTAGACGTGGCTGGCGCGCGGCTCGCGCAGGCCGTTCCTCATCACGGCCCGGAAGCCGGACGCCTCCCACAGCGAGTCCTCGCCGGTCGGCGGGAGCGGCGTGGCCTCGAACTGGTCGTTCTTCACCCAGCCCTCGATCGGGTCCTCGCGCACGAGCCGTGCGAAGTAGATGCCCGACGTCGCATCCTCCGGCGCCTGCCAGGAGGCCGACACCGCCCAGTTGCCGCAGTCGACGAGCGGCGCGGGCCATGTCTCCATCCCGCCGCCCTCGGCCAGCACCGGGATCGGGCCCCGCAGACATTCGGGCTGGATCTGGGGCAGCGCCGCTGAAGGCTCGAAGGAATCCAGCCGGCGCGCGCCCATGCCGCCGTAGTAGCCCATGCGGTAGATGTCGATCCGGTAGTCGTCGGAGTCCGTGTCGACCTTGAACTGGATCGTCTCGCCCTGGGCGATCGCGATGTCCGTGCCGAAGCCCTGAATGCTGGGGTCGCCGTAGCTGTTGATGTCCCACTCCGTGGGCGGGTGCCCCTCGAGACAGTTCTCCGCTACGATCTCGTTGGCGGGGTTCGCGCACGGATCCCCCACGGACACCTGCAGGCTGCAGCCGGAGCCGGCGGCGACCGCGAGCGGGAAAACGACGGAAGCGGGGAACGCAGCGCGGCTCTTGCCACGGGCTGCCAGGGACGCGGACATGGAGATCTCCCGGCCAGAGTGGGCGCCGGCTGGCCCTCCCGGCCGGCGCGTCCCCGGAACATGACTTCGCCCTCGGAAGTCTACAACGGGCGGCGGCGAGCTTCGTCGGGTCAGCCGCCCCCGCCCGGGGCCTCCAGGTTGCCGCTGTCGTCCACGGCGCGGCTGAGGATCGAAACCTCGCCGGTCGCCTCGGGATCCCACGCGTAGCTCCAGTTCGTACGGCCGCGGGCCGGGCGCCACGTCATCCCGCCGTCCAGCGACACCTCGACCGCAGCGACCACGCCGCCCCCGGCGTCCGAAGCCGTCCCGCTGACCGTCATCAGGCCGCTCTCCGCATCGGGCCCGGAGGGTGCCTCGAAGGAGGACGTCGGCGCGACGTCATCCGTCGAAGCCGTGGCCGGCACCAGGTCCGCCTGGATCGTGGCAGGCTGCACGCCCATATCCGCGAACACGTTGAGCGTCGCCTGCTGCAACACCAGATCCGGACCGTTCGGGTCCACGCCGACCCGCGTGTCCATGCCGTTCTGGCGCTCGGGCGGGACCCCGGTCTCGGTGTCGTGGTGGGCGTCGAGGCCCCACGGCCATTGCAGCGTCCCCGTGTCGAAGACGAGCGAACCGCTCTCGTGCCGGTACATGACCGCGTTGTGCGTGGCCGACCCCGTCTCGCAGCCGCGCCCCGGGTGGACGCAGTACTGCAGGTTGTCGATCGTCGTCGCGGAGAGCCGGAACAGCCCCGGCGGGCGGAAGCCGTTGTCGATGTCCGAGTCCCACTCGTGGCCGAGGATTCCCTTGATCGACACGTAGCGCTCACCGGACTGGAGCCGTGCGACCTCCGTGTTGCGCCAGAACCTGAGGTCGGCGAACTCGGCGTCCACCATGAGCGGGTCGTTCCGCCACGCGTTCACCGTGAACAGCGTCCCGGTGAGGGCGTTCGCCGGCCACGGGCCCTCCGGGTTGATCGAACGGTGATCGCGGAACAGACCCGTCCACTCGACCGGATCGAGCTTCCGGTGGTCCTGCGATTCCTTGTAAGTCACGAACGTGCGGTACGGCTGCTCCGATCCGTCGATGCTCGGCTCCCAGCGCACCTTCCAGAAGATGTCGTTCGAACCGAAGAAGCCGAGGTGAACGCCGGCCGCGAGCGCGGCCTCCACGTTGCGCCGCTGCTGGCCCGTCCAGTACTCGTCGTGTCCGACGGAGAGGAAGACCTTGTGCTCGAGCAGTTCCTCGCCCCTGCGATCCGTATCGACGCCGGACGTGTAACTCACGTCGTAGCCGTTGCGCTCGAGCCAGCGGACCATCGGGTACTCGGAGTTGAACACCATGTTCACGGCCCGGTAGTGCCGGTTCTCGAAGGGCCGGTTGTAACTCACTTTCGGCGCGCGCGGGGGTCCGCCGTGGAGCCGCAGGCGCTCGGGATTCAGGCGTCCGTACACGCTGTGGCCGCCATAGCGGTTGTACGCCTGCCAGTTGAGGTCCGAGGTCTGGAAGAGCAGGTCCGACTCGCCGTCATCGTCCCGGACGACGAAGTAGATGTGGCTGGCCCGCGCCTCGCGCAGGGGGTTCCGCATCACGGCGTGGAAGCCGGGCGCCTCCCACAACGAGTCCTCGCCCGTCGGCGGGAGCGGCGTCGGCTCGAACTCATCGTTCTTCACCCAGCCCTCGATCGGGTCCTCGCGCACGAGCCGTGCGAAGTAGATGCCCGAGGTCGCGTCGGCCGGGGCCTGCCAGGAGGCGGACACCGCCCAGTTGCCGCAGTCCACGAGCGGCGCGGGCCACGTCTCGAGGCCGCCCCCCTCGGCGAGCACCGGGATTTCGCCGCGGAGGCACGCCGGCTGGATCTGGGGCAGCGTCGCGGAGGGATCGAAGGAATCCACCCGGCGCGCGCCCATGCCGCCGTAGTAGCCCATGCGGTAGATGTCGATCCGGTAGTCGTCGGAGTCCGTGTCCACCTTGAACTGGATCGACTCGCCCCGGTTGATCGCGATGTCGGTCCCGAACCCCTGGATGCTGGGATCGCCGTAGCCGTTGATGTCCCACTCCGTGGGTGGGTGCCCCTCGAGACAGTTTTCCGCCACGATCTCGTTGGCGGGATCCGCACACGCCTCCTCCATCGTCATTTGGGGCGGCGCGCAGGCGCCCGCGAGGAGCAGCGTCGAGGCGGGGAGGAAGAAGGAAGACGGACGGAAGCGCGGGCGTGGCTGGGTCATGGCGACATCTCCGGGCCCGGGTCAGCATGCGGACGGCCGACCCTCCGGCCGTCCCGTCCCCGCAACATGAGCCCGGAGTCCGAGGTCTACAACGCCCCCGGCGGGCGCGATGCCGCGGCCCGGACCGCTAAGGCAGTCGCAGGACCTCGGAGTAGAGGCGGCCGAAGCGGTCCGTGGCTTCCACCCGCACTTCCGCGACACCGGGGTCGACGGATGCCTGGAACATGTGGTTCGTGATGCGCGGTTCGACCCACGATCGACGCGGCGGAAGGTCCTCTCCCGCGTGCAGCTGGACGCTGAGCGGATCCAGTCCGTTGCGTCGCGTCATGAGGCCGCGGGGCTCGCCGTCGGCGAACCAGCGCACGGTCCACTCCGGGTCCCAGTCCCACACGTTCGCGATGACCGCTCCCGGCGCGTTCGCGTCGGACCCCGGCGCGTACAGCCGCATCTGGTGCGTCGCGTCGAAGCCCGTGGACTTGTACCGCCACGAGATCTCCTCGCCCGCCGCCTCGTAGACGCAGTAGCCGTTCGGGGCGCCGTCCCAGCAGATCGGCCCGCTCCACCACGCCCCGCAGATCGCACCCGCCACGTGCTCATGCGTGCCCGCTTCGAACACATGCTCCAACTCGTGCGTGTGGCCGGTGAGGATGTGCGCCTGGAAGGGCTCCAGCAGCCGATAGAGCGCGTCGCGATTCATGATCGCGCCCGGCGGGTCGGGCGAGGTCAGGCCGCGTCGGACGTGGTTGCTCCCGAGCGCGGGGATGTGCGTGGCCACGATGACCGGCGCCCCCGCCTCCACGCGACTCAGGTCGGCCGCGAGCCAGGTCAGCGCATCGGCGTCCAGGTAACCGAGATATCCGCTCCCGTGCCAGAACACGTCGTCGAGCACGACGTAGTGGACGGCGCCCCGGTCGAACGAGTAGTAGCGCGGCCCGAAGTGGCGAGAGAAGGTGTCCGAAGAAGCCTCGTCGGTGGGGCTCTCCATGTCGAGGTCGTGGTTCCCGATCACCTGGAAGAAGGGGATCCCGACCCGGTTCACGCCGCGTTCGTACTCGGGATACAGTTCGAGGTTGTCGTACATGATATCGCCGTCGGAGATGCCGAAGACGTGCATGTCGCCCAACTCCCGCACGGTTTGCTGGAGGTCCGGGACGGAGCGGTCGTGGAACCACCCCATCTCCTCTTCGGTCTCGGTCTGGATGTCTCCGAGGAGAAGAAGCGCGTGGCGTTCGTCCGACGCGCCGAGCGGCGCGAGGTCGAACGCGACGGACATCTCGCTCCGCCCCGGGTCGATGCGCTCGTAGAAGCGCGCCGTGCCGGACGGGTTCGTGGGGATCTCGTATCCGGAGGGGACCCGAACCCAGACGAAGCCCCGGTCGGCCGAAGTCACGAGTTCGAAGCGGCCATCGGCGTCGGAATCCACGACCTGAAGTCCATCGGAGACCGCGATGCGCCCCACGCCGCGGCCCGCCGCGCGGACCATACCCCGCACGCGAATCGGGTTCGCGGCCCCGGGGAGGTGGGGAAGAGGATCGTAGGGGGCGGCGAGGAGAGACTGCGCGCGAGTCGCGAGCCCGGCTGCCGAGAGAGCGCCGGTCTTGAGGAAGGTCCGCCGGTTCAACATCTGCTTACCGCCTCCGTGCAGGGAATGCCTGTCGCACTTCGTCCGCCGTAATCGCGAAGCCCACGGCCGGGGATTCCTCCAGCGTCCGGGCGACGTCGTCGGGCGTCAGCCCGAGCGCTTCCAGCCGCCCGTGGTCGAGGAACATCTGATTCTCGGAACCCTCGTAGTACTCGACCACGCCCGGTCCGCCGGGGTCCACGTGCTCGTTCAGCCAGGCCGTCACGTCGTCGTACGTGACCCACAGATCGTTGCTCGCCGGGGCGTCCGGCATGCCGTGATCCGCTGTCACGATCAGGGCCAGACCGCCCGGCCCGGCCTTCGCCTCGAGCGCCGCCACGATCCGGCCCAGCCAACCGTCGAGTTCCGCCAGCGTCGCATCCATCTCGGGCGAGAATGGGCCGTACTTGTGCGACACGTAGTCCGGGCTCTTCAGGTTGGCGAGGAAGAGATCCGCGATGCCGTCCTCGCCGAACGCGCTCCCCTCGATGAGAGCGACCGCCGCCGCCCCCTCGAATCCCGCGAAGAGGGACGACCGCCGAGCCTCGCTGAAACTGTCGAGTTCATGATCCAGCCATAGACCGTCGACTGCGTCGAGCCGGGGGCCGAAATGTAGCGCCGCGACGGCGGGCGGGAGCCGGTAGCAGTCCTCGTTCGTGCGCCACGCGCCGCTCCCGGAGTCGTAGTACGCCATCCACGGCGGGTGGCCGCCCAGAACGCACGCCCCATGGCCCGCGAGCGCCACCGCGGGATAGTCCGTCCCCGCCTGCGCGACGATCTCGGCGCGGCCCCGGGTGGCGATGCTCCAGCGGTCCGCGAAGGTGAGCGCCATGAGGTTGTAGGGTGCGGCTCCCTCGTAGGCCAGCTTCGAGTCACCGGTCCGACGGTCGTAGAGTCCGTTGCCGACGATCCCGTGAATCGCGGGGTCCGTCGCCGTCGCGATCGTCGAGTGCGCGGTGGAGGTGTTCGTCGGAAGGTAGTCGATGCGGGCATTTGCGAAGCGGGCGCTCTCTCCCGCGAGCCGGCTCAGGTTGGGGAGGAGGTCCGCCTTCCGTTCCAGGTAATCGGAGCGCAGCGCGTCGAGCACGAGGACGGCGACCAGCCCCGGTCGCCCGGATTCCTCACCGTTGGCGAACGCCTCACTCAGCGGACGCCCCGTCGCTCCGGACCAGGGAGGAAGTCCGAGCAGTTCGGTCACGGTCGCGCCGACGTCCTGATGGGAGGCCGGCGCGTCGTAGACGCCCGGCCGGAAAGTGCCGGGGCCGTGGAGAAGCAGCGGCACGTCGCTGTCGTACGGCCACGGGCCGCCGTGCATGTACCGGTTGCTCTCGCTCCGATACGTGATGATGGCCTGCGGGTCGGGGATAACCGCGATGTCGCCCACGCGGCCGGGGAACCAGCCCCGGGCGAGCGCTCCGACCACCTGCTCGCGGCCGATGTCGGGGCGGCCTCCGACCCCGTCGCTCCCGTCGTCGTCCCGGGAGGACGCGGAAGGTGGGCCGCCACAGCCGCAGAGGAAGACGGCTCCGGCCAGCGCGCCCGCGCCGGCCCGAGCCCGCCTCCAAGCGCCACCCGTCACGGCCGTCGACCGCCTCCCGTCAGCTGAAGTCGCGGCCCAGGATGACGGAGACGATGATCGCCCCCACCGCCAGCGGCGCCACCCAGCGGATGAAGAAGCGCCACGCCCCGTAGTGGAACCAGCGCGGCTCCGTGCCGTCCACGAGTTCCCGCTCCGTCGCTTTCCGCGTCATGAACCAGCCCGCCGCGAGCGTGATCGCGAACCCGCCGGTCGGCAGCATCCAGTTGGAGACGAAGTGGTCGACGGTAGAGAACCAGCCCACCTTCTCCGCGAAGATCTCCAGCGTGGAGAGGAACGGCGTGCCCGTGAACGAGAGCGCCGCGAAGATCGTGAACACGAAGATCGCCGCGCCGCAGAGGACCGTCGCCTTGTGTCGAGGGATGCGATGCTCATCGATGACGTAGCTCGACACGACCTCGAGGAGGGAGATCGTCGAGGTCAGCGCCGCCAGCGCCACGAGCACGTAGAAGAGCGGCCCCAGCACGACGCCGAACGGCACCGCCGTGTAGAACAGTTCCGGCAGCGAGATGAAGAGCATCCCCACCGGCGAACCGCTCACCTGGTCGCTCATCCCGGCCACGGAGAAGATGACGGAGAACATGATGATCGTCGCCACAAGCGCGATCAGCGTGTCGAGCGCCACGATCGCGCCCGACGCCTTCACGATCGAGTGCTTGCGCGAGATGTAGGAGCCGTAGGTGATCATCGCCCCCATCCCGAGTGAGAGGGTGAAGAAGGAGTGCCCCAGCGCCTCGAGGACCCCGCTCATCTCCAGTTCCCCGAAGTTGGCGCGGAAGATGAAGCGCATCGCCTCCCCCGACCCGCTCATCCCCAGCGCGCTCACCAGCAGCAGAAGCAGGATCCCGAACAGGATGGGGAGGAAAATGCGGGCGATCCGTTCGATCCCCTTGCTCACGCCGAAGTAGACGACCGCGATCGTGGCGATGCTGAAGCTGAGCGAGAGCGCGAGCTGCAGGCCCGCGTTCCCCACCTGCTCGTTGAACAGGTCGCCCGCCGCCATCCCCGCGGGATAGCCCCCGAACGTCCAACCGATGGACTGGGCGAAGTAGTACAGCGACCAGCCCGCGATGACCGTGTAGTAGCTGAGAAGGATGAAGCCGGCGAGCACGCCCCAGCCGCCGACGATGCCCCACCAGGGCCCGGCCGCCTCCTTGAGCGCCCCGACGGCGCTCTTCTGGCTCCTGCGCCCGATGAGCAGTTCCGCCATCATGATCGGCAGACCCACGGCGACGATGCAGACCAGGTAGACGAGGACGAAGGCACCCCCCTCGTTTTCCCAGGTGATGAACGGGAACTTCCACAGGTTGCCGAGGCCGATCGCGCTGCCGGTCGCGGCCAGCACGAGGCCGACGTTCGAACTCCAGTTATCGCGGGGTTGGCTCATGGGACATGTCCAGTCGGGCGTTATCCGGGCAGGGGGTTTTCCCCCTGCATGAGTTCGACGATCCAACCTACTCCGTCGTCACGAGAGGCCACCAGACGCCCGCCATGCCGAACCTGAACGAAGTCATCCGGAGCACGCCCAAGGCGGAACTCCACATCCACGTCGAAGGCTCGCTGGAGCCGGAGATGATGTTCGACCTGGCTCGGCGGAACGGCGTGTCGCTCCCCTACCGCAACGTCGACGAGGTCCGCCGCGCCTACTCGTTCGGCAACCTCCAGGAGTTTCTCGACCTCTACTACGAGGGGATGAACGTCCTCCGGACGGAGGAAGACTTCTTCGCGCTCGCCGACGCGTATCTGCGGCGGGCGGCGGCGGACCACGTGGTCCACGTCGAGATGTTCTTCGATCCGCAGGCGCACACCGGACGCGGCGTGGCGCTGCGCACATTGATGGGCGGCCTCGAGCGCGCTGTCGTCCGTTCCCGGGAGCGGGGGGTCGGCGTCTCCCTCATCCTCTGCTTCCTGCGCCATCTGACCGAGAAGGAGGCGTTCGAGACGCTCGAAGCCGCGGCAGCCTACCGGGACCGGCTCCTGGGCGTGGGCCTGGACTCGAGCGAAGTGGGGCATCCGCCGTCGAAGTTCGCGCGCGTGTTCGAGGCGGCGCGCGACATGGGTCTCAGGCTCGTCGCCCACGCCGGCGAGGAGGGCCCGCCGGAATACGTCTGGGAAGCCCTCGATGTTCTGGGCGTCGAACGGATCGACCACGGCAACCGCGCTCTGGAGGACGACGCGTTGGTGGCGCGCCTGCGCGACGACCGGATCCCGCTCACCGTGTGCCCGCTGTCGAACCTCGAACTCCGCGTCGTGGAGGACCTCGCGTCCCACCCGATCAAGCGCATGCTCGACCTCGGCCTGCTCGCGACCGTGAACTCCGACGACCCCGCCTACTTCGGCGGCTACATCAACGAGAACTTCCGCCGCGTCGCCGAGGCGGTCGGCCTCTCGACCGAGGACATCGAAACGCTGGCGCGCAACTCCCTCGATGCGTCCTTCGAAACTTGACGGCGCGCGTGAACCTCACGACCGTCGAGCGTAGATCCCGATCCTCGGAGACCATTGATTCGTCCGATATCTGACGCGTGCCTCTCAACGTAGTTCGAGCGTCGGCGGCGGCCCCGCTGTGGGAGGCGTGCGTCGACCGTTTTCTGGCGGAGGCCGCCGCACCGGTTAAGGCGGGCACGGGGGCGCGCGCGTGGATCTGGCTCAACCACCGGAACCTGCGGGATCTCCTGTTCGAGGCCGCACACGAACGCGGCCTCCCGGGGTGGCTGGATCCCCCCGTCACGCTGTTCGGGGAACTGACCGACCGTTTCGGCATCCGGGAGAAATCCGTCGGCCTCCTCACGCGCCGCCGGCTTGTGAGCCGGCACGCGGCGCGGCTGGGGCGCCGGATCCTGGGGCGGGAGCCGGGCCGCGGGGACGGCGTCATCCGCGGGCACATGCTCGACCGCCTGTTCGGTGACCTGCTGCCGGAGGGCGTTCCGCCGGACGAACTGGAACGGGCGCTGGCCCGGCTGGGCGGGGACGACTTCGCCCGCCGCCGCGACGGCTGGGCGGTGGCTGTCTACCGCGCGTACCTCGATTCGCTCGAGAAGCGGGGATTCCTCGACCGGCGCTCGGTGAATGCCCGCATCGCGGAGCGGATCGAGACGGGAGGACTGGCGGCGGCGATCGGTGGCGCGACGGAGTTGCACGTGTACAGCATCGCTAGCCCCCGCACGCGTCGCCGCATGCTCGCCGCTCTCTCCCGGCAGGAGGAGGTGGAGGTCCACCTCTACCTTCCGCTGGAGTCCGAACCGGACCCGTTCTTCGATACGCTGGCCGCCCGAACCGAGGTGATCGGCGTCCCCCGCGATGTTGGCGAAGACGGTGGGGACGGCGCCGGGGCTGGCGCCGGGCCGGTGACCGTGCAGCCAGTGCCCGATGCTGCGCGGGAGATGGCCTGGGTGGCGCGGCAGGTCAAGGAGATTCTCGCGGCGGGTACCGCGGAACCGCATCGGATCGCCGTCGTCGCGAGGTCGGGTCGCGAGAACACTCACCGCGCGTACCGGGCGCTGCGGCGGGCGGGCGTCTCCGCCACGGCCCGCATCCGGACGCCCCTGGACGAGATCCCGGCCCTCCGGGCACTCCTCCTCCTCCTGCGGGGGGCGGGCCGGAACTGGGACTACCGGTCGCTGCGGGCCGTCCTCGCGCACCCCTACTTCGACACGCGGGTCGATCTCCGGGGCATCGACGCCATCGCGGCGCTCCGCCGCGTCGTGGGGCTCGACGCCTGGAGCGAGAATCTCGAACGACTCCGCGCCCTCATGGAGGACAAGGCACGCGAGATCCGGGGCCGCGGGCTCTTCGCAGACCGCATCGAGAAGGACATCGAGGCCTTCGCCGCCATGCGAAAGGTGCTCGAACCGCTGGGCGAGTCCCGCCCCGAAGCGGACTGGATCGACCTCACGATGGAGCTCCTGAGAGAAGACCGCGGCGTCTTCCGGCTAAGGCGCCGCGTCTGCGACCCCGTGGAGGAACGCTGGGAGGTCGTGCGCTCCGACCAGCGCGGGATCCTCCTCCTCGAGCGACTCCTGCGGGAGTGGCGGGATCTCGACCACTCGGACGATCCGCTCTCGCCGGCGGGATGGCACGCGCTCCTCGGGAAGCTCCTCCAGGCGAACGAACTCGTCCTCTCCACGCCGGGGCAGAAGGGCGTCCAGGTTCTGGAGGCGCACGACGCGGCGCTCGTCCCCTTCTCCCATACGTTCGTCGTGCATGCGAACGACGGCGAGTTTCCGCGCACGGCCGGCTCCACGGGCGTGTTCACCGATGGGGAGCGCCGCCGTCTCGCGGAGCTCGACCTCCCCGTCGCGCACCGGGACGAGACGCTCCGCCGCGAGCGAGCGCTGTGGCGCGCCGTCACGCAGCAGTCGGGCCCGGTATCGATCACCTACCGGACGACGGACGCGGGCGGGACGCCGCTCCTGCCGTCCCTCATGGTTCCCGCTCACGACGACGACGCCGAACTGCCCAGGATCCGGCGCCCCTCGGAGGAAGGAGAGCCCGTGACGCCGGCGGAAGCGGATCGGAGGGCCGCCTTCGCCCTGTACCGTACGCTCGGAACCCCCGACTCGACGCAGCGGCTCCGCATCGTCCCGGCCCGTCCCGGACACCTCGCGCGCGCGATCGTGGCGGCCGCGGCCGAGACCCACCGCGGCCCTGGGCTCGAGCGCTATCCCGGATTCCTCCTCCCCGCGCCGCAAGCCAGCGACATCGACGTCCTGCATCCCGCCTTTCGCCCGAACCCGTGGAACGGTCACCTGCGCGACCCCGACGTCCTGCGGGTACTGCGGCGCCGCTTCGACGACGACTACCCGTGGTCAGCGGGTCAGCTCGAAGCCTACGCGCGGGCCCCCTTCACCTTCCTCATCAAACGCCTCCTCCGGCTCGAAGGCGTGGAGGAGGCGGAGGAGGAGACCACGCCGCTCACCTTCGGCAGCGTGGCGCACGAGATCCTCGAGCGGTTCTACGCCGAATTCATGGATCGGCTCCCCACCTCCCTCGCCGGGCCCGCCGAGCGCCGCCTCGCCGAGATCTCCGAGGAGGTATTCGCAGAACGCGCGGCGAAGGGCGAGTGGCTCGGCGTCACCGCCCTCTGGGAGCAGACCCGCGAAGGGATCGTGACGGGAGTGCGAGACTATGTCACCTGGGAACTCCTGCACATGGCGGAGGACGGTGAACGCCCCGTCCACACCGAGTTGCGGTTCGGTTGGGACGACGAGCGGACGTTCGTGGAGGGCACAGACATGTGGGGGCGTGTATCGCGCCTGCGCCTCCGCGGCAGCATCGACCGGGTGGATCGGGTGGGGGCGGGGGCCGGTGTCCATCACGTGCTCGACTACAAGAGCAGCCGGATCCCCGGCGCGCCGAGCTTCGACGATGCAACGGCGCTCCAGGGCGTCCTCTACGCGCAGGTTCTGGCCGACCGCGGCTACGCGATGGGATCCAGCCGCTATCGGGCTATCAGGAAACCGGGGAAACCGCTGAACGGAGGCAAGGTCGACTTCGGCTCGGAGAGGTACGAGCGGGCTCTGTCGCTCGCGCTCACCATCCCCGCCCGAGTGCGGAGCGGCTGTTTCGAGTCCGTCGCGTCGCGGAAAGGCGGCTGGGAGTCCTGGGATCCCGGGCCGGAGATCCGTCGCAATCACGCGCGGCTCACGGAGGGTCACCGCTTCGGCGATCTTGGAGACGACTTCGGAGATGACGCCCGGGCTCGCGGGGAGGACGCCGGTGGCTGAGATCCGGTGGACTCCCGAGCAGGTGCGCGCGATCCGGTCGGAGGACGACACGCTGCTCGTCGCCAACGCCGGCACGGGCAAGACGACGACCGTGGTCGGGAAGGTCATGTGGCGGCTCGGCCTCCCCTTCGGCGTGAACGGGGAGACCGGGGAGCCGCTCGCGCCGCCCCAGGTACGCTGCCGACTGGACGAGATCGCCGCCATCACGTTCACGGAGAAGGCGGCCTACGACCTCAAGCGGCAGCTCCGGAAGCGGATCGAAGCCTCATCGCGCGCCGACGAACTGCGCTGGGAGATCGACCGCGCCTCGGTCGGCACCATCCACTCCTTCTGCGGCGAGCTGCTGCGCGAACACGCCCTGCGCCTGGGGATCGATCCGACCTTCGAGATCCTCGATGAAGACGAGGCGTGGGCCGAGCAGGACGAACTCATCAAGACGCTCCTGCTCGACAGGCTCGAGGAGGGAAACGCCGCGGCCCGGGCGATCCTGCGCCGGTGGAATCTCACGGGCTGGCAGCACTCCAAGGGCGCGATCGACCACGTCCGGGATGTGCTCCGCGACCTGAGGTGGCGGGCGCGGCGCTACGCGGGCTGGCTCCCCACCGACCCGCCGCCGGCGAGTGACGGAACGCTCGACCTGTTCGCGCCCGAAAGTTCCGGCCTCGACCTGCCGGCGGTGAAGGGCCTGTTTCCCGAGAGCGAAGAAAAGGACGACGACGCCCTCGCGATCTGTTCGCATCTCGTCGAACTGGCGCTCGAAGCCCGCACGCGCTGGGACGCCTGGCTTCAGGAAGAGAACCGGCGCGACTTCGACAGCCTCGTCCTGGGGGCAGCCGATCTCCTGCTCGGTCCCGACGGCGCCGCCGCGCTGGCCGCGATCCGGGACCGCTACCGGCTGCTCATCATCGACGAGTTCCAGGACACCGACTTCACGCAGCGCGACATCGCCTTCGCCATCGGGCGCGGCGTGGAGCGTCCCCAGCTTTTCCTGGTCGGCGATCCGAAGCAGAGCATCTACCGCTTCCGCGGCGCCGACATCTCTGTGTGGAACGCGGTCGCCGACGAATTTGCCGAAAGCGGCGAGATCCTCGACCTTCCGCGGAACTTCCGCAGCGCCCCTCCGATCGTCGATTTCGTGAACGTCGTCGGCCGCGTCTCGATGGACGAGGCCGGAAACGCACTCGCCGAGGAACGGCTCCCGAGCCGGATCGACTACGCGGACCTCGTGGCGGGCGTCGCCGACCACGCGCAGGCCGGCGTCGAGTGGATCCCGGCCCAGGGGAAGAACGTAGCCGAGCGCCGCGAATCCGAGGCCGCCCGCATCGCCTTCCGGATCCTCGCATCGGTGGGCCGCGACGAAATCCGAGATCCCGACACCGGCGAGCTACGTCCGCTGGCCTTCCGCGATATCGCCCTCCTGTATCGCGCCCGCAGCGGGCTGGAACACTTCGAGACGACGCTCAAGCGCTACGGCGTCCCCTACTTCATCTCCGGCATGACACACCTCGGGGAACGCCAGGAGATTCTCGATGTCCTCAACGCGCTCCGGCTGCTCGGGAACGAGCGGGACGACCTGCGGGCGTTCGGCTACCTCCGTTCACCTTTTGTGGGCCTGCGGGATGAGACGATCGCCCGCATCCGCCTGCTCCAACGCGGGGGGCCGCTCCTGCGGCAGGCGAAGCGATGGCTGAAGGAAGGGGAATGGCCGGAGGCCCCGGATCACCCGCAGCTGGCCGGGATCGAGCGCCGCGCGCTGGAGGATGGGCTCTCGGTCCTGGACGACCTGCGCCAACTCGCGCCGCGGCTCGCGCTCGACGAAGTCATCGAGGAGCTGCTCGAACGCACCGGATACCGCCTGCACGTGCTGCTCATGGAGGGCGCGGAGGAGGTCCTCGCGAACCTCCAGAGTCTCATCCACTTCGCGGAGTCCCATCGCGCACACGATCTCACCGCGTTCTTCGAGGTGTGGGACCGGTCGATAAACCGCGACATCGGGCTCCCTCAGGCGCCGCTCTATTCGAAGGACGACGACGTCGTCACGCTTTCGACGATTCACCAGGCCAAGGGACTGGAGTGGCCCATCGTCTTTTTAGTCGGGGTCGAGAAGCCGCTGTGGCGTCCTCCCTTCAACGTGTACTGGTCGGATCCGGAACTGGGCCCCCTCTTCTGCCTGAAAGCGGATGCCCGCGGGAGCCGGGGGAACCGCCTGGTGCTCCGCGAAGAGCTCGAATCGAAGGCGGAGGAAGCGCGTCTCCTGTACGTGGCGGCGACGCGGGCGCGCGACCGCCTGGTCATCGTAGGGCCCACCGGCGGCAACAAGGGCTACGACCGCTGGCTGGCCAAAGGTGATGCGGCGACACGACAGGACGCGGGGGTGAGTGCCGCCCCCGAGACGAGCCGCCCGCCGACGCTGGAGTGGCTGGACCGGTACGAGACGGCCACGCCGCCGGAGTTGATCCGGGCGCTCCCCGAGCCGCCGCTGCGCTGGACCCGCTCGGCGACCGAGCTCATGCTCCTGGAGGAGGATCCTGAAGAATGGGAGCGCCGGTACAGGCACGGCGCCCTCGCCCCCTGGCACTTCGCGCCCGAAACCTCGCCGGAGGAGACGGGGCTCCCGGCCCTGGTCCGGGGCCAGATCATCCACGGCGTGCTGGAGCGGCTGGAGGCGGAAGCGGAGATCGCCCGTGTCGTCGAGGAGACGATCGGTTCGCTGGACGAACCCGAACTCGAGGCCATGCTCCGCCCCGGCAGCGAATATCGCGAGCAACTGGAGGAGGAGATCCGCCGCGTGGCCGCGAGCGAGGAGTGGGCCTGGTACACGGAGGGCGAACTCGGCCGCGACTACTGGAAGGAACTCACCTTCACGCACTTGGTCGGCGCGCGGGACTGGCGGTTCGGCGCCTTCGACCTGTACCGGCGCCTCGCAGGCCCCGACGCCGGCCCGGCCTCCGGCACCGCGCCTTCCCGCCTAGCCGGAGCCCTCGGCCTGGAAGAGGACTTGAACGCCCTCGTCATCGACTTCAAGACACACGACATCACGGCGGCTCAGGCACCGCACGCGGCCCGCAGCTACCGGATCCAGGCCGACGTGTACCGGGCGGCCGCCTCGAGCATGGTCGGCCGGGTCGCCGTGGGCCTGCATTTCACCGGTCCGAACGAACTCGTCCCTATGCCGGAGGAGCCGCCCGCCTGATTCGGTGAGGTTTTTTTACACTTGCCGCACATCCATGAAGAGATCTGCGAATCCGTGAAGGTTTTTTGACGCTCGCGGATACTTTGTGATTGTTTTTCCGCAGTTTACATGTATCGTGAAATTTTTCTTGCGTTATGGTAAATCTGTGATAAATTTCTGACGTCCAGTGAAAGCTTCTTGCAAAACGAGACACCGTGTGAACCTGCGTTCGCTCCCATGAACTTTCGGCGGCAGCCTCCCGAACCCGCGCAACCTGCGGGCTACGCTGCACTCGTGGCCGGGCACGACCTGCAAGTTCCGCCGCCGCCACGGCTGGCCGCCATCGCCGAGCGCCATCGTCCCGCCTCCACGCGCGAGTGGCGGTTGTTTTCCCCCGGCCACGCCCCGGACGAAAGCCTGCGAGGGCAACTCGAGTTCGCCTTGAAATGGGAAGGGGTGAGCTTGGGCGTGCTGTCCGCCCTCTTCAGGCAGATCGACCCGCGAGAGATCGTGCGTATCGTGCGTGCCAAGCCAACGGGCGCCTACGCTCGCCGCATCTGGTTCCTGTATGAATGGCTGCTGGACACGCGCCTTGACCTTCCCGACGCCGACAAGGTGAAGGCCGTTCCGGTCGTGGATCCAAAGCGGCAGTTCGCATCGGAGACCGGACCCCTCTCTCGTCGGCACCGGGTGCGCGACAACCTGCCCGGCACGAGGCGGTTCTGCCCGCTCGTCCGACGGACCCCTCAACTTGATCGCTACGTAGACATGCGCCTGGGGGAGCAGGCTCGGGAAGCGATTGGACGGACACACCCGGATATCGTCCGGCGCGCCGCGGCCTTTCTGCTCCTGGAAGACAGCCGGGCGTCGTTTCAGATCGAAGGTGAGCAGCCGACGCAGGATCGTGGGCTCCGTTGGGGCCAGGCGATCGGCGAAGCAGGCCAGCGCGACCTTGCTGTCGGCGAGTTGGAACGCTTGCAGGCCGTGGTGATCGGCGACCCGAGATTCGTCGAACTCGGACTCCGGACGGAAGGCGGGTGGGTCGGCGAGCGGGATCGGCGGACCCGGACTCCGATCCCGGAACACATCAGCGCACGCCCGGAAGACCTGCCGGGTCTGATGCAGGGGGTGGTCGAGCATGGTCGGATGGCGGAAGCAACGTCCGTCGATCCGGTCATATCGGCGGCTGCCCTGTCTTTCGGGTTCGTGTACATCCATCCCTTCGATGACGGGAACGGACGCCTCCACCGGTGGTTGATCCATCACGTTCTCGCCCGGGCCGGCTACAATCCGCCGAGTCTGGTGTTTCCGGTGAGCGTGCCGATGCTCAGACGGATCTCGGAGTACCGCGACGTTCTCCAGAGCTATTCCTCGAGGGTCCTGCCTCTGATCGAATGGCGCGCGACGAGACGGCACAACGTCGAGGTCCTCAACGAGACGGGCGACTTCTACCGATTCTTTGACGCGACGGCTCACGCCGAGTTTCTGTATAGCTGTGTGGAAGAGACGGTGACACGGGATCTCCCCGAAGAAGTCGAATACCTGGAGAAGTACGATGAGTTCTCGCGACGCGTCCAAGAGGAAATCGCCGACATGCCAAATCGGACGATCGACCTTCTGTCCAGATTCCTCCGACAGAATCGCGGCAAGCTGTCCAAGCGGGCGCGCACCCGTGAGTTCGAACGATTGACCGCGGATGAGGTGGAGCAGATCGAGGCGCTCTATTCGAGCTGTTTTTCTCAAGGGGCCCCTTGCGGGGCAGGTCACCACAGAACGTCGGAGGCGAGGCGATGACCGGAACGCTGGAACGCTGGTTCAGGTTGTCGGAGCGTGGCTCCGACGTGCGGACGGAAGTGATCGCGGGGGTCACGACGTTCCTGACGATGGTCTACATCGCCTTCGTCAATCCGTCGATCCTTTCCGAGGCCGGCATGCCGTTCGGTCCCGTCTTCGTCGCGACCTGCCTCGCGGCGGCCTTCGCCACGCTCGTGATGGGACTGTACGCGAATTACCCCATCGCGCTCGCGCCCGGGATGGGGCTGAACGCCTTCTTCACGTACGGCGTCGTGCTTGGCATGGGATATGCCTGGGAGGTTGCGCTCGGGGCCGTGTTCCTGTCGGGGACGCTGTTCGTCACGCTGAGCGTGCTTCCGGTCCGGCGCTGGATCATCGACGCGATCCCGCGGGGCCAGAAAATGGCGATCTCGGCAGGCATCGGGCTCTTCCTCGGTGTGATTGCGCTGAAGGACGCGGCCATCATTGAAGGGAGTCCGGCTACGCTCGTCACCGCGGGAGAACTGACGTCGGCGCCGGCCGTGCTCGCCCTGCTCGGCTTCTGCGCGATCGCGGCGCTCTCGGCGCGCCGCATCCCCGGCGCCGCGATTATCGGCATGCTCGGCGTGACGGCCATCGGCCTGATCCTGGGCGTTTCGGAGTGGCACGGCTTCGCGTCCATGCCCCCCGATCCGACCCCCACGCTGTTCGCGCTCGACATCGGTGCCGCGCTGCAACTGGGCATGATCGCGGTGATCTTCACGTTCCTCATCGTCGACCTCTTCGACACTGCCGGCACGCTGATCGGCGTTGCGCACCAAGCCGATCTTCTCGATGACGATGGGCGGCTTCCACGCATCCAGCGGGCCCTCATGGCCGATTCGACCGGGACCGTGGCCGGAACGCTGCTCGGGACCTCGTCGGTCACCAGCTACATCGAGAGCGCCGCGGGTGTGAGCGCCGGCGGCCGCACCGGCCTGACCGCCGTCGTCGTGTCCGGACTGTTCCTGGTCTGTCTCTTCCTCGCGCCGCTGGCGGAGTCCGTCCCCTCCTTCGCGACCGCGGCGGCGATCCTGTACGTCGCCTGTCTCATGGCCCGCGCGTTGAAGGACGTGGAATGGGACGACATCACGGAGTCCGCCGCGGCGGTCGTGACCGCGATCGCGATCCCCCTCACGTACTCCATCGCCGACGGAATCGGGCTCGGTTTCATCACCTACGTGGCCATCAAGGTGCTGGCGGGCCGCTGGCGCGAGTGTCCGCCGATGCTGCTCGTGGTGGCGCTCGTGTTCGCTGCCAAGTTCATCTGGCTGTAACCTCCCGGCGCGCGAACACGTTGGCCCTGATCCTCCTCGATAGAGAGGCTGAATGAATCTGACCGCACGGTCATTTCGCGGGCTGTCCACAGTCCTGCTCCTCCTCGCGGCGCCGGCGGCCGCGGCGGGACAGACGGAATTTCAACTCCAGCTCGGCAAGCTGGTGGATCCGTTCGCGGACACGAGACACGCGACGACGGTCGTCACCTTCCAGAACGCCGCGCAGTGGTCCTGGGGCGACCACTTCATGTTCTTCGACTACACGGCGGATGGGGGAAACGACGGGTTCAACGAGAAGGACCTGTACGGGGAATGGTATCCGTCGCTGAGTCTGGGGAAGATCGGCGGGGGCCGCGTGGGGTTCGGTCCGATCCGCGACTTCGCCGTGCTGGGTGGCGTGAACTACGGCTCGCAGGCGAAGGTACTGAAGTACACGCCCGGGTTTCGTGCGTCGTGGGATATCCCGGGGTTCATGTTCCTCAACACGGATTTCGCCCGCATGGTCGACGCTTCGAGCGGGGCGGACCACGGCGGCGCGCCGGCGACGGACGACGGCTGGATGTTCGACGTGAACTGGCTGGCGACGTGGGAGATGCTGGGCCAGACGTTCACGTTCACCGGCCACGCGGAGTACATCAGCGCCGTGACGAACGAGTTTGGCGGTGAAGTCCGCGCCTGGATCCTCGCCCAGCCGCAGTTGACCGTGGACGTGGGCCGAATCCTGGGCGGCGACGGTGGACGTCTCATGAGCGGCATCGAATACCAGTACTGGCACAACAAGCTGGGGACCGACGTGTCGGAGAGCGTGGTCCAGTTTCTCGTCGTCTGGCGGCTGTGAACGCCGTCCCCGTCCCGCGCATGACGAGCCGGCGGCTTGTACGCTGCCTGCTGGCAGGTTCGTTGCTTGCCGCCGCGGGGGTTGTCGTCACCGGAGACCCCGGCCGGCTCTCGGCCCAGACGCCCGAGCAACGTTACACCGACTGGGTTCGCCCGGGCTTCCGCCCGCAGGAGTACGAGTTTCGCCGCAACCGGATCCTCGACGGCCTGCGCGCCACCGGGGGCGGACTCCTGCTCGTGCCTTCTTCCGACGGCATCACGCACGGCGAGACGTTCCGGCAACTCGAGGATTTCTGGTATCTGACCGGGCTGGAGGTCCCACAGTCGATGCTCGTGCTCGACGCGAGGCGCGACATCTCGATCCTCTTCATGCCGCAGCGGGATCCGCGCTTCGAGAACCCGGGCCGGCCGAACGACTTCCCGGGTCGCCCGCTGCTGGACGATTATCAGATCCGCGGTATCGGCGGCGCCGACGACTACCGCGACATCGTCGAACTCGACGGCTTTCTGCGCCAACGCGTGGGGAGGGGCGATGTCCTTCGCGTGAATGCGGGCACCGCGGGTGAGGTCCCCGATCCGGTCGTCCCCCTGATTGGGAGTCTCGATCCCACGGCCTCTCTGATCCGGCGGCTGCGGGACGACCATCCGGAAGCGGAACTGGTCAACGCCTTCGAGATCGTCGCCCGTCTGCGCATGGTGAAGTCGCCTGCTGAGATCATGCGCATGCGGCGAGCGGCGGACGCCACCATGGCCGGGATCCGGGCCGCCGCCGCCCTCGTTCGGCAGGGGGTCGACGAGCGTACGCTCCAGGGCGAATTCGAGCGCACCTGCCGGGAGGCGGGTGCCCAGTCCATCCCCTTCACGCCCATCATCAAGTCGGGTCCCAACAGTCTGTGGCCGTGGCGTGTGCTTGCCGCCCACTACAACCGCCGGAACCGCCGGCTTCAAGACGGGGATCTCGTCATTTTCGACGTGGGGTGCGAGCTCAACGGCTATGTGAGCGACATCGGGCGGACCTTCCCGGCAAACGGGGCGTTCACCGAGATCCAGCGCGAGAAGCTCCTCGTGAGCACCCGGGCCGCGGAGGCCGTGATCGCCGCCGTGCGCCCCGGCGTCACCCTGCGCGAACTCACGGCGGTGGCCTACGACGCGATTCCGGACGAAGAAGAGCCGTACATGCAGACGCCCTCCTTCTTCGGCCACCATATCGGGCTCTCGACCGGAGATCCCGCCCTCCTCGACGAACCGCTCGCCCCCGGAATGGTCTTCACCATCGAACCGTGGTACTACAACCACGACATCGGCGTCTCGGTGTTCGTCGAGGAGGTCGTCCTCGTCACCGAGGGCGGCGTCGAAATCCTGACCGACGCGCTCCCCCGAGACCCCGACGCCCTGGAGGAATTGGTCCCGTGAAGAAGAAAGCAGTCCAGACGGTGCGACCGGTCGCGGTGCTCGCTGTGATGTTGGCGGCGTGCGGACCGGAGACGTGGCCCGATCCGCCGCCTGTGGAGTCCGAGGTGTTGGCGACCGAGCATGAGGAGTGGCGGGAGGGGCGGCGGCGCAGTCTCGCGAACCCCAACGCGGGCGTCATCAGTTGGGATGGGCTCTTCGAGTTGCGCGAAGGCGCGAACACCTTCGGGTCCGATCCGGCGTCGGCCATCGTCCTGCCCGAGGAAGACGCGCCGCCATTGGCCGGTACGCTGTACCTGGAGGATGGGGCCGTGCGTCTCGTCCCCGAAGCCGGGAGCGGTCTGCATCTGAGAGATCAGATGTCCGGCGCGGTCGGCGACCCCGTCACGGAACCGATGCCGCTGCCGGACGACCGCAGCGAGGGGACGATCCGCCTGGCGCTGGGGTCGCTCGGGATGCGCGTCCACGCGGAGCCGGGAACGGAGAGGCTTTGGCTCCGGGTCTGGGATACGGACGCGCCGCGTCTCGATGCCTTCGAGCTTCCCGAGTACTTCCCGATTACGAACGAATGGCGCGTGACGGCACGGTTCGAGCCTTATGCGGAGCCGCGCACGGTGACGCTGGGGGATGTACGGGGCGGTACGCTCGAGAACACCGCGCCGGGGGATCTCGTCTTCCGCGTCGACGGGGCGGAACACCGCCTCATGGCTTTCGCTGGTGCGTCGAGCCGCTCCTATTTCATCAGCCTGTGGGACTCGACCGCCGTAACCGACACCTACCAGGCGGGCCGCTACATGCGCGCCCCCTTCCCGAACGACGACGGCTGGACGACGATCGACTTCAACCGCGCCTACAACGCGCCCTGCGCCTTCACGCCCCACTCCGTGTGCAGCCTCCCGCCGCGCGAGAACTACCTCCGCTTCGCCGTGACCGCCGGAGAAAAGCGGCCGTAGGAGACCCGCCGCTCAGGCCGAGGGGAGTCCTGTTTCCATCTCCTCGGCGGACATGAGGGAGAGGGCGCAGAAGGTGAGGGTCCCGTTCGCGCAGCCGCCGGAGACGAGGGTCGGCGCGCCCACCACGAAGAGGTTCTCGTGGTCGTGGGTGCGGCCCCAGCGGTCCACGACGCTCGTGGCCGGATCGTCGCCCATCCGACACCCGCCGCCCGGGTGCTCCCACAGCTCGGATGGCTGCCCGATGCTCCTCATGGAACCGCCGGCCGCCCGCGCCAGTTGCTCGAAGCGTCCCGATATCGTCTCGACCGTGTGGTCCTGGAGGTCGACGCTCTCCTGCGCCGGGCGGTAGTCGATCCGGGGCATCGGATCGCCCAGCTCGTTCGTCTTCGCGGCGTCCAGCGTGAGGCGGCTGTCCCGGTCCGGGAGGAGGTCGTAGTAGGCGCGGACCCGCGCGGTGGATTCGGACTCCGTGCGGGCTCTCCAGTCGGCCATGATCTCGTCGCCCCACAGGAGCTGCCCGTCTTCGTCCCTGAGCCTCGGGGCGCGGCCGATGTTCGACTCCCACAAGCGGAGGTCGTGGCGCACGTAGCGGTCCAGCGGTCCCGGGCTGGCGAAGCGGCGGGAAAGGAGGCTGTTGTAAACGAACATGCCGGGATAGAGCCGCATCGGCAGGTCGATGAAGCCGCTGAGGTACCAGTGTCCCGTCATGTACCGCCCCACGTTCCCGGTGCGGTTGGCGAGGCCCTCCGGGAAGCGGCTGTTCGCCGAGAGCAGGAGGAGGTGGGCACTCCAGGCGTGGCCGGCGGCGATCACGAACGTGCCCGCGCGGAACTCGATGGGTTCGTCGGGCGCATCCCGGTCGACGGCTTCCGCGACCGCGATCCGGTCCGAACCCGGCTCCAGGCTCAGGCGCCGGACGAGGGTGCGGGTGACGAGGTCGATGCGCCCGGCTTCCAGCAGCCGGTCGAAGGTGAAGTCGGGCGTGTACTTGGCTCCCGTCGGACAGACGGAGCAGGTGTCGCACCGGCGGCAGACGTTCCGCCCCTGCCAGGGCTCCGTATTGCGCGCCCAGGGCTGCGTCCAGAAGGGGATGTCCGACTTCTCCGTCCACTCCCGCATGCGTTCGAGGCTGTATGACAGCGGCAACGGCGGCATGGGGTAGGGCTTCGAACGGGGGTCGTACTCCGGAGGACCCTGTTCGCCCGCCACGCCCATGCGCTCCTCGGCCTCCTGGTAGTACGGCTCGAGGTCGTCGAAGGAGATGGGCCAGTCGGAGGCGACCCCGTACAGCGACCGTAGGCGGAAGTCCTCCGGGGAAAAGCGCGGCACCGCTCCGCCCCAGTGCATCGCCGCGCCGCCCACGACCATGGAATTGTACATGGCGCCCGAACCGGTCTGGCCGCGGATGTGGTCGTTCGGCCAGGGATTCTCGCCGTAGGCCAGCATCCGCGCACGGGTATCGGACCGTTCGTCGAGGGACGCCGTCCGCCCTCCGGCCTCAACTACGGTGATCGAGGCGCCTGTCCGCTCGGCGAGCCGTTCCGCGACCATGGCGGCCGTGATCCCGCCGCCGATGACGCAGACGTCGCTCTCGACGACCCGCCGGGCCGTCCGTCCGACTGCCCCGCTCATGATGCGGCTCCCAGCGGCGCCGGCTCGTCTTCCGCCCCCTCGATGGAGCGGCAGAGCTCCTTCCGAATGGCCCGCCCGTAGCAGAGGTCCGTCGCGATCGCGGAGCCGAAGAAGTGGGCCATCAGGGCCAGCGCCACGTGGTCCGCGTTCTGGGGCGCTCCAAGGTCGGGCCCGCTGGCCGCGAGCGGACGCGCAAGGAGTTCGCGGCGACCGGACACTTCCAGATCGGAGAGGGACACCCCGTGGCGGCGCTCACACTCCATTTCGAGACCCTCGAGTTGCGCGACCCATCCCGGCCTCGGATCCGGCCCCGAGTACCGTATCTCGGGCACGAGGTACGGGTGGCTCAGTTCGGCGACGGGCTCCAACGCCTCGGACCAGCGCTCGAACGCACGCACCGCTCGCTCGCGGCCGTCCTCGCCGAGTTCGTCCGGGAGGACGGCTTCGGCGATGCCGCGCAGCGTCGCGGCAGGGAGGGGGACCGGGGTGGTGGCATCGGTGCGAGAGAGCGCGTCTCCGTCGGTCTCGGCAGCTCGCTCGCCGGCAGCACAACCGGTCAGGGAAACGGCGGCCACCGTCGCGGCCGACTGCTTCAGGAACGTCCTGCGAGATTCCGCCATGACCACCGGCCTTCCAGGAGTTGGGCTACGTGAGTCTCAATGGAGCGTAGATGCCAGGCTTGAAGCGTCGCAACTCCCACCGGCGTCGACCGAAGCGGGGTGGCTGCGAAACTGGCGAGCAGAGAGCGGGCGCCCCATCCTTCCCCCGGCGGGACTCCCTGTAATCCCGCCGTATCGCGGGGCCGTAGCTCAGTTGGGAGAGCGCCTGCTTTGCAAGCAGGAGGTCGTCGGTTCGAATCCGATCGGCTCCACTTCCCTCCGCAGTCCTATCCGCCGAGAAGCCGTCGGATCGTTCAGCGGGCCTCGATGAAGAGGTTAGCGATCTCGTAGATCACGTCTCGAACACGAGCGCGCCGCCCTGCGGGTAGCCGATGTCCGCGATGTTCGCGGCGACGGCGACGGCCACCCCGTCGTCCGGGTAGATGATGAGGAGCGCGTTGCCGCCGATTGCGCCGCCCGCGTGTCCGACCGCGCGGCGCCCGCCCGCCCGCGAGGGCGGCATGAGGCGCCAGCCGATTCCCACGCCGATTTCCTCGCCGGCGAGCGTGCGCTGAGACGTCCACACCAGGTCCAGCGTTTCCCGGCTGAACAGTCCCGGCTCAACGTGGGCGTGGGCGAAGCGGAGCAGATCCTCCGTCGTGGAGAGAAAACCGCCTCCGGCCCACTTGTGGGAGTTGTCGATGTAGCGCGCGTTGATGAGGCGGCCGTCCGGCGTGCGGTCATAGGGACGCGCGCGGTTCACGATTAGGCTGTCGGTGTGGTCTCCGCCCGTGTGGAGCATGCCGAGCGGACGGAACACTTCCTCGCCCAGATACTGCAGGAACCCGCGTCCCGATGCCGCGGCGATCACGGCGCTCATGAGGTTGAATCCGTAGCTCGAATAGGACCATTCGGTCCCGGGCGTCGCGACGAGCGGGTCGTCCCGGAAGAGGTCGAGCGCCTCGAACACCGTCTCGTAGCGCCGCGTGAGGAAGTACTCGGCCTCGATGTCCACGTAGTGCCGGATTCCCCCCAAGTGTCCAGCGAGGAGCCGGGTGGTGATCTCCCCCTCGGGTTTGCGGGGGAAGGAGGGGACGTAGGTCTGCACGGGCGCGTCCAGATCGAGTTCTCCCCGCTGGTGGAGGAGCGCGACGCCAGCCGCGGTCAGGATCTTGGAGACGCTCCCGATCCGGTAGCGCGTCTGCGGCGTCGCGGGGCTCCGAAGCTCGAGGTCCGCGTACCCCATCCCCTCCGACCACACGACCCGGCGGTCCACGGAAACCGAAATGGAGAGGCCGGGGATGGACATCGCCCGCCGCAGCGAGTCGAGCTTGGCGCGGGAGGTCGCAATGACATCGGCCCAGCGACTCTGATCTGTCCGGGCCAGCGGCAACTCCTGCGCCGCAATCTCGACCAGGGTCGCGCGGGCCAGCACAGCGACCGCGCCGACCACCAATCCCGCATGGAGTCCGCTCCACCCCCTTCGACGCATTCCGCTATCCGGACGCCTCGGCGTAGGCTTTCACGGCATCGAGGTCGGCCGCAATCGCCTTGGCGATCACTCGCTTCATGAGCGGCGTGACGAGTTTGGCCACGAGTTTGTGGGGCCGCGCCTCCATCACCATGACCAGCCGCGTCCCGCGGCCATCCGGTTGCCGTTCGACGGTGAAGGTCGTGTCCCAGACCGTGCCGCCCGCGTCGGACACGAAGCGAACACGCTCGTCCTGCACGTATTCGGTGACCTCCAACTCCGTGGTCGCCCTCCTGCTCCCCATGAGCCGCGTCTCCCGGAAGCGGGCGCCCACGCCTCTCCTTGTCTCCGAGAGGAACTCCACGTGCTCGATGTGCGGCACGGCTTTGGAAAAGTTGGAGATATCGGCGACGGTCGAGAAAACGACTCCGACCGGAGCGTCGACGGTAAGGCTGAGTTCGGTGCGCGTCATGGCATCCCTCTGCTTGCTTCCTTCGGACCGGCACCATAGGTATCGGCCCGCTCATCATACCTGTCTCCCCAGCCGACAAGCCACCTTGCGATGACCGCCTACTTTACGCCCGGAACCTTCAGATTCCTGAGCGAGTTGACCGCCAACAACAACCGCGAGTGGTTTCTCACCAACAAGTCGCGGTACGAGGCGGACGTCAAAGATCCGGCGCTCCGTTTCATCTCCGATTTCTCCATGCCACTCGAGGAAATCAGCCCCCACTTTCGCGCCGACCCGAGGGCCAATGGCGGCTCGCTGTTCCGGATCTACCGCGACACCCGCTTCTCCCGGGACAAGAGCCCGTACAAGACCCACACGGGCATCCAGTTCCGGCACGAGGCGGGCAAGGACGCCCACGCTCCCGGCTTCTACCTGCACATCCAGCCGGGGCATTGCTTCGTGGGTTGCGGCTCCTGGCGCCCCGGCGGGCCGGCGCTCCGGAAGATCCGCGAGTCCATCGACGAGGACCCGCAAGCCTGGAAGCGGGCATCGCGCGACGCCGATTTTCGCGGGACCTTCGAACTCTCGGGCGACTCGCTCGTCCGGGCCCCGCAGGGCTTCAGCGTAGACCATCCGTTGATCGAGGACCTCCGGCGCAAGGACTTCATCGCCGTGGTGCAACTCGGCGATGACGACCTGATATCCGACGACTTCCTCGACCGGTTCACCGCCCTGTGCCGCACGGCCGCCCCATTCCAGCGCTGGCTGTGCCGGGCGACCGGCGTCTCGTACTGAAGCTTCAGGGGATCGTCGGGTTCGGGTACACGGGGACTCTCGTCAGCCCCGGGATCCCGAACGAGCGCGACACGCCGATCACGATCTCGACGTTGGCGTGCCCATGGTCCCATTCGTCGAGTCTCGTGGCGAGGCCGAAGTCGAGGACGCTCCAGTTGCTGACTTGGAGGCGAGTACCGATCTCGGCCCAGACCCGCGCTCGCCCCGCGGAAACCGGAGCCTCCACGTAGAGGTCGGCCAGGATCGCGCGGCTGAACAGTCCCAGGGGGTAGTCCGCGCCGAGGCCGAAGCGCCAGTAGTCGCCGCCGTCGGCCTCGCCGGCGATCCGGTAGCCGCCGTTGCCGTGCAGGCGGAGTCGACCCAGGGAGCGCGTGGCGATTCCCATCACGCCGAACTGCCAGTCGTCGTGGCCGATGGCGCCGGTGCCCGGCGTACTCGCGTCGAGACGCACGGCGACGGCGGGGAGCGAGACCGTCTCGCGGGCCAGTCCGTACAGGAGGTGGGCGGATGCGGACTCGATCCCGCCGCCAGTCCTGTCCGCAGACGGGCGTTCGACGCCGCCCTCGATCTCGACCCCCATCTGTCCGTTGCGGAACAGCCCCGTCTTGAACTCGAGCAGACCGAGCAAGCCGCGGTCGCCCTCCCCCAGAGAGCCGCGAAGCCCACTCTGGAACTCCCACTCCCGGAACTTGATCGGGTACGCATCCTCGATGCGTGTCGGGCGGTCGAGTTCGGCGGCGCGAAAGTCCTCTTGAGCGGCGACCGGAGCGGGAAGGGCGACGGCTCCCAACCCCAGTGCGATCGTCGCCGGGACGCCCCGCATGGCGGCCGCCACGACACTCCTTCCGGCCGCCCTCACCGGACACCTCCCCCCGAGACGCCGGCTGGCCGACCCGATTGAGGTGCGGGAAGGGGTCGCATGAACTCGCCCATCGGAGCCATCCGCGCCTCGGGGTGCCCCTGCGGCAGCCACCGTCCCGTTGGAAGCTCGGTCGGGACCCGCATCGCTCCGTCACTCATGCGATGGTCCCCGCCCATCGGCATTCCGGGCGCTTCGACGGTGTCCTGGCCCGCGTAGACCATTTGCCCCCGCAGGCGCTCGATCTCCGCCGCCTTCTCCGACAGGGAGTAGGAAGGCTCGGCCATGATGTCGTTCACCACATCGTGCATCATGTGGAGGTTGTCGAAGATGTGCGCGGCGGCCGGGAACAGGCGCGAGAAACGCGGTGCGACCTCGGCCGTGAGCGGCATGACGTGCGGAAGTTCCAGGAGGACGGAGTCCGTGAAGACGTCGATCACCCGGTCGAGTTCCACGCGCCGTCGATCCGGGTCGGTCTCCATCAGCGCCTCGTACACAGCCGCGTGGTGCCAGTGGTAGGCCCACAGAATCCCGTTGATGTCGGGGTACGCGATGTGGAAGTTGCCGGCCCACTCGCCGCCCCCCTCCATGAAGCGGTGTCCGTAGCCGCGCGTGGAGAACGCCGCCTCGGTCTCCGACAGGTAGTAGGCGATGGCCCGCTCTCCGGCCGTCCGTTTATCGGTGATCCGGTCGTCCGTGAGGATGTCGTAGAGTTGAGAGTGCAGCATGTGCGCCCAGTCCATCGACTGGGCGGTTTCGAACGCGAGCCGCGTCCAGCGGGGCGCGATGATCTCTGCGGGCGGCTCGAACTTCGGGGGATCCGCGATGTACGCCCGGACCTGGGTCTCGAACTCGGACATCCGTCCGGGCGGGTCCTGCCCCGGGCTCATTAGGATCTCGTAGGCGGCGAAGTGGGTGAAGTGCGCGGCGTAAAATGATCGAGCCGCCTCTTCGTGCGTGTCGTAGAACGCAAAATTGTACGGTGCGGCCAGGTGGTAGACGTCGTTGCGCTGAGCCGACCCGCAGGCGGCTGCGGCGAACACGACGAACCCGATGATCCCTGCGGGACGCCGGGCAAGATGTGTGGATGGCATGGCATGCCCCTCCGTCTGAACGATGACACTCCGCCGCGGCCCGCCATCGCAGCGGCGGTCGCGGCGCCTGTTGGGCTACTTCAGTTCAGGCGGTTCTTGGAGGGGGTGTGTCCGGAGAGGCGCGCGAAGGAATCGGGGCCACGCTGCCCTGAAGCGCGGGATCCCATGCCTGCGAGAAGGAGCGGAAGCCGGCCCCGGTCTCCGCGAGCGATGCCAGCAGCACGACCGTGCAGGCCATAAGCGTGTGGCAGTCTCCCGGCGTTCCTGCCTCGTCACCCGCCGCGGAGGTCACCGCCGCGGCGGTCGCATGGTTGTGTGACGGGTGTTCGTGGGCACCCACCTCGCAGAGCGGAGCGCGCGCGTACGGCAAGACGACCGCGATCAGAAGCAGGGAGATGGCAAACCGGCGCATGGCCGCAGTCTACCGGACCCTCGTCGCCGTGTCGATGCCCGGGAGCGCGGATCAGCCGACGCTAGCGCGCCGGCATGAAGAAGGCGTCGTTGTCCGTGATGACGGGACCGCGCCCGATGTAGCCCGTCAGGTCCGCTTCGGCCATCGCCACGTAGCCGGCGATGGTCTCCGGCGACCCGAGATCCCGGACGACGATCGGGTTGGCGGCCGCCCGCGTGAGCACCGACTGCATCACGACGGACGACATGGGTTCCCGCGTGGCGACGACATAGCTGTGCGTCGATCCGGTCGACCACAGCACCATGTTGGGGAAGACGTCCCAGACAGTGCGCAGAATGTCGCGGTAGTCCTCCTCGCGGACGCCGTGGATCGGGATCCACTGCATGAAGACGCCGTCCTCGGCGAGCCGGCTCTCGATCAACCGGTAGAACTCGCTCGTGAACAGCGCCCATGAACTCGCGTTCGCGGGGTGCGTCGCGTCCACCGAGATGATGTCGTACGACTCCTCCGCCCGGAGAAGGAAGTTGCGCCCGTCCTCGACGTGGAGCCGCAGCCGGTCGCTGTCGAGAACGTCGTAGTTCTCCTCGGAGTAGACGGCGGCCGCCTCCATCATCTCGGGAGAGAGGTCCACCGCGTCGATCACCGGGATGTCGTGCGTGTTCATTGTCCCGGTGGCGATCCCGTTGCCGAAGCTCAGGACCAGGGCGTTGCGGGCGCCGGGCCGAAGCAGCGGCGGAAGGTGTCCAAGCAGCCTGAACGCCGACATGCTCGCGCGGTCCGTGGGCACTTCGTCGCGGCCGTTGACGAAGGAGATCTTGTAGTTGTACTCTGGGACCTCGAGCACCGCGACGGTGGTCTCCACGCCCTCCTTGTAGAAGATGAGCCGGTCGACCTCCGTGTAGTACGAGCCGAGGTAGAAGCCGGTGGGAAGGATGGCGACGGCGACGATCGTAGCCACTATCGCGCCCGCCGGCGCGAAGCGCAGCGCCCGGCGGCCCCCGCGGTCGAAACGCAGCGCCACGGCTCCGAGCGCGAGGTTCAGTACCGCCAGGGCCACCGTCGTGTTGCGCAGTCCGAACAGCGGCACGAGCACGAACCCCGCGCCGAGCGAACCGGCAATGGCTCCCACCGTATTGAACGCATTCACGCGGCCGATGCGAAGTCCCACCACCTCCGCCCGCTCGCGCGTGTACAGGCTTCCGACGAGCGGGAACAGCGCCCCGAGGAGGACGGAGGGAGGAAAGAGCGTGATGAAGGCGATGAGGAACTCGTACGCGACGCTGTAGCCCCCGAACCAATCCTCGAGGTGGAGCGCGGGCAGTCGCGCGAAGGCGTGGAGGATGAGGACGGCGAGCAGTCCGATCGCGATCTGGATCGCCCCGAAGTGCCTCAGCGTCGCCCGTCGCCGCCGCAGGACCCAACTCCCGCCGGCGCCCCCGAGCGCGAGCCCGGCGAGGAAGACCGTCAGCATGAGCGAGAACGAGTACGCCGCGTGCGAGGAGTGGATATAGAGGATCCGCGCCCACACGACCTCGTAGCCGAGCGCGATGAAGCCGGAGATGGCGTACGCGATCGCGACGTAGCGCAGCGCCCCGGCCGAGATCGGAAGCGCCTTCTCAGCGGGTCCGGTACGCGGCCCGGCCACAAGCGTCGAATCCGTCTCGACATCGCCCGTCTCGCTCGCCGCACGGCCGGCACGCCCGGCCGGAGCCAGCCGCATGAGCGCGAGCGCCCCCGCCCCGACGAACAGGTTGATCGCCGCTCCGAGGAAGATGGTCTCCCGCGCGCCCAGGTACCGGAGGAAGACGAGTCCCGTGAGGACACAGCCCAGGGCGGCGCCCGCCGTGTTCACGAGGTAGAGCCGCCCCACGTCGCTCCCGACGCGCCCGCCGTGCGTCGCGTAGATCCGGCTCATGACGGGCAGCGTGGCCCCGATGAGGAAGGTCGTCGGCGTGAGCACGGCCAGAGAGAAGAGAAGCCGGCCCAGCGTGAGCCAGAAGCCTCCGGCCGGGAGGGCGTTGCTGAGTCCCGGGTAAAGCGCGTGCAGGGCCCCGAGCAGGAAGGGCGACAGCGCCGCGAGCGCCGCGATCCCCACCTCGAGTGCCGCGTACGTGCGCAGGGGCCGCGCGTGCGCGTCGATTCGCCTGCCCATCATGTAGCTGCCCAGCGCGAGCCCGATCATGTAGGCCCCGATGACCGTGCTGTAGGCGTAGACGCTGACTCCGAACGTGAAGACGGACTGCCGCACCCAGGCGATCTGATAGATCAGCCCGCTGACCCCCGACAGAAAGAACAGGGCCAGCAGCGCGATCCGCCGTACACGGCTATCGGGCGTCATCGGTTGGGGCATCCAGGTCGGCGGGCTCGTTCTGGACGGGAGATGAGGTGTCGGCCGGCGGCAACGTAGTCTGCCCGCCGGGCAGTCGATAGCCCGACCCGGTTCGCCGCGCCGGCCTCACGCCGGGCGCTTCCCACCGTCTGGCCGCGCCCGGACGCGGGCAACAAGTTTCGCAGGTGCCGTCCACCTGATGACCACCCGCCGACTCGAGGAGCGTCCGATGCGAACGACAGCGATGACCCTGCGGACCGCGGTGCTGGCCGCGGCCTTCGTCCCCTCCGCTCCTTCCGCCGCGTATGGCGCCGCCCCGGCGATGGCTGCGGCTCGCGTCCCGGCGGCCCAGGAAGTGACGGCGATCCGGGCCGGTCGGCTCATCGACGGCACGGGCCAGCCGGCTCGCGACAACCAGGTCATCATCGTACGCGGCGAGCGGGTCGAAGCCGTGGGCGACGCGGCGGCCGTCGCGATCCCGGACGGCGCCCGGGTCGTCGACCTGACCGGACATACCGTGATGCCCGGGATCGTCGACGCGCACGCCCACCTCTCGATCCGGCCCGACATTCGCACGCTCCGGGGCCAGCTGGAGGGAATGGAGCAGCACGACGCGATGCAGATGGCGCGCATCGTCCGGAACATCCGGGTCCAACTCATGTCCGGCGTCACGAGCATCTACGTGGTCGGCGAGGTCCATTACAACGACATACAGGCCTCGCAGGCCGTGGAGGAGGGGATCATCCCCGGCCCCCGGATCTATCCAAGCGGGAACTTCATCTCGACCACCGCCGGCCACGGCCCGGCGGAGTACCGGACGACGAACGGGCCGTGGGAGATGCGCACATTCGTCCGGCAGAACTACGAGATGGGCGCGCACCACATGAAGCTGACGATCACCGACCGCGCGCGGGTGGGTCCCAACAACGGCACCCCGTACGCTCCGGGCGAGAGCAACTACACGAAGGAAGAGATCGACGCGGCCGTGAACGAACTGCACCGGCTCGGGATCGAGGCCACCGCGCACGCGAACGGGGAGTCCATCCGCCTCGCGGTCGAGGCGGGAGTCAACTCGATCCAGCATGGCGGGAATCTCAACGAAGAGCTGATGGACCTCATGGCGAGTCGTGATGTGGGGTTCGTGAACACCTACACCATCGGCTTCCAGAGCGTCTTCAACGAGTGGGGCTTCCTCGACAACGAAGCAGGGGACATCCGCGACTGGCTCGAGCGCGGACGCCAGGTGCACGGTCGGGCGCTCGAAGAGAACCCGGGACGGGCGCAGCGGCGGCTGGATCGCCTCGGGCAGCTCAGCCGATCGAAGGAGAAGGGCGTCAAGGTCGGCATCGGGACGGACAGCATGCACGGGTACATGCTGCTGGAGATGGAGAACCTCGTGGCCGCGGGGTTCACGCCGCTCGAGGCGATCACGGCGGCCACCGGGCTGAACGCCGAGATCGTGGGGATCGAAGATGAAGTGGGGACGGTCGAGGTGGGCCGCTTCGCCGATATCATCGCGATCGACGGTCGGCCCGACGAGAATATCCGCGACATGGGGAATGTGGCGTTCATCATGGTCGGCGGCCGCGACCAGTCCGCCCTCAGTTTCCGGTAGCTGCTTCCGGTAACCGCCTCTACCAGGGCCGCGACGCTTCGTCGTGGACCGTGGTGGGCAGACTGTAGGATTGCTCGAAATCGCCCACGTTGGAGATGTCGAGCATCTCCATGTAGTCGTACCCCTGGTCGAGTCGGTGGAATCCCGGAATCCGCTCGAGTGCCACCCTCCTCAGCCGGTGCTTCAGCCACAGCAGCGGGACCTGCGGGACCCTCCGGGATGGAGGGAACAGGAACTGATCGGCGAGTTTGTCTCCGACCAGCTCCCGGCACACCTGGTATATGAACGTGGCGAAGGGCCGGCGTTCCTTGGGGTCCTTCACGCCCAGCAGGAGCGGAGCGCTGTTCACGATGCTGTTCGCCATGATGATGGCATCGTCGTCCGGGGGGGGCTCGCACAACATCCCGATCTCGAATCTGCGGCGCGCATCATCGTAGTCCTCGAAGAGGATCGCCTCCGGGACGCCCATGATCCAGGCGGTATACCTCCACACGTGGACGTAGCCCTCCCACTCCATGTCGCTGAATTTTGCGCCGAGGCGCCTGGCGTGCTGGAGAAGACGCGCCGAAAAGGTGGTCGAAGCGAGCAGGATATTGGCCGCACTGATCGGCATGCCGTGCGCCGCCGTGTCCCATTCGTCGCAATCCTTGAGCAGCATCCTCGATTGCGCATGCACCAATCGGATTCGAAGCGTCAATCGCCACCCATCTCCGCCCGGCTCCATCCCGCCGGGGAGGTACTGGTCGGCCAGGTGCAGCAGGTTCTGGCGGAGGCGGCGAACCCCGTTCTGAGTGATGCGGCCCCGAATCCGGAAAGACTTGCTGATCAGCGTCGAGAAGCCTTCCACGATCGCGGCTCCGGCCAGGGCTGCCGGAATGATGTTGGAATTGCGGATGAAGCCGCGCGTGGCCGCCTGCGCCAGCTTCGGATCGTACCAGTCCGGAATGACGGATACCTCGCTCACCAACTCCCTGAGGGAGTCGGGCAGGCCGTCGGGCAACTGAAACGGATCCCGCAGGGCCGAAGCGATGAGCGGGTGCACCTCGCTGGGAGCGAAGGCGGCCGCAAGATCCTCGACGACCTGATCGGCAAGGGGGTCTCCGAGCATCGTATGACGGATGAAATCGTCCGCCAATCGGGAATCGACGGCCCGCGCCGCCTCGTACCCGGCAGCGTAGCTGGACGGGATCCTCATGTGCGTGTTGATTTCAATCTCTCTCCATTTCAACCGAAGAGAATACGTCCGGGTACGGATTAGCAAAAGTTTCGGGAGCGTGACGCACGGGGTTCCTTCGCCCCGTGCTCTGGCGAATTGGTCGCGCGCCGCGTAAACCGTTAGCAGCAGGAAAGGCCGGAGGGGAGGTGGGACACATCACGGAGGAGCGCGGCGTGAGTGACGACGGTCACTTCGACCGAGAGAGTATCCGGGGCCCCATCGGCTTCATGGCGAAGAACGGCATCGCCGCGAACGTGGTCATGCTGTTTCTCGTCCTCGCCGGGCTGGCCTCGGCCCGGAACCTGGTCCAGGAAGTCCTGCCCGACTTCTCCCTGGACCGCGTCCAGATCGTCGTCCCGTATCCCGGCGCGGCGCCGGAGGAAGTCGAGGAATCCATCGTCCGGCGGATCGAGGAGCAGATCCGGGCGGTGGACGGCTTGAACCGGGTCGAAGCCACCGCCTCCGAGGGGCTCGCGTCGGTGATCGCGGAGTTCACTTCGGGAACGGACGTCAACCGCGCCCTCAACGAACTGAAGGCCGAAGTCGACCGCATTCCGACCTTCCCGGCCGCCGCCGAACGACCCGAGATACGGGAGATCACGAGTCGGCAGAGCGTCATCCGTCTCCTCGTGTACGGCGATGTGCCGGAGCGCACGCTCAAGGAACTGGCCTACGACATCGAGGAAGGACTCTCCGCCCTTCCCGAGGTGTCGCTGGCCGAGATCAGCGGCGCCCGCCCGTACGAGATCTCGATCGAGGTGCCCCTGAGACGGCTTCGCGCCCTCGGTCTGACGCTGGACGACATCGCGTTCGCGGTGCGGCAGAGTTCACTCGAGCTGTCCGCCGGCAGGGTATCCACCAGTGGCGAGGACATTCTCGTTCGCACGCTGGGACAGAACTACGAACAGGTGGATTTTGAGGAGATCATCCTCCTCGGCCGCCCGGACGGCACGTCGGTTCGGCTCGGCGAGATCGCGACGGTACGGGACGGGTTCGCGGACACCGATCTGAGCGTGCGCTACAACGGGCAGACAGCGGTCCGCGTCGACGTGTACCGGACCTCCGAAGAGCAGGTGCTGGACATCGCCGAAGCCGTAAAGCGGTATCTCGACGTCGAAGTCGTGCCGGCCCTGCCCGAAGGCGTCTCGGTAGAACTGTGGAAGGATGATTCGGAGGAAGTCTCCGGGCGCCTCGGCCTCATGACGGAGAACGCCCTGATCGGGTTCGCGCTCGTCTTCCTGGCGCTGGCGCTCTTCCTCGAAATCCGGCTCGCCATGTGGGTGGCCGTGGGGCTGGCGGTCTCGTTCATGGGCGCGTTCCTTGTGATGGGCTTCCTGGGCATCTCGATCAACATGTTCTCGCTGATGGCGCTCGTGCTGGCGCTGGGCATCGTCGTGGACGACGCGATCGTCGTGGGAGAGAGCATCTTCGCAGAGAGAGAGCGGGGGCACAGGGGCCTCGCGGCAGCCATCCGCGGCACGCGCCGCGTCAGCACGCCCGTCATATTCTCGGTTCTCACGACGATCACGGCCTTCGCCGCGCTGCTGAACGCCCCCGGCCCGCAGGGAGAACTCGGCCGCGGGATTCCGCTCGTGGTGATCGCGGTGCTCGTGATCTCGCTGATGGAATCGCTGCTCGTTCTCCCGAACCACCTCTCGCATCTGGCCGCTCCCGGCGTGCGGAGATCCGGCGCCGCCCAGCGGATGCTGCACCGGGCGCAGGGGGCCGTGGACCGGACCATGAAGCGCATCGCGGACGGCCCCCTCGACCGCGGACTCCGACTGGCGACGGAGCAGCCGTCCATCATCCTCGCTGCGGCGGCCGGCCTGCTCGTGATCTCGCTGGGGGCGGTGGCATCGGGCATCGTGCCCAACCAGTTCATTACCCCGATCGAGGGCGATGTCGTGTCGGCGAACCTGGAGATGCCGACGGGGACTCCGGCCGAACGCACGACAGGGATCGTCGCGGACATCGAAGCCGCGGGCCACCGGGCCGTGGCCCGCCTTTCGGAGGATGGCGACGGAGGCGAGGATCCGCTGGAGTTCGACGTCGCCGTCACCGTGGGCGAATTGGCGGCGCTGTACGATCCTCTCGGCGGGGACGCGGTGGAGGCGGCTCGCGGCCATCTCGGCACCGTGCAGTTCAAGCTGCACGACTGGAACAGCCGGGGCATCGCCGCTTCCACCTTCGAGCGCGTGTGGCGCGAAGAGGTTGGGACTCCCGCCGAAGCGAAGTCGCTCTCGATCTCCTCGAACCTTCTGGGTCTGGGGCTGCCCGTTCACTACGAACTGTCCCATCCGGACCCCGATCGCCTGGAGGCCATCGCGGGCGAATTCACCGCTGAACTGACCGGCATGGAGGGGACGTTCGACGTCCGGAGCAACCTCGATGAGGGGTTCCGGGAACTTCAGTTGGAGTTGAATCCGGCGGGCCGCTCCCTTGACCTGACGCTCGACCGGTTCGCGACGCAGGTGCGCTCCGCCTTCTTCGGAGCGGAAGCGCTCCGAGTGCCTCGGGGCCGCGAAGACATGCGTGTGTGGGTTCGGCTGCCCGAGGAAGAGCGCAACTCCGCGAGCGATGTCGAAAACTACCTCGTCCGCACCCCGGGCGGCGAAGTGCCGCTGGGTCAGATCGCGTCCGCGGGATTCTCGCGCTCGTCAGCCGCCATTCACCGGGTCGACGGACGTCGCGCCGTGACGATCACCGCGGACGTGGACCCGCGCATCGCCACCGGACAGCAGGTGAACGCCAGACTTGACAACGAAGTGCTCCCGCGGCTGACGAGCGAGAACCCGGATCTCGCCTACGCGTACGGCGGTCAGAGAAAGGAGCAGGATCACGCGATCTCCGTGCTGGGCCGGTCGCTCATTCTCGCTCTCCTCATCATGTACAGCCTGATGGCGATCCCCTTCGGCTCGTACACGCAGCCCCTCATCATCATGGCCGCTGTTCCGCTCGGCGCGATCGGCGCGCTGGCCGGCCACATGCTGCTCGGTCTCAGTTGGGGGCTGTGGTCGCTGTACGGACTCGTCGGCGTCTTCGGCGTGGTCGTGAACGACTCGCTCATGATGATCCGGTTCATCAACGACCTGAAGGACTCCGGCCTGGAGCCTGCGGAGGCGATCATCAGCGGGGCCAAGGAGAGATTCCGGGCGATCATGCTCACCTCGATTACCACATTCCTGGGCGTGGCCCCGCTCGTGTTCGAGACGAGCACGTACGCTCAGCATCTCGTGCCGCTGGCCACCTCCGTCGGCTTCGGCGTGTTCATCGCCACGATTCTCCTCATGGTCGTCGTGCCGGCGCTGGTGATGACGCAGTACAACATCGAAGCGTGGCGGGAACGCTGGCGGCTCGCGCGTGCCTGATCGCCGGATGCCGGATCGCGATGGCCGTCAGGCGCCTCGCGCGGCGAGCTGACGGCAGTACCGTGCGATCCACCGATTGGAGAAGCCGAAGAGCTTCGCGCGGCGCGTGATCGCGAGAACCTCCCCGCGGGACATCTTCGTCTCCCGGTCCAGCACCTCCGGATTCGTGCGACTGATGGCCAGGGTCCGCACGGCGAAGAGGAGCGGGAGCAGGCAGAAGAGGCGCACCCGGTGGTACCGTCTCGGGATCATCCGCATGTAGCTCCGGGCCGCCGCCAGGTGGCGGTCGGCCTTCTCCACGAGTCGCTCGAGCACCGCCATCGCCGCCGCGTGGTTCGCGGGCTCGAACAGCTCACGCGGATCCATGCCGGCAGGGAGGAAAGACGCGGGCACGTACACCCAGCCGCGATGCCGGTCCTCGTGCAGCCCTCTGATCACGTTGACCGTCTGTAGCGCGAGGCCGAACTCTCTCCCCAGCGCCATCATTCGCGCACGGTCCCTTCCGACGCCCGACAGCCGATGGGCGAACAGTTCCGTCAGCAGATGGCCCACCAGCCCGGCGACTTCGTGCATGTAGTCATCCAGGTCCTCCTCGGTCCCGAATTCCGAGCCCCGCTCCGTCCACCGCGCCATCCCGGCGCTGGATTCCCTCACGCGGCGCACGATGATCTCGCGCGCCTCGGGTTCCAGACGGTCGAGTCCGTCGAGAACGTGCCCCGCTTGCCGAGCGACGGACGCGTCCGGCGTCTCTTCCGCGGCCTCCCCCAGACGATCGATGAGAGCCGCGCGTCCCGGATCTCCGCCGAGCACGCGCCGCCACTCCTCCAGCAGACGGACCTTCTCGTCTCCCGCGATTTCCTGATTGTCCTCCAGGTAGTCGGAAACGCGCAGCAGCAGGTAGGCCACCGTGATCTCGTCCCGCAGCGGAGGCGGGAGGATTTCGATACCGACCGCGAACGTGCGGCTCGCCCGCACGAGAAGCTCGTGAAGCGGGGCCATCCCCCCAGGAGAACTCCCAGTCAAGAGACCGTCCGCCCAGCAGCCCGTGACAAGACCCCGCTGCGTTCGAGCGGCGCTGCATCTCGCCTGAACGCTGCGCTCTGCGTCGCTCCTCGATCACGTAGCGCTGCTATGCTCCCTCGTCGCTCCTTGTCAGGCGAGCGCTTCGCCGCTCTCGGCGCCGACGCGGGGTCTTGCCACGGGCTGCTAGCGGGATCGGACTTGATCAGGAGGAGGCGGCTGTTCGCGGGGTAGAGCCACTCGACGCCCCGTTCGGTGACCACCGCATCGTCCTCCAGCGGCACGCGCAACTTCGCGCCTCCCCACTCGGGAACCGCCGTGTACGCGAACATTTCGATCGCGAGGAGATTCGTCGGCACGACCTCAAAGGTGAGGCGGCGCGGGTTCCACGTCGCGATCGAGGGGCCGATCCCGTGTCCGAGGTTGCCGACCGAGTGGTGTCCCTCCCAGGTCACGTCCGTCTGCGGCCCATCCGTGGGCTGGTTGAATGGGATGGGATTGAATCCGGCCGCCGTGAGCGCGGCGCCGATCCGATCCATGTTCTCGCGCGCCGTGATGCCGGGCCGGATCGCGCGGCGCGACACTTCCCGCGCCTCGATCGCCCGGTCGAAGGCGTTCTGCACGCCGGGCATCGCCTCCGTCTCCCCCGGCCGCATCACGTAGGCGACGCGCTTCATGTCCGTGCAGAAGTTCAGGTGGCAGACGCCCCAGTCGATCATCATCACGTCGCCGCCCTGGATGATCCGGTCGCTGGACGTCGCCTCGATGCCTTCGGGCCCCGTGATGTAGATGGACGGAAAGCCGAAGGAGGAGCCGAGCCCGCGTTCGAGCAGCCGGTCCATGAGCCACCACGCCACATCCCTGAGCGTCGTGACGCCCGGCGTGACGACTTCGTTCGAGAGGGCCCGCTCCGCGAGTTCTCGCGAGATCTCGCCCGCCTCGGCGAACCCCGCGATCTCCGAAGCGACGCGGCGCGCCCTGAAATCGGACACGAGCTTCTCCGCCGAGACGAAACGCGACGCCCAGGGTTCGCCCAGCGTCTCCGCGAGGTGCTGGTAGCCGGTATAGGACAGTCCGTCGGCCGCGCCGATGTTCGATCCCATGTTGAGGCCGATCCGCTCCGGGTCCCGCTCGGCGACGAACTCGCGAAGGTCGAAGTTGCCGGTGACGATATCGTAGGCGCCGTTCCCGGCCAGCAGGTATCCGCCGATTCCCAGGGCGGCGCGCTCGATCCGGTCTCCACCGCGGTCGGTGAAGACGTAGTAGCCGATGGGATTCACGTACCCGGGGCCGAAATCCGGCGTGAGCGGATCGTCGAGCCCCTCCCGGCGCATCGTGATCCACATGTCGATCCCGTTCTCGCGCATGACCTCGGGCAGCACGACATCGAACTTCTCGCGCCGCATCTGGTTCATCCGCTCCCAGCGCCGCCGCGCCTCCTGCGACTCCGCCGGAACGGGAAGAACGGGGAGGAGCAACGCCGCCCAGAATCCGGCGCGAGCGATCCGACCCGTCAGGACGTTTCGATCCATGGATCCTCCTCTGTGTCCTGGATTCCGTGCCGACGCGGCTCAGGCAACTCGACACGGAGGCATCGTATCGGGCAGCGTATGAAGCATCAAACGGACCGGCAGCCGATCCACTGGCACCCGGGAAGCGGCAACGACATTATCGGGCATGCCCGTCCTAGCGCAGCGACTCGCCGACCTCGGGACCGAAAACGCGTTCAAGGTCAACGACGACATCCAGGTGTGTCTCGATCGGGGGATGGATGTCATCCGCTTCAACATCGGGGCGCCGGACTTTCGCAGCGCACCCCACCTCAATCGGGTCGCCGTAGCCGAACTCGAGGCCGGCAACTCGGGATACTGCGATGCGGCCGGGATCCCTTCCTTCCGCGAAGCGATCGCGCGCCACGTTTCGGCCACGCGGGGGATCGACGCGGGAGCGGATCAGGTCGTCGTCACGCCCGGGGCCAAGCCGCCGATCGGCTACACTTTTCAGACGTATGTGGACCGGGGCGACGAGGTCGTCTACCCGAGTCCGGGATTCCCCATCTACGAGTCCTGGGCCACGTTCGTCGGTGCGCGTCCGGTGCCTTTGCACCTCTCGGAGGAGAAGGGCTTCGCGTTCACGGCGGACGACCTCGGGGCGCTCCTCACCGAGCGCACCCGGCTCATCATCCTCTGCTCGCCGTCGAATCCGACCGGGGGCGTGCTGTCGGCGGAAGATCTGGCGGGCGTCGCGGCGGTGATCCGCGAACGCTGTCACCCGGACGTCCGGATCTACTCCGACGAGATCTACGAGCACATTCTCTTCGACGGCCTGGAGCACCAGAGCATCGCGTCGCACGCGGGCATGGCGGAGAGGACGGTCATCGCGAGCGGCCATTCGAAGGGGTTCGCCATGACGGGGTGGCGGCTGGGCTGGGCCGTCCTGCCGACGCCGGAGGAGGCCGACGTCTTCAAGAATCTGAACATCAACATCATGTCGTGCGTGCCGCCGTTCCTGCAGGAGGGGGGACGGGCGGCGTACGAGGACCCGGAGACGGCCGGCGTCGTGGCGCACATGGTGGGCGAGTTCGAGCGGCGGAGGGACTTCATCGTGCCTGCGCTCAACGCGATCGAGGGTCTGCGGTGTCAGTTGCCGAAAGGGGCCTTCTACGTCTTCCCCAACGTGTCGGGCATGTGCGAGCGGCTGGGCGTGTTCGAGGCGCACGACGCCATGCCTGCGGAGTCGCGGGCCCGGGCGACGCCGTCAGGGATGCTGCAGATGTTTCTGCTCTACCGGTACGGCGTGGCCACGATGGACCGCGCTTCCTTCTGCCGCATCGGCTCCGGGGGCCAGCACTTCCTCCGCATCTCGATCGCGAACAGCATGGAAGACATCGAGCGCGGCGTGGCTCGCATCGAGCGCGCCGCCGACGATCCGGACGGATTCCGCGAGTTCATCGAAACAGAGCGCTTGTGGGACTGAAACTGCGGGCGCAGCGGTCGGGTTCCCCCGCCGCACGGCGCGCGGTCTCCCTCCTGCTTGGGATCCCGGCGATGGGTATGGGCGCGGGCGTCGGCGCGGCGCAATCCCGCGCGGAGGGCTACGGGGCGATCGTCCTCGAAGCCCCGGCCAGCGTGGAAGCGGCGGCCTACGGAAATGCGCCCTACCTGTTCGGCGGCGGGGCGGACCTCCTCTTCTACTCGCCAGCCCTCATCGGCCGCGCGGACGGCATGGCGGCGGGTCTGCACCGATACGGTTCGGAGGGTACGCTCGCCACGCTGGCCGCCAAGGGCACCGTCGGACTGGGCGACTTCGCGGTCGGTCTCCAATATCTGCGCTACGACGTGATCGGGGTCCCTCAGACCCCCGACCTCCAGCGCATGCTGGTTTCGCCGGACGGCTCGCCGGCCACCGAATTCGCCGCCTCTCTCGGCTACGCGCGCGAACTGTTCGGCCTCTTCGATGCCGGTTTCGTGGCGAAATACCTCGAACTTCAAGTCCCGCGCGGCATGGATCGGGTCGTCTTACTGGACCTGGGCGTCGCGCGCGAGATGGGCCCCGCTATCGTCAGCCTGGCCGTCCGCAACCTGGGACCCGACGCATCCGTGCGGCTCCAGGGGCTAGAGCTCCCGGCCCAGTTGGCGCTGGGCATCTCGACGGAGAGCTTCGAGGTCGGGGAGTTGGACATGTTCTTCACCAGCCAGATCGTGCGGCGTCGGGACGGCGAGATCATCGCGGCCGGCGGCGTCGAGGTCTCCTACTGGCCGGTTCAGGGCTACACGTTCCGCCTCCGCGCCGGACTCCAGCGCGTGGCGGAGGACGAGAGGAGCCCGTTCACCTTCGGTCTCGCGTTCACGGGCGACGCCCTGACCCTCGAGTACGCGTTCCAGGCCTTCGACCTGGACGGAAACGCCCACCGCTTCGGCCTCACCTTCCGCTGACGCTGGACCAGGTAGCGTCCTCGCCGGTGTAGAAGGCGGCCACCCGGCGGCGGGCGGCACGCGCCGCGTTGCCTCCGATCCCTCAGCTTCCGGAAAAGCCGATGTCGTCCACGACGACGGTGCCGGCTGCGGTGCGGTCGAAGAGGAGGCGGATCTCGCGCGGCCTGGCCGGATCGAACGAGGGATTGGCCTCGACGAAGTCGGCGAGCGGGATGGAGAAGGACTGGAGCACGAGTTCCCACTGGTTGTCGAACGATTCCGCGTCGTTGCGGCGCCGCACGACGGTCTCGAGGGGTCGCCGGATGGGTCCGTAGTCCGACAGCCGCACGCTGGCCGACTCGCCCTCGGCGTCCGTGACGACAACGGACAGATCCACGGGCTCGTCGTCCCGGTCCCGCCCGGCGTCGCCTCCACCGACGTCGTTCCCGCCGGCCTCCACTGCGTCCTGCCCCCCGCCGGCCTCAGAGTCGTCGCCGGTCTCGGCGGCGTCGTCGCGCTCGGGCGTTCGCGGCGAGGGACGCCCCTCCACGGCACCGAGTTGCAGGTCCAGCCGCGAGGCCGCGCTCAGCCCCCAGTCCGCAGCCAATCCGTCCGGCAACGAGATCGCGTAGCTCGCGGGGGTCCCCAGCGCGTCCCCGTCGCCGGCGAGGCGGTTGTTCCAGCCCAGCCAGAGCGCGTTGTTGTCTTGCGAACTCGACGTCGTGGGCCGGTTTCGCGAGCGGAGGTCGAGGAGGTTCTCCCGCCACGTCCCGAGCGAATCTCCTTCGAGCGTCACCTCCGGGGCCGTGCCCGTGGTGAGGTCGATGTCCTCCTCGAACGACGCGAGCGGCCGGAAGCTGCTCGACTCGAACTGAGTGATGTACATCGTCTCCGGCAGCCAGCCGCCGATCACGCGGTGGTCCCGGAACATCGGCATATAGTCCGGGCGGTCGCGCAGCGTGGTCTCGAGAAAGGCGGAGATATAGATCTTCCCGAACTCCCGCTGCGCTTCGCCGTCTATGAGTCCTCGCAGGTCGAGGCGCCGGGCGCTGCGCGGACCGTTATCCTTGTTCCCCCAGACCGTATTCCACTGCCCGTGATTGGCCCGGTACATGTAAATGGCCGTCTTGAAATAGTCGCCATTATCCGTGAAAGACAGGCGATTATAGAGCCGCAGGCCGTGGAAGCTCGTCACATCGCCGTCGTGTGAACCGTGGAATACCATGTAGTTGATATTCTCGACGGGCACGAAGCGTCCGGTCGGAAGGTACTGCCCGTCGACGGGCGCGATGGCGATGATCGCGCGGATCCCGTGGTTGAAGTCGAACTCCAGGGAAGCGTCGTCCGGATACCGGGACAACCGATTGAAGGCTGCCGCATGCCCGACCGCTTCGCCCCCGCGGGAATGACCGATGAGGGCGATGCGGTCGAAGTCGATCTTCCCGTGGAACGGGGTGGATTCGTCCGCCGCGAACTCCTTGAAGGCGTCGATGTGTTTGAGGAGAAACCACCCCCGTCCGTCGTTCTCGTTGCGGATGCCACCGTTGATGAAGTTCATGTCGACGGAGGCGAACACGTAACCGCGGCTCGCGAGCAACTCGCCGAGATACCCGTACCCGGGGTCGGAGAAGTCCTTCATGTCGTGGTTCCCGTGGACGATGAGGACGAGCGGGAAGGGGCCCTCGCCCTCGGGATACCACGCGCGTCCGTTGATCGGGAACTCCTTCGGCGTGAAGCCCCAGTAGCCGTTCCGTTCGCTCGCGGACGCGCCGAGAGAGACGAGTTTCGAGGCGTCGACCGTCTCCGTCACGATCGACACGGAGTCCCGGTACTCGGGCCGGCGCCTGTCGGTGCCGCTCCCGTAGTAGAGGCGCGAGACGCGGTAGGGCCCCGGCAGGGCGGGGTGGTCGGCGTCCAGCGACTGCTCGGCGAGGACGGTGGCGTGGTCGGACGGCGTGAGTTGCAGCGGACCGTAGCAGCCCACGATCGCGACCACGGCGGCAATCGACGCGAGGGCCGCCGTCGGAAGAAAGCGCCGTTCGCTCAACCGCCCAGATCCTCCACGTTCGGATCCAACTCCCCGCCTTCGGGCGCCTCGAGCGAGAACCTGAACTGTTCGGCCAGCTCGGGGTCGTCCTCGATCTCCAGGACGCGCTTGGCGATGTATTCGCCGAGCACGGGTCCCTGCTTGAACGACTCTGCCGTCCCCAGGCCAGCGAGCCACACGTTGTCGAAGTCGGGATGCTTGTCGATGAGGAAGTTGCGGCTGGGACCGAAGCAGTAGTGGCAGGCGCGCGTCTCGTTCACCGCGGCGCCCACCAGGTCGGGGAAGTAGCGCTCGAGCACCTGGCGCGGTCGCTCGTGGGCTTCCGGCGGCACCCAGCGGTCGCTCGTGTCCGGATCGTCGCCGGCCTGCCCGCCGACCCGCACGCGGAAGCCGCGGTGGTCCGGGCCCAGCGCCGGCCACCCCGTACAGCCCGGGACGCCGTAGCTCGGCATGTTGGGGAACATGAAACGCCGGTCCGGCACGGCGAAGTAGAAGACGTTGCCCACGGGGATGCGGATCCGGTCCCCGAACAGTTCCGGGAACGTCTTCCCCATCCACGGCCCCACCGCGAACACGAACGTCGAGGCCGCCAGCGATTCGTCGCCGCCGAGGGTCACGTCGTTCAGCCGGCGACCGTCCGATCCCCCGAGAGCCGCGCGCGCGATCCGGATCTCGCCCCCCTCCATCTCGAACCGCTTCGCCACGGATTCGATGGCCCGCCGTGCCCGCACGACCCCCGCGTTGGGTTCATGGAGTCCGAGGGAGACCCCTTCCTCGGTCCGGATCCAGGGCCAGCGGTAGTTGATCTCGTCCACGTCGAGCAGCTCGTAGTCGACCCCGAGCCGGTCCCACTGGGCCATCGTGTCTTCGAGATAGGGGACCATCTCCTCACGGAGTATGAGATCGCCCGACTGGTAGAAGACGCGCGGCAGCAGGAGTTCCTGTCCCTCCTCATCCCACTGGATCCAGCGGCGGATGGCCTCGTTGGCCCAGCGATTCCACACGAAGCCCTCGGGGCGCCCCCCGTAGGAGGACCGGACGCCGCGTGTTTCCCCGCCCGAAGTAGAGCGCGAGTTGCCGGGGCCGTAGGCGTCGAGCACGGTCACCGCGGCCCCGAGGCGGACGAGGTTGAGCGCGGTCCAGATCCCGAAGTTTCCGGCCCCGACCACGACGATGTCGGGGGGTTGGCCGGCGGGGCGTCGCACGGGAGTCGAGCGTGGAGGAGGAGGCGCGCCGATGAGGGGGGATGAGCCGCCGAGCGACAGCCCGGCCGCAGCGGCTCCGGCCGTCGCGCTCTTCAGGAACTCCCGTCGATCGATCGCCAAGTGGAGCGTTCCCCTCCCGGAGCGAGTCAATGCGGCGTCAAAGCTGACCCATGCGCCGGACTCCGTGCAAGCGCCCGGCGTCGCGCACCTAGAAGGACGGTCGAATCACACTCCGCGTTTCGCGGTCGGTGGCAAGTGCCCCGTATCTAGCGCCGCTCGAACGCCGCATCCATGAGAAGCCACGTGTTCGGGTCGAAAACGACGTCGAGCGGCTCCGCGGGCACGGGGATCGTGAACCGACCCTGCCGGCCGTCGACGTCGATCACTTCGACTCGAGGCGGCCGAACGCCCCCGTGCACGCCGCCCTCGATCGGGCCATCCGGGGGAAGGTGGATCGCGATCTCCGCCGGCATGCGGAATGTGTAGCGTTCGTCCTGCGTCTGCCGGATGTCGACGCGAATCGCCCCCGCCGCCGCGTCGTAGCTCCAGCCGCCCTCGAACTCCAGCCACCCGCCGCGGTAGAGCCACTGGTCGAAGAACGTCCGCAGATCGAGACCCGACGCCTCCTCCATCGCGCGCCGAAAATCCGCCGTCGTTGCGTTCCGGTCCCGGAACTCGCGGTAGTACGTCCGGATCCCGGCCCAGAAAGCGTCCTCCCCGACGACCCCGCGCAGCATGTGCAGCACCCACGAACCCTTCTGGTAGGTCCCCGGCCCGCTCGTGACCAGGCCCATGTCCGAGAGATTGTCGTGCACGATTCGATAGTCCGGGTTCACCAGCATGAAGTCGCGGATGCGGTCGCGGCTCACCTTCAACCGCTCGATGAACTCGTCGCGCCCGTACTGGTGTTCGATGAAGAGCAGCGTGAAGTAGGTCGCGAAGCCTTCGCTCAGCCAGACGTCGTCCCAGTCGTATTCGGTGACGGAATTCCCGAACCACTGATGCGCCACCTCGTGGATGATCACGTTCCGCCAGCGCACGTCCCGTTCGCCCGTGACCGAGGCGTCGCCGTAGAAGATGGCGGTGGCCGCCTCCATGCCGCCTCCGACGCTGTTCGACTGCACGTTCGCCAGCTTCTCGTACGAGTAGGGACCGACCATGTCGCCGTAGAACTCCATCGCCTGCTTCGTCGGCACCGCGAAGTCATGGAAGCCCGCGTCGCGATCCTGCGTGTAGACCCAGGTCTGGATCGGCACCCCGTTGTAGTAGTCCACGGTCTGCACGGCGAAGCGGGCCGCCCCGAGCGCGTACAACCAGGTCGCGATCGGGACGGACTCCTTCCAGTGTGAGCGGCGCGTGCCGTCCAGGAGATCGGTCTCCTCGATGAGCAGTCCGTTGGAGATGACCTGGTAGTGGGCCGGCGCCGTGACGATGAGTTCGCTCGTGGCCTTGTCGTACGGGTGATCGATCGTCGGCAGCCAGTTCCGCGCCTTGTTCGGCCAGTTGTCGCTGAAGAAGGTCCGGTCGCCGTGCTTGTTCGGCGCGATGATGAGGCCGGTGGCGGGAACGCCCTCGTAACGGACGATGACCTGCCGGCGCTCGCCCGCCTCCGCCGGTCGCGCGAGCCCGATGAACAACGCGTCGCCCCGGTGCTCGAACTCCAGCGGACCGTCCGCCCCCGTCACGGCCCCCACCCGCATGCCGGTGCCGTCGGGCTTCCGCTCGATCAGATCCAGCCGCACCTCATCGATTCCGGCCTCGAGGAAGCGGAGGTCGATCGTCGCCTCGCCCGCGATCATGTTCGTCTCGTCGCTCAACGTGAGCGCGAATGCATAGTTGAGCGCATCGATCGCCGGGTTCTTGGGATACGTGTCTGCCCGCCGTACCGATGGCGGCTCCCGGGACGGCCCCGGCCCGATTCCGCCCGGTTCCGGCGTCTGGCGAAACCCGTCGTGGGAGGAACCCAACGCGATCGCTGAGACCAGCAGGAGCGACAGGGCGTATTTCATCGGCACCTCGTAAGGGTAGTTCCGCGTCCGTCCCCAACCTGCACCCGAACGTCGTCCTCCCGCACCTCCCGCCGGTTCCCGTGTGCTGCGCGGACGCGGCCCGGCGCCACCACGGCGATTGACGACCTCTGAAACCCGTCCCTACGCTCCGGGAGGCTACTTTAGGAAGGAGATCCTCCCATGTCGATTCGCCGATCCGCCCCGTTACTCGCCATCGGTCTCGTCGTCGGGTGGATGACATCCGCAGAAGTCGTGGCCCAGGAGACCATCGCCATCGTCGGGGCCACGGTCATCGACGGGAACGGGGGCGAACCCCTGCCGGGCGCCACCGTCGTGGTGGAGGGCGCCCGCATCGTCGCGGTGGGGCCGAGCGCCTCCACGGTCGTGCCCGATGGCGCGCGGGTCATCGACGGGGCGGGGAAGTTCCTCACGCCCGGCTTCGTGGATACGAACGTCCACACGAGCCTCTACGGCGCCGGCTTCGGAAAGCACCGGAAGGAGAACGCGGTCTTCTACTGGGAGCGCGGGGCGGACATCGCCCTCGAGGCCGCGCAGATGCATCTCAAGCACGGCGTGACACACGTGCGTGACAGCTACGGCCAGCTCCCGCAACTCCTCGAGGTGCGCAACGCGATCGCCGAGGGACGCGAAATCGGCCCGCGGATGCAGGTCGCCGGCAACATCGTCGGCTGGGGCGGCGCCTTCTCTGTCACGTTCTCCCTGATCGCCGACTCGGATCTGTCCCTGTGGGAAGAGCAGTTCTCCGACCACTTCGCGCAGGGCGCCGGCGAGGATCTCATGGACATGTACCCGGAAGAACTCCGCGTAGCGATCAACGACTACCTCGACAAGGGCGTGGACTTCGTGAAGTACGGGGGGAGCAGCCACTGGTCGTATCCGACCATGATCGGCTTCTCTCCCGAGGCGCAGCGGGTGATGGTGGAGGAAACGCACAAGCGCGGACTCGTCGCCGAGACGCACGCCACCAACCCGGAAAGCCTGCGACTCGCCGTCGAGGCCGGCATCGACCTCATCCAGCACCCGGAACTCCTGGCCGGCCGTCCCTATTCCGAGGAGCTACTGACGCAGATCCGCGAGCGCGGCGTGATCTGCTCGATGCTCGTGAACACGATCACGGGGGCGGCATGGGAGCAGCACCTTGAGGACGTGGCTGCGGCCGAGGCGCGCTTGGCGAGCGAGGGGAAGTCCGCGGAATGGGGACGCCTGCGCCGGCCCGTCGAGCGGGAGAAGACGTCGTTCGAGCTGCGTCACGAGCGCAACGCCCTCGGCCACGGCAACGCCATGCGCCGCGAGAATGCGAAGAGCCTCATCGACGCGGGCTGCATCGTCACGCTCGGCACGGACAACTTCCCCGCCGCCGACATCCAGTTCCTGCGCGAGCCGAAGCCGATCTGGCAGGAACCCGGCATCGGCACGCTGATGGCGATCGAGGGCCTCGTCGAACTCGGCATGACCCCGTCGGAGGCGATCGTAGCCGGAACGCGCAACGGCGCCTTCGCCGCCCGCGGCCTCGACGATTTCGGAACGATCGAGGCCGGCAAGTTCGCGGATCTCGTCCTCCTGGGCGCGAACCCCCTGGAGGACATCCGCAACATCCGCCAGCAATCGATGGTGATGAAGGAAGGGAAGGTGATCGACGTCGACGCCCTCCCCACGAGCCCGGTGATGTTCGTCCGTTAGCCTCCGCGAACGCCGAACCTCCGGGGGTGGCGGACGGTGAAGGCGTCCGGTAGAGTCTCGCGCATGGATCTCAAACTGGAGGGGAAGGTCGCAGTCGTCACCGGCGGGAGCCGGGGGATCGGTCTCTACATCGCGCGGGCGCTGGGGGCGGAGGGCGCGCGGCTGGCGCTGTGCGCGCGCAACCGCGATCCGCTCGAGTCGGCGGCCGAGTCGCTGCGGGCGGACGGAGCCTCGGACGTCCTCACGGTGGCCTGCGACATCGCCGAGGAGGATGGCGCCCAGCAACTCGTCGAGGCGGCGGTCGACCGCTACGGGGCGCTGGACGTCCTCGTGAACAACGTCGGGGGCAACCGGCGCGGGAAGTTCGAGGAGACGAGCGACCAGGACTGGCTGGACATCCTCCAACTCAACGTCCTGTCCGGCTTTCGGGCCAGCCGGCTGGCGATCCCCCACATGCGGGCGGGGGGCGGCGGGTCGATCGTCTTCGTGTCGTCGGTCTTCGGGCGTGAGAAGGGCGGCCCGGGGCTGTCGATCTACAACACGACGAAGACGGCGCTCATCTCGGCCGCGGGGATCATGGCGCTCGAACTCGCCAAGGACGGCATCCGGGTGAACTGCGTCGCGCCCGGCTCCATCCAGTTCCCCGGCGGGAGCTGGGACAAGCGCGTGAAGTCGGACCCGGAGGGCATGAAAAAGTTCGTGGACGCGAACCTGCCGCTGGGACGGTTCGGGCGAGCCGACGAGGTGGCGGACGTCGTGACGTTCCTCGCCTCCGAGCGCGCCAGCCTGATCACCGGCGCCTGCATCGCCGTGGACGGCTCACAGGGCCGATCGCTCGTCTGACCGCCGCCTGAACCCCTGCGTCGCGCACGTTCAGGTTGAGGCGACGCCCGTTTGATCCCAAATTGATCCTTGCCCGGAGGTTGGTGCGGAAACGGCACGCGGCCGTCGCGTCGCCGCCGCACGGAAACCTCGACGGGAGCCCGAACGATGGGATTGGACGTGGCCGGAATCATCACCCTAATGCTGACCATCATCAGCGTGGGCGCAGCGGTAGGCGCTCTCACCTACACCGCCATCCGCAAGCTCAGCGGCGAGGTGAAGGAATTACGCGGCGAGATGAAGGAATTCCGAGGCGAGCTGGGAGGCGTCCAAGAGGGGCTTCGGGGTGAGATACGCGGCGTGCGCGACGAGCTTCGGAGCGAGATACGGGGTGTCCGCGACGAGCTCCGGGGCGAAATCGTGGAAGTGCGAACCGAACTCCGCGCGGTCGAGGGCCGTCTGACCGATCGGGTGGCACGACTCGAGGACAAGGTGTTCGGAGTCCCTCTTCAGGACCCGGCCGCCGACCCGGCCTGACACGCTCGCCGGGCTTGCGGAGCGGGACTCCGCCGCAGGCCGCTGCTGACTGCTAGGCGAAGCGGACCAGCTTCACGTCCAGGTGGCGGGTCGTTTCCGCCGGGGCCCTCCACTGGATGAGGATGGGGCTCTGGTAGGTTCCCCACGGGATCTCGCCGTTTCCGTCCCCATCAGGGTCGATCACGGGCAGGCTGATCTCCCGCCTGAGGCCCTGGAAGCGTCGCACCGGAAGAGCCACCGCCCGGTTCAGCACCCGCGCGATCACGGATTCGTCCACGCCGATCCGTTCCAGGACCCGATTCATGATGTGGACGGCCTCCACCGTGGCGGTGTCGAGGACGGGGCCGGGAGAGGTTCGCAGCACCGTCGTGCCCATTCTGGCGACGTTGAGCGCTTTCCCGGACAGCCGCAGCGCCTTCCCCGGCAGCCGCAGCGCCTTTCCTGGGAGGGAAAGCGGCGTTCGCAGGATCTCCCGGCCCTGATCGGCCATGAATCGCAAGGGGCTGAGAAGCGCGCCGCGAAGATCCTGCGTCATCAACAGGGGCTCGAACTCGTTGACTGTCAGGCTGGCGTTGGTCTCCTGCGGCGCGAGCGAGACATCCAGTCGCCCGAAGGAGACGCCGTGTTCCTCGACCAGATCCTGTAGTCGATCCACGAACCCGGCCTCCGGTTCCCTGAGGTCGATGGCATCGATGGCCCGCGTCGAGGCTTTGACGCTCAACTGCGTCTGAGCCACGACTTCCTCCGAACCGTATCCCACGACCGTCGTCCGCCTGTTGCGGGTGCCCCCCCTGTGGACGCCATCGAGATCGACGAACCAGACCGGTCGCCCCTCTTTGTTGTCGTACGAGGTGGCGCTCTGGAGCCCGGCGCCGATGAACGTCAGGTGCGAATCCGCGTTCTCCGGCTCCGTGGCCTTCTGCTCCTCCGACAGTTCGGTCCGCAGCTCGAGTTCATCGTGCTCGTATCCCGCGTTGGGCGGAAAGATCTCGAGGAAGACCTTGATGTATTCCCGCAGCCTCTTCCGGTCGTTGCCGAGCCGTTGCGCCAGCCGCTGGTCCAGGTATCCCGCCGTGGTGTGGTGGGAGACGTAAAGCGCCTTCGGATACCGGTCGAACTCGGACCCGAACTCCTCGGCCAGCCTCGCGCGCACGTCGATGAAGTCCGTGCGGGACGCGGGCCTGATCCCGAGCGTGGTCTTGAAGGGGGGATCCGATGACACGCTTGCGACTCCTCCTCGAACTGTCTCGCTGTCCGGTCGCCTAGGGGCGCCAGAGCCACCCGTGGCGATCTTCTATCCGCCCGGTCTGAATCCCGTGGAGTTCCGCCTTGAGCCGCGCCGCAAGGGAGTCGGGACGCTGCGGAAGCAGGACATCCGTTCCGTCGAGGCCGAGGCGATCGATGGGCTGGACCGTGGCGGCCGTGCCCGAACCGAACGCTTCGTCCAGCGTGCCGGCGGCGTGTGCCTCCAGGAGTTCGTCCACCGAGATCCGGCGCACCTCGCACGGGATTCCGAAGTCCTCGCACAGCCGGATCAGGGAGTCGCGCGTGACGCCCGGGAGGATCGTCCCCTCGAGCGGAGGCGTGATCGCGGTCCCGTCGATGACGAACCACATGTTCATGACCCCGCACTCCTCGACGTACCGGCCCTCGTGGCCGTCGAGCCAGATCACGTTGTCGTACCCCTGCTCCTGCGCCTGCTGCGAGGCGAGCATCGTCGGCCCGTAGTTGGCCGCGGGCTTGTGACCGCCGGTGCCACCGGGGAAGGCCCGCACGAACTTGCGCGTCGTCACGAGGCTGACCGTTTCCGACCCGGTGAAGTAGAGCCCGACCGGCGCCGTCATCAGGACGAACCGGAAGGAGCGGCCCGACACGACGCTGAGCGTCGGATCTGTGCTGAAGTAGCTGGGGCGGATGTAGAGCGCGCCCTGCTCGGCGGTAGGCAGCCAGCCGCGGTCCACGTCGAGCAGTTCCCGCATCGCGTCGAAGAACAGGTCCTTCGGGAGTTCCGGCATCACGAACCGGGTCGCCGTGCGGTTGAACCGCTTCTGATTCATGTCCGGCCGGAAGACCGCGAGGTCGCCCTCGGGGGTCATGTGCGCCTTGAACCCCTCGAACATCGAGACGGCGTACTGCAGCCCCTTCGAGCTCGGATAGATCGGCATCGGGCCGTAGGGCCGGATCTCCGCGTCCGTCCATTCGCCGTCGATGTTGTCGGCCACAAACATGTGGTCCGACCAGATCGAGCCGAACGGAAGGTTGTCGAAGTCGACGGATTCGAGCCGCGATCGCTCGACGTGTCGGAGGGGAAACCTCGTGGTGATCGTCGCCATTATCTCTCGCCTGTAGTCAGTCGCATGTATCAGTCGTCGTCGGCTGCCCAGCGGTTCCGCGTCATGCCCCTGGCGGAGTCCGGGATGGGCAGGATGCGACAGCCTAACGCGCACCGTCCCGCCCTGCCAACCGCTGGCGTCGCCGTTGAAGCGGGCGGCTACTCGCGAGCCGAGCAAGCTGTTAGTCTCAATCTACGCAAGGCCCGCTGAAACGAGGAGGTTCCCCCATGTTCCGCGCCCCCCGCCGCGCCCTCTCCGTCGCCGCCGCGCTCGTCTCCCTCGCCGTCCTCGTCCCGAGCGGCGGGCCGCTGCTGGGCCAGGCGACCGCCATCGTCGGCGCGACCCTCATCGATGGGAACGGCGGCCCTCCTCTCGCCGATGCGACCGTCGTCGTGGAAGGGGACCGCATCGCCGCCGCCGGTCCGCGCGCGGACGTCGACGTGCCGGATGGCGCGCGCGTCATCGACGGCGCCGGCAAGTTCGTCACGCCCGGCTTCGTGGACACGAACGTTCACATTTCCCTGTACGGCGGGGGGAACAAGGATCGGAAGGAGAGTTCCGTCTTCTACCGGCTGATGGGGCCCGAACTCACGCTCGAGGCCGCGCAGATGCACCTCAAGTTCGGCGTCACCCACCTCCGCGACAGCTACGGCGCGCTCCCGGAACTCCAGCAGGTGCGGGACGCCATCGCCTCGGGCAAGGCCGTCGGGCCGCGGCTCCAGGTCGCCGGCAACATCGTCGGCTGGGGCGGGCCCTATTCGATCACCTTCGCCCTCATCCCGGAGGACGACCTCTCGCTCTACGAGGAACAGTTCTCCGACCACATCGCCCAGGGCGCGGGCGAGGATCTGATGGATCTGTATCCCGAGGAACTGCGGGTGAGGATCCGCGAGTACCTCGACAAGGGGGTGGATTTCCTCAAGTACGGGGGGACGAGTCACTGGGCGTTCCCCACGCTGATCGGGTTCTCGCCCGAGGCTCAGCGGGTGATCGTCGAGGAGACGCACGCGAGGGGCCTGATGGCGGAAACCCACTCCACGAATCCGGAGGGGCTGCGGCTCTCCGTCGAGGCGGGAATCGACCTCATCCAGCACCCCGAGGTGCTCGCGAACCGCGAGATGTCGGACGCCCTCGTCCAGCAGATCGTGGACCGCGGCATCGTGTGCTCGATGCTCGTGAACACGATCACCGGCCCCGCCTGGGAGAACCACCTGGCGAACCGGGCGGCGGCCGAGGAACGCCTGGCCCGCGAGGCGGAGGGAGCCCGGGCGCGCGAGTGGGGGCGGCTCCGGCGTCCCGTGGAGCGGGAGAAGACGAGCTACCAGATTCGCCGCGAGCAGCGGGCGCTGGGATATGGAACGGAGATGCGCCGCCTGAACGCGCGGAAGCTGATCGACGGCGGGTGCATCACGACCCTCGGCACGGACAACTATGCGGGCGTGGCGCCGGAATACGGACGCGCGCCCAAGCCCATCTGGCAGGAACCCGGCATCGGGACGATCCTCGCCATCGAGGGTCTCGTCGAACTGGGGATGACGCCGGGGGAAGCGATCGTCGCCGCCACGCGCAACGGCGCCATCGCGGCGGGCGCGCTCGACGAGTTCGGCACGGTCGAAGCCGGCAAGCTCGCCGACCTCCTCGTGCTCGACGCCGACCCGCTCGCCGATATCGCGAACATCCGGAAACAGTCGGTCGTCATGGCCGCCGGCAGGATCGTCGATGTCGACGCGCTGCCGACCGAACCCGTCTATTTCAAGCGTTGACCTCATGAAACTCCGAGAACTCACGAAACTTCCGAAACAGGAGCGTCGGATGCTTCCCGTCTCCGGTTCTTCCCGTCCTTCCGTCCGCCACCGCCGCCGGTTCGTCGCCGCGGCCGCCTTCCTCCTCGCGCCCGCCGCGCTGGCCGCCCAGGAGGTCAAGCCGGCGCTGGATCACGAGGACACCTACCGCTGGAACTCCATCGGCGGCCGCACGATCTCGGCGGACGGTGCCTGGCTCGCCTACGTCCTGACGCCCTGGGACGGCGATCCCACGCTCGTGATCACGCGCAGCGACGGCTCGGCGGAACTCCGCTTCCGGGGTCGCTCGCCCTCCTTCACGCGGGACTCGCGGCACCTCGCCTTCCGCGTGCCGCCGGTGAAGGCGGTGGTGGATTCGCTTCGCCTCGAAGGGAAGCGCGGGGACGATCTCCCCGGCGACTCGCTCGCCGTCGTGACCCTGGCCGAAGCGTTCGCGGACGGCGCCGGAGATGACGGCGGAGTCCGGCGCGCCGGCCCCATCGACTCCTTCCGGGTCCCGGAGGACGGGGGCGTCTTCGTCGCCTACCTCCTGTCCGAGAATCCCGAGGAGGATGAGGAGGAAGAAGAGGCCGAGGCCGAGGAGGAGGCCGCGGAAGCCGAAGAGGAAGAGGGCGAAGAGGAGGAAGAAGAGGAGCGCTCCGCGGAATACGAGAAGCGGCACGAGAAGGAAGACGGGACGCCGCTCGTGCTCCTGAATCTGGACAGCGGAGCGGAGCACGTCTTCGCCGACGTCGTTTCCTACACGGTCGCGGACGACGGGAACGGACTCGCGTACGTGACCTCTACCGAGGACGAGGGCGGAGACGGGATCCATCTCGTGGATCCGGCAAACGGCCAGAGCGTGGAAGTGCTCGCCGGAGAGGGCCACTACGAACAGGTCGCCTTCGACGAATCGGGCGAACGCCTTGCCTTCCTGAGCAACGTGGACGAGTGGGAGATGGACCAGCCGTCCTTCGCGCTCTACCGCTCCGACGGCGGGGCGGCGGAGAAGGTCGCGGACCACGAGACGGCCGGCGTGTCCGCCGGTTGGTGGATCAGCGAGAACGGGTCCGTCTCCTTCAGCGAGGACGGGGACCGTCTCTTCTTCGGCACCGCGCCGCGTCCCGAGCCGGAGCCGGACGAGGAGATCCTCGACGCGGACCGCGTGACGCTCGACATCTGGAACTGGCGCGACCCCTACCTGCAGCCGATGCAGCTCGTGCAGGCGAACCGCGAACGCAACCGCTCCTACCTGGCGGTGGCGCACGAGGGCCGGGACGGCGTCGTGCAGTTGGGCACCGCGAGCATCCCCGACGTGTCGCGCACCGAGATCGGCGCGAGCGACTACGTGCTGGCCACCAGCGACGTACCGCACCGCCAGAAGATCTCGTGGGACGGGCGCTACGAGGACGCCTACGCGGTGGATGTGCTGACCGGCGAACGCCGCATGATCGTCGAGGCGGTGCGCGGCTTCGGGGGAGCCAGCCTCTCGCCGGAAGGGACGTACGCGTACTGGTGGGACGAAACCGATCGGGACTGGAAGGCCGCGCCGATGGACGGCTCCGGACCCGCGCGCAGCCTGACCGGGAGTCTTGCGGTCGCCTTCTACAACGAGCTCGACGACCATCCGCAGGGGCCGCCCCCGTACGGCGGCGCGACGTGGGTCGAGGGGGACGCCGCCATGCTCGTGTACGACCGGAACGACGTGTGGCGCGTCGATCCGAGCGGCGATGAGCCCGCCGTGCGTCTCACGGAGGGAAGGGAGGCCGACCTGCGCTACCGCGTGCAGCGCGTGGCCGAGGGCGGAGGAGGCAACTTCTTCGGGTTCGGATTCGGCGGAGGAGGCGGCGCGGGCGAGGGCATCGAGGAGGGTGACGTCCTCTTCTCCGTCTTCGACATGGGAACGAAGGCGTCCGGGTTCGCGCGCGGACGGACGGACGAGTCGGGCCGGGTCGAGGAACTGGTCATGGGCGACGTGCGCTACGCATCGCCGACGAAGGCCGAGGACGCCGAGCGCTACGTGTGGACGCGCCAGACGTTCGTCGAGTTCCCCGACCTGTGGGTCGGCGACGCCGACTTCGGGAACGCGCGCAAGGTGAGCGACGCGAACCCGCAGCAGGCGGAGTACCGCTGGGGGAGCGCCGAACTCGTCCACTGGATGTCGAACGACCGCACGCCGCTCGACGGCATCCTGATTACGCCGGACGGCTTCGACCCCTCACAGCAGTATCCGCTCATGGTCTACTTCTACGAGCGCATGTCCGATGGGCTGCACAGCTACCAGCCGCCCCTGCCGAACCGCGCGTCGGTGCGCTTCTCCTTCTACGCGAGCCGAGGCTACGTCGTGTTCGTCCCTGACATCCCGTACGAGATCGGCTATCCGGGCGAGAGCGCGCTCGATGCCGTCGTGCCCGGCGTGCAGGCGCTCATCGCGCAGGGGTTCATCGATCCGGATCGGGTCGGCGTGCAGGGCCACTCGTGGGGCGGATACCAGATCGCCTACATGATCACGAAGACGAACGTGTTCGCCGCGGCGGAGGCGGGCGCGCCCGTGTCGAACATGACGAGCGCCTACGGAGGCATCCGCTGGCAGAGCGGGATGAGCCGCATGTTCCAGTACGAGCGCACGCAGAGCCGGATCGGCGGGACGCTGTGGGACGAGCGCGACCGCTACGTGCACAACTCGCCCGTCTTCTTCGCGGACAAGATCCGGACGCCGCTCCTCATGCTCCACAACGACGAGGACGGCGCGGTGCCGTGGTACCAGGGGATCGAGATGTTCGTCGCCATGCGCCGGCTGGAGCTGCCCGTGTTCATGCTGAACTACAACGGCGAGGGACACGGGCTCGGACGACAGGCGAACCAGGAGGACTGGGCGATCCGCATGCAGCAGTTCTTCGACCACTACCTGATCGACGCTCCGGCCCCGCGCTGGATGGAGGAAGGCGTCCCGGCCGTCGTGAAGGGCCGCGACCTCGGCCTCGAACTCATCGGCAAACCGGTCTCCGAGGAAGGCGGCGTCTCCAGCGAGCGCGGCGGCCGCTAGCCCCCGGTCGGCTGGCGCGCGCGTGATGCGGTTGCGGTTTCCGCATCCGCTGACGCTGCTCACGGTCGCGATTCTGGCGGCCGCGGCGCTGTCGTACGTCCTGCCGGCGGGGGAGTACGACCGGCGGGACGATCCGGTGACGGGGCGCAGCGTCGTGGTGCCGGGGACCTTTCACGAGGTTGAACCCAACCGAATCGGCGCCTTCGAAGCGATCGTCGCGATCCCGCGGGGGATGGCGGACCGCGCCGACGTCGTCTTCCTCATCTTTCTCATCGGCGGGGCGTTCGCCGTGTTCGATGCGACGGGCGCGCTCCGGCGCGGCGTCACCTGGCTCGTTCGAGGGCTCGAGGGCCGCGAGATCCTCGCGATCCCCGTCGTCTGTCTCGCGTTCGCGGCGGGTGGCGTGACGGAGAACATGCAGGAGGAGATCATCCCCCTCGTTCCCGCGCTCATGCTGCTCACCAAGCGGCTCGGCTACTCGCCGATGGTGGGGGTCGCCGTGAGCGCCGGCTCCGCCTTCGTGGGGTCAGCCTTCAGTCCCATCAACCCCTTTCAGGTCCTGATCGCCCAGCAGGTGGCGGAGGTGCCGCCGCTTTCGGGCAGCCTCTTCCGGATCGTATTCCTCGCCGTCGCCCTCGGTCTCTGGATCTGGTGGACGATGCGCTACGCCGCCCGCACCCGCGTGCCTCCGGAAGATGCGGACGCCTCCGAACCGGATGCCGCGTTCGGATGGAGGGACGGGACCATCTTCGGCATCGTCGTCGCCACTTTCGGCATCCTCGTGTGGGGACTGGTCTGGCTGAAGTGGGACTTCGACCACATGTCCGCGCTCTTCTTCATCATGGGAGTCGTGGTGGGGATCATCGGCCGGCTCGGCGTGACGGGGACTGCGAAGGCCTACGCGGAAGGCTTCCGGTCGATGGGGTACGCGGCGCTCCTCATCGGCTTCGCGCACGCGATCTACGTGGTCATGGTCGACGGCCGCATCATCGACACCATCGTGCGCGGTCTGTTCATCCCGCTTGCGGATCTGCCGCTCGCGCTTTCCGCCATCGGCATGTCGGCCGCGCAGGGCGTGCTGCACTTCGCCGTGCCCAGCGTGAGCGGCCAGGCGGTGCTCACGCTCCCGGTCCTCGTCCCGCTCTCGGACCTGCTCGGCCTCTCGCGGCAGATCACGATCCTCGCCTACCAGTACGGGGCGGGGCTGTGCGAACTCATCACGCCCACGAACGGTGCGCTGATGGCGATCCTCGCCGCGAGCGGCGTACGCTACGAGTCGTGGCTGCGCTTCGTGATCCCGCGCTACCTCATGCTGATGGCGCTCGGCGCCATCGCCCTCGTGATCGCCCTCGCCATCGGCTACAACTGACGCCTGCACGTTCCCACGGGAACCTCCCCGGCCGCGACCGGCGTTCCCGCGGGAACGTCTCCCGCCGGAGCTCCCCTCAGAAGCTCCCGCGATCGGCCGAGCAGGCTGGGGCCGTTCCGAGCCAATGTGCCGCCCAGCCGGCGGGGCCGGCGGTGGTCCAGGCGTCGCGCGCCAGCCAGTCCATCGCGGGCTCCCCGATCGGCGCGCCCGGCGGCGCGTTCGGCGTCCCCGGCATCTCGTAGGGCGCCGACGGCTTCTCGAGGAAGCGCTCGATGTCGCGGTCGACCAGTTGCACGAAGGCCGCGTCCCTCTCCGGCGGAGGGTTCGCCGCCATCTCGGCTCTCAGGTCCATCAGCTTCCGCGTCGCAAGGGCCCGCACGTGCGGCATGGAGGCCCCATCGGCGAGCGCCATGATCCGGTCCACGAGCACGCGGTAGGCCGCGAGCCGCAGTTCGGTGCGATAAAGCGTCTCGTTCGGCTCGGGGCGGACCGCATCGACCAGAGCGGTCAGTACTTCGGCGAGCCCCGGCAGGCTCGGGTCGAGCGCGTGCTGCTGCACGAGCCGCGCGGCCCGCGACGGTTCGAGGACGCGTGACACCGTGTGGTCCACCGCCACGACCGCCGGCGTGACGGCATCGAAGGCCGGCCCCGTGTAGCGCGGGAACGTCTCGCGCGAGCGCCCGAAGCCCGGCGGCCGGGGCGGCAGCAAGTCAAGCACACCGGCGGGGATCTCCAACTCCGCCGGCCGCATCGTCCGGGCCAGCGCACCCAGCGCCGCCCGCTGCGCCCCGCCGGCGACGCGCTTCACGGGCGTCCGCCCATCCCCGCGGAAGGCGTAGACGTACTCCAGCCCTCCGAGCAGCGAGGCGGCCGCGTCCACCTGGTAGCGGTGGTGCATGTAGAGCGGGACCAGCGCCTCCTCGACTGTCACGATCGGCCGCCCGGCGCGGATCGCGCCCTCGCCGAAGCGGTCCAGGGAGTGCCGCCGCACGTCCATCATCCGCTCGAGTTCCGCCGCCGCGTCCACCCCGTTCGACCACTGGTCGGCGCGCGCGTGGATGTTGATGTCCTGGTTCGTGAAGAGGATGACGTCCTCGTCCCAGGCTTCGTCGAGGATCCGCTCCAGCTCGGCGGCTTCGTCCGCTCCTTCCGGGAATTCGGAGTACCCGTACACGATCGCGACCTTGTCCCACTCTCCGATGTCCACGTCATAGACCTCGGAATAATCGATCTGTCCGGCGTCGCCCAGCGTCACGAGCGGGTGGGGATAGTCCATGACCGAGATCCGGCCGAGCCGACTGTCGTAGTAGTTGTGGACGAGGCCGAGCGTGTGTCCCACTTCGTGCGCCGACAGTTGCCGGATCCGGGCCAACGCCCACTCCGCCAGGTCCGCCGGCGCTTCGTCCCCGTCGGCATAGGGCGATAGCAGGCCCTCGGCGATCAGGTAGTCCTGCCGCCAGCGGAGCGAGCCCAGCGTCACCACCCCCTTGAGAATCTCGCCCGTGCGGGGGTCGGTGACGGAGCCGCCCGTGCTCCAGCCCCGCGTCGAGCGGTGCACCCAGTTGATCACGTTGTAGCGCACGTCGTGCGAACTCACGCCGTCCGGGAGCATCTCCACCTGAAACGCGTCCCGGAAGCCCGCCGCCTCGAACGCCTGGTTCCACCACCGCGCCCCCTCGAGCAGCGCCGTCCGGATCGGCTCCGGCGCCCCCGGGTCCAGGTAGTAGATGAGCGGCTCGACGGGCTCGCTCATCGCCGCCGAGGGATCCTGCTTCTCGAGCCGGTGCCGACGGATGAACCGCTGCTGCATATCCTCTCCCAGCGGCGCCGAGTAGTCCGCGAAGCTCATGGCTCCGTAGCCGGACCGGGAATCGAAGGCCCTGGGCGTATATTCCCCCAGTTCCGGCAGTTGCACGAAGGAGTGATGGAGACGAATCGTCGCCGCCTCTCCGGTCGAAGCCACGTTCCCGACCCCTTCGAACGCCCCGCCGCCCCCTCCGAACCCGCCGAACCCTCCGCCCCCGCCTCCCGGCTGGCGGACGAAGGTGAGCGCAGCCTCGATCTCCGTGTTTTCCGGGAACCCCATCGTCATCGGCAGGTGCACCGCGCTCCGGCTCGCGTCGAACCGGTATGTCCCCGGCCGCAGCCGCTGCGCCCAGTTGATCATGTCCCGGACGACGAAGTCCGTCGCGTCGACGAGCACGCGCCCGTCCGTCTCCGCCGCCGCCGTGAAGCCCCACAGCGTCGATGGGGCAAAGGCGTCCGTCACCGCCTGCACCTCGCGCGGGTTCGTGCTGCTCGCCCGGAAGTCGAGGTTGGGCTGGATCATCAGCACCTTCGGCCCCACGCGGTGGAAGCGTACGAGGCGGGAGCCCGAGAGCGCCCCGCGGTCGAGGCCGATGTCGTTCGACCCCAGCCCCGAGGCGAGCCCCGTCATGTGGAGGATGTCCGTGTCCCAGCGCGAGATCTCGAGCCACAGCTTGCCGCTCGACGCCTCCCAGTACATGGGGATGAAGCCGTCGATGGCCCGCATCGAGGCGGTCTTGTCCGCGATCGAGGGGAGTTCGCCTCCGGAGTCCTGCGCGACCGCCGCCGCGGGGATGAGGACGATAAGAAGCGCAATAAGACGCATTCGAAAACGGGTCAGCGAGTACACGGACGCCTCCTGCCGACAGGAACTGGACGACTCCCCCGGGGTGCCGGGGAAAGGGCCTACACATTACAACGGCGGACGGCTACCGGTCGATTGCCGCGGTCACCTCGCCGATGATGTCCGACATGTATGCGCCGTGGTCAGCGGGACTCGGGCCCAGCCGGACGATCACCAGATCCTGGGACGGGATGATGGCCGTGTACTGTCCCATGGCCCCCGCCGCCCAGTACGCGTCTTCCGGGGCCCCCGGAAACGCTCCGCCGCGATTCACCCAGAACAGCCCGCCGTAGTTGAGGAGTTCCGCGCCGGGAGCCGGCGTGCTCACGAAATCCACCCAACCCTCCGGGAGGATGCGGTCGGACCCGCCGTCGGGCGTCGGCCATACGCCGTCCCACAGGTGGAGGAGGCCGAACCTCGCCCAATCCCACGCGCTCCCGTAGTCGTAGCCGGTGATGATGAAGTTGCCCCAGGCGTCGGTCTCGAGAACGTAGTTCCGGGCCCCGATGCGGTCGAACAGGATGCGCTGGGGATAGGTGAGCCAGTCCGCTCCGCGTGCCTCGACCGCCTGCCGCACGATGCGCGTCGCCGTGAGGGGATCCGAGTTCCGGTAGCGGAAGATCGCGCCCGGCAGCGTGTCCATCGGCTGGTTGATCGCGTGCTCGAACACATCGATCCCCTCGAAGTAGATCCGCGAGTGTTCGTGGGCGTGCGTCCAGCGGAGGACGGGATCCGAGCCCAGGTTCAGGAAATCCAGCCCCGAACTCATGTTCAGGAGGTCGCGAATGCGGATCTCCCGGCGCGGATCGTCCGCTCCCTGCCATTCGGGCACCGGCGCGGGGTCGTCGAGTCCCGCGTCGAGGTGACCGGCCTCGATCGCCGCGCCGACGAGCGCGCTCGCGATGCTCTTCCCCTGCGACCACGAGATCTGCGGTGTGTTGCGGGTGAAGCCCGGCGCGTAACGCTCGGCGAGAATTTTCCCCGCGTAGATGACGACGAGCGCGCGCGTGTTGTGCTCGCTTTGCGCCATCGCCCCGTCGAGGGCCGCTGCGAGCCCCGCCGCGTCGACCTCCGCCGGCGGCGGGTCGTGGTAGGCGCCCACGTCGCCCGTGGGCCACGCGGTCACCTCCGGATCCGGGCTCAGGCGCTCGACGACCGTCGGCTCGAACGTCACATCCTCGAACCCGTCCGGAAGGATCGTGCAGCCCTGGTCGCCGTTGTACTCCGCGTACTGCGTGGCGAGGCCATCTCCCGAGACCGAGGCGGTACGGGTCTCGAAGTCCACTGCGTATTCGAAGTCCTCCTGCCAGTCGAACCGGTCGAAGGGCCGGATGTCCTGCGTCACGACGTCCTCGACGGACCGCTCGTAGTCCCGGCCCACGACGAAGACGCCGGCGCAGAGGTGGTGCACCGCCATCCCGGCGACGTGTCCCCGTATGTGGGCCTCGTCCTCTTCCGCCGTTTCGATCCGTGCCTCGGGCTCCGGCGCGCAGCCCGGCAGCAGCAGCGCGGCCGCCGCCGCGACCGGACGCCAGTGCCGGCGCCGAAGTCCCATGCGAGTGCTCATGCCAACCCCCATTCCGGAGAGAGGGACCGGACTACCGGTCGATCGCCGCCGTCACCTCTCCGATGATGTCCGACAGATATGCACCGGTGTCGCCGGGGCTCGGGCCGAGCCGGACGATCACGAGATCCCGGGACGGGATGATGACCGTGTACTGTCCCATGAATCCCGCGGCCCAGTATGCGTCCTCCGGCGCGCGCGGAAGAGAGCCGCCACGATTGAGCCAGAACAGCCCGCCGTATTGCAGCGCTTCGGCGCCCGGAGCGGGCGTGCTGACGAATTCCGCCCAGCCCTTGGGCAGGATGCGGTCGCTTCCGCCATCGGGTGTCGGCCACACGCCGTCCCACAGGTGGAGGAGGCCGAACCGGGCCCAGTCCCACGCGCTCCCGTAGTCGTAGCCGGTGATGATGAAGTTGCCCCAGGCGTCGGTCTCGAGGACGTAGTTCCGGGCTCCGATGCGGTCGAACAGGATGCGCTGGGGATACGTGAGCCAGTCTTCTCCGCGCGCCTCGACCGCCTCCCGCACGATGTGGTTGGCCGTCAGCGGGTCGGAGTTCCGGTAGCGGAAGATCGCGCCCGGCAGCGTGTCCATCGGCTGGTCGATGGCGTGCTCGAACACGTCGATCCCCTCGAAGTAGATCCGGAAGTGTTCGTTCGTGTGGGTCCACGACAGCGAGTCCGTCAGGCCGAGGTTCAGGAAGTCGAGGCCCGAACTCATGTTCAGGATGTCCCGGATCCGGATCTCCCGGCGCGGGTCGCCCTCCCCCTGCCATTCGGGGACGGGCACCGGGTCGTCGAGTCCGGCGTCGAGATGGCCGGCCTGGATCGCCGCGCCGACGAGGGCGCTCGCGATGCTCTTCCCCTGGGACCATGAGATCTGCGGCGTGTTGCGCGTGAAGCCGGGCGCGTAGCGCTCGCCGAGGATCTTGCCCGCGTAGATGACGACGAGTGCGCGCGTGTTGTGCTCGGTCTGGGCCATCGTCCAGTCGAGGGCCGCCTCGAGCGCCTCCATGTCGACCTCCGGTGGCGGCGGGTCGTGATACGCGCCGACATCACCGGTCGGCCAGGCCGTCACCGCCGGGTCCGGGCCGAGCCGCTCGACGACCTGCGGTTCGTACGTCACGTCCTCGAGGTCGACCGGCAGGATCGTGCACCCCTGGTCTCCGTTGTACTCGGCGGAGCGCGTGCCGAAATCCTCTCCCGAGACGGAGGCGGTGCGCGTCTCGAAGTTCACGTCGTACTGGAAGTCGTCCTGCCAGTTGAACAGTTCGAAGCGCCGGATGTCCTGCGCCACGACCTCCTCGACGGAGCGCTCGTAGTCGCGCCCCACGACGAAGACCCCCGAGCAGATGTGGTGCGCGGCCATTCCCGCGATGTGCGAGCGCTCGTGGGCCGCCTCGCTTTCCTCGGGTACGGTGCGCGTTCCCCCGCACCCGGCACCGCACGCCGCGACGAGCAGGACGCCGCCCACCCACGCCCGGCCTCGGAACCCATGACGGATCCCCGACATAATTTTCATGCGAACCCCCATGGCCTCGTTTCGGCGGTCGAACGTCTCGGTCACGACTTCGTAGCTGAGCGCATCGGAAGCGTGCGGCGCAAGGGCCCATAACGTTTCCGGCGGGCTCCGTGTCGTTTTCCAGTGAGAAGGCCGCGCCCGACGCAGAGTGAAGCAGCAGGAGAACAGGCGCGGGACAAGCAGGGAAGAATGCAGGAAAGAGAGGATATCCATGAGAAAGTCGATCGGAGCATTCGCTCTCGTGATGGTCGCGCTCGCCGCCGCGGCGCCGCTGGAGGCTCAGGCTCAGCGGGGAGGCCGTGGCTTCGGTATGAGCCTCGACGACCAGATGACGGCGTTGACGGAGCGGCTCGCGCTGGACGAGGAGCAGGGCGTGAAGGTCCGTGAAATCCTCGAGACCCAGGCGGAGAGCCGGCGTGAGCGTCTCCAGGCCGCGCGGGGGTCGGGGGACCGGAACGCCATGATGCAGGCCATGCAGGAACTCCAGCAGGAGACGGAAACCCTGCTGGCCGAAGTGTTGAGCGACGAGCAGATGGAGAAGTACCGGGAATACCTGGCCGAACTGCAGCAACGGCGCCGCCCCCCACTCTTCCTCTGACCGCGGGGCGGCTACCTCGAGGCCGGCGCCCGCACGGTCGCCGGCCTCGGGCCGCCCTTCGGCGCCCGCCCCCTCTGCACGAGCACGACCCCCGCCACGATGATCACGGTGCCCGCCAGCATCGGCAGCGTGAACGCCTCGTCCGCCAGCCACCAGCCCAGGAACAGCGCCACGACCGGGTTCACGTACGCGTAGGTGCCCGCCGCCGCGGGCCGCACCGTGCGCAGGAGCCACATGTAGGCCGAGAAGGCGACGATCGACCCCATGACGGCCAGGTAGAGGAGCGACAGCCACGACCGCAGGGACACGTCGCCGAGCGACAGGCGGCCGAACTCTCCCGCCGCGAGCCCGATGAGCAGCAGAACCAGTCCCCCGGCGGCCATCGTGAGGGCCGTGCCGTAGAGCGGCGGCTGGGGCAGCGCGGCCCGCCGGTTGTACATGGAGCCGATGGCCCAGCTGACCGACGCCCCCACGACGACGAGGGCACCAGCCACCACCTGGTTCGCGCTCGCCCCGCGGATCCCGATGTCCGCCCCGGAGCTGCTCACGAGGAGCACGACCCCTCCCAGGCCCAGGACGAGCCCAGCAACCTCCAGAGGGCTCGTCGTCTCGCGGTCCGGTCCCAGGCGCGCGATCGCGACCAGCCACAGCGGCACCGTGGCCACGAGAAGGGCCGTGAGCCCCGAGGGCACATACTGCGCCGCCCAGCACACGAGTCCGTTGCCGCCCACGACCATGAACACACCCGAGATGGTGGCCGCCCTCCATTCGGACGGCTTGGGGACCGGCGCGCCCCGACGGCGGGACACGACGGCGAGGATCACACCTGCCGCCAGGAAACGCGTTCCCCCGAGGAGGAACGGGGGGATCGTCTCGACGCCGAAGCGGATCGCCAGGTAGGTCGACCCCCACACCAGGTACACGGCGGCAAACGCCAGCAGCAGATCCCGCGTGGACGCCGTCTGCGGACTCGGGTTCAAGCGCGGGTCTTTCGATCGCGGGTCTGCGTGACGGCGTAGATGGCGAGGCCGACGGCGATGAGCCCCAGTCCCAGCCCCGCCTCCAAGGGTCGGTCGCGCAGGATGTAGGCCAGCGTCCAGCCCGTCACCGCCAGGAAGATGAGCGGCGTCACGGGGTAGCCCCAGGTCCGGTACGGTTCGCCGGTACCGGTTCCTTCTCCGGCGTCGGGTCCGTCGCCCGCCCCGGACCGTCCCCCCGCGGCTTGCCGCCGGCGCAGGAGGAACACCCCGCCCGCCGCCAGGAACGTGTTGAGGCCCATCGTGAAGCCCGAAAAGACGAGGATCGTCTCGAACGATTCCGTGAGGATGAACAGGAGGCTGATTGCGGCCTGCGTGAAGATGGCCACGCCGGGCGTCCCGCGAGCGTTGATGGAACTCAGGAACCGGAAGGTCGGGTAGTCCTCGCCGATCGCATGCAGCACGCGCGGACCCGCGAGCACCATGGCGCTCACGGTGGAGACGAGTAGGAGCGCGAGCGTGATCCCCATCAGGTCGGCCCCGACCGGCCCGAAGATGTACCCCGCCGCGATGTATCCCACCTCGAGCCGTCCCACCATCTCCTCGACGGGAGCGGCGCGCAGGAAGACGTAATTGAGGCCGACGTATAGCAGCATCACGAGCAGCGTCCCGGTCGCCAGCGCGCGGGGGAGCGTCCGCCGCGGATCCCGGAGTTCGCCCGTCACGTACGTCGCGGCGTTCCACCCCGAATACGAATACGACACGAAAATGAGCGACACGGCGAACCCGGCGGAGAACACACTCGAAACGCCGCCCGCCGAGGGGAGCACACCGACGTCCCGGGGTTCCGCGACGAGTAACAGCCCGGCCGCGCAGAAGGCCACGATCAGGACGACCTTGGCCGTCGTCGACCAGCGCTGAAAGCCGCCCGAGGTGCGGTGGGTGCGGCCATGGACGACCGAGAGCAGCACGACGAGCCCGACGGCGAGCCACCGCGCGGGCAGTGCCGGAAAGACGGACGACAGGTACGTCCCGAACGTGATCGCGGCCAGCGCCGTGGGAGCCGCGAACCCGATCGTGGCCGAGATCCAGCCCGAGACGAAGCCGGCTGCCGGGTGGTAGATGTGCGAGAGGAAGGTGTATTCGCCTCCCGAGCGCCGGATCGTCGACCCCAGCTCGGCGTACGTGAGGGCGCCGCACACGGCCGCGACTCCGCCCACGACCCACAGCATGAGAAGGGCGAACCCGGACCGCAGCGACTCGAGTTGGAACCCGAGGCTCGTGAAGACGCCGGTCCCGATCATGTTGGCGACGACGACCGCCGCCGCCGTGTGGAGGCCGAACCCGGTCCTGGAAGTCTTCAGGGGACTGGAGTCTTCAGGGGATGGGCTCGGCCAGGCCCGCCTCGCTCACCAGCAGGAGGAGGTTCGCCTGGATCCCGAGGTGGCCGTTACGGTTGATCCACCATTCCCCGGGCGAGTGGGCCCCCATCCCGATGCCCCCGCTCCCGATCGTCACCGCGGGGATGCCCAGGGAGATCGGGATGTTCGAGTCCGTCGACGACCGGGTCAGCGCGGGCACCGCCCCGAACAGGGGCATGACCGCGATGGCCCGCTCGACCAGGGGATGGTCGTCCGCGACCTCTCCCGAGGGACGGTCGCCGATCTGGTCCAGTTCGAGTTCGATCTCCGGCCCGGCGCGCCGCAGGGCGTTTTCCTCCGCCAGCGCCCGGCGCATCGCGTCCTGGAAGGCGGCGTCGATGCGCCCGAGGCTCTCCTCGCTCTCCGAGCGCATGTCCACCTCCATCCACGCCTCGAACGGAATCGCGTTGACCGAGGTGCCGCCGCCGAGCCGCCCCACGTTGTAGCTCGTGCGCGGCCCCGATCGCGTGAGCGTGTCGGCCACGTCCTGGAAATGACGGATCCCGCGGCCCAGCGCATGGGCCGGGCTCGCCAGTCCGAACGCTCCCCAGGAATGTCCGCCGGGTCCCCGGAACGTCACGCGGAAACGGTGGGAGCCGAGCCCCTTGTTCACGATGCGGCCCAGCCCCGTGCCGTCGATGTCGATCCACGTGTGGATGGGGTCCGCGCCGTCGCGAAACAGGTACTTCATCCCGCGCAGGTCGCCGAGCCCTTCCTCCCCGACGGTCCCGATGAACTGAACGTCCGCCTCCGTCTCGATGCCTGCCGCCTCGAGCGCCCGCAGCACGGTGAGCACCGCAATGAGGCCGCGCGTGTCGTCGCCGACGCCGGGGGCGAAGAGCGTGTCCCCCCGCTGGGTGACCGTCACGTCGACGTCCGCGGGGAACACCGTGTCCAGGTGTCCCGACAGCGCCACGGTCCGCCGCTCCCCCTCCGGCGTCGATCCCCGCGCGCCGCCCCGGCCGTATCGGATCCCGATCGCGTTGCCCTCCTCGTCGATGAACACGGAGTCGGCGCCGGCCTCGCGAAGCCACTCCGCGTAGACCCGGGCGCGCTCGTCCTCCATGAAGGGGGGCGCCGGAACTTCCGTGAGTTCGATGAGTTCTCGGATCGTCGTCGGTTCGAGTTCCTCGATGATCCGAAAGGCGTTCTGCACGGCGGGATGTTCGGCGAGGCGCCGCACCTCGTCACCCGGCGTCTGGGCGGTTGCCACAGCCGGGATGCCCCCGACGATGGCCGTGCCGAGGAGGGAGGAGACGATGAATCCACTGACGGTCCGGGCATATGGTGCGTACATGGCGGCTGAGTCTCCTCGAATCGGATCTCTTCAGCGGTCGTCGTCGGGCGCCAGGAGCACAGGATGCCGGTCTCTGGCGGGAGTCTGCTCGTGAAGAATACCGTCTCCGAACACATGTCGAAAACGCGGTCTCACTGCGGGCCGACGACTGAGAGAGGTGACGAGGTGAAGTTCAAGGCGACAGAGTTGATCGTGTGGCCGCTGCTGGCCGGGCTTGCGCTTGTCGGTGTGGGCTGCGGAGGCGCGGTGGAGCCGCCGCTGTCGGCGACGTGCGGCGACGCTCCTCTCACGGTGGCGTTCTACGCGCTCTTCGCGCCCGTCAGCTACAGCGCGGACCCGGACCCGAACTCGCCCGGGTTCAGTCGGCACATGGGCTACGAGGCCGACCTCCTCAGCGCGCTCGAGGCCATGCCCGGTACCGGACTCTCCTTCGTGCGCCGCCCGATCGCCGACTGGCCCGGAATCTGGCTTCTGCCCGCGACGCCGGACTTCGACATGGCCGGCGGCGGCATCACGATTCTCGAGTCGCGGACGGTCGACGACACCGGCGCCCCGGCGGTTGCGTTCACGTCCGGCCACATCGCCTTCCGCCAGTCGCTCCTGGTGCGACACGAGGATGCCGCACGGCTCTCATCCTACGACGCGCTCACGAGCGCGGTGCGCGTGGGCGTCCTTCCGGGGACAACGGGAGAGGCACGGCTGCTCCAGATCACGGGAATCGTGGACGGTTCCGGCGTGCTCCGAGCGGGGACGCGCGTGGAGACGCCGGCCGGCACGGTCGTGGCGGATGGTACGGGGGCGTTTACGATCACGGCCGCCATGGCATCGCCCGTCCTTGGGGGCCGAACCCGCCTTCACCCCGCATCCGGCGACATGCCGCAGGTGGTGTACCTCGGCCGGGAGTCCGGCGACCGGGAATTGTTCGACGCCCTGCGCGATGGACGCATCGACGCCGTGGCCCAGGGGGAAATCGGAAGCGGCGAGGCCGCGCACAGGTCGGGCGGAGCGTTCACCGTGGCCGCCCGGGATTCTCTCGCCGAATTCGGGGGGTTCGCGCTGGATGCGGACGACCGCGATCTGCTGGCCTGCATCGATGCCCGAATCAACTGGCTGACCGACGAACGCCGCACAGGCTTTGTGGAATGGCGCGCCGACCCGTCCATCTTCCGGCAGCGGGCCGCGCTCTGGCCCGGCGAGTGAACGGGTTGCGACAGCAGTAGCTCCGAACCGTCAGCTGCCGAAGCGGGCGAGGATCCAGTCGGAGATCGTGTCGAGGAAGCCGTCGACGAAGTCGTGCTCGAGCGTCGCGTACTCGGCTGGGGATCCGCTGGTCGCGGCCTGGAAGAGATGATTGGCGCGCGGGAGTACCTCGACCGTCACGTCGGGGTTCCCGGCCAGCGCCTCTTCCAGTGGCGGCCGGTTCTGGTCCACGAGAACCTGCAGGTCGAGCCCGCCGAAGAGCGCGAGCACCGGCACCCGCGTGCCCCGGAGGCCCTCGACCGGATCGTACGTGAGAAAATGCCGGAACCAGGGGGTTTCGACGCGGTTGATCTGCCCGTCGATCTGGGTTTGTACGTAGGAGTCCACGTCCGAGATCGCCGCGCGCTGCTCTTCGGGGAGGGCCTCGATGCCCTCGCGGATCGCGGTCCCAAGCTCCTCGCGATACGCCTCGAGGTCTTCCCCCGCTTCCAGGGCAGCGAACAGACGGCGCTGGAAGTCGGTGTTCCACTCGATGCGATCCTCGGGCACGCCGCTTGCGCGCTGGATGGCTGCGGACTGCTCGTACAGGATCTCGGTGCCGGGCACGGTCGAGCCGGCCAGCAGCACGGCGAAGCGAACGGCGTCCGAACGTGAGGCCGCAAGGGGCGCCACAATGGCTCCCTCGCTGTGTCCAACGAGACCGACGCGCCCGGCGTCTACGTCCGGGTGCTCCGAGAGTCGCGCGAGACCCGCCAGCGCGTCGCCCGCGAAGTCGGACGAGGTGGAGCCGGAGACGCTTCCCGTCGAGCCGCCGACGCCACGGTCGTCGTAGCGGAGGACGGCGATGCCCTGCCGCGTGAGGTGATCGGAGAGGAGGCGGAAGACGGCGAACCCGGCCACGACCTCGTCCCGGTCCTGGGGTCCCGATCCCGTGATGAGGACGACGCCCGGGAACGGTCCCGTCCCCTCCGGCAGCGTCAGCGTACCCTCGAAGTGCAGGTCGCCGTTCTCGAACGAGACCTCTTCCGCCCGGTAGGGCACCGGCTCTTCCGCCTCCGCTTCCGGAAGATCGGCCCGCGACACGGAAAACGTGCCGGTCGCGACCCCCTGCGTGAATTCACCCTCGATGGTGTCGCCCGCGAGGGCGCCATCCCACGCGGCGAGCCCGATGGGAGCCTCGAGCTCGAAATGCACGCGACCGTCGACGTAGGACACCGCCGTGAGTGGAAGACCCATCGCTCCCTGCGCGGGGATGTCCATCGTGGCGGAAAGCACGCCGTCGGCCCGCTCGAAGGTAACAGAGAAGGGCAGCTCACCCGTCGGGAGAACGACGGATCCCGCCCACCGGCCCTCGACGCCTCCGTTTCTCCCCTCGGGGCCCGGATCCGGCTCCTGCGCCAGCGCCGGAGAGGAGAGCACGCACCCGGCCGCGACGAGCATTCTCAGGACCACGGTCAGACCTCCTCGACCTTGACGGCGGAGCCGTAGACGACGATCTCGGCGGTCCCTCCCAGGACGTAGGAGGTGGAAAAGCGGATGCAGAGGATCGCGTTCGCGCCGGCCGCCTCCGCCTCCGCCTCCATCCGATCGACCGCCTGTTCCCGCGCCTCGGCCATCATCTTCGTGTACTCCTGGATCTCGCCCCCCACGATGGTCTTCAGGGCGGCGAGAATGTCGCGGCCCAGGTGGCGCGCCCGGATGGTGCTGCCGCGGACGAGGCCGAATTCCTCTACGATCCGGTATCCGGCAAGGTCGTTTCGAGAGGTGAGGATCATCGGACGACATCCTTGTAGGGGTCTTTCTTCTGCACGAACAGGCGCTCGCGAACGACGGAGACGAAGAGGATCACGAAGCCGGCGATCAGCGCGAGCAGGCTCCAGCGAATGTACGCGGGTATCGTCGTGTCCCGAATCAACTCACTGACGGCCGTCCACAGCGCCCACGTCCCCACGATGATCGTTCCCAGCGAGACCAGGACCCAGCCGATCCCGCGTTCGAGCCGGCGATAGACGTGTTCCCAGTAGCTGTCCCAGGTTTCCTCCGGCGGCTTGAGCGGAGCCATGGTGTCGGTGACCTCCTTCAGGCGCTGGTATGTCGCCAGTTCGTCGCGAAGACCCGGGTTCTCCTCGAGCGCGGACTCGAGTTCGAGCCGTCCCTCTCCCGAGATCTCCCGATCCAGCTCGGCCATCATCAGATGGCGCACCCGCTCGTCGCCGGGCGGGTTCGCGTTTCTCTCACTCATCGTCCGCACCTCCCCCCTGGCCGGGGTGCGTTCCCGTCGTCTCCATCTCGCGCGCGAGAGACCGCCGCGCCCGATAGAGGCGCGACATCACCGTGCCGATGGGGATTCCCAGCAACTCGGCGATCTCCCGGTAGCGCAGTTCCTCAAACTCGCGCAGGACGAGCGCCTCCCGCTCCCGCTCGGGCAGGCGTTCGATGGCCGCGCCGACCTGTTCGCGCAATTCGGTGCGCTCCATCGCCTGATCGGGGCCGAGCGGACGCCGGCCCATCGTCGTATCGGTAAGCCAGCTGCCCGCCGTCTCGAGTTTCAGGCGGCGTGACCGCTGGTCCCGCGTATGGTTGAAACAGAGTCGTCGGATGATCTGGTACAGCCAGGGGAAGAAGGGACGTTCGGGGTCGATTCGGGCGCGCGCGCGGAACGCCCTGGCGAAGGCCTCCTGAGAGAGGTCCAGCGCATCGTCGTGGTTCCCGACGAGGCCGAGTGCGGTATAGTAGGCACGCTGCATGTATCGAGTGACGAGTTCGCCGAAGGCCGCACGCTCGCCCCGCTGCGCGCGAAGAACGAGCATCCGGTCGGTTGCCTCCGAGCTGTTCAATGATGGCTCCCATGGTCGCGGGCACCGGTGTAGACCTGTGGTGACTGTTCGCTACGCGAGGGTTACACGAGGCCGCGAAGTTTATTTCGAGGACCAAGGAATCGAGAGACAGGATGAACGAGTTCCCGGCCAGAGCAACCCTGCAACCCGAAATCGTTCCCTCGCGCTGGACGCTCCTCCGCGACGTGGCCGTCTTTCAACTGAAACTGGTCCTCGATGGCCTGAGGGACGCGTTGCTGCTGCCGATCTCGCTCTTCGTCGCCCTCCTGGACGTGCTCGGAATCGGCCCCCGGGCGGGCTGGCAGTTCTACGGGCTGCTGGAGTGGGGGCGCCGGACGGAGTACTGGATCAACCTGTTCGGCGCCACGGAGCACGTCCGTGCCTCGACGTCGGCCCCGCGACCCGGCGTCGATGCGCTCGTCGACCGCCTGGAGCGGGTGGCCGTGCAGGAGTACGAGAGGGGCGGGATCACGGCCTCGACGAAGGACGCTGTGGACCGTGCCCTCGACCACCTTACGAGGCGCGGACCCTCCGACCGCGATCTCTCCGGGCCGCCGCCGTGAGCCGGAGTTCGGCCGACAGCGCGTGCGCTTCCAGTCCCTCCAGTCTGGCGAGCGCGGCCGTGTCCCGCAGCAGGCCCTCGTAGGCGTCATCTTCGGGCGAAAGCGACAGCCACGTCGGTCGACGCAGGAACGAGAACACGGAGAGTCCCGAGTCGAACGCCGCGGCGCCCGATGTGGGAAGCGTGTGGTTCGGTCCGGCTCCGTAGTCGCCGGCCGCCTCGGGCGTGGCAGCGCCCAGGAAGAGCGATCCGTAGCGGTGGACGCGGGGAGCGAGAGACTCGGCCAGTTCGCCGTGCAGGTGCAGGTGCTCCGGCGCCACCGCGTTGCAGATGGCGGCGGCCTCGTCGGGGTCTGCCGCGAGGAGGGCGCCGCCGGCCGCCAGGGCCTGACGCGCGATCGGGGCGGTCGGCAGCGCGGCCAGCTGCCGCTCGGCCTCTTCGCGGACGGCCTCGACGGTCGCTTCGTCGAAGGCGCACAGAAGCGGGACGGCGTCGGGGTCGTGCTCCGCCTGGGCGAGCAGGTCGGCGGCGACGCGCGCCGGCGCCGCATCCGGCGAGGCGACGACGAGCAGCTCGGATGGGCCGGCGATGGTGTCGAGGCCGACCCGGCCGTAGAGGAGGCGCTTGGCCGCGGTGACGAACCGGTTCCCCGGCCCCACGATCTTCTCGCAGCGCGAGACGCCTCCGACGCCGAAGGCGAGCGCGCCGATCGCCTGCGCGCCGCCGATGGTGAGGAGGCCGTCCGCGCCGGCCATGAACGCCGCGGCCTGGACCGCCGCGGTCGGCCGGGGCGACGCGGCCCAGACTTCGCCCACGCCCGCCACCCTCGCGGGGATGGCGGTCATGAGCACCGAGGACGGGAGGGGGAAGCGCCCCCCGGGCGCGTAGCATCCGGCCGCTCCGACGGGCACGAGCCGATGACCGCCGCGGCCGCCCGCGACCGGCGTGTCGAGGTCGGTCGCGGATGCCCGCTGGGCCTCCGCGAACGCGCGGATCCGGTCGGCCGCGCGGCGCAGCAGCTCCCGGCCGTCGGCGTGGAGCGCCTCTGTGGCGCGCCCGAGCGCCGACCGATCGAGGAGCAGGTCGTCGCCCGGCTCGAGGTCGCCGAGCCGCTCGGCGTGCTCGCGGAGCGCCGGCTCTCCGCGCCGCTCGACATCGTCCAGGATGGTCCGCGCGACCTCGAGGGCCGCCGGATCGAGCGCCGGCGAGCGTACCGCCCGCAGGGCCTCCTCGAGGCCGATCGGCGTCAGGATCCCGCCCGCTGCCGCGGCGGGCGCCGAAGCCGTCCGCCCGGTCGGCCCTCCCGGCGGCCTCGGGGCCCGACGACGCACCTTGAGGGCCCGCCGCTCCAGTTCAAGGCATACATCTTCGAGCGAGCCGCCGGCCTTCACGAGCCGCGTGAGGGCGAAGTAGTACAGGTCCGCAAACTCCGCCACCGCGTCCGCCTCCGATCCGGCTTCCGCCAGTTCAAGCGCTTCCTCGACGAGTTTCCCCCGCAACAGCTCGGCATCCCCGGCGAGTCGCGCAGTCAGCGAGCCCGGCTCCGGATCGGCGAGTCGCGCGCGAAGGCGAGTCTCCAGGTCACGCAGTCCCATGCCCGTCCCCGATGTCCGGGCCGCCGACATCCGGGACGGCGCAACGTCGAAACAGGTCCGGGCGCCGGTGTGACAGAAGCCGGTCCCACGCTGCCGCACGGTGAAGCGCAGCGTGTCCCGGTCACAATCCGCCGCCACGCGGATGAGTTCCTGCGTGGCGCCGGAAGTCTCGCCCTTCCTCCACAGCCCCCGTGAGCGGCTCTGGTAGATGCCCCGCCGTTCGCTGACGGCGGCGCGCAGGCTCTCCGCGCTCGACCAGGCGAGCCCGAGCGCCCGCCCGTCCGTGTCCTCGACCAGCGTCGCCCACAGTCCGTCGGCCCGGTCGGACGTCAGCGGCGCCGCGATGGCGTCGGCCAGGTCCATGCGCCCGCTGTAGATCGCCATCCCCACCTGCGCGTCCGCGCCCATTCGGTCCAATGCCGCGACCTCCGACTCCTCGCGGACGCCCCCCGCCACCGTAACGCGCGCGGATCCCGCGGCCCCGACGAGGGCGGATACCCGGTCCAGCGGGATCCCGCCCAGCGTGCCTTCGACCTCCACGAAGGTGACCAGATAGCCGCCCGCAAGACCATCGAGTTCCTCCATCCGCCCGATGACGTCGCGACCCGTCCCGCGCTGCCAGCCCTCCACGACGACCTCGCCATCGCGTGCGTCGAGCGCCGCGATCACGCGGTCCGCGGGAAGTCCGCCCAGGACCTCGGGACTCGCCGCCGTGCCCAGGATCACCCGCCGCGCACCCGCGTCGAGCCAGTCGAGCGCCGCCTCGCGGGACCGAATGCCGCCACCCACCCGACACGGTGCGAGCGGGAGCAGTTCCCTGATAAGGGCGGCGTTGTCTCCGCGGCCGAGCGCCGCGTCGAGATCGATGATCGCGACTTCCCCCGCGACGGCGAACCTTTCGGCGAGCGGCCGCGGGTCGCCGGCGTCGATCTCGAGCGTCGAGCCCTGCCGAAGCTGCACGGCCCGGCCGCCCATGAGGTCGATGGATGGGATGATCATCGGCGTACCGCGACCCCGAGTTGCTGCAGTCGATCCTTGAGTCTGCCGATCGACCAGTCGCCCTGATGGAAGATCGACGCCGCCAGCACCGCGTCCGCCCCGGCCTCGACCGCCGCGCACATATGACCCGGGTGGGCTCCCCCGCCGGAAGCCACGATCGGCACCGGCACGGCCTCGCGCATCGCTCCGATCAGGGCCAGATCGTAGCCGCTCCGCGTCCCGTCCCGGTCGAAGCTCGTGAGGAGGATCTCGCCCGCGCCCAGTTCCGCCGCGCGGCGACCCCACTCCGCGGCATCGAGGCCCGTGCGTCGTCCTCCCGAGTGCGTCAGAACCTCGAAGCCGCTTGGACACGCATCGTCCGACGCCGCGCCGGCGTCGAGGGCCAGGACGGCGCACTGCGCCCCGAACCGGGTCGCGATCTCCGACAGGAGTTCCGGTCGCTCGACCGCCGCCGTGTTCACGGCGACCCGGTCCGCCCCCGCCTCCAGCAGTGCGCCCGCGTCTTCCGCCGTCCGCACGCCGCCGCCGACCGTAAGCGGAATCGAGATCTCGTCACGAACGCGGCCCACCGTCTCGAACCGGGCCACCCTTCCCTCGGCCGTGGCCGAGACATCGAGGATCACGAGTTCGTCCGCCCCTTCGCGCTCGTAGCGTCGAGCGAGCCGGGCGGGGTCGCCCTGGTCTTCGAGGTTGTCGAACCGGACGCCCTTTACGACCCTGCCGTCCCTCACGTCCAGGCACGGAACAACCCGAATGTTCAGCATGCCGCCGCGAGCGAGGGCTGTGGCACGCGCGGTTCGAACGCAGCTGCCGCGCCCGGCGACCCTTCGATCCATCGCTTCAGGAGACCGGCGCCGACCTTCCCCGACAACTCCGGGTGGAACTGGCAGGCGAGGACGCCGCCGCGTTCCAGCCCCGCCACGAAGCGGCTTCCGTGCCGCCCCATCGCGGCGGTCCAGCCCGCCGGACCCGTCTCGAGCCCGTAGGAGTTGGCGAAGTAGACCACGGATGACCGCAGGAAGGTGGTTCCGGACGGGGCCGCGACACGGTTCCAACCCAACTGGGGGACGCGGCAGCTCTCCGCCAGCCGGACCACCCGGCCCGGTACGCACCCAAGCCCGGCAGTGCCCGGAGCCTCCTCGCTCTCCTCGCACAGGAGTTGAAGTCCGAGACAGATGGCGAGCGTCGGACGTCCCTCCTCCACGCGCCGGCGGACGGCTTCCGCCCATCCACGCCGGCGAAGCTCCGCCATGCCGTCGGTGAAAGACCCCACGCCGGGGAGGACGACGTAATCGGCGCTCGAGATGCCGGCGGCCGAGTCCAGCAGCCGCGGGGTTCTTCCCAGCCGCCGGAAAGCGGCCGCCACCGCCTCGAGGTTCGCCACGCCCGTCGGAACGATCCCCACATCGTCCGGGCCCGTTGCCATCCGCGCGGCGCTCATCGAGACACCGTCTCGAGGGCCCCGGCCCCCGAGTCCTCTTCCACGTCGGCCGCGGGCGACTCGCCCGATCCGAGCACACCCTTCGTACTCGGGACTCCGGCCGCGGCGCGTTCCGCGACCGCTTCGGCGAGGGCGAGACCGAACGCCTTGAAGGCGGCCTCCGCGCGATGGTGGTCGTTGTCTCCGCGGATGACATTCAGGTGAAGCGTCAGACCTCCCGCCGTCGCGAGCGAGGTGAAGAAATGGGTGAGGTTCTCGGTCGCGACGGCCCCCAGCATCTCGCGCCGAAGGCCGAGGTCCACCTTGGCGAAGGGGCGTCCGGAGAGGTCCACGACCGCCCGGGCAAGCGCCTCGTCGAGAGGCGCGTAGGCGTACCCGAAGCGGCGAATCCCCCGCCGGTCCCCGAGCGCGTCGCGGATGACCGAACCGAATACGAGTCCGCAGTCCTCCACCGTGTGGTGATCGTCGATGTCGAGGTCGCCCTGCGCGCGCAGATCCAGCGTCATGCCGCCGTGGAAGACCGCGGCGCCGATCATGTGGTCGAGAAACGCAAGTCCGGTATCGACGCGGCTGCGTCCCCGGCTGTCCAGGTCCAGCCGGGCTTCGATGCGGGTCTCGAGCGTCCGCCGGGACCGTTCTCCCACCCGCCGGGTGGCCGAGCGACTCTCTCCGGAGTTCGCGTTCATGGGGATCTCCCTCACGAGGTGTGTCCAAGGGTGTCGAGCACACGGAGGAGGTGGCGGAACATCGCCTCGTCCCCCGGAAGCGTGATCCGGACAAGGTCCGGCAGGGTCGGAAAGCGTCGGATGGCGATGCCCTGTTGACGAAAGCCGCGGTACAGGGCGGCGGCCCGATCCGTGGACGCGAGCACGAAGTTCGCCTGCGACTCGAAGGGCTCGTCCCCCGAGGCGAGCAGTGCCGAGGCGAGCCTCTCGCGCTCGCTGCGCACGGCGGCGACGTACGTCGCGGTGACGCGGTCGCCCAACGCCAGCGCCCGCTCCGCCAACCAGATGGACGGGGCAGAAAGAGGGAAGGGCGCACCGCCGGCACGGAGGTCCGCGATGACCGCGGGCGGGCCCAGCACGAAACCCACGCGAAGCCCGGCGAGGCCCCAGGCCTTCGACAGCGTCCGTACGACCAGGATGTTGTCGCGTTGCAGCAGTTCCGTTGTCGGATCTCGGTCGGCGAACTCGACGTAGGCGAGATCCGCGAGCAGCGCGGCGTCCGCCGGCAGGCTGTCGGCGATGGCCAGGATCCGCTCGACCGGGACCGCCGTTCCCGTGGGGTTGTGCGGCGAGATCACCGCAACCAGCCCCGTCCGTTCCCCGAGCCGGTCGAGGATCGGTCCGAGAGGAGCGGGGTCGCTCAGCGTCGGTATCGACCGCACCCGGCCACCCGCGAGCGCCGCGAACAGGGGGACCATCTCGAACGTCGGAGCCACCGTGATGAGCTCTCGGCCCCCGGCGAGATAGCGGCGGCAGGCACGGTCGATCGCGTCGTCCGCCGCGGCGGTGACGAGAACCCGGTTTTTCGCGATCCCGCTGGCCTCAGCCAGTCGTTGCTCCAACCGCGAGGCATCCGGATAGCGCGTCAGCGTGCTCGCCGGCACTTCCGGAAGGAGACGGACGAGCTCCGGCGCCGGAAACAGGCGCTCGTTGTGATCGAGCCGGAGCCGTTCGCCCGGGGGCGCAGCCACCGTCATCCCGCTCATGCGACGATCTGTCCCGGCGTCGTCACGACGAGATCGGTACCGCCTCGCGCCTTCACGCGCGGGATCAGGCCGGGAAGGGCTTCGCGCAGCACGGCGACCCGGATGGCGTAGCCCTCTTCGCCGTGCAGACGAGAAACCGTCGGCTTCCGCATGCAGGGAAGCACGGCCACCAGGTCATCCAGTCGCGCCGTGTCCACGTTGACTTCAAGCATGACCCGCTGCCGGGCTTCCACGACC